>CBDFFH010000055.1:0-211023 GCA_965246715.1 Chamaesiphon sp. | reverse complement strand
TGATTCGATCGCATTTATGACATAATTATCGATCTGGTAATATAGAGAATAGATCGTTATTTATTGGCTAGGCGTAGTAGGGTGGGCAATGCCCACGGCTTCAAATCAAGACAGAGCATGGATTTGAATTCATTTCACAATTGATCGATTTCGGTAAACGCGATCCCTATTATTGGCTCGATCGAATTTGGACACTGAATTGCGATCGGTTGGTTCGATAGTATTGTGTCGAACTACTGTCGATCGATTTATGTTCGATCGCCATATTACAATCGATCGATATTTCAGATCGATCGTTAATTTTGACTCAACCAAGATTCGAGATCCGCGATCGAATTAAAATCGAATAGAGCCTCACCGAGAGATTCTACATTTTCGATCGAGTATGCTTGGGACTCGATCGTTTAGTTGGTTTCTAGTTGCGAACGAAGAGTATGTATTTGCTCGATCGTTAACTCAGTGATTCTGGCAATTACATCCAGAGGAATATTTTCCTGCAACATTTTTAGGGCGATATCTTGTTGATTTTCCTGCTTGGCTTTCTGTGCAGCTTTCTGTGCAGCTTTTTGCTCAGCTTCAGCAATCTCAGCCTCAAACCAAGCATCGACCTGTTCCATCGTTCTCATAAACTCTTGCTCCTCTTCTGTCAAACTTTCAGTTGGCAATCCCCGCAAGTAGACACAATACTTCAGACTCGTTCTGATTATATCATTTTTCTCCCGTCTAGTTGGCGATAACTGTTCGATCGCCCCAAACGCCCGTCGCGCCGAATCCTTATCACCCAGCATCTTCAACCATAAGGTATCAGGATGTTCTGGCAATCGATCGATTACCACAATCCCCATCCGTAGGAACTTCGACAGCTCATACACTCCCTCACCATATTCAGTTAAAGGCTTCGCCTTCACATAGATTCAATAACTTATTACCACAATTTACCGCCAGCACCCAAGTAAATGGATTCTGGATTTCAATTTGTTCTCTTGCCTCCGGTGGTAACTGCTCGGATTTTTTCAGGTGTAACTCGACACGAGCAGCTTCGATTAATTCTACTTCCTTCGGTTCCCAGTAGAGATTTTTTCTAACGATCGAAATATTGAGATTTTTCTGATTGAGATAGCCGCTATAATGCTCTACTATTATCGTTGGATGCTTTTTCATTAAGCGATCGAAGAGTCCTAAATCCTCCTGTTGCCAGCCCAATTTATCGGATTGAGCTAAAAACATACAATCAATTTCTAACTCTTCATCGTTCATCACTTTGATATTTTTGCGTGTTTCACCCTTGGTCTTATATAGAGCTTGAACGTAGAACTTAAAAAATCTGTCGTGCTTGTATTGAGCCATTTAACTTGAGAAGATGACTGTAAGAGTACTTTAGCACTAATAGCGACCGCTCTCAACTGTTAATTGTCAACTGAACGATACCTACGATGCAAGAAATCCAAGTAATAACGAATCTGTCTATAACGAATTTGTCTATAAATATGACAAGTTAAATCGCCGTACTAATACTAAAGACAGTATCGGACAAATCTCTAGTATTACTTACGATAACTACGATAATCACACCCAAACTGAATACTTCGACACCGACACACTAGTGAGCGGGGTCATCGGCGAACTTGCATTAGGCATTCTTGCCGCTCCCACCAGTTTCCTCACTGGTAAGATCGTTAAAACCACCGACGCGCTGGGTCATGCCACATACGTCCTTTACGACAGATTCGGTCGTCAAACTGCCACCTACGATGCCACCAAACATCGCACCTCAGCCAGCAAATACGATGCTGTAGACCGCGTAACTGCCGAGACAGATACATTCGGAAAAACCACCAAGTACAGCTACCAAGACGCACTCAACCGGACTAAGATCGAAGATCCACACAACGGCATCAGCTATGAGCTAACCGATGCCCTCGGCAATCTCATCGAAGAAATCGACCCCCTCGGACGCAGCACCCGTTACGCCTACGACGCACGCAACCGCCAACGGCAAATTATCGATGCTAAAGGTGGCTATACCCTGTACACCTACACCGCCGACGATCGCACCAAAACGATAACCGATGCTGTCGGCAACATTACCACTTACACCTACGACACCCTCGGCAGACTACTCAAAGACAAGACCAGTTTCGGCACTCGCATTTACACATACGATCCCGTCAATAATCGCACCTCAGTCACAGATCGCATCGGCAACGTTACCAATTACACCTACGACAAACTCGATCGCGTTAACACCGAAACCTGGGTCGATGGTAACAAACAATTTACCTACACCTACGATGAGAATGGCAATCGCTTAACTGCCGACGATGGCAACATTAAGTATGTCTATACTTACGACCAGACTGACTTACTCGAAACAGTCGATCGGATTCAGACGCTAAATCCCACTGTCAGCTTTAAGTATAAATATGATGATGTCGGCAATCTCACCCAAGTTGACGAACTGATTGCTAACGCGCCCCAAGCGACGACGATTTACAAGTACGACGACCCGCGTTATCTCAATACCGAGATAATTCAAACTGGGGTTGGTTTAGTCAATAAAGATGTCAAGTTTACCTACGAGCCGACTACTGGTGTCAATACCACAATCGAACGGTATGTCGAGGGGTTATTGAAGGTCAAAACTACTAATGCTTACGATGGTTTCGGACGCTTGACGGGGATTACTCAGACTAATGGTGCTAACGTAACGATCGGCACTAGTAGCTATATCATCGACGATCTCGATCGCTTAAAAACCGAGACTGTAGACGGTCAAATTCGCACCATTGGTTACGATAGCATCGACCAAGTGAAAACCGTTACTGGTAGTAATAGTGAGGCGTATACCTACGACCTCAATGGCAACCGGATTAATGCTGGTTATACGATCGATCCCGATAATCGCTTGCGCTCGGATGGCACGTATAACTATTTGTACGATGCTGAGGGGAATCGGACGAAACGGACGGAGATGGCGACGGGTATTGTCGATAACTATACCTGGGATTATCGGAATCGATTAGTATCGATCGTCACTGTAGCTAGTGGCGGTGCGGTGCTGGAGACGGTGGAGTATGAGTACGATGTGGACGACCAGAGGGTTCGTAAGAGGATTACATCGGCGTTACCTACTGGTGGGGTGGTGGAGAATTACTTTATCGATCGCGACCAGATTGCGTTTGTGACTGATGGTGGTGGGAGTGAGACGTTCCACTATTTGTATGGGCTGAACATCGACCAGGTTTTGGCGCAGGATAGTCCGGCGGGGATGGTGTGGAGTCTGGCGGACAGGTTGGGGAGTATCGATCTGTTGACGGATGCTAATGGGGTGGTTGTCGATAAGCGGACGTTCGATAGTTTCGGACGGGTGTTGAGTGAGACTAATCCCAGCGTGAGTTTCCGGTATGGGTATACGGGACGGGAGCGGGATCTTGAGAGTGGGTTGAGTTATTATCGAGCGCGATATTACGACCCGCAGGTGGGACGGTTTATTAGTGTCGATCCGCTGGGGTTTGGGGCTGGGGATACTAATCTCTATCGCTATGTGGGTAATAGTTCGACGTTGGCTACCGATCCGAGTGGGGAGTTTGCATGGTTTGTTTGGGGCGGTCTCGCTCTTGCTGGAGCACTAATTGGTCTAGCAACGGATTCAGTGGTTCAATCAGCACGTAAAGCTGATAATCCTAAATATGAATACAACAAGGTAGAGGCTGCTGTCAGTGCGATAACTGGTGCTGTGTTGACACCTTTGGCTGTTGCTGCGGCAGCAACAGGTCCGATTGGGGCAACTTTCGTTGGCGCGTTTGGTCTCACAAGTTCGATCCTAACTTTGAATGATGCCCAAAAGTTAAGTGATGAGAAGAATCCCAAGGAGAAAAAGGTTTTACAGACTTTAGGCGTTTTTGGGATCGTCTCGGCGGTTTTTGGTTTACCTGGTGGTGGCAAACTTCCCCCTCTTGGTGGTGCTGCTGTTGCAACTACTACTGGTACTGCTGCTAGTTCCACTAGTGCGGCTGTGGGTGGTTCTTTGCTTGGTGGGGCTATTGGTTCTAAAGCTGGCGAGCTATTTCAGCATTTCTTCGCTATGAGTAACCAAGATGGTGAGCCATCGCAGGATACTGGAGATAGCACTGGTAATCTTTATGGAGAAGATCCAGGATGGTCTAATCCCAATAAAATAGTTGTAAATGGTGAAAGTCTTCCAAGTAGGGTTATTGGCAAAACTTCTGATGGGCATAATATGTTAAATGGCCCTACACGTGGCATATTATCTTATATCTTAAATGATATAAAAGATAGATTTCGTGTTGGAAGTACGCTAGCCTACAAAGATAAAAAAGGTAATTACTATAATCCTAAAGAAGGTGCTCGAATGGAGAAAATACAGGATAATATAATTAAGGAACTCAAAGCACAAGGTATAACCGACAATGAAATTCTCAATGATGTTAGAAACTCCCTCAAACATGCAGAGGGTCTTGGAGCCGCTCATTTAAGAAACAATCCAAAAGTTAAAGAAGCTAATATGAGCATCAATAACTTCCCTGTCTGTGATTATTGTGATAGAGGACTAAAGCATATACTAGCTCCAGAACAAAAATTAAATGTAACAGATTCTCAAGGCAATACAAGAACTTATGAAGGAATAAAAAAATGAAGCGTCAGGAAAACAACATTCAATTCTATTCAAGACTAGAGGTTTTTTGCAACTGCAATCTATATCTACCTAATTTTAAAAAAGAGGTATGTTTTAGAGTTAAAGATGATGTTGGTTACAATAAAGACCTGAACTATAGCGTAAATTGCGTCGAGTTCAGTGACTTTGATTCAACGATAAACTGTCTTTATCAAATAGAGTCAGCATGGGAAATTTTAAGAAAAGGCAAAGAAGTATCAGAAGATTGTATGGAGACTGGTGCATCAATCATGATATATAATCAGAGTAAACTAAATCTATATATAGGTATGTCCAAAAATAAATGGTTTCTATCTCATTTGTCTAAATATACAAATGAATGGAAAGAAAATTACTCGAAAAATATTAAAAACAACTCTGGCAGTTCAGTGATTTTATATATACCTTTCTGTCAAGATGAAAACACAGATGAATTTATTTCCAAAGAAAGAGTATGCGCTCTATTAAAAGAATGGTTACAAACGGGTAAATATGCCGTTGATTTTGATGGTAATGAGAAAATTGCATACATGGAAAAAATTCTTAATCAGTAGAATTGTAGGGTGGGCATTGACCACCACCTAAAATTGAGGCGCAGAGAAGTAGGGTGGGCAGATGCCCACAGACAAGCTTGTGCGGAGCAACAACTTTGGCATGTTCTCTCGATCGAATTGACACCTGAGATCGCTGTCAATTCGATCTTTATTTACTGACTCGATCGCATTTGTTGTATGAGTATCGAGCGGGTGATGTTGAAAATTGAGCGCGCCAATTTTGATCGATCGTTAAAACTCAACTACTCGGTACATTGGTATAATTCGATCGTTATATTGGACTCGATCGAATCTATGACATTACTCGGTAGTGTTCCAGATGTGTTATTCAATGAATAGCTAAACCAAAAGCAACTCGATTTATAAACAGTCCAATCACCACATCGTGCATCACAACTGACTTAGAAAAACAAATCGTCTTCCGAGCCAATCGTTTAATCCGCGTTCGCAAAGAATCGTAGGGTGGGCATTGCCCACCACATCAAATTAAGGCACAGCAAAGGTTTGAATCAATTTTACGATCGATCTGACATACTGGGTCGCTATTTGTTGGATCGATCGGGATCGCTTGACTCGAGCGGCAATTATGTTTAACTCGAGCGAAAGTGATAATTCGATCGCCTCTGGCACGCTATGCGAACGTTAATTTTGACTCAGCAACTGCGCTAAATTATCGATCGTGAAATTTTGGATCGATCGCTTAATTATTTGCTGATTGCGATCGCGTAGCATCAGCTCTGTCGAATCGGCGGGATTGTAATCGCTCGATCGTGATTTGGAAGACTCGCTCGATTAGACTCGATCGTTAATTTTGACTCAACCAGGATTCGAGATCCGCGATCGAATTAAAATCGAATAGAGCCTCACCGAGAGATTCTACTTTTTCGATCGACAGCGCAGAAATCAGCATTTGAAGTTGTGGCGAGAGATTCCCTAACTTGCGATTAAGCTGCCTGAGTATTAACGATCTTTCCCGCTGTAATCCAATTTCTCGTTCCTCAGCCTTACCCTCAGCCTTAGCTTCCTGATAAACTCGCGTCTGTTGCAACTCAATCCCCAGCATCACATCCACCTCATCTCGACTCAATGAATTAAACTTATAAACCACGATTTTGGCAATCATTTCAATTATATCCCGATCGCCACCAGAACGATCGATCGCCGCTCTAGCTTCAGTTTTTGCCGCATCCCCTTCCAACGTCGTCAACACCATCAAACCCACACCAATCGGCAATCGATCGATCTGACCCAACTCATCTAAATATACGCGCACGATGCGCCCGCTAGCTAACAACTCTCGCACCGTACTAGGATTAGATTGCTCGATACTTCTGCTGGGATAGATCGCTACCGCTTGCCAATCAGAAATTCGTTCGCGATTGCGGTAGACATAGATGCCAATCTCGCTCACCATCCGTTCGTAGAGCATCTCATCTTTCTGAAACTGCGCCTCACCAAAATAGACAATTCCCGAAGCGTCTGGTGGGAGAAATACCCCATCCATCCGAAAACCTGTTTCCTTGACCTCCACCGCTTCAAAAGTATATCGAGCGGCATTTTCTGGCGGTTGTGGTAGCAACTCAAATAACAAAGTTGGCGACTGCTGAAATAACTGATAGAAAATCGTATCGCGGCGCATAAACATAGATACATACTTATTACTATTTTACCAGTCAATCGCGTCCTTAACCATTACAGGTAAAAATAGTCTCGGTGTCGTCGAGCAACAGCAAACACAATATGAGTACGACGCACTCGGTCGGATGAATAAAGTCATCGATGCACTCGGTCATAATACCTTAATGACGAACGATCGAGTCGGGAATGTAATTTCGACAAGCACTCCCAATGGCCTTATTACTCCAACTACTCTGTTCACATATGACGCTTTAAATCGTCGGATCGAATCGAAGATAAATGTCAGTGGCACCGGTTTAATTACTAACTATACTTACGATAAAAATAGTAATCTCTTAACCGTTAACGAGCCAGAAGGTCGAGTTACTAAATATGAATATGACGAACTAAATCGTAAGACTAAAACGATTAATAATGCTCAGGGTACTGGAATTAATGGTACCGGAATTAATAGTGATGATGTCGCGATAACTAAATACACCTACGATGGTGTTGGCAACCTCATCACCATGACCGATGCCAACGATAACCCTCCCACCACCTACAGCTACGACGCAGTAAATCGTCAGCACAAAGTCACCGATGCACTCGGTAAAGTCATCAGTCAAAAAACCTACGATGCCATCGGACGGGTAATCGATAGCACTAACATGTATGGAGAAACAACTCACTCTTCATCCAATAACGGCACTCACGTTACTACCATCACTAACTCCCTCGGTACTAGCACACTAGAAACTGATGCGTATGGCAATCTTGTCTCATCTACCGATGCCGTCGGACGCATTAATACCTACACATATGACCTCCTCAATCGTCGCATTACTGCTACCGATTATCGGGGTGGAGTAACTAGCAATACCTATGATGATTTTAATAATATCGTCACCGAACACAATGCAAGTAACAACACGTTTATCTATAAATATGACAAATTAAATCGCCGCACCAATACCAAAGATTCCCTCGGACAAATCTCCCATATTACCTACGATAACGTTAGCAATATCATCAGCGAAGACCGCACGACCGATACAGGTCTTCGCACCACCAATTACAAATACGACGAACTAAATCGCCAGATTAAGATAACTACTGCGGCAGGCAGTACCGACGAAGCCTCGACATTAACAACCTTCGATGGTGTCGGCAATGCCATCAGTGTCACCGATGCCCTCGGACGGATTACTAAATCGACATACGACAAACTCAACCGTCAAACCGATGTTACTCAAGCCTTCGGTACCGCCGACGCAACCACCACACATTATCAATACGACAAAGTTGGCAATCTCATCACCGAAACCAACGGACGCGGTTATGCAACAAACTACATCTACGATGAATTAAACCGTCAGACCAGAATTATCGATCCTTATAACGATACAACCGATACTCGATACTTCGACACCGACACGTTAGTTAACACGGTACTTGCCGAACTCCCATTGGGTATTCTCGCCGCTCCTACTAGTTTGCTCACAGGTAAAGTCATCAAAACGATCGATGCTTTGGGTAACGCAACATACATACTGTATGACAGATTCGGTCGCCAAAGTGCCACCTACGATGCCACCAAACAGCAGACATCAGCCACTCGATCCGACGCTGTAGACCGCGTAATTACCGCGACAGATACATTCAGTCAAGATACCCATTACAGCTACCAAGACGCACTCAACCAGACCACGATCTTCGATCCTTACAATGGCACCAGCTATGAGATCACCGATACAGCAGGCAACCTTACCACCGAAATCGACTCCCTCGGACGCAGCACCCGTCACTACTACGACGAACGCAACCGCCAAACTCAAATTATCGATGCTAAAGGTGGTCATACCTACTATACCTACACCGCCGACGATCGCACCAAAACGATTAAAGATGCTGTCGGCAACATTACCACCTACAGCTACGATACTCCTGGCAGATTAACTACCGAACAGACCAATTTCGGCACTCGCTTCTACAACTACGATCTCGTTGGCAATCGCACCCAAACAACCGATCGTAACGGACGGATTATTAATTACAGTTACGATCATCTCGAAGCTTGCGCGCCGTCTTCGGCGGTCGGGTGACAAGGGAACTCTGGGATAATGGTCAACAATTTACCTACACCTACGATGAAAATGGCAATCGCTTAACAGCTGACGATGGCAACATTAAGTATGTCTATACTTACGACCATACCGACTTACTCGAAACAGTCGATCGCATTCAGGCACTAAATCCCACTGTCAGCTTCAAGTATAAATACGACGAGATTGGCAATCTCACCCGAGCGCAGGAATGGGTCGGTAACGCGACTCAGCCCCAAGCGACGACAATTTATGAGTATAACGACCCGCGTTATTTGAATACGAAGATTAGTCAGACGGGAGTAGGTTTAGCCACTAAAGATGTCAAATTTACATACGATCCAGCTACAGGGTTAAATACCAGAGTCGAACGGGATGTCGATGGATTGTTAAAGGTTAAAACCACGAATGCTTACGATTTCTACGGACGTTTGACGGGGATCGAACACCGAGATAGTGCTAACGTAATTATCGACAAAAGTAGCTATATCATCGATAATCTCGACAGATTACAGACCGAGACTGTAGACGGTCAAATTCGCACCATTGGTTACGATCGCATCGACCAAGTGAAAACCGTTACTGGTAGTAATAATGAGGCGTATACCTACGACCTCAATGGCAATCGGATTAATACTGGGTATACGACGGGTGCCGATAATCGGTTGTTGTCAGATGGCACGTATAACTATTTGTACGATGCTGAGGGGAATCGGACGAAACGGACGGAGATGGCGACGGGTATTGTCGATAACTATACCTGGGACGATCGGAATCGGTTAATGTCGATCGTCACTGTCGCTAGTGGCGGTGCGGTGCTGGAGACGGTGGAGTATGAGTACGATGCGAACGACCAACGTATTCAGTTGACAGTTGATAGTGGACAGTTGACAGCGAAGACTGAGAATTATTACCTCGACAGAAATCAGATTGCGTTTGTCACCGATGGTGATGGGAATGAGACGTATCACTACTTATATGGGCTGAATGTAGACCAAGTTCTGGCTCAGGATAGTTTCGCTGTCAACTATCCACTGTCAACTGTCAACTATTCTGGGATGGTATGGGCGTTGGCGGACAGGTTGGGGAGTGTCGATCTGTTGACGGATGCTCAGGGGAATGTTGTCGATAAACGGACGTTCGATAGTTTCGGACGGGTGTTGAGTGAGACTAATCCGAGTGTGCAGTTCCGATATGGGTATACGGGACGGGAGCGGGATCTGGAGAGTGGGTTGGATTATTATCGAGCGCGGTATTATGACCCGAATGTGGGACGGTTTATTAGTGTCGATCCGTTGGGGTTTGGGGCTGGGGATACGAATCTGTATCGCTATGTTGGTAATAGTTCGACGTTGGCTACCGATCCGACTGGGATGTGGTCGTTAGAGGAGGCTTGGAATGGTGCCCAACAGACTTGGAATAATGGTGTCCGCACTCTCCAGCAGGGTCTAAATAATACTGGTCAGGCTATTGTTAATGGCTCTATTAGTTTCCGTAATACTGTCACCAGTAATGCTCAAGCTGGCTTGGAGTATTGGACGGGTGTTGCCGTTGCTGGGCAAAATGAAGGGGGCATTATTGGTGGTGCCAAACAGTTTGTTGGTACGGGGTTTGGATTGCTCTCTTCCTTGGCGACTGAGGATAATGTCGATAAAACTGCTTTAGTTCTAGCTAGTGCTTTGGGATTTGGCCGAGTAGGAACATTTTCACCAGGTGGATTAAGTAATACGGTACTGACTAATGTTGCTAAAAGCGTCGGCGTTGGCATTATCGCCGATTTAGTCTTCCCCGATCTCCTTCAAGCACCTAAAAACAAATATGACAATGCAGATCTTCCAGAAGGGGCGTTGCTGGATTAAGATATGATTTGGCGATCGAGAGGTAATCTGTGCCGTCGATCGCCAGAACTAACTGAATTAGGAGTTGGTACTTCACCAAATTTAAGATAATGAATTAACAATCTAATAGAATGCTTTAGCATTTGTTCGCACTTAGAATAACATAATGTTTTTCTTTTTAATCGAGCTAAGTAATGTCTGAGCCTAGTGTTTTCACCCTCAACTCTTGTCATATAAGTTTTACTCACGATTTGGTCACCATCTGGAATAAATATTGGATAGACCCTCCACCCATCCGTCACATAAAAATAACATTTCCATGTACTTACCAAATTCTCCCATAGCGGTCTAAATGTCTTAGCACTGTGGTCGCCTAATACCCATCCTAAAATACCCATCTGAAAGTGATTTACTGCCGTCCAGAGCCAGATCTTGTTTTTTTTGAGCCAACAAACGTCTCTAACTCATCCAACTCACCAACTTCTGGTATTTGGTCTGAATTATAGTAATCTGGGAGATTTGCCCCTACTTGCTTCACCCAATCCATGACAGTTGTATTATGCACACCCATTACTCTTTCTATTGCTCGAAATCCCATCCCATTAACATACATTGACAAACATTTCTGCTTGATTTGTGGTGAATATCCTCTGTGTGCTTCATAACAATCTATAAATTGCCGTCCGCAGTCTTTACAAATATGGTTCTGCTTTCCCTTTATTCGCCCATTTTTATTGATATTGGACGATCTACATTCAGGACATTCCATTTAGATATTTGCTCTTGTTACTTCTCTCGATCGCCTTAGATCATATCCTAATCCAGCAACGCCCACGAGCGATCGATTTCGGTAAATGCGATCGCTATTTATTGGCTCGATCGCATTTTCTCGAACTACTGGCGATCGATTTATGTTCGATCGCCATAATACACTCGATCGATATTTCAGATCGATCGTTAATTTTGACTCAACCAGGATTCGAGATCCGCGATCGAATTAAAATCGAATAGAGCCTCACCGAGAGATTCTACATTTTCGATCGAGCAGTGCCATTGAGATCGATCGTTTAGTTGGTTTCTAGTCCCAGAGAGCAGAATCGTAGGGTGGGCATTGCCCACCACATCAAATTAAGGCACAGCAAAGGTTTGAATCAATTTTACGATCGATCTGACATACTGGGTCGCTATTTGTTGGATCGATCGGGATCGCTTGACTCGAGCGGCAATTATGTTTAACTCGAGCGAAAGTGATAATTCGATCGCCTCTGGCACGCTATGCGAACGTTAATTTTGACTCAGCAACTGCGCTAAATTATCGATCGTGAAATTTTGGATCGATCGCTTAATTATTTGCTGATTGCGATCGCGTACCATCAGCTCTGTCGAATCGGCGGGATTGTAATCGCTCGATCGTGATTTGGAAGACTCGCTCGAGTCTAATCGAGCGTTAATTTTGATTTAGCCAGGATTCGAGATCGGCGAGCGAATTAAAATCTAATAGAGCCTCACCAAGAGATTCTACTTTTTCGATCGACAGCGCAGAAATCAGATAGTCCCAGTAGGGTGGGCATTGCCCACCACTTCAAATCGAGACGGAGCAACAACTTTGGATTGTTATCTCGATCGACGATTTGAAACAATCGATCGCTGTTGATGCGATCGGGTTTATTTGACTCGATCGCATCTGATGACATTGCCGATCGACAATTTCAAATCATGCTCAATATCGATCGGTGCATTCAATCGAGCGCAGATGGCGGCTATTAAATTACGCGATCGCTACTACAATCACCCCTTACCAGGATAGAGCAAATGGTCTGGATCTAACCAAACAACATAAAAAACCTCATCGATAAAAAAGCCATGCACCCGACCATGTTCGTTTGCTGATAGTGAAAACTGATAGGGAGTATCAACCAACTGTTCCTCATTGGGCAAGCCAAATCCCGACTCGCTAGTATCATTCCAATCGATCGGATGACAGCGCAAAGCACTACTACGATTAGTTAATAACTCTCGAACCGACAACCCCGATAAAGACTTCAATCGATCGAGCAAAGTTAGCAAATAACTACTACCTTTGTCCCGACAATGAAACCACTCATGTCCGTCCTGATAATACTTAAACGAAAAACTAATCCCGACTGGAGCTAGTTGTGTTGGTGTGATTCCTTACTTACCAGGTGTGGGGAGTTGTGTCTTCTTAATTTTCTTCGACACGCGCCCCGTAATACTCCTGCATCCAAGTTTTCTCAATCTGCGCGCAAGAAGCTACATCAGCAGCTAGTCCACATCTAGCTAAATTCCAAGGAGCTTCAGCATGAGTCATCCGCTCTAATTCATACCCATCGCAGCTAAAGTATTCATCGCTGACCTTTTCTAGAAATTCGATCGTCGCGGGCGGAAGTTGCGGCGTGACATCTACAGAGATCGGTCGCCAACCAAAAGATTTATATTTCTGATATAACTCAGGAATTGCTGGTCCGTGTACCCACGCCTGAAAATCTTCCTCAAATAGTGGCTCGCCATGAATCGCTAAATGCCAAGCTTGCGCGTAATATACTAATTTTTGCAGCTTGAGGTTGCTAACAAAAGAGCCTGTTTCTCTTGCTAACCAAATAAAATAATTTGCTACCTCAAAGCAAGACACTACTGTGTTTATTTCTCGATCGCACAACATGTTTTGACGAAAAGCTAACTAGTACTACCGCTCCTAATTATAGTCTATTTTTATGTAATTGACTTAATCTGCGCCTTGTGAGGGTCGATCCCTACGGATCCTACCCCGTAGGGTGGGCATGTCCAGCCCCACCCTCGCCCCACTCAGTAATCCGACAGACCAGCAGATCCTGTCGATTATCACAGGCGATCATCCCAATGGTGCCTTTCAAACCGTTGCCAAATATTCATCCAATCCTTTAGCTGCCGATACATCCAAGCAGAGTGTTAGCTTTCTCCAGCCAACACTCAACCTCGATCGATCTTCAACATTAAATTCACCACTACCTAACCCAAGTTGCTACCTATAACCTAAGCGGTTAGAAACCGCTCCTCGGAATGCAAAGTCCGGTTGTTGCCGCTCGCGGCAAAAGCCTGCCTTCGCGGACTAGTTTATTAGTCCGCGAAGACGGACTTTGCAACATTAGCCACGATTTGCGATTCGCGCTCCTCGGGTTCCCCGAGGGTTTAGCGAATCAAGACACAATTGTAGGCGTTCTATAGGTAGCAACTTGGGTTATTTAGAGCCTAATTTCTGCCCCCTATTCCCTAACTCCTAACAGCTAACCCCTTATTACTACTCCCTGACCACAATCCACTGACCCGATACTTCAGCGGCTAAACCTTGACTGAAGCTGGAAGTCCGAGTGCGATTGGGGGCGTGGAGTAGCGCGATCGTGTCTTCAATCTGACCGAATGTTGGCATCTTGTCTAAGGCTTGGGTGAGAAATTGGCGAATGACGCGGCGCTGGATGGCTAGGGGTGAGAGTTGGAGCGCAAAGCGATCGAGTTTGGTTCCAGCTGAGTTTGTTACATGAAGGTAAAGATCTGTAGCTAATAATTCTAAATATTCCACATCAGCCCGTAACAGCTCTGCCGTGCGGGCTAAATGGCTTTCGACTTGGGGATTAAATTCAGTGGCTAATTGGGGAATAATTTCAGTTCTAAGGCGGATGCGGGCGTACTTGCGATCGCGATTGTAGGCATCTTCCCACACGGGCAATCGATACTCTTGACAAAAAGCCCCAGTTGCCGAGCGATTCACTTCTAATAAGGGGCGCACTAATTTAATCTCATCCGTCAATTGCCGCTGCCAATTGAGCGCGCTCAAACCGTCAGCACCCGCACCACGAATCAGGTTGTAGAGTAAAGTTTCGGCTCTGTCGGTTTGGGTATGGGCGGTGACAATATAAGTGCTGTTGGTAGCTTGCGCCATCCGAATTAACGACTGATAACGCCACTCTCGCGCTGCGGCTTCGGTTTCGGGAAGATTGGCGATCGTTTCACAAGCAAATGGTAATTGCCACAATCCGACTACTTGAGCGACACGCTCGGCAATACCGACATCCTGCGTCCACCCATGATCGCAGTGCGCGACACTGAGCTGCCATTGCCAGCGCGATTGTAAATCTCGGAGTAATTGCCCCAAGCATAATGAATCTTGCCCGCCAGATACTGCCAGCAAAATATTTGCGCCGACAGGCAGTAACTGCCGATCGATCAGAATTTGATGAAGCTGACTATGTAACTGCGTCCAAGGCATCAGTCAAATACAACTCTTGGCGTAATTGGTTTTTCGGATTGAATAAATCGATCCTTCAAGATATTAACAAACTATTTGGATCGAGCGTTAGTAACTGACATTCTTTACTGATGCGGCGATCGATCTCATCTTGTCAATGTCCCCAAGGCATCAGTCAAATAGCTAATTACTATACTTTGGCTTTGACAATCGATCGTCTAGGTTGAGCTATTATACCAATGTCGATGTCAGTAGTTGGTGGCTATAACAGTAATGAGCATTTAAAGTCTTACTCAATCGATTCAAATATCGAGCGGCGATTGCTTTATCTAGTTAACCTTGCTCGAAAATCGAGAATTTTATCACCTAGTTTGAGTTAGATAATGCAACGCGGCCACCAAAATATCTTTGAAATCGTCAGAATAATTATTGCAAGGAACTTAGAAATCGACCCAGACGCGATCGATCTCGATTTTCAATTTCATCACTTTATCGATTTGCTCGCCACTCATCGCAAACGAATATCCGGATCGGAAGACTTACTCGACTATTTAGAAGCTGCGAATATCTACATCGATTTGTCAGAAGCTTTTGAATTACATTTCTTTGCTGATTTTACTGACTGTGCTTGCATCACAGTTGCCGATCTGGTAGAGATGATTCAATCGAAATTGGATAGTTTAGTCTAAATAGCTTAACTCAAATCTAGTAATCCAATAATTGTCGAACGCGATTTAACTAGCAATCTCCACTCGCTCGCGATCGAAGCTGTGCTACTTAAGCTTAGATTGTTTGAAAAAAAATGGTCTCGATCGATTCTAGCGCATCGAGACAAACACCCTCAACGCGCTAAATAAATTTATCGAACTAAATATTAAATTGAAAATATTATGACAATTAATATTATGATAATTAGTTACGATTTAATTCCAGTGATAATGTTCGGGAATTAGATCGTCAGGAGCAAATAAATGCGGACTCATTGGTGCAGATGCACTGTCATACCAAGATTCGAGTAAATCTTGAGTTTCTTGCATTTCGCTGATGGAGAGATTGTTGGGAATGATAATGCCGATACTGCGATCGGGGATCGCCACATAGTAGCCATCGGGGAAATATTTGTCTAAATAGGGCGAAAGCAACACCCGCGACGAGCCAAAGCCATCGTTATGCATCATGATCGCCCAGACAACACTACCGTCTTGACGCAGCTTTTGATGCGTCCATAATTCTTGCGATGCTACTTTGAGATTGATTGCTGCTCGCTGCTGCCAGTCGATCCCTTCATCTTCCCAGACTTCGACCATTTCTGGTGTGACATCTTGGTAGGAAACTCGTCCGCGCGCGTTGCGATCGACAATAACCCAGCTCAGCGAATAGTCGCGCAGTGGCAATTGTTGATGGGGTGCGTCCCAGAGATTGGAGTGGATGCAAGTAGAGTGGATAATCAATGGCATTAAGCGATCGATAGCATCAATGATAGTTTCCGACATAGGGCAGCTTTGGATGTGGTACTACTTTCTTTGTTTAGAGTACCCAAGCGATCGAGATTAGAATACACGCGCATACATTTTTTTGAATTAAGTTTGGCTGGTATTTATTAGCAAGCAGGAGAGCGTGACACACGCTCCCCTGCTTGCGACAGGTTAGATCTAGCTAATGGATCGTGGGTATGACTAGATACAAATTTTCTAAGTTATTTTCCAGGACTTTAACTGTCGCCAGCTCGGGAATTTTAATGCCTTCAGCGATGAGTACTGCTTTGGGATCGGCACACAAGCGAGCTTTGTAATCGGGATCTTGCCATGCTTTGAGGATAATGCTCGATCTCACCGATCGCATCGAACGCTGGGAACTCACCCCAGCTTGTAAGTGCTCGATCTCGAGATCGGTCATCATTGGTAAGATTAAAAAGGTTTGGGTGGAGGTACTTTCCAGTACTGTTACCTGTTGTGGTCGCGGTATCTCGATCCCCAGGCTGCTTAATGCTTGTCTGGGATGTGCCAATAACTGAGTCCGAAAGGCTGGATCGTGGATGGATTGGGCGATCGCATCAGATAGTTGTTTGTCTAATGGGATCTCGACCTGGACGACTTTTGGCACCAGCAGATCGGGAATGTTTCTGACAAAATCTTTGACCTGTTGCCACATTGTGATGGTGGGAGTAAGTAACTGCTGCTGGGCACTATCTAAATATGGCAAGATGGCGATTGAAGATCGATCTTTAGGGTGAGACATTGGTGTTAGGTTTGATAATGGTTTCGGCCTGCACAAATTTGATATTGAGAATTGCAAAAATCCTCAAACGGTAGCGTATTTATCAGTTATTCTGAAGCCATTAGGGGACGAAATCTACTCAATCCAATCTGGCTCGATCTTTGGTAGTGGCACATGAAAATTCAATTAGAACGCAATCTCAGCTCCGGTTCGGGAAAATTATTCCGTTGTCAGGTTTGTGAAGGAGCCTGTCGCCGCGATCGATTGCGGACATTGTTATGTCGCGATGATGGCACGATCGTTGGCGATATTTGTGCGGTTTGTCTCAAGCAAAACACTAGCTACATCCAACGCCAGCTTTCCCAGCGCGCGGTAAGGCTGCTCGATCGAGCGGTAGCTACCGAACACACTCTAATCCCATCGCCGCAGAAAAAAGCTTTAATCCTTTCAGAACTCACGCATCAACCACTGAAAAAACCGCCGTTTTACTATTGGTGGTGGAAACGCTTGACAATTTTGAGTGCCGAAAGCCGAGAATTGGAGCAAGCGCGCAGCGGAGCCGCAAATTGTCAATTTCGGATCGATCGATCTGTTCACACCAACTTATCGAATGAAGAACACTCACTGGGGAAGGATAATTAGTGGTTAATCATCCACGGGCGACCGCCGTGACTTCTCGGTCTGGTGCGTTTATCGGGATCGACTTCGCTTTTTTTGACCAACTGAGGTTCGGGATTTTCACTCTTTTTGAGCCGGATCGATCCATTTAATTGGATGCCAGGGACAGATAGAATTCGGTTGGCAGCAAGCTGGCAACTCGGACAGCGAACGGGGTTACTGCGATCGGCGATGCTGCGCCATTCATCAAAGATGCCACATTCAGAGCAGCGAAATTCATATAATGGCATATTTATTAGTGCTTAGTGAGCTATTCGGCGATCGGGCAGCGGGTTTGTCAGGTACTATTGAGGCGGGTCGATCGCAGCAATATAAATCTAGTGCAAAACCCGCCCCACCCAAGCAATAACCTCAAACAGGCAAAATATTCCTGTCAAAAATTGCTGTGGGAATTGCTACCGTACAACAAGCATTGGGAATATCAACAATCCCGCTGACCCGGCCTTCAACTGGGGCGCAACTTAGCAGGAGATAAGCTTGTTCGCCAGTGAAGCCAAATTTTTTGAGATATTCGATCGCGTTGAGACAGGCGCGACGGTAGGCGATATGCACGTCCATAAAGTATTGTTTACCCATCTCATCGACAGAAATACCTTCAAAGATCAGGTATTCCGAGTAATGCGGTTCGACTGGCCCCGGCTTGAAAATGGGATTGATCATCGCATATTTCTCGACCCCACCTTTGATAATTTCGACATGGAGGTCGATGTAGCCCGACATTTCGATCGCGCCGCAGAAGGAGATTTCACCGTCACCTTGGGAAAAGTGAATATCGCCCATGGATAATTTCGCCCCTTCGACATAGACGGGGAAATAAATCTTGGTGCCTTTGGAAAGATTTTTGATGTCGCAGTTGCCACCATGTTCGCGCGGCGGTACGGTACGCGCGGCTTCGGCGGCCACTCGATCGAAATCAGCTCCAGACAATGTCCCTAAAATGGCATTGGTAGGATTGGGCAAGGCAGCCAGCACAGGTACTTCACCAGCAAATCCAGCTCCATAGGTACGCCTGTCGGGTTGCGTATCCATCAGTTCTTTTTCGCGTTTATTCCAAGTCGCGAGTAGTTCGTGGGAAGGCGCACAACCGATCAAGCCAGGGTGGGTGATACCCGCAAAGCGAACGCCAGGAATGTGGCGAGACTTGGTATAAATCCCTTCTAGATCCCATATGGCTTTAGCGGGATTGGGGAAATGGTCGGTCAGGAAACCGCCCCCATTCTTTTTATCAAAGATTCCAGTAAAGCCCCATTCATCGCCTTGAAGTGCGCCGATATCGAGGATATCTACTACTAAAATATCGCCGGGTTCGGCACCATTGACCCAAATCGGGCCGCTCAAAACGTGAACGACAGTCAGATCGACATCCCGAATATCATCGGGGCTATCATTATTTTTTATTTGCCCGTCCGTCCAGTCTTTACATTCGATCCGAAAGATATCGCCAGGGTTGACGGAGACAACAGCCGGAATCTCTGGGTGCCAGCGGTTGTGTCCTGGCAATTCCTGCTTGTCCATCGGTTTGGTCAGATCGACTTGAAATAAGGTTTTGGGCATGGGTTTGAGGGGATAAGTGTTCTCTTATTCTCTGCGGAGGGACAGGGGTGGGTTAAATCCGGAACCCACCCCGCCCCTATACTTATCGGTTAAAAACTGCTAGCGACTGAACTCGCCGCTAGTGATACAAAGTCCGCCTTCGGGGACTAACTCTATCGGGCACCTCTCCGGGAAGGCGAATTAAGCGAGGATACTAGGCTGGCACTGCTTTACAAGCATCGTGGCATTGAGCGTCCAGACTACAACAGAGGGAACAGATCGCGCCTTGATAGACCGGACAATAAGCCATGTCTTCACGTTCGTATTCATACTCACAAATCGAACAGCCAGTTAGACCGACGATATTAGGATTTTCGTGAAAGTGTTCGTCTTTTCTGGCGATGTAATACTTTCCTTTGGTCGCGATCGCGATAATCGGTGAGAGAATGAATGCTACACCCAGAGCGATAAAGGTCGAGAAAGCTTGAGCGGCTGGCCCCATTACACCGAAGAAGGCAATTACCGAAATTACCGAAGCGATGACCATCGAACCGAAGCCGACTGGATTGAAATTATATAAATGCGCCCGTTTGAATTCGATGTAGGATGGGCTGAGTCCGAGCGGTTTATTGACTACCAAGTCAGCAACTAGGGCACCGACCCACGCGATCGCCACGTTGGAGTAAAATCCTAAGACCCATAACAATACATCGAACAAACCAAACTCCTGTAGCGCCAAGGCGATAATTAGGTGAAATACCAGCCAAACTACTCTCCCAGGGTGAGCGTGAGTGAGGCGGGAGAAGAAATTCGACCAGGAGAGGGAACCTGAATAGGCGTTGGTAACATTGATTTTGACTTGAGACAAAATCACGAAGAATGTCGCCACCGCTAAATATACAACTGGGTTGCTAAAGATGACCTTAAAACCCTCGATATACATTTGAATCGGTTCGTTAGCTTTGGCGATATCGACACCATTCCTAACCGCGATAGCAGTAAAGAAGGCTCCAGCACATTGTTTCCATGCGCCCAAGATGACCCAACCTGGGCCAGCTAGAATTACGGCCCACCACCATTTACCTTTATTCTGTGGGGTCAAGTCGGGCATAAATCTTAGGTAATCCACCTGTTCTCCGATTTGGGCGATCAGCGAGAGCGCGACACCCGCACCAGTCGCACACAGCAATAGATTAAAGTTAGCACCACTCGGCGATTTTCCGGCGAAGTTAAACCAAGTAGACCAAGTAGTGGGGTCTTTCATCCACACCGCAAACCAGGGAGCGAACATGCCTAATAACCATAATGGTTGCGTCCAGACTTGAAGGGTAGCCAGCAGGGTCATCCCAAATACCACCAGCGGGAAAATGGCAATCGTACAAATGAAATAGCCCCAAGCCAGTGGCAGGTGAAAGTACAGCTCCAGTGCTTGTGCCATAATCGCGCCTTCGAGTGCGAAGAAAATAAAGCAAAAGGAGGCATAAATCACTGAAGTTAGCGTCGATCCGATATAGCCAAAACCCGCTCCTCTAGTGAGCAAGTCCATATCGATGTTATATCTAGCCGCATAGTAAGAGATCGGCAATCCCGTGACAAAGATGATGACTGCCGAAATCATAATCGCCCAGAAAGAATTGGCGAATCCCGAACTAATCGCGATCGAACCGCCGATCGCAAAATCTGCCAGATAAGAAATACCACCCAATGCAGTATTTGCTACGGTAAATTCCGACCAGCGCCGAAACGATCGCGGTGCATAACGCAATGAATAATCTTCTAATGTTTCATTAACAACCCAAGAGTTATAATGTCTTTTGGATTTTTCTAGTTTTGCCAGTGCGGTGCCATCTCTAGTCATTAAGATTGTCCTTGATTAATTGACGGTCGACTACATTAGCCCAAATCGACTACTGATAATATGACACTGTGACAGAGCAAATTAATGCTTTGCAAGTCATGAAGTTAGTATTCAAAGTTGTGTAAAACTAGTCCAGTTGAATTACTAAGATTCTCTGGTATGTAGGTAATTATTAACTAGCTGATTGCTGCTTATTGTGTATGGCTATACATTCCT
This sequence comes from Chamaesiphon sp., assembly GCA_965246715.1. Classification (GTDB taxonomy): domain Bacteria; phylum Cyanobacteriota; class Cyanobacteriia; order Cyanobacteriales; family Chamaesiphonaceae; genus Chamaesiphon. The sequence goes on along the minus strand of CBDFFH010000055.1, from coordinate 189,492 downwards.
TTAAAAATAATTAGAATTACTCTTCAATTCAAACACGCCAGTAATTCAGACAATTTTGTCAGTTTAGCTACATATTAAAATAAAATAAAATATTATTTTAATTTACAGCTAGTATGGATTTAATTTCACTAGTTTTGTATCTGAAGTAACAAAAGAATAAATCTTACGAGCGCGAATAAAGAATGCTGGAAATCATCAGATTGCAATCGTTAATTCCCGATCGATTGCGCTCGACCGTAACGATCGAGCGCGCTACCGATCCCAAGGCCAAGCTATTGACGATCTACAGAATAAAGCGCGATCGATATCTAATTCAAGTCGCTCTACGTCAATGGCGATCGATCGATGTAGACTTGCAAAATTTGTTATTTTGGCACGAACTCGCCCGGATCGAGAATGGCACGATCGTTGGTAATCGATCGACATATATCGCACTCATCGCAGGCTTGAGCCTCAGCTTAATCGATCTGGCGACTACTCAAAATATTGGGATGTTAGTTTCAGCACTATTAGTTGCTGGATTAGCAGGCTTCCGCATTTATCAGAATCAATTAGGCGAACAGCATTTACGCCAGCTCACTACCGCCGATCGAGACGCGATCGAGCTAGCGGTCGAATTTGGTTACGATCGTGACACCGCACGGCAATTACTCAAATCTGCCCTGAGTCAAGCTGAATTTTTGGGAGATCGATCGACTCGATATGCCGCCAGGTTACAGGTACTGAGCTTAGTCAATAAAGTTGAATTGTCGAGAGATTTTAGATGAAAATCGATCGCTAGAATTCAAGACTTGCCAGCCATCAAAACTAGCTCGGCGGTGAGATTTAGTCCTGAGAAAGTGGGTGAAATAACTGGGTCGTTACCTCGCAGACAAAGCTTGTCATAGTAACCATCATTGCCCAAAGTGCAGATAGTCAAAGTAGGCTGTTTGGGGCGACCGATAAATTCTACGCCTCCCAGAGCAGCATAATCGACAATCCAGTATTCAGGAATACCCAATAGAGCATAGTCCTCAACCTTCCGAGCATAATCATTTTGCCAGTTGCTACTGACGACTTCAGCTACAAATTTAATCGAGCTACCTAATGTAAGAATCGACTCTTTCGCCCACAACGGTTCGCTGGTTAAGACAGATTCATCCACAACCATAATATCCGGTCGAAACCCAATCCGATCGCCCAGAAGTTTGATGATGCCGCGTTGGAGCACAAAATAAGGTAGTTCTAGATTATCGATCCGAACATTAAGTTTTCGATCTATGAAAGCGACAATTTCCTCATGCTTGCCAGTCGGTTCCAAATCGAATACCTCTCCATCGATTAGTTCGTAGCGATTATCATCACCATATCTAGCAAAAAATTCCTCAAAGGTCAGCGGTTTCTGTTGTAAGGCGGCAACCATCCCGAGCGCTCCCAAGGTAAATATTTCTGATAAATTTAATTTTAACTCATCAGAGAAACTGAGATCGAGTAATTTAACGAATCTAGCTATCTATTTTAGTACGTTAGTTACTAGGTAGTTTTTATTTTTAGCGAGCTTGCATGATTTTTTAGGAATATGGGTAAACTAACCACACCTCTGTAGCGATTCGAGCGACAGATGCCCCAAATAAATCATCAAATCTCCCTACTTGTGGAATCCCAATGATAGTTAGTTGGTTTGAAGGGATGTATGTTGGGCTAACAATCGATGGTGTTCTAGAGTAATAACTTATTTGATACAAATTCGATGGGTAAAGCTGCAATATCTGAAACACAAGAATCGCAATGGTGCCTTGTTGGTAACATAGTTGAAGAGAGATCGTATGGAGAAGGTAGTGAGGAAAAGCGTTGCGGTACAATACACTTTTCACCTGGTACCAAGGTGTATTGTTTGCCTCCTCACTGGGGCGATGGCTACGAAAAAATTCTCGTAATTGGCCGACATTGTGGTTCAAAACAGTTTAAAACCCATACCATGGTCGTGAGATCCTCATGGATTAACAACTGGCGAGCTAAACTCGTATACAATCCCGAGGTGTTAAGGCGTATTAGTGAAATACTAATTAATTCAAATTGGGATTCGCAGCTGGGAGTCTAAAGAGTATATTGAAATTTTCGCAAAATCAATTACGGAATGGCAAGCCAATTAAAATCTAAATGGCTAAGATGCGACCTTAAAGTGGACATTGCCGACAGCATTAATTTCAATTGCTAGCCCAGACAGCAACCCAGACGAATCTATAACCAGATCTTTGTCAGATCGAGTACAAATCCAGGTAATACATTTTCGCCGCTTAGAGAAGTTGGCGATCGCAATACTTCTACTTCCTGCCCTACACGATAGATTTCTACCTGCTGTTGCTGAGGATCGATAAGCCATCCCAGCCGAACACCATTAGCTCGATACTCTAGCATTTTCGACTGAAGTGGTGGTAATCGATCTGTTTCAAATCTCAACTCAATGACAAAATCTGGTGCCAATAAGAGAAATTTCTTGCGTTCTTCCCTTGTTAGAACTTCCCAGCGGGACAGTTCGACCCATGCAACATCAGGCGATTTGCGACTGCCATCAGGTAAAACGAACAAGGTCGAAGAACTGAAAGTCTTACCTAATTTAGCAGTTCGATTCCAGATCCCTAGATCGATATCTATTTCTGACTCATAACTGCCACTTTCTCCACCGACTGGGGGCATAACGATTAATTCTCCTTGGGCAGTGAGTTCTAGCGATCGATCTGGATTAGCCACACACAATTGCTCGAACTGTTCCGCTGTAAACTTAACAGTGCCGATGTTCAGTGGTAAAGTCTCGGTTTCTCGATCGACCGCAATCGTCATAAGACCTCCAAAAGCTGGCAGCTACAAGTATGCTCGTCCTTTCATTATATGGGCGATGTTTAGGGATAGAAACTCCGCTGTGGTGAGCCAAGCGTTTCGTCCCAGCCCATCATTGCATTCAGACATTGCACCGCTTGTCCGGCTTGTCCTTCGAGCGAATTATCGATCGCGGACATGACAATTACCCGCCCAGTGTGGTCATCGACATGGCGATGCTTAGGGATAGAAACTCAGCTGTGGTAAGCCGAGCGTTTCGTCCCAGCCCATCATGGCATTCAGACACTGTACGGCTTGTCCGGCTTGTCCTTTGATCAAATTATCGATCGCTGACATGACAATTACCCGCCCAGTGCGGGCATCGACTTCTAATCCGATGTAACAGAGATTGGTGCTGGCTGCCCACTTCGTCTGCGGATAGATGCCACCATCCAAGATTTTGACAAAGGGAGAGGAGCGGTAGAAGGCTTTGTAGATGGTAATCAGATCTTCTGTTACCAATCCTGGATCGCGAATCGTCGCATAGACGGTTGCCAAAATACCGCGTGCCATGGGCATCAGATGCGGCGTAAATTGGACTTTGACCTCATGACTAGCGAGATCGCTACACACTTGCTCGATTTCGGGTGTATGCCGGTGTCCGGCGACGCTATAGGCTCCGATCGTATTATCGGCTTCGGCTAGGAGTAAGTTAGTTTTCGCTTGTCTGCCGCCGCCAGAGGTGCCGGATTTGGCATCGACGATCGCGGTGTCTGGATCGATCAATCCCTGTCTGAGCAGAGGCGAGAGGGCGAGGAGACTGGCAGTTGGATAGCAACCAGGGCAGCCGACGAGCTTGGCAGTGCGGAGTTTCGATCGATAGAGTTCGGGCAAGCCATAGACCGCCATTGCCGCTGTATCGCGATCGGTACGCGGAATTTTGTACCACTGGGTATAGACATCGAGATCGGTAAACCGATAATCGGCGGAGAGATCGAGGACGCGACAACCTTTGGCGATTAATTTCGGTGCCATCTCGCAGGCTAAGCCGTTAGGCAGGGCGAGAAAGACCGCCTGACAGCGATCGGCAATCACATCGATATCTATGCGCTCGATCGTCAAATCGACAGCGTGAGCCAGATGGGGATACAAATCGGCGAACTTTTTACCCGCACTACTATCCCCACCTAAATACACAATTTCTATCTCTGGATGGTCTTGCAGCAAGCGCACCAATTGGACACCGCCATAACCCGACGCACCGACGATCCCAACTTGCAGGCGGTTTTGCTCACCCATGAATCTTATGACCTATATAATAAGAATTAGCAACATCTCCACCATCGGGAAACACCAACTAATTCAAGACAGAAATTCAGCAGACACTTCGACCTTTGGCGATCTAGCGGCTAGTAGTGAATATAGCCGAACTGAGTCGAAGTCTGAATTGTGAATTCCCATAGTGGACTATATAGTTTACCAACATTTGAGCGATCTGTGATAGCAACTTCTTCTACTGACCTGTCGAAATTTGAGTTTGACGCGATCGATACTGCCCTCAAGGACTTTGCAGCGGGCAAAATGGTCGTGGTGGTAGATGATGAAAATCGTGAAAATGAGGGAGATCTGATTTGTGCTGCCCAAACAGTCACTCCCGACCAGATTAATTTTATGGCTGTCCATGCGCGGGGTCTGATTTGTGTCGCCATGACTGGCGAGGTACTAGATCGATTGGATTTACCCTTGATGGTATCGAATAACACCGACCCCAATCAGACGGCGTTTACTGTCAGTATCGATGCGAGTCCGCAGCTAGGTGTAAGTACGGGGATTTCGGCGGAAGATCGCACGCGCACGATTCAACTCGCGATCGATCCAAATACCCAACCCGAAGATCTCCGTCGTCCCGGTCATATTTTTCCCCTGCGCGCGCGCGCAGGTGGGGTATTGAAACGGGCGGGACATACTGAAGCCGCAGTCGATTTAGCGCGGCTGGCTGGCTTGGCTCCAGCGGGGGTGATTTGCGAAATTCAAAATCCTAACGGCTCGATGGCCAGATTGGGCGATCTAGTTACTTACGCACAGACGCACGATCTAAAAATCATCAGCATCGCGGATCTGATTAGTTATCGTCTCCAGCACGACAGATTTGTGTTGCGCGAGGCGATTACCAAACTCCCCAGCCAATTCGGACAGTTTAATATCTATGGCTACCGGAACCTATTAGATAATACTGAAACAGTCGCGATCGTCAAAGGCGATCCGGCAAATTTTGCCGACAAACCGATTATGGTGCGGATGCACTCCGAATGTCTCACTGGCGATGCCCTCGGTTCGCTGCGCTGTGACTGTCGGCTCCAACTCCAAGCCGCCCTCAAAACGATCGAACATGCGGGTGAAGGCGTAGTCGTCTATCTACGACAAGAAGGACGCGGGATCGGATTGATTAATAAGCTTAAAGCTTACTCACTCCAAGATATGGGGCTAGATACCGTCGAAGCGAACAATCGCCTCGGCTTCCCCGCAGACTTACGAAATTATGGTGTCGGTGCCCAAGTTCTTAACGATCTAGGGGTGAATAAAATTCGCCTGATCACGAATAATCCACGCAAAATCGCTGGACTTAAAGGTTATGGCTTGGAGGTTGTCGGGCGCGTCCCCTTGTTGATCGAAGCTAATGACTATAACAATGACTATCTAGCTACCAAAGCTGAGAAACTCGGACACATGCTACTTCAAACCTATCTGGTGACGGTAGGAATCACCTGGAATGAAGAACCGCTAGAGGTTACAGCGCGGTACGAGCGATTGGACAAACTACGCCACCTAGCAGAGGCTAGCCACCTCCTGTTGAAGGAGGAAGCTCGACCAGTCGGTGTCGCGATCTTTGGGACACCATCGCTAGCATTCCATCTCGGTTTCGATCAGGCAAATCTAGCGATCGAGGGTTGGTATAAAGATAATAATCACCCTTACGTCCAAGCAATCTTCCAAATTCTCGATGCGATCGCAAAAATGCCTCAAGTCACTCGCTTAGAATTTATGGTCGCCAATGGCCCAGATCCACTCATTGGATTACAAACACATCTCGATCGACATACTTATCCCAAATCCCAATTACCATCAACACTTAGCACTGAATTGGAACTTCAGAAGATTTATAGCTTCATGTAATATGTAGGGACTAGAGAACAGTAAATAAATTTTCCTCTAGTGAGGGGCGGGTCATATCTCCGCCTAATTTTCGCACTCTCTCACTTCTCAAATTGCATAATTTATTATTTAGAATTTAAATGAAGTGCCATTTTTATTTGTGCTGCATCGCACTCCAAATCACGATCGTGCCTGTTGCTCATGCTTATAGCACGGCAGATCTCAACAAGTTAATTTCTACTAATAAATGTGTAGGTTGCGATCTCAGTGGCGCAGATCTCAGTCGCAAACAATTGGTAAATGCCGATCTCCAGGCGGCTAATTTAGTCGGTGCAAAGTTGACGAGTACGAATTTAACTGGTGCAAAATTGGGTGGAGCCAATCTAACCGGCGCAGATCTAAGTAATACCAATCTCTCCCAAGCCGTCCTCCAAGCAGTAAGTGCGATCGATGTCAATTTTATCGGCACTAATCTTACCAATACCGATCTAACTTATGCCAATCTCGTGAATACCAATTTCAGCCGCGCCATCCTCCGCAATACTAACTTAGGTAGTGCGAACCTAGCCCTAGCTGACTTCACGGGTGCCAATCTCACTGCGCTCAACCTCTCTGATGCCAATCTTACTGGTGCCAAAGGCGTAAATTCACCTGCTTCTGGTACGATCCAACAATCGCCAGCTCCAGTAACTCCGTCGCGCGATCGCCAAATTAAGCCTAATGTAGAAGAAACTGCGCCGATCTTTCGTCGTCGTCCGGTCTATCGGATTCCCGCCGATTTGGGCAAGCCGCAGCGCTTGGTTCCTGGCGGTACGCGGGTAATAGCGCCCCCTGGGACTAACGAGTAGGATTATTTTGGATTTTGGATTGACTATGATGATGCTGGTTTGATAAAGAGATTGTTTCATTCTCTAGCCACCAGCCCGCAGTCGCTCCTGGGCACCGCCATCCTATTTTCTAGTAGTATGATGTACGATTAATAGACCCAAAGATAAAGAAAGAACTGCAACAGCTAGTGCAATCAGATCGTCACTACCTTTTTTCTCTAGGTCGAGAATGATAATTTTTCTGGCCACGGCGATGAGCGAGGTGACGATTACTAGTTCGACCTGAATCGTGTGTTTCCGCAGATAAGCCGTAATATTTTCGAGGATTTCTAACGCGATTAAAACATTTAGAAATAACCCAAATAGCTCGAATAAAGTGGTATTGAAGCTCTCATTACTGGGTCGATCGACTGTCAGAAATAGTTTGTCGATTAAAGCATAGCTTAAATGGGCGATCGCAATGAAGGTAACGACAATCATCCCGATCGATAATATTTTAGAGACGATCCGTTCGATATCTTCGATCGTTTCTAAAAACTTCTCATCTTCAGAGAGGATTGCCTTAAACTTGCGGAAAATTCGCCCGATCGCACTCATTTTTACCTCATCTACAATACTAGAATCGATCGTCAAAGTATAAAACCCCATCGATCTACTCTCAGGGGTTTTCATACTGCTGCTTTAGTTCGTAATTACCATTGTAATCAGGCAGCACCGGAGGCTTGGAGTCTCGCTCTAGCGCGTTTGAATGTTTGATTGGCTTGAATCTTGTCTTGAGGGCTGCCATTTTGGACGGCGGCTAATTTTTGTTCTGCTTCTGTAAAGGCTTTTTGAGCTTGCTCGCGATCGATTTTATCGCCCAATTCTGCACCGTTCACTAAAACGGTAACTTCATCATTTTCAATTTCCGCAAAGCCACCCATCAGTGCGATCGGAGTCCATTTATCTTTGTCTGTTTTGACGCGCATTACTGCTGTATCCAACGCAGTGACGAGGGATACGTGACCAGTCAAAATTCCGATTTGTCCGGTCGTACTGGGTAAAATTACTTCATCAGCTTTACCATCCCAGACGGTTTTATCTGGAGCGATTACTTTTACAGTTAAGGTCATATAAATTAGTGAATAGTGAACAGTGAACAGTGAATAGTGAATGAGTAGATTTAATTAAGTCTACAACCACTTAGGGTGGGAACTGCCCACAGCAAGGGTTTATCATTACTCTCATCCGATCGATATTTATATTATTGTTATTTCTCAGATCTAAACTGCTGTTGGATCGAAGGGTACCCCTGCGGATACCCTAAATCGAGTTTTAACTAAGCAGCTTTTAGTTTGGCACCTTTTTCTTTAGCTTCATTGATGTCGCCAACGAGGTAGAAAGCTTGCTCTGGTAAATCGTCGAGTTCACCATTGAGGATCGCTTGGAAACCCTTAATGGTGTCTTCGAGTTTCACATACTTCCCAGGCGAACCAGTGAATACTTCAGCAACGAAGAAGGGTTGCGATAAGAAGCGTTCGACTTTGCGCGCGCGAGAAACGATTAGGCGATCTTCCTCAGCGAGTTCGTCCAAACCGAGAATTGCAATGATGTCTTGCAGTTCTTTATAACGTTGGAGGGTAGATTGTACCGCCCGCGCCGTGTTGTAGTGTTCCGCACCAACGATCGATGGTTGAAGCATTGTCGAGGTAGAATCGAGCGGATCCACTGCTGGGTAAATCCCTTTGGATGCTAGGCTCCGCGACAGGGAAGTCGTACCGTCTAAGTGAGCGAAGGTAGTTGCCGGAGCGGGGTCGGTGAAGTCATCCGCAGGTACGTATACCGCTTGGATGGACGTGATCGAACCTTCTTTGGTCGAAGCAATCCGCTCTTGTAAGTCACCCATATCCGTACCCAAAGTCGGCTGATAACCAACCGCCGAAGGCATCCGACCCAAGAGTGCGGATACTTCCGAACCTGCTTGGACGAAGCGGAAAATGTTGTCGATGAATAGCAATACATCTTGCTTGTTGACATCGCGGAAGTATTCCGCCATAGTCAACGCGACCAAACCAACGCGCATCCGCGCTCCGGGTGGCTCGTTCATTTGTCCGTAAACGAGGGCGATTTTGGAGTTACTGAAGTTATCTTTATCGATTACTCCCGATTCCATCATTTCATTGTAAAGGTCGTTTCCTTCACGGGTGCGTTCGCCGACACCGCCAAATACCGATACACCACCGTGATTGGTCGCGATGTTGTTGATCAGTTCCATCATGATTACGGTTTTGCCTACACCAGCACCACCGAACAGACCGATTTTACCGCCCCGACGATAGGGAGTGAGCAAGTCGATTACCTTGATTCCGGTTTCAAATACGGAAGGCTTGGTTTCGAGTTCGGTGAGTTTGGGTGCATCCCGGTGGATGGGCGATCTGTCTTGAGTATCGACTGGCCCTTGGTTATCTACGGTTTCGCCCAAGACGTTAAAAATCCGACCTAGAGTAGCAGCCCCAACCGGAACGCTAATCGGCGCACCGAGGTCGGTTACTTCCATGCCGCGTACCAATCCATCGGTGGTACTCATTGCAACGGCACGGACTTGGTTGTCACCCAGAAGTTGTTGCACTTCACAGGTTACAGATACGTCTTGTCCGGCTTCGTTTTTGCCTTCAATTTTGAGGGCGCTATAGATTTGGGGCATCTTGCCACCAGTAAATTCTACGTCCACAACTGGACCGATAACTTGGGTGAGTCTGCCCACGTTTGTTTTTTCTGCGGTGGTAGCCATGTGCGCGTTACTTTATTTATTGTGTGATTTTGACTATAGCGAGATGCGATCGGGATGATTATCGATTGGTAGTTAGATCGATCGGGTCTAATGCTCGAGTCGATCGATAGCGTCAACCAGGAAGGATATTTAACTTCCCAATTTTTAGCTCGATAACTGTTTGTGGATAACTATACGCCGATTTTTTTAGCTATTCTTAATATTTTGCAATGCTATCGATAAGTTTATCATCGAACGCGCACTGTGCTGAGGATATTTCTCAGCGATCCCCAGGAATTTTAGTAGTAGTTGCGACTAGAGATCTCGCACGACTCGGCTTTTGGATCTGCAGGTCAGATCTACGGCTAAATTTGGACATAATTGGCAAATATACTACCAAAGTGCTATCGATCGAGCGAGATGTGGGCAAACTAAGATTGCCGAGTTTCCCCTTTCGCTGTTTTCGATCGATTTTATGACAGCCGACCTAAAACTGCTCAAAGCTGGAATTTTCGCCAGGCACAACCGGCAATATGCCGAGGCAGTCGAAGCACTCGAAACTTTTTGCCGTCAGCATACTGATACCAAGCCTAGTGAGTATTTTGAAGCCCAACGCTGGTCGATCAAAGCTTATCAGCGCAACGGACAGGCCGATCTGGCGATCTATCTCTGTCAACAAACGATCGATAGTCCCTATCCCCAAAACCGTGCTTGGGCAAAAAGCAATCTCAAATGGTTGCAGGAGGAGGCCATCGCCGCAGCAATTGAGAAACAATATCCACCAACAATCATTCAAGTAAATACCGTTATCCAAGTCGAGTCAACCATCACCGATTCGATCGATCTCGATTTAAATTAAATCTGGCAGTGCAGGACAAGAGGAGCCTGGAGACTGTAAGCGTAAAGCGCAGGCTCCGCCCGAAGAGTAGGCTCGGCTAAGATTACTAGTCCGCGAAGGCGGACTTCGCAACACTAGCACTGATTTTAATCGGGTGCAGTATTGTCGATCTCAAGAGAACACAATTACGCTCACTCTGGCTTAACTGTGATTACTCCATATGCAGTCGGTGAGAGGTAGTGACGCGCGGCTAGTTGAATGGTTGTAGCATCTAAAGATTGGATTTGGTGGGGATAATTTAGAGCTGGAGTCAGATCTCCCACTACCGATCGATAATAACCGTAAAGATCCGCCCGATCGCTGGGAGTTTCGGTGCCAAAGATATAGCGATTGGCCACTTGACGGCGCACCCTGGCGATTTCTGATTCAGTGATGAGCGTATTTTGCAGCTTTGAGATATGCTCGGCGATAATTTGTTCGACTTCGCGCAGATTTTCGCTCGGCAACTGGGCGCTGAGATAAAATAATCCTTGAACGCGATTGCTCATATTGCTGACATTGATATTATTCACCAGTTGGCGTTCTTCCTTCAACTCCTTTACCAACCGCGATGTCCGTCCCGATCCGAGGATGGCAGCTAAAATATCCAGGGGATAAGTCTCGGCTAAATCGATTGTGCCGGGTACGCGCCAGACCATAATCAATCTTGCCTGTTGGAGACTAGGATCGATGTGTTCTTGCCGGACTACGCGCGTAAAGGCAGGTTCGGGCGTGGGGCGAGAATTTTTGCCTACAAAATCAACCGCTGGAATCGTGCCAGATTGTGCGGCAAATCCATCGGCGACGATATTAATCAACTCATCAACGGGTAAATTTCCTACGGCTACCGCTGTCATCGAAGTAGGCTGATAGTGGGTAGCGTGAAAATAGCGCATCTGTTGGGCGGTAACTCCTTCAATTACTGCTTCTGGCCCTAACACCGATCGCCGATATGGTAGTTTGTTAAAGGCAACTTCGATCGCGTGTTGATAAATCCGGCGTTGAGGACTATCTTGAGACCTGCGAATTTCTTCTAATACGACTAATTTCTCGCGATCGAATTCTTCATCAGGAATGCGCGGATTTGTCACCACATCGATTTGCAGGGGTGCGAGCGCAGCAAAATCCTTGGGTGCAGTAGTAATGTAGTAATGCGTATAATCTTGACTCGTCGCTGCATTCGTCACTGCACCGCGTTCCTCGATCAGCCGCTCGAATTCCCCAGCTACCAATCGGGGCGTACCTTTGAATACCATGTGCTCTAGGAAGTGCGCCATGCCATTGATTGCATCGGTTTCTTGAAACGAACCAACATTCAACCAGATATTCAGATTCACTGCTTCTACAGGCATCTGTTCGGCAATGATGGTCAAGCCATTGGGTAATGTCTGGATGGTGGGGGCATTGAGCGTGCTAGTCACGGCGATCGGTCTCCTAATAAATGAGTTACACCATCTCGACTAGTATAATAGACCGACACATTGTTTCGTCGTCGATCGACATTAGTTTGCTGTGGTCAGGATTTCGATCGAAAGCGACAGTTAGTGAAATCATAATTCGATCTTACTCTCCCGCAATTGCCGCTGCAATATCTTCACGAGTCGCGCCGAGTGCTAGTAATGATTTGATTAATAGATCGATCGATACAGATCGATCCGCAGCTTCCATTTTTGCCACTCGCGATTGACTAGAATTAATATTTTCAGCGAATTTTTGTTGAGATAGCTGCTCTTGCTATCTCATCTTTTTCACCGACTTACTCAACGCCAATCGAATTTCAATTATGGCTTCTTCTTCCGGTGTAAGTTGTAGGAAATCAGCTACGGTACTAACTTTCCACCCAGCAGCTTCTAATTTTTGTTGTTTTTTGGGTTCCATAATTTATATCCTCACAGGATCTATCCTGTTTTTGAGTCTTTATCATATAGTTTGAGTCTGTTCTGACTATTATCGATTTCCTGTCGGGGTGTCTCTTGTGTTTTCTTTAGGAAGACACTAGCAACTATAATTGCATCATCATCGATCCGATAAATGATTCGCCACTGTTGGTTATTTTCGCTGTCTCTTACTCGAAGTTCGTGACAATGCTTACCAATATCTGGCATTGGTCTAGAAACAGGCATTGATAGTAGTTCATCTTCCTGTAATTGTCTCAACAGAAAGCCTGCTTCAATTCGCGCGAATACGGATAATGGGGGAGTTTTAATCTCGCCAGATAACCAAACAATCTTTTTGCTGTCATTGTCGTGAATAGTCATTGATAAAGATTATCCTGTGAGTCGATCTGAAACTGCGCCCTATAGTTCTATTCATGGATTTCTTTGAAGTTCTTTGAGGTTCTTTGAGGTTCTTTGAAGATCTGCTCTTGCGATAGATCGTCATAATATCATGTCATATTTGACATGATCGTGTCAACTAAAATCTACATCAACATCCCGACTGTGGCACAATCGTAAGAGAGGCAAATCGACGCATCATCAATCCCATGACAGCTAATCTTCCCCCCCAGTACGACGCAAAAACCACCGAAGCCAAATGGCAACAGATTTGGGAAAACAACCAAACCTACAAAGTCGATCCGGCTAAAGGTGGGAAACCATTCTGCATCGTTATTCCGCCGCCAAATGTGACGGGGAGTTTGCACCTGGGTCACGCCTTCGAGAGCGCGTTAATCGACACATTGATTCGCTACCATCGGATGCGGGGAGACAATACCCTGTTTTTACCAGGGACAGATCACGCCAGTATCGCGGTACAGACGATCTTAGAGAAACAGCTCAAAGCTGAAGGTAAGACGCGCTATGATGTCGGACGCGAAAAGTTTCTAGAACGTGCGTGGGAATGGAAAGCTGAGTCGGGTGGAACGATTGTCAATCAGCTCAAGCGGATGGGTGTCTCGGCGGATTGGACGCGGGAACGGTTTACGCTGGATGAGGGATTGTCCGCAGCGGTATTGGAAGCATTCGTCCAGCTGCATCGGGATGGGATGATTTATCGGGGACAGTATTTAGTTAATTGGTGTCCCGCTTCCCAGTCGGCAGTTTCGGACTTGGAAGTTGAAAATAAGGAAACTAATGGTAGTTTGTGGTATTTCCGCTATCCATTGAGTGATGGTTCGGGATATGTTGATGTGGCAACGACGCGTCCGGAAACGATGTTGGGCGATACCGGGGTAGCGGTCAATCCAAACGATCCACGCTATAAACATCTGATTGGGAAGACTCTAACACTGCCGATCGTCGGTCGGCAAATTCCCATTATTGGTGACGAGTTCGTCGAAGCTGAGTTTGGAACTGGATGCGTCAAAGTTACACCAGCCCACGATCCGAATGACTTTGCGATGGGGCAACGGCATAATTTGTCACTCATCAATATTATGAATAAAGACGGCACTCTGAATGAGAATGCTGGCGATTTTAATGGACAAGAACGGTTTGCCGCACGGCGAAATGTGGTGGCAAAATTAGATGAGTTGGGTGCTTTAGTTAAAGTCGAAGAATATAAGCATACCGTCCCTTATAGCGATCGCGGTAAAGTTCCGGTCGAGCCATTACTATCAACCCAATGGTTCGTCAAAATTCGCCCGATGGCGGATAATTGTCTGGAGCATTTAGACAACCAAAATTCGCCTGAATTCGTCTCGCAACGGTGGTCGAAGGTGTATCGGGATTGGTTGGTAAAATTGAAAGATTGGTGTATCTCGCGGCAATTATGGTGGGGTCATCAAATTCCGGCTTGGTATGCAGTAAGTGAAACTAATGGGGAAATTACCGATAATACTCCGTTCTTTGTTGCCAAGAGTCAGGAAGAAGCACAAGCACAAGCGATCGAACAATTCGGCAACAACGTCCAATTAGTTCGCGATCCTGACGTACTAGATACTTGGTTCTCGTCTGGATTATGGCCGTTCTCGACTCTCGGCTGGCCGGAAAACACTGTCGATTTAGAGACTTATTATCCAACTTCTACCCTCGTGACTGGTTACGATATTATCTTCTTTTGGGTCGCCAGAATGACGATGATGGCCGGATATTTGACTGGTAAAATGCCATTTGAAAATATCTACATCCACGGTTTAGTTCTGGATGAAAATGGTAAGAAACAATCGAAATCGGCGGGTAATGGAATCGATCCATTATTGCTGATCGACAAATACGGTACCGATGCGCTGCGGTATACCCTGATTCGCGAAGTAATCGGTGCGGGGCAAGATATTCGGATTCAATATAATCGGAAAACTGATGAATCGGAATCCGTCGAAGCCAGCCGGAATTTCACTAATAAATTGTGGAATGCGGCGCGATTTGTAATGATGAATCTGGAGGAAAAAACACCCGCACAATTAGGTAATCCCAATCTTACAGATCTAGAAGTTGCCGATCGATGGATTTTATCACGATTCCATCAGACAGCTCAACAGACGGGGGATTATATCGATCGATATGCGCTCGGCGAAGCAGCGAAGGTGTTATATGAGTTCTTCTGGGGCGATTTGTGTGATTGGTATATCGAGTTAGTTAAATCCCGGTTATTGGAAGGTGCAGAGCAAAATAGTAAGTTAGTCGCCCAACAAACTTTAGGATTTGTTTTAGATGGGATCTTAAAATTAATTCATCCCTTCATGCCTCACGTTACTTCCGAGATTTGGCAGACATTTAATCAAGCAGAAGAGGTCAATGATATTTCGATTCAAGCATATCCGATCGCGGATGCTAGCTCGATCGATCTCGAACTCGATCGCGAGTTTGAATTACTCATTGGGGTAATTCGCACTACTCGGAATCTTCGGGCGGAAGCTGATATCAAACCATCTACCAAAGTTACCTTAATCGTTCAGAGCGATAGCGAACTCGAATGTCAAATTTTAGAACGTGGCAAGACTTATATCTGCGATTTGGCTAAGGTTGAAGAGTTAAATATCGTTGATAAGTTAGCTGAAGAACCAGCTAGATCGATCGCCAGTGTTTTTGCGACGGTTCAACTAATTCTGCCATTAACTGGAGTTGTCGATATCGATGCTTTTAAAGCCAAGATTCAGAAAAAAATCGACAAGATTGACAAAGATATTGCTTCAACTAATGCTCGGTTGAGTAATCCTAAATTTGTCGAACGAGCGACTCCAGAAGTCGTTCGAGAGGCGCAAGATGGTTTGGTTGAATTGGAGAAACAACGCGAGATTTTATTGGAAAGATTGCAACAATTCTAGGAATAAATATCAGACTGTGGATATCGCCCACCACCCAAAATTGTGGTTTTGATAAGATTAAACAATGCTCGAACAAGCTATTTCACTAGATTTGACGATCGAGACATCAAGGTGTCGATTGCGCCATTCTACGGTAGAGGATTTGCCCGCGATCTTTGAGGCGACAACTTCACCGAGATTTCACGCTGGAATGGACTCGGAAGCACCCGCAAGGCTCGAAGATCTGTATGAGCCATTGCAAGAGAATTTACTAGCTTGGCAGGAGGGAAAACTTTACAGCTTTACGATCGCCGCTCGTGATTCAGATAATCTCCTCGGACGGATTGGCATCAATAAAAATAGGCGTGAAGGAATCTGGAATCTGGGCTTTTGGACGCATCCAGCACATCAAGGAAAAGGCTATATGACGGAATCGGTAATCGCGATCGTATCGTTTGGATTCGAGCGACTCGATGCTACCCAAATTGAGGCAAGTTATGCGCTCTGGAATAAAAGCAGTAAGCGAGTGCTCGAAAAGGTTGGGATGCGATTTGTGGGCTATATTCCCCACGCATTCCGAAAAAGAGGGCGATGGATCGAGGCAAATAAAATGCGAATTACTAGACAAGAGTGGCTGGCGTTAGAGCGGAAACAATCGATCGACTAAGCATAACTCGATGCAACAGCGACCTTAACCTGTGCCAATCGTAAAACGCGATCGCCGAGCGTATAACCACGTCTAAACTCTTCAATAATCGAACCAGCAGGATGCTCGTGCGTGCCGATTTCTTTGATGATTTCATGTAGATGTGGGTCAAATTTATGTCCCCTAGTTTCAGTAACCCGCACGCCGATTTCTTTGATACTCGACAGCATTTTATTTTCTAACATCGAGTAGCCTTTTTGAATTGCAGCCTCCCGATCGGTTTGTGGCTTAATTGAGGTACGAGCGAGTTCGATCACATCAATGACTGATAATAATTGCAGGGCAATCTCGGCACGAGTGCTATGTGCTGACTGAGAGCGACTCTGCGCGATCCGCTGCTCGAATTTGTCTGCTTCCTGTTGATAAATTTCTAATTCTGCAAATAGCTGTTCGTAGTCAGCCTTGGTATTAGTTGCTTGTTGTTTCCAATATAAAGCTGCTTCTAACGTGTCAGAATTATCCGCACTTAGCTCGCCACTATTTGGATGAGTTTGAGCGGTGGCAAGTTGATTTTGGAGCAGAGTTCTGACCGGAACACAACGCCTAACTTCCGTTAGCGTGGTATGTCCTTCTCGAAACAATTTAATGGCTAAATCTACAAACGATCGCATTCCTGTTTCCTGAGTAGCTAGATCGATGCGTTCGGCATCACCACTCAAAATTGCTGATTTGAGTCGATCGGTAATTACAGATACTTCATGCAGCCCGATTCGTCCAGAATAACCACAGCCCTGACATTTAGCACACAACTTGCCAATTTGTTTTGCCCGTTCGATTTCGGCAAGGCTGAGACTATTGGCTCGAAAATACATTTGCCGATCGTTAAGATTGAGAATCGTATTTCCTAGTTGCGCTAATTCCCCGCTCTCTGGCTCGTGAGGTTGCCGACACTGCGGACAGACTCGTTCGATCGTTTTCTGGGCAATGATGCCGATCGTTGCGGTGTAGAGTTGCGCTGGAGAGATACCTAGTTCGATTAATTGGGCGATCGCGCCCCCTGCCGTTTCTGCCTGGATCGTCGCGAATACCAGACAACCGCTGGCAACAGCTTGCAAGGCGGTGCGAGCGGTAGCGAGACTATCGATCGCACCGATCGATAAAATATCCGGCTGCTGACGCAGACAAGCTCGAATGGTCTGCGAGATCGCTTCATCATCAGCACGCTCGGGCAGCATGATTCGAGCGATTCCTGGTACTGTATATTTAGCATCGCTGTCGATGGCATAAATAATTCGCTCAGCGCGATTGAGTTCGGCTAGACTAGCGTATACTGTTGTCGATTTTCCACAATCTCGTCCGCCAACAACTAAGATCAATCCTCGATCGCAATGAATTAATTGGTGGATCGCAGCGAGAATTTCGCGATTGGCAACGAGTCGATCGAGCGATAATGGTAGCTGCTCGGCATCAGCAATCTTGACAGTAACCCGATCGCCAAACTGAGTCGGCAAAGTGGTAATTTCAATGTTGACTCGGCCGAATTTGCTCGCCCGATTCTTGTTCCGAGCGGCTGCGCCAACGATTTTGCCAGTTTGAGGTGCAGGTAAATGCACGCCGATCTGAGCCATTGATTTGAGATAGGCAATCGTCGGTGCTACCATTTTGGTAGGTAAATTCTGCAAGGCTATTTGCACGATGCCATCTTTCCGAATCCGCATCTGAAGCGATTTTGCTTGAGGTTCAAAATACAGCGCCGATGCCCGATCTTCGATCGCTTTGGCTAAAATGCGATCGACTAAGTTGACGATGGCAATATCTTCTTCAGATGTCGGTCGAATATCAGACATAACTGTGGTTTGAGGGCGATGGCGAGTGTTTAGATCTCTATTATGTGCGCTGTGATGTCGATCGCCATCCGTCATTTCCTCTAGTACGTTCTGACTAACCTTAGTTCGGGACAAGAATTGCCTAGAGACTAAAGTCTCGGCTAGTGATGCAAAGTCCGGTTGTTGCCAGCCTACGCGGAGTAGTTAATCAGTCCGCGTAGCGATTATGTTAATTGTCAAGGGGCAATTTATTCGATTACCTCCGGTAGGCTATGCCAACGACAGACAAGCTGAAGCCACCGTGATGAGAATAGCAAAAAGCAAGGATCGTCAAAGTCTATCCTCAAGTGAATGCGAGCGAAAACTAGCGATCGAATCTCTTCACACAAGTAGCCCTCTTCTGTCACTCTAGGACAGGTAAAACGAATAAAAATTCAATTATCATGAGGAGTTAAAAGCATAACTACAGAGATTAATATAGGTAATCAACGTATTAAAACTCTGTTCTAAAAGTGGATTGCCAAAAATAGTCAGCCAAGGTTTAATTAAATTGAATGCCAATAGTGGTAGCAATAATAGCTGAAGATTATTTAGAGCTGATTTCCATCCTCGATGCTCATCCCAATTAGGATGTTCCGCTAAACAGCTTTTAAGTTCTAATTCGACAATTTTTGGCTCAATCGACTCAGAGATGGTAACTGGAAGCGACTGAAAGCTAACTAATAAAAATGCACAAGAGATGATTTCCCACCAGCGCGCAATATCTAAATATTTAGTCAGTCTAAAGTCCGACCATCCTAGTTCGGATTTACATTGTCTAAATCCATACTCTATCCAAGTTCTCTGACCATAGATATTCCCAACTTCCGAATATTTGATGTTGGGAATATTTGTCATGACGTAGGATGTACGCTACTCCCGTTGCCAAGGAAGGAAATCATGGTCTAAAACTTCGATGGGACAAGTATTGTAAGTACTGCCTGCGCGGTATAAATTTCCAATCAACTCTTTTTTTTACTATCCATGCTCATTACTGGATTGCCTTGTACTAAATACTCAGTTTTGAGATAAGCAATTTTTTCAAACTGCTCATTGCGATGTTCGCTACTGCCACAAGTTTTGGTTTTTAATGCTTTGCGCCGCCGAAATTGATGCTTGGCTAGTAACTGGTCTACCACTGTCACGCTGACGCTTATTCCTGTTGCTGCTAATAAATCAGCTATTTGTTGACGAGTTAAGTTTGCTCACATCTTGCACCAGTACATAACAACTGATTTTCGCAGGAGTCAAAATATGAGAAAAAGGGCGTGTAAAAACATTGATGAGAACAGTGAATACCATTCTCCCGTACGCCCAATTAATACTCTACACGTTGTTAGAGCTGATGCCCAGTCCCTATCAGAAACTTAGTCTCCAAGCTAGTTTCGCTCTATTTATGGAACCTAAGAATGGTCAAATGTTACCAGAACATGGGGTGATTAAATCACCTGCGGCTTTGAGCAGATTTTTCAATGAATATGGGTGGCCAACCAGAGCCGTGATTCGTACGACTCGCCAACATATTTTGAAACAGTTGAGTAATTACACAGCCAAAGGACAAAGACCTTACTTGCAGGTAATTATCGATCTGACTACATTGGAGAAAAGGGGGAAATTCAAAGCATTTGCAACGTTGATACATATTCTCAACGGTAAGCGAGGACTGCATTTGGTTGTACTGTACTTAGTCGTTGGACAGTGGAGAATACCTTGGGCGTTCCGTTCCTGGCGTGGTAAAGGCACAACTACTCCTGCTCAATTGGGGCTAAAATTGCTCCGCACCTTGCCCAAGAAACTCACTTACCGCTTTCGAGTCCAAGTATTAGCCGATACTGGATTTAGTAGTGTCGAATTCCTCAACGGGGTCAAAAAACTTCGTCATCAAGCAATTGTTGGTATACCGAATAACCGGAAACTGGCAGATGGGAGACAGATGAAGATGCTAGGCAAGAAGGGTCAACAAGTTAAGCTATCAGGTTTAGAGGGCGTGGTTACGGCTTCCTGGTTCTACTTAAAACGGGATGGTAAGTTGGAGAAAAGATTTGTGATTTCGACCCGCGCTCTTAAAGGCAGTACGATTGCTTGGTGGGGCAGTCGTCGATGGGCAATTGAAGGATTTTTCAAGACTGCTAAATATCGATTTGGGCTGGCTAGCTTCGGTCAACAAACACTTTTAGGTGTATACCGTTGGCTGCTTCTGAGCTTTATTAGTTTTGTACTCACCCACTGGGTCTATTTATCCTCAAACGTAAGCCTTCCGCCTGAGTGGAGACAGGAATCTGAGCTGGCACTTCAACAGTTAATGCCACAGATCGCAGTGAGTTTACTTTTAGTAGAAATCGATCGGAAGCGAGACTTTCTGCTCTCGCAGGGTCTTGCCTTGGAATTAGTCTCGATCTAAATCTAGTACTTATATTCTGGTGCAAGATGTGAGTTTGTCCATTTTAGTTCCTGGTTCATTGGTGAACCTGCTGTATGATGTTCAACTACGCTCAGAAATGCTTCATTAATTCCTGAAATCGTCTCGATGGCTTTTTTTCTACCCCCACCTGGACGACGAATACTGGGACTGTTGCCTAAACTCGGCTGTTTCAGCTCCGTTATTCCTTTCCTAATGGTTCTGTAGTTGCATCCCAACAATAAAACCGATCTGTCCTAGCCCACCATATCCCCGTTTGTTTGCTTCAATCGCTGCATATCGCCGTCGATCTTTCTCTGTCAGGGATTCGTAGTATGATTTCATCTGTTCTTCACTGCTTGAAATTTGGGGTGTTTCCAATTTCCTGCTCCCTGTTGTCAGCTACTTCTCCACTCTACTTTGTCTTCGGCAATTGCGGGAATTTCAGCACTCTTTACTCCCTTCCCGCTTTAAGACTAAGATTAGTCTTTTCTGTATGCCCTCTGCGCCCTCTGCGCCTCTGTGGTAAAAAAAAGGATCTCTTTGGTTGCGATCGAATTCGGTTGGCTCGTTTGGCGTAAAATATACGGAAAATGGCATCGCGCTGATGTAGCGGTAAACATGCCAATCTACAGTAGGATAGAATTTCGAACGCGGCTGTTAAAGTAACTCCACCAAGCATATCGCCAGTATTTAACCGTAAATGAATAAAGATGAAATCTATAACCGCGCTCGATATTTTATTGGCTGGCATTGTCACTGCGCTGACAATCTCGATCTCCCAATTAGCCCAAGCCCAGATACCTTTGGTAGTCGATGGCAAGCAGCCTGCTGGCAATTCTCAGCCCGATATCCAGCAAGAGCCGACACCGCCATCAGTGACATCGGGACTTAAAGTAAGCTGTCAAGGTCTGAAAACGATCGTTCAAAAAGGCGATCGCGAGGCAGTAATGTTAACTTGGAGTTATGGTGGCTTTGGTAAAGAATATACACCAGCAAAGCGCTGCCAAATCGTCTCCGCCCGCCTCCAAAAAGCCGCAAATCTCAATGGTGGTACGTTCAAAGATATTCAACTAGCAAGTGGTAAACTCAACAGTCAATCGGTTATTTGTGCCCTGCCAGCTAACGACAAAACTTGCAGTAGCAAAAATCTATTATTTACGCTCAAGCCGGAAAATGCCAGCAATCCGGAGGCCATTATTCAACAAATTTTCAGTTTCGCTCGAGATGGTAACAGTTCGCTCAATGAAAGTGCCAGCCGTAAGCCCCAAGTAAATAAAAACCTGGGTGAGTGGGAGCAGCAAGTTTTTGCTGGTGCGGCTAAAAAATCTCCAGCTACCAATCCGAGCACGGCAAATACTGGATTTTAGACTCGATCGATAAGTTATAATTGCTGAGTTCTAAAACTACAGATTCAGATGAATGTCGGACAAGCTGCTCCTGAATTTACCGCTCCAAATCGGACTGGCACAACTGTTAGTCTGCAAGACTTTAAAGATCGGTGGCTACTCCTATACTTTT
The DNA here is from genome assembly GCA_965246715.1 of Chamaesiphon sp. Lineage (GTDB taxonomy): Bacteria > Cyanobacteriota > Cyanobacteriia > Cyanobacteriales > Chamaesiphonaceae > Chamaesiphon. The sequence goes on along the minus strand of CBDFFH010000055.1, from coordinate 167,475 downwards.
ATCCGAAAGATAATACTCCCGGCTGCACGACCCAAGCGATCGATTTTAATAGTAAATTAGCCGAGTTTCACTCATTAAATACTGAAATCGTTGGCATCAGTCCAGATTCGATCGCTTCTCATGAAAAATTTATTACTAAACATAATCTAGAAATTATCTTATTGAGCGACCACGAACATCAAATTGCCGATCGATATGAGGTATGGCAGTTAAAGAAGTTTATGGGTAAAGAATATATGGGTATCATTCGATCGACTTTTCTCATCGATCCGACTGGAAAAATTAGTCAGATCTGGTCGAATGTCAAAGTTAAAAATCATGCTGAAATTGTCTTAACTCAGTTAAAACAAATATCTGCCGGATCGTAACCACAGTGAATGGATAGTCAAAAACGTAAAAGAGCAAGCTGTGGGGAAAATCACTCAGGTGTGTTGTTACTGGCTATCAATACCAGAAATCCCAATTAAAGTACGAATGTTCTCAAAGCTTGCGCGTCGTCGAACGACGATCGCTAGAGATGTGGTGGATGGCAGTGATTGGTAGATCGTCAAACGTTCGTGCCAATCACTGCCATCCATCCTAGAAAGCACTTTTGCAATTCGGTTGGGTTGATTCTGGCGAATACGCGGCTGAAGGTATCTGGGGATGGAATTCCATTTGGTAGTTCTAACCAAGTTTTCAATCAATCTTGTTTGGGTACCCTGAACCTGTATCGTCTCATTGTCATCATCTTGATAATTTTTCCCTTTATCTAATTTTACCTAATTGATGACACGCTCTAGGATAATATTGCAGATTGTCATCGCAATGCTCGCAATTTACGCATAATTGCTGATACGGATCGATCTAATTGTCAATTAAATCTAAGTATTTATACAGTCAATCATCGATCTGGGTGTTAAGTTTAACTTTCCTGATGTATTGGGTTACTTTATTTCAGAAATTATCATTAAACTTGTCGATCGACAATTTCACATAGATGCTATATTAAATGAGATTGATTTGCAATAAGCTAGATTTAGTTATCTCGATCGATGATTGAGTAGTATCTCCGAGAGCATTGCAGAGTAACAAAAAAGCTAGCCGATCGACTTAACTATCCCGATAACTCTAGTTACGAGGTGTTAAGGGATCGGTCAGCAGCAAAATAAATAACTACCTAGATTGTAATCGGTGGCGTAGCCTTTCCTGCGAAAAATCGCTTGGGTAAGGCTAATCCAGTCATTCACAACTATCCTCACAATTTAACCAGACCATTATGGCAGCAACATACACGATCTCCAAAAACGGCACACCAACTACCACTGGAGCGGATAACGATATCATTGAGGGTGGTGATTATAAGAACAATATCAACGGCGGTAGTGGCATTAACCTAATTCGGACTGGCAAAGAGGATGATGTCATTGCGACTGGTGATGACAATGATTTCATTGATGCTGGCGATGGCAAGAACCGGATTAATGCAGGTAGTGGTAAAAATCGCATCTTAGCAGGCAAAGGTAATGACAACATTGCCGTTGGTGCTGGCGACAACGTAGTCTATAGCGGTGCAGGTAACGATGATATTACCGCCCTATTTGGCAACAGCATTATCAATGCTGGTACTGGTAACGATAAAATCAGCCTGGGTGGTGGCAACAACAAGATCGTACTTGAAGGCGGTAAAGGTAGTGTCACTATTACCGGATTCGATCTCGCTAAAGATAAGCTACGTCTAGGCGAAAGCTTACTGGGTAAGTCTTTGACCTTTACCACTAAAGGATCGGACACACTGGTAATGGATGGTAAAACTCTCGTTGCCACACTCAAAGGTGCCGCAGGTGGTTCCGCCGCACTCCTCGATAGTTCGCCACTCTATAGCTATGAAGCGACAGAATTAGGTTCGTTCAATACTACGAATCCAAATGCTAACGTTATTGCTGCCGGAATCAATGACTTTGGGCAAATTGCTGGACGTTATGATACTGCTTTTACCTTTCTCAACGAGAATGCCACTACTAGCGTTCTCCAAAGCAACATTACCCGTCAAGGATTTGTTTGGGAAAAAGGCAAGCTGACAGCACTGACCAACGTTGGTGTGAAAAAAGGTGAATCTGACTTTGGGGCAGCTAATGGCTCCACAGTGAATATACTGGTACCTAATGTCAGAAATATCAACAATCGGGGAGTAGTCATCGGTACTGTTGATGAAGTCCGTCAACCGATCCCGGTCGCAACAGATCGGGCACTGGCGTGGGAACCAGATGGGGCTAAATACAAACTGACAATTAATGATTTTGGTGGTCTGGAGAGCTACTTCTTTGATGCCAACAATAGCAATCAAATTGCTGGTCGCAATATCCTCTCTAACGGATTTGAGAATCCCCTTGTGTTTGAAAATGGTAAGGTTACCGACCTCGCAGATTTAGGTGGCGATGGTGGTACTGCGCAAGGAATCAACAATAAAGGGCAAATTGTCGGAACTCTCGATAGCGATGGCAAGCTCGACGAGACATTTACGAACACAGCCGTTATCTGGGAGAAAGATGCTAAGGGTGCTTACCAACTCAAAAATCTTGGTACTTTTGGTGCGGCACAAGCTAGCTTACGCGATATCAATGATGCAGGTCAGATTATCGGTGCGAAAAGTAATGGGCTGACTGGCACCGCAGCAGCTACTAACCCATTCATCCTCCGCGACGGTAAACTTACCGACTTGGGTAGTTTGGGTGGTAAAACAGGCTCAGTCAATGGGATCGACTCCTTTGGCACAGTAGTCGGTTCATCCCAAACCACAGTCTTAGGGGGGGCTGATGGCAAAACACTAGAAAACCATGCTTTTATCTGGAGTGAAAGAAAAATGACTGACTTAAATAGTCTAGTCACTAAACCTCTTACCTATAACGGTGCGAAAGTTGTCTTGACTAGTGCTGTGAGCATCAATAACTTTGGGGATATTGCCGCAACTGGAACTTTCATCTACAAAGATGCTGTGACAGGCAAAGATACCGTCGGAACTCGCTCTTATGAGTTGAAAGGGCTGGCTAACAAGGTTGTGACTGGTGCGACTACCAGCCCGTTGGCAAAAACTGCAACTACTGCTGTTGCTCAAGAGATCGCCAAGGTTGGGACTACCGTTTCATCCGGTAATAGTGTTGTCAATGCAACTGACACGAATACTATTACTCCAGTGGTAGCCACAAGTGGTATTGGCGGCTCTACTCTGGTCGGTGTCAACCTACTCGAAACTGTCAATCCTCTATTGACAAATACTCAACCAGTTGTAAATGTTGGTCTGCCTGCATAATTGTTGCTGCGTAGATCTACCCACCCGCACTATAAATGTGCTGCCTTGCAGGCACCCCTCCTGGGTTCCGGTGTATACACAAGTCCGTTTGAGTTGATGCATGGATTTTTAATCCCCCAAACCCCCTTAAAAAGGGGGCTAAGATCGAATTCTAGAATTCAAAGTCCCCCTTTTTTAGGGGGATTTAGGGGGATTCAGATCTCACAACGAAGTCTAGCCGACTTGTGTATCCACCGTAGCCTCCTGGGAGGGGATTTTCCCAGTTCTTTGTCGGGGGGTGGGGTGGGTAAATATCCTGGCCTAAGTCAATACGATCGAACAATCATCAAAATCTGGCACATCACCAGTTTTAAGATCTATAACACTCGAATTTGTCAGCCATGTCCTCAACGATTCAGGTCGGAAAACGTACATTTACTACAGATGCAATTTGTGAACAATTAAGTAGTTCCGATTTGCTCCCTTCCTTGCTGAGGGAGATGATGATCGATGAAATTTTGGCAGAGTGGGACATCGAGATCGATGGCAAAATTCCTTACAATCGGGAAGAATTTGCCGAAGGATGCGATCGAATTAGCAAGTTAGCAGGCTATCAAGGGCTAAATCAACTCCAACTTTATAAGATTGTCGATCGCCATTTAAGACTACAAAAATTCAAACAATCTCGGTGGGGCAATCGAGTATATAGTTATTATTTAAAGCGTAAAAATAGCTTCGATCGATTAGAATTTTCACTGATGCAAGTGGCCGATCGCGGCTTAGCTGAAGAACTATTTTTTAGAGTCCAACGGGGCGAACAATCTTTTTCGGACTTAGCATTTAGGTATTCCCAGGGCGATTCAGCTAAGGATGGTGGCAGAGTTGTCGCGATCGATATCGATCGAATTTATCCAGAGATCGTACCTCAGCTACGCACTCTCCAAGAGGGTGAAATATCACCGATTTTTAGCTTGAGTAATTTATACACATTTGTGAGATTAGATCGTTATATTCTTGCCGATTTAAATGATAGTTTACATCAAATACTAATCGATGAACTATTTGAAATATGGGTACAAAAACAGATCTCCACTCGATTGGGATTATTTGAGATCGAAGATGGTGTAGATATTTCAGCAGCGATTCCCGCACCAGATCCAGCGGAACATGAACTTGAAGCAGAGCTATTGGAACCGGTCGGGCGAATGGATGCAAAGCCAGAAAGCTCGGAATTAGTCAAGCCGACTTCTTCCTTCTTTTTCCCCAAGGACACACCTAAATCAAATTATGATTTTAAAGATCCACAAGATCTAGCTCCTTCATCTAGTTTCTTTTTCCCCAAAGATAGTCCCACCCAACTTATTTACAAATCTCGCGACTTTTGGTCAAGTCAAAAAATCGGATCTTTTTTACTTTTTTTATTGATGTTTGTAGGTTTATAAGTTATGGCAATAAATATGCTTCATCGCTTAGAGATACCCCAAATGAATGTGGTTAGCTCTCAAGTACCCTAGTATTTGAGAGCAGATTGGCTAGCAGTAAAATAGATAAGTGTCGAAATTTAAAGCTGCTATTTTCAGCAAATTTACTCAAATTTAAACTCTCAATTATGACAGTAGAATCAGTTGAAGATACATCAATAGATCGAGAATTTCCCAAGCAATTAGACTTGGCTCAAGTCTGTATCTATGGATTGAGTATTCTCTCCGCAGGCATATTTTTATTCTTGCCGTTTTTCAATCTCTTACATCCTAGCCCCTGGCAACGATCGATCGGTGCTATTCACGGCTTTGGTGCCCTGCTAGCAACTGTTGTGTCGGTCTATACCGGACATTTAGCCTTTCCCCTCCTACGCGGCTCGGCGAAGATTTTACCGCAAGTACGGACGTTGACATTCTGGGCAACTTTGATCGCATTTTTGGCGATTGCTACGGGTAACTGGGCGTACATGCGCTATCGTGCTGATGCCGAATTTGGTGGTGCGAGAGCTTGGCTCAAAGAAAATAGCCCGCTAACACAATACATCTTGATGGAATATCACGAATTTAGCGTCTTATTTACGCTGCCAATTGGTGTAGCTTGTGCTTGGATTTTGTGGTCTTATGGCGATGCAATTTTAGAAAAAAAATATCGCGTTGTTCTCTCAGCTACTTGCGTTGCACTGATGGGACTGATGTTCTTTGCAATGGGTGGCTTAGTCACTGGATTAGGTATCGCCAAAATTCATGCTCTCTAATAACTTATCGCTATATTTATCAGGTAACTAAATTATGACCGATACTCGATCGAAACAACTGCCACAAAATACACCTATCTATGGGAAAGTATGGGCAACATTGAAGCGATTTCCCGCAGGTTTAGCCAGAGGTTCTAATCGACCACCTGCAACATCCGGCTCAGCAGCAGCGGCTTTAATTAGTGCAGGAATTGGTTGTTTCACCATGATGGTGACTCACCATCTTGCTGATACGTCCAAAGAAAGAGAAAAATTTATTTGGGGACTGGGAAAATGGATTCCTGGTAGCGATACTGGTGATAAATTATGGGGAAATATTGGTAGCTATACGGGGAAAGAAACCATGCTCCTAGTTGGGTGGCTTGCCAGTTGGATTATCCTCCACAATTTACTCAAAAATAAACAAGTTAAAACCAGCACTATTTTTATGTGGGCATTTGGGCTACTTGCAGCAGCGGCGGCGATGAGTTGGCATCCGATGTTCCCTTATTTGCCGTTGGTATAGTTTGAATATTTCCAATGTTTGATGTCATCTACACGAGTTAATTATGAACGATCTACCTCAAGAATTTAGCGACAATCTATCCGAATCGATCGATTCTGTAAATACCATCAGTAACCCCATGCGGATTTCTGCCCAAAAACTGCATAAGTATGTATTGGGTTTAGTCGGTATATTCATGCTAATGGTAATTACATATCCGATCGCAATGAATCGAGTTACCCAGAAACAAAAATTTGTACCATATCAATCCTATCTAAAATCTTTAACGCTCGAATATAAACCTGTTGAACCCAAATAGAATAGTCGGTCTTAGATCCTAACTATATAGGCATTCTTACATAATTAATATGTAGGGATGCTGATTAGTAGATACCCTCATATGCTGCAAATATCCTAGAGAAGTTAATTATGAATGACCTACATCAAGAATTTAGTGGTGATTTGGCCGAATCGATCGATTTAGCAGATACCATCAGTAAGCCTGTACGAATCTCTATCCGAGAACTACATAAATATATACTGGGATTAATTGGTGTATTTACGCTAATTGTGATTACATATCCGCTCTCGATGCATCGAGTTTCCCAAAAACAAAAATTCGCGCCATATCAATCCTATCTAAAATCTTTATCATTAGAATATCAACCAGTCGAACCCCAATTTGGAAGCTCCGTTCCCACACCAGCTCCAGCTCAAGTTCCAGCTCAGGTTGTGACGACACCAGAACACACCCTAAGTCGATTTATGAAATCAGTCTACGCTGTTACCTATAGCCCAGATGGTGAGATTCTGGCGGCTAGTACAGCAGCAGGTGGAATTAAAATATGGGATGCTAAAGATCGGACGATTATTAGAGAGTTTTCAGCACATGACAGCTTGATTTATGCGATCGCTTTTAGTCCCGATAGCAAAACCCTCGCCACCGCTAGCGATGATGGCACTGTTAAGCTCTGGGGCGCAAAATTGGGGGAGCGACGAGTCACGCTCAAAGAACATGCAAAAACCGTTTATGGCGTAACATTTTCACCAGATGGACAAACACTCGTGACGGCAAGTTTCGATAAAACTATCAAGGTGTGGGATGTCCAGAGTGGCGATCTCAAGCAGACTCTGACAGGGCATCAAAACTTCGTCTATTCCGTGGCATTTACCCCTGATGGGCAGAATCTCATTAGTGCCAGTGAGGACAAGAGTATTAAGGTTTGGAATGTGCAGACGGGAGTAATCGTCCGATCGATTTTAGGGCATACGGCTCCAGTGATGACGATTTCTGTCTCACCCGATGGACAGACGCTAGCTAGCGGCGGCGAAACTATAAATCTCTGGAATTTGTCAACGGGAGAAATGAAAAATACGCTCAAAGGACATACTGGAGCGGTTTATTCTGTCAAATTTAGTGCGGATGGTAAGACGATCGCCAGCAGTGGAGTCGATCGTAGCATTAAACTGTGGGATGTAGCTACAGGAAAATTGACTCGATCTCTAGAAAACCACGCAAGTTTGGTGCCTAGTATTGAGTTCGATCTTCATTCCACTACACTAGCTAGCGCAAGTCTAGATGGCACAATCAAATTGTGGCGTGTTCCGTAAGTTGTTCGCGGTTAGTTACTTCATCATCGACATTAATTAATCGAAAATAGATCTCCTCCGCGATCTCGGCTGCTCGTGCGGGGGCAATTCCACCTTCTCTTTCCCGTTAGCGCCGTGAACTGCTAATTTATCGGAGAACTCGGACGGATCGGACTTTAAATGGCTGTCCGACTTGACAGATGGTAGCAACATCCGTTGCGACAACTCCACTTACTTGAACTTTTACGCCATCGCGCTTGGGAAACTTGCCCATCAGCTCGTAATTTTTGCCATCCTTAGCAGTTAGTTGATAGCAAGTTCCTTCCACAGCTAACTTGTGAATCGTACCCTCAAGACTAACTAGCGGCGGCTTGACTGTACTTAAACTCTCTGTATTTGCTAATGTAGGGAGCGTCTGAATAAATATCCCGATCGCTAAAGCTATACTAGCAGTAGTAATCCAAGTTTTAATCGTTTTAGTTATCATGATTTAGCTCCTAAATATATCTATTTTTAGCGATTATCTCTAGGATTTATAGACGCAAGTCCCCCAATTTTAGCTCCCATGTATCAGCACGATTACCGATGCGAAAATAGAGAACCGATCGATCCAAGCAGCAAGAAAAATGCAAATGGAGCTACTAAAAAAGCCCAGCCCCACCGTCGCATGAAGGGAATCGGATGGTTTGGTAGCGCTTTCTCAACTTCGATCGCGTTTAATTCCCAGCCCCTAGAGCAAATCGTACATAGTAACGAATAGTGCTTTTCGGTAATCTCACATCTTGCACCAGTACATAACAACTGATTTTCGCAGGAGTCAAAATATCAGAAAAAGGGCGTGTAAAAACATTGATGAGAACAGTGAATACCATTCTCCCGTACGCCCAATTAATACTCTACACGTTGTTAGAGCTGATGCCCAGTCCCTATCAGAAACTTAGTCTCCAAGCTAGTTTCGCTCTATTTATGGAACCTAAGAATGGTCAAATGTTACCAGAACATGGGGTGATTAAATCACCTGCGGCTTTGAGCAGATTTTTCAATGAATATGGGTGGCCAACCAGAGCCGTGATTCGTACGACTCGCCAACATATTTTGAAACAGTTGAGTAATTACACAGCCAAAGGACAAAGACCTTACTTGCAGGTAATTATCGATCTGACTACATTGGAGAAAAGGGGGAAATTCAAAGCATTTGCAACGTTGATACATATTCTCAACGGTAAGCGAGGACTGCATTTGGTTGTACTGTACTTAGTCGTTGGACAGTGGAGAATACCTTGGGCGTTCCGTTCCTGGCGTGGTAAAGGCACAACTACTCCTGCTCAATTGGGGCTAAAATTGCTCCGCACCTTGCCCAAGAAACTCACTTACCGCTTTCGAGTCCAAGTATTGGCCGATACTGGATTTAGTAGTGTCGAATTCCTCAACGGGGTCAAAAAACTTCGTCATCAAGCAATTGTTGGTATACCGAATAACCGGAAACTGGCAGATGGGAGACAGATGAAGATGCTAGGCAAGAAGGGTCAACAAGTTAAGCTATCAGGTTTAGAGGGCGTGGTTACGGCTTCCTGGTTCTACTTAAAACGGGATGGTAAGTTGGAGAAAAGATTTGTGATTTCGACCCGCGCTCTTAAAGGCAGTACGATTGCTTGGTGGGGCAGTCGTCGATGGGCAATTGAAGGATTTTTCAAGACTGCTAAATATCGATTTGGGCTGGCTAGCTTCGGTCAACAAACACTTTTAGGTGTATACCGTTGGCTGCTTCTGAGCTTTATTAGTTTTGTACTCACCCACTGGGTCTATTTATCCTCAAACGTAAGCCTTCCGCCTGAGTGGAGACAGGAATCTGAGCTGGCACTTCAACAGTTAATGCCACAGATCGCAGTGAGTTTACTTTTAGTAGAAATCGATCGGAAGCGAGACTTTCTGCTCTCGCAGGGTCTTGCCTTGGAATTAGTCTCGATCTAAATCTAGTACTTATATTCTGGTGCAAGATGTGAGTAATCCAGGAAAATACCCAATAGAGATGTGCATATCGATATTGTAATACTGTTGCAAACGGACGTTCGCGTTCGCAAATTTCACAATGCTTGTGTTCCGTCACCCCTAAATCCACCGAGTTGCCACCAGAACCCCAGATAATCCAGCCAATCATGCCGCTCGCCTCCAACATAGTACGATGACAACTGCTAGCGCGGTTGCCTCATATAGATACAACTGCTGAGGTCGACTATCCAAGAGCGCGGGACAAAAGTATATATTTATTTACAATATGCAGTTGTTAGCAATTCGATCTTTAGTTTACCAGTGGCGATGCGATCGACTAGACTATGCCGGACGACCTAAAGTGGTGATGTACAATACCGCTTCACTTTCAGGAATACCCAAAACTTCATTAACTCGATCGTCAAAAAATCCGGCAATTCCACTCACACCTAGCTCTAAGCGAATGGCAGCTAGATTCAATCTTTGACCTAAATGTCCGGCATCCAAATGTAAATAACGATACACCCGATCGCCATATTTCCGAATTGCCGCTTGCAGATCGGCGGTATGAAAAATCACCGCACCAGCATCGCGGCCTAAGTCTTGTCCCAAGCACAAATAATGCAGTTCGTTCCGAAAGTTTTTAAACCGGATTTGGCGTAACTCTTGCGCTTTTGGTGCGTAATAATAACAGCCCTCATCCAATCCTCTAACACCAGAAACAGCAACGAAGGTTTCAATTAAACTCAAATCGAAATAATCAGGATCGGGATCTAAATGTTGTTCGCGATAATGTTGGGGCTGATAGGTAAAATCTAAGACCGCAGTAAGTTCCTCAAGGCTTAGATCTGCACCTGAATAAGCACGAGTAGAACGGCGTTTGAGCATTGTATCTTCCAACCCACCTAGCGGCAAATTCTCTTGCCAATCGATCGGTGCGGTTGCTGTGGAAATCTTGAGACAGAACGGAAAATTATATTTATCATCTAATTGGCTGGGATGAACGTCCGCTGGATTGGCGGGAAGCTGTCTCATCTCCGTAATTTCAGTCATTTGATGGCAGTAATTTAATAACTGACCATCAGGTAGATCTGGATACTCTGAATTGATTCGCGATGGCAATGCCGTGGGAAAATAGGGAATGTTTGGATCGGGATGAACTTCGAGATCGATACACGGAATAACTGTAACAGCACCCTCTTCTTCACTATTGAGATAGAGCAATTCGTTAATCGATCGATCGACAAAGCTACCGATAAAATAAGGCCGGAAACCATTCATCGAACCAGCTAATCCGATATTTCCCAATAAGTGCCCGGTATCGAGAAAAATGCGCCGATAAGCTCGATCTTGATAGCGCCATGCCGATCGAAAAAATACCGCTGTGGTAATCATCGTCAAGTTGGCAATTTTTAGAGCTGGATGCATAAAGCAAGCAACTTGAAGGTTTTGCCAGACATCGTTCGACCAAAAGTGAATGAGGGTATGCTCTTTAACCTGGTAATTGTACAATCCTGGGGGTAATAAGTTATTACCCCGCGATACCAAATAAATCTCGGCTGGATACAATCCACCCGCCGATGGAGCCGCTCGCAAAAACATGGGTTCGCCCATCGTTTGGATGCGTGCGGTCAAGCCATAACTGCACAATAAAAACAGCGATAATCTTTGCCACCACTGACTATCGGGATCTTGTTTAGTCGATTGTAAATATGGCTTGAGATCGTAAATCGTGCCGATCTTATATTCTTTAGATGATGATGGTTGCTTACTCCAATCTAACCCCTGACTTTTTGATGCGATCGTATCTGGATCGTATTTCGTTCGTTGGTGATAATGTTGGGCAAATGAGTCAACCATAAAAATTATGAATTACGAGTTGTAAATTACCAATTAACCTGTCATTGTTATCTGAATTATCAAAGGATCGTAGAAATTACCCATTAATTTGCCATCGCCGTCCAAATCGTCCAGGTATCGACTAGTAATAAAAATCCAGTCAGTGCCAATAATGCAAAATACATCCACGGTTGAGCGAGTGGGCGAATGTCTGTTGTATCGATCTTGGTATATTGTTGGACTAATTGTACCAATTTATTAAAGCCTGCGACGCGCATCGGTAGTAAAAATCCTTGTCCAGTCTGGTTTGTAAAGTAATAAACCAATCCACCTTGTCCGGTCGTCCGCATTTTTAGTTCTTTGACATCACTCCAAGCCAGCATCCAACTCTTCGTAAAAAAGTTTGGCACCCAGGCGGGATAATTAACCTGGATCGATCGATCGTCCACGACTACTCGCTGACTCAATGCGCCCTGTAATGCCATAAATCCCACGCCAATTCCCACCCAAATTAGATTTGGGGATACTTCTGCATGAGTAAATGCAGCTAAAAATGGCAGGGGGATCGTGAGTGAGAGATACAAAAAACTCAGGGTAATCCGAATCAGCGGCGAAATGTGAAAAATTTGACTTGTCATTGAGAAGATTATGATTACTGAGTGGATCGATATTTCGGAATCAGAGGGGCAGGTTTACGCCATATTGGCGATCGAACAAAACTTGTCCTACCCCTTGGAGACCCACGTTAATTACTGGCGAGATCGATTAGTTACTGAAATCTATACCCACCAACACAACCATCCGCTGCTGAGTTAGACGCTTTTACTAAGGCAAACGCTCTGCCAACGCGAACGGAGAGAAATTTTCAGAGTATGCCTACCACACAAGATTGTTTCCTTGTCCCCAAAAAGCGTTAAATTTAGTCACAGTGATATCGCCCAAAACTTGTGTCTGACAGGCAAGCCGCAGATTTTTGGTAAGTGAATGGGGTGGTAGCGATCTTCGGGTAATATCTTTCCAATTAGTCAGCGATACTTCACCCTGAATTTGCACCGCACAGGTGCCGCAGGTGCCGATTCCCATGCAATTGATGATTTTCGCATTACCATTATAGAGATCTACCTCATGAGCTAATAAGACCTGACGGAGATTGGCTTCCGGTTCGCAGGTAAAGATTTTTCCTTGGGCGGTGACTTGGGGCACGATCGATACCTACAGTTAAACTACTTCTATTTTCTCGCAATTTATGCCCCAGATCCAAATTTACGATACGACGCTCCGCGATGGTTCGCAACGGGAAGGCTTGACGCTATCTGTCGAAGATAAGCTGAAAATTGCCGTGCAGCTCGATCGATTGGGGGTACCGTGGATTGAAGGTGGTTGGCCAGGGGCGAATCCCAAGGATGGGGAATTTTTTCAACGATTGCAGGCAGAACCGTTGCAACAGGCTGAAGTAGTGGCGTTTTGTTCGACCCGTCGCCCTGGTGGACTAGCCGCAGAAGATCGGATGTTAGCGACGATTATTGCCGCCGGAACCAATTGGGTGACAATTTTTGGTAAATCTTGGGATCTGCACGTTACCGAGGGCTTAAAGACGAATTTAGGCGAGAATCTAGAGATGATTAGGGATTCGATCGAGTATCTAATTTCTCAGGGCAGGCGGGTAATTTATGATGCCGAGCACTGGTTCGATGGGTATCGGGAAAATCCGGAATACGCCCTGCAAACGCTGAAAACGGCGATCGCGGCTGGGGCTGAATGGTTGGTGTTTTGCGATACGAATGGGGGCACTTTGCCTCAAGATATTAATGCGATCGTGAGTGCGGTAATTAGTACCGTCGATCCCGAGCGTCAGTTACAATTTGGCATTCACAGTCACAATGATAGCGAACTGGCGGTTGCTAATGCGATCGCGGCCGTGACGGCTGGCGCGACGATGGTACAGGGCACGATTAATGGTTATGGCGAACGCTGTGGCAATGCCAACCTCTGCTCGGTAATTCCCAATCTGCAACTCAAGTTGGGCTATTCCTGTCTGGCAGCAGCAGATTTAACGCGATTGACACAAGTGAGTAGATATGTCAGCGAAGTTGTCAACGTTGCGCCCAACGATTATGCCGCTTTTGTGGGTAGATGCGCGTTCAGCCATAAAGGGGGAATTCATGTTTCCGCTGTCGAACGCAATCCCCGCACTTACGAACATATCGAGCCGATGCAAGTAGGCAACGCGCGGCGGATTTCGATTTCCGAACAATCGGGGTTGAGCAACGTGCTGATTAAAGCGACAGAAATGAATATTGCGCTCACTAAAGAAGATCCGCGCACGCGACAAATTTTAGCCAAACTCAAAGAATTAGAACATCAAGGTTATCAATTTGAAGCGGCAGAAGCCAGTTTTGAATTATTGATGCGCGAAATTTTGGGACAACGATCGGAAATCTTCCAGATTCAAGGTTTTCAGGTGCATTGCTCGATCGCGACTCAGCAGCACTCTTTAGCGACGATTAAAATTACCGTAGACGGTCAAGATATTCTCGAAGCTGCTGAAGGAAATGGCCCAGTCTCGGCACTCGATGCAGCTTTAAGAAAGGCATTGAGCCAGTTTTATCCAGAATTAAATAAATGCCATCTGACTGATTATAAGGTCCGAATTATCGATGGTACTGAAGGAACATCGGCAATTACCCGCGTCTTAGTCGAGTCGAGTAATGGCGAACATCGCTGGACAACGATCGGTGTATCTGACAATATTTTAGAAGCATCTTATCAAGCTGTGGCGCAAGGGATTGAATATGGATTGTTGGTTCGATCGCCGCAGACTTGTAGTTTGAACCAGCTTGAAATGTTAGTATAACTATTAGATGGGGCTAAGCCGAGCGGTTTGTTGTTAGCATCAATCTAGTACCTTGGCTAGAAAAGGGTTTCGCCAAGGATAATTTCAAATTATCACCATCATGTCGGGAGCGCCGATCCAGCAACGCGAACTTTTGATAAGCAAGATTTGTGTCGGTGTTATTTTCGTATAATGTTGAGATCGATTATACTGACGATCGCCACTACACATTATCTCGATCGCCACTATGAAACTTGCTGCATTTGGTTCCTGGCAATCTCCGATTACTGCTGATGCGATTGTTGCCGATAGTATCGGACTGAGTTCGATCGTCTTAGATGGCACCGATATTTATTGGCTGGAGTCTCGTCCTCAAGAAGCCGGACGCAATGTGGTAGTTAGGCGGACGCTCGACGGTCGCATTACCGATATTACGCCACCAGAATACAATGTTCGCAATCGCGTTCACGAGTATGGTGGTGCGGCTTATACAGTGGTCGATCGACAAGTTTATTTTAGTAACAATAGCGATGGTTGTCTGTACGCCCAAGATTTAGCTAGCGAGCAGCCAGATCGAGTTCGTCAAATCACGAGCGACCCCAAGAAACGCTATGCCGATCTGACGATCGATACTACTCGTCAACGGTTGATTTGCGTTCAGGAAGAACATGACTCGGTAGACTTTGAACCGCTCAATACGATCGTCAGTATCAACATCAAGGATGGCAAAGATAGCTATGTTTTAGTTGGCGGTTGTGATTTTTATGCCGCACCACGATTGAATCCCAGCGGCACTAAATTAGCCTGGTTGAGTTGGAATCATCCAAATTTACCTTGGGATGGTACCAATTTGCAAATTGCTACCGTTAATAATGGCTATTTGTCGGCACCGACATTAATTGCTGGCGGCGCACATGAAGCGATCTTTCAGCCACAGTGGTCATCTGACGATACATTATATTTTGTCAGCGATCGCACTGGGTGGGGCAATCTCTATCGCTGGAGTAGCGGCCCTGTTGAAGCCGTTTGTCCCTTCGCGGCCGAGTTTAGCCTCCCGCAATGGGTGTTTGGGATGTCTACATACGCGCTGGTTGGCAAACATCGGATCGTCTGTGCCTATACTCAAGCTGGTATCTGGCATCTGGCTTTAGTTAATACTCTCAGTAAGCATCTGACCCCACTAAATGTACCCTACACTGATATCTCGAGCATTCGCGCTCAGGGTAATTTAGTCGTCTGCTGTGCGGCTTCAGCGACCGAACCCAATCAAGTCATATCGATCGATCTTCAAACCGAGATCCGACAACCGCTCAAACGTGCCAACCAACTCCAGATCGATCCTGGCTACCTTTCCATCCCCGAATCGATCGAGTTTCCCACTACCGATGGCGCGACTGCCTATGCCTTTTATTATCCACCCACCAACAAAGACTACCAACCGTTCTTAGGCGAGAAACCGCCCCTATTAGTCAAAAGTCACGGCGGCCCTACCGCTGCGACATCTAGCCAACTCAACCTCAAAACCCAATACTGGACGAGTCGCGGCTTTGCTGTCGTAGACGTAAATTATGGGGGCAGTACTGGTTACGGCAAAGCTTATCAGCATCGCCTTGATGGTAAATGGGGGATTGTCGATGTCGATGATTGTACCAATGCTGCGCTATATTTAGCCCAGCAAGGATTGGCCGATGCCAATCGGATGGCTATCTCTGGTGGTAGTGCTGGGGGTTATACAACCCTATGTGCGCTGACATTCCGCGATGTGTTCAAGGCTGGCGCTAGCTATTATGGGGTCAGCGATTTAGCGGCTTTGGCCACAGATACTCACAAGTTTGAATCCCGTTATCTCGATCGCTTAGTTGCGCCTTATCCAGCTGGTGCCGATAGCTATCGTGCCAGATCGCCATTATATTTTACCGAGCGATTGTCCTGTCCGATTATCTTCTTCCAAGGCCTAGAGGATAAAGTCGTCCTCCCCAATCAAGCCGAAATGATGGTCGATGCGCTCAAAGTAAAACATGTCCCTGTTGCCTATGTTACCTTCCCCGACGAGCAACATGGTTTCCGCCAAGCTGATAACATCAAACGCTCACTGACGGGCGAATTCTATTTTTACTCTCAACTATTTGGCTTCCAACCAGCCGAATCAATCGAACCGATCGAAATTTTCATCTAGTTATCCTCCGCCTGCACCAGATCGGGATCTACCTCTCCATGACTCAATTTGCCATCCTCAGTCAATTCAAAAAAACTCGTCGGAAGATCAATAAACCGCCTACTTATACGCCGTTCGATGATGACTATTTTTGGGAGTTACTCAGAACTGACTACAGCTCGGCCTGGAAATATGCCGATCGAATGCGCCGATCGATCTCTACTTAAAAATTACGCCCCAAAAAAAAGAATAAGCGCTAAGCTTATCCTTTTTTTTAGATATATGCGGATGGGGAGACTCGAACTCCCAAGGACACAATGCCACACGCACCTCAAGCGTGCGCGTATACCAATTCCGCCACATCCGCTCGTTTATCTTTGTTGTTGAGGTGCATTTTACGTCCTTTGCTAAGATACCACGATTATAGAGAACAGTCAATAGATAAAGATCGATCGGTTTATTTAGTGCGATTAACTCTGGGATAATCGTTTGATTTCCATCCCACCGAGCAGTCGATCGGTTTCCACCAACAAAGCCGGAATTTTGGCAGCGTGAGGACTATTTGCCAGACAGGTAGAGAAATCAAGTTCGGCGATATTAGTTGCTTTTGCACCAGGGAACCAATGACCGCCATTTTCGAGAAGATTGTAGCGCATTTGCCCATACTCTACCATGTCATACGCGATCGCCAGATTTCGCAGCCAGAGGATGGTAGCGATATTAATATTACCTGGAGTATCCGCCAGTGCAGGTAAGCCTTCCCGCCACGTCTGCATCCATTCTGTCCCCAGTTTAGCTGCTGCTTCGCGTTCGAGTCGATCGATAATTGGTGGTAAAATCTCGCTGGCGCGATCGAGTAATGGTAATGTCTGCATGTGCTCATCAAAATCGCTAGCGGTAGCCGCACCGATGCTGAGAGTATGCACCTGCGGATGACTCAGACAGAAAAGATTATTAAACACGATCGGACTTAACGGCTGGCACAGCTCGACTAGTTTCGCCGATGGTTTATTTAACAGTCCGCCTTTGTTGGTGGGACTGATGATAAATACACCCATGTCGTGCCGTGTGGCTGCCTCGATCGCACTCCAATTGGTTTGATTGATATAGTACCAATGGAGATTGACATAATCGAATTTGTCACTCTCGATCGCATTAATAATTAGATCGGTTGGTGCATGGGTAGAAAACCCGATAAATCTAACTTTGCCCTCAGCTTGCAATTGCTTGGCAACTTCCCAACAGCCCCCATCGCGCAGGGCAAAATCCGACATTTCTCGATCGTTTATCCCATGAATGCCTAGCAAATCAACATAATCTAGATTGAGTCGCGTCAGACATAACTCAAACATTTTCCTAAATTCCTGCGGATCGGCAGTAGGC
Source organism: Chamaesiphon sp. (assembly GCA_965246715.1). Classification (GTDB taxonomy): domain Bacteria; phylum Cyanobacteriota; class Cyanobacteriia; order Cyanobacteriales; family Chamaesiphonaceae; genus Chamaesiphon. Next base: position 149,698 of record CBDFFH010000055.1, on the reverse strand, counting down.
GCAACCTTAGTTTGAAAGATAAAATCTTGACGATTTAATTGGGGTAATACTTGCCCCAATTGTACTTCCGACGAACCATAAAACCGGGCGGTTTCGATATGATTCAATCCCAATTCTAGCGATCGATGGATCGTCGCTGCTAAATTTTGTTGATTGTCAGCGGGAATCTCCGCTAGCGGCACATCTTGCCATTTATGTTGATAGCGCATTCCTCCACAAGAAAAAACTGGCATCTGGAGATTGGTACGTCCGAAGCGGCGGTATTGCATGATTTAGAGGATAGGGTTTAGTGGCTAGTGGCTAGTGGCTGGTAAATTAATACAATTCCCCTCCTCGGAGGGGTGCCCGTAGGGCGGGGTGGGTCATTCTAATAGCTTATTTATCTGTGCCAGAGCCTTGATAGGCAACCATCGGTTCTTTGATGAAGCGGATGTAGAGGTGACGGAATGTAGATTTGATGACGCGGGGGAGGGCAAAATCGATCGGCATCAGGGCGGCGGGAAGCTGCCAATCGCTGCAGCTTAAGTCTACCGGACGCAACAGGGGAAACTCGATCTCACTTAATGCTGGAGCCAATCCCAATCGCTGTGCCGCTGCCGCCGTCGGGACTAAATGTGCCTCGATATTCAACAGTTCGAGCATGGCGACATCGAGCGCAAATACATTCGCAGCGGCACCTAAAACGCCCAATTCCCGAGGTTCGCCACCGCTGGGGCCATTTCCTTCATGTCCGATAATACCATCGATAATGGTCAAAGTTGGGTCGATCGCGCGGGCGGTCTCCACCAACATTTCGCCAAATCGCTCGGCACTTTTACCTGCTTCCATGTGCCACCAAGCTTTCATTTTGCCAGGAACGCAGCCAAACAGATTTTTCACGCCCAATGTCATCGTCAATTGCATGTGAGATTTGACTTTGGGCAAGTTGATAATAACATCGGCTTCGATCGCTTCTTTACTCAGCAGCAAATGATTAAACTCGGTACTCGCTGTCTCGTAGCGTTTGCCATGAAATTCAACTACTGGTAAATCCAATTCGGCCATCATTGGCAAATAACCATTAGATTTAGCCACACCCAAGGCACTCCCAAATGCCGGACTATCGCCAAAAAATGGTTTCCCACCCGCTGCAATTACCAGTTCGGCAACGCATCTGACTAGCTCCGGACGCGTAACGCATTCTTTGGTCGGACGCGCTCCAGTTAATAGGTTCGGCTTGAGCAAAACTCGATCGCCTGGTTTGACAAAAGCACTCATCCCACCCAATGGGGCTAATACTGCTTCTACGGACTCGCGGAGTCGATCTGCTTCATAGGACGTGGCACGAATGAGGCTGACTGTTGGCGGCATAAGATAACAAAGATCGCTAATAATTTAACTATTGTAGCTAGTCGGGTGGGCAGATTCGTGACAAGTTAAGGAGCGAGCGCAGTTGTCAAGCCGGGTTGAGCGGAAGGCTCAAAAAAGAATGAGCCTTCCCTGCTCGCTTGGTCGGGAAAGGGGTCAATCATTAATTTCTTGAATGGCTTTCGGATAGATTTAATAATACCTAAATCTCTATTTTCAGGAGCTGCAAAATATTTAATGGGGTCGGTAGCTAAACCTTTGTGATGGGCAACATAAAAATGGTAAAGACCACGATAAATCATCTCTAAAGAAATGCGGTCAAAAGGAAGAGATAGCTCATCAGCAATCGCATCGCCAAGATCGACTAATACAATATAAAATAGCCAAGTCCCCCAGAGTTGCAACTTAATACCATTAAGTGAGCCTGTCCAGATATAACTCAATCCTAACAATCGTTTGACAATATTAAATGCCTCTTCTATTCGCCATCTTCTACCATACAAATCGGCAACTACGTAGGGTGGTAAAATTAATGGGTCAAGCACGCTAGTTAGATAAGAGTACCAAGCTTTACCCATTTTGATTTCCACTAATCTCATCGTGATACATGGAGTTGTTTTATTACCAGCACCCATTGTTACTATTCGGTCGCGGATGCTGTAACTATTCGTGAATGCGCTCTCGACGGTAAATGATGCTTTGTTGTTTAGGCGGGTAATTACATGAACATTCCTTTCGATTAGTTGTTGCCAAAACAGATAATGACAAAATCCTCGATCTAGTAAAATTAATGTCTGGGGCTTGACTAGCTTTAGGATATCTGCCTCAAACTTCATGTCACTAGCTTTGGCATTCGACTCAAACCAAATTTCTACTGGTAGTCGGGTTACTAGATCGATGACTACTCCTATTTTTCCAGCTAATTGATTTTTTGGCACATCTGTCAGACTTTCTAATTTCTTGAAGATTGCTTCTAATGTTGAACCGTCACTAGCCCAAACTCTAGCAAATTTAGTTCGGGCAAATTGAATACTGGAGGGTAGTTGTCTTTTGTTGCGACTGTGCCATTTTCGCTCGAATTCTGGCAGTAATTCTCTAAATATTCGCTCAAATATTTCAGCGGGAAATGTCAAAAATCTCTGTGATAATGCTTGTTGGCTGACTTGTGTTGGTTCGCACCAGAGAAATCCTTCTCTGGCGAGTATTCTGCTGAGTTCTCTGACTCCAGCTACGTCTCGCCAAATTAGTGTCAGCACTGCTGCTACCATCAGCGGCAGATTCAGTATTCTATCCCTCATTCCGAGTTGGCGATAGTACTTTTCTTGTGCTAGTACTGCTGGCGTGACTAGCTGTTCTAATTGTGCTGCTATCACCTCCTCTTCCATCATCGGACGTTGTTGTCGCTTGGCGTGGTCGCGATTTGTTGTCCGCTTTTTAGGCATGTGTCAAATTTGGTTCTAACTCTTTGCTAGTAACAGTTTGACATTTTTTCTTTCTCCCCTTGACAACCCTCGGTTTTTCTTAACTTGTCACGAATCGGGTGGGCAGTCCCCATGAAGGGCAATCTCACCGATCGAGAAATCGATCGGTGATGGGTAACGAGAGTAAGAAAGTGGTAAGATACGAACGCCATCGCGTAAATATTTATTACTGAAGTTATCGATCCCTACCGCAATCCCCATCTCGATCGTGTAGTTTGGCTCGTTGTAGTCGATCGGCGGAATAAATTATTGCAGCGATGCCAATTATCGGTTCGATCGCTATACCCGCACTCAAAAATTCTCAGCGGATCGCCATGCCACAGATCGTCGAACTCAGACTCTCACATCTACCTCACGATCTGTAAATATTGTGGGCACAATAGCAAAAGAGGTACCACCTAAATTTACGCACAGATTAAGTGCGGATTCGTGAGTGCTAAATCTAGGTTGCCCCGACTTAGATCGAGCGAGTCGCAATTGCGATTGCCGGTTATCTAGATTAAGACTAGTTAGATTATATTTGTGGCATCATGTTAATGGTATATTCTAGGAACCTTTGATAACAAAAATTGTTATGACGAATAATCTAATTCCTTATGATTGTGGTGACGACGATGTAATTGCCTTTGGTGAGGCCATGTTTCGCTCTGGAAAACTAAAGAAAGCGATCGCTCAATCTTTTGATGGCTCGGTTGGTAGAGCGATCGATCAGAAGTTACGCCAACACGGATTGGAGATTCCCGTGAGGATGATCGGTTCGACGCGGTTGGCAAACGAACACTGTCAATGGTTCGAGGAAGGAATTAATTGTGAAATCCTCGATTTGGCAACTCGACGGTGGTGTAAGGGTAAAGTTAGAGTCCAGGTTTCAGTTGAATTTTTAGTAGAAGATACTGGTGACAAAAAGCTACTTCCTGGTGATTTTCCCGAGCCAACAATCCGCGATCGTCACTCTAATTCCAGTCAGTCAGATGCTTGGCAAGCTGAGAGATTGAGCCAGAATGAAGATTTATCTTCTGATGAATATGTTAACAGTGAGTATGTGTTTACAGGTATTCATACCAACGGGCAATAAACCGATCGATCGAGATAACTAGTGGGTACTTGCTAGTAAGTCAAACCAATCGTCAAACCAAAAATGCCAAACGTTATCGATCCCAGATCCCCATTACTATTAGGAAGTCGGGTATCTGGGTATTATATTTATAGATCGATATTCTAGCCGAGCCATCAGCCGTTATTTACGAGAACTTAAAACAAAAAATATCGTTGTGCCATCGGTAAAATCGTTGCGGGTTCGCAGGTAAGTAATTCTCCATTTGCTCTAACTTCATACGTTTCAGGATTGACTTCAATCTGGGGTAGCAAATCGTTTAATTTCATGTCGCGTTTGCTAATCTGCCGTGTCCCCACTACGGCTAAAGCTTGTTTTTGTAACTGTAACTGTTGGGGCAAGTTTCGCTCTAAAGCTACCTGAGAAACAAACGTAAAAGCGGTATTAGTTCTCGCGCCCCCATAACTGCCAAACATCGGGCGCATGTGGACGGGTTGAGGCGTAGGAATACTCGCATTTGCATCGCCCATCTGCGCCCAAGCAATTAGTCCACCTTTGATTACTGTCTCTGGTTTGACACCAAAAAAAGCTGGTTTCCACAGGACTAAATCGGCAATTTTGCCAGGTTCGATCGATCCGACATAATTAGCGATCCCGTGGGTAATTGCGGGATTGATTGTATATTTGGCGATATAACGTTTGGCACGTAAATTATCCGCCGGTTGACGATCTTGTGACAAACTACCGCGTTGGATTTTCATTTTGTGCGCCGTTTGCCACGTCCGAATAATTGTCTCGCCAATCCGCCCCATTGCCTGCGAATCGGAGGAAATCATACTAAATGCGCCCAAATCGTGGAGGATATCTTCAGCTGCGATCGTTTCCCGTCGAATTCGCGACTCGGCAAAGGCAACATCTTCGGGAATACTGGGACTGAGATGGTGACACACCATCAACATATCTAAATGCTCGTCGAGGGTATTGAGGGTATACGGACGCGTCGGATTGGTGGAAGATGGCAACACATTGGCTTCGCCACAAACTTTAATAATATCTGGAGCATGACCGCCGCCAGCGCCTTCGGTATGATAAGTATGGATCGTTCGACCTTTAAAAGCCGCGATCGTCGTTTCCACAAATCCCGCTTCATTTAAGGTATCGGTGTGAATTGCTACCTGCACGTCGTACTCATCTGCTACACTCAGACAATTATCGATCGTGGCTGGCGTAGTACCCCAATCCTCATGTAACTTCAACCCGATCGCGCCAGCCTCAACCTGCTCCACCAAACCCTGCGGTTGAGAGCTATTGCCCTTCCCCAATAACCCAATATTCATCGGAAACGCATCAGCAGCTTGGAGCATCCGGTACATGTTCCACACCCCCGGCGTGCAAGTCGTCGCACTCGTCCCCGCCGCTGGGCCAGTCCCACCCCCAATCATCGTGGTAATCCCGGACGCGATCGCGACTTCGATCTGTTGCGGACAGATAAAATGAATGTGAGAATCGATCCCCCCGGCTGTCAAAATCGACCCCTCCCCAGCAATAATTTCCGTCCCTGGGCCGATAATAATATCGACATTATCCTGAATGTAAGGATTTCCTGCCTTCCCTACCTTATAAATCTTCCCATCCTTAATCCCGACATCCGCCTTAATAATCCCCCACCAATCCAGCACCACGGCATTGGTAATGACGGTATCGACAGCACCATCGGCATTCGAGATCGGCGATTGTCCCATCCCATCCCGAATCACCTTGCCACCGCCAAACTTCACTTCATCCCCATAAGTAGTCAGATCCCGCTCGATCTCGATGAATAACTCAGTATCGGCGAGCCTAACTCGATCGCCTGTAGTGGGGCCGTAAGTCTGTGCATAAGCGCGACGCTCCATTCGATAACTCATAGTCGGAATGCTAGGGAATGATTAGTTAGATTTTACGCGATGGTGGTGCGATCGCCGATCTCCAAGCTTAATTTCACATTGTTCAATTGAGGAATAATTTAGCGATCGAACAAAATCGGCAATAACTTCATAATTTGCTAAGACCGTAACATTAGCATCGAGCTACCGATATATTGATGTGTTCAGACAAAATCGAGTAGGCAACTAATTATTAATTACTCTATTTTGGCTTAAGTATCATTTAAAATTTTTGCTAGCCTAGGTTATTACTCCTTGATTTATCAGGCTTTGACACAGGAATCAAAAGGCCATTTAACCTCTTCTTATAATATTCTGGATAATTTCCTATGGCAATTTGTCTTGAAAACTCTAAACGATTCATCTCCATTCCTGTGTAGGTATCTTTAAACAACATATTTAAGCCTGTGCGACTTTGACTTATGACTAAGAGACTCGCTCGAAAGTATTTTGATGTTTCAATACAATCTTTTTGCGGGAACCTTTTCGTATAATTAAAATTCTTGCCATTATATTTACCAGTCAGTTGTGTATTTTAATACTTTTTTACTATCTCGATCGAAATTTGAAAATATTTTGTCGAGCGATAATTGCTTAATCTTCTAACTTCATCCGTAGATGCACCAGATCTTCCAGAATTTGGCGAATGTGTAGCTCGATTTTTTGTTTACGATCGGTTAAATCTTTAATCTGTTGATACCGCGCAATTGCCTGACTCACGCTCAAAATCTCGGCCATCGCACAAGGGCGATTCCACAGTTCTCCGTATTCATCCAATCCACACAAGCGATATCCAGCCTGCGGATCGATTTCAGTCAAACCATTAACATCGACGGTAACATAGGGTGTAGGAATGGGTTTCCCGGTCTTCTCGCTAGGCTTAAAACTGCGAGATTCTAGCCAAGCCGCTAAAATCGGGCCACTGCTAGAAATGTCGATCGTTTCTCGTTCGATCTGTTGCAGTTCTTGTTGCCATGCCGTTACCATGCGGTACATTTCTTGCAGCATGTGCGTTGCCAAAATTGGGTTAGCATCTTGGCGCAGACCACTAAACTTCGGTACTTGCACTGACGCAACCATTCGGATAGCGTCTGAATCGAGATCGGTGGATATTGACATATCGATCGGTATTTAGTAACTAGTAGCTAGTAACCTGTCTAAATGCTAAATTGAAAAGAATTTCAGGCAGTCAGATTTTAATGCATAACAGCATCACTCGATCGTCACAACGACAACTGATTCTCGTAACAGGTGCTGCTCGCAGTGGCAAGAGTGAATGGGCAGAACACCTCGCCAGCCAAAGTGCCAAAGCTGTTACTTATATCGCTACCGCCACTGTAGATCGAACCGATCTGGAATGGCAAACCCGAATCCTGCGCCATCAACAGCGTCGCCCAGCAACCTGGCAAACAGTCATGACTGTAGCAGATCTGGCGGCAACTATCGATCGAGCTAGCGATTTAGAATGCTTATTGGTAGATTCGCTCGGTACCTGGGTGGCAAATTTACTCGATCGATCCGATGATGAGTGGCTGGAGTTGAGTAGAGAGTTATTGACGCAGTTGAAAACCAGTCTAGCAACGATCGTGCTAGTTGCTGAGGAAACTGGCTGGGGTGTAGTGCCAGCTTACCCTAGCGGGCGATTATTTCGCGACAGGTTGGGAATGTTATCTCGTCAGATTGGGACGAGTGCGGATGTCGTTTATTTAGTTACTGGCGGTCGCGTCCTCAATTTAGCCGAGCTAGGCCAAAAATTACCCGATTGTCAAACTTAAATAATTAATATTTATAAATTTTTGACTTACTAAATAAACAAACAAGACGAATCCGGTTCTACCGAACTTACTATGCTAAGTCAAGGATTGAAATGCCATGCTAGCAAACTTCCGATCTGAAAATTCTCAAAATTTCTAAACCCATATGCCATTCTTTTTATTAGCTTGAGTTTGTTGTTAATTCCTTCGACTACTCCTTGAGTTGTTCTATTGTCAAAATAGGCAATTATTTCACCTATCGATCTTTTAATGGTTCCACAACTCTTGGGGAATTCCAAGTAAGCATTCTTGAGATTGAATACGCTTTATCTATGCTGCTGGCACCCACCGCTTTATAAAATTTGGCGATCGCGCTATTTTGAAGGTAGTGCGGCAAAAGTCGAGCGACTGTAATTAGCAGGTTAAACGCACTTAAATTTGTTATTACTAAAAACTTTGACGATCGAATGAATAAATAGCATCTAGAAATCTTGTAATTACTGCTAGGCAGGGTGAACGCATCAAAACAGGATTTATTTCGATCGAGAGCCACTAAAATAGGCGATTAATGATATTCGATTGCTTAACTACAATTACGACAATATCAATAAAATCGAAACCAAAGACGAGGTTAAATTAACTCAATTTAGTCCGGCAAAAGTGCGGCTAAAGATATTTAGCCAAATTCATACTCTGGGGTTAGTTAAATTTAGGCTAAAATAGCCTCTAGAAGTTCGCGCGAATATTCTTCATCAAGGCTCGCAAGAAATCGCTTCTTCCTAACACTTAGTTTTCGACTCTTGTTCTGACTCATTATATTAACTGCTATATGTCTTAAAACAGCAAAATTAGCTGGAGCATTATCTTTTCTAATTCGACTAATGTCTTCTTTGAAAATAACATCAAGTACCCAATGGAGTGAATTTTCTATCGACCAATGACCTCTGATTGCTTCTGCTAGTTTTTCAACATTATCTTCTAAGCTACTGATGAAATAACGAGCTTCTACGCTGGTTTTTTCATTGACAACTCGAACTGATTCTACCATGCAAATACTAGTCAGATTTTGCCATTTTAGCAATGGATCTATTGATGTTGCAATGTCTGATATCATTAGGTAATTACGAGTTTCCTCTCTACCTCTATTCATCTCTCTACTGCTGAAGCTATGCGTTTTCAGACTTTCACCACGAGTTTTAATCGCCTGTTTGAATAGCTGTTCTACCCTTTCATATAAACTTGGTTGATTCTTTTTGACAGCAATTACATAATCTGCTTCTTTTTTGACAATTTTCTTGACTATTTCTCGCTGACATCCCATTGCATCAATTGTCACTATACATCCAGCTAGATCTAAGGCATTAATCAACTCAGGCAATGCAGTAATTTCATTTGATTTACTCTCGACTTTTGTTTGTCCTAATACTAATCTATTACTTGCTGCCCAAGCACTGACCGTATTAATTACTCCTTTACCATTTTTTTCGTCTCTTGAATTTCGAGATTGTTTTCCATCAAATGCGATTATCTCTCCTGCTGTTATTTTACTTATTCCTTTAATCCAATGCAGGAAAGATTTATTGAATTCTTCAGGATTAATTTGTGAAAATACCCGTGCAAATGTATCGTGAGATGGTATCCCATTCGGTAATTCTAGAAATTCCTCCAGCCATTTTTTTCTGGTGATGCCATACAGCTCTATGTCTTCCCATCCATCTGCTCCACATACTACTGCACAAATCGAGATCGTGATAATATCGATTAGTTTGTGTTTTTTCCCCCGTTCAATTCTAATGTCTTTTATGTCACCAAAGTGTTCTGCGATACTATGCCTTGGCTTTAGCTTCATTTGACGCGATCTGAATTTCCAATAAATATAACATAATTAACTGGCTATACTTGTTTACCATTAAAGCTTTCATACTTTTCGTAATTCAAATCTGCAACTGATTTGCGAGGATTTTAAATAGTAGGAAATTTGGTTCTACCGAACTTACTATGCTAAATCAAGGATTGAAATGCCATGCTAGCAAACTTCTGATCTGAAAATTCTCAAAATTTCTAAACCCATATCCCATTCTTTTTATTAGCTTGAGTTTATTGTTAATTCCTTCGACGACTCCTTGAGTTGTTCTATTATCAAAATAGGCAATTATTTCACCAATCCATCTTTTAATAGTTCCACAACTCTTGGGGAATTTCCCACAAGCATTCTTGAGCCAGTCACACAAGCTTATTAGCCCATTTCCCCAATCTGTTTTTGATTCAAATATATCTCTAAATAACTCTTTTGTTTTGTGCATTGCTGCTAATTCTGGAAAAACGTCTCCAATCTCTTTCAACTTCTCTTTTTGCAATTCATTCAAATCCGCTTCGTTTTTGAGTATTGCATATTTACTGTGAGTTAATGCTGCTAATTTCTTGTTCTTTTCATCTTTGTTCTTCACCCTCTCAGCCTCTCTTTTGATTTTAATTCTCTCTCGATCTAACTCTTCATTTATCTGTTTCATTACATGAAATCTGTCTCCAACCACTTCAGCATTTGGTATCAATTCATTTACCAGACTTTTGTATGATGAAAATAGATCGATACTTACTTCTGTAATTTGGTTCAAAACCTCCGAACCCCAAGACTTCAAGCACTCACCAATACATTCTTGAGTCCTTTTTGGTAAGATGGCTATTAACTCTCTTTTTTCTAGATCTACTAACACCGCACAATAGTTTTTTTGCCCTTTAACAAAGGCAATTTCATCAATTCCTAGTCTGGTTAAATTCTCTGGCTTTTTTTGCACTAGATTTACCCCAGCTTTTTTGATTATTGTCTCCACTTCTTGCTCACTTAATCCATTTCTTTTGGCAACACTTTTAATATCACTAGCTAGACTCTCTTCGACAATCTTCTGCTTCATTCGCTCGGTGAAATGACTTCTCTTTTTGATGAAATTTAATTCCTCACTGAATTTTCGACCACAACTCATACACTTGAATTGACGACGATTAATTTTAAGGTAAACATCATGTTCACCGAATGGTAGATCTCTCACTGTTAATTGGTGATTCTCATGAAGTTTATTACTTTCAGTTCCACAATGAGGACACACTGCTTTTAATTGCTGATTTTCTAGATAAATAAAATAACCGATTTCATCTAAGATCTTATAAGCAGTGACGGTCATTCCGTCGATATTAAGAATTTCATTAATGGTTTTTAGTTGCGATTTGGATGACATAATGCAATTCAAGCTTATTTGTTGCCAGAAATCAAGATCTTACTATTCTATAATAAAATCTGTCATTTATGCTGCACCAAGCTTCCATAACTCAAAATTATCAATTTTGTCAATTAAACTTGATTCTTATCCACTACTTAGCATAGCAAGTTCGGTAGAGCCGGAAATTTAAGTGCGTTCACCCTGTACTGCTAGGTAATAGTTAGAGCTAATTAACTATGTTAGAATTTAACAAATTTAATTTAACTAAAATGAAGCTGAAGCCAAAATATAGTATTATAGAACACTTCGAGAGTGTAGAAGACTACAGGACAGAGCGCGGGAAAAAGCATAAATTAATTGATATCATCACCATTACCATTTGTGCTGTAGTATCTGGAGCTGATACATGGATAGATATAGAAATTTATGGTTTGGCGAAGAAGGAATGGCTAGGTAAATTTTTAGAGTTGCCGCATGGTATTCCATCACATGATACATTTGGAAGGGTATTTTCACGAATTAATCCTGAAGAATTTCAAAAAAGTTTCCTGAGTTGGGTTAAAGGAATATCTAAAATAACAGCAGGAGAAATAATTGCACTTGACGGCAAACAATCTCGAAATTCAGGAGATAATACTAATGGACAAGGTGTACTAAATACTGTTAGTGCATGGGCTGTAACTAATAGATTAGTATTAGGACAGAAAATGGTTGAGGGCAAATCTAATGAAATCACAGCACTTCCTGAATTAATTAAAGTTCTAGATTTAGCCGGATGTATAGTTACCATTGATGCAATGGGATGTCAAAGAGAAATAGTAAAAAAAATTGTTGAAAAAGATGCAGATTATGTAATTGCTGTGAAAAAGAATCAACCAAGTTTATACGACCAAGTAGAAAGGCTATTTAAACAGGCTATTGCAACTGGTGGCGCAGGTTTCAATCTGAGTGATTTCAGGACTAAGGAGATTAATGGGGGTAGGGAAGAAATCCGTAATTATTTAATGATATCAGATGTTGCCGATCGAATAGATTCATCCCATAACTGGATGAAATTGACTAGTATTGCGATGGTTGAATCAGTAAGAACTATTGGGGATAAAACCACCGTAGAGACTCGTTATTTTATTAGTAGTTTAGCTAATAATGCCAAGAGAGTCGCCGGAGCAATTAGAGGTCATTGGGGGATAGAAAATTCACTTCATTGGGTACTTGATGTTTCTTTAAGAGAAGATTATAGTCGAATTAGGAAAGATAATGCGCCAGCTAATTTTGCAGTATTACGGCACATAGCTATTAACTTAATTAGTCAAAATAAAAGTCGGAAATTAAGTGTGAAAAGCAAGAGATTTCTAGCAGGTATAGATGACAAATACTTGGCTGAAATTTTAGAAGGTATTTTATAATTTACGAACTATTGGTTGAAATCAAATTACTTCTATAATATATCGACGATTTAAGTTATTCCTTCGATCGACTACTTTATATTGCATTAAATTAAATAAATATTGCCTTATACTATACATCAGTTCTAATTGAATTCGTCGTAAATGTATTTAGTTCATAAATACTGCTTAAGTTGTATGTATTATTGAATTCGATCGCCTCATATCAAGTTTTGATGCGTTTAACCTGCTGTAATTAGCGTAGAAATAGCGATGAGTACTACATATACTGGTGGTTGTGAGTGCGGCGAAATTCGGTACGAACTTCATGGCGAACCATTGACTTTTTATGCATGTCATTGTCGAGAATGCCAGCACCAATCTGGTAGTGCTTTTGGTTTATCGCTAACAGTACCACGAGATTCGATCGCCATCATTTGTGGCGAACCCAAAAGTTGGACTCGTAAAGCCGATCGCAACCGCACGGTTACCTGTTTGTTTTGTCCTAATTGTGGGGCGAGATTATTTCACGATCGATCTCACAATCGCGAAACTATCAATATCAAAGCTGGAACCTTAGACGATCCAAATTGGTTGCAGCCAGTAGGTAATATCTGGACGCAGAGCGCTCAACCGTGGGTAACTATTTCCGATAAATTACTCAACTATCCAAGACAGCCAGAAAATACCGATCGATTATGGAAAAAATGGTCGGAGCAGTCACACCACTGAGTTTCTGGCTCGTACGCTGTCGATGATTTCAATATTTAACTAAAATAGCACGCGATCGATGTTGTCTTCTGTATTTATTCGCAAACCAGTTATCGATGATGTGCCAGAATTATTATCATTACACCACAAGAGTCAAGATCTACATTTTCCGTGGGTGAGAACTCCGCTCACTGAAGTAGATTGCCTTGCCTACCTTCAGCGGTGCCAGCGAGAAGATTATGAAGGTTTATTAATTTGTCAAGCGATCGACTATCCAGCCGATCTCCAAGCACAATCTAAAATTATTGGCGTTGCAAATCTCAGTCAGATATTTTACAAAAACTTTCAGAATGCTTATCTTGGTTATTATGCTAATGTAGATTTTGTAGGGCAAGGGTTGATGTCAGCAGGCATTCGCTTGGCGATCGATTATGCTTTTAATACCCTAAATTTACATCGACTTGAAGCGAATATTCAATCTGAGAATATTCCTTCGCTTAACTTAGTCAAACGACTGGGATTTATTAAAGAGGGGTTTTCTCCGCGTTATTTATATATTAATGGCGAGTGGCGCGACCACGAACGCTGGGTATTAACAATTGAAGATTGGTAGTAGTCTAGTTTATATTCAATATCGCGATCGCCATCTAATTGTAGCTAATACATATTCTCACACCAGTCGGTTTGTCAAACTCCCACCTCATCATTAATAATTCCTAATGTCGATTGCCATTCGTAAATATCTCACTAAATATATCAGCAAGCTGTTGGGAATGGGAGTCTCGCTAGGGAGTGGGATTTTAATGGGGATAACATTTGCACCAGTGGAGGCATGGTATTTAGCTTGGATCGCGATCGCACCATTATGGTATTTACTATGTCGCGATCGGACTGCTGGTAAAGTACTTTATGCTGGATGTTGGGGCATCGGGTGTTATGGCTGGGGATTGGCTTGGCTATTCGGCATTCACCCGATGACCTGGATGGGAGTTCCCTTTCTCGCAAGTTTAGGAATTGCTACTTTCTGTTTGAGCTTTGTGACTTTATGGGCTACTAGTTTAGTTATTTTATGGTCGTTTTGCCTGCGATTTATTGCGACTAAATCTAGATTAAATCCTTTCATCCGTGTCATCTTAGGGACTGCTTGTTGGTGCGGATTGGAAGAATTATATGGCCTGACCGATCTATGTTGGACATCATTGGCACTCAGTCAAAGTCCACACAATTTACCAATTTTGCATCTGAGTCGATTGTCAGGGCCGGAAACAGTTAGTGCCGCAATTGTGTTCGTAAATGGGCTGATTGCGGAGGCCTGTCTGGCATTCGATCGACACCAGCAGCTCAAGCCGATTCAGCGATTTTGGAAAGGAGTACCTTACCTCAATACTGCACTCGGAGCGATCGTTATTGTTTATGCGATCGGTTTCACAATTGCGACTAATTCATCCTTTGAACCGACAGAATCTAGCTTGACACTCGGCATCATTCAAGGAAATATCGGTAATGAAGTCAGGCATTATCAGTCAGGATACGATCTGGCGATCGACAATTATACGAAAGGTTATCTAACTCTAGCTCAGCAGAAAGTAGATGCCGTCATCACTCCGGAAACTGCCTTTCCATATCGTGAAAGTCAAATTAAAAACACATCTTTTTATCGGACTATTCTAGAGCAAAAAATACCTGCTTTTATCGGTGGATTCGGTGAAGTCAAAGGGGGAATTACTAATAGTATATTGTTAATTACTGGGGATGGTAAAAACATCGGTCGTTATGATAAGTGGAAATTAGTACCGTTGGGTGAATATATTCCGTTCGAGCAGTATCTAGGTAAATTAGTCGATACGATCTCCCCATTAGATGCTCATTTGGTGGCTGGGAAATTTGCACCCACTGTGACGACACCATTAGGGAATATTATGTTTGGGATTTGTTATGATTCCGCCTATCCCGAACATTTTCGCCAGCAGGCTCGATCGGGAGAGCTGATTATTACTGCTTCTAACGACGCACATTATGGTGCGGGCATGGCAGCTCAACACCATGCCCTAGATTTGATGCGGGCAATCGAGACAGATCGGTGGATGGTTCGTGCTAGTAATACGGGTTATTCGGCAGTAATCGATCCGCACGGACAAACTAAGTGGATTTCAAAACTTAATGAATTTACTACTCACGCCCATCAGATTTATCGCAAACATACTCAAACAATGTACGTCAGCTATGGTGATTGGTTGACACCGATATTATTGGCGATCGGGATCGGCTTATTTTTTATCGATACTACTACTAAAGCTTAAAAGAACGCAAAACTCAGTTTGCTAATGCCTAATTTCTCAGATTTTTCCAAAGCGACGATGGCGTTGTTGATAATTGAGCAGCGCGCGGTGAAATGCCCGCCGATCGAAATCCGGCCACAATGTATCGGTGACATAGAGTTCGGCATAAGCCAATTGCCACAGCAAAAAGTTGCTGATCCGCATTTCGCCACTGGTACGAATTAACAGATCGGGATCGGGTAAGTGCGATGTATATAAATGCTGAGACAGCGTATTTTCATCGATATCGGCAGCTTTAATTACACCCTGCTGAACTTGAGTTGCAATCGCCTGACAAGCGCGGACGATCTCTTGTCTGCCACCATAATTGATCGCAACTGTAAATTTTACACCCTGATTATTAGCTGTGGCGGTACGCGCTCGATCGATCGAATTGTAGAGCGCTGGCGAGAGATCGTCTAAGTTACCCACCACTTCCAGCCGGACATTTTCCTCGACCATTTCGGCAAGTTCGGCCTGAAATAGACCATCGAATAGCGTCATCAAAAAATCGACTTCATCGGTCGATCTGCCCCAATTCTCAGTCGAAAAGGCATAGACTGTCAGCGCCGCAATCCCCCAATCCCGACAACACCGCACCAGATCGCGCAGAGCATCAGCGCCGCGTTTGTGCCCCATAATCCGGGGAAAGCCGCGCCGTTTTGCCCACCGACCATTGCCATCCATAATCACCGCAACATGTTGTGGCAGGCGAGTACAATCTAAATCGGTAGGTAAGGCGATGAGACTGGTTGTTTTGGGAGTCATCTGTGGGATGAAAGATGGGGGATGAGAAATGAGCTGAGGTGACGGTGGTTGATGAAGCGGGCGGACTGAGAAATTGTGGTGGTGACAATCGGGACTAAATCGATCGCTCGATCTGTCAGGACAGCGTAGCGATCGCGAACTATTTTCGTTTATCTCCTGGCAACTTCAGCAGTTGGCGAAATATCATCATACCGTGAGAACTAAACTTGCGCCCCAAGCTGAGTAAATTTGGCGCGACAGATTCGCGTTCGACAGCAGGTGCAAATCGGATTTCTAATAGTTCTTTCAGTTTACTGCTTGTCAGGGGTCGATCGAGCACCCCGCCCTCAGCAAGCGAGATCGAACCAGTCTCTTCCGAGACGACGATACAGAGACAATTGTTCGTGCGTTCGGTAATACCCATTGCCGCCCGATGCCGCGTCCCTAATTGGCGAGAAGCAGCGCGATCGGATAAAGGGAGAATGACACCAGCAGCGATGACTCGATCGCCGCGAATAAAGACCGCGCCATCATGAAGCAGCGTGGTATTTTGAAAAATTGTTTGCAGGAGTTCTTTCGATAATTCGGCATCTAACTTGACCCCAGGTACGGCAAAATCCCGCTCGTCCATCATCGCCGTGGTTTCTAAAATCATCAATGCGCCGATCCGTTGTTGGGATAGCTCCTTGACTGCATCGACGATCGCATCGATCCCCCGATCTGTGGAATTACTGACCCGGCGGATCGGTCGAATTAAGGGCATGAGATTTCCCCGCCCCAATTGCTCTAAAAAGCGGCGAAATTCCGACTGAAAGACCACTGACATCCCCAGCGCCGCCCCAACCACCAATTTGTCTAAAACAAAACTCAGCAGCCGAAATTGACAGCGTTCGCTAATCGCGGCGGCCACCATCAACACGATCAGCCCTCGCACCATCCAGAGCGTTCGCCGATCGCTGACGGCCAATAGCACCAGAAAAGTGAGGGCAATTACTAATCCCAGATCTAGAGTTTGGCGTAACCAGGATTCTGTGAACTGGGAAGCAAACCCAAGA
This sequence comes from Chamaesiphon sp., assembly GCA_965246715.1. Lineage (GTDB taxonomy): Bacteria > Cyanobacteriota > Cyanobacteriia > Cyanobacteriales > Chamaesiphonaceae > Chamaesiphon. The sequence continues at coordinate 132,706 of CBDFFH010000055.1, read as the reverse complement.
CCCAAAGTCATTGGCAATTAATCCACTACAACCAATCCCTAGATTCTATGCCACATTGAGACAGATAGATCGATCGATCTGCGAGATTAATTTGTGGCAAGCGGTCATTTTTGCCGATCGCTTTCCTTCGATCGCTGTGATATCATTGACATTAGCCTCCTCACTACAATTTGGCTCTACCTCTGAAAATTTTTATCTTCCCGCTCGACATGCAGCTTGCGGCTGTTACTTGTGACCGATTGCCGTTACCGAGCTAAACTTCAGCCCTCAGTCTATTACAACATCCAACGGTAGATGACAAGCTATCGAAAATTTTTTTGGATGGGATCGGTGCCGAAAATGTGACTAACAGCCCAGAGACTAGTTAGTGTTAATTTCTGCCAAAAATTTTTGATTCATCTTCATATATGACCAGCGGTTACATTTTAATCGGCGTACTATTAATTTTGGGAGGTTTCATCGCTGTATCTGGCGATCGAATCGGCACGCGGGTAGGCAAAGCGAGATTGAGCCTATTTAAACTCCGACCGCGCCAAACTGCCACATTGGTAACAATCGTTACGGGCACACTGATCTCTGCCTCTGTGCTAACACTGATGTTTGGCGCGAGCGAACAACTGCGAGTGGGCGTGTTCGATCTGCAAAAAATTCAGCGCAAACTCTCCGATACCAAAGAAAATCTCGCCCGCGCGCTCGAACAAAAAGATCGCGTCCAGCGCGAGCTAGAAATCGCCCGGAATGCCCAGTCAGAAGCCAAAAATCTCTTGTCGGGGATCGATCGATCGCTCAAGGATGAATTACTCAAACAATCGATCGCCGCTCAGAATTTCACCAATACCGAACAGCAGCTCAAAACTATCTCCGCTCAACGCAACGACCTCATGAGCGAGGTCGGCGAAATCGCCCGCAGTCGCGCCGATCTCACTGCCCAGCAGCAGGTAGTCGCTCGACAGGTACGCGAACTCAAACAGCGTGTCACCGAACTTAACGAGACGATGATGCCGCTCCAGCAACAACTTGCCAGCGTCACACTCAAAAAATCGCAACTCCAACAGCAATTGAATACGATTACTGTCGAGCCAAACTTAGTCGATCGAATCCAGCGCTTGCAAAACTACGAATCTAAAGTTAAACAATTAGGCGACGAACTCGAACAAAAAACTACCAAATCGACTAATCTCGAAGCACAACTCAAGCTGGAGCAAACCGAACTATTTAACATCGATACGCAACTCAAACAACTCCAGCAAAAACTCGCAGTTCGCCAAGCACAACTGACCGAAAAAGACCACCAACATCAACAGCTCGAACGCGAGTTTCAAACTCGGGCAACACAATTAAAGCTCAGAGATATCCAGCTCAAAAAGCTCGAAGCGCAGATTCGTGCGAAAGGACAGGGATTAGCTTCGTTAGAAAAAGAAGTCAATAATATCGAACAAGAATATCAAAAGATTCGCCAGGGCAATATTGCGATTTTACGCGATCGGGTGTTAGCGACGAGTATTTTGAAGGTTAGTAGTCCAGAGACAGCTACCAAAGCCATTAACTCACTATTGACGCAAGCCAATCTCCATGCGCTCCAAGCGATCGATCCTGACAATACAGATCGCTCCCAACAAGTAATCGAAGTCGCACCTGCTCGCTTGACCGAACTCAAGCAGCAAATATCCGATCGTCGCGATTATGTAGTGCGAGTTTTTTCGATCGGGAACTATGTCGTCGGCGATCGCAATATTCAAGTATTTATCGATGCTACTCCCAACCGGAAATTATTTGCTCGCAATACACAGATCGCTCAGGTGAATCTTAATCCCGATCGCCTAACTGAGGAGCAAATTCGGCAACAATTTAATGTGTTATTAGTGGCATCACAATTACGCGCCAAACGGGCTGGAATTTTGGACGATCGACCGCAAGTTGGCGACGGGCAACTGATTACTTACGTACAGTTTTTGGAACGGGTGAAAAAACAAAAAAACTCGATCGACATCAGAACTGTTGTCGATCGAGATATTTATACATTAGGGCCGCTAGTAGTTCAATTACAAGCGATCGCCAATGGCAAGGTATTATTTAGCACTTACTCAAATGCCGCGATTAGTTCGTCTAGTGTACATTGATACACAGACATCATCTGTTTGAGCTGAGATGGTATTAATTTAGGTTGAGAACGGTTTTGTTCCCAATCATTAATCGTCCTCACCGATAAGCCCAACTCAGCAGCGAGTTGAACTTTGGTCAATCCTGCTACTTCCCGTAAATCCATCGGTGTTACTCGCGGATAATTACGATCTAGAGGTAGCTTGAATTGGCACGGTGAGGTTGCCAGTTCTGACTTTGAGACATATACCTTTGCTAATTGCCCTCCATTTTTATGCTGCTTGACAGCTACTTTTCGGCTAGCAATCAAGATTTTCAGACAAATTTGGAGCATAGAGACGGGACGATTTAAAGTATCTGATAATTCTTTAATTGTCACTCCGTCGGGGCGATTACGGATCGAATCTAAGAGTCGATCGGTAGTAGTGGAACTCGAGAAATCGGGGGTTATTTCGATAATTGCCAAAGTTAAGCTTTCCTAACTCATCGCCTAATAGCTTATCACCTTTGTCAAATATTCGATCGCATTGTAAATACGCGATTATTACAAGCATCGTGCGGTTTTTTTACTTACTAGATCCGTTTTTCTACTGATGCCAATTAAACTTTCGCGCGGTCGCCTCGCATCGAGAGTCAAAAGTTATGGTAAAACTAACATAGTAGCTCGACAGCAACTTACTCTAACAGCCACCATCTCGCTCCCAGATCGCGGCAGGTAATGGAGTCGATCGGTTATCCCAGAGTCTAAACTTATGCCGCAATTTTGGATCGCAATCTTCTTTATTCTCTTGGCTGGTGCCGAACTTTATCAATCAGTGCAAGCGATTTCCTTACCGCTGCCAGCTTATTTAGTCTTGGGGGCGTTGTTGGCTGTAGCGTCAAATTACCAGCACAAAACTGCCTTCTTCGGCCAAATTCACCGCGAGTCACTCCCAGAGATTAAAATTGCGGAGCCAGCTTTGAGTTCTGCCATACCACCCGCCTTGCCAGCACGGGAAAGTACCACATCTACAGTCGAGCCTTCAGCTGTTAGCAAGCGCGCCTAAATCTCGGGAGTTGGGGGATGATTTGCGGCCATTTTCCGATCGAGCAGTCCTTCCAACCGGAGGATAATCTGATATTGACGCTCAACAGCAAGTTTTAGCTCGGCGATTTCTCGATCTCTGAGCGAATCTAATTTTTCGTGGAGTAGCTCGATCTCCATTTCGGCTTTGAGATCGCAATCGAGATCCTGTTGCGCTTTGTCTCGATCGATCGTCGATTGCCGATTTTGACTCATCAAAATAAATGGCGTTGCATAAGCCGCCTGAAAACTCAAGGCAAGATTGAGCAAGATAAACGGATAAGGATCCCAGTGTCCGATCCAAGCGACAACATTTAAACAGATCCAAATCGCCAACAAGCAACTCTGGATGATAATAAACCGCCACGAACCAACTGTCTCGGTGACGATATCTGCAATCCGTTCGCCTTGGGAAGGACGCGCTAATGTTGCCTTTCGCGCGGGTTGGATCGATCGCAAGTAAGCCAACCGCTCCAAGTCCTTTTGTGTCAGTCGATGGTGTTTGAGATCTGGTGGCAGTTCCATAGATAAGATCGCCTAAAACGTATCACCAGTATCGCCTAAAACAAAACTCTAGCTACAATTAGCCTAAATTAATGCTGTTTGTCGGCAATCTCAACATCGTGACGATAGAGATTATATGCTTCCTGATATTCCATCGTGCGCGCGATGTCCTGAATTACTGCCTCATCATAGCCAGCGCGTTCGAGCAGATAGAAGCCCATTTCCATCCCTGAAGCAATCCCCCCCGCCGTAATAATCCTCCCGGCATCGACGAGTCTGGCGCGACTGATCCGGCACGCTGGGGCGATCGTGGCTAGCCTGTCGATCGGAATTTGACCCATATTTGAAGCTTCGAGTCGATCCGGTTCTTTGCGATTGGTGGCGGCTAAGCCATCGAGCAAGCCCATTTTCCCATAGATCCACGATCCGGTGCAGATGCTAGTAAGCAAGCAGGATTCGGGTAATTGCCGAATAAACTCGTGCAAATTATGATTGTGCAACTCCTGTCTGGTGCCAAACCCGCCCGGAATCAGGAAGGCATCCATATCTGGTCGATCGCTAAATCCGTAATTAGGTAGTACCGTCAATCCGGCTTGGGTTTGAACTGGACGCAGATTTTCGGCAATTAGAAACACATCTAGTTCGGGATCGAAGCGTCGCGCTACCGAGAATACCCCATACGGCGCAGCGTAGTCGATGATTTCAGCATCTTTGAACACATAGATGCCCAACCGAAAACCGGAAATTTTTGGAGCCATGTCGTGTTACTTTTTACCGAACGTTTGTTAAACTATAGAATATCGAACGTTCGTTAAAATGTCAAATAGTAAAGTAAGATCGGTATCGAGAGCGGATCTCGTCAGCCAGTTAGTAGCTGTATTTCGGCTGTATGGCTACGATGGTGCGAGTTTAGCCTGCATCGCCACAGCGACAGGCTTAGGCAAAACAAATTTGTATCACTATTTTCCTGGCGGCAAGGTGGAGATGGCAACCGCAGCACTCGATCGCGTCGATAGTTGGCTGGAGACGAGTATTTTGACAAATCTACACGGCATGGCCAAACCAGTTGACAAAATTCAGACTATGTGCAATGAGGTAAGTCGCTTCTTTAATGAAGGACAAAACTCCTGCTTGTGGGCGGTATTAGCGATCGGACAATCGAGCAACGATCTGTTTCACGATCGGATTAAATCGGCATTATTGCGATGGATCGAAGCAGTTGCCCTAGCGATCGAAGATTCAGGGTGCGATGCCCAGCTCGCCCGTTATCGGGCTGAAGATGCGATTTTACGCATTCAAGGCGCATTGATACTCGCGCGCGGTTTAGACGATACAGCACCCTTTGTGCGATCGCTCGAGTCACTGCCTTTACTATTACTTCAATCGAGAACCTAGCAATATTTTCCAGCCGATTGTAGAGCTACAACCTAGACTGTGGGCAGTGCCCACCCGACACAGATGCTAGATAGAATCGCTAAAAAAGTCTGGATCGCATTAGCGATCGGGAATTCCCGCTATCATTGGGCTTGGTTTTTAAATACCCAACTCCAAGCTAGTTGGGATACAGATTATGTAAATACCGATGTTATCGAGCGATTTTTAGCAGTAGGTAATGGCGAGCCTTTGTTAGAGCTATTGCCGATTGATTTGAGAGAAATAATTAAGGAACAACAGCTCGCCATCGATCTCCTCCCAATTTATCTTTGTTCTGTCGTCCCCACCCAAACCGTAATTTGGCAAAAATTACCACAAGTCAAACACATTACGCTAGCAGATATTCCATTGCTAAATCTATATCCAACTTTGGGCATCGATCGAGCGTTAGCGGCATTGGGTGCAGGTCAGCATTATGGCTATCCGATCTTAGTCATCGATGGCGGTACGGCATTAACTATTACCGGAATAAATCGCGATCGATCTCTTACTGGTGGCGCAATTATGCCGGGATTAAAATTGCAATTTCGATCGTTATTTGTCGGTACGGCAGCACTGCCAGAAGTAATATTACCAGCACAGCTACCACCCCGCTGGAGCGCTGATACCACAGGCGCGATCGCCAGTGGAGTTCTCCATGTAATTAGTTCGGGAATTAGAGATTTTATCAACGATTGGCAGCAATTATTTCCAGATAGTAAGGTAATCTTTACTGGTGGGGATGGCGAGATTTTAGCAGGATATTTACAATCGATTTTAGCTGGAGATTTAGATGCAAACTGGGTTATCGATCGCCAATTAATCTTTCACGGATTTTCAGCAATTGTAAATCAAACTCAAGATTGAATCATCCCCTAGTGCTTACCAAACCTCAACTTCTTCGCGATCGATCTTTAGTTGAATACGCTCGACGAATACTTGAATTTCTCCGATCGTTTGCTGAAGCGATTGTGTGGGAGAGATCGGCGCTACCGTTTGGATCGATCGATATTCTGCATTCCGAATCGCTTTAGCATAAGCTTGACTCTGGGCTATTGCTACGGCATTATCTAGATCTGGCTGTAAAATTAAGATCGGCGCTTTAAACCGCACCAATCGATCGGCGACTAATTCGCTACCGATCGCTTTAGTCGATCGCTGAAATAATAGTTTACAAGTAGTGGGGAATTTATTGAGAAATTCCCAATAAGCTTGTTTTTGCTCCAGTGCAGCTGCCCCATCGCTAACAGATGTAAGTACTTTTAATCCCGTCAACCAGAGTTTGAGTAACACTGGATGAGCGAGTAAAAATTTGGTCAAGAAACCATATTGTTGACTGGTAGTTAGAAAAAATCCTTCTGGTGAGATGGCGACCACACCTTGAGTTCTGGCTGGATACTTTAATGCATAATCGATCGCAATCCAGGCACCGAGCGAATGTCCGATTAGATAAACCGGATGGCATAATTTGAGCGCATTCAAAAACTCATGCAAACATTCCACTTCATTGGAGATCGAAGTTGGCGGTTGCGTAGCATGCGAATTGCCAAAACCGAGCAGATCGATCGCCAAGCAATGAAAACTTTTGCTCAATGGTGCCATAATCTCTTGCCATTGATTGTGATCGTGCCAACTACCGTGCAAAAATACCAGTACTGGACAACTACTGTCGCCTGCTTCGCGCCAGAATATCTGTCCGGTAGAAAGTTTAATTCGTGAACTGCGATAGACCATATAACTATATAACTAGTGCCGCGATGCGAAATTTAGGACTTACAACTGTCCAACTGACGACAATTTTGGCTAGATTGGGGCGTTGGGCTAGTCATGCAGCACTGGCAGAGCATCGGCTAAACCAATCGAGCGGTGATATATATCACTGTAATATAAAAATTCGGGTCGTGAAGCCATCGCGATCGAGATTATCTTTTCGTCGTACCGATCGAGTGCAGTCTGGCTCCAGCAATCGTTCTAACCCAGCGATTTCGATCGATGGACTGGGTAGTAACTCAAGTTGCTATCTATCAAGCAAAGCGGTTAGAAATCGTTGGCATTCAAGCAGGTAGCAACTTGGGTTAGTAGTATTTTTGGGACGAGATCGCGTATGATAGAGTTTGCTACAGCTACGTCCGATCGGGTTAATCTCCGATAGTTAGACTCGATCTTTTTTCCAAGACAGCTAAGGATTTCTAGCGCGGCCACAACAGATCCAACTTCTTAGTGAGTTGGTGGCTGTTAATTATCGTTTATTTTTACAGAGGCAAATATGGCAAAACGCCGCAACCTGAAGAAGGAAAAGGCGGAGCGTAATCAAGCATACGCTCGTAAGTTTAGAAAACGCCCCACTGGCGGTCGGATGTTCAAATCGAGATTCCGCCCTCAATCTAGCGGTACTTCGGCTGAGGAAGATAACGAAGATACCTCCGCAGCAGCTAGCTAAACCGTCCACAGCTAGCGACAATCGGTTCGGATTCGTGGCAGATGTATGTCTGCTACCATTCGAGCGGCGGGGGTTGAGATTAGCAACCAGCTCTTCTTGTGACAACCCACTCGCGCTGCGAGGTGATGAGTCCAGATCCCCACCACCGTTGGCTACTAGCCTCCAAGCTAAATTCACCCGCGTTCGCGCAGGATCTGCCGAGCGACATCGAGTGCCTGCTGGACGCGATCGAATCCAGTCCCCCCCGCACTATTGCGCGCTGCTACTACCTGTCTGGGATCGATCGCTGCATAGATATCCTCGGCAAATGCTGGATGTAGTGCTTGCCACTCTGCCAGGCTGAGATCCTTGAGGAGTTTATGTTGACTCAAGCAGGTTTTGACTACTTTACCAACTAGATTGTATGCCTCGCGGAAGGGTACGCCTTTAGTTGCGAGATAATCCGCTACGTCAGTGGCATTGGCAAAATCTGACGCGACCGCTTCAGCCAACCGTGCTGGCCGAAATTCAATCCCTTCACTCATCAAGATCGTCATCGCTTCGAGACAAGCTTGGACTGTATTGACAGCATCGAATAAAGCTTCTTTATCTTCCTGCAAATCCTTGTTGTAGGCTAAGGGTAAACCCTTCATCAGTACCAGCATCGCTTGGAGATGCCCGAAGACGCGTCCGGTTTTACCACGCACCAATTCGGGGACATCAGGATTTTTCTTTTGGGGCATGATACTCGAACCCGTCGCACACCGATCGGTCAAGCTGACAAATCGAAACTCCTCCGATGCCCAAATAATCACCTCTTCCGCCAAGCGACTCAGATGCACCATCGTCAGACTCGCTGCGCCCAGAAACTCGATCGCAAAATCGCGATCGCTCACACCATCGAGACTATTGGCATAGATCTTATCGAACCCTAGTAACTCTGCCGAATACGCGCGATCGATCGGAAATGTCGTTCCCGCTAGCGCACCGCAACCCAACGGTGAGATATTCGTCCGTTTATAGACATCGCTCAGGCGCTCCCAGTCCCGCTGAGCCATCTCAAAATAGGCGAGGAGGTGGTGAGCCAAACTTAGCGGTTGCGCGCGCTGGAGGTGCGTATAGCCAGGAATCAGCGTATCCACATTTGCTGCGGCTAGGGTAACTAAAACTTGCTGAAAATCACCTAATTGCGCTTGGATCTGATGAATGCGATCGCGCAGGTACAATCTAGTATCAGTACCGACTTGATCGTTGCGCGAACGAGCGGTGTGGATCTTTTTACCGACATCGCCGACAATTTCCGTCAAGCGCCGTTCGACAGCAAAGTGAATATCCTCAGCATCGACACCAGGCTGAAAATTACCCGATCGATATTCCTGACGGATTTGTTCTAACCCAGCGACTAGACTATCGCCCTCTGGGGCGCTAATAATGCCTGCACGCGCCAGCATTCGCGCATGAGCTACCGATCCGGAAATGTCATACTCGATGAGTTCGATATCGAAACCGATACTAGCATTAAATTTGGCGATCGCTGGATGGAGGGTACCTTCAAAGCGATCGCTCCAAGTTTGTGGTCGATCCATAATATTCGGTAAACAGGGGCGCAAGCGCCTGTGTGAGGGGTTAGCAGCTAGAGAAAATTTACATTAATTTTCTACCAGTCAACATTCACTATCCCCGATCTTGTTACGTTTTTTACGAGCGGAACGCCTACAACCGATCGTCACTAGCTACTACCCACTACTTCCACGCTATCATGTAAAGAATAGTGTTAACTATAAGTCCAATCAAACGTCTACATACCTATGAAATTAACTACGCTCAAAACTGCCAGCTTAGTAACGGCATTGTGTCTGACTACTGCCTTAACTATCTCTAGTTGCGGTAAGAAAGACAAAGCTGAAACTACCACTGAGACTACTAAAACTGAGACTACCACTCCCACAACTGGTGCATCGACCGCTCCAGCAACTAGCGCATCGACCGCTCCAGCTGCTGGTGGATCTGACAAACCACTCTCTGCTCCCGAAAAAGCCCAATTGACACCAGTCAAAGCTGCACTAGTAATGGCCAGTACTGCAATTAACCGTGGCGAAGTAGCTAAGGCGAAAACTCAATTTGCTAAAGTTAGCACTTTGTGGCCGACCGTGCAACCAATAGTTAAATCTAAAGCTGGTGCTAGCTATCCCGCGATCGCGAGTGGCATCGAAATGGTTAAAACAGCGATGGGTGCTGCTACTCCTGACCAAGATAAGGCGAAGGAAGGCTTGACTGCCGCAATCGCTGGTATGAACAAAATCTTAAAATAGGATCTTAAAATTCCTAACTCTTAAGCGTTAGTTTTGATAGTTCTCACGCTTGCCTCCTCACACTCCACGCAAGTGGGAAAACCTGAAAACCATGCAAATGAAAGGTAGTTTTGAAATGATACGAGCAGTTGATTAAAATTATGATAATTTCAAGCTTATACTACTTTCAATCCAGATCCTCACTAAACTATGCAGCTTGGGCACTTATTGAATCAACGCTATCGCATTGAGAAAGAACTAGCCGCAGGTGGATTTGGGCAGACCTTTATCGCTACAGATACCCATTTACCCAGCCAGCCACAGGTAGTAGTCAAGCTTCTTAAACCATTAAGTAACGATCCCGCAACACTACAAATTGCCCAACGCCTGTTTAAGCAAGAGGCCGAAATCCTCGAAAAGTTGGGCAAAGATAACGATCGTATTCCTTCTCTGTATGCCTACTTCGAGTTGGATAAAGAATTTTATCTGGTACAAGAATTTATCGATGGAACTGTTCTGACGGAAGAGTTGGGAGGGAACAAACTCTCTGTATCGGCAACTCTGAGCATCATCCAAGAAATTCTCACCGGATTGAATGCTATTCACTGTTACGGTCGAGGTGTCATCCACCGAGATCTCAAACCGGATAATATTATTAGGCGCAAGAGCGATCGCAAGTTAGTCCTCATCGATTTTGGAGCGGTAAAGCAAGTCCGTGCTGCGAGTGCGACAACGCCGATAACAGTCATCAGTCAAACCATTGGCATTGGTACGCCAGGATATATGCCCAACGAACAGGGAATGGGTTTTCCTAAACCTGCCAGCGATATTTACGCTGTCGGCGCGATCGCGATTCAGTGTTTAACGGGATCTCATCCTTATCCGTTGTTCGATGAAGATAGTCTCAAGCTGAAATGGCAGCATTTGTGTCAAGTAAATCGGGGAGTTGCTGATGTGCTGGAGAAAATGATAGAGCCGGATTCTCGCCAACGGTATACTAATGCAACTGAGACTCTCAATGCGATCGAGTCACTAATCTCTGTAAATACCGCACCCAAAGTTCAACAGCCAACTTTTAAGCTAAACACTGGAAATGTTAGATCTGCACAAACAGCCAAAACTACCAAGTTATCTAACAAAAGCTCGGTAAAATCCTCGCCAACACAGTTAAATCGACAATATCCTCTTAAGTGGTGGCTGGGAAGCGGGGTAGTAGGAGCCTTAATTTTAGCAATCATTCAATATGGTAGGAACTTGTCATTGCCAGATACTAGTACATCACCTGTCAATGTCCAGCCTTTAGCTACTTATGAAACTGCATCTACTACCACTTTTGGTGGTGGATCTGATAAATCTCTCTCCGCAGCCGAAAAAACCCAATTGACTCCGGTTAAAACTGCCTTAGTCATGGCAAATACCGCCATCAAAGGTGGAGACGTAGCTAAGGCAAAAACTCAATTTGCTAAAGTTAGCTCTTTGTGGACTACTGTCGAGCCGATCGTTAAGGCTAAAGCTGGAGCTAGCTATCCCGCGATCGTTAGTGGCATCGAAATGGTCAAAACTGCAATGTCAGCACCAACGCCTGACAAAGCTAAAGCTGGAGAAGGTTTGACAACCGCAATTAACGGCATCAACGCTGTTCTCTCCAAAAAATAACCATTGCGATTCTATCCGTTAGAACCTAGCATTCCCAACTTTGCTCGCTCACACTCCCTGCAAAGGGGAAAACCTGCACTCACAGCTGGCTACGCATCGAAAAATTCTCACATCCGCACTTATTTACCGATCGAGCTAGTTGGAGATGTTATAGTAATAATAACCTCTAGGTTGACAAGGGATATACAATGGCTGCGAATAATAGATCTAAATCTCAAACGATCGTTCGTCCGCTGCAATATCGAGATATTGACGCGATCGCTACCTTATGTCAACAAACAACAATTGCCGATCCTGCCGTCCAAGAGCGGATCGAGCAGTTACTCAAGCAAATGACCCGGTGGTACGCACCGTTTCAATTTCTAAATATTATTCCCACGCCCAATCTCTCCGATCGCTCGCTCCTAGTCGCTGAATACGACCAGCAAGTACGTGGGGCCATTGGCGTATCGCCATTCAATCGTACCCGCAGTACTTGGCATGTAGAATGGGTTTCGATCGATAGTCAAGCTACTACCCCAGAACAAGTGACGGGGAAAAATGAGATCGGCTCGCAATTGTTACGTTATTGTTTCGAGCATATCGTCGAAGCCAGCACTTGGGTGCTAGAAGTAGATGTCAACGATCGCGACACGCTAGCGCTCTATCGTCAAAATGGGTTTCAACCCCTCGCTCATATGACTTATTGGGAAATCGCCCCCGAACTCCTCAAAGAGTTGGCACAGCGAGAACCAGATCTGCCCAATTTACTCCCCGTCAGAAACATGGATGCTCAACTGATCTATCAATTAGATACAGTCTCCATGCCGCCGTTATTGCGACAAGTATTCGATCGGCAAATCCACGACTTCAAAACCAACTTCTTTCAAACTTTAGTCGGCAAAGTCCGATCGTTACTGCAACAAACGCAATCTGTCAGTAACTATGTCTTTGAAACTCAACGCAAAGCCGCAATCGGTTATTACCGACTATCGTTAAATTATGATGCTCGATCAACTGAAACTGCCAATCATAGCCCTCACAAAGCCGAGCTGACAGTTCATCCAGCTTATACTTGGCTCTACCCCGAGCTGATGGCGCAACTGGCAAGATCGTGCCAGGATCTCCCACAGCTGCCGTTACAGTTAGTATCTGCCGACTATCAACCCGAACGGGAAGAATATTTCCAACAGATCGGCGCTCAGCGAGTCAAGCATAGCTTATTGATGTCTAGATCGGTCTGGCACAAACTCCGCGAAGCCAAACATTTATCCTTGGAAAATCTCCAAATTGCCGAGATGCTCCAAAGTCTCCAACCTTCCCGCCAACCTCTCCCCAACCGGATCGATAAAAACGACCCAGAAGATCTGCTGAGATTTACAGAAAAGAACGTACCCAAGAATTAGGGACGAATCAGAAGATCCCACATTAAATATCGCGCTGGCATTGAAGCACCAGATTTTCGATCGCACATTGAGGAACGAGAATCGATCGATTTTCGTTCCTTTCGCTGTTTATGTGGTTTGACACAAGTCTAGCTATTGGCGATGGTTTTATTGATACTCAACCGAAGATTGAAAACCCAACACGATCGTCGCGCCTTGGATTATAGTGAGAATTTTCCAGCTGGGTGTGATGAAAATTTTATTGGTAGAAGACGATCTCGCAACTCAGAGGATGCTAGCGGGTGTATTGACCGCTCGGCATTATCAGGTTGAGGTGACTGGCGACGGTCGATCGGCGTTAGATTTAGCCATAGAATTTACCTACGATACGATCGTGTTGGATATCGATCTCCCCGAATTAGATGGGATTAGTCTGTGCAGACAACTGCGCCTGGAGGGATGTGAGACCCCGATTTTATTATTAACTGCCAAGGAGGCGCTCGCCGATCGAATTGTCGGTTTGGATGCTGGTGCCGATGACTATGCAGTCAAGCCAGTTAATATCTCAGAACTATGCGCGAGGATTCGAGCGCTCCTGCGACGGGGAAGAACTATCCCGACCAAGGGAATCATCACTTGGGAAGGGTTACAACTTAATTATGAGAACGCCGAAGTCTGTTATGCCGATCGCGTTTTGCACTTAACCCCCAAAGAATACGGTATTTTGGAGTTACTCTTGTCGAACCCCCAGCGGATTTTTAGTCGTTCGGCACTGCTCGGTAGACTGTGGGAACTAGAGACAGCACCGACAGAAAGTGTCATCAACAGTCATATCAAATCGATCCGGCAGAAGTTAAAAGCGGCGGGAGCGACAGAAGATCCGATCGAGACGGTCTACGGGTTTGGTTATCGGCTGCGGCGATTGGAGATCTTCACTAGCACAGCCGAGAATGCCACTGCCACTGAGTCTGAAACTGAAGTAGGCGATAGCATCATGCTGGATCTATGGATGCAGTTTCGAGATTCTTTTACCGAACAGATCGATCTGCTCGCTGCTACTGCTCGGACGGCGAGTGACGGTGCGATCGATGCTGCCGCAGTAGCTGCCGCCAGGCAAGTGGCACATAAATTAGTCGGCTCGTTAGGTGTATATGGATTTCCGCATGGTTCGGTACTAGCCCGCCAGATTGAAGATTTATTAAATCTCAAGCTGGAATTAACAGCTACAGATTTGTACCGGATGGCCCGATTAGTAACCGAGCTACAACAAGAAATCACTCGCGAACCCGTCTTTGGTAACCAAGCTACCGTCCGAGTTGAAGAGCTAACTACCAGCGATGGATCGCGCTCGCCTGGCTCGTTATTACCTCCTTTAAGCGCGAAGATTCTGGCGATCGATGACGATCCGGCGATCTTGTATCGATTGGATGTAGTACTATCGCCGTGGGGATTGCAGGTAATCCCTGTAATCGATCGGGGTAATTTTTGGGAACAATTAAAACAGACGACTCCCGATTTACTAATTTTAGATATCGAAATGCCAGAGTGTAGTGGGATCGAACTGTGTCAAGCCGTCCGCAATGACCCGCACTGGGGTAATTTGCCAATTTTATTTATTACGGCCGCATCATCACCGACGAGCATCCTTCAAGCATTTGCCGCCGGGGGAGATGACTATATTCACAAGCCCATCTTAGAACCAGAATTAATCGCTCGCGTGCTCAATCAGTTAGAACCAAGACAACTACGGCAACAATATTTAAGTAAGATCGAGCAGTCGGCAATCGACCTATGAGCGAACCAAAAGTCGAGGCCACCTATCGCTCCAAAACAATTTTAATCGTTGAAGATTCGCGAACGTATCGCGAACAGCTCCGCCGCTATCTCGATCGCGACGATCGGTATACCTACACGATTCTGGAGACTGAGACGGGTGCCGAAGGGTTGAAACAATATCGGCTCGCCCAACCTGATGCGATTCTGCTGGACTATCTGCTGCCAGACATGAATGGCTTGGAATTTTTGCAAATATTGCAGCAACAGATCAAAAAACCCGATCTCCCAGTTGTCTTGATGACAGCATACGAAAGTGAGACACTGGCAACCCAAGCGATCGAATATGGCGCGCAGCAGTATCTCAACAAATCAGAACTCACCACCGAAAATTTACGCCTGTCCCTCCACAACGCGATCAAGCAGGGGGAACTGCTGCGGCAACTCAAAGATCTTAAGAGTCAAAACGATCGGCAGATGAAAGTTTTGCATCGGCAGGAAGAACAGTTGCGACTAGCCTTAGCATCCGCACAGATGGGCATTTGGGACTGGGATTTAGTCACGGGCAAGATCGCCTGGAACCAAGAGCATGAGGAGTTATTTGGCTTGGCTGTTGGGAGTTTTGATGGCAGCTACGAAACATTCGATCGCTGTCTTCATCCCGACGATCGGGAGACAGTTCATCGTTGTGTCATCCAAACGATCGAAGATCGAGAAATACTCTGTCATCAATTCCGGATTATCTGGCCCGATGGGAGCATCCATTGGATCGAAACGCGTGGCGAGGCTTATTTTGCTGAGGACGGACAAGCACTGCGGACGATCGGCACAGTTGTGAATATCGACGAGCGCCAGCAAGCCCAAGCAATGTTACAAAATCGACTGGAGCAACAGCGCTTGGTGATGGATCTGACCCAGCGCATCCGGAGATCGCTGGATTTATACGAGATCCTCCAAACGACTGTCGATGAAGTGCGCCAATTCCTCCAAACAGATCGAGTCGTCGTGTATAAATTCGATCCTGACTGGAGCGGTACGGTGATCGTGGAGTCAGTGGGCGGGGACTGGATTTCGCTCCTAGGCAAGAAAATCGAGGACACTTGCATTAGCAATTATCTCGAACACTTTCAGCAAGGGTTTGCGACCGTAAAATCTGACATTTATGCTGTGGGTATCGATAAGTGGCACTTACAACTCCTCGAAAGTTTACAAGTCCGGGCAAATATGGTGGTACCGATCGTTATCGGCGAAGAATTGTGGGGATTGACGATCGCACATCACTGTTCGGAGCCACATTCCTGGCAAGCTACCGAAATCGATCTCGTCCAGCAGCTCGCCAGTCAAGTCAGTATTGCCATTCAACAAGCCGATCTGCTGACCCAATCACAGTTGGAGTTAACCCAACGCAAACAAACAGAGATGACGCTCCAATTACTCAATGCCGAGTTGGAACAACGGCAGCGGATGGAAAAACTTAAAGATGAATTTATCGGCATTGTCAGCCACGAGCTACGAACGCCGCTGACTTCGATGCGTGGCTCGTTAGGTTTATTGGCAATGGGTTTAATGGATGACGAGCCAGAGCAAATGAAGCAGATGATTCAGATTGCCGCGATCGAAACCGAACGGCTAGTGCGCATGGTCAATGATATCCTCGACCTGGATAAATTGGAGACAGATCCAAATTCGCTAGAGCCAGAATGGTGTAATGCTAAGGATCTAGTCCAGCGCGCGATCGAAGTCATGAACAATAGCGCCCAATCTGCTGGAGTAGCGCTCATGATGGATTGTCCGTCGGTCAAAATCTGGGCGGCACCAGATCGGCTGATCCAAACATTTACCAATCTGCTCAGCAATGCCATCAAATTTTCACACCCAGGCAACATCGTCTCGATCTCCGCAGAAGTCATCGAGGAACCCCTCGTCTATAAAGATCTGCACTTCCGTGTGGGTGATGAGCCGTACCATAGTGAGACGATCTGTAACCATCAAATCTGCTTTGCGATCGTCGATCGCGGACGCGGAATTCCCGCCGATAAACTAGCGACTATTTTCAATCGCTTTCAACAAGTCGATGCTTCTGATTCCCGCGATAAAGGCGGTACTGGCTTGGGGCTGGCAATTTGTAAATCGATCGTCGAGCAACATCAAGGTCGGATTTGGGTAGAAAGCGAGTGGGGACAAGGTAGTACGTTTTTTGTAACTTTACCGCAACCAACCGCTGGAAGTTTTGGTGATGGGGTATGTTAAATCTATCACAAGTCGATCGCCACTCTTAGGATGGTAAGCCGTTGGCAATCGCTCGAACTGGCTCGCTCGTAAGCTTGTTTAACCTTAATTATCGGTACTAATTGCCAATGACAGTCAAACGAATTTTAATCGTGGACGATGACGAACGCATTCGGGCAGTTGTCAAAATGTGCTTGATTAAAGTAGCTAAATGGCAAGCGATCGTCGCCAGCTCGGGGCCAGAAGCCATAGAAATTGCCATCGCAGAGCAACCAGATGCAATTTTGCTAGATGTCTCGATGCCAGGGATGAGTGGGATCGAGACAATCCAACAACTTCAGCTACATCCACAAACGGCATCGATTCCGACGATCTTTCTCACGGCGAAAGTACAACGCGCCGAGCAGCTACACTACCAACAACTCGGCGCTGTCGGGCTGATTATCAAACCCTTCGACCCATTGCAAATTTCTATAGAAATTTGCCGCTTACTCCAATGGGATTAACCCAGCTATTTAACCCAAGTTGCTACCTATAACCCCAGCGGTTAGAAACCGCCGCTCGGATTGCAAAGTCCGGTTGTTGCCGCTCGCGGCAAAAGCCTGCCTTCGCGGACTGAATTTCTTAGTCCGCGAAGGCGGACTTTGCACTATTAGCAGCGACTTTAGTCGCAGGTAATCAGTAGGTAGCAACTTAGGTTATTTATCTCACGATCGTATTTCTTTACATTATTAGGGGATTCCTCCATAATTTCTCCATATTTGCTGTGTACCTTTGAATGAGGCTCCTAAATTGCTGGAGCTGTCGATGCTGTAACAGCAAGGTTGAGTAATTAGATATATGACCGATCGAAAAAATAATATCTGCTTTAGAGACTCGATCGTTGAGTTCAACCAGATTAAAACAACCGCTTTTACGGGTAACGTCATCATTCAGGTAACTGGTACTCCCAGTTGGATGTTGTCCTTTTCGGCAGGACGTTTAGCCGGGATCGGTGGCGGTATCGATGCGATCGGTCGGTGGACGCGCAGCTTGGCACTAGCTTCGCTCAATGTGCCAGTCGATCGATTGGTCAAATCTACCAATCGTGAAGAAATATTTTTAAACTCGAATAAACTCGCCCAAGAATGGGCAGTCAAGGAAATTTTATTTGACATTATTCAATTCAGTCAAAATAAAGGCGATCGACTATCTTTTCAAATAATTCCCACTCATGAAGATCGGATTAAATTAAATTCGAGTTTGCCACTATTAGATCTAACACCACTGCTCCATGCCACGATCCAATCTTGGTATGAGTGGGAGCGTAATGGGCTGGCTAGCTATCCACCCAGTTTATTTCCGTGGATCCAGAAACCAGAGCAAATTTCCCAATTTAACGACGATTCAAACTTGCAGTACATCTTGTCAGAGATCGATGGCAAGCGATCGCTCAGAAGTTTGGCTATTCACCTTCAGCGATCGAATCTCGATGTTGCGATGAATCTATTACCATTATTAAAAATGGCAATAGTCAATCTAGTCGCACCACCACAATCCAATATCGATGTAAATATCATCGACGATACAATTGTGTCACCAATCTCGATAACAGAGGATAAAGATCGTCAATTAGCGGTGACACCTAATTCTAAAATCATCAAAAAGAATAGCGGGTTAGAACCACTAGTTATCTGTATCGATGACAGTCCGATCGCTTGTAAAAGTCTCGAAAAAATTATCGCAAATAATGGGTATCGGTACTTAGGGATTCAGGAATCACAGAAAATAATCCCTACTCTAATTAAGGCTAAACCAGACCTGATTTTTCTGGATCTAGTAATGCCAGGAACCAATGGTTATGAGGTCTGCGAACAAATTCGGAAAACACCATGTTTGGCAAAGATCCCGGTGATAATTTTAACGGGTAGTGATGGTTTGGTCGATCGCGTGCGGAGTAAATTTGTCGGAGCCAATGGCTTCCTTGGCAAACCTGCTAGTGCCGAAACCATTCTCAAAACGATCGATAAATATCTGGACAAAACCCAATTTACTACCGGATCGATTGAGCCAAATCCAGGGGAATCAGTAATACTAGAGCGCCTGGCGGAGATACCCAAAGATGGTGCTAAACGAATTTTAATTATCGATGATGATGACAGTATCCGCGAAGTCGTGTCGATGTGTCTGCGCAAGCTCAAAGGTTGGGATATTCAGACTGCGGCATCGGGACAAGAAGGATTGAACCGCGTCCGCACTCAGCTGCCAGATGCGATTCTCTTAGATGTGATGATGCCGAACATGGATGGGTTAGCTTTCTTGCGCGCTCTTCGCGCCGATTATACGACTCAAAACATTCCGGTCTTACTATTGACGGCCAATGTCTATCTACCAGGCAAGCCATTATTAACCAAACTAGGCGTGGTGGATATTATCAATAAGCCATTTATCCCACTAGAGCTGGCTCGACAAATCGCAGTGGCGATCTCTTGAGACATGTGCGATCGATCGTCACTCACGCACCCATTGCCATCCCTGCTAGATATCCGGTCGTCCATGCGCTCTGGAAATTAAACCCGCCAGTGACACCATCGATATCCAAGATTTCTCCAGCAAAGTACAAGCCAGGACAAATCTTACTCTCCATCGTCTGAAAATTCACCGACTTGAGAGCGACCCCGCCACAGGTCACAAATTCCTCCTTAAATACACCTTTCCCCGCAATCTGATACTCACCGCGATTGAGTTCGATAATTAACTTATCGAGTGTTTTATTTGCCAATCCCGCCCACCTGTCACCCGATCGAATCCCCACATACTCAGTTAGGGACTCCCACAACCGATGCGGAATCGGCACTGGACAACTATTCTGAATCGTCTTCTGCGGCAATTGTGACTTAACTGCGAGCATCAATTCCCGCAACCGATCGATCTGATAATCTGGCAACCAGTTAATAATTAACGGCAACTGATACCGAGATTCGGCCAGCAATCGCGCACCCCAAGCAGATAATTTCAACACTGCTGGCCCGCTGACACCCCAATGGGTAATTAATAAAGCTCCCGTCTGGGTTAAGGGTGTCTTGCTGGATGTGGGGAGTTTGACAACAGCAGACTTGACGCTGACTCCTGCAAGATTGGCAAGGCGCGGATCGGGAATATTAAAAGTAAATAGCGAGGGTACTGGTGGGGCGATCGAATGCCCCAGCGCTCGCACCCATTTATGCACATTGGGATTGCTACCCGTGGCCAGTAACAATCGATCGGCTGTCAAAGTTTGCCCCGCTTTGAGGGTGACAATCCAACCTGACGGCTGTTGGGGGGCGATCTCCGCAACAGCCGCCTCAGTCCAGATTTTGACTCCCGCAGCAGTCGCTGAGTCAAGTAAGCAACTGACGATCGTCTCCGAATCATCGGTCGTCGGAAACATCCGCCCATCAGCTTCGGTTTTGAGTTTCACCCCGCGATCGGCATACCAAGCTACGGTATCCAGGGGTTGAAACCGACTGAAGGCACCGCGCAGCGCCTTACTCCCGCGTGGATAATGCTGTACGAGCGGCAACGGATCGAAACAGCCATGAGTAACATTACACCGACCGCCACCGGAGATTTTGACCTTGCTCAGGGGATATTTCCCAGCTTCAAGCAGGGTAACGCGAGTAGCGGGATATGTTTCGGCGCAGGTAATCGCCGCGAAAAAACCAGCAGCACCGCCACCGATGACAATAATTTGAGATGGACGATCGTTCACGGCAGAAGAGGAGACAGGTGAGTAGTAATATGATTAAGCAACTTAGATTTCAATTCATCATCGATCGCTTATGCAAAAATTAGGATTAGCAATTTTGAGTCTATTGTTTACCTTACTTGAAGTCGGCTTTCCCCGATCGACACCAGCCGCCCAAAATCTTTACCAGATGACTGGTACCTCGATGGGTAGCGGTACCACGATCTTCGTCGCTAAAGCCTGCACACAACGGCGGTATCGTCGCCCTCACTAGAGATGTTGATTCTCTAACGGAAAAACGCATTTACCAATTACTTATCTCCCCGATTTTTAGATATTGCAGAGGTTTATAGATTATGAATTCGAGTCAAATTGTCCGGAGGGTGCCTAGCAGGATGAGTGCGATTAGGATTTGGGCAGTTGCTAGCAATACTTTTCGGGAAGTGATGCGCGATCGCATCTTTTTTATCCTAGTATTCTATACTGTGCTGATGTTTGCCGCTTGGCAACTATTACCAGAGGTCTCTGGTGCCGCACAAGATAAAATTCTCACCGATATCGGCCCTGCTAGTGCGGGTTTATTAGGTGTCGTCGTTGCAATTTTCGTCGGTACAAATCTAATCAATAAGGAAATTGAAAAGCGAACTGTCTTTGTCTTAGTCACCAAACCGATTAATAGTGCCGAATTTATTATCGGCAAACATTTGGGCTTATCTGCAGTATTAGCAATTTTGGTCGCGGGAATGTCCGCTATTTATCTATTATTACTCAGTCTCGCGCACATTAATTTCCAATTAGTGCCGATGCTCCTAACATCAGTGTTCCTATTTTTAGAACTATGCCTGATTACAGCAGCAGCGTTATTATTCGGCGTGTTTACTAGTTCTATTCTAGCGACTTTACTCACATTTTCACTCTATCTAGTCGGACATTTGAGCGAAGGTATGGTCAAGCTTGCTGGTGTCACCAAAAATCCTGGATTTCAAAAGATGACCGATAATTTATACTTAGTCTTACCAGATTTATCTCGACTCGATCTCAAAAATGAAGCTGTTTATGGACTCGTTCCACAAGCTGATGTCTTGCTTACTAATGCTGGATATGCTTTGGTTTATACGGCGGCATTGTTAGTCATTACTACTGTAGTGTTCTCGCGCAGAGAGTTTTAGATACCAAAAATCTCGGGTGATGGATCGTGTCCACCACCCGCTCGTTCTAATTACAAACTTGCACTTGTCCATCAACAACACGAATCGGAAATGTTGACAATGTTACTGTCGAATTGTCTAAACATTCTCCGGTGAGCAGGCTGAAATTTTGCTTATAGATTGGGGATGCAACCTTGGGAATACCATTGCGATCGCCCACAATTCCTCTAGATAAAACATACGCTTTACTAAACGGATCGTAATTATCGATCGCATACACATCCATCCCTTCACCAACTCTAAACACGGCGATTTGTTTGCCATTAACTAAGGCACATACACCCGTATTCGGTAAGATTCTATCTAACGGACAAACAGTAGTCCATTGCTGAGTTGTTGGCTCGATTGATTCTATTTGTGACATTAATATTATTAGTTATTATTTACTCTTTAACATTAACCCCTCGCAGGTATTCCCCTCCGCAGAGGGGTGCCCGATAGGGCGGGGTGGGTTATATCTATGCTAAGCGATCGGAGGCTGGCATGGTTTAGGCTCTAAAATCACTAAGTAAAACGGTATATAGATAGTAACTAACCTACCATTTATGGTTAATCCATTATTTTGCCACAATAAAAGAAATCTGCAAACATTTGCCAACTGGGTTCTTGTTGGGGATGATTAAATGCTTCATCTTCAAAACAGTAGAGTCCAGCAGATAAGAAACTAGATATATCCCCATTTTTCCAACCTAATGCTCCATCGATACAATAACTTTTAGGGTTAGATCGTTCGATTTCTTGTGCCAGTTCTCGCTCGTCTGCTAAGGCTTCGATAAATAGAATAAAAGTCTCTTTATCTTTGACTCGTTCGAGCAGATTATGCAGTTTTATTGTTTCCTCTGACATCTTACAGATTTTTCTAATAAATGGGGAGGCACCCACAAGGAGCACCCTTACAGATTGTTAGGATTTAATTCCCATCAACTGCCGTTCGTGTTCGTAGGCGGGGCGATTTTGACCGCGCTCTTCAACCTGCACGATATTCGGATCGGGAGTATCACTATTGACGAAATGCTGGAACCGTTGCAATTTCACCGGATCTTTGAGCGTCACATCCCACTCACAAGCATAGGTAGCTACCTGATGTGCCATCTCTGCTTCTAATTCTTCAGCAATGCCTAACGAATCCTCAATAATCACCTGTTGCAGGTATTCCATCCCACCTTCGAGCTTATTAAACCAGGTGGCGGTACGCTCCAACCGATTGGCAGTGCGGATGTAGAACATCAAGAACCTGTCGATATACCGAATTAACGTTTCCTTGTCTAAATCGGCAGCAAAGAGTTGGGCATGTTGGGGTTTAATGCCCCCATTACCACATAGGTATAGATTCCAACCTTTCTCGGTCGCGATAATCCCAAAATCCTTGCTTTGAGCCTCCGCACATTCACGAGTACAACCAGAGACAGCAGATTTGAGCTTGTGGGGTGCCCGCAAACCGCGATAGCGTAATTCTACCTCGATCGATAGTCCGACCGAATCCTGCACGCCAAAGCGACACCAAGTGCTGCCCACACAAGATTTCACCGTCCGCAGTGCCTTCCCATAAGCATGTCCCGATTCAAACCCAGCCGCTACCAGTTTTTGCCAAATGTGTGGCAATTGGTCTACCCGCGCGCCGAGTAAATCGATGCGTTGTGCGCCCGTAATCTTGGTATATAGTCCAAATTCTTTGGCAACTTCACCCAAGACGATTAATTTATCTGGCGTGATTTCGCCGCCAGGAATACGCGGGATGACCGAATAAGTACCATCACGCTGAATATTGGCGAGGAAGGAATCATTTGTATCTTGTAAGCCGACGTGTGGCGCATCCAGAACTTGCTCGTTCCATGCAGAAGCGAGGATCGAACCGACAGCAGGTTTGCAAATTTCACAACCGCTTCCGGTACCATAGCGATCGAGTAGTGCGGTAAATGTGTGAATATGCTGCGATCGAACTAGGCTATATAATTCCTGACGCGAGAAGGCGAAGTGTTCGCACAGGTGATTTTTGACTTCAATCCCGGCTTTTTTGAGTTCGGATTTGAATAAATCGGTAACTAGGGGAACGCAACCACCGCAACCAGTTCCCGCATTGGTACAACTTTTGACGCTACCGATATCTCGCAATTCCTGCTCTTGAATCGCAGTACAGATTTGACCTTTGGTAACATTATTACAGGAGCAAATTTGCGCCGTATCGGGAAATTGTTCGACACCCATTGCCAGCGTTGCCCCACTGCGGGGCGGTAAAATCAGATCCTCTGGATGGGGTGGTAATGCCATCTGATTTTGCATTAATTGCAGCAATGTGCCGTACACCGTTGCATCGCCAACGAGGATCCCGCCTAATAAATACTTCCCTTCAGCATCGACTACCAGCTTTTTATAAGTACCCGCGACAGCATCATTAATGGCAATGACTTTCGAGCCAGTAGTAGTCCCAAACGCATCCCCAAAGCTAGCAACATCGATGCCCAACAGCTTCAATTTGGTGGACATATCTGCGCCCATGAAACTATTACTTTCGATGCCACAGAGCCGATCTGCGGCTACTTCTGCCATCCGATAACCAGGGGCGACTAAACCATAGATCCGATTATCGTAGAGAGCGCATTCCCCGATCGCATAAATATCCGGATCGGATGTCTGACAATATTCATCGATCGCAATGCCACCCCGTTCGCCCACTTTCAACCCACATTGACGCGCCAACTCATCCTGGGGGCGAATCCCCGCAGAGAAGACAATCATCTCGGTTGCCAGTTCTGTCCCATCGGCAAACTGCATCTTCTGCACTCGTCCATTGGCATCGCCCACAATCTCAGTGGTAGATTTGCCCGTATGTACGCCAATCCCCAAATCTTCGATTTTCTGCTTTAATACCGCACCACCCAATTCATCTACCTGCACGGGCATCAAACGGGGCATAAACTCGACGACGTGAGTTTTCAGTCCCAAATTTTGCAGCGCGTTGGCACATTCTAATCCCAACAATCCACCACCGACGACGACACCCACTTTACAAGTTTTGGCATACTCCGCCATCGCCTCTAGATCGCAAATCGTCCGATAGACAAAGGTACCCTGAAGATCGTTACCTTTAATCGGCGGGACGAAGGGGTAGGAACCAGTCGCGAGCACCAATTTATCGTAGCTGACGGTGACACCTTTTGCAGAAGTGACGGTGTGATTGGCTCGATCGATACTGACAACCTTGTCGCCAACATACATCTGCACATTGCGCTCTTGATAAAATCCTGGTTCGACGAGCGAGAGATCTTCAGCCGTCTTGCCTGCAAAGTAGCCGCTGAGATTCACGCGATCGTAAGCAACCCGTGGCTCTTCGCAAAATGAAATCAGTTCCCAATCTGCACCCTTCGCCGTCATCTGTTCGAGGAATCGATGACCGACCATGCCATTGCCGATCGCCACTAATCGTTTCGCCATATCACCTGAATACCTGTAGGTACTAAAATCCTTAAGTCTATCTAAGGCTATGCAGGTTTGTTGATTTATTTTGTAGCGCTTGATACATAAATGGCTAGATCGTGTATCGATCGCATAGCAATCATGCTATTACAGGATGGTTACATAGCTCTAAAGCCAATGGTTTGATCGGGATAAAAACTATATAATTTAAGTTGCTGTTAGAAGTGGTACGAATGTCGGTGAGACAAACTGGCGGTAAAGAAACTTGGGTTCGCTTGAAAGATTGGGATAGAGGTAGCCCACCACCAGAAAGGTTAGCAGCTCTTATTTTGAAAGTAGAGGGTTTTCGATCGATCGACCCTTCCCATCCGTTAGGTGGGCGAGATGGAATGAAAGATATTGTATGTGAACGAGATGGGAAAAAGTGGATTGGAGCAGTATATTTCCCGAGAGGTCAGCAAGAGTTCAATACTATCGCAAAAAAATTCAAAGATGATTTTCAGGGTGTAGCTACAAATCAAGTTGATGGCATAGCATTTATAACAAATCAAGAATTAACATTGGGCGAACGGGAGAAATTAAAGGAGATTTCCAACTCGACGGCAGAAGTCGAAATATTTCATTTAGAAAGAATTGCCGGAATTATCAACCAACCGACTTGTTATGGTATTCGACTAGACTTTTTAGACATCGAAATGACAAAGGAGGAACAAATATCTTTTATCGCTGAAATGCAAGAACGAACTGGAAGATTAGAAATAGAAAGAGAAGTGATGTTAAATCTAATTCAAACTTCTGAAGCTCTTGCCAAGCAACTTGTAATTAATCTTGAGGATAAATCTAAAGCTCAACAACGGGGAAGAAGTGTAAATATTACACGTGCGATACCTTTAGTGAGCAATAATCACCTCTTGAAATTCGATAATGCTGCTCAAGATGTACATAAATGTTCTCAATGTGGATTTGGAATGATTTTCACATTAAACGAGCCTTTCCCTAGCATAAGTTATCCATCAGTTTTCTCTAGATATGTAGGTGTTATTTGTTCTAAATGTAACAATGCAGATAAAATTCCAGTTAGTTTTAGATTGTGAATAGATAATACGCATAGATCGAATCTAATGCTTGAGATCGATCGAAAACACACAAGCCACCTTTAGGGGCGGGTTTATGCTATCTATTCTAACTAAAATACAACAATCTAAATCAAAGCCCACCCTCCTCCAGAGACGATCGCTTTATCCTATATCCCCTACTCAAACACCATAGAAAAGCGATCGATAAATTCTGAGCTGATAATTTGCATATATTTAGCCAGAATTACTAAATCTATCTGATATGATTGCAGCAATTGTAATTGTTTTTCTTGCTGTTCCTGTCTGTTATCTTTAGTAATTGGTAAGTAATGATAATCGATACCAAATTGCTGGGCGATCGGTTCGAGGTCGGGATGGTTGCTGATAATTAATGGGATCTCTGCTAAAAATTCACCTGCTTGTTAAGAAAATAGTAGGGTAGCGGTGGGGGACATTGGGATTGGGGATTGGGGATTGACGATTTAAGCTAATGAGTGACTAAACTAGCTCCTTAACTGCAATCTGACGTTTGCCACGGCTCCAGTAACAATAGGCAATCCGCGTTCCCTGGCTATTTACCTGAGCATCGTAGAGTTGTTCGTAGTCCATAGATTTCGGCAGTTTGCCGTTTTCCCAGAGATAGAGGGGATTGTTGCCTTGCTCGTAGGTATCGTACACGTAGGTCATAATCCAGACCCTATTATTGGTAGCATGGATGATTTTAGTGCGCCCTTTCACTTGGGTCAAAAGCTGTCGGTTTTCGATCTGTCCATGCTGGTAAGTCACCAAAAACTTGCGATCGTCGTTAGTGACTAGAACCAGGAAAATAGATCCATTACTAGAGACTTTAGCGCTCTCTATTTTAGCCTTTGCCAGAGGATCGGTAGCCTCGAACAGACGCACGATCTTACGATCTTGGAAGTTAATCGACCACAAATTGTGCTCTAGATCGAAGATTTTCCCCTTTAGCACAACTGCGGTGGGAGTTTCCACTCGCTGGCGGAGCAGGATGATTTCTGTGAGATTTTTCGATTTAATTTTGGGAAAACGATCGAGAATTTTGTTGCGAAGCCGTTCATCGGCGGGACTTAATTCCGGCCCTTCTTCGTGGCGAACGGACAAAAGTTTTTTTCCAAAGGGATCGAAAGTGAGCATCGAACTACCCACATCTCCATCACCGATTGTAACCTCCAGTCGATCGGATCGATGCCAATTCATGCTGCTAACGAAGGAACTATAGGTTCGGTATTTAGCAGCTACCTGGGGACTGATTAACAAGAAACTCTGCTTGGTTGCTAAATTGAGGATGCGTACCGCAGTATTTTCCCGCTTGTTTGCTACGATTACTTCCGAATAGGCCAGAAATTTCCCATCGGGTGACAAAGTAGGATGTACTAAATCTTTGCCTTGAATAGTGGCGATTGTTTTCCCCCACTCTTGACTGGCAATCCGATTTGAAGCGATCGGTACTGCATTGAGAGGCAAACAGTTACCGACTGGAATAGCTAGTAAAATTAATGGGAGCAGGTATTTCTGCATAGCCGCGATCGAGTGAATCTGAAGATGTTTTAAGGTAGCCCTCCTGGTTTCTTTTTTTGCTCTTCTTCCGCTTGGGCTTTAGCTTTTTCGGACTTCTGGATTAGATCGAGAGCAGGAGGCTGTGATGATTCATATATCTATTTACACTACCAGACTTATAGTGTTGATGAAAAGGTAGGCATATTATAATTTTTATCAGGATATTGGGATAGTGTAGTGCAAAGCTAGGATTTGCAATTGAAATTGGGGAAGAGATGGTAAAAGCAATTTCTACCAAGGAAAAATCAGAATGGGATGAGAATAGTTATTTGTGGGGGAGGGCGGATTTTAATAAAATATTTAGCACGATCGATATCGCTCGCATAAACCCGCTCCTACAGATCTTGGATGATTTATATCTCACTTGACAAATCGATATCTAGAATTGAGATTGCAACTATGCATATCTATAAGAGTTAAAATAAATAATCTCTTCAAGTAGCTATCAATGAGCTTTAACTCAACCTTTAAAATATTACTAATTATTTGTCTGGCGATCGCCACAGTCGCTGTAGCTTATTACTTCAATCTTCAACAGCTTTTATATTCAGCCTTGCTGTGGGTAAAAACTCTCGGTTATTTAGCGCCGATCGCTTTTATCGGTATTTATAATTTAGCAACAGTTTTGTTGATACCAGGATCGATTTTGACGATCGGTGGTGGTGTTATCTTTGGGGTAGTTTGGGGTTCTGTCTATGTTCTCATTGCGGCAACCTTGGGCGCGACGCTGGCATTCCTAATCGGGCGATATCTCTCACGCGATTGGGTAAGTCAACAATTACAAAAATATCCTAAATTTAAAGCGATCGAATCTGCTGTAGCTAAAGAGGGATGGAAAATTGTCTTACTGACTCGATTATCGCCGTTATTTCCGTTCAACTTATTAAACTACGCTTTTGGCATCACTGGTGTATCGATTAGGGATTATATCTTCGGTTCTGTCGGGATGATTCCGGGTACGATTCTATATGTCTATATCGGTTCTTTAGTTGGCGACATTGCCCTAATCGGTACTAAATCTCAGCCTAACGATCCAATTTTACAATGGACGGTACGGGCGATCGGATTGCTGGCAACTATTGTGGTGACACTCTACGTTACTCGGATCGCGAGGAAGGCATTAGACGAGCAAATTGTCGAATAGGGGGTTAGGGCGGGTTTCGATCTGTTTGAGTAAAAGTGTGAATTAATAGCATCAACCAGCCCCTACAATATCTGGTAATTACGATCGATCGGGGCGAGCGATTATCGCGATCGATAATATAATATATGTCCTATCGATCGCCAATAACCAATGATCCAGATCCACACTCAACCATTACAGGCTCGACAGTGGTTGGAGCGGTATCGAGGAAAATTACCAGTATTTGCTTGTGTTTTGGGGTTTACCGATACTTGTCTGATTCCAGGGATTTCCGCAGCGGGGAAAACACCAGAAGATCGCAAGTATACCGCGATCGCGGATGCTGAATTTTTAGCTAACGGTGTCTGTGCGAACCCCTCAAATCCGCTACCCCCATTGATTGCTGGCGCATCGCCAGTATATATTTCTCGGGCGATTGTCGCTGCGTTAGATTTGCCATTGTCTATCTTCAATGCTGGTTTACCGACACCGCCAACGATCCCCCATGTCGATTTAGGTGGGATGCCAGCAGCTTGTTTGACGACAGGTGCGGCTTTAACCCTCGAGGTGGTTACTCATCTCTATCACCAGGGCTTGCAATGGGGCGAAAAACTAGCAACTAGTGCTGGCGATGGTTATGTGATTCTTGGTGAGTGTGTAGTGGGAGGAACGACTACAGCCCTAAGTTTATTATCTGGTTTAGGGATCGATGCGATCGATAAAGTCAATAGCAGTCATCCGATTTGCAATCACCACCAAAAATGGGAGATCGTCCAGCAAGGATTAGCCCGTTTGAGTTTACCGCGATCGCCCCTAGAATTGGTAGCAGCGATCGGCGATCCGATGCAGATTGTCGTCGCGGGAATGGCAATTGCCGCTAGTCGAACCTGTGGGGTATTACTCGCTGGCGGGACGCAAATGTTAGCTGTAGCGGCTTTAATTAAGGCGATCGGGTTGAACTTCAATCTAGAGATCGACACAGCTCAGATCGTCGTCGGCACCACTGCTTGGGTGGCAACCGATCGATCTGGAGATACCATCGCGCTGGCTAAATTAATTCCCCACATTCCACTAATTTCCACTAATCTAAGTTTTGCAAGTTCTCAATATTCCCAGCTTCAAGTTTATGAAGAGGGTTTCGTGAAAGAGGGAGTAGGAGCTGGCGGTGCAGCAATCGCGGCTAGCTTGTATCGGAACTGGAGACAGGTAGAATTATTACACTCGATCGAGCAATTATTAGGCGAACAATTAGCGATGAAATCCTAAAATCTCTCAAGCAAAAGATCCCCGACTTCTTGGACTCGACTTTAGCCATTAGAGGAGAAAGCGATCGAGAAATGGGAGGAAAATGGAGTAGAGTCAACCAATTATGGTAGGCTGTACTCCATAGCGTCAGAGTGCTGATTTTTTAGGTAGATCTGGACAAGTAAATTCTTGATGAATGGCTGTCATGACAATCGATTCTATTTTCTTTGTCGGCACTAATGTTCGATCGAGTTGCAGGTTAGTATCTGTCAACTTAACAATCTTGGCTGTGTAAACCAATCGTCCATCTTCAACGACACGCAAAATCTTAGGAGCGGTTTTGGCCATCGTCCAAGTCGCAAGTCGGTAAGTTTCAACGCATGAAGTTTCTAGTAAGATCCCATTTGACAAGAACACATAGATGCTGCCTTTGGCAGGTGGTGTCGGTGCCGTTGTCACTCGCCAAGCTTTATCGAACAGTTTGCTCAAATTAGGTTGTGAATTTGGCGGCGGTGGGGATGTGGCAACTGGAATTGATGGTTGGGTTGTAGGTGAATTTTTAGCAACATTACAGGCTGTTATATTCCCGATCGTCAGCCCGATTATCGATAAGATGAGAAGATGTTTGCTCATAATATTTGGCTCTTCAGCTATTTTGGGGAAAATAGTGTAATTGAATCTAGATAGATCGTGCTTTGTTACCCTTTCCCCCTGTCTTGCTTTTCGCGTCGGGAAACCCTCTTTATTCAGCGATGGCTCGCTCGCGTTTGTTGCTACGCAATTGTCCACAGGCAGCGTTTGCACCCAAACCCTTAGAATAACGCACGCTGACGGCAATATGGCGTTGTTCTAGAGCATCGACAAAAGCTTTGATATCTTTGGGTGTAGGACGATCGTAATCGGCATCATCGATCGGGTTATACGGAATTAGATTGACATGGGTTTGGAAACCGCGCAACCTGGAAGCAAGTTCGATCGCATGGTGATTGTAGTCATTAATTTGAGCTAACAAAATATACTCGATACTCAGCCGTCGCCCCGTAATCTGGACATAATCCCGACATTCATCGAGCAAATCTTCGATCGGATAATTCTCTGCTGTCGGGACTAAGGTAGTCCGCAGTTTTTGATTGGGTGCGTGTAAGCTTACCGCTAGGGTAACTTGAAGTTCGTGTTGAGCGAGTTCGTGAATTTTGCCAGGAATCCCCACTGTCGAGACGGTAATCGATCGCTGCGAAATTCCGACATCCTTATTCAAACATTTAACAGCAGTTACGACATTGTGCAAATTGGCTAATGGTTCGCCCATCCCCATAAATACGACATGACTGACACGCTCTTGGAAATCTGCTTGAACTGTCAACACTTGATCGATAATTTCATGCGGCTGAAGATGGCGCGTAAATCCACCTTTTCCCGTCGCACAAAAAGTACAAGCCATCGCGCAACCAACCTGGGAAGATACGCATACAGTCAAGCGTTTGGCGGAGGGAATCCCGACGGCTTCGACGATTTGCCCATCTTGGAGTTGCAGCAGATATTTAATCGCTCCATCGCTAGAGACGGCGCGATGATGGATTGTCGATCGACCGATCGGTGTATCCTTAACTGATTCCCGCCATTGTTTGGAAAATACGGTGATATCCGCCAGGGATTTGGCTCCCTGTTGATAAATCCATTGATATAGTTGTTTGCCGCGATAGGCTGGTTGCCCCTGCTCCTGCACCCAGGTAGTCAAGTCTGTCAGACTCATCCCCAGTAATGGTGCAGTGGTGTGAGTGGTTTCGGTGGTGGTTGCTGGAGTGCTGACAGACATGATTTAGAAAGGTGGTGGTTGCTGGAGTAGGCGAACTGGAGTCTAGGAATGGGATCGCGATTTCAGAGACTGTTTAGATTAACAATTATCGTACATTTTTTTGCAAATAGTTTGTGCTGATGTTCGATCGATTAGCTATTTTTACAGGTACGGTAAATTAGTAATGCTACCTTCACAACATTTTAAATTACAGAATTTAATAAAATCGACAAGAGAAAATAATATTTGTCTTTTCAATATTTATGCCAAGTAAATAACTGAAAAGTATTTCGTTCTTATTTAATACGAATGAGTTCTAGAAGCGATCGGTAGATCGTCTGCTATTGTTACAATCCACCCAACATAAACTAAAATGCCATTTTGGGTCATCCTTAACTATCTGCGTTGGATTACTTGTGGGGACGCGACGGGTAAAGCATAAGTCATCACAGGTTGACTGCTAGTGGGTAACAAACCGACAGCAGCAGCACTATGTTCGAGATCGATTCCCGCCCATGAAGCAAGTAAGCCTTCCGCGCTGGACATCCACTGTGCTGATGCTTGAGTAGCGATAACGCCATTTATCGGTATACCAGTGAGACTGTTATAAGCGCCAGCAAGAATGCCCGTTAGGGCACAGGTAAATCTCACATCACACTCACTGCGACGAGCGCGCAGCATCGCCAAGCCAAAGTCTTCAGGGGTGGCAAGCAGAAAATAAATTGCCAACACTGTAGGCGTAATAATGGGATGCTCGCTGGCGATGAGTTTTTCGGTGACTTGATGCAAACTGCTAGACTGTTCTAGCAAGCGATCGATCGTGCCGAGTTCTTGAAAGATCAGTGGATGCAGATTGCTCGTCTCATCCAGTAATTGGGCGATAACCGTGCTGGGCGTTAATGATTCTGTGAGCGATCGCGATATAATATATCCGAGTACAACTGCACTAGAGCAAGTTTCCCAATTGAGTTGCCAACTATGACTGACGTTAACCAATGCTTCGCGTAACTTGACGCGATCGTCGTGAAAAAATAACATTAATGGTAGCATTGCCACGATCGCCTGACGCGGATCGGCAGTTGAGGTCAAAGTATTTTGTAGCCAATCTTGCAGATCGAATCTTCCACACCGTATCAGACTATCGATGCCACCGCTGAGTGCGGGCTGAGTTGCGATCGCCAGTTGATTTGGCGCGAGCTGCTGTGGAGTCAGGTAAATAGTCTGAGCGCCGATTAATGCACCTTGGAATCTAGTTAGTAATAAATGCTTCATAAATTATGGGTTATGAGTGCTGAATTTATGGGCGAGCTTAGCTAGTTGAATTTAGGAATCTTTTAACTTAATAATTTATCTAACTCAATGTCAAATATCGATCTCTCTCCTGTAACTATGGTAGCCGAACCGATCGCGGGATATGCTGTTGGCACCAAGGCGCATGGTTCGATCGAGGTATTGGTAGATTGTCCGGGGATTCAAGCTCTGTACATTTATAATGTCCCAGCACATTTTAGCGTCAGTGTTGGGGATATTTTAAGCGTGCCATTGGGCGGACAAGTGGTGGGTGGGATTGCCATTCGCTTTGTCGATCTGGCATCGATAGATTTTCCACTAGATCGAATCAAGGATATCGATGATGTCGTGGCATCCGGATTGTTTAAGTCAGAATATTGGCAATGGTTGACTCAAATTGCTGCATATTATTATACCCCACTGATTCAAGTTATTAAGGTCGCATTACCCCCAGGACTATTAACTCGATCGCATCGGCGAATTAGAGTAGTCTCTAAAATTACAAATCCCAATATTTTATTGAGCGATATCGCTCGAAAAATTCTTGATTTATTGCAATCTCAAGCCGATGGTAACTATAGTTGGCAATATCTTCAGCAGCAGGTGTCCGGAGCCAGAAGGGGTTTGCGCGAACTCCTCGATCGGCAATTGGTTGAATCTTATTTAGAGTCGGGACAAACTCAACAACCAAAATTACAAAAAGCGATCGTCTTAACCTCCGATGTCTTCGCCAGCGATCTGACCGAGCGGCAGCGAGAAGTTGTTGGCATTTTAAAGCAACAAGGTGGTGAATTGTGGCAAAAAGATTTGTTGGAGTTAAGTAAAGCAAGTAGTAGTATTTTAAAAAAGATTGAAGAGAAAGGATACATCGCGATCGTTAATAAAGAAAAGCTGCGATCCGATCGAGAGTTTGGGATATTTCAGCAAGAACCAGCCAAGAAATTAACTGACGATCAAGCTGCGGCATTGGCGACGATCGATCGATTATCTGGATTCGCCCAAGTCTTACTGCATGGGGTGACGGGTTCCGGTAAAACGGAAGTTTATTTACAAGCAATTCACCAGATTTTAGCTCAGGGAAAATCCGCATTAGTACTCGTACCGGAGATTGGATTGACACCACAATTGACCGACAGATTTCGATCGAGATTTGGCGATAAAGTCGCCGTTTATCATAGTGCCCTCAGCGACGGAGAACGCTACGATACCTGGCGCAGAATGTTAGGTGAAACCAGTCAAATTGTCATCGGTACGCGATCGGCAATTTTTGCCCCATTACCCAATCTAGGGATAATTATTCTCGACGAAGAACACGACTCCAGCTTCAAACAAGACCAACCCGCACCCACCTATCATGCCCGCGACATTGCCACCTGGCGCGCCCAACTAGAATCCTGTCCCCTGATCCTCGGCTCCGCCACTCCCGCACTAGAAACCTGGGTTGCAATCCAAAATTCACTGTCAACTGTCAACTGTCAACCGTTCGCTGCCCACTACCTCCCGCTCCCCACCCGCGTCCACTCCCGCCCCCTGCCCCCAGTAGAGATCGTGGATATGCGTCAAGAATTGCAGCAGGGCAATCGTAGCATCTTCAGTCGATCGCTCGATCGCGCATTGCAGCAACTACAAGCCCGGAAGCAGCAGGGGATTTTATTCATTCATCGACGCGGACATAGTACCTTCGTCTCCTGTCGCAGTTGTGGTTATGTGCCTGAGTGTCCTCACTGCGATGTATCGCTGGCATATCATCAACCGAGTACATCCGATCGCGCCTTGTTACGCTGCCATTACTGCAATCACTCTCAGCCGCAAACCCCTAGATGTCCGGAGTGCGACTCACCATACTTTAAATACTTTGGCAGTGGTACTCAGAAAATCGTCGAAGAGTTAAATCGGCAGTTTCCCCAATTACGCTGTCTCCGGTTCGATAGCGATACGACTAGTACCAAAGGCGCACATCGTCGGATTTTGACTGAATTCGTCAATGGCGAGGCGGATTTACTCGTCGGTACCCAAATGCTGACTAAAGGATTGGACTTGCCACAAGTCACCCTCGTTGGTGTCGTAGCTGCGGATGGTTTGTTACATCTATCAGATTATCGAGCTGCCGAGCGCGCGTTTCAAACGCTCACACAGGTAGCCGGACGCTGCGGACGTGGTGACGAAGCGGGTAAGGTCATCATTCAAACTTACAATCCCGAGCATCCCATTCTCCATGCCGTGACGCGGCACGATTACCACGCATTCATCGCTGCTGAGTTGCCGGAACGGCAGATGTTAGACTATCCACCATATGGCAAGCTAATCTTGCTCAGATTTAGCAGTCTCGATGCCGCTGTCGTCGAGCAAACCGTTGCGGACATCGCTCAAGTCCTCAATGATGCCGCAATTGCTGGACATTATGAAGTATTAGGCCCGGCACCAGCGACGGTGATGCGGGTAAATAATCGCTATCGCTGGCAAATCATGCTCAAATATCTCCCAAATGGTAGTGTTTGCCTCCCCGATTGGGAATTTCTGCGAAATAAGTGTTCTAATGTAGTCAAGCTGACGATCGATGTCGATCCGCAGAACTTTTTGTAAAATCGTTACAGATCGTGAAGAATTGATATTATAAGATTAAATAAACTAAATTTACATAAATCTTTTATAGCGATCGCCACCATGAGTGATACACAAGTAGAAACGCCGACCGTCGATCCAATGGTAGTAGCGGAGACTCCGCCCACTCCAGAAGAAATGAAAGAAAAGTACGTCAAATATGCCATGAAAAACATGGTAAAAAAAGGCGGTAAATCGCTCAAACACTTTGCTCTGAGTGCGATCGGCTTATTGTCACTCTTTATCGGCTTAGCTTATTTAACACGATAAGTAGGTATTTTCGCTCTTAGGTATTCGATTTCGATCTAGTACCTAATCCCTAAACCCTAATTCCTACTCATCTAGATGAACCTAGAACTTATCGTTCAAGATCTATATCAACCCAGTGTAGTCACAGAAGCTACTTGGGTGGAGTGGTTTGAAAATTGGCTGCAAACGCCAGGATTGAATTTACCGCCAGCAGCAGCTTACGAACTAAGTCTCAGGCTGACGACAGATGTCGAAGTCCAGGCTTTAAACGCTCAATTTCGCCACAAAGACCAACCGACAGATGTATTGTCATTTGCGGCAATGGAAGTTGACTTCCCCCAAATCGAGGAAAATTCTGGTGAGACATCACTATACCTTGGTGATATTGTAATTTCTGTCGATACTGCTGCTAGGCAATCGATCGAACGTGGGTATTCTTTAACTAGGGAACTCGCGTGGTTAGCCAGTCATGGATTGCTCCACCTGTTGGGATGGGATCATCCCGACGAACCAAGTCTGCTCGAGATGTTGCATCAACAAGAAACATTCCTCACACGGATCGGTCTAGAGATCTTATTACCTTTAGAGGTATGAGTCGTTCAGCCATAAGTGTGAGCTGCCCAGCCAATAAATAATTGTTTTTCCTGTAGGAATAAACTGTGTATGCAGACTAAACTAAACGAATCTCCCAATATTAAGAGTCGTCAACCAAATATGACTGGCAAAATATCAAGTCCGTTGATGCCACAATTGGAACGCAATCCTCAACATCGCGCTCAAGCTTGGCAAGTAGCAACGAGTATTGGCGTGAGTTTCAAATACGCTGCTGCGGGTGTGACCTATGCGTTTAACACGCAACGTAACTTCCGGATTCACTGCATCATGGGCACTCTAGCGATTACTATCGGTGCTCTTTTACAACTTACTGGCGTGGAAATGGCCGTAATTTGTATTACTAGCGGATTAGTTTTGACTCTAGAATTATTAAATACCGCGATCGAGTCGGTTGTCGATTTGACCGTCCAACAAACCTATCACGAGTTGGCAAAGATCGCCAAAGACTGTGCAGCAGGAGCCGTACTAATTTCGGCTTTTGCTTCGGTACTCGTCGGTTTCTGTCTCATCGCCCCCAAAGCGATGTTATTTTTGAGCCATTTTGGTTTTGGTGGTTAGACAAAGAGTCGATTTCTTATACCCACTCATCCATGAATTGTAGGAAATACCCAACCATCTCGATTACTCGTTGGCTCGACAATCCTGTTACACTGGAGACGAGTCGGGATGGTGTGGCAAATGATTTTAGTTATCGATAATTACGACAGTTTTACTTACAATCTCGTCCAATATTTGGGCGAACTCGGACGGGAATTACCCGTCGCCGCAGATATCCGCGTTTATCGCAACGACAAAATTACCCTAGCAGAGATCGTCGAGCTTCGTCCCGATGGGATCTTGATTTCTCCTGGCCCCGGTCGCCCTGAAGATGCCGGGATTACACTGTCGATAATTAGAGAATTGGGTGTTGAGTACCCAATTTTAGGGGTATGCTTGGGACATCAAAGTATCGGTCAAGTATTTGGTGGCGATGTCATTGCCGCACCGCTATTAATGCACGGTAAAACTTCGGAAATTTACCACAATGGTACGGGAGTATTTCAGGGTTTAGACAATCCGTTTACAGCTACTCGCTATCATAGTCTCGTTATCGATCGAGCCACATTCCCCAATTGTTTGGAAATCAATGCCTGGGTCGAAGATGGCACGATTATGGGCGTGCGCCATCGCGATTATCCGCATGTTGAAGGGGTACAATTTCATCCTGAAAGTATTTTAACTAATTCTGGCAAGCAGTTACTGCGGAATTTCCTGATGTCAATTCCAGCGAAAGTCGGTAACTTAAGTTGATATTGTTTTTATCTTGACCAACCGCCGCCATCTCAGGAAATTTAGGGAAGAGGCGATTCATCCCGCAATTTAGCAACGCCGTTTTCGCTCCGTCAATTGTCGGGTCATTCGATCGTCAAGCCATGACAGCTTGCTTGTCGCTATAAACTACCACAGGCACCCGCTTATAAGCTGGCGTACCCGAGCGCTTTTCCGTTTGTGCCGTGAAGATAACATTTACTTCAGGATAGAACATCAGTGCTGCCCCTTCCCGCACGGCACCATAGATGACTTCGACATTAACTAATTTGTCCGCATCGCCTTGTACCGTCACACGATCGTGTTCTGCTAAACCGATCTTTTCAGCATCGATCCGGTTCATCAAAATACAGTTACGATGTGGCATGCCGCGATACTGGTCGCCAATTTTGTAAACGACGGTATTGTGTTGCGAATAGCTCCGTCCGGTCATCAGCGCCAGCACGATACTCTTAGTATTTGCGTCGATGCCAAAGTCTGTCGCGGTGGGGAGAGTCAAGTTCGGCAATGGTGTCGTGTACATCTTTGCCTTGCCCGATGGTGTTTTGAAGTAGGGTGCGGTCAAGATTCGCCCAGAGATGGTAAATTCTTCGTTGGTTTCGTCGATCGATCCAATTTTTTCATAACCTGGGATGGTGCGGGCGATGAGTTCGCGGACGTAGCGCGGATCGCCTAATTTGCGCCAATCGATCGGGGTGTTCCCCAGTAGGCGATGTGCCAGTTGGGTCAAAAATTCGATCTCGGTGATTAAATCGCTATCTTTGAGGTGAGTTTCACCTTTATCATTAAACCGCACGAAGTTATTGCCCGATTCGACGGTGGTTTTAAAGGGATTTTCAAACCGATTGAGGACGGGAATGACGATCGTATTAGTTTTTGCCAAGCCATTGAAGTGACCGATGTTTGGTTTGGTGGCGAGGTAGATAATCGTATCGATCTGCGCTAATGCACGTTTTGCTTGACCGGAATCGGGATTGGCTCCATACAGATTGCCGCCAACGCAAATCAGACTATCGACCTTCCCCGCTTCGGCGGCTTCGATCAGGTCGCGGGTATGATACCCCTCTGGTAATGCGAGCGAACGCCCTAACAGCCGCTCCAATGCCTCTTTAATCTCGGCTTTTAGCTTCACTGTGACTCCCATCGAGCCAAAGCCTTGGACGTTGGAATGTCCACGTACTGGCATCACGCCAGCGCCCATTTTTCCAACATTGCCACTGATAAGAGCGGTGTTGACGATACTATAGACATTATCGACACCGTTAGTATGTTGGGTCAGACCCATGGCCCAGCCGAAGACTACGCCTTTGGCTTTCCCGATGATCCGGGCGGCGGTTTCGATGTCTAATTTGGATACGCCACAGGTAGCAACGATCGTCTCCCAAGACATCGATCGTGCCTGTTCTAGCACTGCTTCCCAGTCTTCAGTATGCGCTTGCAAGAAGTCTCGATCGACATGTCCCTGTTCGAGTAATGCCTTTTGAATCCCGATAAATAATGCGACATCGCTACCAGGAATTGGTTGCAGGTAAAGGTCGGCAATTTTCGACCCCGGTACCAATGATTTGACAGGGAAGGCGGGCGAACCAAATTTCACCAACCCAATTTCCATCACGGGATTGATAACGATGATTTTGCCACCTTTATCCCGAATTTTGATCAATTCATTCATCAAGCGGGGGTGATTTGATGCCGAATGCGCTCCCGCTAACACGACACAATCAGCTTCCTTCAGACTTTCCAGACTGACGATCGAGGTTTTCGTCCCAAACATCCCATCGAGTGCCGTTGTCGAAGGTGCGTGACATAAATCCGAACAATCTGCCAAATTATTAGAACCGAGCGTACGCATCATTAATTGCAGCAAAAATGCGGCTTCATTAGAGCCACGCCCCGAACTATATGACGCTACTCGCTCTGCTGGTTTCTGAAATGCCGCAGTTGCGATCGCATAGATCTCATCCCAGGAAATCCGCTCGTAATGCGAACTCCCCGCCCGCATGATGACTGGATAGCTCCACCGCCCCAACCGATCGGCTTCATACGAAGATAATTGTTGTAATCTCGCGATCGGATTGGTATCGAAAAATTGCCTGGATACTGGCGGCTGAATTTCGGCGGTAATTGCCTCAACGCTTTTCATACAGCGTTGCAGCTTTTCGCCTTCTTCATTCGTAAAACCACCCTTTTGTCCCCCTGTGCCCCACGAGCAAGACAGACAGGCACTGTGATGAAACAATGTTTTCCAGATCTTCGGCCCTTCTGGGGCGATGGTATGCTCTGCCCAATACTCGATTACCGGTAATCCACCACCGATTTCGGGCGTATCCTCATTAGTTTCATGAAAGGGAGGCTTGGCTGGTGGGTTGGTATCCATTTTTGGCTATATCACTGGGTAGGGGGTTACTCGCGCATCCTAGCGTAAATTTTCAGCAGCGCAAATCTGTCGATCGATAGATCTCGACCGCATTCTAACACCCCGATCGCGATAATGTAGTGCGTTAGCTTACTGTTTCAAGAACGTTAATAGATCGGTGGTTAAGCGCTCCTTGTGCGTCGCAAATAATCCGTGTGGCACACCTTTGAAATCATCATCTTAAGGTAAGCCTTGTGATTACCCCGATAATTTCATCCTCAGAGTTGGCAATGCCGCAGATTGTGCTAGTCTAATTTGAAGTTAAATGGTAACCGGACATAGACATTGTGCGGATCGTTAAAGCTTTTTAAAATACTGAGTTCGGATTTTAGTTTGAGTAATTCTGCTGACAATGGATCTTGACTTTGGGCGAGATGAGCTTCTTTACTACCGGCAAATTGCTTGAGTAATTTTTCTTCCCAGCCTTCAATTACTGGATATTCTTCTAACTGCCAATCTTTATCTAGCTTAGCTGTTTGGGCGGCATAGGAGATCGCCTCATTGAGTCCGCCCAGCTCGTCTACCAAACCAATTTTTTTTGCATCAGTACCCGACCACACTCGTCCTTGGGCGATTTCGGCAACTTTTTGTTTGGGTAGTTTCCGCGATTCTGATACTTTATTTAGGAAATCATCATAAATATCATCGACTATTTGTTGCGAGATTGCTAATTCTTGCGGCGTACGCGGCCGCGCAACGGTGGTACTGTCGGCTAATTTTGATGTTTTGACGACATCCCAAGTAATGCCATTATTATTAGCTAGTTTCTGATAATTAAAATTAATCCCAATTACGCCGATCGATCCGGTAATCGTATTCGGCTCGGCAAAGATTCTATTAGAATAAGTGGAAATCCAATAACCGCCAGAAGCTGCGACATCGCCCATCGAAATTACAACAGGCTTTTCTTTTTGTAATAACCGCACTTCGCGTTGGATGATATCGGAAGCTAGTGCGCTGCCACCAGGGCTATTCACTCGCAATACAACTGCTTTAGTATTTTTGTCGGCACGCAGCTCTCGCAGTTGCCGTGCAAAGCTATCGCCCCCAATTTGGCCGGGGGCACCTTCACCGTTAACAATATTACCTTGAGCGTAAAGGACGGCAATTTTACGGCTGGAGGTTTTTTGAGCTTTATTTGCTATTTCTGCATAATCATCGATACCGATCTGGCGAAATGAAGTTTTATCTTTAGCATCTTCAGCACTAATTTTCTTAAGCTCGACTAATACTTCATCGGGATAAACCGCTCGATCGATCAGGCTAGTTTTAATAGACTGGGCGGCAGTCAAAATACCACGATCGTCAGCGATTTTTTGGATTGCCTCTGGTGCGATCTTACGACTTTTACCAATAACTGATTTAAAATCACCCCACAAGTTATCTAATAACTGTTGAGTTTCTTGGCGAGCCGCAGGGCTAAATTTATCTAACGACCAAGTTTCACCAAAAGATTTGTATTTACCGACCCGGACGACTTCTACACCGACACCATATTTATTAAAAGCATTTTTAAAAAACATCGTCTCCGATCGAAAGCCATTGATATCGACAGAACCCATCGGATTGATTAAAATTCGATCGGCAACCGATGACAGATAATAATCGCGCTTATCCATATCGACATTGTAGGCAATAATTTTTTTGCCAGTAGCTCGAAAGCGTTCCAATGCATTGCGGACTTCCTTGAGCGTCGCAAACCCAGTACCGCTGAGTTTGCCATTACTGCCATTTAGATAAATCGCCACGATATGTTTGTCTTGAGCTGCGGCATCGATCGCATTGAGTGCCGACTTCAATTCGGTCGTGCGATTGGCTTCACCAGCAATCGCTTCTTGCAATGTTTTACCAGGATCGAGATCGACAATCGATCGGGATAAATCGATCGTTAAGACTGTTTTATCGGCGATCGCCACTGGATCGTTATCGGTCGCACTATTAATTATCGCCCCAATTATCGTGAGAAATAAAGTCAGGGAGATTGCGGAAAACAAAGTCAAACTCAGTAGACTGCCGATGGTACTAGCTAAAGTTTGTTTGATAAATTGACGCATAAAGCAGCTGGAGAAAGTGTGAGGAGTATTCGGAAGTTTGCGATTTAAAGAGCGAGCAATGTTACTACTGAATTCCGAGCTTGCTAGTTACAACTTACTGGTAACATATCTAACAACAAGCTGGCTTCCGAGATCGGAACCAATCGATTAGATTGGGAGTAATATTCTTAATTATGCCCAAATTTAGCTCTCGATCCTACTCGTTATTGGCGATCTCCTAAAGCTACCGCAACCGCTGGAGACAATTAGCTTGACTTAACGCTGTTAAATTAACATTTCCCGTACAAAATAGCACTGTGCGGATTTCTGCCATCAAAATTTGCGCCAACTCATCTACCGCTGCGGTAGAAATATCCGCAGCTTGCAAAAACGGTAATGCTAAACCGCCGACGTTGGCTCCCAGCGCGATCGCTTTGGCGATATCCAAGCCATTCCGCAATCCTCCTGAAGCGATCGAAGGTAAAGTTGGGGCGATCTGCCCAATTGCTACGATACACTCGGCAGTTGGAATCCCCCAGTCAGCAAAAGTTTCACCCAGCCGCCGCTGTAGGGCTGTCTGAGCGCGTTCGCTCTCGACCTTTGCCCAGGAAGTACCACCAGCCCCTGCAACGTCGATACCACCGACTCCTGCTGCGATTAATTGTTTTGCCATCGATGCGGAAATCCCATTCCCGACTTCCTTGACGATCACTGGGACGGGTAACTGCTCGCAAACCATCGCAATCCGATCGAGCAATCCCTTAAAATTAGTATCACCTTGAGGCTGGATGCACTCTTGCAGCGGATTGAGATGTAAGATCAAAGCGTCAGCTTCGAGCAAATCTACCGCACGCCGACACTGCTCGATCCCATATTTGTAATTAAGTTGTACGGCACCGAGGTTGGCTAATAATAAAATGTCTGGCGCGATCTGGCGAACTTGAAAAGT
Source organism: Chamaesiphon sp. (assembly GCA_965246715.1). GTDB lineage: Bacteria > Cyanobacteriota > Cyanobacteriia > Cyanobacteriales > Chamaesiphonaceae > Chamaesiphon. The sequence goes on along the minus strand of CBDFFH010000055.1, from coordinate 89,288 downwards.
ATCGGCTACATCGGGACGTTCGATGGCTACTCGCTGGGAGCCGACTCCCATTGCCAGTTTGTAAGTCTGGGCTACTTCCGCCAGGCGATGATTGATCGCTCTAGCTTGCGCTGTGCCCCCAGTCATTGAGGAAATCAAAATTGGCGCGCCCAGCTGCTTGCCGAGTAACTTGGTAGTAATATCGATCTCCTGGTAGTCTAGTTCGGGCAGACAACTATGGGTAAACTGATAGCTATCGAAACCACTCCGCTGAGTCTGAAACTGGACATCTGATTCTAAACAGATCCGAATGTGTTCGGCTTTACGTTGAACGGTAGACATAAGATTAGGGAATAGGGGATAGCAAACCTGGAACTCAGGAACTCATCCTGATGCTCCGCGCATCCTGCCGATCGTGGGGCACCCCACAGAGAGGAATAAGAGTGCGGGAGAGTAAGCAAAATAGTAGTAAGTGTGGGCAGCCGTTCGGAGTAGACGAATAACAAATAACTATATTATGGAAGCACCTGTTAATAACATTAAACTGTCACAAACAGCCAAAGACCAACTCGTCAAGCTCAAACGCACCACTAAAATCGACCAGTGGAATATTCTGTGTCGCTGGGCATTGTGTCGATCGTTAGCCGAACCCGCACCCCCATCTGTCATCCCGATTCCGGCTGATAGTAATTTGGAGATGACTTGGCGCGTATTTGGTGGCGAGCTTGCGGATATTTTGAGCCTTGCGCTCAAGCAACGCTGCGAGCGGGATGGTTTGGGTACTACCCCAGAAATTTTATCTCAGCAATTTCGGCTGCATTTACATCGCGGCATTGGCTATCTCGCTGGGGATCAGAGCCTTCGCCAAATCGAACATTTAGTAAGTTTAGCAATTCCCAGTACTAATTTAACGCCGATCGGTTGAATCGAGATCGTCGTCGCGATCCACCTTGCTAGGTTGACAGTCGCGCAGTGTAAGCTACCTGCGAGGCTCGATGATGCAGCAATGGTTGCCTGGTATCGTAATCGACCCTAAAATAACTAAATCGAGAGTAAAGAACCATAACTGGACTCTACTCTCGATGTATAAATATTTAAAATTAGAATGGACAGTACAGGACTCGAACCTGTGACAGCCTGCTTGTAAGGCAGGAGCTCTACCAACTGAGCTAACTGTCCCTGATTTTTTGCACATCTCCGATATTAGCCCAGATCGTCGATCGAGTCAAGTAGTTAAAGCGATCTTTCGCAAAAATATTCGGTAATACGGAGGATCGAGCCTAGCTACGCTGAAGTTTTATACCTGCGCTGAAGCTGGCTAACAAGTCAATTAAGTAAGTTACTCGCTCATAAAAAGCAAGCGGCTATGTATTTAATACTAGGAACTTTTGTATATTTAGTTACGATCGAACTCATCAAAATCGGGTTTTATATATTTTTAAGATCTTGTTTAGAGACAATTACCAAAAATCAGGGTGGAGAGCGCGCATTATCTAACCAAAATGTGTAGATTTTAATCAAATCTTTAGAAGTTAGAAATTTATCACACGATCGACTCGATCGGTGATGATATCTGGGAATGAGCGGGCATAGAGCAAGCTAATTGGCGAGATCGAGCACCAATAAACTAGAGTCTCAGCAATAAGTCTAATTTGTGGGCGATCGCGACTAGACGAACGAAGCAAAAAGTAATAAGATTCACCTCGTAGGGCAGAAGTTAAGAGCGTGTAGACCCAAAATTGGAACTTAGCGATTGCAATCGACAATCGTGACAAGGGCACAATAAGTAAAATCTGCATCGATCGATCGCGGCTGACTACAATATTCAATCGATCTTTACTTAATTTTGGGGGCACAGAAGCGCGTGGGTTTTTTCAATCGCTTTTCCTTATCCAGGGATATGGGTATGGACCTGGGAACTGCCAATACATTGGTCTATGTATCTGGCAAAGGCATTGTTTTAGCAGAACCTTCAGTGGTGGCGATCGACCAAAAGACTAAAATGCCGCTGGCTGTCGGTGCGGAAGCAAAAAAAATGCTAGGGAGAACCCCTGGCGATGTAATTGCGCTGCGCCCCCTCCGCGATGGTGTGATCGCCGATTTTGATACCGCTGAAATCATGTTGAAGCACTTTATTCAACGTGCTAACGAAGGGAGTAACGTGATCAGACCTCGGCTCGTCATTGGGATTCCCAGTGGCGTAACTGCGGTAGAACGCCGTGCGGTGATGGATGCAGCTCTCCAAGCAGGAGCTAGTGAAGTATTCCTGATCGACGAACCTGTTGCAGCAGCCATCGGTGCAGGTTTACCTGTCTCCGAACCGACTGGTAACATGATTATCGATATCGGCGGCGGGACGACAGAAGTTGCCGTCTTGAGCTTACAAGGTTCGGTAATCAGCGAATCGGTGCGGATTGCTGGGGATGAATTGAGCGACTCGATCGTCAATTATATGAAGAAAGTTCATAACCTGACGATCGGGGAACGGACGGCAGAAGAGATCAAAATCCAAGTCGGTTCGGCTTATCCCACACCAGAAGATAACGACATCACGATGGAAGTTAGAGGCTTGCATTTGCTCTCTGGCTTACCTCGGACGGTAACGATCAAAGGGCCAGAAATCCGCGAAAGTATGTCCGAACCGCTATCGGTAATTATCGAAGCGGTGAAGCGGACGCTCGAACGCACTCCACCAGAATTGGCTTCCGATATTATCGATCGGGGCATCATGCTGGCTGGCGGCGGCGCACTCCTGCGGGGCATCGATACGTTGATCAGTCACGAAACTGGGATCGTTACTCACATCGCTAACGATCCGCTCACTTGTGTCGTACTCGGCACTGGTAAAGTGCTCGAAAACTTCAAGCAGTTAGAACGGGTATTCAGCGGGCGCTCCCGCAGTCTGTAGATCGCCTACTCTATGCCAATGGTGAGCGATTTATAGATCTTAGAGCGGTGTAAAGTTGGGGGATTCGGATCTCAAACCGAAGCTAACCAAACTTGTGTAGACAGCATCCTCAAAAAGGGGGGCTAAGAACAAGAATTTTAGTCCTTCTGCTGGGTGCGCTTTTTACAGGGAGATCTAGCGGTGCGCGTAACTCCTTCTCTTCTCTGAGAGCGGCGAGGCTACGCCAACGTCAAGAAACCTGACGTAAGAAGCGGTGCAAGGAAGTGGCATGGTCTCCAGCTGAGGAACTCTCGGAGATCGACCACCTTCGCTATGCGATCTGGTGAATTATCATCCATCCGATCGAAACAAACGTCAGTCAGTCTGACAAACAATTTTTTGGTAACTGGTAACTAATAACTGATAACTGACTATGTTTACTTTGCGCCGCTGGTGGGATAAGAATGCCCTAAAATTAGCAGGATTTGGGACTGTCATCTGTGGTACTTATTTCTTGCTGCAAACTCAAAATGCTTTGGTATTTGAAGCTTACAACGCTCTATCTCAAACATTTCAGCCCAAAACCGGACAGGCAGATTCGCTCAAAAACGCGCAAGTGGAACAGTTGCAAAATGAGTTGCAAGAGTTGAAAAATCAAAACCAACAACTCAAACAACTCGGCAGCTATAGCGCGGCAGTACCGACAAAAGGTGTATTAGCACCGATCGTGCTGCGGAGTGCGGATAATTGGTGGCAACAAGTAACGATCGGTAGGGGTAGTGCCGACGGGATCGCTGTGGATCATATCGTTGTTGGGATCGGTGGAGTTGTTGGTCGGATCGTTAGTGTTTCGCCGCATACCAGTCGCGTATTATTAGTGAGCGATCCAAATAGTCGGATCGGCGTGCTAGTCAGTAGAACGCGCAATATGGGCATCCTCCAAGGCACTAGAGCAAATCAAGCCGTGTTGCAGTTTTTTGATAAACGCCCGACAGTGAAAAAAGGCGACATCATTGCGACTTCTGCTGTCAGTCAGTTATTTCCCACAGGCTTAGCCGTCGGTCGAGTCGTCGAAACCAATCTAAATAAATCTCCCGCTCCAGAGGCGATCGTTGAATTTACCGCCCCACTAGGTTATCTAGAATGGGTCACCGTTCATCCCCACAATCCCCATGCCGTAGCCGAACCACCAACCGTGCCACCAGTAGTTCCCGAGAAAGGGACTAAACCCGGATCGAACATCCGCTAGCCAGGTTGGTCGCACTCTAAACATGCCGATCCCATCGGCATCGATCGTTTATAATTGTGTATGATGCGATGAATATTGCTAATTTACATCCGTTCGCGCGGAATGGACTCAACGTTCTGGCGATCGTTGGCTCGGTAGGTCTATGTTTGATGCTCTCTCCGACTCGGTTTCCGGGGATGGAAATTTTGGGAGTCGGCCCGAGTTGGTTGGTAATGTGGACGATCGCGTGGAGTCTACAGCGATCGCTCTGGCACGCAGCCACAGCGGGGATCGTCCTCGGTCTAATTCAAGATGCGATGACATTTCCCTCCGCAACAACTCTAGGCAGTATTCCAACCCACGTCCTGAGTCTGACAACTGTATCCGTACTGGCATTTTGGTTGCACAAGCACCGCTATGTCGATGATACGATCTTCCCCGTGGCGCTCGTAACGGCTTTACTGACGCTAGTTGCCGAAATCGTGATGGGAGCGCAGTATCTGTTACAAACGGCGATCGGTCACTCTCCTGAAGTCAGCCTTGAGAGTCTGAACTACTTGTGGGCCAATCAGTCCTCAGTTATGCTAGTGGCCTCGATCTTGAGCGGATTATGGATGCCAATTATTTATTATCCACTGTATCTATGGTGGCAAAAAATCTTTGCTGCATCTAAGCTAGGTTAAGGCAATCTAGTGGAAAATCGAACTTCCTTAGATATTTGTACGCAATCGATCGCCCCTTCAATATTGTCGATCCTACCCCTCCTCCTATCTCCCCGCGCGTGAGTTACTGTCTCAATCCTGGTTGCCTGCATCCGCAAAATCCGCCTCAGAGTAACTTTTGTCGCAGCTGTGGCGGGATACTGAGATTGCGCGATCGCTATTTAGCGATTCAACCGATCGGGCAGGGTGGCTTTGGGCGGACATTTAAAGCGATCGATGAAGATAAGCCAGCCAAGCCTTTTTGCGTTATCAAGCAATTTTTGCCGCAGATGGAAGGCTCAACCGCAGCTACCAAAGCGGCTGAATTATTTACCCAAGAAGCAAGTGCATTAGAGCAATTAGACAATCCATCGATTCCTAAATTACTGGCTTATTTTATCACTCCCGATCGTCGCCTCTATCTAGTTCAAGAATTTATCGATGGGCAAAATCTCAAAGGTGAATTAGAGACGAATGGAGTATTTTCGTCAGCACAGATCCGCGAATTATTATTAACACTGTTACCAGTTTTAGATTATATTCACAAATTAGGTTATATCCATCGCGACATCAAACCAGAAAATATCATGCGGCGCACCGATAATCGCCGGTTATTTTTAGTAGATTTTGGTGCTGCCAAAGTGACGACTCCGGATCGATCGCAACTGCAAGGAACGACAATCGGCACGCCCGAATTTATGGCTCCAGAACAGGGCTGGGGTAAAGCATTTCCCGCCAGCGATCTCTATAGTTTGGGTGTCACCTGCGTTCATTTACTCACTGGAGTTTCACCATTTGCCCTGATCGATGACAATAGTGGTGAATGGGCGTGGCGTAATTATTTATCACAATCGATCGAACCAAACCTCGCAGCAATATTAGATAAATTAATTCAACATAAACCTGGCGATCGCTACGGCACAGCCCTAGAGGTAATCGCCCAATTACAAAATGGCTTAGCTACGCAAAATTTACCAGGATCGGTAGTTACTATTCCCGCAATTAGTTCGCCACCGACAGCAGAAATTTCAAGTAAGATCGATCCCGAACCCGTTGTCACTCAGAGCACTCGCGAATGGGCGTGTACTTATACATTTGAGTGGCATAGTAAACCGATTAATGAGATCGATTTGTTTCTCGATGGGAAATACCTAGTTAGTGGTGATGATGGCGGGACTGTGGCAGTTTGGAACTTAGATATGCCCCAACAACCGATCGCGACTTATCGCACTAATAATTCGGTATGGGCGGTGGCGGCGAGTCCAAATCTCAGTCAGATTGCTAGCGGCGACAAGGATCGCAAAGTTCAACTACGACGTAAAGAATCGATCGGAAATTCTTGCCAAGAATTGCATGGAGATTTTAGTACTTTAGATAGTCATACTGGCTTTGTCTATACCGTGCGGTTTAGCCCCGACGGCAAGATCTTAGCCAGCGGTGGTGCCGATCGCAAAATTCGGTTGTGGAATACCGATAGTGGCAAAATTATCTATACGCTTGACGGGCATCAAGATGCGGTGACAGCGGTACAGTTTATGCCCAATGGTAAAATCTTAATTAGCGCTGGTGCCGATCGCACGATCCGCTTTTGGGATCTCGAACGCAACCAATTACTCAAAACGATCGAGGCTCACGAGCAAAAGATTCACGCCCTAGCCGTCAGTCGCGACGGCCATACGATCGTCAGTGGTAGTAGCGATCGATCGGTGCAAGTGCGACAATTAGGCACAAATATCCAGCATGTCTTTGAGGGACATCAGGATGCCGTACTGACGGTCGCAATTAGTGCCGATGGTCAAACGATCGCTTCGGGTTCGATCGATGGGACGATCTGCCTCTGGGATGCCAATACGCAAAAATTAGTTGCTAGTTTCTTAGCCCATCAAAGTGCGGTTAAATCGATCGTCTTTCAACCTAGCGGTACCAATTTTATTTCGGCGAGCTGGGATCGAAGCATTAAAGTATGGGAAGCTGTCCGATCGCCCTTCAGCATGAATACTTAGCGAAGTCTCTTTGCGTTCCGGAAATCTAATAAGTTGTGCAGAGTCTGACGTAACTCGATCGCGCTTTTAAGTTACAATAATACCAAAGTACATAACTACTATTATACAATGAGTCTTAATGTTGTCCACTTGGTGGGGAGAGTCGGTGGCGATCCAGAACTCAAATGGTTTGAGGGTTCTGGTAAATGTGTCTGTACCCTCACCCTCGCCGTCAATCGTCGTAGCAAAAATCAGGAGCAACCTGACTGGTTCAATCTCAAAATCTGGGGTAAAACTGGTGAAATAGCTAAAAATTATGCCAAAAAGGGCAGTCAAATCGGGATTAAAGGCTCACTCGAAATCGAAACTTGGGTCGATAAAGCAACTGGTACCAGTCGCTCTCGCCCAGTCATCAAGGTAGATAGTCTCGATCTCCTCGGCTCGAAGAAAGATGCTGCTGAGGCAGTGCCAGATTATATGTAGGGATTAGTGGATAGCTTATTCGATCGAACAGTTGAGTTGCGGCGATCTCTATCCTCTAATTTACGTGTCTTCATCAGCAATCGCGATCGCACATCCCCGACTTTTTCAAAAAGTCGGGGATATCATCGTATCTACAAATTCGATCGACCTGAAACTACAATCGCTAAACCTAATCGAAGATTTTAGATCGAGTTTAATGCTGCTACTAGCCGATCGTTTTCGGCGATCGTGCGGACAGCAACCCGGAAAAAGCGATCGCCGAGTTCGGGAAAACTCATACAGTCGCGAATCGAGATGTGGTGGTGTTTGAGCAGTTGGGTTTGAAGATCGAGACAAGAGCGATCGGATTTGACGAGTAGAAAATTGGCTGCGCCAGGATAGGGATGTAAGCCATCGATCTGGCTGAGTCCGGTAAATAAGCGATCGGCAGCTGGGGGGAGCCAATCCCAAGTCAGTTGCTGAAACTCGGTATCGCTGAGCACGGCGATCGCCGCTGCGGCAGCGAGAGAATTGACAGGCCAAGGATCGCGCCAACTTTGCCAGCGGCGCAACCGATCGGGATGCGCGATACAGTAGCCCAATCGCAATCCCGGCAGGCTATAAAATTTCGTCAGCGATCGTAAGACAACCAGATTCGGATAGCGATCGATTAGCGGAATTAGACTTTGCTGCGCTGTGGGTAGTAGAAAGTCCATGAAGGACTCATCAACCACAACTAGATCGAATGCGGACAAATAGGACAGTAGTGTCTCCTGTCGCCAGATTTGTCCGGTGGGGTTGTGCGGATTGTTGATTAATAAGCCCAATGAATGGGGAATCGCACTCGGTAAGTGGCGTAAGGCAAAATCGAGATCGCCAATTTCACCATCATCCATCATGAGCGATCTGGGAATAACTCGGGTAACAAAAGTTTGCAAAGAGCGCCAGTAATCACCAAAAGCAGGCGTGGGCAACAATGTCGAGTTGAGTTTCGAAAATTCCCACGCAGCCCAAGTTAATAATTCAGCCGCGCCATTGCCTGGTAATACCCACTCAGGATCGATCTGGTGATGCGCCGCGATCGCCTGAGTGAGTTCGGGATAATCTGGATTGGGATAATCAGCGATCGTATCTAAATGCAGCTTAATTGCAGCGAGCGCCGTAGGCGGCGGGCCTAACGGACTGATGCTCGCTGAAAAATCTAGAATGAGAGAGGGGGGACAGCCCGCTACGGTAGCTGCCCAAGCCGGGTTCCCCCCATGTTTTGGTCGATTCACGGAATATTTCCGGGGTTAAGTCCAGCTAAAAATTAGTCGTCAGCAGAAACTTTGTCCTTAAACAATTTACCTGCGGAGAAGGCAGGCACCTTAGTTGCGGGAATTTCCATTTTCTCGCCAGTTCTAGGGTTGCGACCTTCACGTTTTTGGCGGTTTCTAGGTTCAAACGACCCAAAGCCCACAAGTGTAACCTTGTCACCATTCGATACAGCTTCCATAATCGCTTCCAATGCTGCTGACAAAACTGTATCAGCTTGCTTTTTGGTCACGCTAGCTGTTTCAGCTACTCGATCGACTAATTCACCTTTATTCATGTGTAGATCTCCGTTGATGATGTTGTTATGAGGGTAGTACGATCTCACGATTGAGATCTGGATGTACCGATCGTTCGTGAAACATGAGGTCGGACTATCGGCGAGGAGACGGTGTGGGGACGAGTTTACGGAGCCTCTCGATCGAGAGAATCGCGTATCGTACCCATGGATGCCATTCTCACAGCTTACACGCCTACTGACGCTAAATCGATCGTTGTCACATTCAGCGATCGATAGTCCAACCCGCCGTAAAGTTACTGAAACTCTCACGCGATATTACTTCCACTGCATTATTCTAATGTCTACAAGCCCAATCTGGATCGCTGAAAGCTTTAATTTATGTTGACTTTCATTATTTTGCGTATTATTTATGTGAAATATCCGTAAAAACCGGGATCGGGAGTGATGATTTGGCTGAGATAGAGTGCGATCGCTCTAAACTTACCATTACTCAAACTCCAGACCCCTGAGTTAGCTTATTAGCCCCTCGACACTTATTTACTTGCCAATCATCATTCTGGCATCAACACCAGGCGTATAATTAACCTGACCTCGGCCATCGTTGAGGATTTGTGGCGTGAGGAGAACGACTACTTCTTGACGTTGATTAGATTTGTTAGTGCTACGGAATAAAGCACCCAAAATCGGAATATCGCCTAAAATCGGTACCTTAGTAACGCTGGTGCGATCGGATTCTTGGATGATCCCAGATAAAATTAGTGTCTGACCGTCACGTAAGCGAATTTCTCCCGAATTGATCGTCCGCGATTGTAACAGAGCAATGTCACCATCTGCAGTAGTAATAGTACTACCGATCGACGAGACAGTCGGCGAAACAGATACTGCTATAAAGCCATTATCATCGATCCGGTTGACAGTCAGATCGACGATCAAACCTGCTTGTTTGAGAATTGGCTCTCTTGTACTAGTAACTGCCCCGGTACCCGCAACAGAGTTGATTTTAAATCCAGCAAATACCTCTTGTGTCAAGTTCACAGTAGACTTTTGACCTTCTTGAACCACTAGAGTAGGATCGGTCAAGATCTTCCCATTGCCACTGATAATCTGAGCTTGTAGAGTAGCGAGCAACTTCGTCGGGAATTGGAAATTAGTCGGTAATGCGGAAGTATATGTAGCCGGAGTACCAGCAGTCCCTGGTATTGCAGAACTAATAAGTGCGCCAGTAACGGGGTTAAATACTGCTGGTGTGCCAGCAGTAGCAGCAGTACCAGGCGTATATGAAGTGTACCCTGGCTGATATGGATTATCCGTCGTGCCAAGGTTGGGACGAGCTTGTGGCGATCCTCCCGCAGTGGTACCCAATCCAGCACTATTACCAGCAGCTTGATTGCTCAAACTAGCATTGGGTGAATAATCCAGGAATGGCGTAGAACCACCTGGTAAATTTAGCGCACCAACAGGTGGAGTTGTCGTACTGTTGAGAACCGTACTATTGCTAGGGGGATTGTATCCGCCATAGTTGTAGACTGCGGCACCTTTATCGGCAGAGAAAAAACCATTGCCAGTACCAAATGATAAGCTGGTGCTCATACTGTTGGCATTGGAGAGATTGACATCAACGATTTTGACATTGATGGCAACTTGACGACGACGCGCATCTAGACGGGTGAGCATGTTAGATGCCATTTCTACCTTGATGGGAGAGCCAACCAGAGTAATGGAATTTAGTCGTTCATCCGTACTAATACTCAACCCTCTGAGCACCAGTACCCCTTGGCCTTCGGGTGCTTTAAGTGGATAAAGTTCGGGTCTACCTTCTTTGATGATGGTAGTTAATGCTTCTGCACCATTGACGGCAAGGAAATTAGAAGCAGCAAGAGCAGGTATTTGATTCAGCCGGAGGGTACGGATGACAGTTTCCTTCGCAGCTTCGGGTAATTTGCTACTGACGAAGATGACGTTTCCGCTCCGGCTTGCTTCTAGACCACTGAGTTGAAGGACGCTGTTGAAGACATTCTGAATTGGTTCGTTCCGAAATCTGACGGTTATAATTTTATCAGGTGTCAATGTGCCCTTCGCGTCACTAGTCAGATTATCAGTATCAACTACATTGAGATTTGCTTCAAAAGCTATTTGTCTCAGAATTTCCCGTGCAGATTGAGTGGCCGTTATGCTGTAAAGCTTTTTGGACTCTATAAGAATTTGGGGGGCGGAACCATTCATGTTGGAGACACTGATATCACCGACTGGGGGAGCCACAGCACGGGGCATCGTGGGGGTTGCCAAGCCAACTCCTGGAGGAGTAGTTCCGTCGATCGTAATTTTGGGGTTGGGGACGAGGGGTTGAGTGGATGGCGGTTTTGCTTGGGCGAGTAAATTGCTGCTGGGAGCTTGGGGTGTGGGTTGTGTTGGCTGTGTGGCTGCACTAGCAGTAGTTACAGACATTGCTGTAACGGCGCTACCCATGACGATATTGGTAATAATCTGGTTACGTTTGCTCACTTTAAATCTCCTACTCCGGGAAAATATTGACGGGGTTATTAACGATCGATTGTCGTGCGGCTAGAGCATCTTATGTTTGGTAAAAGGCGTGTAAGTTGGGGTGAGAACAGCGATGAAAAATTAGCTTATTCCTCGCTCTCCGGCCTCCTGCCTTACCAAAAATATCTAGTTGCTAAGAACGATATTTATTTTTTAACTGGTGCTGGGGGCGGTGTTGCCGCAGCCTGCTCTGCGGCGGTTAGAGGGATCAACGCTTGCAGCTTGAACGAGGTTTGGATCGTTGGTGCGGGTAGCGGGATCGTTTTCCCTTGAGCATCGACAGCAACTGGCTGAGATGGCACGATCGCTTGGAAATCTTTGACAATCAGTAATTGATCCAATCTTTCGATCGTCCTCATGATCGATTGAACTTGCTCGAAATTACCTTTGAGAGAGATCGTCACGTTTTTGGCTTTGAGTTTGTTATCTAAAGCGGCACCCAGCGAGCCATCTTTAACGATCGTCGCACCACTACTCCCGATCCCCGCAACGGATGTCGCTGGTACAAATTCTTGCAATTGACCTTGGCGGATATTGATTAATTTATTTAAGTCGAGGAGTAAGGTATCTAACTTTTTGTCGCTAGCAAATAAACCCAAAATTACTTGTTTCTGTGAGTTGACGAGATCGAGATTTTTTTCTGCAGCAGCAATTTTGATGGCATTATCCTTGCGAATATCGATTTGCTTTTGGGTTTCGGATAGCTTGGTTTCCAACTCCTGATTTTTAGCCAGTTGTGGTTGCAGCAAACTCAAATATATATATGCGGATATCAAGCCACCAACAGCGGCTAAACAAGACCCACTAACGATCGGACTAAAGGTAATACCGAAAATTGATGGGTAGGCTGGGGCAGCAATAAATGATGTATTAGTTGCCAGGTCGCTATCAATTAAGTCGCTACTATATGTCATGGTTTAACACTCTGCTGTTGTTTTAAAGTTTTGAGTCGAGTTACCAATCCGACCGCTCCCTTACGCTCCAATTCCCGGAGTAGATCGGCAGACGGGACGCGTTTGAGTGAGGTAGTAATTTGATAGCCAACTAATCTAGGAAGTACCAATTTAGTTTTATCGTCTCCATCAAGCTTTGTCAGTTCGAGCGCTGTTGTCAACTTCGCACTATTCAGTTGAATATCGTCGGGATTAAAAAATGCTGACTGTTTGAGTGTCAAGATGAAGTTATTTACATCATCGAAGGATTTAGCTTTACCTGAAATTACTAGTTTGGTTGTCGGGACATCAGCTGGAAGGGTAGTCGTCGCTGTGGGTGTAGTCACAGCTGACGCTGAAGCTGTAGTGCCAGCAGGAGGTGTGGTAGCTGCTGTCGGACTAGCACTAGGCGTGGGGCTAGGAGAAGGCTTAGCTTCTGGATTGGGTGGGGTGGAGATTTTGCTAATTAAGCCGCCGTTACTAGGGGCGGTGGTAGCTGGTGTGGCAGCAGCGGGAACCTCAACTTTAGATTCACCTTGAACGATCGAATCAATTTCAATGCCCTGCGGCGTACTCTCTCGCAAGTCTTGTAACACAGCCGATAGTGGTTGCACTCGATCGAACACGCTAGCTAAAGACTTTGATTCGCCGGTAACTTGGTCTACTTGAGTGGTTACTTGTAGCAGTCGTTGCTCTTGCGTCTTGAGATTGCCTAATTTACTATCTAAGTCTTTCTGCTTGACTTCAAGCTGAGCTGTCTGCTGACCAGTCCACAACCAGCCGCCGCCAATCGCGAGCAGGCTTAAGGCTGCGGCGCTAGCACCGATATATAGTGGTGCTTTGCCATACTTATCGGTAGCAACTGAAATGGTGCTGCCATCGCTAAAACTGCTTTCTTTGCCTGTTTGAAACCCAGCGCGTTCGTTGAGTAAATTGATATCTAAACTGTACATATGTTATACCTCACGCATTCCTAGTCCTAAAACTACTCCCAGCCCAGGTCGTTGGCCGATCGGGATATCTATTTCTGGCTCTAACCCCAATCCAGCCACCGGATCGACTTGAGTGGTCGCGATACTCAATCTTTTGGTAAAGAATAGATCGAGTTGTCCCAAACCACCGCCAGGGCCTGCTAGCAATAATTGTTCGAGTTTGAGGTCTTGACCGTTATGACTCATGTAAAATTCGATCGAGCGGCGCACTTCATCAGCGAGTTCTGACAAAATCCGTCGCATTGCTGCCATCCCCGGATTAATATTGGTCATCGTAGCGCTATGGTTAAGGCTGCTGATATCAAGGTCGGGAATGGTGATATCCTGTAATACGTCCGCACTCCGGTTGACCGGGAGATTCATCGCACTGCTCAGGGCTTCTTGTAGTTGGAACGTACCGATCGGGACGGTACGATTGAATTGAGGTATGCCATTGACCACGATCGCTATTTCAGTACAGTCAAACTCGATATCGATTAAAACTACTGCTTCATTCGGTGCGAATTGACGGAGTTGCTCTTTGATCGTCCGCAGCAATGCAAAACTGCTAATTTCGAGTACTTTTACCGGTAATCCAGCATATTGAAACGTTTCGATATAACTATCGGTGACTTCTTTGCGGGTTGCGGCTAGCATCACTTGGACTTTATCCAACCCGTCTTCGTCGGTAACTAAATCGAGTTTTTGATAGTCGAGATCGACTTCCTCGCGGGGGTAAGGTAGGTAGAGTGCTGCCTCGTGATTGAGAATCAGATCGCGGACTTCGCGATCGTTTAATTCAGCGGGGAGAGGAATCACCCTAATTACCGCTTCTCGCATCGGTACGGAGGCGACCGCATGAGTTGCTTTAATTTTGTTTTCGCTCAGAGTCGCACTAATCAATGCTCCCAACTCTTGGGGATTGACAATGCGCCCTTCCTCAAAAATTCCTTCGGGAACTTCCGCAGAACATAAATGTTTGATGGAGAGTTCGGCACCTTTTTTGTGGAGTTGGGCAATATTGATCCGTTCGGATCCAAGTTCGATCGCCACTCCACTACCGCGACTGGGAAATAGATCTTTTAATCGATTAAGCATATAGATTTGTTACTCATAGCCTAGAATATGCCACTCAGAAAAAGCAGCGAAAACGGGGTGGACAAGCAGAAAACTCACTTAGAGGCCAGATCCGAAGTAGCTTTAACTACCGCTCGAATCACAGCTTGTTGGCAAGCTAGCTCGACAATGGATCCGAAATCATTTAAATATTGAATTCCTCTCCTACTTAAATTACCCGCAACAACCTACCAGAATTAACATCTGTTACAGTTTTATTTTGCCAGGGGAGGATCTAATTAGAAAAAGTGGCATCTAACGCCAGATTGACATTGCATCCAAGCTGAAGAAATTGCTAAAACTCGCACGTCTGCTGCTGAGATCGCCGCGATCGCGATCTTGCAAACCGGATCCCGATGCAGGTGCGCGATTATTGTGCCGATTGTGGCAAACAGGGATTCCGCAACTCGATTATCATATAAAGGCTAGAGTCTGAGTCCTCAATCTAGTTAGCAAAGGACGCAGAACGGCTAAAATTAGCTTATCTGCAATTTTTAGGAGCGTTACTATGTCAGTCACACCATCTCCCGAGCGATCGAGATCGGCACGATCTGCTAGCACTGGCGCATCACAGCTGGTCACACCGTCTTTATTGGTAAGTCTAGCTGCTACGCCTTGCTTGCTAGCGCTCGTGGCTATTCGAGCGACGAGCGAAGTGCTCGAACGCATCGGTGTGACTAGTGAAGAAATTTTTCGTGGCGATCGATTGCCAGTCATCCATTTTCCAAGTGAAGATTCTTAATAACTGGATTCACCAAGCCAGCTTCAATATTTCCTTCCCACTTCCACCCCGCGAGCAATTGTTATATGCATCCGCTAGCCCACCTCTCGGAACCAGACTCGATCCCCACATCTACTAACAATTTACTACTCAACCATCGCCTCAAAGTAATTGAAGACTTGTGGGAAAGAGTATTACGGGATGCTTGCGGGCAAGATCTCGTCAATTTGCTCAACCAGTTACGCGAGATGTGCTCGTCCGATGGTAGTGCGGTAGAGCCGTTACCGGGCAAAGTTCACCAAACGATCGAAAAACTCGATCTTAAAGATGCGATTCGGGCTGCCCGTGCCTTTGCACTATATTTTCAGTTGATTAATATTGTCGAGCAACACTACGAACAAGTCGAGCAAAAACTGGCGCTCAAGTTGTCGCTCCAGTATACGAATTCTGCCGCAGCAACTTCCAATACTGACTTGTTTAAAGAGATCGGCGGGCCATTAGGCTCGGGGCTGCTCGAAAAAAATTGGCAGGCTTCCTCCATCCCCCCAAAAGATCGTGGTACCTTTATCGCGCTATTTCCATTGCTTAAAGCAGCCGGAATTCCGCCCCAACAGCTGCAAAGATTGTTAGATGAGTTGGATATCGGGCTGGTATTTACCGCTCATCCCACCGAAATCGTCCGACATACGATTAGAGACAAGCAACGACACGTTGCTAAAATCCTCGAAAAACTCGATCGGGCCGAGGAGGACATGGCACGGCTGGGGATCGAATCATCCTGGGAAGTCAAAGAATTAGAAGGACAATTATTAGAAGAGATCCTGTTGTGGTGGCGGACGGACGAATTACATCAATTCAAACCGACCGTACTCGATGAAGTCGATTATACGCTCCACTATTTTGAGGAAGTGTTATTCGATGCGATTCCTCAACTGTCCCAACGGCTGAATTCTGCACTGAAACAGTCATTTCCCCATCTCAATCCCCCAAGCAATCGCTTCTGTCGGTTTGGCTCGTGGGTAGGTTCCGATCGCGATGGCAATCCCTCCGTTACGCCCAAAATTACCTGGCAAACTGCTTGCTACCAGCGGGGCATCGTCCTGAAAAAGTATATTAAATGTACTAAAGAGTTAAGTAATTCGCTGAGTCTCTCACTACATTGGAGTAACGTTTTACCAGATTTATTAGAATCGCTCGAACAAGACAAGGCGCATTTTCCCGATATCTACGAACAGTGGGCGATTCGCTATCGTCAGGAACCCTACCGCCTCAAACTGGCCTACATCGTCAATCGACTGTCGAATACTCTCGATCGCAGTCGGCAAGTCGCGGACTGGGATAGTCTCAAACTACCCAAAGCCGATCTCAATCCGCATACCTGTTACCATTCGGGAGCAGAATTTCTCAAAGAATTATATTTGATTCGCCTGAGTTTGAGTCAAACTGGTTTGACCTGCCAAGCCTTAGAAACCCTGATCTGTCAGGTCGAAATTTATGGTTTCAATCTCGCCCAACTAGATATCCGCCAAGAAAGCAGTCGTCATGCCGACACGATCTCTGAAATTGCCGAATACCTCCAAGTTTTACCCCAACCCTATCACGAACTAGCGGAGGAAGACCGCGTCAAGTGGTTGGCGAGCGAGCTGCAAACCCGGCGACCATTGATTCCTGGTGAGTTGCCATTCTCAGCCAAAACTACCGAAACGATCGAAACGTTCCGGATGCTGCGCCGACTACATCAGGAATTTGGTCCCGAAATCTGCCAAACCTATATCATCAGTATGAATCGGGATGTCAGTGACATCCTCGAAGTGCTGCTACTGGCTAAGGAAGCTGGATTATACGATCCGGCAACTGGAATTACCAGTCTACAGGTGGTACCGCTATTCGAAACCGTTGAGGATCTCCAAAAAGCGCCGAGCGTGATGCAATCTTTATTTGAATTGCCGCTGTATCGATCGGCGTTAGGTGGCGGCTATCAGCCCGATCCAGCGACGGCAATTCCAGGGTTGGTACTCAACCTCCAAGAAGTGATGTTGGGCTATTCAGACAGCAATAAAGACGCAGGTTTCTTGAGTAGTAACTGGGAAATTCACAAAGCCCAAAAAGCGCTGCAATCGATCGCCGAGAAATACGCTGTCAAACTGCGAATTTTTCACGGACGGGGTGGCAGTGTCGGCCGGGGCGGCGGCCCCTCTCATGAGGCGATTTTAGCCCAACCAGGGCAGAGTATTAACGGGCGGATCAAGATCACCGAACAAGGTGAAGTCCTAGCCTCCAAATATTCCCTACCCGAACTCGCCCTCTATAACCTCGAACAGGTAGCCAGTGCGGTCATTAAAACCAGCCTGATGTTCGGTAGCGTCGATGACATCGAGCCTTGGAATGAAGTGATGGAAGATCTTTCAGCGCGATCGCGCCGTCACTATCGGGCGCTAGTATACGATCGCCCCGATTTGGTCGACTTCTTTCATCAGGTAACCCCGATCGATGAAATCAGTCACCTGCAAATCAGTTCCCGTCCCGCTCGACGCGGTGGCAAACGCGATTTAGCCAGTCTGCGTGCGATTCCCTGGGTATTTAGCTGGACGCAAAGCCGCTTTCTCCTGCCGTCTTGGTATGGTGTCGGTACGGCGCTCCAGGAATTTGTTGCCGAAGATCCCGAGCAAAATTTCGAGTTACTTCAAGGCTTTTACCGGAAGTGGCCGTTCTTTCGGATGGCCATCTCCAAAGTGGAGATGACCATTTCCAAAGTCGATTTGCTCATCGCCCATCACTATGTGGACGAACTTTCACACCCAGAAGACAAAGAACGCTTCTTGACGCTGTTCGATCTGATCGCGCAAGAATATCGCCTCGTCTGCGATTTGGTACTGAGAATCTCTGGACACGAACGGTTGCTGGACGATAATCCCGAACTCCAACGATCGATCCAACTGCGAAATGGGAGTATCGTCCCCTTGGGATTTTTGCAAGTTTCATTGCTCAAACGTCTCCGCCAGCATGGTGGGGCTGGGATGATCTACTCCCGTTATAGCAAGAAAGAGTTGCTAGACGGCGCACTGTTAACGATTAATGGCATTGCAGCGGGAATGCGGAATACAGGCTGATTTGGATTGTGGATTGCGGATTGACGAATCCCTTCGTCCCTAAAGCTTAAAGCCTCAAAACTCGATCGCTTCTTGGCGTAAGCAAAATATCGCAAAGATCGAGAGCTGGTAACACTTTAGTGTCACTCAACGCGAAAATGAGAGATAAGATCGATGCGATCGCAGTCAAAGATGGAATTAGAGTGACAATGAACCAAAATTCTTCCCGTAGTCCGGTGGTAGCTATCAGTCGAGGGATTAAAGCAATCCTCGATCGATTGATGGCAGCAGTGTTATTATTGCTATTCTCGCCAATTTTAATCGTTGTCGCGATCGTCTTAAAGATTCGGATGGGCAGTCCGATCGTATTTACACAAGCGCGTCCTGGTAAAGATAGCAAAATTTTTACCGTCTATAAGTTTCGCACGATGACTAGCGACTGCGATGCTGATGGAAATTTACTCTCGGATGAGGAGCGGTTGATTCCCTTGGGTCAATTTTTGCGAAAAGCGAGTTTAGACGAGCTACCGCAACTGTGGAACGTGCTGATCGGCGATATGAGTTTTGTCGGCCCGCGTCCGTTATTGGTAAGATATCTCCCCCGCTATAATGCCGAGCAAGCTCGTCGTCATGACGTGCAGCCAGGGATTACCGGATGGGCACAGGTGAACGGACGCAATGCGCTCACTTGGGATGAAAAATTTAAATTGGATCTGTGGTATGTCGATAACTGGAGTCTGTGGTTGGACTTTAAAATCTTGCTATTGACGGTAAAGAAAGTCTTCAAGCAAGAAGGCATCAGTCAGAATGAAAATGTAGTGGCAATGGCAGAATTTTTTGGTAACGATCCTCAAGCTTAAGCGCTCTCCCGCAATCTGAGAGCGTAATAATTGCTGTTAGCGATCGGTTGCAATACTAACCGATCGAGTCATCTTAGACAGGTGTTATATTGAGATTGTCGTGTCTAATGGAGAATTCCTAAATGTCTAATGACTATCTATCCTCCACTCACAATTTCGCTTCTCAGTCAGCTAACCGATCGAGAGCTACAATCTAATTATCTCAATCATCTCGATCGCACCGCCGAAATTGCCACTCTCTTAACTCAGATAACCGATCCAGATTTGGCATTAAGAATCGTCAATCTTGCCTTAGAAGTAGATCTCTTTCTAGGTGCTAAATTGACAGCATCGATCGACCCAGAATTACAGAAAACTATCGTCGATTGGATCGATCTATTAGAAATTCCCACTACTCTCAAAATTAGTCTATGGTGCAGAACCAAGTCTAAAGCAGCATTACCCTATCTACAAGATATTTTCATTTTCAAGCATCGACAGTCCAACAATCGGGATGGGGAGCGAACGATTTCATCCGCGATAGGAGCGATTAGTTGTATAGATCGAGATTTAGCTATTGCTTTACTAATCGAAGATTTATCTGATTCTCGCTGGTATCGCAATGCAGCAGAACATTTAGCAAGATTAGCTTCTGAAGAAGAGATCGAACTATTGGCACCTTTATTGAAAGATAAATATCTTACTAGTGAGTGGGATAGCAAACATTTAGCAATAGAAGCTTTAGAGAGAATTGGGACGGATGAAGCAATTAATAAAATTCGAGAGGTTTTAGAGGATAGATCTCTCTGGTTGCAATCACCTTATATTTATGTACTAGGGATTGTAGCAGATCCGGCAATGGTAGAGCATCTAATCTACCTACTGTATGAACCAGATCTATATATTCATCGCTCGACTGATTATCCAGAGAGTGAAGAATATTATGCAAATGAAGTAACGAATTTGTCTTATCAGGCGATCGATGCACTCGAACGTATCGGTGGAAATAAAGTGTTTGATTTGCTGCATCGATCGATGTATTGGATATCAAATTCTGGTGATGGTTATACCCCAGTTGATAAGATTGTCGAACTTCTATTTAAGCTAGATTGCGATCGTACTTTGACAGCTTTAGAATGTGCGATTCAAAGCTACGATCCGGCTATCCGAAAACGGGCGGCTATTGCTGTAAGTGATTGGCATATACCTGTTGTCGATCGAAATATGACAATTTTATTAAATGCGATTGCCGATCCAGATCTAGATGTACAACTAAAAATTGTTGCTTGTATCAGGGAAAGGATTAATATGATATTAAGAGGCTATTATTCTGAGAATCTAGATATCACCCCGGAATTAATCGATCGATGTATTTCTGATACCAAACAAATTCTCATAAAGAATGCTACTCATCCCAGTCGAGAAGTCCGCGATCGCATTATCGATTTATTATTTGATTCGGAACCAGATGAGCATGAATTGAGAATTAGCTTATTGGGTGAAATTAGTCATACTTCTAAAATTTTAAGTAGTGACAATCCAATACAGATTCAATCAATCAATCTGCCAGAGTTTGTAACATATTTAAAACAGGACATACAACCAGGTACTACAGGAAATCTCAGTCAGATTAGTGATGATTCGATCGTACCTATTTTACTCAAACTAATGCACGATCCAGAATTTGAGATTCGACAAGCCGCAGTTAACATTATGGTTGATTTAGGAAATACAGTGATATTTCCTATGTTATTAGAACTAGCTTCTTTGGTAGCGATTTAGGTATTGCAGCTCTCCAAGAAATTCTTGAAGCTAACGACAGCTATGATGATATCGACCAGGCAGTACTTTCACTAGCGGAAATTGGTACGGAACGAGCAATGTCAGTTCTCTTAAGCTTTCTTCCCGATCTGGATATCTTCTATGGTTGGATTGCTATTCAATTCCATAACTTGGGCAAGTTAGGTCTCATACCTCATTTATGGTCGGCAGTACGTCAAATTCATTCCTATCGAGGAGCTGAGACGATCGCAACAATTCAAGAGCAAGAAGGATTATACAATCCTGAATTTAGCGATCGATCTCATCCACTATTCGCGCCATCTACCCCGCGATTGCGACACATTCTTTTAGGTGATAATTAGTAATCGATCGGTTCGAGCGATATTAATCATGAACACCAAAGATAAACTTATTTGTGCGACATACGGGCTGATTGCCTTAGCAGCTTTACCAGCTACCTGGATTAATAATATTGCCTTTATGAGTCAGCCTAACAACAATTCCATCATAGATTTTGGTCGTGCTGCCTATGCAAATGCTGCCGCTGCTTCGCTTGCCAATGACCTATTTTTACTAGGAACCGCTGCTAGTATCTTCATGTTTATCGAAGGGCGGCGGGTGGGAGTGCGTTATCTGTGGCTTTATGTGCTGCTATCGCCGCTAATTGCGATTAGCGTTACCTTTCCGCTCTTTCTCCTCGCCAGACACCTCAAGATTTCCCAAGAGCAGCCCGCTTCAACGACGAATACAACTGTTTAAGATCTTACCAACAGCAAGATAGTTGTTTTCTGATTCGATCCGATCGACTCGTCCCCCACTTCCCTTCGCATCTCCTGCTCCCGTCGATCTCGATCCTATAGCGGATCGCCGCCAGGCATTCGGCATACCGCACCCACAAACCAGCGGCTGATGATACCATAAATAAATAAGAATATAAAAGATGTGAAGATTTAATACTGCTTCACTCATAAATTATTAGATCGAACTCCCTTATCGCTTGCCTCCTATGCTAAAAAGATTACTGGGTGACCCTAACGCACGCAAACTCAAGAAATATCAACCGATCGTCACCGAGATCGCGTTGCTCGAAGAAGATGTCGAGAAATTGAGTGACGAACAACTCGAAGGGAAAACCACCGAATTTAAACGCAGATTGGAGGAGGCAAACAACGCTGAGGAAGAAAAAGAAATCCTCGATGAACTCCTCCCCGAAGCCTTTGCCGTCGTCCGCGAAGCGGGCAAGCGAGTACTCGGATTACGTCACTTTGACGTGCAAATGCTAGGGGGCATGGTACTGCATGAAGGGCAAATCGCTGAGATGAAGACAGGTGAGGGTAAAACACTCGTAGCAACTTTGCCAGCGTATCTGAATGCGCTCACAGGTGAAGGCGTTCACGTCATTACCGTCAATGACTATTTGGCGCGACGGGATGCCGAATGGATGGGCCAAGTTCACCGCTTCTTGGGGTTGTCTGTCGGACTGATTCAATCGGACATGAACCCAGCCGAACGCAAGAAAAACTATAACTGCGACGTTACCTACGCAACTAACAGCGAATTAGGATTTGACTATCTGCGCGATAATATGGCTGAGGCGATGAGTGAAGTCGTCCAACGTCCATTTAACTTCTGCATTATCGATGAGGTAGACTCGATTTTAATCGATGAGGCTAGGACTCCATTGATTATTTCCGGTCAAGTCGAACGTCCGACTGAGAAATACTTGCAAGCTGCTGATATCGCGCGGGGATTGAATAAAGAAACCCACTACGAAGTCGATGAAAAGGCGCGGAACGTCCTCTTAAATGAAGAAGGTTATGCCGAAGCCGAACGACTATTGGGTGTAACCGATCTGTTCGATGAAGCCGACCCGTGGGCACACTACGTTTTTAATGCAATTAAGGCTAAAGAATTATTTATCCGTGATGTCAATTACATCATCATGAACGATGAAGTGACG
Organism: Chamaesiphon sp.; assembly: GCA_965246715.1. GTDB lineage: Bacteria > Cyanobacteriota > Cyanobacteriia > Cyanobacteriales > Chamaesiphonaceae > Chamaesiphon. The sequence goes on along the minus strand of CBDFFH010000055.1, from coordinate 66,546 downwards.
ATCGTCGATGAATTTACCGGACGCGTATTGTCGGGACGACGTTGGAGTGATGGTTTGCACCAAGCTGTCGAAGCTAAGGAAAAAGTCAAAATTCAGAATGAAACTCAAACCTTAGCAACGATTACCTATCAGAATTTCTTCCTGCTCTATCCCAAGCTCGGCGGGATGACGGGGACGGCTAAGACCGAAGAAGTAGAGCTAGAAAAAACTTATAAAATTCAAGTTACGGTGATGCCCACCAATCGGGTGCGTCAGCGTTATGATTTCCCTGATGTGGTCTACAAGACGGAAGAGGCAAAATGGCGCGCCGTGGCGCAAGAATGCTTGGAAATGCACGATACCGGACGACCCGTACTCGTCGGTACCACTAGTATTGAAAAATCGGAGATTCTCTCTCAACTCCTCCACCAACTCGAAATCCCGCACGAACTGCTCAACGCCAAACCAGAAAACGTCGAACGGGAATCGGAAATTATCGCTCAAGCCGGACGGAAGGGTGCAGTAACGATCGCGACGAATATGGCAGGTCGCGGAACGGATATCATCTTAGGTGGTAATTCCGACTATATGGCCCGGCTCAAATTGCGGGAATACTTTATGCCCCGCATCGTCGCCCCCGAAGATGATGGCAACTTTAGCCCCGCTACTGTTGCTGCCGCTCAACAGAGTAAAGCTTCGGGCAAAGGTTTTGCGCCAGGGAAAAAAGTCAAAACTTGGAAAGCCTCCCCAAGCATTTTCCCGACCCAACTCTCGAAGGAGACTGAAGGGTTGCTCAAAGATGCGGTGAATTTTGCCGTCGGGCACTTTGGCGAACGTAGTCTGTCCGAACTCGATGCCGAAGAAACTATCGCCGTTGCCTGCGAAAAAGCCCCAACGGAAATCGAAGCCATCCAAAAACTGCGGAATGCTTATAAAGCTGTCCGCAAAGAATACGATGCATTTACAAGTGTCGAACATGAAGAGGTGCTCCAGAATGGCGGTCTTCATGTGATCGGTACCGAGCGTCACGAATCGCGGCGGGTTGATAACCAATTGCGCGGTCGGGCGGGTCGTCAGGGAGACAAAGGCTCGACGAAGTTCTTCCTTAGTTTAAAAGATCCGTTGATGCAAATCTTCGGTGGCGATCGGGTCAGTAGTCTGATGGATGCCTTCCGAGTCGAGGAAGATATGCCGATCGAGTCCAAAATGTTGACAAATAGCCTCGAAGGTGCTCAGAAAAAGGTCGAGACCTATTACTATGACATCCGCAAACAGGTGTTTGAATACGACGAAGTGATGAACAATCAACGTCGCGCCATCTACGCCGAACGTCGCCGCGTTCTCGAAGGCCAAGACCTCAAAGAACAGGTAGTAAAATATGCCGAGCGGACGATGGATGATATCGTCACTGCCTACGTCGAACCCGACTTACCGCCAGAAGATTGGAATATCGAAGGTTTAGTCGCTAAAGCGCGGGAATTTGTCAATCTATTCAACGACCTGACCGCTACGCAACTAGAAGATATGACCTATGAAGAAATCAAAATCTTCATGCGCGAAGAAGTGCGCCGCGCCTATGATATCAAGGAAACTCAAGTCGATCGGGTGCAAGCTGGTTTGATGCGTCAAGCCGAGCGGTTCTTTATCCTCCAACAAATCGATACCCTCTGGCGCGAACACCTCCAATCGATGGATGCGTTGCGCGAATCGGTTGGTTTGCGCGGTTACGGACAGAAAGATCCGTTGATCGAATACAAGCAAGAAGGTTATGAGATGTTCTTGGAAATGATGACCGATATTCGCCGGAATGTGGTTTACTCGATGTTCCAATTCTCACCCCAAATGCAGCCCCAAGCAGCATAAGTTTATTAAAATCTCGATCGCCACCACCGTAGAGATCTTCAGCTCCAAAAGTAAGTGAAGAGTTCTTGGTAATCGATCGGGAGTTTATCCATAAAACTACTTGTTATCGATCGATTCAAGTAGAGATGGCTCCCAACTGTTTGAGGGTGAGCAATTGCGATCGATTTAAACCTTTTACTCCAGTCAGGTTGAGATCCTGATAGGGTTTAATCGAGTCGATCGCATATATTTCACTCAATGTATCGTCCACAAATTCCCAGACTTTAATCGAGCCGTCGATCCCACAACTGACCAGTTGGTGGGGATTATGAATAAGTTTCAGCGCCCGAATTTCGCGATCGTGTCCGACAACCCGACTCAGACAAAGTTGCCGATCTAGATCCCAGATCGAAATCATGCCATCTTCAGTCGCGATAACTAGTAGCTGCAAGTAGAGCGGGTGCGCGACAATCGACATGGCTTCGCGATCGCCAATCGACCAATGACAATGGCGATAATTATCCTCAATATCCCAAAGATTGAGCTGGCGATCGTCGGTAATCGCGACGATAAAACGTGAGTCCAGAGTATAGGCGATCGTCCGTACCCGACTACCGACGGCTGGGTGAGTCGCGATTCGCGTTCCGAGCGGCTCCCCCAACAAGCCAGTCTGACGATCTAAAATAGTCAATATTGGCGTATCCGAACCGAAGACAGTATAGCGACCATCGAGAGATTGTGCCAAGACCATACACCATTGGCGTTCGAGCAGATTCAACACCACATATTCGCCAGTTGTCAAATTCCACTCACGGATCGTTGCATCATAGCTCCGACTGAGCAACGTGCGATCGTCTACAAATAATAACTGCACCACATAATCGGTATGTCCGGTTAACGACTGAAGAATTTGACCTCGACTGACATCCCAAATATTGATAACGCGATCGCTTCCCGTACTCGCTAGCAATCGACCATTCGGACTAAAAGCTAGCGATGTTGACATCCCACGATGACCGCGTTCCACTCGGACGGGGGGTAGACAATCTCGCACCAACGGTGCGTTCAAATCCCATAGTTGTAATGTCCCATCATCCTTGCTACTGGCAACGATCCGACTGTGGGGAGCGACAGCTACTTCCATCACGCGGGGCGCGTTACCAGTGGAGGTTTGCAAACATCTCCCTGTTTCTAAATTCCAGAATTTAACTACCCCATTATCGCTACCCGTGACAATTAGGGGCGAGCGATAGGCGACTCCCTTCCCGCAATCCCGCGCCAAGTTAATGGTTTTGGTACAGGTGCCCGTCGTCAGATTCCATACCCGTACTTGTTCTAAGCAAGTGGAGATAATTTGTCCCGCATCATCGTAGTTGACTTCAAATATTTGGGTGGGATGTCCGTATAGTGTCACAAGATGGCGACCGCTATCGATGTCCCAACAGTGGATTTCGCAGGTGAAACTCGCTGCCACTAGCGTTCTTCCGTCAGGGCTGAAGGAAATCAGTCGCAGGTTGAGGGCATTAGCAGTCGCAATTTTCTGGATGCGCCGACCCGTCCAAATTTGCCAAATTTTAATCCCTTCGCCACCACAAACGGCGAGCAACCCGCGTTTCCCATGAAAGGTACCATCCCGTACTTGGGCATCGGGGACTTTAAATGTCAGTAAATTGCGTCCAGTCCGCCACCACCAGATTTTGATATAGCGATCGGCTCCAATGCTGATTGCCAGTTTACTATTGAGACTAAACGCCACCCGCCACACCCAATCTTGATGTCCGCTTAGTACTTGGAGACAGTTCCCACTAGCAACTTCCCAAATCCGCATCGTGCGATCGCTGCTACCGCTGAGGAGATATCTGCCATCATGACTAAATTGAACGTGCCAGACCCAGCTTTGATGTCCGAGCAGGAGAGCGATTTCTTGATTGGTGGCGACATCCCAAATTTTAATCTGAAAATTGGTATCGCAGGCGGCGAGATATTTACCATCTGGGCTAAAGGTAATATGTAAAATCGTCCCCATCGACTGGGAAAAGCGACATCGATCGAATCGACTATTGGTAAAGTTGACGCGATGTAACTGCAATTCCTGAAAGTCTACCTCGGCGATATACAAATTGGCAAAATCATAGCCTTGGAGATTGGCTCCCAGAGCTAATAACAGATTTATAATATTCCCGACTGCATAACCTGGAGTCAACCCCGCTTGCCGCCAGCGCTGGAGTAGGTGATGACAACGTTCCAGTCCCGATCCTCTGACTGGCTGTGCGCTCAATCGAACGATGAGCGGATTGAGAAGCAACCGCTGTTGAATCTCCCGCACGTAGGTCGGCGAACTGGCTGGATAGAGCGCTAAACTGTTAAAAAAAAACAGATCGCGATCTTCACCTAGCTCGATCGCTAACTCGTGAATTATCGCCCCAGTCATAAATTCCATTACCACATTTTGGAGGGTATAACGTTGACTCTGGGTGACTTCGATTAAGGAGCGTTGTTGGAGCGAATCGATCGTTTGGACGATATTTCCGGCATATCCCAGCGGTTGGAGATGCCGCTCCAAACTCTCGATCGCGATCGATTCGCGACCGATCGCTAAATAATAGATAATCAGTTTTTCCGCCGGAGAGAGCCGTTCGAGCTGAGCTTGGAGGACGAAGGCAATTTTACCGTAAGTATATTGGTTGGCAGCTAAAAAGTTCTCGATTTGCGAGTCAAAACTATGGACGATCGTATTCGCGACGATCCGCAAGTAGAGCGGATTACCTTGACACCGCTCGGCAATCGCTAAAAGTTGGCTCTCACTGCCATCTAAGCCAATTTTGGCGAGTAATAACTGCGCGGCATCATCCAGACCCGCGAGATAGAGCGCGCGGACGGGCAAATCTTCACCTGCAAGTTCGGCAAGTTCTGGCGGCGGTTCGCGACTGGTAAATAACAGACAACTTTGATGGCGGGTGGTACCGATCGTCTGAAATAGCTGCCCATAGTCACCATAGCCCGATCGATAGTTACCTGCAAAATCGCCAGCTTCCATAATCGCCTCGATATTATCGAGTAGAAGCAAACACCGTTTTTGCCGCAAATAATATAGCAATCTGGCGATCGCCCGATCGCTACTTTTGGGTACTTCTATTTCGGTAAATTCGGAGAGAAATTGAATTAACTCACCCAATAATTGCTGGAGTGGTGGTGCCTCGCGCAGCGATCGCCAGATAACTAGATCGAAGTCTTCAGTCAGATCTAGATCGCTCAATCTAGCAGCTACCGCAGTTTTACCGATCCCACCGATGCCGAGAATACCGATAAGTTTACAGCGATCGATCGTCAACCAAGCGGTTAACTTTTCCAGTTCTGCATCCCGACCGCAAAAAGGTTGAATATCTGTCGGGGCATCGGCTAAATCTACTCGTCCCTCATTGGTACTTGCGAGTCGGAGGATGATACTTTTACAATTTTTTTTTGCTACACGCTCGCCGAGCGCTTCAGACAGATCTTGCAATAACTTGGAAGCGTTATTTTTGATCGTGACCATCTCGTAATTGGAGGTCAGGCTGGACTCTTGGTAGGAGATATCCGTCCAGATCCCCGTGAAGGCAACTAGTTCTATTTCGGAGAGTTCGCGCTGACGACTATTCGTAAGCAGCCGATTGGTAAATTTGATGGCTCGGTCTAGCTGCATTGCAAAGGGGCTAATTTCAGTCGTGAGGGTGGTAAGGAATGCAATTTGGCTGAAAAAAGTCGGTTTACCATGCAAAGCCCCAACAGAAGAGATTTTGGGCTATTTCCTGCGACTCATGCAACCGCGATCGTCTAAGCAAATATACCATATGACTCGCTTGCCGCTAGTCTCTTGCGAAAAAGTAGTGACTTTTTAGTGACTTTTTGAGGTTATCAATCAGGGTAATCGTGGGTATTATTGGTAGGAGAAGGATATTTACTTAGTGTAAAGATATACGCTAACGATCGAAGTCTGCTACTTTTTACTTACGAAAATCCGATGACCACTACATTGTTTGCGCGCGCCCTAGCAGTTACTTCCGATCGACTCAGCTATTTTGCCGATCGCCCAAATTTTATGGACACGATCGCAAGTACTTTTGGGAAAGAATTCGATCGCGTTAAATTAGTCCAGATCCGACAGCAATGGCTGGCTGGGCAATTTGAGAGCTTGCCAGAGATCGAGATTGTCAGCGCGGATGTGCTGGGAACGGCGCAGGGTGCTTATGGTGCGAGTACCGATCGGATCTATCTATCGCAAGCATTACTCGATTCTGCTTCGCAGACGCTACGCGAACGAGGTGCCGAACTGGCGATCGCACCAACACAGATTGTCTTTATCGATCGAAATATCACAGATTACCGCTTACTGACTGCGGGTGTATTGCCTGGGATCGAGACTGTTTTGCTGGATGTAGCGCGAGATGGGATCGATCGCATTACCGATGTTTTAGCGTGTCACAGCGGCTTGACAGCGATTCATATCGTCTCTCACGGTGGATCGGGATCGATCGAGTTAGGCAATAAGTGTCTGGATTTGAATACCCTAGCTGAGTACACCGACAGCTTGCGATCGTGGTCGAAGTCTTTGGCAGCAGATGCGGAGATTTTGATTTACGGTTGTGAAGTGGCGCAGGCAGAGCGTGGTGCTGCACTGGTATGGTGGCTGCAAGAACTAACTCAGACGCGGGTAATTGCCAAGGAAACGAAGACAGGCAATCCAGCGTTGGGTGGCGATTGGAATTTAGCCGCATCGGTACCGCTAGCTTTTAGTGCGGGTGCGATGACTGATTATCAGGGAGTACTGGCAGATTTTCCTGGTACGAGTGGCAATGACAACATCACGGGTACTAATGGCGACGATACGATTACCGGGTTAGCGGGTAATGATACCCTGAGTGGGTTGGATGGCAATGACAACATTTCTGGTGGTGCTGGTGTAGATACGATTACTGGTGGAAATGGCGATGACATTCTCAATCCTGGTACGAGCGATGGCAATATCAATCAGTACGATAGTGTTGATGGTGGTGCTGGTACCGATACTTTAGTCTTAGATTATTCTGCCAAGACATATACTTCTGGACTAGTTGTTAATAGTCAGAATTTAGTTACTGGTACTGGTGATTTTTATGCTGGGAATGCTAGCGGTTACGATCGGGTTATCTATTCAAATATTGAGAAGTTCAATATTACTGGGACTAACCAAAATGATAATATTTCTGGCGGTAATTCTAATGATATTTTAATCGGTGGTGCGGGTAATGATACGCTCGATGGGCATACTGGCGTAGATACGATCGATGGTGGGATTGGTAACGATACGGCTGTCGTAGATATTGCGAGTACCACAACTGCTACTACTATCGATTTAAGTAATGCTAATAATACCCTGTCAAATGGGACACAATTACTTAATATTGAGGCTATAAATATTAAGTTGGGTAGTGGCAATGATACAGTCCTTGCTGGTAACTTTAACGATACTGTCGATGGTGGTGATGGCAATGATATCATTGATGTCAAAGATGGCACTAACGTTGTTACGGGTGGATTGGGTAATGACACCATTACTGCGGGTACTGGTAATGATAATCTCGCTGGTGGCGATGGCAATGACACCATTTCTGGTGGTGCTGGTGTAGATACGATTACTGGTGGAAATGGCGATGACATTCTCAATCCTGGTACGAGCGATGGCAATATCAATCAGTACGATAGTGTTGATGGTGGTGCTGGTACCGATACTTTAGTCTTAGATTATTCTGCTAAGACATATACTTCTGGACTAGTTGTTAATAGCCAGAATTTGGGCACTGGTGCTGGTGATTTTTATGCTGGGAATGCTAGCGGTTACGATCGCGTTATCTATTCTAATATCGAGAAGTTAAATATTACTGGTACTAACCAAAATGACAATATTGCTGGTGGCAGCCAAAACGATATTTTAATTGGTGGTGCTGGTAACGATATGCTTAATGGCAATGGTGGTATCGATATTATCGATGGTGGTACTGGTAATGATACTGCCAAAACTGATATTTCTAGTACCGCAATTGCCAACAATATCGATCTAAGTAACACCACAAATACGTTAGCTAATGGCACTCAGCTACTTAATATTGAAGCAGTCGATCTCAAGCTTGGGAGTGGTAATGATACGGTTATTGCTGGTGACTTTAACGATACTGTCGATGGTGGTGCTGGTAACGATATTATCGATGTCAAAAATGGTACTAATATCGTCATTGGCGGAGCTGGTAACGACACGATTACGGCTGGAAGCGGAGCTGATAATCTCAGTGGCGGCGATGATAATGACACCATCAGTGCTGGAGGTGGTGTAGATACGATTACTGGTGGAAATGGCGATGACATTCTCAATCCTGGTACGAGTGATGGCAATATCAATCAGTACGATAGTGTTGATGGTGGTGCTGGTACCGATACTTTAGTCTTAGATTATTCTGCTAAGGCATATACTTCTGGACTAGTTGTTAATAGCCAGAATTTGGGCACTGGTGCTGGTGATTTTTATGCTGGGAATGCTAGCGGTTACGATCGCGTTATCTATTCAAATATTGAGAAGTTCAATATTACTGGGACTAACCAAAATGATAATATTTCTGGCGGTAATTCTAATGATATTTTAATCGGTGGTGCGGGTAATGATACGCTCGATGGGCATACTGGCGTAGATACGATCGATGGTGGCAGTGGTAATGATACAGCTGTCGTAGATATTGCGAGTACCACAACTGCTACTACTATCGATTTAAGTAATGCTAATAATACCCTGTCAAATGGGACACAATTACTTAATATTGAGGCTATAAATATTAAGTTGGGTAGTGGCAATGATACAGTCCTTGCTGGTAACTTTAACGATACTGTCGATGGTGGTGATGGCAATGATATCATTGATGTCAAAGATGGCACTAACGTTGTTACGGGTGGATTGGGTAATGACACCATTACTGCGGGTACTGGTAATGATAATCTCGCTGGTGGCGATGGCAATGACACCATTTCTGGTGGTGCTGGTGTAGATACGATTACTGGTGGAAATGGCGATGACATTCTCAATCCTGGTACGAGCGATGGCAATATCAATCAGTACGATAGTGTTGATGGTGGTGCTGGTACCGATACTTTAGTCTTAGATTATTCTGCTAAGGCATATACTTCTGGACTAGTTGTTAATAGCCAGAATTTGGGCACTGGTGCTGGTGATTTTTATGCTGGGAATGCTAGCGGTTACGATCGCGTTATCTACTCAAATATTGAGAAGGTCAATATTACTGGGACTAACCAAAATGATAATATTTCTGGTGGCAACCAAAACGATATTTTAATTGGTGGTAAAGGAAATGACACCATCAATGGTAATGCCGGAAATGACACCATTATTGGTGTCAACAACAGCGACACGAACCCTGGGAATGCTGAAATCGATACCTTCACGGGTGGTGCGGATAACGATATCTTCGTCCTCGCTGCTAATGGCAAAGACTTCTACGCAACTAGTGGCAATGGCGATTACGCCAAAATTACCGATTTTAGTCTTACCCAAGATGTCATCCAACTGCGCGGTGCAGCCACAGACTACTCGGTAACGGCGACTACGATTGGTGGTGTCACTGCTCCGAGTACCGCTCTCTATCGGGGTACCGAACTCATCGCCGTGTTGCGAGGTATCGATAATACGACGATCGATCTAACCTCAAAAGCATTTAGCTACACAGACAGCACGGTTCTCAACGATACACCACCGATCGTCAATATCGTCAAAGCCGTCTCCCAAAACGAAGGTAACACTGGGACTAGCATCGCCAACTTCGCCGTCACACTAAGCAATCCTAGTACCAAAACAGTTGTAGTGCCCTACTCCACTGCTGATGGTACGGCAACAACTAGCAATAGCGATTATGTCGGTACAACGATTGGCTCCCTCACTTTCCAACCAGGCGAAACCAGCAAAAATATCAGTGTCGTCATCAACGGCGATACAGCATTCGAGTCGGATGAAACCTTCACAGTTACTTTAGGCACGCCCACCAATGCCACATTGGGGACTACGATTATATCAACTGGCACAATTCGCAATGATGACCTACCCACAATTACAATAGTCGCCACCGATGCAATTGCCGCAGAAACACTCACTGGCGAAACACCTAACCCTGGTCAATTTACCCTGACTCGCAGCGGCCCAACAGATAAAGCCCTCGATGTTGCATACAACATAACTGGTACATCTGACAGGTATGAAGACTACACACTATCGTCGTACTTTACAGCCCGCTTTGCCGCTGGTGTCAGTAGTGTAGTTATCGATCTCAATGTCAACGATGATAACATTTTTGAAGGTGCTGCTCCAGAGACTGCGATCCTGACAATCGCACCACATGACAATCCGAGTCTGTATCCGAGTGCATATGGCGATGCATACGCAGTCGGCACGGCGAATAGTGCTACAGTCACCATTGCCGACAACGATAATCGTCCGACAATTAGTATCACCGATGCTGCTAGTGTCACAGAAGGTAATAGCGGTACCATGGACTCCTACTTTACTGTTACTCTAAGCAACCCCTCTACAGAACCAGTTACCGTCGATTACAAGACTACCGATGGTACGGCAACACTTGCGGGCAATGACTATACCTCAACAACTGGGACTGTCACCTTTGCCCCAGGAATACTCGGCAAAACTATCGTGGTCCCTGTCAAGGGCGATGTCCTCGTCGAAGGTGATGAAACATTTACTGTCGATCTTAGTAATGCCAAAAATGTAACGAGCATTACTCGCAGTACCGCTACTGGGACGATTCTCAACGATGATACCTATCCCACTATTTCAATTAGCGATGCACCCGCAATCACTGAAGGCAACACAGGCACCAAAAATGCCGCATTTACGGTCAAGCTCGACCATGCTACGGGAGAAGCTGTCACAGTTCAGATCTCCACCACAGATGGTACAGCAACCATCGCCAACAACGATTACCAAGCCTTAACGAATCGACTTATCACCTTTGCCCCAGGAACAACCAGTCAAGTTGTCAATGTCGCAGTCAATGGCGACACTGAATATGAGGATAATGAAACATTCGGAGTGGTGCTGAGTAGTCCGACGAAAGGTTCGATCGCTAAAGCTACTGCGATAGGTACGATAAATAATGATGACGTGCCGACCATTACCGTCGTCGCCAATGATGCAAGTGCAGCAGAAACACTGACTGGTGAGACAGCTAAACCAGGTCAATTCACCCTGACTCGCAGTGGTCCCAATGCCGCTGCTTTAACTAACATTCAATACACCCTAACTGGTACCGCAACCAAGGACAAAGATTATTCAGTCACCGGAGTAGCCGCCTTCGCTGCTGGTAGCAGTACGATGGTTGTCGATCTCAATGTCATTGACGATAATATCTTTGAGGGTGCTACCCCTGAGGCGGCGATCTTGACAGTTGTGTCAAATGGTTATCGAGTGATTACTGAATTTGGAAGCGGCGGTAATGCGGTTTCCTATTATGATGTGCCGTCTACTTATGTATTTGGTGCTACTGCTACCGTCGATATTACCGACAATGATAGTCGCCCCACAATCAGTATCGCTGATGTCAGCAAAGTCGAAGGTAATAGTGGCACTAGTAACGCCGCATTTACCGTTACCCTCAGCAACCCATCCATCGAAACAGTCACCGTCGATTACAAAACATCTGATGGCACTGCCACAGTTGCAGGTAATGACTACACCACTGCCACTGGTACCGTCACCTTTGCCCCAAGCACAACCAGTCAAGTTATCAATGTCCCCATCACTGGTGACATTATCGTTGAAGGTGATGAAACATTTGCCGTCAACCTCAGCAATGCCAAAAATGCGACAACTATTACTCGCAGCACCGCCACAGGAACGATTCTCAATGATGATAACGGCATCAACGTCAGCGTCACCAACCCCAACGCCGCCGAAGGTGGTGCCAATGGTGTCTATACTCTCACTCGGACTGGTAGTCTAACTAACGCATTGGCAGTCGCCTACACCCTCAGCGGTACTGCGATTGCGGGAAGTGACTATCAACCCGTGACAGGTATTGCCACCTTCGCCGCAGGTGCCGCTACTACATCTGTTAACCTGACAGTTATCGACGACACGATTTTTGAAGGTGCGACTCCCGAAACTGTCATTCTCACCCTCACGCCCAGTGGTAATTATGCGATCGGTGTTAATACAGGTACCATTAATATCGCCGATAACGATAGCCGCCCGACGATTTCAGTTAGTAATATTTCGATCGCGGAGGGCAATACTGGCAGTAGTAACGCTGGATTTATCGTCAGCCTCAGCAATGCTTCGGTAGAGACAGTCACTGTCAATCTCTCGACTGTAGATGGCACGGCAACTACAGCCAATAACGATTATCAAGCCTTAACTAACCAGCTCGTCACCTTTACGCCAGGGCAAACTAGTAAAGTTGCAAATGTCGCGATAAATGGCGATCTAACTTTTGAGCCAAATGAAACCTTTGGAGTAGTACTGAGCAGTGCGACGAATGGCTCGATTAGCTCGATCGCAGGTACCGGAACAGGGACGATCGTTAATGACGATCTACCCACTATCAGCGTCGCCGTCACCGATGCCAACGCTGCCGAAACACTAGCCGGACAACCTGTGAATACAGGTGAATTTACCTTCACTCGCGTGGGTGGTGAGGGTGCCGCCAAAACTTTCTTATATACCCTCAGTGGTACTGCTAATGGCTCTGACTACTCGATTCCTGGTGCGGTAACTTTTGCCGCAGGCATTACCACCGCTACAGTCACACTCAGTCCCACTGACGATAACATCTTTGAAGGTGCGACTCCAGAGACTGCTATTTTGACGCTGATTGATGATAGTTACTACGATGGCAGCTATTATTCCACTCATCAGTACGATCGACCAGCAACTTATCGCGTCGATCCTGCTAATAATACTGGCATGATTAATATCGCTGATAACGATAGTCGTCCTACGATTAGTATTAATAACATTAGCCTTAATGAAGGTAATAGCGGCACTACAAATGCCATCTTTACCGTCACGCTGAGCAATCCCAGCGTCGAAACAGTCACGGTAGACTACAGTACGGCCAATGGTTCTGCTACTGCTGGTAGCGATTATACGGCTAGTACTGGCACTGTCACTTTCGCTCCTGGGCAAACTACCAAAACCATTAATATCTCCGTAATTGGCGATTTGACAGGCGAACCAGATGAAACTTTCACTGTCAATCTCACCAATCCGCAAAATGCGACTGGTATTACCACAGCAACGGGAACTGCCACGATCGTCAATGACGATGCGCTAGTGACAGTCTCTAGCACCGCAAATGGTGCTGAAGGTGGCAGTGCTGGTCAATTTACCTTTACCCGTGCTGGTGCGACTACGGCACCATTGACAGTCAATTACACCCTCTCTGGCACAGCTACTAACGGCTCGGATTATACGATTCCAGTCAATGCAACTTTTGCCGCAGGTAGCAACACCGCGCTCGTCAATTTGAATGTTATCGACGATAGCATCTTTGAAGGCATCACCCCAGAGACGGCGATTCTGACGTTAAATTCAGGTACCGACTATACCGTTGGCGTAGCCGCTAGCGCGATAGTCACGATCGCGGATAACGATAGTCGTCCGACGATTTCAGTTGGTAATATTGCGGTCGCGGAGGGCAATACTGGCAGTAGTAACGCTGGATTTATCGTCAGCCTCAGCAATGCTTCGACAGAGACAGTGACAGTCAATCTCTCGACTGTAGATGGCGCAGCAACTACAGCTAATAATGATTATCAAGCCGTCACCAACCAGCTCGTCACCTTCACACCCGGACAAACCAGCCAAGTAGTCAATGTCGCGATAAATGGCGATCTAACTTTTGAAGCCAATGAAACTTTTGGTGTCGTCCTCAACGGCGCTACTAATGGCTCGATTAGCTCGACCGCAGGTACCGGAACAGGGACGATCGTTAATGACGATCTACCCACTATCAGCTTCGCCGTCACCGATGCCAACGCTGCCGAAACACTAGCCGGACAACCTGCTAATACAGGCGAATTTACATTCACTCGCGTTGGTGGTGAGAGTGTTGCCAAAACCTTCTTATATACCCTCAGTGGTACTGCTAATGGCTCTGACTACTCGATTCCTGGTTCGGTAACTTTTGCGGCTGGCAGTACTACTGCTACTGTCACGCTGGCACCTATTGATGACAATATCTTTGAAGGTGCAAGCCCTGAAACTGCTATCCTCACGCTAATTGATGATAGTTATTATGATGGCAGCTATTATTCCACTCATCAGTTCGATCGACCAGCAACTTATCGCGTCGATCCTGCTAATAATACTGGCACGATTAAAATTGTCGATAACGATCTGCGTCCAACGGTGACGATTAGCGATGCCACTCAATTAGAAGGCACTAGCGTCAACAATTTGGGCTTTAATATCAGCCTCAGCAATCCCACCGTCGAAACCGTGACGGTTAACTATAATACTGCCGATGGTACGGCGACGATCGTTGGTACGCCAGACTTCGACCCCGATTATCTGGGTGTCACAAATGGCTTAGTCACCTTCAATCCTGGCGAAACCAGCAAAACGATTAATATCGCGGTTAATGGCGATCGGGATTTTGAGAGCGATGAAACTTTCACTGTCAATCTCTCTAATTCCCAAAACACAAGCGGCATCGATCGAGTCACCGCCACAGGTACCATCCGCAACGATGACACCCTCCCAGTAATTACCATTGTTGCTACCAACTCCACCTCGACAGAAGGTGTCGGTGAAGGCTTATTTACATTCACCCGGACTGGCGGCAATCCCGATCGCTCTCTGACAGTAGATTTTGACCTCTCTGGCAATGCCACTACCCGTCAAGGCTATGGCACTCGCTCTGGTTCGATTACTTTCGCTCCTGGCAGTAATACTGCTACACTCGGCGTTCCGGTTGGCAATAATAACGTCTTCAATGCTTATCGCAGTTGCGTCGTGACGCTTCGCGGCGGCAGTAGTTACTCGATCGGCGGAGGTGGAGCTGGTGGTGGTGGCGGTGGCGGTGGTGGCGGTGGTGGCGGTGGTGGCGGTGGAGCTGGCGGTGGCGGCGGTAGTGCGACAGTAAACATTATCGACAACGACACCGCACCAGTCATCAGCATCGATGATGTCAGCATCCTCGAAGGCGATAGCGGCACCAAAGATCTAATCTTCACCGTCTCTCTGAGCAATGCCAGCGACGATTTCGTCACCGTCGATTATGGTACGGCAGATAATACCGCCACAGCCATTAGCGACTACCTCGCCAAAACTGGCACACTCAGTTTTGATCCATCCGAGCTAATTGCCGGTACTACGACCTTTACCCCAGGGGAAACCAGCAAAACTATTATCGTCAAAATCAATGGTGACACCGATATTGAGACGAATGAAACATTCAAACTCAATCTGACTAACGCCGTTGGTGGCACAATTGGCAAGGCGACTGGCACAGGCACGATCGTCAATGATGATACTGCCCCTGGAGTTCCCGCACTCCCCACACTGACAGTTAGCGTCCCCGATGCCGATGCTGGCGAACCAAATAACAACGGACGATTCTTAGTCACGCGCACTGGTAGTCTTACCGATACACTCACCGCCACCTATACGATCGGCGGTACGGCAACCGCAGGTAGCGATTATCAATCCTTGACAGGTACGGTGACATTTGCCGCCAATGCTGCAACTGCCGCGATCGATGTTAATGTCCTCGATGACACGAGCTATGAAGGTGCGACTCCTGAGACTATCGTTCTCAACTTATCTGCTAGTGCCACTTACAACCTCGGCACCATAAGCTTGGGGACTGTCAATATTACGGATGATGAGATCGCTCCTGTTGTCAATCCCCTACTACCTGTAGTTACCATTGTCGCTACCAATTCCACATCGACAGAAGGGATCGGTGAAGGTTTATTTACCTTTACCCGTACTGGTGACACCAGCAATCCCCTGACAGTCGATTTCGATCTCAGTGGTAATGCTACCACCCGCCAGGGTTATGGCACCCGATCGGGTTCGATTACCTTTGCTTCAGGGAGTACGACAGCTACACTAGGCGTTCCCGTTGCTAACAATAACGTCTACAATGCCTACCGCAGTTGTGTAGTTACACTCCGCCCAAATATTGGCTATGCGATCGGTACTGGTGGTACTGGTAGTGGTGGTTCCGGTTCCGGGAGTGGTGGCGGTTCCGGGAGTGGTTCCGGTTCCGGTTCTGGTAGTGGCGGTAGTGGTGGCACTGGTGGCACTGGCGGTTCTGGCGGTGGTAGTGCTACCGTCACGATCGTCGATAAAGATCCCATCCCCACCCTCAGCATCAATGATGTCAGCATCCTCGAAGGCGATAGCGGCACTAAAGATCTGACTTTCACAGTTACCCTCAGTAGTGCGAGCGACGATTTCGTTACTGTCGATTATGGCACTGCCGATCGTACTGCTACGGCAACTAACGACTATATCACCAAAACTGGCTCTCTCAGCTTTGCCCCATCAGAGCTAATTGCAGGTACTACCACCTTTACTGCTGGCGAAACCAGCAAAACGATTGTCATCAAAATTAATGGCGATACCAATTTTGAGTCAGACGAAATCTTTAACGTCAACCTCTCCAACGCCGTTGGTGCGACGATCGGTAAAGGTACTGGTGTCGGTACGATCCTCAACGATGACACGATCGATCCTAAGCTAAGCATCAGTAATGTTACCCTCGCCGAAGATAACTGCGATGTCACCGATTTTGGCTTCCAGATTACGCTCGATCGAGCTAGTACTAAAACAGTCTCGGTGAAATATACCACCGCTGACGGTACCGCGACAGGCGGGAGCGACTATACCGCTACAACAGGCATTCTCACCTTCGCTCCTGGCGAGACTAGCAAAATCGTCAATATTAGCGTGACTGGCGATCGCACATTTGAAGCCGATGAAACCTTCAAACTCGATCTCAGCAATGCAGTGAATGCTTCGATCGTGACTCCTAGTGCGACGGGGACGATCCTCAATGACGATCTCCTACCCACCTTATCAGGTACAGAAGGAGCCGATCGAATATTCGGTTTCACGACTGACGATATCATCTTCGGCAATGGCGGCAACGACACCATCTATGGCGGTGCGGGTAATGACATCATCTTCGGCGGTGCGGGGGTGGATCTGATTTATGGCGGTGCGGGTAACGATACCTTTGGCTTCAATAATCCGAACGAAGGCATCGACAAAATTTATGATTTTGTAGCTGGCGAGGATCGGCTAACTTTCTGTCGGTGCTGTTTTGGAGACGATGCTGCATTTGGTAGCGATCCTGTGGGTACGCTAAGTGCAGAGCGGTTTGGCATCGGCTCATTTGCAACGACTGCCAGCCAACGCTTTATCTATAACTCACAATCGGGAGGATTATTCTTCGATGCTGATGGTATCGATGGAACTTCCCAAGTACGCATCGCCCAACTAGTCGGCAATCCCACTCTAACTAGCAATAATTTCACGCTGTTCTAATCGTCGCGCTCTACGTCTAAAATCGATGCCGAGCGGTAATTGCCGCTCGGTAAATCGACAAATAAATCGCCACTTTTCCTGCTGCTTTTTAACTCATCTATCCGAATATAAATCATGAAAAACTTAACAATTGCCGCACTTTTAGGCATTGCAACTGCCACGACTGCCATCGCGATCGATTCTGCACCCGCACGGGCTGTAATTATTACATGTGCTGGAACTGGCAGTCGTTCGTGTACCGGAAAATTAGCCGGTGCTAACGACTTGGTTTCGCTCCCGTTTACAATCGCTAGTGCCTCGAACGTGACACTTAGATCTTATGGTTATGGTGGATCTGGTAGCGGCACTAATTATGTCGGAAACACGATCTCGGCTGGAGGTTTCGATCCCAATATCACTATTTTTGATTCGTCAAATAAGTGGCTTGTCGATAGCGACGACACTCCTTCTGGCGACCCAGATTTTAATTTCAGCACGATTTTATCAGCGGGCAATTATCGGGCAGTGCTGGCAGTATTTGGCAACTTAACGAATGGATCTGGGAGTACTTACCCAGGGGGTTACCCGAATGCTGGTGATTTTTTTGGTGGAAGTACTGATTATGCAGTCGATATTATCTTCACTCCTGTAGCAACGGCAGTACCAGAACCTTCTAGTCTAATCGGTACGGCGATCGTGGGTTTTGCGACTGTACTGGTAAGACGGAAGTTAGCGTCCGATCGGCAGAAGAATCGTAGTTAGTGGCGCATCAACAGTAGTGAACCCGATCGGGTAATCAAATTCACTGCTGGCTCGATCTAAATCGGACATCATCGATCGATGCTAATTCTCTTTATCAATAAAGTTGGATCGATCGAAGCAATCATTTTCAATTTTACTAAAACTATTCAATCCGACTATTCCAATCTTTGCAGCGCGCTCACAGCAATTCATCCATCAACTGCATGACTTGAATCGCACCATCCGATAATCGATCGAGGGGCGAGAGCATAATTTGCTTCTCTAATAATCCTTTGAGCGCGATTAATTTCAGACTATTTTCGGCATGTGCTTGGGAGATTGGCACTGCTGCGGGAAGATACCCGATCGCACCTAAATCGGACAGCAATGCCCGCCTGACTTGCAAATTGCTATCTGATAAGAATTCGACCAATCGATCGCCATAGGTGTCATCCTGAGTCAATTGGTACATCGCCCGTGCCGCTGCATATTTAACTCGGGGAATCGGATGTGAGAGGAAGGGTTGGATCGAGGGTACCGCAGCTGTCGCACCCAGCGTGCCTAATGCTTCTACGATCGCATCATAAGGCTGTGAAAAATCTTCCCCCTGTGGCAGTAACTTACCATCTTGCACTACTGCCGAGATAAGCTGAGTCAACTGTGGAACACAGATCGGATCGCCTAACATTTCTAAAGACTGTGCTGCAGCCTCCCGCACATAAAAATCTGTGCAATTTAGAGCAGCAATTAAGGCGGGTACGGCACTGCGATCGCTTAATTTACCTAAAGCTCTCGCTGCATTGCGCCGCAACGGATAGCCACCATCGGGCGTGCGATCCGCTTCATCTTCTAACGCGGCAATCAATCCAGGGACAACCGGAGGAGCGTCCACCCGAAATTTACCCAACCACCAAGCTGCATAGATCCGCAGACCTAAATCTTCCCCAGAGAGATTAGCGATCGCTTGGGGTACAGTTAACGGCTCGCCATCGATAATCGGAGATTCATCATTCATTGCTTTATCGATCGATAACTATCTGAATCTACCTTAACCCAATCCTGCCTTGATATTCACACTCTCCTGGTTCGATTGGGGATTGTGTGGATTACGGATTGCGGATTGATTCCTACCAATTATTTCCCCCACTCTCCCCCTCTCCCCTAAAAAAATTCCCGCAGTCACATCCTATCGCCGACGAAATTGCCAGTAAGCGGATATAACTGCGGGTTCGATTGACTAACGACTAGCTCAAAGCATCGATCGCATCGTCGAGAAATCGACTAGCTCAAGGCATTGATGGCATAGTCGAGGTAGGAATTAGCTTCAACAGCAGCATCACCAGACAAACCGTGGTTGCCTTTGATGTACTTGAGTGCTTCAACATACCAGCTAGGGGATAGGTCGAAAGTCTTGTTGATTTCAGCCAAACCACCAATGAGGTAGTCATCCATGGGGCCAGTACCACCGACAACTAGACAGTAGGTAACCATGCGGAGATAGTAACCGATGTCACGAGCACATTTGGCTTTACCACGCTCGTCAGCAGCAAAGTTAGGGCCTTGCATTTGAGTGGTGTAGGGGAATTTTTGGTATACAGCGTTAGCGGCACCTTTAGTCAAGGCATCAGCTTTAGAAGTCAAACCTTTGGCTGCTTCTAAGCTCGCACCAGCTTGACGGAACCGACCGAAAGCTACTTGCATTTCAGTGCTGCTCAAAAAGCGACCTTGGGAATCAGCGGTAGATACTGCTTCGGTTAATGGAGTTTTCATGTTCTTTAATTAGGTGACTGGTTCTGAATAAAAGTTGATAAATTGCGGCAGACAAAGATAACGATTTTGCAACCTCAGACTCTGAGCCTTGGATACAATCCAAAATCCAAAATCCAAAATCTTTTAACCGACAGCAGCAGCAGCGCGATCGAAGTAGCTAGCAACTTCGGACATCAAGGAGCTACAATCGCCATTGGTGATGCCATTTTTGTCGCCAGCAATTGCTAGGGCAGCATCTTTCATTTTGCCAACGCCAACAGCTACCGAAGCACCAGGAGTACCCAGTGCTAAGTAAGTTTCGCGTAAGCCATTCAAGCAGCGATCGTCTAAGACGGAAGCATCGCCTGCAAAAATCGCGTAAGTAACATAGCGGAGGATGATTTCCATGTCGCGCAAGCAAGCAGCCATGCGACGGTTGGTGTAAGCGTTTCCACCGGGAGCGATCAAGTTCGGTTGTTCGGCAAACAATGAACGTGCTGCGTTAGCGACGATCGTTGACGAGTTGCTCGTGATCCGGTTGACGGTATCCATCCGTTTGTTGCCATCCGCAACCATTGCCGATAACGCATCTAATTGAGCGGCACTGATGTATTGACCTTGTGCGTCGGCTTGAGCCACTACTTTAGAAAATCCGTCTAACATAATTTTTAATTCCTTGTGGGTTTAATCGTTTTGGTATCAAGTTTATTCGCTATTGCCGCGCTCATTGCGTAACATAGCTTAATAAATCTGTGAAAACTCTCGTATTAATATGAGAGGCTAACAAGTTTTCGCCAGTCTGCACTATGCGATCGCTCAGCAACCACTGCTACCTGTTAAATTAAATTTATACAATGTTTTGCGATCTCTATGTCTGTTTCCGATCGTCTTTGTCACAAACGTTAATAATCTAGACCCTGCCGAGTTTCTAACTGGGGAAACAGGTACCATAGTTACACCACTTTTGCACTGTGAGCACCAAAAAAAATCGACTGAATGTGTCTTTGGACGAGATAGAACGCGAGAAGCTGGAAAAGCTGGCGAAGGAGTCGGGGCTTTCCCTTTCGCGGACGATCGCTCAATTGATTCGCAAGGCTAAGAGTAAACCAATGTCTAAAGATGACTCGATCGTGGAAGCGGACGATCTCGGTCAGCCGCAGGACTAGCGCGTGCGATCGGTGCGATGAGATGTAACTAGTCAGACCTTGATGTTAGGTCGATCTTACCTGCGTTTTGCAGCGTTGAAGTCACTACTCAGTTGCGATAACCACCCACCCAGCACAAAGCCAATTCCGACCGCACCAGCTAAAATCAAACCCCAAGGTAACTCGATCGATTGCCAAATTAAGAATTTGAGGCTGACAATCGTGGCATTTTGCACGGAGATTAGTGCTAATAGTAAGATCCAGCTAGCCGCGATCGCCGAGATAATAAAATTAGTCATCTGACTCTGTTAAGTAGGTAGGTGCAATTTTTCACCATAGATTACAACCAAAATCTAGACTGTGGGCAGTGCCCACCCTACGGAGTATTATATGCTGTTAAGTAGGTAGGTGCAATTTTTCACCCTAGATTATAACCAAAATCTAGACTGTGGACAGTGCCCACCCTACGGAGTATTATATGCTGAATTGTGTTGGGTTTTTCTGCCAAGTCAATTTATAACTTGTTACCTATGATGCCTACAATGACCTAGAGATCGATTTTCTCATCCTTTCGTGGTAATCAAGATATTCTGGATCGACACAATTATCCCCATAGTCAAGCGAGTATTCTACCCACGGATCTTCAGAGAAACCATCGGATTTACAAGGAAAAGAGACATGAACGATTCTGTCTTTCCAAAGATATTCAATCCGACATCGATCTTTTGGAAGTGTCTCATGAATTTTGGCAAAAGCCTCTGGCACTAAGTCATAGAGATTAGCAAACCCATCGGTGGGAGTTGTCAGAGTTGAAATAGGACACATCCGATCTCCTAAAGTCGAGCGACTATTCAATGTGTAATAACCTCCTTCGATTGCTAGAGTCCATCCATCGCCATCAGCTTGCCAGCTCTCATCGGGTGGCTCTCGATCGTAAATTTTAATTCGATCGATCCCATATCGACATTTGCGCGTATCAAAAGGGGTTTCCTTCTCCCAATCGTCTTTATCCCAAGGAAATAAATAATCTTCATTTCTTCCGTCATCGCTATACCTTATCCAAGTTCGATCGAATAAATGTCCGTATCGATCGATAACATCTTTTACTCTCTGTGCCGAAGCCCAACGAGAACCATATTGTATGTCAAGATACCCAAAACCATAATCTATATATACTGGCACGTTGTAGGAAAACCGATCTCCTAATAACAATCGCAATATATATGCTTCTTTTAATCCATCATTATATCGATTGCCAGCACGCGCATAAAACCGAACGGCAATTGTTCCAATATTAGCCATAATCGATTGAGGACGAGGAATTTAGATTTGGATAACGCTAGATTGGGGATTGCATCTCGGCTTCACTCGATGCCTAGCACGAAACAATTATAAATGCCAGATCCCCGACTTCTTTCGAGAAGTCGGGGATCTTTATAGTAGCTCGATCGATAATCTTACTTCAGAGCATCGATCGCAGCTTCCATCGTTGATGCTAGTTTCTGCAACTGTTCGGGAGAATGGGTTTCTAGATAAACGCGGATCAACGGTTCGGTACCGGAGGCGCGCAACAGAATCCAACTACCATCGGTGAGATAGAATTTGACCCCATCTTTGCGACCGACTTCTTTAACATCAATCCCCGCGATATTTGTTGGCGGATTGGTAGTATAAGTCTCCATCACCGTCTTTTTGTGAGCGTTGTCTAGATGTAAATCCAGACGACGGTTATACAGGGGGCCACCAGCTTCGGCGATGACTTCCTCGACCATTTGACTCAATGGTTTGCCTTCATACGCGATCGCTTCCGCAATCAGCATATCGGCTAATACCCCATCTTTTTCGGGAATATGTCCGATGATACTCAATCCACCAGATTCTTCCCCACCAATGAGTACCTGGGTTTGGCGCATTTGCTCGCCGATATATTTGAATCCAACAGCGGTTTCAATTAGGGGAACACCATGCTTGGCTGCAAAGTTGTCTAGGAGGTGGGTAGTTGCCACCGTGCGGACGATCGCACCCGTTTTACCCTTATTCTTGATTAAATGCTTGGCAAGGACGAGTAAGACGGTATTTGGCGTGAGGACGTTACCGAGTTCGTCTACGATCCCAAATCGATCGCTATCACCATCCGTCGCGACACCGAGATCGGCTTTATCGTTTTGGACTGCAGCGATCAGTTCGCCTAAGAGTTCGGCTTTGGGTTCTGGCATTCCACCCCCAAATAGCACATCCCGCTGCATGTGAAAAGTTTCGATCTCGCAGCCGCAGTGAATCAAGACTTTATCTAAATATCCCCGCGACGTAGAGTACATCGCATCATATTTAACTTTTAGTTTCGCCGATCGAATCCGATCGACATCTAAAATCGTGTAAATAAATTTAAAATATTCTGGTTGCGGATCGAAAGTACTAATCCGATCGCCATGTTTATTTTCTGGCGGCGCATCGCTAGCAGTTGCTAGATTTGCGACGATCGTATCGGTAATCGATGGAGTCGCTGGCCCAGCATAATCGGGAATATACTTAATCCCACAATAAGGTGCTGGATTGTGACTTGCGGTAAACATCAGCGCACCCGCCGAGTTTAATAACCTAGCATTGTAAGCAATTACTGGTGTCGGACAATCTCGATCGACAACTTTCACCGTCCAACCCAAGTCGGCCAATACTTCCGCCGCTGTCTGCGCGAATTTTTCTGCTAAAAATCTAGTATCATAGGCAATCAAGACAGGACGATCCTGACTGTATGCCGTGCTGAGATAGGCGGCGATCGCGCATGTTACCTTACACACATTCGCAAATGTAAAATCATCTGCGATAATGCCCCGCCAACCGTCAGTCCCAAAATTAATTTGATGCTTACTGCTACTACCTGCGCTCATCATTAGCTGCCCGTTCGCTGGCTGATATGTTTGCTTCCATAACACTATCACGATCCGAGGTGATGGGATAGTTGACCGAACTGGCGATCTTTAGATATTTACTACCTCACTACCCCCTAGCCACCAGACCAGGATTTCTGGTAAGTTTAGCTTAAACATTGTGGGCGACACTGTGAACCAAACTCAATCCACTAACGTATCTACTCTCAAGGCAGAAATCGCGCGGTTTCGCGAAGAACTCAGCACGCGTGACAAACTAGTCCAACAGTTATCACAAGAACTGTTTCGGCTAGTCAAAGACAATACTGCTTATGCACCCAGACCCGAAGTAGCTGGCGACTATCGAGCCGAAGTCAGGCTTTTGCGCGAACAACTTCAAGGAGTCGAACAACAAGTTCATTATTATCAAGACCAACTCCAACGCCGCGATCTCGAAATTCAGCAACTGCGCCAAACGATCCGAGAACTCAGCGAACGCGGTCAAATGTTAGAACAAGTGATTCGCGAATTACCTAAAGTTTATACGCGTAAATTTGCCGAACGCTTGGCTCCGATCAAGTCAAAAATCATGGCATTGCAACATGAAAATCGCCAACTTCAAGCCGATCTAATTGCAGTTACCGATCGACTCGCAGTTAGAAGTATTAGCCTACAACAACCGCATCCACCCAAGCTAGAATTAGACTTACCCAAAATCGGTCAGCAATCGACCCAAATTGCTACTGTCTTCAGTCATGTCTAGATATCGCAGCATCAGAAGTTAGACCTTAGCCCTTGTTTGTCACTCTAGGTAGAAGAAAATGAATGAATCGTAGTTAAGTCTCGATTGATAAAGGCATTAGCGCAGAGATTGACAAGCGAAATCAAAGTAAGAAAACTACTAACAAGGAGAGGATTATTAAAAACCCGCAACCAAGGTTTAACTAAATTAAAAGCTAAAAGTGGTACTAATAGTAACTGAATATTATTTAGCATTGACTTCCAACCAGATTTTATTTGCCAATCGGTTGTGAGGCTCTTGGCTGTATCATATGCCCTGTCTCCTTTATGCCCTCTCTTTCCATTTTAGATCTTCTAGAATGACAAACAAGGTAAGTTCGGTAGAACCAAGAATACCAACTTTATCTAATTTTAGATTTAGCTGTTCTGGGGGCTAATCGATCGTTACTTTAACGTTTTTTCTCTGGTACTTTGCTAGGAATACCTTCACAGCCACCGGGAATCGTCTGGCGGGAGGCTTCACCACACCAGGCACAACAGTATTTGCGTTGGTCTTCAGACATTTCTTGGACGTTGGTAAAGTCGGCATTTTCGATTACCGCACCGGTAAATTCACCAGTGGTATGGTTGGGGATTTCATTGCGACTGCGCGGGCTAGCAGATTCGACTTTTGCCGCACTACCTTCAAAATAGCGCGATCGCCAAATTTTATAAAGCGATTGGTGCCAGTAGATATAGATAAAGCGCATTCAGCACAAAGGCTCGATCGGTTTCGATCGAGCCTTTGTGCTGATAATTATATCTGTGGCAGAATCATTCCAAGCCAGTGAGACAGGCGACTAAGCGATCGGGCATCGAGAAAAATGGACTGTGCGAGCAGGGAAGTTGAAACCGTTTGTTCGTGCTGACACGACTTAGCATCAAAGTTTGCAATTGATGACTGACAGCGCAATCGTCGAGTGTTTCCACATAATAGCGAGGCACAGAGCCATAGTTGCCTTCAGTGAGCGCAACAGGCGTTACAAATGGTGAAAGGGGTTCGGTTCGATGCCGAGATTTAACTAATTCCTGAATTTGGGGCGAACAATCGGCACAAAAGACCTCGACAATGCCTTCAGCCGCAATCCAAGGTGGGGAATAGTGTTCTGGATCTTCCTGTCGCCAATAGGCACCAACGCGGCTTTCCCGATCTTCTTGCGAGAGTTGTAGCAGGGTTTCACCATCGCGGGGCAAGTAGGCACTAACAAACACTAATGCCTGGAGTTGCTGCGGAATGGCTTCGGCAACGATCGAAATCGGCATCCCCGCCATACTATGTCCTACGAGTATTACGTTGGGGCGATCGCCGATTAACTGAATAATGGCATCGCGATATTGTTCCAGCGTAACTGCTTCAGCTGGCGTGGTGTCATCTCCATGTGCTGGGAGATCGAGTGTCAGAACGTTATGACCCGCAGTTTCGAGTTTGGATAACACTTCATCCCAACAAAATTTGCCCATCCAAGCACCATGTACTAACACACAAGTCTCTGTCATTGAACTAGCTCCTAAATCCGTTAATTAAGGCTGATGACTCGATCGCATTGTTAAGCTCTTATCGCCGGAGCATCGCCCACACAAAATTTACTCCTTGTTTCATCGCTAATTTAATCCACAGCAAAGCCATATGTTCTAAGTGCAAACTCATGGCAATATTCCCGGTATCTATTGGTTCCCACACCAGTTGGTGACAGAGATCGGCGACGCAACTTTTTGCGGCATCATCATTCCCCGCGATGAGCATCACAGGTTGTAAATCCCCATAGCCGGGATAACTGGTATCTTCAAAGTTTTTATAGCCATAGATCGTAAAAGCTTTGACAACTCTAGCTTCGGGAATTAGTTGCTGGATGGTTTCACCAGCGGAAATTTTACTATCCAAGCCGTGGGTTAAATTCGCTCCCACTGGATTGGTACAATCGACTAAAATTTTGCCAGACAGTTCTGCACTCAGTGGAGTTAACGCCGATGCTGCGTCACCGAATGCTGTAGCCATAAAGACCACCTCTGCCGATCGAATGGCTAATAGTGGTGTCTCTACTAATAACTGTGGGTTGAGCGCCAGTGCTGCCATTACCGATTTAGAATCAGGATCGCGAGCGGCAAATAATTACCTCGTGTCCCAATTTTTGCAAGTTATCGGCTAGGGGTGCGCCGACATTACCGATCCCAATAAATGCAATCTTCATAGTGCGATCGGTTCTCCAGTAAATATCAATTCTGTCTTGAATGCACCAACAGGCTGTTGGTGCATTTCTAGAAATACCTCACCAATTTTCTGCGGCTCGAATGGAGTACCAGGCTCTACCTGTCCCATAATGCTGACTAGTCCGATCCGAATCGGTGTTTGTGCTAATTCCTGAGCGAGAGTCATCGCTAGGCTCCGCAGTCCAGCTTTGCCAATACTAATCGAGGCAGCACCATCCCACGGGGAATACGCCCATCCGCCGCAAGTAAATAGAATACTGCCACGGGATTGTGTTTGCATTGCTGGCAACACAGCTTTTGTAGCAACTAGTGCCCCCACCACATTTGAGTTGAAGTCCTGTGTCATTTGCTTGGCATCCAGCGTAGTTGGTTTGCCAAAGCCGCTAGAAACGACATTGTAGACCAGCACTTCCGGCGTACCGTGGGTTTGAATCAGCGTCGAGATCGCCCCAGTCAATGAAGTCTCGTCACTCGCATCAGCCGCAACCAGCTCACATGTTACGCCCGCATCGGTTAACAACTTTACTGCCTCGACATATTTTTGTGGCGATCGCCCAATCAGTCCCAGAGTGTATCCTACCTTACCAAAGGCTTGGGCGATGCCTAAACCCACTCCCCTTCCAAAGCCAACAATAATGCAAACTGCCATAGATTATCTCCTCCCAATTAGAACCAAAAAAACAAGAATTCTAACCGATCGGTACCCAGGTTTTTGACCAGATGCGGATTATTTTTGTCTACATGCCAAAGTTGCCCTGGGCTTACCTTGACAGGATTGGCAGAACCGATCGTGCAAGTTGCCTCGCCCGCAATTACATAGATCGATTCTGTCCAAGTATCATGAGTTTCCCAGTCGACACCACAACCTGGCTCGATCGTGCCATAGGCAACTGTTGTTGCCTCGCCTCTCGATTGTCCGAGCGTCATCTGGAGTGTAACTCCTGTATTTTCCAAACCTTGGGGTGTCTTTGGTGTAAATCCAGGTTCGGTTTGCGGCGTAAACAGAACGCCTCCTTCAAGTTGTTCGATCGCCATTATTTACGCTGATTTGATAATTGACTTGAATCTTTTCCTGCTATTGATAACTTAATAAATACAACGTTTATTAATTAACCGCTAATGCGGCTAATACCAACTTGGCGGTTTCTGCGCCAGAATTTTGTTGCTGTCCGGTAATCAAATTGCCATCTTGGACGGCATATGCCGCAAAGGCTTCAGCCGTGAGAAAATTAGCACCTAATTTTTTGGCTTCATCTTCAATGCGGAACGGCATCATCTTTTTACCCACAAAGTTATCGCCATAGTCCTCTTCACTATTGGCAAACCCCGTCATGGTTTTCCCTTCGATTAAGTATTTGCCATTATCCAGCTTAGTTTCTAGCAATAAACAGGTACCGTGGCATAATGCCGCACTGGGTTTTCCCGCGTTATAAAACCGCATGAATAAATCGGCTAACGCGCGATCGGATCTGAAGGTAAACATCGGCCCTTGACCGCCACAAACCACGATCGCATCAAAATCAGCTGGGTTAAGGGTGGTAATCGCGGGTGTATTTTCCAGCAGTGCCATAAATTCTGGACGATCGATATATTCCAGCGACAGCCGATCGTCCTTGGAATAGCCCGAAGCATCGCGCGGATCGCTCAGCGGGTCAAATGTTACTTTACCGCCGTGAGGACTGGCGATCGTAACGCCACAACCAGTACGGTTAAACGCATCGTAAGGGTGAATTAGTTCTGCCGCCCAAAAAACCAACCGGCCAACCCATCGTGGTGGAGATCGCAGCGTTAGAAACGATGGTCAAGATTTGCTTGCTCATGATGTTGCGATAAGAGAACGTCGAATTGCTATGTCTTATATCCTCAATGAATTACAATACATTTGTCCAATGGATTATTTGTATATCATCATTCATGAAATGAATCTTGCGGGCATCGATTTGAATCTATTAGTGGTATTCGACGCGATTATGCGAGATCGCAATGTAACGCGAGCCGGGGAAAGACTGGGATTGAGTCAACCTGCCACGAGTAATGCCCTGGCGCGGCTGCGGAAATTAACTAATGATGAGTTATTCGTGCGGATGGCTGGGGCACTACATCCAACCCCGATCGCGATCGAGCTTGCCAGTCAAATTCAACCATCGCTCCAGCAGATCGATCGAGCCTTGACTAGAGAGGTTAGCTTCGATCCCGTCAATAGCGATCGGGTGTTTAAAATTGGGATGAGTGACTACACAGAATTTGTGCTCTTACCCAAATTACTCGCCATAATTCAATCGATTGCCCCGCATATTGCCATTCAAATTCGTTCGGGCGATCGGGATAAACTCATGGCACTGGTAGATAAAGGCGAACTAGATATTATTTGTGGGGTGTTCCCACAAAATGTTGCTTGGTATCGTACTCAATTACTATTCACTGAGCGGTACGTCTGTGTTTGTCGTCGCGGTCTATTCGCAACGAATGACTCGCTTTCTTTAGAAGATTATGTCGCAAAAAATCACTTATTAGTCTCGATTGCTGAAGATCGCATCGGTCGAATCGATCGCTATCTTGCCAAGCAAAACATGCAACGGCATATTGCAATTTCTCTACCGCATTTTTTAGTAGCACCGTTTATTCTTGCTCGAACTGATTTGGTTGCGACGCTACCAGAACGCATCGCACGATCCTTTGCAACAATGCAGGATCTTCAGATTTTACCAGTCCCGCTTTCAACTGAAGGATTTTCTGTATTTATGCACTGGCATCAAAGCTGCGATCGCCATCCCGCCCACACTTGGTTGCGTTCGTTACTGATAGATATCTCTAAGGATTTATAAGCAAAATAACTTTATCTAATTTTAGATTTAGCTGCGCCAGTGGCTAATCGATCGTTACTTTAACGTTTTTTCTCTGGTACTTTGCTAGGAATACCTTCACAGCCACCGGGAATCGTCTGGCGGGAGGCTTCACCACACCAGGCACAACAGTATTGACGTTGGTCTTCAGACATTTCTTGGACGTTGGTAAAGTCGGCATTTTCGATTACCGCACCGGTAAATTCACCAGTGGTATGGTTGGGGATTTCATTGCGACTGCGCGGGCTAGCAGATTCGACATTACCATAGAAAAATCGAGTACCTTTAATGTCTGCATTAGTTAATTTGGCTTCATATAAGATCGTGCGCGAAAAATTGGCTTTTACCAAATCGCAGCCGCTCAAATTGGCGCGAATCAGATTGGCATCGCTAAGATCCGTCCAGCGTAAATCGGTTTGAGAGATGTCTGCACCTGCCAACATCACCCCCAAATCGATCACTCTGACTCCATATAGCCGATCTTCATCGTAGCCGCCATTCCCGTCCAAAATTGCCCGACCCAACCTGCGATCGCGTCGGAGCGGACTGAGTAATTTAGACTGAGACAGGAAGCGCAGGACTTTTGCTTTACCGCCAGCATCGATACTCCCTAATAATGCTGCCGTGCGTCCAGCTGCAAATGCTTGTTCCTGCGGCCAATCTTCGAGGAAACCATCTTCATCTAAAACGAGATCGGAGATACCCTGAAAATAGGTATCGATCGTTTGTTGTTGCGTGAGGATATTTTGTTGAGTGGTGAGGCGGTTTTGTTCGATCGTCAAGTCGCGCGAGATAATATACTGTCGCCAAGCAATATATACTGCTAAGATGGCAATCAAAATCTGACCGAATGCACCGCCCCATTCACCTGAGGCACCGACAGCATTCCAATCGATTTGGTCGGAGAAACTACCGAGATACTCGAAAACTTCTAAAATCTGGAGCAAGCCCACCACCGCAATCAGTACCGTAATCGCCGCGATTAATTGCAAGCGTTGTGAGGGCGATAGCGAATCTAGCAGTTCTTGTCGAATACCGCGATAGATAATTGGGAGAGATAATACTAAAGCGATCGCACAACCTGCTGCGGCAATCCAGGTATTATTGAGCCATAATCCGAACACCATAATGGCGATCGCTATCAAATTTACCCAGATCGTCATATTCTACGCAAAATATCTAGGCTAGAAGGTTAAATTAATTTAATCTTGCTTACTATATCATTAAATAATAACACGTCTCGTTCGGGACAGCTTGGATTTGGCAAGATGAAGAAGATTATATTTAAGTTAGTTTTACTCGGTTTAATTGGGACTGTTGGTGGTCTCTATTATATTTGGCAGGAGGCGACTAATGTACCTGAAGAATATACTGAGGCAGTCGCTACAAATAGCACAGCTACTCCAGCTCTACCATTGCAGCCGAGTCAAATCACCCAGCAGGAAACTGTCAGTAAAAATAAGATCGATCGACCGATCGCGCAAGCTAAAAGCGGTGATAAAATAGCACTGAAACTCACCGATCGCGACCTTACTAATTTAGCTGTTGCCAAGCTAGCAGCTTCCCAAGTCAATAAACAAATACCTGCGGGAATTACTGGGATTAATACTAATATTAAAGATGGCAAAATTCATACGGGTGCATTGGTAAATATCGATCGCCTAGTCCGTGATAGCCAGCCGGGAAGTCAGACGGCGGCTTTGAGTAAACTCACCGATAAATTACCTTTCTTAAAAAATCGCGATGTCTACATCGGCATTGTCGGTAAACCCGTAGTAAATGCCAGTCGGATCGAATTTGATAACAATACTCAAATCAAAGTTGGGAAGATGACCTTTACGGTTATCCAGCTCGCCCAAAATTTAGGCGTATCTGAAGCTAAAATTAAGCAGGCGATCGAGCTAAAATTACAACAGCAAAATCTCAATGTCGATCGGGTAAATCTGGGAAATAACGAACTGGCGATCGACGGTAAGAAAAAGTAAGTCTTGGCGTTTAGTGAGATCGATCGAGGTTATTAACTATGCAAAAATTACTCGTTACCGGTGCTAGCGGCTTTTTAGGCTGGAATTTGTGTCAGATCGCCAGTACTGACTGGGAAGTTCATGGTACCTATTCCCAGCATCCGATCGAGATTCCAGATGTCACCTTACACTCGATCGATCTTACCGATCTAGAGTCAGTCAAACGAGCACTCGAGAAAATTTCTCCAGATGCCATCATCCATACTGCCGCAGCTTCTCAGCCTAATTTTTGTCAGATAAATCCGGAGTTGTCTTATCGCATAAATGTTACAGCATCCCGACAGTTAGCTAAGATTTGTTTTGATGCCAAAATCCCGTTTGTATTTACTTCTACCGACTTAGTATTCGATGGTACCAAGGCACCATATCGAGAAACAGATTCAGTCGCGCCCCTCAATATTTATGGAGAGCAAAAAGTAGCCGCCGAGCGGGAGATATTAGCGGTTTATCCCCGTGCGGGTATCTGTCGAATGCCGCTGATGTTTGGTATGGCACCACCAACTGCAATGAGCTTTATTCAACCATGGATTAAATCTTTAAGCGCTGGCGAAAGCTTGAAGTTATTCGTTGATGAATTTCGGACACCAGTAAGTGCGACAACTGCCGCTAAAGGATTACTACTGGCATTACAAGTCGCTCCAGGTACGCTTAATTTAGGCGGCAAAGAAAGACTCTCAAGGTATGAATTTGGCCTATTGCTAGCAGAAGTCTTTGGCTTTGAATCATCACTCATATCACCGATCTATCAAAAAGACTTACAGATGGCGGCTCCGCGAGCGGCGGATGTTTCCCTAGATATTAGTAAGGCGATCGCATTTGGTTATAAAGTACCATCGATCGAGAGCGAGTTAGAATCGATTTCTGAATCACATTTATAGGGCTATCATTTAAAAAACGTAAAATTATTGATAACATCTTTTCTAAATAAGTGCTGGGGAAAATTTTCTTAAATATGAAAAGGTATAGCGAATAGGGGTAGCAATGTGAGTAGGAGCCAAGCCCAAGACCAGATGCTCGCGCGTTCGATCGGATCTGTAGGAGCTATCAAGGCTTCGATCCGACGATCGAGTCGATTGGGGGAAGTCATCTGACTAAAAGCAGCACATAAATATTCGGGGAAGACAGGAGTGTATTGGGCGATCGACAGCTGCCTAAACTTCCTTTATTCTGCCCTAAAAAAATAGCGATCGTTTCTTAACTTGTCACGAATGCACGATTCTCCAAAGGAGACGCTGCGCGATCGAGTTTCTCAGCGAAAATTAATCTGGTGATTAGGGTTGTTTCATGACGCGCTCGAGTCTTTAGATTACAGTGGAACAATAACGATAAAACTGCTTGTAAGGAACGGCTCCCCTAGATTTCTCAATGAAACCCTTCGCTAAACTCCAGGAGAGATTTCATCAGGTCAAACAGCGGCATCTCGACCCCGCTTCGCTTCAGTTTCGACTCACGCTCGAAGTCTCGCTGTTGTCAATTCTCGGCTTGAGTAGCGTTGCTGTCTGGACGAGTTGGAAAATGCAGCAACTTTTGATTACCACGCATACCCAGCAAGTCGAGTATATTGCTACGCGGTTTCCGCGCGATGTCGAACTTTACAGTGACATGTTGCCAGTTGCCGAGGGAATGCAAAAAACGATCGATAATGTGTCGGTATCAGGGTTGGCAATCTGGGTCAAAAATACGGATGGCAAACAGCTTCTGGCGCAGTCTAGTAAAGTCAGTGCCGAATTGATGTCGATCGCGGAAATGCCGCTCCAGCCGCAGGTTTATCGCGTTGGCGATCGCTATCTGATTTTATATCGTGGGAATGTCACATCACGGAATCAGCCGCTAGGTAAGGTTTACATGGCGCAGGATGTGACTACCGAGCAATACCAATTAATTACCGCTCAAGGTCTCACTGCCGTTTGTATTTTAGCAACCCTAGCCACCATCCTGGCGATCGCGATCCGGATTCGGCGATCGCTCCAACCTTTACAGGAAATGAGCCGGATGGCGGGAGCGATTTCCGCAGCAGATCTGAATAATGCCCAATTGCAACTGAATCATGCGCCGACTGAAGTGCAGGAATTAGCCCAAACTTTTAATCTGATGTTATCGCGGTTGGGGGATGCTTGGGAACAACAACGGCAATTTATCGGCAATATTTCCCATGAGTTACGCACGCCATTAACCGTGGTATCGGGTTATTTACAGAGCTTATTACGGCGGAGTAATAACCTCAATGACTATCAACGAGAAGCTTTAGAAACGGCAGGTGCAGAAGCCGATCGCACCATCAAATTACTTCAAGATTTATTAGATTTGGCACGGGCAGATAGTGGGTATACTCGTTATCATCTAGCACCAATATTGTTGAACGACTTGGTATCTGAAGTGGCCGATCTGACCGGAGAATTGGGAAATCGATCGATTCAAGTTGCCGCAACAGAAAATGTCGAAGCGATCGTCGATCGCGATCGATTGAAACAGGTATTAATTAATCTATTAGATAATGCAATTAAATATTCAGCAGCAGCACAACCGATCGATTTGATTGTCGAACAAATCGATAAACAGGCAATTATTCGCGTCCGCGATCGGGGAATTGGGATTCCGCTGCAAGATCGGGGGCGAATTTTCGAACGATTTTATCGAGTCGATAAAGATCGCGCCCGCACGACTGGTGGCTATGGATTGGGACTAGCGATCGTCAAAACACTCGTAGAAGGGATGGGTGGTAAAATTATGGTGCGATCGACAGTAGGTGAAGGTAGTGAGTTTACGATCGTCTTGCCGAACTCCAGCGGTTTGCGAAAAGTGCGGTCTTGGGGTTTCCCCAAGTAGAGCACCTTTTCAAGACACAATCGTAGGCATTTATACAAGTAACAACTTGGGCTAATTATCAAAAGATCGATTGTTTTGGAGCGAATAAATCGTGGTGGATCGAGTGTTAGTAGAATTGATGATCGTCACGATCGATAGGCTTCAAGCGGAAATTTTAGAACGTGAAAAATCCGAGCAAATCCTCAGATCGATCGTCGAAGGGACGGTTTCAGCTACAGGTGTAGATTTCTTTCGATCGCTAGTTCGTTCCTTAGCGAAAGCTCTAGGTGCCCGTTATGCCTTCATTAGTGAATGTATGGATGCCCCACCCACCCGCGTTCGCAGCTTTGCCTTTTGGGTGGGAAAAGAATTTGGTGAAGAATTTGAATACAATTTACGCGGTACCCCTTGCGAACTAGTTATCGAAAGTAACAGTTATCAATGTTTTCCCGATCGGATTCAAACCCTATTTCCTGAAGAAAAAGATGAATTTGAGGCAATGTCAGCACAAAGCTATGCCGGAATCCCATTGCTAACTTCGACGGGCGAATTGTTGGGACATCTAGCAGTACTAGATGATAAGTCGATGGAGCCAAACGAACGAACTCAGGCAATTCTAGAAATCTTTGCAGTACGAGCGGCGGCAGAAATGGAGCGATTGCAAATCGAAAAAGCTTTAGCCAGATTAGCCGAAATTGGCGAACTAGCTGCCACGATCGTCCATGAGGTACGAAATCCCCTAACCACGATTATGATGGGCTTAAATGCCTTTAAAAAGCTGGAATTGACCGATCGATTTCAAGAATACCTAAATCTATCTTTAGCTGAAGCAGATCGATTGGAACGCTTGCTAAGTCAAATTTTGCTCTATTCTCGACCCCAAACACTCGATCGATCGCAGATCGAGCTAAACAGCTTCATCACTGAAACGTTAGATATATTGCAAACTATCCCTGTCGCTGCGGGAAAATATCTAAATTTTAGTGCGAATATAATACCCATAAATATTTTAGCCGATCGAGATAAATTGAAGCAGGTATTAATTAATTTAGTCACCAATGCCTGTGAAGCAGTAAGTACAGGTGAAGCGATCTCAATTAGCATTCAAAAAAGTGAAGATCGGCGCATTTGTATTTCAATTCATAATGGTGGTACACCGATTCCGGCTGACATTTTGCCACAACTAACGCAGCCTTTTTTTACAACTAAAGCCAGTGGCACGGGATTGGGTTTAGCGATCGTCAAACGGATTGTTGAAGCTCATGATGGCGAGTTAGGGATCGAGTCTGGAGCAAGGATTGGCTCGATCGTCAAAGTGCATTTACCACTGATGACGTACATTAAAAATGAGGATTGAACGGAGTTGCTGGATTAGAATATGAAAAAGCTAGTTGAGGAGAGGGGGAGACATAACCTCGATCGCAATGCTTACCAATCAAAAACAATCTTCCATTCTTGGGTTAGTTCGATCGCCAAATCTGCCTCGATCGCAACTGCTTCAGCCAAATTTGGCAGCCTTCCGAACCACAGTGCGCCAACAGCCGAGAATCTGGGGGCAATCGCAACCAAGAGTAAGGCTGAAATATCTCGCCGCCTTCATGAAAGCCACCTTGGATTACAAAAATTTCTAACCCATCCGGTACGAGTAGATCGATTGATGTATTCGCCTGCCATTTTTCCAATCGCACTGTTTCTCGATCGTCTTCAAACAAAGACAGCATACTCGTGCCAAGTCGCGTCAGCTCGGAGATATATGGCCGTTGCGTCGTGTCGATTGTTACTTGGGTGCGATCGCCCGGATCGAATTGCCAGAGTTTCACCAGAATGATACACCCACCGATCGAACCTGGTGTATGGCGGGATGTGGGTGGATTTCGCACATAGGTGCCTACCGGATACTCTCCATATTCATCCTGAAAAACACCAGCCAAAACCAAAAATTCTTCGCCACCGCCATGGGTATGGGGAGAGAATCGGCGATTGGGAACATAGCGGACGATCGATGTCGCCCGCGCCACTTCTGCTCCAATCCGATCGAGCATTCGCCGTTCCACGCCCGGTATGGGTGATGCTTGCCAAGGTATCGCCGCCCCATGCACCACCGCCCGTTTGGTAAAGTCCGCATTGAGTTCCATCATTCTCTCCCCTACACATCAATGGCAATTAGGCACTAAAACTCGGTCGTTGCTGCATTCGATCGTGCCAAGCTTGCAGATGGGTTGCAGTTGCTGGAATTGTAATTTGACAAAAGCCCCCAAATGCAATCCCTGCCAAAGCCGTAATATCTGCTACCGTAAAGCGATCGCCTGCAATATAAGGCTGAGTCGCCAATAATCGATCTAAGTCGTTCAGGATCGAGATCGCCTGTTCCTTTTGCTTTTCGCCCCATTGGGGAATTTGATAGACTTCAAAGCCCAAACCGGGTGTGGCATGATGGAAGTAATTGGCGATCGCATCCAGTAAATTTGCTTCCACCTGTCGCTGCATCATATGGATCGTGGCACGTTCCGTGGCATTCTGACCTGTCAGGCTCGGTTCGCCAGTCAAATGGTCGAAATACTCAGTAATGGCGGTACATTCGGCAATATAGGTGCCATTCTCAAGTTCCAGTAGGGGCACAGCACCCGCTGGATTTTTCGCTAGGAATGCTGGCTGTTTGTGTTCGCCCTGAGGCAGATCGACTTGGACAAATTCTACTCGATCGGTTAACCCCTTTTCCGCCAGAGCCATGCGGACTCGCCAAGGGTTGGGGAAGGCTTTGTATTCGTAGACTTTCATGGCAGTTCTCCAAACTAAAAGAATTTTGTCTATCTAACGTTCGTTAGGTAAATCTTGGCTTAAGTCATGGGCAATTGTCAACCCCCTACCTAACGTTAGATAATTGAAAGTATGAAAGATGATGCAACCAACTATTCAGAAAAAGCGATCGAAATTCTGGAAGCGGCGGAGATCCGGATTCGCCGAGGCAGATTTGAGGCTGTGAGCTATCGCGATCTAGCGACAGATGTGGGGATTAAGGCTGCCAGTGTGCATTACCATTTTCCGCAGAAGGCATTACTGGGTGCAGCAGTGGTCGATCGCTATAGCGATAAATTGGCAGCGACGTTAGGTGCTGTCGATCTCACCCAAGCAACGACAGCAGAACATTTACAACGACTCTGCGATTGCTATCGGGCAGCTGTGCAAAATGACGGGATGATTTGTTTGGGCTGTATGTTGGGGGCAGAGTCGAAGGATTTGCCAGATGCAGTATCGGACGCGGCGAGACGATTTTTCAAACGGCTACTGGATTGGATCGAGTTAGCATTAGGCGATCGCGTTGATGCGACTACCTTAGCTGTCCACACGATCGGAACTTTGCAGGGCACCATGATTTTGGCAGTAACCCTAAAACGTCCAGAGTTGATGGATGAAGTCGCCGATCGATTAAAGCGATTAGTTGCCGTGTAAGCGGCTCTCATGCTTTGCGAACCACACGTCATCACACGCACGAGCTAGAGCATTCATTGTCAATTGAGGTCGTGGATTTAAGTAAGATGCTATTACGAGCTTATCCGCTCGGAAGTTAAGTATAAAAAAATACATCTCATCTAGATTTCGATCTAAATATCTGGGTTGGATAACGAAAAATCTCTACTTGACAGTCAGAAAATAGACCTACGTAAATTTAGATTACTAGCGATGGGAACGAGAAAAAGCGATGAAAAGCTAATCGTGCAGACATCCAAAATGCTAAATTAGCGACAATCTGCAACTGCAAATCCGAGATCCTACTTAGGTATTAGTACGGGAATCACCCCCCTCTAGCGAATCTCACGGAGTGATAAATTTCAACATTTCCTGTAATCTTAGATAGAGATCGAAGTTTAAATTTTTGTAAAAAACTAGATACATGATTGCAACTGCACTGAAACACGAAGTTAAGGATTTATCGCTCGCGCCCCTGGGCAAGCAACGGATCGAGTGGGCTGGGCGAGAAATGCCCGTGCTGCGTCAGATTCGCGATCGATTTGAAGCAGAAAAGCCATTCGCAGGGATTCGCATCGTCGCTTGTTGCCACATTACCACTGAGACCGCTCACCTCGCGATCGCCATCAAAGCCGCTGGTGCTGATGCGATTCTGATTGCAAGTAACCCGCTCTCCACTCAGGATGACGTTGCGGCAAGTTTGGTTGTCGATTATGGTATTCCCGTATTTGCCTTCCGTGGTGAAGATGAAGCTACTTACAAACGCCACGTTCAAACCGCATTAGATCACCGCCCAAACATCATTGTTGATGACGGTTGTGACGTAGTTGCAACTATGGTTCAAGAACGCCAGCACCAACTGAGCGATCTGATCGGTACTACCGAGGAAACCACTACTGGGATCGTTCGCCTCCAAGCCATGTTCAAAGCTGGCGTACTTACCTTCCCCGCTGTCAACGTCAACGACGCTGACACCAAGCACTTCTTCGATAACCGCTACGGTACTGGGCAATCCACCCTCGACGGCATCGTTCGCGCTACCAACATCTTATTAGCTGGTAAAACGATCGTTGTTGCTGGCTACGGCTGGTGCGGTAAAGGTACTGCTATGCGCGCCCGTGGGATGGGTGCAAACGTCATCGTTACTGAAATCGACCCTACCAAGGCAATTGAAGCCGTCATGGACGGTTTTGGTGTGATGTCGATGGAAAAAGCGGCAGCGATCGGCGACATCTTTATTACCGTCACTGGTAACAAACATGTCATTCGCGGCGAGCACTTCGATGTCATGAAAGATGGGGCGATCGTTTGTAACTCCGGTCACTTCGATATCGAAATCGATCTTAAAGCTTTGGTTAGCAAAGCATCTGGTGTTAACACCGTCCGTAACTTTACTGAAGAGTACAAGCTCAACAACGGTAAATCTATCATCGTCATCGGTGAAGGTCGCCTTGTCAACCTCGCTGCTGCTGAAGGTCATCCTAGCGCAGTTATGGACATGAGCTTTGCGAACCAAGCGATGGCTTGCGAGTATTTAGTCAAAAATAAAGGTCAACTGACTCCAGGGATTCACTCGATTCCTGTTGAAGTAGATAAAGAAATCGCTCGCTTGAAACTCCAAGCCATGGGCATCCAAATCGACAGTCTGACTCAAGACCAAATCGATTATGCTAACTCTTGGACTTCTGGTACTTAGGATTAGTAGCTAGTGAATATTGCTAGGATATTCTATTTTTAGAAAGCATGGGTAATAAATTTACCCATGCTTTTTCAGCTCGAGTATTACTGAGATCGATCTCTTTTCGGCTTTGCTAAATTTAGGGCTGATTGACTCTAGAGCTGATTCCTGAAACTCAGAGAGTTTCGAGGAGAAATCATACCGCAAATCATCAACTTCCTCTTTTCTTATCGATCGAATGTAAATCGACCATCAATTTTTTTGCCACTAACATCGGCGGTAATCTTAACTTGATATTGTCCGGCGGTTTTCCCAGTTACGATGCCGGTGTAATGTTTATCGTCGGCTGAATATTTCATATTCAAACTTTGCTGCTTGCCGTCTGGAGCTTGAATTTGTGCGACGACTTTTGCCGTGGGAATTGGTTCGTGATTGTCCCCATTTTGGACGTATAAATCTAGGTGGGTCTTGTCGGCTGCTTTTTCTGGTACCATTTCCATGTGAATACCTTGCGTTTCGATGGTCGTACCGCCACGGTGAGATTTACCATGTTCGCCTGATTTTGCTGGTAGTGAGCTAGGTGCTGTTTCTGTTTTGGCTGGAACTGGTACAGTGCTGGCGATTTTTGCGTCTTTGCTACATGCAGTCAGGATTAGCAACCCATAAAGAGCGAGATAGAGCGGGGTAATTTTTGAAAGCATATAATTTTTTAATCGCTCCAGATATGAAGGAAGTAGAGATGGGAAGATCGTCTCATCTTTAGGTGAAATCAAGATGAAATATCTACTGCTGATGCTGGGTACTCAAATATCCTAATTTGTAGAAATCAACCATGATTCAGCTATAATCGGTGAATCGCTCGGTCATCAACGATCGAGATCAAATCAGTTCTGCTGGAAATCAGCCATCAGAGGCAAGAGGGAAAGTTTGGTGGAAAGCCAACGCTGTCCCGCAACTGTGACCTAACCGAGCGAGTTTAGAGTTAGGAAGTCAGAACACCTGCTGATTCGACATCCACACATCGGTACAATTCAATCTCTGCGAGGAACAGAACCATGTTACAAAAATCTACCGTAAGCTTGCCCCAACAAGCAATCGATCTCACTCTTTCGACCCCAGTTCAATCTGGACTATATCTATCCCTTTGTGTGCTGACATTGTGGACTGTCTACTTTACCACCAGTCCAGCAATTCATGACAGCGTGCATTCCAGCCGTCACCATACCCTGTTGGTCAGTTGTCACTAAGACTGAGTGTTAAACCTAAAAAATTGAGTTGATTCAGTCTGTAATTAAAATATGTCAAAATTTAAGATCGCCTCGCTCATCAGCAGTTCTTGCTTGATGGGCTTAATTGCTCTGGGCGGATTCAATGCACCAGCAAAATCGGCTCCAGCTACCGTCAAATTAACTACCGAGCCGTCACTCGACCGAGTTGTCCCCTACGAAGCGGAATCAGAAACAACACAGCAGCCAGTCAAATTGACCCTTCAGGCGATCGATAATACTGGTAAGCCATTAGCAAATGTGCGGATGAAAGCGAAACTCCTGGCTCCTACTCCCACCCCGTGGTTTACGACCGATTTTCCGATCGTGGAAGGGACGCAAATATTCGAGATCCAGGCGGATGCACCCACGGGCAAACTCCAATTACAACAGATGCTACCGATTCGGGGTAACTATCAGTTGCAAGTCACCGCCACCCCGATTGGAGTAGTTGGGGGCGAAGCCATTCAACAGACGATGACACTAACCGTCCCTGAAAATTCAATCAAGTACCAAAATTTTGCGATCCTCGCACTGGTACTAACTGCGGCTGGTTTAGGTGGTGGTTGGGTAATTGGGGCGAAACGAGCAACCAAAGCTGGTGAGCTTGCTCCTCAACCAGTGCGATTGCTGCTCAGTGGTGCTACCTTAGTCGCGATAGTTGCGCTGCTGTATGTCAATGTTAGTGCAGAAATGGCACAGTCTGGAATGTCAGCACCCATGTCACATATGGGGAAGAACCATGAACATGGGGCAAGTCCAGAACACACCCAAAAGTCAATTCCAGCAAATACGATTACCAGTCAAGGTATTAAGCTAGCGATTACTGGCGATGACCATGCAACCGTCGGCAAACCTGCCAGCTTCCAGATTAAAGCTGTTGATGCCAAAACCGAGCGACCTGTCGCTGGAACGGTCAGTATTCAAACTATTAATACTGAAAAACAAGATAAATGGATGGCTTTTGGTTATCAAGGTGCGATTGATGCTAACGGTAAATTTGCTTGGCAATCGGGTCTATTTGACGGCTCTGGACATCAGGTGAATGTGGAATTCACCCCCGCAGCAGTCGGTGGACAGCAAAGTACAAAGGTTAAAGTTTCTCAAGCAGTTGATGTAGAAGGAGTTGCCCCACCGCTATATGTGCGGTTGATTAGTTTGGGCTATATGACCGGAATTGTGGCTAGTGCTTTTCTGGTAGCGTTCTGGCTGCGACGACGGCAGGATGGCAAGTTACAGCCTGTTTAGTGCGGTTCTTGTTATCAATAAAATTTAGCAATATTTAAATCCGTTGATTTTTTTCAGTTTGGCACAGCCAAGAGGTAATCGAAATCAGCGGATTTATTTACTTGAGTCGAAATGTCATCGATCGATAGATTTTAGATTTAGAATTGCAGCTATAACTGTCAATCTAAACATTCAGGATTTAATTATTCGATCGATGCACAAATATCACTCAATCTATTACTGAATATCTTTGAGTCTGGCTTGAGTCGGTTTCGGGACTAACCACCGATCGAATAATGAGTACATGGCAGGTAATACCAACAACGTCAACGCCGTAGATGTAAATAAACCACCCAACACCACCACTGCCAGCGGTTGGAGAATTTCTTTCCCCGCACCAGTCCCG
Source organism: Chamaesiphon sp. (assembly GCA_965246715.1). Lineage (GTDB taxonomy): Bacteria > Cyanobacteriota > Cyanobacteriia > Cyanobacteriales > Chamaesiphonaceae > Chamaesiphon. The sequence continues at coordinate 23,954 of CBDFFH010000055.1, read as the reverse complement.
ATAACTAGCGGTACCATCCCCAAGGCGGAGGCTAGAGCTGTCATCAAGATCGCAACTAAACGTTCGATCGAACCTTCGATTAATACTTCCTTGAGCGGTAGCCCTGCGGCTAATTTAGTATTGTAATTATCGACGAGGAGTAATCCATTGCGAGCTGCGACTCCAAATAGCGTAATAAAACCCACCATTGAAGCTACAGAAATGATTCCACCAGTGAGGGCAACTGCAATTACCCCACCGATTAAGGCTAGGGGTAAGTTGACGAGAATCATCAGGGTTGCGGGGATGGATTTGACTGCGAAGTAGAGTAATACCCCGATCGTAACTAAGGCTAAACCACCAGAGAATAGCAGAGTTTTAGTTGCACCTTCTTGGGCTTCAAATTGACCGCCGTATTCGATAAAATATCCGTCAGGTAATTGGACTTTTGCTTTAATCTGACTGCGGATATCTTTAATTACCGAACCTAAATTTCGTCCGGAGACATTGCTTGAGACAACGATAAAACGGGAGACATTTTCGCGATTGATGGTATTTGCACCCGTGCCGTATTCTACTTTAGCAACTTGGGCGAGGGGGATTTTTTGATTATTAGGGGCATCAACGAGGAGGTTTTTAATGATGTCTAAATCGTGGCGGGATGTTTCGGGGAGCCAGACTAAAAGATTAAAGGTTTGTTGTTGCTCGATCACTTGCGAGACGACTTTACCATTGAGGGCGGTTTCGATCGTTTCGGCAAGATCGCCGATCGATAGTCCATATCTGGCGGCGGCTAATCTATCGAATTTAATCTGGACTTGTTTAATCGGCACTTGCGGTTCGAGTTGGAGATCGGCAAGTCCAGGGATATCCCGCATCACTGCTTCTACTTGTTGACCGATCGATCTTAATTGGTCTAATTCTGTCCCAAAAATCTTCACTGCGATCGCACTTCTGACACCCGATAATACCTCATCCATTCGATGGGAAATAAACCCGCCAATATTCGCGGCTACACCCGGAATCCGATTGAATTCGGTGCGGAGTTGAGCGATACTTTCCTCGCGATGTTTTAAGCCGATTTTGCTGATTTGAACATCCAATTCGCCAAAATTGACCCCAGCTATTTCTGTGTCACCCTGAGCGCGTCCGGCGCGAAATTGGGCGGTGTCGAAATTGGGATTATCTTTAAGGGCTGATTCGATCGCCAATCCGACTTGGGTGGTAGCATTGAGCGATTGACCAGGATAGAGACTAGCGGCGATAATTAGGGCGCGATCTTGGAATTCGGGGAGGAATACTTGCCCTAAATTCATCAACACAATTAGCGCGGCGACAAATCCAGCGAGGGCAAAGGATAGGACTAGTTGCGGGAGTTTAATCGCAAATTGCAGGGCGGGGCGATATAGATGATGCACTTGGCGTTCGAGCCAGGTTTCCGTATCGGGGAGTTTGTGCCCGATCAGTAGTAGGGCGCACAGAGCTGGAGTGAGAGTTAAGGCGACAATTGTAGAAGCAGCAATTGAGACTAAATAAGCTACCCCCATCGGTGTAAAAATCCGTCCCTCCACCCCAGATAATGCGAAAATCGGCGCGAATACCACCCCGATAATAATTGTCGCAAACAGCACGCTGACGCGCACCTCTACTGAGGCATTAAATACCACCTGCAACGGGGGAATCGGCGTACCTGCTAATTGATTTTCCCGCAACCGCCGATAGACATTCTCCATATCTACAATCGCATCATCTACTACCGAACCGATCGCTACCACCAAACCGCCGAGCGTCATCGTATTCAAACCTTCCCCCGTCCAGTTCAGCACCATGATGCCCAATAGCAGCGAGACAGGGAGCGCACTCAGACTAATCAGCACCGTCCGCCAATTCATCAAAAAGGCAATCAATACCGCCGAGACAATGATTGTTCCATCGCGGAGAGCGGTAGAGACATTCTCGATCGAGGCTTCAATAAAGTCATCCTGACGCAGGGTAATCGCCAACTTCACATCTTGAGGAAAACTCCGCTTCAATTCCGCCAAAGCCGCTTCCACTGCCTTCGTCACCGTCGGCGTATCCGCAGCAGGTTGTTTATTCACCGTGAGAATAATCGCGGGTTTACCTTGATAACTCCCATCCCCACGTTTGATCGCCGCGCCAATTTTGACATCTGCGACCTGACTTAATAAAATTGGCGTACCATTCTTGGCTTTAATTACTGCTTGACGGAGTTGTTCGATGGATTCGATTCGCCCCATCCCACGTACTAATAATTCCGTATCGGGACTAATTAAAAAGCCGCCAGGTGCATTACTATTTGCCGCTGTGGCTGCTTTCGTCACCTCATTGAGCGATACATCAAAAGCTTTTAACTTATTCGGATCTACTAATATTTGATACTGGCGTTCGTCCCCACCAAAAATAAATACATTACTCACGCCAGGGACGGCTAGCAGTCGATTGCGTACTTGCCAATTCACGATTCGCCAGACATCCATTAGTGGCGTTGTCTCACTCGTAAACGCATATTTGATAATATTCCCCAACGGCGACGTAACTGGGGCGATTTCGGGCGGATTTACCCCTTGGGGCAACTGTCCGCGAGCCTGTAGGAGCCTTTCTGTCACGAGTTGACGAGCGCGATAAATCTCGGTATTGTCGCTAAATACTGCCCGGACAGAAGAAATCCCCACCGCTGAGGACGAACGGAGCGCGGCTAATCCTGGGGTGCCATTAATCGCGCTTTCGATCGGGCGGGTGACTAAAGATTCTACCTCCTCTGGGGCAAGTCCTGGGGCTTCGGTTTGAATTTCCACCTGTGGCGGGGCAAAATTTGGGAAGACATCCAACGGCATTTGCGTGAGTACCCGAAATCCCCAAATCGAAATAACTAGGGAAATAATTACGACTAGCCACCGCTGACTAATCGACCACTTAACGATCGAATTCAACATTTTTTAAAGCAACCGCAGCGGCGCAAAGGATACAGAGGAAGGAGCATCGATCGCATAAAAAGTTTTGCTGAAGAGATTAACACTAGTTTTAATCTTCTAATAATTGATAGAATAATCATATCTAGATGAGATCGCACGACCAATGCTGCAAATTACCAAAAATACTGCGATTGCAGATGATGAAATTAGTCTTGCTGCCGTTCGATCGCAAGGTGCGGGCGGTCAAAATGTGAATAAAGTCGCTACGGCTATTCATCTGCGGTTTGATATTAATGCATCGTCCCTACCTCCATTATTTAAAGAACGGCTGCTGAATTTAAGCGATCGGCGGATTACTAAAGATGGTGTTATCGTCATCAAAGCCCAACAGCATCGCACTCAAGAGCAAAATAAAGAAGATGCCCTTAAACGTCTTCAGATTTTAATTAGAAGTGTCACGACTATTCCTAAAGTACGCAGACTTACTAAACCATCACTTCGGGCTAAAAGCAGGCGGATTGAAGCTAAAACTAAGCGAGGTGAAATCAAAGCTTTAAGAGGAAATATTACCAAATTAGATTGAAAAATCGCTGTTGTTGTCAGGTTCTAAAAATACTCGATGTTAATAGATCTAGAACATTACCCGCTCGCCCTGACCCCACACTACTCCAAAGGAGATTGAGACAAAGTGATGAGATTTGCATCATAATTATCGTCGATACAAGCCCGAATCAAAAACTTACAGCCCTTAGTAGTGGCGGGTGGATGAATTGAATTGGGGAACGATCGAATATAGTCCCCAGCCAGGTAAACTTGCCCGTTTATTTCCAGTTCTCCTTCTAACATATAAATTTCTTCAATCCCTTGATGTTGATGGATGGGGTAGATGACTCCATCCGCTGCTTTGACAATGGCAGAGCACATCCGATTGATGGGATCGAGGAATAATACAGCAACTTCTACCCCCTCTGTCTGGTAAGGTTGCCACTGTAGATCTGCGGATCTAATTGTCACCATTGTTGGCTCGTCGGATCGCCCGACTAAATCGCTGTCTGGCTGAACATTGGTGCTAGTTTGCATGGTATTTACATCCAGCCGATTGTCTACAGGAAACGAAAGCCGATCGAATAACCGCTCCTTGAGATCTACCGCCATCGGTACGACTGGGGCACCATAAGGGATCGCACCCACAGCAGTTTGATAACTCGCCAGTTCTGCGGCGAGATCGGGACAATCCAAAACCTGAGCTTCTACCCAGAAACGTTCTTCAAGATCGAGCAGATCGAGTGCGTATAGTGGAGCGAGTTCGCAAAAACATCGATGTTCGTTCATGAGCGTTTCAGACACGGGGGATGAGGGGATTTAGTGATGCCTATCACTATTTGGCATTAACTCAGGCATGAACCACTACTTGTGGTCTGCCAAGCTCGTCGAGCTGTATATATGGAGCCAGACGTGAAAATGCTGTCAACAGCTATGGAGCGGGGATGGGGAGTGTTTGCGACAGTAACACTAAAAATGATAATTCATTACTTTCGCGATCGGTCTGCTACTTACGATTCATTTTTAAAGGCTACTTTTAGTTTACTCAATCCGAGCCGTAGTCGTGTTTTGATAGTGCCGATCGACAGTCCAGTGCGTGCAGCGATCTCAGTGTGGGTCAAACCTTGATAGTAAGCCAATTCGATCGCCTCAAGTTGTTCGGGAGGAATCTGACTTAACGCCGCGAGTACCAGTTGTCGTCGTTCGTCAATTTCGATCGCTTCAATTGGATCTACGCTGATAGTTGGAAAATCGATTCCTTTTCCACAGGAGATTGCCGTATTCACTTTATCGATCCGCTGCAATTTACGTAACCGATCGAGGATGCGACTGCGTGCTAGTGTAAACACCCACTGTTCGACAGAACCTTTGTTGACATCGAACCTGCCAGCAATCCGCCAGATTTGGGCAAATACATCCAAAACTACTTCTTCACAGTCCTCAACTGAGTTGAGACTTTTCCAGGCGATCGCGTAAATCGTCCGCGCGTATCGATCGTAAAGCTTAGATAGTGCAGTCCGATCTCCCTCCGCGATTTTCGAGAGTAAATTTGTGGTTTCGACCATTGACTGCAAAGGAAGGAAAATGCTGACGTAAGCGCATTTTAGCGAACACTCGCCCAGATCGCCTCACCCGATCGACTGATGCTGTCAAACCACTCCAGGAGATTGAAGTGAAAAATCGTTCAACCCTCTCAACATCCCTTTAGTAAACCATTCACCATCTCAGACGCACGTTTGGCATTGCTACCGAGAGCGATCCTAAATAATCGAGATTTTTTGCTTCAGCAGAGATCCATCAGCGCAGTCGATGCGTATAAATAAGTATACAGCTAGGTTGGATCGGAGTTGAAATCCCAGCCATAGAAGGCATGAGGAATAACGCTCGGCGATCGACCGAAACAGCATTGACGATATTTCGTAATACATATCTATAGATATTAGATCGTAATTTTCGATTCTAATTAATACCGATGGGTATAATTTAGGGTCAATCGAAGACGATGGATAAATTGTTGTTTATAGGCAATATTGGCTTTTATTTAACACAAAAACTTTGTATATTTCGCTCACAAAGTTAAGCTTGAGGGCGAAATTTTTGCGTCAATTTCTAATCGACAAAGCATCGGCAATGTGGCTTAAGCAAGATAATTTTAGAGCGAACAAATCGATGTCAGGTGACCACGAATATAAGTCATATAGCTGAATTTTTATTGGCAATACATGAAATAACTAACGTTATATTAGTTAGCTTATTAGAATGTATATGTACCATCATTATTTTCAGTTAAAATCATGCTTAAAAATAATAAACTTGCTTTGACTGGTGCGAGTATTATCTGCGGATGGACAGTATTGATGTCTCCACTTACCCCTAATGCTCAAGCTGCTACTTTTACTTATGGTGGTACGACTACAGGCGCTCCCACCTGGATTAGACCTAATGACAATGGCCCCAATCCTCCAACCAGCGTATCTAACAATACTGTCAACTACAGTAGTTTTGGCTTTACAGTTAATACCGCAGATAACTACGTTTTTCAGAGTACGGCAAACTTTGATAACTATACTTTTCTTTATAAGAATGCCTTCAATCCCATACTCGGTAATGAATTAAATAATATCGTCATCGGTAACGACGATAATGCAAACGCTGGTTTGTCTGGATTTACCACAACCCTTAATCCTGGCACGAATTATTACTTCGTTACAACTGGCTTTGATAATACTCAATCTGGGAATTTTAGCAATACTATCACTGGTGCGGGTAATGTTTCGTCTATCTCTACCGCAGTGCCAGAGCCAGCGACAATCTTGGGGACTTTGGCCGCTTTTGGTTATGGTGTGCATGCCAGACGCAAAATTAAACTTGCTAAATCGATCGACAAGAAAATATCTTAGTTGTTCGAGCGCGTTCCAATTAATAACTCGATCGTGTGTAACTTCATTGGTTATTAAAAGATCCATTCTAGAACTAGCAGCGTATGTCTAATTAGAGCGATAAATCTATCCACTCAACCATTAAGTAGCAGGATTGTATATGGCAATTTCAATTTTTAAGTTCAACTGGAAAAAAACTCTAGTTCTGGGTGGCATCTCGATCGCGGCAATCTTGGCAGCAACTAGCTTGCCACAATATCTGATGGCTTCCGATCACGATGATGGCGAGGTCGATGCCAAAGGTCGCAACCTGAATTTGACTGACTTATACGCATTTCGGGAACAAGATCAAAATTCAAACGCCAATCCTGGCGATCTCGTCTTGGTGATGAATAGCAACCCACGCTCGATCGCCCGCCAGCAGTATTATTTCAGTACAAATGCTCGGTATGAATTCAAACTGACTCGCGTTGCCAATAAGGATGCTACACCTACAGGTCAAGAAGATATCATCATCCGGTTTGAGTTTGGTGTGCCCAACGACCAACAGCAGCAGCCAGTCAAGATGACTGTCTTCAAAGATGGACAGACCACTTCGGCAACAAGTCTTGTCACCACGTCGTTGCAAGCTGCTAACGCCCAAAGACCAATCGTCAATCAACTCTCAGCTGGAGGCTCCAAACTTTCTGTGTTTGCAGGTTTGCGGGAAGATCCATTTGTCTTTGATGTCGAGCAATTTTTCCGAGTGCGGGCTGGGGCATTAGGCATCGGTTCGGCGGTTGGCTTCCGTCCGCCCGCTCAAGCCGTGGATTCATTTAAAGGTTTTAACGTCAATACGATCGCGATTCGGATGCCGCTGCAATTTTTGCAAGGCAATACTGGTGCCACTACTTACGATATCTGGGAGACAATTTCGCTCCGCGATGCCAATGGCAACTATCAGCAGGTAGAACGCTTGGCGCGTCCCGCCATCAACGAGGGCTTGATTGTCAGCAACGACTTACTCAATACCTTCAATAGCGTACCACCGACTGCCGATCTCTCTCCAGCAGCAGCGCCGATCGGGGCAGAAGCCACCCGCACGCTCAAAGCCTTGGGGAATGACACTAATCGGACGAATGCTCTCCTAGCCGCTTTTTTACCAGATGTGATGCGGATCGATACTACGGGTGCTAGTGGTTATGGTAATGCCCTCAATGCTCTAGGCAGTCCCATTCGTGGGCGGCTGCTCAAGGATGATGTCATCGATACGACTTTAAGTGTCCTAACTAATGGGGCAATTAAGGGCGATAACGCCACATATGAGGGCACTCCAGGCAACCCCGCGCAAGGGCATAAGCCATTGGAATCGAGTTTCCCTTATTTAGCCTTACCAAATTAGGTAGTTTGTGGTGAGAGGGTGTCTGAAAAGTTTTATTGGATACGAGCGTAGGTTGTTAATCCCCCTAAATCCACCTTAAAAAGCGGGAATTTGAATCTTGCACCCCCTTTTTAAGGGGGTTGGGGGGATTAAATCTACGCTTTTCAGATACCCTCTGAGAGCAAAGACCGCGCGATCGATAACTGTTGCAGCGACATGTGGTCAAAGTCAGCTGTTTTAGGCAGTTAGCTCGATCGCTAGGATCTCAGCCAGTAGTCGGCACCCGTCAAGGTATGCGAAAGAATATTGTAGATAACTGCCATGAAATATCCGCTACTTTCCGCTCTAATCCTCTGGGTGACAACGATCGCAGCTCCCTGTTTTGCTCAATTTACGTCATTTTCATCAGGCTCAGATAGTTGCTCTAATCTGTGCTTCAGGGTCGATCTTGGTTCGACACTCACTGATGGCTCGTCTTATGGCTCCAGCAGTTTTAATAACGGTTTTAATAGTGGTTCTAGTTATGGCTCTACTGGTGTGCGCTGGCAGGTAGGCGTAACTTGGCGACCGGGTGCGCCGGAATTTTCATTAGCAGAAGCAGATCGGCTCAAACGCCAACTAGAGGACAATCGCAGCTTGATGATTGCCCTAGCAGAAGCGATCGCGCAAAACAAAACTGAAATGGCGCATGGATTGGCGATACTTTTGGCTCCAAGACTAGGCTACAAAGATCCTCGTAAGCTAATTGCCGATCTCAAAGAAGGCTCGATGAATATTGGTACCGCGAAGATCGAGATGCAAAGCACGCCCAATGTTGCGCCAGTGCCGACCGTGCCAGTTCCAATCGCACCACCGCCGACCGATCGCCGCGAAGGAACCACGATCGTCATTCCAGCTTCCGCCCAGCCACCAGGAACGACCGCGCCCCCAACGATTATCGAACTTCGATAAATTACCCGTACTCCGTAAATAGCTATGCAAATTTCTCTCATCCAAAGAGCGTCTCAGCGTAAAAAATTGCTCTGGTTCGGTACGCTATTAGTACTCATCGGTGGCACGAGCGCGTCTTATTTGCTACTCTCTACCTCCCCGCGTGTCAATCCTGCCTGGAAATATCGGTTTCAGCGTCCAGTGGTGGGGAGTATTACCAAAAATATCCAACAGGAAATCGCCTTTCACCAACGCGTCATTCAACAGCAACCGACAGCGGGGCTGGAACGAGCCGCGTTAGCGCAAAATTATTTAAAAATGGCACGGGCAACTGGCGAAAGTAGCTGGTATCTCCTCGCTCAACAGACTGCACAGCAATCGCTTATCCAGTTGCCATTCCATAATTATGGGGCAACTTTAGTTCTAGCAAAAGTAGCAGCGGCAAAACATGACTTCACTCAATCCTTAGCTCTAGTCAAACAACTGCCCCCGCAAGCTGAATCCCTGTCCCTGTCAACAACTAACCATCTGGCTTTAGGCAACGCTAACGCCGCCCGCATTGCTGCGGACACCGCAGTCCGCAGGATGCCCACCCTCAGTAATTTTGCGCTCAGAGCTTTGGTAGAAGTAGCTCAGGGACAAGATGCAGCAGCAATTAAAGATTTTAAAACCGCGATCGCGGCTGAAGAACCGGATGAGGCGGGGAGTTCGGCGTGGGTGCGGACACTCTTGGGTCGGTTTTATTACAAGCGGGGACAACTTCAGCAGGCGGAGGAGCTTTATCAGTCCGCTCTGGAAATCTTGCCCAAATATCCGCCAGCGTTATTAAATATGGCCGAATTATCTGTCCGACGCTGGCAAGCCGATCCCACTCAGACGCAGTATCAGCAAAGCGCGATCGCACTATACGATCGATTTTTCTTAACCAACCAGCAAGCTCCGACGATTTACGATCATGTTGCGCTGCGAGGATTGGCAAGAGTCCAACGGTTGCAAGGAGATACCGCCAAAGCTGATGCAACTTGGGCGCGGGCGGTATCGAGATTGCGCTCCGATCTCAGTGGTTTCGGACATCGGCGGGAGTTGGCGCAATTATTGCTCGAACGCGGACACACAGAAGATTTAACTCAAGCTTTAACCTTGATGCAAGCCGAAATTAAAATTCGCCAAGATTCCGAAACTTGGGATACTTTAGCGGCTGCATATTTGCGGCTGGGTAAGCTAGCGCAGGCTCAGCAGGCGATCGAGACGGCATTGAAGTCAGGAATTCTCGATCCGGCAATAACCGATCGATCGGCAGTTATCGCCCAAGCTAGAGGGCAATCGGCGCAAGCGCAACTGGATCGAGAACGGGTGAAATCGATCGATCCGACGTTTGCGGCTGGAGGCAGACAGGCGCTAGGTTTAGGAGTGGGATTATCGGGATTAAATTAAAGATAGCGAGCTTTATGTAACGATCGCCACACTCGAACGATACCTCTGTTCAAACAATGATAAACCTCATCAAAAATAGCCGATTCGTTGTGAATTTTATTACGACTTTCTTCCATAAAGCTGACAATCGAATCACTAGAATCGAGAGGATTGCGATTGCATTGTTATCAGGAATATTATTAAGCTTTGCTTTAGCCATCCCCACTCAGGCACATTGGGCAGATTTAGCAGTGGCGGATATTCAGATTAAAGGACGAGTTGTCGAAGTAAATCTGACGATACCGACGGGGTTAGTCGCACAGTTTGATGATGACCAGGATCGAAAGCTATCAGAACTAGAAGTAACCAGACATCAAAACGAGCTTAGGCGATTTTTGAATGAAAAAATTCAACTAACGGCAGCCGGACAAAAACCGATTACTTCAATCGTCCGATCGACTGTAGCTAAAATTTTGTCGCCCAATCTCATCACTACTCCCGAAACACATAGTAACTTATTGCTGCAATATCAGTGGGCGCAACCCCTAAGTCAATTGCACATACATTACGATCTATTCGTCCCAGGAGTAAATACCGCACGTTGTCTGGCACAGGTATTTAGGAATAATGCGGTCGATAATATAGTTTTTACACCGACAGCCAAAAATGCAGCATTAATTGATGCCCCGATCGGACAACAAATTACTAGTTTTATCGGGTTAGGAGTCGAGCATATTTTCACTGGCTACGATCATATTCTATTTTTAGTTAGCCTGCTAATGTTAGGTGGTAAACTACCCTATCTAATTAAGGTTGTTTCCGCATTTAGTCTCTCTCATTCGATTACTTTAACGCTGGCGGTTTTGAATATTGTCTCCGTACCGAGTCGCTGGGTGGAGATTATTATTGCACTCTCGATCGCGTATATTGCTGCCGAAAACTTGTGGAGCAAAGAGCCGAATAAAAATAGATGGCAGTTAGCTTTTGGCTTTGGTTTGATTCATGGATTAGGATTCTCTTCGGCTTTACAGGAGTTGGAATTACCTCGGACTAATTTGGTTACTTCTCTAGGTAGTTTCAGTATCGGGATCGAATTAGGACAATTTGCGATCGTGATAGTTGTTTATTTACTGCTATCTTATCTGCGGAAATTCCCCTGGGATTTAACTATTCGTCGGCTAATTTCCGTTGGGGTAATCCTAATGAGTGCGATCTGGGTTTGGGAACGCGCTTTTGTGAGCTAGGAAACTGAAATTTGCGCCTCTGCGCGTTCTTTCGATGCCGCCGCTCTGCGCGATTGGCTTAAGATAACTTTACAACGTGTCCCATTTCACACTTATCCTGACTTTATCTCTAATACCATTTCTTTCTACGTTTCGACCGTTTTTTCCTTATGCTACAGATCTAGAACATTACCCTCTAAGGCAACCGCAGAGGTTGCAGAGTCGGAGTTATTACCATTGAGATCTGAAGTAGGTACTGGTGAAAGGTCGCACATTACATTAGTTGTAGATTCTGGGAGTATTTCTGGTTTGACAGCTAATTCAGCTTCAGTCCGAGCGCCCTTTCGCCGTCTAATCGCCCAAACTGCTGCCCCCATTGCCCCAATCCCCCCAGATCCAGCCACCCAAACCCATACCGGGATCGTCGGCTCCACCACCACAGGTTTAGAACCAACAGCAGGCTGCGGCTTACTACCACCCCGCAAAGACTGAGCATACAACAACATCCCCCGCTGCGTCACAACTCGATCGCCAGCAAATAATCCCGTCTTCACCTCCGCTAAATCTCCCGTAATTTGCCCTAAATTCACCACTACAGCTTGAAAAGTATCCCCACTTTGAACGTAGACAACTTTCTGCCCATTTGCTTCGACAATTGCGGTAGTGGGAATCGCTAATACAGCTTTAGACGTGCGGTCGGTAATGACTTCCAACGCGGCAAACATGCCTGGTTTCAGCAGCTTTGCCGCGTTATCTAATTGCGCTTGGACTGGCACCACACGCCCTTCACCGACGACACTACCGAGCCGACTAATCGTACCTGTAAATAACTGTGTGGGTAAACTTGCCACCCGCACAGTTACTTTTTGCCCCAGTCGAACTTTGCTTAAATCTTGCTCGTAAATATTTGCTGTCGCTAACACCTGAGTATCATTAACGATCGACATTAATTTCGCACCGCTATCCTGAAAAGATTGCCCGACTGATGCCTCTCGATCGCTAATTACCCCACTAATCGGTGCGACGATCTTAACTAATCCCTGACTATCGGCAACGGTACCCAATTGTTGCAACCGTGTCTGATAACTGCGATCGCTCAATGTCAGCTTTGTCCGCGCTGCTGCTACAGCGGCTAGAGCACGTTTTAACTGGGCTTCAGCGGCGATAACATCTTTTGTCGTCGCTGCCTTCGTTACCGCTGCCTGAGCCTCGGCTAGCTTGCCTGCGGACTCTTGTTGCTGTCTGATGGGCAGCTCGACTTCGGCTTTTCTGACTTCAGTTTCAGCTTGCAATACCTCGGGACGACTATTTACTTTAGCTAGCTTCGATTTGGCTGCGGCTAATTGCGATTGAGAGTCCAACATCTGCCGACGGGGTAAGGCACCGCTGGCGACTAATTGGCTATCGCGATCGTAGCGTTCTTGGGCAACACTTACCTCAATTTTTACTTGCTCGATCTCGCTCTGGGAAATCTGCACTTGTCGCTGATAATTGGTTTTAGCAATCTTGACGATCGCACCGCCAGTGACTAAAGATCGATCGCGTTGATACTGTGCTTGGGCTGCGGCTAATTGCGCTCGCGCCTGAGCGATTTCTGCCTGAGCGATTTGACTGTAACGTTGATAATTTTCCTGGGCCAGTTTTAAATCTACTTGCGCTTGGTGAAGACTTGCTTCAGCTTCGGCACGTTTTTCTTGAGCTGTGACGCGCAAATCTGATAACTCGCCACTCGTCATCGTCGCAACTGGTTGCCCTTGGCGTACCACCGCCCCTGGCTGCACCAATAATTTCACGATCTTCCCTGGCACTGGCGCTGTCACTTCCGCCTTGCGATCGGGCATCAGTTCGATTTGCCCAGTGGTTTTCAGCCCGACAGCTAGCTGTTGCGCTTTGACAGCCTCAACTTTAAGCCCCAAGCGTTGGACTGTTTGGGCATCGACTTCGATCGGTTGGTTCCCCGTAGCACCATTTTCCTGAAATGTATGTGCGCCATGCCCAGCATGAGCGAATACCAGTAACGGATTTGTCAGTAGTAAAGCGGTCGACACAACGATTACCGAGTTACATTTTTGATGATTTACCATCGATCGCTGGTTTTCCAACTAGACGACAAAGTTATCGCTAAATTCTGCTGACCGTTAGGATAGAGATGGACAATAACTATTGTTAGATTATCCGGCTGACATGAAATTAAGATGAAATACTCGCTCTTTATCATCTTCGGCCCGATTGAAAAATTATCCTCGGATCTTTATTTCAACAGTATCGATCGTGAAAATCCTCTTAGTAGAAGACGAACCCGACTTAGGTGCAGTTATTCAAAAAAGCCTCACCCATCACCAATATGTGGTCGATTGGGCGCGCGATGGGCTGGAAGCTTGGAATTATTTAACCAGCGATCGCGCTACTTATGCAATGGCAATTATCGATTGGATGTTGCCAAAAATCTCTGGCATCGAACTCTGTCAGCGATTGCGCAGAGATAATTTTAGCTTGCCGATCCTGATTCTGACTGCACGCGATCGAATGGAGGATAAAATTACCGGATTGGATGCTGGTGCCGATGATTATTTAGTCAAACCATTTGGGATGGAGGAATTACTCGCTAGGCTGCGCGCGCTCCAACGACGAGCGCCCACATTTCAATCGGATCGATTGCAACTGGGTAATTTACGCTTAGATTATGGAGATAATGCGATCGCCATTAGCGATACACGGGGACACGAACGCTCTGTGAGCTTGACAGCGAAGGAGTTTCAGCTATTGGAATACTTGATGCAAAATCCCGATCGCATCCTCACCCACGACCAAATTCGCAATCGCGTTTGGGCATTTGATTCGGAATCAGCCAGCAATATCGTCGCCGCTCAAATTCGGCTATTGCGCAAGAAATTAGTTGAATCCAAGTGTGACAACCCGATCGAAACCGTTCGTGGATTCGGTTATCGATTCAACTCAGGGCATAAATAACGTCGTTGCTAGATTAGAGTATCCCCTATCCCCTATTCTCTATCCACTGTTCACTACTCACTGTTCACTATTCTATAGATGCACCAAAATCGACTTTTCAATCGCACGAGAATTCAATTAACTGGATTTTATGCGATCGTCATTGGATTGATTGCGCTGCTATGTGGTTATACGATGCATTTGACAATGATGCGTGTCTTCGAGCGGACGGTCGATCGAGAGTTAAATACATTAGCGGGTACAGTCCACGATACGCTCGAAGGGGTATTGCAACAACCAGAGATAGTCGATCCGGTGGCAATGAAAGTATTGCCGGGATTGTGTATCGTTGGCGGGCAATGTTCGCCGACTAGAGCGGACTCCAAGATTGGCGAATTGACCCAAAAACAAGGGTATTATCTGCGCTTGTTGAGTTTAGACGGTCGATCGATCGCAACTTTAGGCAATCCGGTTCGCAAATTTCCCAATTGGACACCCAAGCTGCGCTGGGAAACGATTGCCGACGAGCGCGGCGAACGCTATCATCTCCACACGCTGCCGATTCAAACCATTGACAATCGCGACTGGGGCTATTTGCAAGTCGCCCAGTCTTATCACCTGCTGGATGGGTATATGCAGAGCCTACATCTGCTGCTAATTTTTGGCGTACCGCTGGCGATGTTCACCATCGGCGGTACGAGTTGGTGGTTGTCGGGATTGGCAATGCAACCGATTTATCGGTCTTACCAACAGATCGAACAATTTACTGCCGATGCCGCTCATGAATTGCGAACGCCGCTTGCTGTCGCACGAATAGCAGTCGAAAGTGCGCTAGATCCTGCCACAAATGCAGCTGAAACCCACACAAATCTAGAAACGATCGCGCGACAAGTCCAACAGCTGACGCGGCTAGCAGCAGATTTATTGTGGCTATCGCGGCTGGAAGCCAAACAATTACCGATCGTCCAGCAACCGATTTTGCTCAACGATTTAGTTGGCGATTTGGAAGAAGAATTAGCTCCACTGGCAATTGCCACGCACGTCGATTTGCAGCTAGAAGTGCTTGTCGCTCAGCCCTGCATTGTCATGGGAGATGTCGATCGATTGTATCGGGCGATCTCCAATTTGATTACTAACGCGATTCAATATACCGCTGCGGCTGGCGTGGTGACGATCCGCCTGGAATATGCCGATAACACTGCAATTATTACGGTTCGAGATCTGGGAGTTGGCATCGCTGCGGTAGATTTACCGCAGATATTCGATCGTTTTTATCGCGTGCAAGTCGATCGATCTCGGGCTACAGGTGGTACTGGACTGGGTTTGGCCATTGTCCGCGCGATCGTTCGATCGCATCAGGGGACAATCCAAGTTAGTAGCAAACTGGGATTCGGTAGTGTATTTACCGTTAAACTACCAGCTAAACTTGCGAATATATAGCAGCTTGATTAGCCCATAGTCATCGGGGTAGAATCTATTTCCCAGATTTTAAACAGCGATCTTCTTCTTGCTTGCCTCTATGTGTCGGCGCGGGCACCACTCGTCGGGAGACCCAACGTAAAAAGCGGCACATGCGCTGGAGGATTCCTTCAGCGCATGTGTAGCGAGACAGAAGGTCTATCGCTAGGCTTTCACGACGACTTGAGTACCTTCAATTTTGGCTAAGTAGGTGACTAAAGGTTGAGTTGCTGGCCCTTTTAAGACTTTCCCATCTGCGGCAAAGTCTGAATCGTGGCAGGGGCACTCATACTTCTTCTCGGCGGCGATCCATTTGACAGTACAACCTTTATGAGTGCATCTAGGGTTGACTGCGAGGATCTGTTTAGAATTGGCGGGGTCTCGGGTAACCGCGATACCCTGAATCTGAAGTTGTCCGGCTTTATCCAAATCTGCAACATTACCAACGATCGTAAAACCATCAGCCGTCGTTTTTGGTACTGGTTTAGCACCGCCTTTGTCATCTGCGGCTGGAGGATTGGTTGTAGCCGTTGTGTCTTGAGTCGATGAGCCACTGGGAGCGCACGCCGCCAGAACTACAGGGAAGCAACTAGCCAACCAGCCGACACTAAAATAAGTGAGAAAAGAGCGACGCTTAATCATAATATTAGGCTTGGCTAAAATGAAGTCACAACACAAAAGTATCGATTGTATTTTAACGCGTTTTTCAGTTCATCGAATTCGAAAACTAATCGAAAATAGCGATCGAATGATTTCGATCTTGCTAATCAGTCACTAATTGCTGATACTTCGCGATCGTAAATTCAAAGATCGTGATGAGTAAATTTTTTAGGTGCTGACGATTGACTACTGCGTAAGCATAAATCGCCAAACAAGTCATCGCCAAGATCGGTAAAATGAATGTTGGCAGCATGACTACACCGATCGCCCACCAAGTAGCAACGTGGAGGAATAAAGCGATTGCTGGGAAGATCCCAATACTGACGATCGTATAAATATTGCGTGGCGATCGATCTAGTGCCGTGAATAGCAGTGTGGTAATGGCTAACAGTAAATTAGTTGGCACTAAGAAGGCACAAATGCCGATACAATGACACCTAGAAAACTCTGTAATAGTACTTAGATCGAACATGCTTGCCTCAGATGCTGCTTCTCGATCTTACCTAAATTTGCCAAGCCCAGAGTGGTTACGACTAACGATCCGTAATATAAGTACAAACTTTGATGAGTTCTATCACCGAGATTGCGATCTATCTGCCATCAAGATAACTCCCACTGCTCGGAATCAGCGGCTATGCTAGCAAATTCATCGCGCAGAAAATCAACCAAACATTTTACCTTCGCTGGCTGAAACGGCCCCCGTCGATAGACCGCCTGAATTGGCAATGGTGCGGGTTCGTAGTCTTCCAGCAGAATTTTTACCGATTTATTTTCCAGCTCTGCACCAAAGGCCCACATCGGTGATGTCCCAATCCCAATCCCCGCTAATACCGCATCCCGGAGCGCCGCCGAATTATTTACCTGCAAATTTCCCCCGATCGTGACAGTAGTACCCTGAAACTGCCATTCATTCCCCGTTGACTGTCTAGTGTAGACAATACAGTTATGTTCGCTCAAATCTGCTGGCACTTGTGGTGCAGCGAATTTTTGTAAATATACTGCCGCTGCCACCGTTACGAGTCTCGATTTGCCAATTGGTACTGAGACAAGATTGGGAGCGTGAAAATTACCAATTCTAATCGCCACATCGATCCCTTCTTCGACCAAATCGATATAGTAATCGGACAGCGTGAGATCGACTTTGAGATCGGGATAGCGATCGAGAAATCGTTTTAAGCGCGGCAAGATCTGCATCAATCCAAACGAAACCGAGCAATTGACCCGCAGGACACCACTGGGGATCTGTCTGCTACCGACACTAGCTTCTGCTTCTGCAAGTGCGGTTAAAACTAGCTGAGAATGCTGGTAAAACCGCATCCCTTCATCGGTAAGGCCGACCTTGCGAGTCGATCGAATCAATAATTGTACGTCTAAATATTCCTCTAATGCGGCAATCTGTTTGCTAATCGTCGGTTGGGTAGTATTTAGTTCTCTGGCTACAGCGGAGAAACTGCCAGTCTCGACAGTTCGCACGAAACTTTTAATGCAGGTAATGCGATCGAGCATGAAATTAATTCTTCTCAGGAATATATTATATTCTATTTTGCGATCTTCTCAAATCTAGAGGAATAAAGCATGATATAGATATCGCTAAATACGCAAACAAAATATAGCTGAATCGGAGCCAAGTTATGACGACACCTACCGAGTTAAGAGCGATCTATGAAGATATCAAGACATTGCTGTCACAAAATAAAGCAATGGAAGTGTTTGAGAAATACTACGCCGAGGATGTCTTAATGCAGGAGAATGACAACCCTCCGACCGTTGGCAAAGACGCAAATCGCGCACGGGAGCTGGATTTCTTTAGTAAAATCACCGAATTTCGGGGACTGAAATTGAAAGAAGTGGCTTTTCGAGAAAATCTAATTATTTCGGAATGGTTTGCTGATTACACTCATGCTGAATGGGGGAAAGTAACTCACGACCAAATTTCTGTATCGCGATGGAAAGACGGTAAGGTGATTAGCGATCGCTACTATTACGCAACTTAGATTAACCTCAATTCGGGTTAAGGATTTCCCTTTTAGACCATTCTTGGACTGGTGCTTAGTCTTAAGTTATTGGTGCTAAAGAACCCGGATTTGGGGGAGGCTTCCCCCAGACCCCCCGTTGAGGAGCGGAGTGCCGCCCCTCAAACTCCCCTGCACAAGGGTTGGTTTGTGAGCAGCCAAGAGCGCTTCGCATTAGCTCCGCACTATGGGTCGATCTGTGGGTTGGGGGTTATTGTTTGGGGACGGTTCCGAAACGAAGCCAGGATTCGTTAATCGGAAATCCTTATCCCGAACTGACGCTAGGTTACTTTAACTCGTTCGGCATTCCACCCATTGATTAGGTAGAGACGTTCCATTGGAACGTCTCTACCTGGAAATTAATACCGATTTAAACCATAAGGGCGACAGATAGATCTGCAGGCTTCGGATATAGCAACGCTTTCCCAATCCAAAATGGTATAACCTGGCAGTTAGATCTTGCCACCAAAGATTTATGCCCCAAATCCCTGCAATTTTTGTTTCTCACGGTGCGCCAGACTTACCATTGCGATCGGGTGCTGCCCCTGACTTTCTCAAGCAACTGGGTCGAACGATCCCCACACCTCAAGCCATCCTGGTAATTTCGGCACATTGGAGCACGCAACAGCCGACAGTCAGCTTCGCGACAACTCCGCGTACCATTCATGATTTTTATGGATTTCCGGCCACACTTCACCAGCTTGAATACCCAGCTCCAGGAGCGATCGAACTCGCCCAGCGGGTAGTTGAATTGTTGTCTGAAAAGGCGATCGAGTGCCAAAAGAGTATCGATTATGGACTAGACCACGGCGCATGGACACCCCTAATCCTGGCATATCGTGAAGCAAATATTCCGGTTACTCAGCTATCGATTCAGCCGCACTTAAATCCCACCCATCACTTTCGGGTGGGACAAGTACTCGCACCTTTGCGGGATGAAGGCATCCTGATTATGGCTAGTGGCAGCGCCACGCATAATCTCAGTATCCTCAATGCCGATTACCATGCCCAACCGCACTCGCACTCCCAGACTATGCAATTCGTCGATTGGCTGACAAATGCGATCGCAGCGGGCGACACCGAAGATCTCCTCGCATATCGCAGTCGCGCTCCCTATGCCATTTACAACCATCCCAGTGAGGAACATCTCCTGCCCCTATTTGTCGCGATGGGAGCCGCAGGTAACCACGCTCGCGGGACGCAGATCCATTCGAGTTTTACCTATGGTGACTTGAGTATGGCAGCTTATCAGTGGACAGTCGATCGCTGATTCATGACCTTTTTCATTAGACTTCCTGCGAAAGTAATACCATTTTGGATTTTGGATTTTGGATTGGGGAAGTCAGGCTGTCTCAGGAGTCGATCGATCCATCTGTCGGGATCGTTTTTTAAATTGGTCGAAAAACCCACTCTTTTTCAGCGCTGTTGAGATCGATAGCATCCCTAATCCCCAATCCCCAATTCCCGATCGGCGGTCATAATTTCTGATGCAGTGCGGGAACCCGTACTCAACCCTTGCTTGCCATGACATACCACAGTCGGCTAAATTGGCACTCAGAAGTCGAGAGTGCTAAAACTCCTAAATAATTATGGCATCAGTATCTTTAAGCGTATCTACAGTCAAGCCTTTGGGCGATCGCGTTTTCGTTAAAGTCAGCGCATCCGAAGAAAAAACCGCTGGTGGCATCCTTCTTCCTGACACTGCAAAGGAAAAGCCCCAAATTGGCGAAATCGTCCAAGTTGGCCCTGGCAAACGTAATGACGACGGTACCCGTCAAGAGCCTGAAATCAAAATCGGCGACAAAGTTCTTTATTCTAAATACGCTGGTACCGACATCAAACTCGGCGGCGACGAATACGTCCTCTTATCCGAAAAAGACATCTTAGCTGTAGTTGGCTAGATTCAGTGAACAGTGAACAGTGAACAGTGAACAGTGAACAGTTTAACTACTAGTCCCTGATTCTCTATCCCCTATTCCCTAATTATTAACAATCCTTCCCTAACTCCTCAAATTAAAGTTAAAGATTATGGCAAAGCGGATTATTTATAACGAAAATGCTCGTCGCGCGCTCGAACGCGGGATGGACATTTTGGCTGAAGCAGTAGCAGTTACCCTCGGCCCCAAAGGTCGGAACGTGGTACTAGAGAAGAAATTTGGCGCACCCCAAATCGTTAACGATGGTGTCACCATTGCTAAAGAAATCGAACTCGAAGATAACGTCGAAAACACAGGTGTAGCCTTGATTCGTCAAGCTGCATCCAAAACAAACGACGCTGCTGGCGACGGTACTACTACAGCTACTGTCCTCGCTCACGCAATCGTCAAAGAAGGCTTGCGTAACGTAGCCGCTGGTGCCAATGCGATCGCCCTCAAACGTGGGATCGATAAAGCGACTAGTTTCCTCGTTGAGAAAATCGCCGCTCACGCTAAACCTGTAGAAGACTCCAAAGCGATCGCGCAAGTAGCTGCCATCTCCGCTGGTAACGACAACGAAGTCGGCGAAATGATTGCTAACGCAATGGATAAAGTTGGTAAAGAAGGCGTTATCTCTCTAGAAGAAGGTAAGTCCATGACTACCGAACTAGAAATTACTGAAGGGATGCGCTTTGACAAAGGCTATATCTCTCCTTACTTCGCGACCGATATGGAGCGGATGGAAGCAGTTCTCGAACAGCCTTACATCCTGATTACCGACAAGAAAATCAACTTGGTACAGGATTTAGTTCCGATCCTCGAGCAAGTTGCTCGTTCTGGTCGTCCGTTGCTGATTTTAGCTGAAGACATCGAGAAAGAAGCTCTAGCTACTCTAGTTGTCAACCGTCTGCGTGGCGTATTAAACGTTGCAGCCGTTAAAGCTCCTGGTTTCGGCGATCGTCGTAAAGCGATGCTCGAAGATATCGCCGTCTTAACTGGTGGTCAACTAGTGACTGAAGATGCTGGTTTGAAACTAGATGCTACTAAACTAGAGTCCCTCGGTCAAGCTCGTCGGATCACGATTACCAAAGATAGCACCACGATCGTTGCTGAAGGTAATGAAGCAACTGTTAAATCGCGTTGCGAGCAAATCCGTCGTCAAATGGAAGAAAGCGATTCTTCCTACGACAAAGAGAAGCTCCAAGAGCGTCTGGCTAAATTAGCTGGTGGTGTTGCCGTCATCAAAGTTGGTGCTGCTACTGAAACCGAAATGAAAGACCGCAAACTGCGCTTAGAAGATGCGATCAACGCAACTAAAGCCGCAGTTGAAGAAGGTATCGTTCCTGGTGGTGGTACCATCTTGGCTCACCTCTCTCCCGAACTCGAAACTTGGGCGAATGCTAACCTCAAGGATGAGGAATTAACTGGTGCGCTAATCGTAACTCGCGCTCTCTCAGCTCCCCTGAAACGGATTGCTGAAAACGCTGGTCAAAACGGTGCCATTATCGCCGAGCGCGTCAAAGAAAAGTCCTTTGATGTTGGTTATAATGCTGCAACTAACGAGTTTGTAGACATGTTTGAAGCTGGGATCGTTGACCCTGCGAAAGTAACTCGTTCGGCGCTGCAAAACGCCGCTTCGATCGCAGCCATGATCTTAACTACCGAGTGCATCATCGTCGATAAACCTGAGAAAGACGGTGCTGGTGGTGGTGGCGGTGGTGCCATGGGCAGTAATGAATTCGATTACTAAGGCTTAATCTGAATCAGTTGTAAATGGGTTTTCCCATTAAATTAGTAGCTATCTCTGTTATGGAGGTGGCTATTTTTCGATCGATCGTGATAATTCTAGCAACCGTAGTCGCCACAAGCGATAAAGTGGATATTCGGGGAATTATAGAGTAGTATCAAAAATAATGATTTTGAGGAATAATTAAAATGACCGACCCAGTAACGACGATCGCGGTAGGCTCGATCCTCAACTTGGCGTTTCAGGAATTTGTTAAATCAGGGGCTGGTGAAGTCGCGAAAAAAGCTGTAGGTGGGACGATCGACCTGGCAAAGCAACTACGCGATAAAATAGTTACCAAATTCCAGGGGAATGCGAAAGCAGAAGCAGCGATCGCGGCAGTCGAGACAGATGGTGATTCAGCGGCATTGAAAAAGCTGGAAGTCTATCTAGAGGATGTGATGTCAGATGATGCTGTTTTTGCAACAGAGCTACGACAGGTGGCACAGCAAATTATCAACATCCAAAATCAAACCACCTCGAATCGAGAATACAAAAATTATGGTGGCGACCAAAACAATTTTGAAACTGTCAATGGCAATGTCATAATTGGTGGATCATAACCGTGGGAAAAAGAGATAAGCGGCAATACCAAAGCACAGGAAACGACCAAAACAATTTTGAAACTGTTAATGGCAATGTGCTGATACAGTCCCAGGAGACAGTACGCTCTTCTGAAGAGGACCAATTATTAGAGACGGTGAGACAAAAGGCTGAATCCAGACTGTCCCAACAACTGCATAATGCGGTGAATCTTAACTTGCAGAAACAGATGCAACCGCAACAAGTGCGTCCTTGGAGTATGGAGGTGAAGGTTGCGATCGAGCAACCAAATCAACTATTGCCACCAGAGACAACCATCGAGCAAGTATTCGATCGATGCAAGGGTCATTTACTGATTTTGGGTGAACCAGGAGCGGGGAAATCTACGAGTTTGCTAGATCTGGCATTAGAACTAGTTGTCAGGGCAGACAACGACCCAAAACTTAGGGTTCCGGTTGTAGTAGATCTCTCTGATTGGCAACCTACCGCACCTCAGTCAAGTTCTGCATGGAGTAAAATTTCGACTATATTTCCCCAGAGTTCTCGGAAACAGGCTGCCCCCGAAACACTTCCTACTTGGTCATTCTCTGATTTTGTGGCGTTCAAAGTACGAGCTGAATATAAATTTTCACCCGAAAAAATTGAGAAATGGATCGAACAAAGACGGTTAATTCCGTTACTGGATGGGTTGGATGAGGTACGTCCAGAGTATCAACAGGATTGTGTGAGAGCAATCCAACAATGGTTAAATTCAGATTCATGTCCGAGACAAGTAGCTATCTGCTGTCGGCGGGAGCAGTATGAAGCTTATTCTGAAAAGCTGGAATTGGATGTGGGGGGAGCCGTTTATCTGCAAGATCTGACGGATGAGCAGATTCAGCTTTTTCTGAGCGATGCGAAGCAACCGGAGCTATGGGAGAGCTTGGCTGCGGATGAAAATTTGTTGGAATTGATTCGGAGACCGTTGCTGTTATCGATGGCAGTTCTCGCTTATGGAGAAATAGATCGAACCCAGTGGCAACAGGCAACTTTAGCTGGAGATCGAGTAAATTTATTGTTGGATGCCTATGTCCGACGACAGCTAACCCTGGATAAAACTAGTCTTTTTTATCAAAAAGGAAAGATTCCTAGCTTCGAGCAAAGTCAGAAGTGGCTCGAAATATTGGCTTTGCAGCTTTTACAGGACTCGGAAAATGATTTTTTGATTGAGAAAATGCAACCGAGTTGGCTGTCCAAACATCAGCAGTGGGCATACATTCTACTTTTAGGTCTACTTTTAGGTCTAGTTATTGGACTATTTAGTGGATTTTTAGGATTGTTTTATAGTTCAATCTATTTGTGGATTGTTGGATTATTTCTTGGATTATTAA
>CBDFFH010000054.1:0-76340 GCA_965246715.1 Chamaesiphon sp. | reverse complement strand
CATTTTGGGCAGTATTTTAGAAGCGATCGAACCCACCTTTTGGACACCTGGCAGTATCAACACCGAAATGGGTATTACTCGCCAGATTCGGGAACAGCTCAAGCCCCAACAGGAACTCGCTATCATCGAGATGGGAGCCTATCAAATCGGATCGATCGCCAGATTATGTCGGCTCACCCCACCAAATGCGGGATTAGTAACCGCCGTCGGCGTAATGCACCTCGAACGCTTTGGTGGTGCGGAAAATATCTACACAGCTAAATGCGAACTACCACAAGCCATCCCGCAAGATGGGATTTTAGTCTGCAATGGTGACAATCCTGGCGCGCGGAAAATGGCCACAGAGCATAAAAAAGACACCACGCTCCTCTACGGTTTAGAACCAGAAATCGGCCACCTCGACTGCTGGATGTCGGATATTCTGGCGACTCCTGAAGGTACGACTTTTACAATTAATTGGCAAGGCAAAGCATATCCTGGCTTCACCAAAATGCTCGGTGTCCCGATGCTCTCCAACCTCGTCGGCGCATTTACAATGGCTTGTGCGTTGGGTAAAGATCCCGATTATGTCATCGCGGCGATCTACAATATCGAACCCGCCAATAACCGCCTCAATCTGCGGAAAAATGGCGATGGCTTCATCCTTGACGACTCATATAACTCAAATCCGATCGGATTTGCCTCAGCACTCGAAGTACTAGATGTATTTGATGGCGGACGCAAAATCTTAATGACTCCAGGGATGGTAGAACTCGGTGACGTACAAACCGAGGAGAACCGCCAGGTTGCTCTCAAAGCTGCGGGAATCTGCGATTTGGTACTGGTAATTGGCGATACAAATAAAGAGGCGCTCAAAGCCGGGTTGAAGGAAGGTGGATTGACGGACGATCGCTTGATGGAATTTCCCAATCGCGATGCAGCGCTGGCATACCTCACCAGTCCCGAACACCGCCAACCCAAAGATACGATCCTGATTGAAAATGATTTG
This sequence comes from Chamaesiphon sp., assembly GCA_965246715.1. GTDB lineage: Bacteria > Cyanobacteriota > Cyanobacteriia > Cyanobacteriales > Chamaesiphonaceae > Chamaesiphon. Next base: position 75,352 of record CBDFFH010000054.1, on the reverse strand, counting down.
CCAGATTTATATGAGGCAATTTCCGGATTTTAATTTATCTGCTGGATAGTTCGAGATCGAACCAATGACACTTCATCGCTAGCGGACATCGATCGCAATCCGGCTTCGGTGCTTTGCAGACCAATGCACCAAAGTCCAGCAGTGCGAGGTTCCATTTCCCCACATCTTTTGTTCGTGCGATTAAATCCGCAGCACCCCACAGAATTTTACATCGAGATTTTACGCGTTCGCCTCGGAGTCCGAAAAACCGCTCGAAAATACGGGCAACATTCGCATCTAGTACGGCTAAAGGCTGGTTAAAGGCTTGAGAACCGATCGCGCGGGCGGTATAGTCGCCGATGCCTGGCAGTTTCAGCAGTTGTTTCTGATCTTTGGGTACTTTGCCTTGATAGTCCTTGAGGATTATTAGTGCGCAATCTTGCAGCCTTTGAGCGCGAAAAAATAGTCCCAATGGTTCGAGAATTTTCGCGATATCTTCGAGTTCGGCTGCGGCTAAATCTGTGAGGGTAGGATAATGCTCTAAAAATAGCTCGTAAATCGGCGCGACTGTATCAGCATCGGTTTTCTGGAGCAAGGACTCAGCAACGAGGAGATGATATGGTTCGGTGGTTCTACGCCACGGATAATCGCGAACGTTTGCTGCACCCCACTTAAATAATTGCGTGCGAAACCATTTAATCTCTGAGGCTGATGGATAGTCTGCTGGAGTCGATCTTGGTGGAGTTGTGAAAGAGTTCATGCTATTTAGATAACGATCGAGATTGGATCTTATTAGTTTTAAGGTACTAGTGCCTCCTTGTGAAAAGTTTTGAGGCTTTAGGCTTTAGGTTTTAGGAGATTACAAGCTTGGCAAAGTGCAAAAACATACATTGAAAGAATCAACAAGCACGACACTTTCACTGTTTGATACTTTAAAAGTATCGATCGAACTATTAACAGATATTGGACATTCACAAACAGCCTTGTCTATAGTAGGGACATGGCACAGTTACAAAGATGCAAGATGGTTAATTTGTGGTCTACAACCGAACACGCACTGGGGTATCTAGCCAAAGCAGATAGCATTCCCCATCGTACTGAAGGCGAAGCTGTATTGCTAGACTATATCCCTACAAATACGCAGCGGATTCTTGATTTGGGAACTGGCGACGGGAGATTACTAGCCCTGTTAAAAATCGATCGACCGCAAGCTACCGGAGTTGCTGTAGACTTTTCGCCAATTATGCTCGAAAAGGCACAGGTAAAATTTCAAGATGATAAGTCGATCGAAGTCATCAGTCATAATTTAGACGATCGATTACCAGATCTCGGTAAATTTGATGCGATCGTGTCGAGTTTTGCCATTCATCACGTTACACACGATCGGAAACGTTCCTTATATGAGGAAATATTCAATCTTTTAACTCCTGGCGGTATATTTGCCAATCTCGAACACGTCGCCTCTCCCACACAAAAGATTCATATTCAGTTTCTCACCCAGATCGGTTATACGCCTGAAAATGAAGACCCGTCGAATAAACTACTCGATGTTGAAACTCAGTTAGGCTATCTGCGGGAGATTGGATTTGCAGATGTAGATTGTTATTGGAAATGGTTGGAACTAGCTCTATTGATTGGGATTAAACCAAGTTAATTGACGGTTAATAATTAAGTGTGTTACCGAGAAACTCAGCTCATAATGCAAAGTCCGCCTTCGCGGACTGAATATGTTAATTAGTCCGCGAAGGCGGACTTTGCAACAATAGCCACGATTTCAATCGTAGGCATTTCTAACATCATGCCGATCGCACCGCCACCACTCACATATCTCAATGGTTTCTTATTATTTGCGACTGCATTTATTGCTGGCGGATTGAATGCTGTGGCTGGTGGCGGTAGTTTCATTAGCTTTCCGACACTTATCTTTACGGGTGTATCCCCGATCGCGGCTAATGCTACCAATAATACTGCCCTGTGGGTCGCTAGTTTGGCAAGTGCAGGTGCCTACCGTCGCGATTTGGATGTCGATCGAAGAACTATGCTAATTTTGAGTAGTGTTAGTCTAGTTGGTGGATTGCTCGGCTCGATTTTATTACTGTATACATCTGCCGATGTTTTTAAAAAGTTAATTCCCTATTTATTATTACTCGCAACTGTTGTATTTATATTTGGTGAATCTTTTAAACAATGGTTACACTCCTTCAATCGAACCGATACACCCAAGTCACTACCGCTAGTTTATCTAGTTATCATTCAACTAGTAGTTGCAATTTATGGAGGATTCTTCGGCGCGGGTATTGGGATTTTGATGTTGGCAAGTCTCACCTTTTTCAACATTAGAAATATTCATGCGATGAATGCTCTGAAGACGTGGCTAGGAACTTGTATTAATGGCATCGCGATCTTCCCTTTTCTATTTGCAGGTATTATTGCTTGGCATCAGGCGATTTTAATGGCGATCGGTGGTGCGCTAGGTGGTTATTTTATCGCCGACTTCTCCCGTCAAATTCCATCAAGAGTTATCCGACAGTTTGTATCGATCGTAGCAATCGCTATGACCACCTATTTTTTCATTCATGGCTAGTTTAAATATTATTAGGAAATAAAAATTATGACTAACTCTCGCTCGCGAGTTCGTGAACTATCACAAGCATCCTATCAACAGGGAGATTATACTGGCTGGTTTGAAACTCTATATACTGAAGCAAACGGGAATCCAGATGCAATTCCGTGGGCGGAGCGGGAATTGAATTATTGGTTATCAGATTGGATCGAAAAATCTAACGCAATCGTGCAAGATCGACGAGTATTAGTTGTCGGTTGTGGTTTGGGCGACGATGCCGAATATCTTGCCAAACTCGGTGCTAATGTAACAGCATTCGATTTATCTCAAACCGCGATCGATTGGTGTCATCAAAGATTCCCAGACTCGCAGGTAAATTATCAAGTTGTCGATTTATTTACCGCTCCAGTCGATTGGAAATTAAGTTTCGATCTCGTCGTTGAGATTTATACGATTCAAGCATTACCGGCAAATATTCGCCCCACTGCGATCGATGCGATCGGTAATTTCGTCGCTTTTAACGGCAAATTATTAGTCGTCTGTCGCGGTCGAAATCCTGAAGATCAGGCTGCTAATTCACCACCGTTTGCCCTCACTCAAGATGAATTAAATAGATTTACCACTACCGGATTGACTCAAGTATCTTTTGAAGATTTTATCGATACGTTAGAGCCAAATTCACCCCGCCGATTTCGGATTGTCTACCAGCGGTTAGAAAATGCGTAAGGTGGGTACAAATATTTATCAAGGAGAGTAGGTTATGAAATTCACCAGAATTACAGTCGATTCACGTCAAATGTCTGGAGTGCCTTGTATTAGAAGTTTAAGAATTCCGGTTGCTACTGTCGTAGGTATGGTTGCGGAAGGAATGACAGAGCAAGATATTCTTACCTCTTATCCAGATTTAGAATCAGCAGATATTAAAGAATCACTTTTATATGCTGCTCGATTATTACAAGAAGGTGAGATACCATTAGCAAGTTAATGAAATTTCTAATCGATAATGCTTTATCGCCTCAAATAGCAATTGGGTTAGTTGAAGCTGGATATGATGCGATTCACGTTCGCGATGTAAACATGGGTACATCTCCTGATATTGATATATTCAATATAGCGATCGCACAGCAACGCACGATGATTTCTGCTGACACAGATTTCGGAACATTATTAGCACTAAGAGCGGAGAGGTTTCCATCTGTAATTCTATTTAGGAGAGGTATCTTACATATTCCCCAAACCCAACTATCGATACTATTGCTAAATTTGCCTAATATCACCGAACTACTAGAACAGGGCAGCATCATTATCTTCGATAAAAATCGAATTCGGACTAGAACGCTACCGATCGATAGTAACGAAGATAATTGAACTCGAACTATCCACTATCCCCTAATTAAAATCATGAGTAAAAACACCTTATTCGATCGAGTCTGGGACGCACATACCGTCACCACATTGCCATCGGGACAAACCCAACTATTCATCGGCTTGCACCTAATCCATGAAGTCACCAGCCCTCAAGCCTTTGCGATGATGCGCGATCGCGGATTGAAAGTTCCTTATCCCGAACGTACCGTCGCTACCGTCGATCATATCGTACCCACCGAAGACCAATCGCGCCCCCTTGCCGACAGCCTCGCCGAAGAGATGATGCAACATCTCGAAAATAACACCAAAGAGCATGGCATTAGATTCTACAACGTCGGTTCTGGTAGCCAAGGGATCGTCCATGTAATTGCCCCAGAGCAGGGGCTAACACAGCCAGGAATGACGATCGCTTGTGGAGATAGTCACACTTCTACCCACGGCGCATTTGGTGCGATCGCGTTCGGAATAGGCACCTCTCAAGTACGCGATGTTTTAGCCTCCCAAACCCTGGCTTTGGGTAAATTAAAAGTCCGTAAAATCGAAGTCAATGGCACCCTTCAATTGGGTGTATATGCCAAGGATGTAATTCTATATATCATCCGCAAACTCGGTGTCAAAGGTGGTGTGGGCTATGCTTATGAGTTCGCTGGCACGACATTCGATCGGATGGATATGGAAGCCCGAATGACTGTCTGTAATATGGCGATCGAAGGTGGCGCACGCTGTGGGTATATCAATCCCGATCGAGTCACCTATGATTATCTCAACGGGCGCGATTTTGCCCCCAAAGGCGCGGATTGGGAAAAAGCGATCGCTTGGTGGGAAAGCCTCCGCAGCGATGCCAATGCTGAATACGATGATGTCGTCGTCTTCGATGCTGCTGAAATCGCCCCTACAGTCACCTGGGGTATTACCCCCGCTCAAGGTATCGGCGTAGACGAACCCATCCCGACTGTAGCTCAAATGGCTGTAGACGAACGCGCGATCGCCGAAGAAGCTTACCAGTATATGGATCTCGCTCCAGGCGCACCAATTATCGGCACCAAAGTCGATGTCTGTTTCGTCGGAAGCTGCACCAACGGACGCATCACCGACTTACGCGAAGCCGCCAAATTCGCCGCCGGAAAACAAGTCGCCACCGGAGTCAAAGCCTTTATCGTCCCTGGTTCCGAGCGGGTGAAAAAACAAGCCGAAGCCGAAGGGTTAGACGTGGTTTTTAAAAACGCCGGATTTGAATGGCGTGAGGCTGGTTGCTCGATGTGCTTGGCGATGAATCCCGACAAATTAGTCGGACGACAATTGAGTGCATCATCTTCCAATCGTAACTTCAAAGGTCGTCAAGGTTCTTCATCGGGGCGGACATTATTAATGTCTCCAGTGATGGTAATCGCGGCAGCGGTGACGGGCAAAGTTACCGATGTGCGGGAATTAATGGGGTAATAATAGATTCGTAGGGTGTGTTACCGCGCCAGCGTAACGCACCATCGATACTGCAATTGCTAGAATTGGTGGGCAAGTAAGTTAGTTTGGATAGGCAATCTATGTTTTAAAATTTGCCCACCCTACAAATCTCTATATTAAAATAGGAAAATAATTATGCAGGCAAAAGAAGTACTCGAACGATATGCGGCTGGAGAGAGAAACTTTACTACAGAAGTTGAGTTTTGGAATGTAGATTTACCAGGAATAGATCTATCAGATATTAGATTAGCTGCTTCTAGTTTTCGTGAAACGAATCTACCAAATACAAATTTAAGCGGTGCATCTTTGTATGGAACTAATATTCGTGAAGGGTATAATAACTTCAAAAACAGCAATATGTCAGGAATAGATTTGAAATATGCTGGGATTCATCATGCAAATTTTTCAGGTGTCAACTTAGAAAATGCGAATTTGAGCCATGCATCAATTATTGATGTTAACTTTTCTGGAGCTAACTTCTCCAATGTCAATCTTAGCAATACTTTATTACACTGTGTTAACTTGCCAAGTAATGCATTAGCAGAGATTGAAAAATACGAGGTTAAACTGCGAGGCTCTAGTCTTATTTTTAACAGCAATAAATTAAATGAATCAGATTCGGATTTATTTTGTCGCCTTGCAAAATATCACTCAGCAGCTCCTTTTTATAGCGAAGAAGAGTACTGTACAGATCCGTTTATATGGCAGATAAAAGACAAAGATAGTTTTACTATCGATGACATAATTAAGCTGGGGAAATACTCGATTCATACTCGCTATAAAATTACGAATATAAATGAAGTCAAGTATCCAGAAACTAATTTAGATGAGGAGGGAAATCAAAGATACAATGCATTACTAGAAATACTAAGAGATGAGCTGATAGATACAAAAATTTACTGGATGGAAGAATATACAACTGCTGATGATTATAGCCCCACAAGTTTTGATGTTTATCTAATTGGTAAGACCAAAGCGGGAAGTTTTGCAGGAATATCTTCGCCAGATTTGCTGTGGGGTCTAGATGATATATAACGATAGTGTAAATCGTGACACCTTCACATTGAACAACAACCGTTATCTCGATCATGAAATTCGTAGAGTGAGTAAATTACTTGCTTTACATTTGAGAAACTCATAGCATATTTGCATGTAATTCCGAGGTAATAATTCTCTGATGATCGCTTTAGATAATTCGATAGTCGAATATCCAGATACAGATAATAAACCGATCGCAGAAGGTGATGTTCAGCGCAAATGTTTAGCTTATTGCACCGAAGCATTGTCTTTGCACTATCAAGATCGGCAGGATGTCTACGTCGCGGGTAATTTATTTATCTATTACGAGCAAGGAAATCCGGCTTCGGTAGTTGCTCCAGATGTCTTTGTTATCTTTGGTGCAAATGCCAATAGTCGTAAATCTTACAAAATTTGGGAAGAAAGAGATCTAGTTCCTAACTTTATCCTAGAAATTACGTCATACAGCACTCGCGCTCAAGACCAAGGTGCGAAAAAAGGGATCTATGCTTATTTAGGAGTGCAAGAGTATTTTCTATACGATCCGACCAATGACTACTTACGTCCAGCCTTGCAGGGATTTAGATTGAACGATGGTAATTATTTGCCGATTCATCCAAGCGCAAGCGAAGAGAGATCGCTATCGATTCATAGTCAAGTATTAGACCTAGACTTACGAATTACAGCAGATAAATTTAGATTTTATCAGCCTAATAGCGATCGAATGCTACCATCTCATGCCGAGCTGTCTCTGGCTCTAGAGTCAGAAGTCAGCACTCGTCAAGTATTAGAATCTAAACTGATGGAATTGGAAGCAAAACTGAAAGACCTACAAAGGGATTGATGTAGCTTGTTGGTAAATTTGAAAGAAACGGTGATTTATAACTATGCAATTACTAGACACTCACACACCATTACTCAATACTCAGAGCATAACTCTTCACGTCACTCGCGAACAGTTCGATGCTTTGTGCCGTGACAACCCAGAACTCAGATTAGAGCTAACAGCCACAGGAGAACTAATCGTCATGCCACCAGTCGCACTCGCAAGCTCCGAAAAGAATGGAGATTTGTTCGGAGAAGTGTGGACGTGGAACCGCCAAACTAGACTGGGCAGAGTATACGACTCTTCTGGTGGCTTCACACTACCCAATGGGGCACTCAAATCTGCCGATGTAATATGGCTCCAGCAATCAAAAGTAGATGCGCTCCCGCCTGGTGTGACTTTCCCCGAAGTTGTACCCGATTTTGTGATTGAGTTGAGATCGTCCCAAAGTGATAGCCTACCAAAACTCCAAGCCAAGATGTTAGAGTACCGCGATAATGGTGTGCGGCTCGGCTGGCTGATTAATCCCCAGCAGCAACAAGTCGAGATCTACCGAATTGGCAAGGAAGTAGAAATTTTGGAATCTCCATCTACTTTGAGTGGAGAGGATGTACTTCATGGATTCAGCTTAGATGTTCGATCGATATTAACATAAAAACAAGAGGTCAAAGTATTGAAAACACCATCTTGAGAGAAAACAAAACTAATACATCGAGTAAAATTAATATGGCATACAGTAATTTTACCCTGAGTAAAGTCAAATCCGACTTTGCACTCATCACAGATGAAACGCAAGACTTATTTGCAGAAATTACCCCAATTAAACCCAGCGATCTGCTATCACTCGTACTCAAAGATCAAATTCCGTTAGCTAGTGCGATTAATACCGAAAAAGCGCGATCGGAACTAGTCATTATGCCAATTCTCATGGAAGTTCGACGATTACTTAAAAACCAAATTTCGATCTTCTCTGGCAGTAGTTTTGAAGTCGATTCCAGTCAAGGTTTAGATGGTCGCTGTGATTTTATATTGAGTCGATCGCCAGAACAGTATTACATTGCTAGCCCTGTGCTGACGATCGTCGAAGCAAAAAATGAAAGTATTCCTAGTGGATTAGGACAATGTATAGCTACGATGATTGCCGCTCGTTTATTCAATCAAAAAGAAGGCAATCCAACCGAGACTCTATATGGTGCAGTTACCACTGGAACGGATTGGAAGTTTTTAAAGCTAGAAGGACAAGTTGCTTTTATCGATTCTAATGATTACTATATCAAAGAAATAGACAAAATCTTAGCAATTCTATCTAACAACGCAATTTAGATAACGCATGAAGGTCTTTTATGGAAGATTTTATTTTTGATGGAGCTAGTGAAAATCTTCAAAAAGCCCTTGATGTAAATACCAATGGTGGTAAGGTACTATGTCCTCGATGTGGCGCAGAGTTGATAATCATAGCAAACAGAGCAGAAGCAAATCAGAAGAGATGTAGCCCAGGCATATTGTGTCCAGCAAATAGAAAACATATGGAAATAGCATTTGCTTTACAAGAAGATTTTTTAGCTTTTGATAGGTGGTGTGAAAAAATGGAGGAGAAAGGTTACTTTAAGAGCGATAGAAATACTGGAGATAGTTAGCCAGACTGAAACTCATTAAAACATCTCGAACATTGCCAGATTAGAATTTTTGCAACGTTCAAAATTAATCACAGGTGATTATCATGATTCAACTCCAAGAAAAACTAATAGCTAATAGTTGGATAAAAACTGACTGGGATATATATATAAGCACGATCGAATCCCCAGAACACGAACAACATCAAGGCTATTATTATGATGGCTACATGAGGATTGAGGATATGCCAACAGGTGCAGACCACTCTCGCTATCACTTACTTGTGGCGAATGCCATTAATCTGTTCTGTACGATTGGGGGGATTGCGATTAATGGATTTGATAATTGTAGCTATCGTAAAAATGGAATCAGAGAATGTCAACCAGACCTATCTTATTACTGTGGAGATAGAGCAAAATTAGCACCTGTCGGTACATCCGTCATCAACTTGGATGCGCAAGCTACTCCCGATTTAGTAATTGAGATTTCCAATACTACTATTAATGACGATCTCGGTGCGAAACGTTTCCTATATGAAGAAATGGGCGTATCTGAATATTGGATAGTCGATGTCCAGAATACTCTGATTTATGCTTTTGAAATAATCGATCGAGGTAGCCGCAGAATCGATACTTCTCTGGTATTGCCGAACTTATCGATCGCCACTATTACCGAAGCATTAAATCGTAGCAAAGAAACAGACCAATCTCAAGTCGGTCAATGGCTGATGAGTCAATTTCAAGGATAATAACTACACTCCTACTGGAAAAACTATGTCACAACGCCAAAATATTTCCACAGGTTCCAAATGGGAACCAATCATCGGTTACTCCCGCGCCGTCAAAATCGGTAATACCATCCACGTCTCTGGGACTACTGCCTCAAATAGTGAAGGCGAATTAGTCGGGATCGGGGACTCATATGCCCAAACCAAACAAATCATCCTCAATATCGAATCCGCCCTCAAACAAGCTGGAGCCAGCCTCTCAGATGTCGTACGTACCCGCATCTACTGCACCAACATCGACGACTGGGAAAAAATCGGCAAAGCACATGGAGAATTCTTTAGCGAAATCCGCCCCACTACCGCAATGGTTGAAGTTAGCAGATTGATCTCGCCCGATATTCTAATCGAAATCGAGGCTGAAGCGATCGTGCAGGATTAGTGATTAGCATAGATCTTACCCACCCCGCCCTGTCGGGCACCCCTCCGAGGAGGGGACTTTCGCTGCCTTACTCCGTGTGCCTCTGTGTACCCTCAGTGCCCCTCCGTGTTAAATAACCACACCAACTAAGTACCATGAACAGCCAAATCGCCTCCATCTCCGGTACCGCCATCCCCCTGACAGGTAACGACATCGATACCGATCGCATTATTCCTGCTCGATTTCTCCGCTGCGTCACCTTCGACGGACTCGGAGCCAATGTTTTTGAAGACGATCGATCTCAGCTCAACGGCGCACACCCTTTCGATTTACCCCAATTCCAAGGCGCGAATATCCTCGTCGTCAATAGCAATTTCGGCTGTGGTTCTAGTCGCGAACACGCACCCCAAGCCCTCGCTAAATGGGGCATCCAAGCGATCGTCGGCGAAAGCTACTCGGAAATCTTTTTTGGTAACTGTGTGGCAATGGGCATCCCCTGTTTGACCGCAGATTCAGCCACCACGACTCGCCTGCAAGAGATTTTGAACTCTAACTCCAAAACGCCGATAACCATCGATCTAGCCGCCTTGCAGGTGTGCTGTGGGGACTTTGTCGCACCACTATCGATCGGTGAAGGCTCTCGCCAGCAACTTATTAATGGTACCTGGGATGCTTGCGGACAATTGGTAGCTAATGCCGTTCAAACTCAGGTGACAGCGACTAAATTGCCTTACGTAGCATGGGGTTGAGCTAGTGCGCACTTATCTTTGAGAGTGCATGTCTCAAAGATGGGTTTGATCGGATCCTACTTCTAGCCGAACTGTTTTCTGCTAAGATCTGGGCGGCTAGCTTTATTGGGTCTATGTGCAAAAAAAGATTGCCCTTGCTGTTATTACTATTATCATGCGGCAGTTGTAGCGAGCCACGGGTAGTTGTACCCGCGATCGGTCAACCACAACCATCACCGCCTAACTTGGCAATAGTAAAGCAGGCAACTACTGTCGAAATTCATAATGATTGGAATGGCTATTCAGATATCACGCCGATTTTACGTCATTATAAATTACGCCGGAAACAACAAGAATTAGTCGGTAACGCACATGTGGCGATCGGTGGTTATGGCGCGGCAGGAGTTCGTCAGCAGAAAACAACTAGAGTAAAAATTCCGAGTGCGGCGACGACCAAATTCTTAGCGATCTTAGCCAAAACACCACTTCGAGTCGGCACATATAAACCGATAATCGCGCGCACAGACGATTACCCGAATATTAAAATTCAAGTTCAGATCGATCGCCAGCAAACTATTTTTAGTTCCGAATCTCAAGGTGTCGGTAATGCACCTTGGCGCGTGACCCTAAAAGAGGGAAATATTACAAAGGAATATATTAGCAATTCGACCGTTCCAGCTGAGGCGCTGAAAGTATTCAGCCCCTATCTCGATCTTCCAGAAATCGATCGCATCATTCAACGACGACAGTTGAAAAAGTATTAGTGATTTTTTAGCTAGAGTGTCAATCTTCTAATATAGCTGCGAATCTACGATCCCAGATCTCAACAGCGAATGGAGCATGTAAAGCTTTGAAGCAGTAGTTTCGAGCATTTATCAACATCATGTCGATCGCCTCGCGGTAAAAATTAGCTGTAGCGAGCATACGCAGATTCGTCCAGAAAATAGTAGGATAGCTTGTAAGCCGAAAACAAAATCAAGTGGAACTCAATCACTTCTGGATCGATCCTTAGCTTTAGAGTTTAAGGTTCAGTTACCTTAGTTTTGCGCCGTAATTTTGAGCGATCGTATCTTATGCTACCCATTCCTCCCGATACTCTGTTGCAGCAACGTTACCGCATCCTCAATGTGCTGGGAGAGGGGGGATTTGGGCGGACATATCTCGCAACCGATCGCGCTCGCACTAAAGGTGCCGAGCGGACAGATGCGGATGAATTTTGTGAGATTCAGGAATTTATTGCCAGAACTCAAGTTGCTGGTGCAGTTACCAAAGCTAAAGAATTTTTTAAGCAGCAAGCCATTCTCCTCTATCAACTCCAGTATTCTCAAGTTCCACGTTTTTGGGCGACGTTTGAAGAACGAGATCGCCTCTTTTTGGTGTTAGATTACATCGAGGGTAAGACCTACGGACAGCTTTTAGAAGAGCGTCGCGATGAGGGTGAGGTATTTAGCGAAGCCGAAGTCCGGGAGTTTCTGCTGCAAGTCGTCCCTGCGCTTGGCTATATTCACAGTAAAGGTGTCATCCACCGGGAAATTTCACCTGACAATATCATCTTGCGATCGAGCGATCGTTTGCCCGTACTCAGTGACTTTGGCGTTGTCAAAGAGTTTGCCGATAAATTGCAGTCAAACGTCGAGCAAAGCACGATTCACAGTGGTAAACCCGGCTACGCACCACCAGAACAATTTACCAGCGGGCAGCTATATCCCAGCAGCGATTTGTATGCCTTGGCAGTTACCGCGATCGTCTTATTGACGGGTAAAGAAGCCAGCGCCTTATTTACAGCCGATCGGATGAATTGGGATTGGCGCAAGTGGACGCGGATTACCGATGGATTGGCTGACATCCTCCAACGGATGTTAAATCCCGAGCCGAACGAACGCTATCAAGCCGCGATCGAAGTTTATCGAGATCTGCAATTATTAACCGATCTTCCCAACAGCCAACAGCCAGCAGTTGCAGCGGTTCCATCACCTAGTGTTAATCGCCCATCGGAAATGCCCACTGTAGCAGTTGGGGCAACGCCTAAACCCACAGCACCAAGCGGTCAGACGGCAATTACGCAGCTCAATCCTAAATCCGTGTGGGAAAAACCCCAAGTTTTTATTCCCTTGGGCATCCTGATTTCGTTATTAGCTGGACTCGGCTCTTGGTTTGCCGTCACTCATCTGTTACACAATAAATCGCCCGAACAGGCGAGTACTCCGCCCAAACAAATCGACTTCAATAATCCCACAATTCCCACTGGGAGTAGTCCTAGTAGCAATCCGACTGTAACGACTGATGCTGATACGATTCAACCAGTCTTAAATAGCGCCGTGGTTAAAGAGGGGACAGTCGATGCTACTACGCCGACCCGATATAAAATCGCGGCCACTAGCGGGCAAGTTCTGGACATCCAACTCGTGCCGATATCGAGTTCGAGTAGCGATCCAACGAAATCCCCGCTACCGACAACTGGAACGCAATCGAGTCCCAGTCCGAGTACTATTTCGCCCTTACCCGCAATTCCTGGGGCAATTCCCACTCAGAGTCCCAAGTCTACAAAGATTTCTCCCGCAGCTAGCATCGCACCAATAACCCCAACTCAGGTACTGATGTCGGTGCTGTCACCAACAGGTACACCGCTCGACGCTCAAGCCGATCGAGTCGTCGGTTGGCGCGGGCAAATCGATACAGCAGGCGACTATACGATCGAGTTACGGCCGATCGCTGGTTTATCCGGCAAGGCATACCCCTATAAGCTCAGCGTCACCCAGCTAGTGGCGCTCCCATCCCCCTCACCTTCACCAGATTCGATTACGCCATCTACTGGTGCTACGCCACCATTAGGTATTCCTGTCCCCAGTGGCAGTAATGGCATCACTCCTAGTTCCAGCACTCCAAGTCAAACTTCTGGGGATAGTAGCCCGAGTGTCGCGCCCACAATCGTCCCGATCGAAACTCCAAAAGTCAGTCCCAGTCCCAGTAGTAGTTCTACTACCGAATCGGAACGACCCGTTCGTCGGCGAAAACGTGTGCGACGGCCGGAAGCAGAGCCTAGTCCTCAAGTTAGACAGCGTCGACAAGTTGACTCTAATAGTGAAGAAACATCAACTCCCCGCCGTCGCCGCCGAGTAGTGGATTCTACTAATGAAGAAACACCAACTCCGCGTCGTCGCCGCCGCAACCGCGTGACAAATACCGAAACCCCATCAACTGCAACTCCCGCAACTACACCCAAGTCCGATAGTACCGAGTCCACCAGTTCTCCCAAGCCAGAACCGATCGAAGTACCCTCTCCCAAGCCGGAGCCGATTGCCGTACCCGCTCCGCGCAATAATTCCGTACCCTCTACATCCCCATCCTCGGGGAATAGTGATAACAATTCAAATTAGTGTTTTTATGCAAAACCCCCGACTTATCAACAGTCGGGGGTCTTTATTTTCTAGATCGATCTGTGGACTGCTAAATCGACAAACCCAATTTTAAGCCGAGCAGGGCATGAACGACCATCGCCCCAAAAATCGTGCTACCAAAGTAAGCGTGAAATTTACGCAGTTCGGGCTTATTTCCCCCAAACCCAGTTCCAGAAATCAGTCCATTAATCGTTAACAAGGTCAAGACAACTACAGCCGTCCAGAAATGTGGACTTGCCATTACTGCGTGCTTTTGGATGACCAATGCTAGTATGCCCCCAGTAGCACCGATCGCCATAAAGGCAAACATTACTGGCATAATTTTCTGGTGATCTGCCTTATTCTTAATCGCCGCATCGACATCGGTAGCTGTTAATAACCTACCTTTCCAGCCAGCATACACGCCATAACCACCCATCACAAACATCACGATGCTCATAAAGAACGGATGTCCCCAATGAGTGATGGGTTCGGGTAGATTGAGAGCGCGAAATTGACTGGCGATCGGTTCCAATAATTGTGTTAAATTTTCGCCCATGATAGCTGTGTTACGCTCTCGATAATTATTCCGTCTGTCATTGTAGAGGAAATCGAGCAGGCCAGGCGGATATCCGCATTCAGCAATTAATTCAACCCTTCCATGACCCAGGTGACATAAGTACCGATCGGACTCCACAATAAATAAGGAACTAATAACAGCAGCGCCGTACTCGAAACTGGAAATACTAAGATCGCCAGAATCGCCCCAATAACCCAGCCTACACCACCAACGATCGTTCCGGCTCTCAGACTCCGAAACACAAACATTGAGGGCGTGTAAGCCATAATTGCCACTTCTAAGAGCAGATATAATGCCATCAAGCCCCAAGTTTGATTCTTGCCAGGAGCTGCTTCCCACACGAGGTAAGCCGACCACGCACCGCAAATAAACACCACCGTCCAAATTACGGGAATCAGCCGCTCGAAGGTCAACCATTGTGGACGACGTTGGCGATTGAACCACCGATACCCTTCAGGTGTATTTAACCGCCCCAGCCCAACGGCGACTAATACTGCCACGATGCCAATTACCAGCCAGGATTTTATCATTTAGGGATTAGGGATGAGGGGATAGTAACTAGGTAGTTAGTTTCTAAATCATGCTGAATTTATGAATAAAACGCTCGATTTGTCGATCGTTATTTATTTTCGTCGAGTTAAGTCCCATAATTAACCCAAGTTGCTACCTAATAGAACGCCTACGATTGTATCTTGATTCGCTAAACCCTCGGGGAACCCGAGGAGCGCGAATCGCAAATCGTGGCTAATGTTGCAAAGTCCGCCTTCGCGGACTAATAAACTAGTCCGCGAAGGCAGGCTTTTGCCGCGAGCGGCAACAACCGGACTTTGCACTCCGAGGAGCGGTTTCTAACCGCTTAGGTTATGGGTAGCAACTTGGGTTAATTACCAAATAGTGTTAATGGGGTTCGGTAATGTTCGATCGCTCTACGCTTGCCTTAATATCTCGCGCACTTGCATTAAAGTCAAGCCAAGCTGATTTCGCCCGGTACCATCTTTACCACAGCCCCAATAATAATCGCCTGGAGCGTTCTCCACGATCGGTTCGTCGCCAGTAGCGAGTAAAATTTCACGAATATCTAAATGTGTTTGAAACTTATGCAATACGGCTCGCAGCATGATTGCATCCTTGACGCGTTCCCAGTCGCTCCGCAAGGGTAAAGTACGTTTTCTACCGATATTGGCAGCAGTTTTTGGAGTATTCGTGGAGCGAATTTGTTCGAGATATGGCGTGCCGACAAACTTCTGCGCCTGAAAGTAGTGCTCGCAGGTATGCCACCACAATTTGTCCATCACAAATCCGTGTCTAGAAAAATTCGAGAAGCACCCATATGGCACTTCTCGATCGCTATAAAAGTAAATTGGCATTATTTAGTAACTAGTGGCTGTTGAATTATGCAGCATAATTGACGATCGGCGATTCATCATTCACATTGCTTATTCAGATTCCTCTGCCAGTGGTGGGGCGGCGACCGAAGTAACATTGAGATCGATGTTTTGGGCACTTCGCCGCACTTGGACGCGTACATTTTCGCCTACTTTGGTATTTTCGAGCGCTTGCTGTACTTCATTAGCATCTTTGACGGCTTTACCGTTGACACTTTGAATCACGTCACCAGAGCGAATTCCGGCCTTAGCTGCGGGAGAGTTCCGAATGACACGGGCGATTAGACTACCTTTGTCGGTATCGAGCTTGAAGGTAGCACTAGGATCGTTGTCGATCTCTTTCTTGAGTTGCGGCGTAAGATCGATCATCTGCACGCCCAAGAAGGGATGCTCGGCTTTGCCTGTGGCAATCAGTTCGTTGGCGATTCTTTGGGCGGTATTAATCGGAATGGCAAAGCCCAGCCCTTGGGTACCGCGCAAGATCGCAGTATTCATCCCGATGACTTGCCCGGCAGCATTGAGTAAGGGGCCACCAGAGTTGCCCGGATTGATCGCTGCATCGGTTTGAATATAATTTACGCGTTTATCCGTCGCCCCAATGTCGCGGCTACTCCGCCCCGTCCCACTGATAATTCCCGCCGTAACGGTATTATTCAAGCCCAATGGATTGCCGATGGCGATTGCCCATTCGCCTGGTTTAATCGCATCGGAATTGCCAATTTGAATGCTAGGGAGATTTTTCTCGGCAACTTGAATTATCGCTACATCGGTAACGCGATCGAGTCCTTTGACTTTACCATCTACAGTCCGGCCATCTTTGAGGGTAACCGTAACTTTGGTGGCTCCATAGACAACATGAGCGTTTGTCATGATTTGCCCATTTTTATTAATCACAAATCCCGAACCAGTCCCACGTTGAACTTCTCGCTCTTGCGGCTGGCTTTGTTGTGGAGTTTGCGAACCAAAGAATTTTTTAAAGAATGGATCGTCAAATTCATCCCCTGAAACTTGGCGTGTAGCGACAACTTTTGAGGCATTGATTCTAACTACGGCTGGCCCGACGCGATCGACCACTTGGCTGATAAAGTTACTATTGGCCCCAGTTAAAATACTACTGCTACTTGCAACTTGTGGCGAAGCCACAGCTGGGGATTCAACGATTGCATTAGGCGTTTGTTGTTTGGCCGCTAAATAGCCAAAAGAACAACTAGCGATCGTACTCAACAGTAGCAGCGAAATATATTTACTGCCTTGTCGCAATTTGTTCGATCCAATGCGTGGCGCTGGCGGAGCGATTGGGGTATCTGAGGGTGCCTTAACTTCGGACTGACGCTCGGTTGGTGAGTTTTCTCGTGGTTCTGACATACAACTCGCACTTATACAATTCTGTTAGCAATCGCAGCTAGCTCGGTAGATTACTTTGTTGCGAACCAATCGCCTTGCAATCTACTACTTTAAATTTTAGCTAATACTGAATGACTCTAGCAGGGTTAAATTTGTTGCGTGCAGTAGTGATTTCCACCAGTCGCAGCCGATCTTGCTCCGTGCAAAATCGCCTGTCATGCCTCGCCATCGGGTGCTAAAAGATGCCAGCTGTCTCGTACAACCGGCGGAGTACCGCCGCTACCTTAATTGCATATAGTCCATCTGCCGACCATCTCCCGGTTAGTTGGCGCAACGTCGGGGCAATACCGCGTTTGACTAGCTCGAATCGGGGGGCGACGCATTCTTGGACTAACAGATCGTTACTGGCATAAGCCTTGAGCTGTTGGATATGCGCGCGAACGCCGATGCGGGGGTTGCTAAAACTCGCCCATTCTGTCTGGCGATCTCCTAAACTAGCAAAATTGTTAAAATCAGGCAAGATCGCACCACCAAAGGTCAAGAAGCGCGTTTCTAGACACATTTGGGCAAAAGCGAGGTCGGGATTGACACCTTCGGCTTTAGCTTCTTCGATATAAATTTCTGCAAGATTTGGGAAGTTGCTGGCGACATCGAGATTATTTGCAGTCAGGAACTCATCGAGCTGAGTAGCAGTTGTATGTCCCCCACTCATAATCCGATCGAATTCATCAGCAGTGAAGGCATGTTGGGAACGAATATTATACGTCCGTCCGATCTCCGAGACGATCGAGATGTTCAAATCGCGCAATTCGATCGCTTTGATATAAACTACGCCTCGATAACGAATGCGGCGAAGCTGTGGATTGAGCGCGAGTGCGAGTCCCAAACGGTCGGCGAGATCGATCGGAATATAAACATTGCCATTAATTGCAATCCCACGTTCGGGATAGGGTTCGTCATTAACTTTGAGATGTACGGGTACCGTATGGTTGTTGCTGGTCGCTTGTACCTGCGCGTCGCGACTCCAAGTGACTAAGCCATCGGCGATGCCGAGGGCAATTTCGCGGCGATAGGCTTGGATCTTCAACCGATCGTCGCTATCGACTTTAAACCCAATTTCCATTAATAGTGAGGGAATCGTCAATCTTCTACAAAAAGCTAAACTGCCTGTAGCCGTGGTGGTATCTGGCTTGGCTCCTCGGCTGGGTAAGTCGGGCACGCGACTGGAAAATGCCAGTAGCAGCATCTGGGCGTGATTTTTGCGTTCGCCATTTTTGGCGATATAAAAAGTACTCACACCCCTAGTCTGCGAGTGAGCGTAAGCATCAGCATGAATGCCCAATGCGATATCGCCTGGTTTGGCTCGGCGATCGATCCAGTCGATACTAGCTCTAAGATTGTCGGAATCTGGTACAGCTACAACTTCAAAGCTGCGGTTCCGTAATTCGGGCACGATCGCATCGCGCAGCGAGACCATTTCTCTGGCTTCATTCGGCTCGCTACCGGTCTTTTCTGGATCGGCGGCAGCATTTTCATAGCCACCGTAGATCGCGCAGACAAAAATCCGTCCCATCAAAATTGTGCTCCTATTAAAAGTTAATAATAAAGTATAGTAGGTATGAAATATATATTAATCTATCGACAAATCCCGCAAGGCATAATTTGGCTGTTAGATATTAGCTGCTTTTTAATCCCTTTGATGGATAAACAACCTTGTTTTTTAGTAACTATCGCGCTCGCAATCCTTGAGACGCACGATCCATTCGATAGTACCGCATCATTCGATCGATTGCATTGAGGCATTTGGCGGGTTACGATTTCAATCGGTCAGAAGGCTGAAATAGATCCAAGTTCGATCGATTATTTTCGGCTATTTGTAGTGGTGTATTTCTCCTGAAGATGGGTAGGATCGAAAACACGCCTAAGTAACCCAAGTTGCTACCTACAACTCAAGCGGTTAAAATCGTGGCTAGTGATACAAAGTCCGCCTACGCGGACTTTGTATCACTAGCCACGATTTCAATCGTTGGCATTTTAGTAAGTAGCAACTTGGGTTAATTAATTTAGCGACTGGAACTCTCCATACCGTGCTTTACCGCCGACATTGCTGTTTTGCAGATTGAAGATACTTACCAATAAATAAGATCGAGATCGAGTTAGTATTAAGGCAAATAATAGATCCTGTCGAACACTTTTCGCACCATAATTTAATTTTGGAAAGTGAATCTTCACCGCAGAAATCACGGTGTCACCAAACTAGACTCTTTTTGAAGACATAGCCCCGACATCCTCAATCAGTCGGGGAGATACCTTAACTACTCGATCGAATACCCCGTAATTCCATCTGTTCCATAAAAAATTCTTCTAGCGATGCGCGTCCTTGTGTGAGGGAAATTAATTCAGCATTTAATAGCCGCAACGTACCCATGAATTCTTGAGGGTCGCCATTAATTTGTCCCGACCATCGCTCGTCATGGTAAACGAGATCGGGAATCCAGCGACTGAGAATTTCGGAATTTCCACCGCGTCCAGAGACATAATAAAAGCGATCGCGATCGGTGAGTAATTCGTCTAATGTCCCGCAACAAATTAGTTCGCCTCTAGCTAAGATCCCCACGCGATTGCAGACCTGTTCGACCTCCGTTAAAACGTGGCTATTAAAGAAGACTGTTTTCCCCGCATCGCCCAAGGAGACGATAATATCACGCATCTGTTTTCGACCGAGCGGATCGAGTCCAGACATCGGTTCGTCGAGAAATACGAGTTCCGGATCGTTAATCAATGCCTGCGCCATTCCCACACGTTGTACCATGCCCTTGGAGTACTGCCGGAGTTGCTTTTTTTTCGCAGACGATCGATCTAATCCGACGAGATCTAATAATTCTGGAATGCGTTGTTTGGAGATCGATCGAGGGATTTCAAATAAACCAGCGGTGTATTCTAAGAGTTCCCAGCCAGTGAGAAAATCATAGAAATAAGGATTTTCTGGTAGATAACCGAGCTGTTGTTTGACAGATCGATCGCCTAATGGTCTACCAAATAATCTCGCTTTACCAGCGGTCGGGCGGACGATCCCCAATAATGTCTTGAGCAGAGTAGTTTTCCCCGCGCCATTCAAGCCTAATAGTCCGAAGGTTTCACCTTGATAAACCTGTAATGTACATTCTTTTAAAGACTCAATTTTCTTGTCGAGCCAAAATCCAGTGCGATAAACTTTTCGCAATCGATCGGTTTCGATTGCGGGGATATCCGAGTAGATCGTTTCCGAGTGAGCCTCTCTTGCGTTTAGTACTGTCATAATTCTAAAAATCGGGGGGTGGGTGTATATTGGAGTGGACGACTAAAGAACTTTCTCGATCGGAGATAAATAAAAGTTCTCTAGCTCAACTAATGAAATCCGGCTAAGGAGATAGGCAAAAATATCGATAGCTGAGTAATCAGCTTCAAACTCGATCGTGGCGATATTCACCCTCCGAGCTATCCGATATTTAACTGTGCTCGATTATTTACTGGACATATTCTAGCCGCAGATCGAATCTTAATCGATCTAGGAATTCATAATTCATAAATTTAAGTGCTTCCCCACCATTCTATAAAGTCAGTCATGATATGTTGATGAACGACACCGATCGGACGTTCCTCTTTCGCAATCGGTGAATAGGCAGATCCTGTCATAATTTGAGCTGGGGTAATCAATCCAAAATCCCAACCTTCACCCAAAACTAATTTATCGATTTCAGCAGTCAGTGGTGCATAAAAAACATGCCTGATAACGCGATCGTCACTATAACAGCCGAATTTTTGCGGAGCGATAAGCTCGTAACCGATCTCCTCCATTATTTCCCGTTTGACGGCTATTTCTGGTGTCTCACCCGCTTCGATATGCCCGCCAAACAACCCCCATAAACCTGGGTATAAAATCGTCGGGATATTATCGCGCAATTGCATCAAAAACTTACCATCAGAAGGGAGAATCGCGATCGCGACTTCAATCGGTAAATCATTGCTCATGAGGAAATCGCATGTTGTTGAAGATCTGCCAAGGAAACAAAATCGAGTGCCGCAGCGTGTGTTGCGGCTAAATTTACTGGTGGCGCTACTCCAGCTTGCAACGCCTCTCGCCAGCGATTCGCACACAGACACCAGCAATCGCCAGGATTCAAACCAGGAAAATTATAAGCGGGATTGGGGGTACTCAGATCGTTCCCTTGAGATTTAGTAAAAGTCAAAAATTCAGCAGTCAGACGAGCGCAAATTACGTGGGTACCGAGGTCTTGAGGCCCAGTTACACATACTCCAGTACGAAAAAATCCGGTCATCGGCTCGGTGCAGCAGGTCTGAAGCTCGCTACCGAGAACGTTTTTGTCGGTGTTTGGATTCATAGATCGCAGTTAATTATTGACTCAGCTATCCACCCCCAACGATCGTGACGATTTCCAAGCGATCGTTAGCTTTTATCTCCGTCTGTTCCCAAAACTGACGGTGTAAAATTTCCCCATTATACTCTACTGCCAGAAGCCTGGGATTGAGACCCAGATGCACTAATAATTGGGGGAGGGTGGTATGGAGATCGCAGGTACGTGGCTCACCATTTACTTGTAGTTCGACCATGAAAATTAGGAATTGCGAATGATGAATTATAAATTATCGATTAATCGTGACACTAATGCCTGTTAATAGTTACTTTTAACCGATTGTCGCGCACATCGCCAGCCTCGTTACTAGCGTTTCAATGGCCCGACTCGATTTAAGATCGATAGACAAAATTGCACGGCGTGAGTAGGGTTTTCTGCACTCATAATCGCGCGGACGATCGCGATTGCAGGTGCGCCAGCAGCTAAGACATCATCGATATTACTACTATCGATCCCACCGATCGCAAACCACGGCACGGTCGCATGTTTGGCGGCATGTCGGACGTATTCCAGTCCGGCTGCTGCTTTACCAGCTTTAGTCGGCGTTTCATAAACTGGCCCGACCCCGATATAATCGGCACCTTCTTCCAAAGCTCGCGCCATCTCCTCGGGGTTTGTGGTCGATTTGCCAACGATTTTTTGCGATCCGAGGATTTGTCTAGCGAGGGCGACCGAGACATCTTGCTGACCCAAATGTACCCCATCAGCACCAACTGCGAGGGCGAGATCCACCCGATCGTTGAGAATAAATAATGCCCCATATTGATGGCAGAGTTGACACATTTGCTGTGCCATCATCACGCGATCGACATCGTTATTTTGTTTGTCACGATATTGAACTAGGGTCAATCCACCAGCTAGAGCCGCTTCGACGCGGGCGAGTAAGTCTGGTGCTGGGGCTGTGACTAGATATAATCGGGCATTTTTGAGTAGCTGCTGGCGATTGTAGGCTAGCAGGTTGCTCTCTAGGGTATACACCCGATAGCGCATCTGCTTGCAGCCACTACTCATCTTGGCAGAGTAGAGCTTGCCGTATTCTTCGAGTACGCGCAAGGCTTCTTGGACTCGGCAAAGATTGGCTTGCAGCAGTTGTTCGATCCCCGCGCGGTGCTCTTCATACGGATGGCTCAGTGCGGTGCCGACATCTCCAGCGGTATTTCGTGCCGAGCGAATCTCTGGGGTGTGCCACTGCCCCAATTCTTGACGCATTTGTTTGCATTCATTTGCCATGTGGGTGTCATCGAGCGCAAATCGACACCATTCTTCGATGATTCGCAATCCTTCCCGCGCTCGATCGAAATTCGCATCTAAAATTCGCCACACAGCAGGCTGGATTGAAGTTAGCGGAAAATCGCTCATAGGATTAACGTTGGTAGTAACAGTTATCTTAACCGCATTAATCCCCTCGATCGAGGGGATCGGCGGGAGATCGGAAGCTCGACAAACCAGAATTAACGATTACTTCTTCGTAACTGGGGTCAGGACTTTTTCGAGATCTGCGACTGATGCTGCTCCCGAAATTGCCTCACCATTAAGGATAAATGTCGGAGTGCCTTCGATGCCGAGTTTACGCCCTAATTGAAAATCTTTGACGATCTCAGCTTCAGCTGTTTTGCGATCGGCCGTAAATTTTTTGATGTCCAGCTTCAAATTATTAGCTGTCTCTAGATAAAAAATCTCGCCCAATTTAGCCTGATTGGCAAATAAAGCATCGTGGTATTCCCAAAATTTTCCTTGTTTATTCGCCGCCCAAGCAGCCGTAGCCGCAGGTAATGCTTCGGGATGAATTTGCGTGAGTGGAAAATGTTTATAGACTAAGGTGACTTCCTTGTGTTTTGCCAGAAATTGCTTGACATTTTTCTCAGCAGCGGCGCAGTAACTACACTGAAAATCCGAAAATTCGACCATCACAATCTTGCGATCGGTAGACCCGATTACGGGCGAATCACCGATTAAATCTTTGGTATTTTTGCGAACTTGCTTGATGGCTTCAGCTTGGGCTTTTTGGGCTTTGAGTTGTTGCTCGATCGCATATTTCTGTAAAACTTCCAGCATCACATCTGGATGTTTGCGAATTACTTCTAGGATTTGCTTTTCTAATTGGGGGCTGACTTTGACCGATTCTTCGAGTGCGATTGTCTGCTGCGCTTGCCGCTCGATCGATTTATCGATCGAATTTTCCCTCGCAGTTAAATTCTCTGGGGTCGTCATCCTAGCGGGGATCGAAATCTGCGGTGCCGATCTAGCAGGTAACGCTCCTAACACTAACGAGGATAATAGCAATGATAAAATTGGAAACCGCCACAAATTCAGTAAGTAACTCATCTCAATATTTTAGATAGGTGATGCAGTCAAATTAATTACAGCTCGATCGGACGATCGAGCTAGATTATAACCCGATCGGTACGGGTGTCTATTTCACTAAACACTTACTTCTTCTTATATTTAAAGTTCGTCGCACCTTGATAACCAGTTAGTTCGGCAAGTTGCTGGAGATCGCGAGTACCAGGTAAGAATTGACCTTTAATCGCCCAGGTCGGAAACATTTGAATATTTTTGTCCTTGCACAATTGCCGTTGCGAATTCTCACCATTTTTGTCGCACTCGATGTAATTGAGCTTACTCGCAGCAACTGCCCCAAATAAAGCTTTTTGCTCTTTGCAATGCGAACACCAAAACGCACCGTAAAATTCCACATTATTGGCTGTTAAATATTCCGCCAGCTGGATTTCCGCAGTTCCGGAGACGGTTTCGACCTTATCTGCCGCCGAGATCCGTTGAGAGCGATCGCTAGGTGTTTTAGCGGTATTATCGATCGTGGCCTTAGGCGCGGTTGCGGTCGATCGATTGACAACTGACACTGGATTGGCGCGCGCGGGCAGCAGCATATTGCTAGTACAAACAACGATCGCTATCGCTGTAATTGGCTGGAGTAAACGATCGATTTTAAGCATTCGGTAAATAATCTATCGTGGTATTTGCTGATGTTAAAATATATAAACCATTTGGGTCGATCGCACAAGTTTCCCACGATTTCCGATCGATTATCTGCCAAACAACTTATCGTACTTAAACGCAGTATTACCGCGATAGCCAGTCAATTTACTGAGTTCGGCGAGCTTTTTCACACCAGCATCGAGCTTGCCAGCGATCGACCATGTGGGAAAACCCGTAACACCAGCTTGCTTACATACTTTAGGCTGTGGATTTTTGACAGCATCATCAGCACATTCTACATATGTAATATATTTCCACGCCTGCTTGCCAAATAGCTGCTCCTGCTCGTAACAATGCGGACACCAATATGCACCATACATTTTTGCGCCAGCGCGCGTCAGATATTTTGCCAGCTTGATTTCTGCCGCTCCCGATGTAGACTTAATTTCCCAACCGATACCTTGTTTGAGGTCGGCGGTTGGTGCGAGCGAATCGATCTCATTCCCGATCGCGGCATTATCTGGTAACAATGTTACGCCTAGTAATATTAGAACTACCGCCATCCCCGTTAACAGAAACCGAGCGATTTTTAGCATATTGGTAAATAACTAGTTGTCGTGCTTGCCGATCTTACCGAAGATCGAGTAACCGTGTAAATTAACCGAGTTTCGATCGATGCTAAGACAACTATCTTGCAAATAACTTATCGTATTGAAATGCAGTATTGCCCTTATAACCAGTCAATTCTGCTAGTTTAGCCAGCTTCTTCACGCCCGGATCTAATTTGCCATCGATCGACCATGTTGGGAAACCTTTAATGCCAACCTGCTGACAAACTTCCGGCTGTGGCTTGTTTTTTAATGCACCAGGACTGCACTCGACATAAGCAACTTTTGACCAAGCTTGCTTGCCAAACAGTTGTTTTTGTTCGTAGCAATGAGAACAAAAATAAGAACCATACATTTTTGCTCCAGCGCGAGTCAGATGCTCCGCTAACTGAATTTCTGCAGGACTAGAGACAGACTTAATTTCCCAGCCGATCCCCTGTTCGGGTGCGACAGTTGGTGCAAGCGAATTTATCTGACTACCAGTAGCGGTGTTGTAAAATACCAACGAGACGACCAGCGCCACCAATGCTGCTGCCATCCCCATAAATAAAATTTGACCGACATCTTCCCAATCATGTCCGGCTAATGTCAAGCCCAAAATCGCAAATGTAAAAATTGCCGACGCAATACAAAACGGACAAGCTGCTTTAATTACAAACGCTAGTAAAAACATCAGATAACCGCTAAATACGGCCATTCCTACTCCAGCTAATAATAATCCCAGCCAAGTGAGATTATTGAGCTGATTATAAGCTGCTTTATTAGTTTTGGGATTAATTAACATCGGTGCGAAGGCCATCAATGCGACAGCGACATAGCTCAATAGTCCCAAACCCGTCAGCGGGAAATCACCGACGTTCGCAAACGGACTAGCAAGCACGGTTTCGCAACCTTCAGTCCCGCAAATGCCATTGTGACTGAGTTTGACCCAAGTGAGATAGGCGGTATCTAGTATACCTAAAATCGCGATCGAGCCAATTAGCAAGCGCGAGTACTGATGTATCCAAGGAACTTGTTTGCGACGCATAGGAGATGGGGGTTAGGGGATAGGGGATATTAGAGGATAGGCTTTAGGGGTTGGGGATGAGGAAATGCAAGAGGTATAAGTTATTCAGCGGCTCGATAACGCGCAAAGCGCGTCAAACGCTATCCCCTATCCCCTTATTTCGACCGTCTACTCAACATTGGGTCGAATGTTTTGCCATCTGCAATCGCCCGTTGGACGGATTTATTCGTCAGATCTTGACGCATGGCTTCCACAAATTGACTGACGCGAATTGGGTCGATCGAGTTCTCGATTTTGCCATGACGTTTGAGGGAGCTGGAAACGATTGCTCCATCGGCAAATTGCATCAGGCTGGCAATATTATCGCAATCGGCACCACTACCGATAATTACTGGCGTATCGCCAGCAGCAGCTTTTGCCTGTCGCAGATCTTCCAAACTCGGTGGATTGCCAGTCGTCAGCCCTGAGATAATTACTGCGTCTGCTAACCCTCGGTGGATAGTTTCTTCCACCGTAGTAGTCAGATCGCTCGAACTCAAGGGACGAGCGTGTTTGACCAAAACATCTGCCAAAATCTGAACGTTACTACCGAGTTCGCGCCGATAGCGGAGTAACTCATGAGCGCAACCCTCGATCGAGCCTTGATCTGTTGCCATTACCCCAGTGAGGATATTTACCCGAATAAAGGCAGCGCCCGTACAACTAGCGATCGCCATCGCACTGAGACTATCATTGCGGAGGACATTGATCCCGATCGGCAGTGACACCAGCTCTCGCAGCCGCAAGACGATCGTGGTCATCGCACTTACTACCGCCGGATCGACTTTGCTTTTGGGAAATGGTGCATCAAAAAAATTCTCGATGATGATGCTATCGACACCGCCAGAAACTAGTGCGACTGCTTCTTGTTCGGCTCGATCGACAACCGCATTGAGGCTACCACCCCAACGTGCCGAAGTCGGCAGGGGCAGCAGATGGACTACACCAATAATTGGTTGAGTAGTATTAAAAATTTGCTTTAAGTTCACGTTTCTTTTTCAACTAGGCGGATGGCGATTGCTAGCAGGCGCGTCAGTCAGAGACTTGCTTTGACGCGATCGAGCCTTGCGCCTACTGACTCGATGAGGGCGCGACCGAACTATCGAACTCGATCTTCACCTATATTATCCACAAATTAGGCTTCATTTTAATGGCCACTAGCTAGTGGCTAGTGACTAGTTGGGTGGCGAGCGAACCAGAGATCGCCACTCTGACGTTACTAGTGATTGTATTGGGACTTACTTAGTCTACGACCAAATGCAGATGACAAAGCTCGAATTAACCTCAGTAAAACGCAGACTTATCTCAATCCGCGAACTTACCCTTCACATTCCGCAACATTGTGCTAAGATATAGCCTGATGACTCAAATAGCCTACTTTCAACCGAGCCACAGATCTTCTAGCAGAGCTAAATTTAGTAATTCGCTAGTCGATCGAGCATCAGAATTCGTCCGCAGCAACCGAACATCATCACCGATCGAGAGTTTAGCCCAAATCTAGGAGCGTAACTGGAGATCGAGCATGAAATCAGCTTGGCAATCGCTCTAAGCGCAGCCGATGTAGTCTGGGGAGAAAAGTGTTGAAAAGAACCGTTCCACCTTATTGTTGGAGATAACCACACCAAGACTACATGGGCAACAAGCCGACGATTGCAATATCCCACCTAGGTTGCGAAAAAAACCGAATCGATAGCGAACATATGCTGGGTCTGCTGGCACAAGCAGGCTACCAAGTAGATGCCGACGAAAGCACTGCAGATTATGTTATAGTAAACACATGTAGCTTCATCGATGCCGCAAGAGAAGAATCTGTTCGCACGCTAATCGAACTTGCCGAAGCAGATAAAAAGATTGTCATTACTGGGTGCATGGCACAACATTTCCAATCGCAGTTACTGGCAGAAATACCCGAAGCTGTAGCAGTTGTTGGTACTGGTGACTATCACAAAATAGTTGATGTCATCGAACGCAGTCAAACTGGCGAACGCGTAGTCGAGATTACCGCAGAGCCAACTTATATTGCTGACGAGCATACGCCGCGATATCGGACGACGACGGAAGGCGTAGCTTACCTGAGAGTAGCCGAAGGCTGCGACTATCGGTGTGCGTTTTGCATCATTCCCCACTTGCGGGGCAACCAGCGCTCGCGGACGATCGAATCGATCGTGGCAGAAGCCCAACGTTTGGCAGATGAGGGAGTCCAAGAGCTAATCCTAATTTCCCAAATCACGACGAACTATGGCATCGATATCTATGGAGCGCCGAAACTAGCGGAACTCCTACGCGCTCTAGGGAAAGTAGATATCCCTTGGATTCGGATGCATTATGCGTATCCGACAGGGTTGACACCGACGGTAATTGCAGCAATGCAAGAGACAGCTAATGTCTTACCATACCTAGATTTGCCACTACAGCATTCTCATCCTGAAGTACTCCGTGCCATGAATCGCCCGTGGCAGGGACAAGTAAACGATCGCATCATCGAGCAACTCAAGACTGCTCTGCCCGATGCGGTGATGCGGACAACGCTAATCGTCGGCTTTCCTGGTGAAACCGACGCACATTACCAACATCTCCAAGAATTTTTGCAACGTCATCAATTCGATCATGTTGGTGTGTTTACCTTCTCCGCTGAGGATGGAACCCCTGCTGCGACACTACCCCACCAACTGCCACAGGCAGTCATGGACGAGCGCCGCGATGGGATTATGGCGATTCAACAACCGATTTCACTCCACCGCAACCAGCGGGAAGTGGGTAAAATTGTCGATGTCTTAATCGAACAGGAACATCCAGAATCTGGGTTGTTGGTGGGGAGATCTGCTAGATTTGCCCCAGAAGTAGACGGATTAGTGTATGTTAGTGGGAGTGCTCGGCTCGGGTCGATCGTTCCCGTTACTATCCACGAAGCCGACCACTACGATCTGCATGGAGCGATCGTAGAATTCAAGATTTAAATTTAATTTAGATTTTGGATTGGAGCGAAGCCGCTAGAATTCAGTACAAAGCCCGATTTATCTGACAACAATTCATAACGGAATCTACGCCTCGCAACTGATGCGAACATTCTGTGACTATTTAGTATTTCTCTTGTCGGTGTGGAATTGCAGCTAATTCTCACCCATCCCTACGCTGAATGGTTTAAATATTGGGTACGATGTTTTCCCAGGTCAATATACTGATTAATTCCTAAATATTAGCTCCTAAATTTTCAACTGCAATCATACCGAACCACTTAACTATAAATTATGACCGTTTCTTTCTCTAGCCTTGGTCTTTCCGATCGCTTAGTCACTACATTGGAAGGTCTGGGGATTACTGAACCAACCAACATTCAAGAACAAGCTATTCCTCAACTGCTCTCCGGCCGCGATGTCGTTGGTCAATCGCAAACTGGTACTGGTAAAACAGCGGCTTTCGCTTTACCCATTATCGAAAAGCTAGATTGGCAGAAAACTACAGTGCAGGCACTGATTCTAACTCCCACTCGTGAGTTGGCAATGCAAGTGTCGCAAGCTATGAAAACTTTCGTCGGTGGTAACGAGCGTCGCTCGCCGATCCTGACTGTCTATGGCGGACAATCGATCGACCTCCAAATTCGCCGCCTCGAAAGCGGTGTCGCTGCAGTCGTCGGTACTCCCGGACGCGTGATCGACTTGATCAATCGCGGACATCTCCGCCTGGGTAATGTCGATTGGTTGGTACTTGATGAAGCTGATGAAATGCTCAGTATGGGCTTTATCGACGATATCGAACTGATCTTGAGCAAGTTGCCCACCGAACGTCAAACTGCGTTCTTCTCGGCAACCATGGCTCCGCCGATTCGCTCGTTGGTAAATCGCTTCCTCAAGAATCCGATTACCGTTACTGCCGATCGGATCGAAGCGGCACCGACTAAAATCAAACAGCAAGTTTATTTCATCCCACGCGGTTGGACTAAAGCGCAAGCGCTGCAACCGATTTTAGAACTCGAACAGCCTGATTCGGCGATCATCTTCGTCCGGACTCGCAAAGCCGCAGCCGAACTCACCAACCAACTCCAATCTGCCGGACACAGTGCGGATGAGTATCATGGCGACCTCACTCAAACTCAACGCGAACGCCTCTTAGCGCGCTTCCGTGGTGATAAAGTGCGTTGGATCGTGGCTACCGATATCGCTGCACGCGGTCTAGATGTCGATCATCTCAGCCATGTTATCAATTATGACTTACCCGATAGCGTCGAAAACTATATCCACCGGATCGGTCGGACGGGTCGTGCGGGTAAAGAAGGCGTAGCTATTTCCCTGATTCATTCACTCGATCGTCGCAAACTCCAAGCGATCGAACGTCGTGTCAAACAGAATCTTGCAGTCTGTCAGATTCCAACTCGCGCTCAAGTTGAAGCCGCTCACGTTCAAAAAACGCAAGCTCAGGTACTTGAA
Organism: Chamaesiphon sp.; assembly: GCA_965246715.1. Lineage (GTDB taxonomy): Bacteria > Cyanobacteriota > Cyanobacteriia > Cyanobacteriales > Chamaesiphonaceae > Chamaesiphon. Next base: position 44,536 of record CBDFFH010000054.1, on the reverse strand, counting down.
GCTCTCTCTGGCGAACGGGTAGCATCCTTCTTACCGATTATTGCCAAAATGAGTGAAGAGTTTGACGTACATACTGTTGCGGCAGCAGCATTGCAACTCGTCTACGACCAAACTCGTCCCGCATGGTTGGACATGGAAGAACCCCAAGCGCGTAATAACGATCGCGAATATGGTGGCGAACGCTCATCTAACAGCTACAAACCACGCGGTGGTAGCGATCGTCGCAGTGGCGGCGGTGGCGGTGCTGGTGGCAAACCAGTCCTCCGTGCTGGTAATGCTGGTGGTACTGGTGGTGGCGGTCGCTACGATCGGCGCGATAGCAGCCCCCGCAATGAAGGAGATCGTTACGAACGCGAAAATCGCGGCGGCGAGCGCCGTGGTGGTTACCGCAGTGAAGAACGCGTGTAATAGTTGTTACATCCACTCGATAGTGGGGTAAACTTTAACAAATTAGTAATTAGAAGGTGGGTATACCCCACCTTTTTTGTTATCGATTATTAGTTAACGTGAGTTCGGGTTAAGGAGAACCGATCTGCTTCGCGCAACCACCGCCCTGAACTAGAAGTTCGGGCTAACAGCAAAAGTTCGTTGAAACGAACTAACTGATTTGGCAGTTCTCTTCAGAGAACTTTTGCTGTTAGCCCCAAATTCATTTGAGGGCGGTTCAGCAACGAAGCTAGGAGTGATTAAGTGGATATACTTATCCCGAACTGACGTTAGTTAATAACCCGAACTCAAGTTTCCCTATCCCCTATCCCCTATTCAATGCGAATCGCCCTCTTCACCGAAACTTTCTTGCCCAAAGTCGATGGCATCGTCACTCGGCTCAAACACACGATCGAACATCTCCAGCGTAGTGGCGATGAGGTGTTAATTTTTTGTCCCGAGGGGGGATTGAAGTCCTATCATGGTGCGCAGATTTATGGATTGTCAGCCTTTCCGTTGCCACTCTATCCCGAACTTAAATTGGCATTACCCCGCCCCGAAATCGGTCAGCAACTCGCCAAATTTCGACCAGATGTGATTCACGTTATCAATCCAGCAGTATTAGGGCTAGCTGGAATTTTTTATGCCAAATCCTCGCAGATTCCGTTAGTAGCTTCCTACCATACCCATTTACCCAAATATCTTCAGCATTATGGGTTGGGCATGTTGGAAGGATTGTTGTGGGAATTATTAAAAGGGGCGCACAACCAAGCAGAATTAAATCTTTGCACGTCATCGGTGATGGTTGAGGAACTGAGCCAGCACGGGATCGAGCGGGTGGATCTATGGCAGCGGGGGGTCGATACCGAGACTTTTCATCCCGATCGAGCTAATGTGGAAATGCGGCATTATTTGAGCCAAGGAGCGCCAGCAAGCCGATTGTTACTCTATGTTGGCAGGCTTGGTGCCGAAAAGGAAATCGAGCAGATTAAGCCCGTTTTAGCAGCGATTCCGGGCGCACGATTAGCGATTGTGGGGAATGGCCCCCATCGGACTTATTTAGAAAGTTACTTTGCCGACACTCCCACGCATTTTGTGGGTTATTTAGAGGGAGAGAGATTAGCTGCCGCTTATGCCGTCGCCGATGCATTTATTTTTCCCTCGCGGACAGAGACGCTGGGACTGGTATTACTAGAGGCGATGGCGGCTGGCTGTCCGGTCGTTGCCGCTCGATCGGGTGGTATTCCCGATATCGTCACCGATGGCATTAATGGCTACCTATTCGATCCCGACGATCCGCACGGTGCGCTGGTGGCTACTCAAAAACTTTTTGCTGCGTTGGCACTCGATCGAACGCTCTGCCAGAACGCTCGGACTGAAGCCGAACGCTGGGGCTGGTCGGCAGCTACGCAGCAGTTACAACGTTATTACTTGCAGGTAATCAGCAGATGCTAGTGGGTGTCAGCAGAGTGGGAAGCAAATCGTGTTTATTTCCGTGTTTGACATTCTCTGCTAATCTACCCCGTCTTGTTAGCGCAATATCTATTGAGGCAAATCCCCATTCTCATCGGTAAAGGGCTTTTCCCCGATCCTAAGTTGTTTTTTACTGCGTTTGAGATCTTTCCAAAGCTGCTTGATCTGCTGGTATGATTCTTCTGGTGTCAGTTTACCAGAGGTTTCCAAGCTACAGATATAGCTGATTTTCTGGGTAAATTCTTGTAAATTGGCGTTGAACACCAAGTTTTCCGGCTTCACCTCACCGTGGTAACGGTTATTGTGATACAAAAAGAAATCAATCTGTTTTGACATGGGTATTGGTGCCTAGATGTTGAGATAAACCACTACTAAAGCCAGAGATCGACCGCAGGATCGGACTACCCACTCGATCGAATGGTGTCTGAATAGCTCGTTCCGGGCAGATCGCCGCTTGCCCCCGATCGAGATACTGCGCTATCTTACTTGACAATTTGTAGGTGATATTGTGCCAAGTTTAACCGTTCCTTAACCTATCGTTAAATTATGCCAGCTAAAGGTATCGGCTGGTAAGTCTAGAGCGTGATGAGCGATCGCGACCATTGGCGAGCGATAATCGACTAAAATTTAATGCTTCCACCTTAATTTAAAATATTTGGACATGAACAGTCATCCGCAGATTTACGAAGGCAAAGCTAAAATTTTGTATGCTACAGCAGATCCAGAAATATTGTTGGCTTATTTTAAAGATGATGCCACCGCTTTTAATGCCCAAAAACGCGGTACGATCGCAGGCAAGGGAGAAATCAACTGTCAAATCGCCGCTCATTTATTTAAGTCGATCGCAGCTGCTGGCATCGCAACCCATTTTATCGACTGTCCGGCAGCAGACAAAATGCGTGTCAAGGCAGTAAAAATTATCCCGATCGAAGTAGTCGTGCGGAACATTGCGGCAGGTAGTCTCTGTCAACAAACAGGAATAGCCTTAGGCACGCTTTTACCCAAGCCATTAGTTGAATTCTTTTACAAGAATGATGCTTTGGGCGACCCGTTATTAACGCTCGATCGGCTCCTACTGATGCAGCTAGCCACACCAGCAGAAGTGGACATCCTACACACAAAAGCATTACAGATTAATCTTATTCTACAAAACTTTTTTCAACAATGTGGAATTACACTGGTTGATTTCAAAATCGAATTCGGTCTTGACAGTCAACAGCAGATCTTGCTAGCAGATGAAATCAGTCCCGATAGTTGTAGATTATGGCTGACGGGGGAACCCGATCCCAATCTACGAGTCTTAGATAAAGATCGGTTCCGCCGGGACATGGGCAATATTGAAGATGCTTATCAACAAGTTCTACACAGAGTTTTAGGAGTCCAGTAATAGCCATCGGAGGCGATCTCAGTCGCTCGCTATTTACTAGCTACCAGCCACTAGCCACTAGCCACTATATAAGAATGCCTTTTAAATTACTTTCAGTCATTACTTTTGCCGCAATCGGTCAGCTTGGATATACGATCGCAGCCAATGCCGACTCAGCAAAACTCGATCGGCTAAGTTCGCAAAATACGTTGTCCCAGTCGCTGTCGATCTCAAAAAATACCCCGAACGGGAGCCAGACGGCAATCGTCAATCCTGGTGAGATCGCGACAGCCAAAGACCTCATCGCGCTAGCGAAGAAACCACGCAAATCGATCGTCAGGCGCAAACCAGCCGCAAAACCTGTAGCACAGACAACACCGCCGAGTGCCACGCCTACCCCCGGACAAACTCCAGCTACCCCCGGGCAGACTCCAGCTACCCCAGCACCAGCCGACGCGCAAAAGCCAGTACTTGTCTCAGATATCATCATCAAAAGCCGCCAAGGTGCTTTAAGCCCAGACTTAGAAGCCAAAATCCGCCAAGTCCTCACCGTTAAACCCGGACAACCAACGACTCGCGCGCAACTGGAACAAAATTTAAATGCCATCCGTGCTTTGGGTGCTTTTTCTTCGGTAGAAATTTTACCAGAAGATACCGCCAAGGGAGTGAGACTCAGCTTCGTGGTTGCTCCATATGGTGTGTTAACCCAAGTCCAAATCAAGACGCTGCCTACAAATAGCAGCACAGTCATCAAACAAGCGGATATCGATCGCATCTTTCAAGGGCAATATGGTAAACGCCTCAATGCAGTCGAATTGCAAGCTGCAATCAAGCAACTCAACCAACTCTATCAAGCACAAGGTTATAACCTCGCCCAAGTCGTCGATGTTGAAGAACTCGGTGCCGATGGGAAGCTCAATTTAGTTATTGCGGAAGGACTGATCGAAGACGTTCAGGTGCGCTTTTTAACCAAGGATGGTTCGCTCGTAGATGATAAAAAACAACCAATTAAAGGTTTGACTCGGCCGTTTATTATCACCCGTGAAGCTGAATTAAAACCGGGTAAGATTTTTAATCGATCGACTGCTGAAAAGGATTTGCGCCGGATCTATGGCTTGGGCTTATTTGACGATGTGCGCGTATCGTTTGCGCCAGGTACCGATCCCGCAAAGGTCGTCCTGCAACTAAATGTCATCGAGCGTAAGACTTCTTCGATCTTGGCTGGGGGCGGGATTAGCTCCACTAATGGTCTATTTGGAAGTGTTACCTACAACCAACTTAATGTCGGGGGCAACGCCCAAAAATTAGGTGCGGAAATTCAAGTAGGTTCGCTATCGACACTGTACAACATCAACTTCTCCGACCCATGGATCGCGACCGATCCCAATCGCACATCTTACAACGTCAATATTTTTCAACAGCGATCGCTGTCGCTCGTCTTTGGTGGCGGTAAAACTCCGCAGTTTATCCCTGGAACTACCGATACACCGACCATTTTCCGGCAAGGGGGCGGGATTACCTTCTCACGTCCGCTCAATGGCGATCCGTTTAGCGATAGCAGTCTCCGGGCTTCATTAGGAGTGCAGTACCAACGGGTATCGACGCGCGATATTAACGGGAACGGGATCGTGCCCAAAGATACCAGCGGCAACGATCTCAGCTTTAGTAAGACTGGGCAAGACGATCTGTTGATGGTGCAATTCGGAGTGACTCAGGATTTACGGAATAATTTTACCGATCCGACCCAAGGTTCATTATTTAAAGCAGGCTTGGATCAGTCGATCCCAGTCGGTTTGGGGAATATTTTAATGACGAGGGCGCGAGCTAGTTTTACTAACTACACCCCAGTAAAATTAGTCAATTTTACTCCGGGTTCCCAGGCGTTGGTATTTAATATTCAAGGGGGCACGATTCTCGGCGATCTACCACCTTATGAAGCTTTCAGTTTGGGCGGTACTACCTCCGTCCGAGGCTATGAGGATGGCGATGTCGGTTCCGGACGCAGTTACGTCCAAGCTACGGCAGAGTACCGTTTTCCATTAGTCTCGATCGTGGGTGGGGAAGTATTTTTAGATTATGGTACCGATTTGGGCACTGGCAACAGCGTTCCAGGGAATCCAGGCGGAGTTCGCGGCAAACCGGGTAATGGCTTTGGTTATGGTGCGGGACTGCGGATCAACTCGCCAATCGGCCCGATTCGGATCGATTATGCTCTCAACAATCGCTCGGAAACTCGGATTCAATTCGGGATCGGCGAAAGATTCTAAGTTAGGGGATAGTGAACAGTAGTGGCTAGTGACTAGTCACTAGAAAACCTAACGCCTATTCCCTATCCCCTACTCCCTAATTCAAGGGTGGTTATCTCTACATCTCACAGCATTTCTGACCTCAGTACCACCGCGTTAAAATTGAAGAAATTCGATCGCTAATGACTTTCGATCGGCAAAGTCGTTACAGTAAAAGAATCGATAAGCTTTTAATATAGGTGGTTATGGTCAAGCAACTGCTCGCTCTTATTAAACCCTGGGTGAAGTCCGCCGTAGCAGTCGGATTAGCCCTAACTCTGGTCTTCGCTCAAACTGGCGATGCTCTGGCAGCGCGGAGTGGCGGACGCATCGGTGGTGGCTCGTTCCGCGCGCCCAGTCGGGGATATAGCTCGCCTAGTGGCGGCTACTCCAATCGCGGTGGTGGCTACGGTTATGGTGGCGGCTTCTCACCTTTCTATATCCCATTCTTATTTGGTGGTGGCGGTGGCAGTCTACTGTCGCTCTTAGTTATGGTAGCGGTCGGCGGCTTTTTACTCCAAAGTTTCCGACGGGCGACTGGTGGAGATAGTTTTGAAGGAGATGTCTACAATCCTCAAGTATCGATCGCCGAAATTCAAGTTGGTTTATTAGCTGAGGCGCGTGACGTTCAGTCTAAACTAGACCGACTCGCGGAAACTGTCAACGCCGATACCGCTTCGGGCAGAATGTACCTGCTCCAAGAAACCAGCCTCGAACTGCTGCGTCACCCAGAATATTGGACTTACGGTAAGACGAGCACGCAACAAGCCAAACTCGATCGAGCTGAAGCTGTCTTCAATCAGTTGTCTCTCGCCGAGCGGGGTAAATTTACAACCGAGACACTGAGTAAGGTCAACAATCAACTGCGTCAGGCTGAGACTAATGCAGCACTCCCATCTACTGGCGAGTTGGCAACAGTTGAGCAAGAACGCAGCGAATATATCATCGTTACTCTGTTAGTCGCGGCAACTCGTCCGCTCCAACTCCCGAAAATTAATGGCGATGCGGATCTGCGCCAAGCTTTACAAACTTTAGGTAGCCTCGATGCAAGTGCTTTAGTCGCGATCGAAGCTATTTGGACACCGCAAGCTAATGGCGACGCTCTCACCACTGATGATATCTTAGCTCACTATCCCGATCTCAAACTGGTTTAGTAGTCGCTCTGCGGTGTGAATGCATCGCTTAGAACTTAGATCCCCCTAGCAATAGGGGGATTTTTTTTACCGATTCACTGTGGGGTGTCTCATCGAGATCCGGAGTTTACTTATTTAGTTGCGACGAGCGTAGAGATGGGTTGTAAACTATTAATTGGTTGCCAGTCATCATGTTGTTCGAGGGCAACCCGCAGGAGATCGAATATTTGGCGACAATGATTGTTGGTATTGAGCGGTAGCTCCTCATTTTTCACAACAAAGCTAAGTGTGACAGCATCATGGGTAGCGTTTGTCGTGTTTATCAAGACTTCGGCTGTTACCAACTTCGTAAATGAGACGCGACCGGGAATTTCCCTTGCCATCATGTAGTCTTCGAGATCGTAGATTGTCTCCATCCGACAATTCTCTAGCATTTTTTTAAGCGGTGCGCGGACGCTCTGTGGCGAAAGATTGACTAAAAAATGGCAGATGTAACGAGACATAAGGATTTAGAGTGTGTGTGAAATGTGCGATAAACCAAATCTAATTACCCAAATTATCTTGACATATTACCAGATTAGTCGACCAATTTGATTGGTATACCAATTTGTATTGAAGATCCATCCAACTAGCAGGGAAATGAGCGGCAAATTTATCGTATTTGAAGGAGTAGAGGGTGCTGGTAAAACTACCCAGATTCAACAGACAGCAGCTTGGCTACAAAGCTGCTGTGGGATCGATCGAGCGATTGTCACTACCCGCGAACCAGGCGGTACGAAATTGGGGCAAAAAATTCGCCAACTGTTGTTGGACGATCCGAATGGTTGGATCGATCGCCGCACTGAATTATTGTTATATGGTGCCGATCGCGCTCAACATGTAGAATCGGTAATCAGACCGCATCTGGAGCGTGGGGATATTGTGTTGTGCGATCGATTTACCGATTCCACGATCGCGTATCAGGGCTATGGACGGGGGTTCGATCGGGAAGAGATCGATCGCGTCAATCAGTTGGCTACAGGCGGCTTACAAAGCGACTTGACGCTGTGGTTCGACTTGGAGGTAACATTGGGTTTGCAGCGAGTAGCTTTGCGCGGACAACCCGATCGGATGGAACGCGCAACATTGGATTTTCATCAACGCGTTCGACAAGGTTATCAAGACTTAGCAAGTATCTATTCGGAGCGGATCGTGAGAATCGATGCCAATCGATCTGAAGCATCGATCCAATTAGAGATTCAGGCAATTTTAACTCAAGTTGGCTGGGTAAAAATCTAACTTATAACTACTACATCGATCGCCGCTCGCCGCGTGACATAATTATCACTAAATGCTCAACTTTTGTGTAACTCAAGGTAAATAATGCGATAATCCTAGCTAAAATAACCCCAAAGCTGGCGGAATCAATCGAGTACCACTCGCCAACTTTAAAGAGATTAAAAATTCTAGAATCGATCGAGTTATTAAATTTAGGATTAAGGCAAAAACATGACTAATTTACCGAATCAAACTCCTAACCCTAATCGTCGCAGACGCTTGACTGCTGATGAATTAATCGCGATCGTGGTAGCTTTAGCTGGAATCGGTACGGTATTTTTCTGGGGTATCGGTCAAAAATACCGCCCGTTAAACCTACTCCAAGGTGGAGTTGCTAAAGTCGGCGGCGATACTTCTGATAACGGTAGAGTGGGGCTGCTCGGTAACGACGAACCGATCTTCCAACAAAATCGCGCTCCGAGCGTGAGTACCGTGCCTAAATCAGAACAGAATACTGTAACGACAACGACACCAACGACGATCGTTAAAACAGTCGAAGTGCCAGCAGAAACGCCAAAAGTGACTTCGCCAACGACAATTATCGTCCCGCCTACTGTCATTACGCCCACACCAGTAACCCCAGTTGCGGCCAAACCAGCATTTACCGATGTACCCAAACAGTTTTGGGGTGAAACATACATCAGCGAATTGCGAAAACGTGGCATTCTCGATGATTTTGGCACTGGTAAATTCGACCCAAATCAGCCGATTACTAGAGGTGAATATGCCAAAATGCTCGATCGAGCATTTGCCGATAAACCCGCTACCGCATCAACCGCTAGCTTCAATGATATTCCTACCGATTACCCGCGCAAAGAAGCGATCGATAAATCGGTCAAAATTGGCTTCATGACGGGTTACTCACCAACTAAATTTGCCCCCAATCAAACCATTCCTCGCTATCAATTGTTAATTTCACTAGCGAAAGGACTGCAATTGCCAGCACCTGCCAGCCAGGATAGCGCACTGAGCAAATTCAGCGATGCCAGCCAAGCGCCCAAATACGCCAAAGAAAAGCTGGCAGCGGCAGTAGCTGGCGGTTTGGCAATTAAAGATGATACACCCAATCTCCTCAAGCCCGTCCAAAATGCGACTAGAGCTGATGCCGCAGCGACAATTTATGAGGCGTTAGTTAAAGAAGGCAAAATTCAGCCTCAACAACAACCATAATCGCGCTTGGCGCTCGCTAACTAGCAGGGGGCAGACTACTCTACCCTGCTAGTTATCCCAAGTTGCTTGCTACTTATAGAATTGCCAACGATTGAAATCGTGGCTAATGTTGCAAAGTCCGCCTTCGCGGACTAATAAACAAGTCCGCGAAGGCGGACTTTGCATCACAAGCGGCGGTTTTAACCGCTGTGATGTCTGTGTTATTACCTTACAATCTATTTCCCTAATTTATGAGAGTCGCTCGGTTGCCGCGCCATGTTTGGATTTTGAGTATCGCCAGCCTATTGGCAGATATTAGCGCGGAAATGATTCGATCGGTATTACCGATTTTTGTGCTGTTAAGTTTCCAAAACGGCGCTTTGACAGTCGGTGAGATCGAAGGTGTCTCGGCAGCAACGGTAGCGATTATGCGGGTATTTTCGGGCGGACTGAGCGACTATTTAGGGATGCAAAAAGGTCTGGCTGTCATTGGTTATGCGCTTTCTGCATTGATGCGCCCGCTCCTGGCAATAGCGATCGATCCATTGTGGATCGTTTTTGCCCAATTTGGCGATCGATTCGGACAGGGTATCAGTGTCGCGCCGCGCAAAGCCTTGATGGCCGATGTCACCTCTGATGAAATGCGGACGGAAGCATATCGATTGCGCCAGTCGTTATTAATTTCTGGTGCTTGTATCGGTTCGATTATCGCTGGAGCAATCTTATTTTTTTACCGGAATGATTACAAGCTGGTATTTTCTGGCGCGTTAATTCCCAGTTGTATGGCATTGGCGGTATTGATTATTGTCGTCAAACCAGCTCAAAAACAGCGCAAAACCTTGATGATGCCTGCGGAAATTACGGGATTACTCGCTGGGAACGATGATTTTTACGAGCGGTATCCTCCGCAATCGCAATCCTCGCAACAGAATTACAACCCGATTTATTGGCGCGATTTACCGTATTTAGGTGCAGAATATTGGCTGCTACTCGTTGTTGCCATCTTTTTCAATCTCGGCAATTCTAGCGATGCTTTTTTACTAATGCGATCGGTGGAAATCGCCATTCCCCCAGCATTTATTCCAGTGGGACTGATAATTATGAATTTAGTATTTGCCTTGGCATCCTATCCGCTGAGTGCGATCGTCGATCGAGTCCTCAAAATCCGCCTGCTTCTAGCTGGTTTCTTGCTACATGTCATTGTTTACTTTGGATTGGCAGTCGTCACCAATCAGGTGCAGATTTGGTGTTTATTTGCCTTGTACGGACTCCATTTGGCCATCGTTCAGGGTTTGCTCATCGATCTAGTCGATCGCGCTGTAGACCCTGCTAGGCGCGGCACAGCATTTAGTCTATTTAATATCTCGATCGGGATTACATTATTAATCGCCAATTTAATTGCTGGTCTGTGCTGGCAATCGCTCGGTTCGGGATTTACGTTTGCCGTCGGAGCCTTTTTTGCCTGTATCGCGACACTCGTTCTCTTAATCGGTAGCGAAGAATAATTAGCAACAAAACCCATGATGAATCTGTCAGAGCTAACACTGTTTTGGGGAAGATCGACCCCTCACCTCATTCCATCCCTATGCGTTTAACCTCTTTAGATGTCTTCCGTGGAATCACGATCGCGATGATGATTTTAGTCAACATGGCGAGTCTGCCCGATGATGACAAAAAATATCTCTGGCTCGAGCATGCGCCTTGGCATGGTTGCACGATCGCCGATCTAGTGTTTCCATTTTTCTTGTATATTATCGGCGTAGCAATGGCTTTTTCGCTGGCTAGATATACCAGCGGTAGTGTCAATATTACCAAGGCTGTTTATTGGCAATTCGTTCGCCGTAGTCTGATTTTATTTGGGTTAGGATTACTCTTAAACAATTTGCTATGGAACTTTAATGTCACCAGTCCCAAGATCTTTCCCGATCTCGAACATCTGCGTGTCATGGGAGTGTTGCAGCGGATTGGGATTGCTTTTTTCTTGGCCGCGATCGCGATTTTAAATCTCTCAAATCGGCGGATCTGGATTTTAGCAGGAACGATTTTAATTGCTTACTGGATCTTGTTAACTTTCTTCCCAGCTTTAGATAATAGTGATGGTGCATTCAGCCAAGCAGGCAATCTTGGTGCTTATATCGATCGAACGATCCTTACCAAGTCACATTTACATAAAGGCTCTGGTTATTTGAGCGATCCTGAAGGTTTATTTAGCACGTTATCCGCGATCGTGAATGTGTTGTTTGGATTTCTCACGGGCGATTGGCTCAAGCGGCAACCAGTGGCTTCGCGCACGAGTCTCAACTTATTAATGTTTGGTTTAGCGGCTGTAGTAATCGGCCTGATTTGGAATAGTTTCTTTCCGATTAATAAGAAACTGTGGACGAGTTCATTCGTAATGTTTACTACAGGTTGGGGGTTAATCTCCTTAGCGGCTTGTTACGAACTAGTGGACGTGCGGAAATATCGAAAGTGGTTCAAACCATTTGAAATAATGGGCTTGAATGCGATTTTTCTCTATATTGCTTCGATCGTCCTGATTAAGTTACTCATGGTAAATCAAATTGGTAGTGGCGATCGCGCTAAATCAGTTTATGAGTGGTTGAATAACGCGCTCTTTGGTTGGGCAGGTACTTTAAATAGCGGCGTATTATTTGCGATCGCGACTGTACTGCTCTGGTTGGGCATCGCCTATCTGATGTACAGTCAACGCTGGTTTTTTAAAATTTGATGGCGGTCGCTGGCGTTAACATTGCTACACCAGCATTTTTGCCAAGGTTGTAGGATATTCTTGACATTGGCGATCGCTGCCGTAAATCGGATTATCTCTAAAATTCTGCCAAACAGCTCGATCGACTGATAACAGTCAACTATCTGGTGGGCATAATAACAGAGACATCATCAACTGGATACTGGCTGGGTTATGGATGCGGAAGAACTATTGTGGCGATATCGTGGCGGCGAAAGAGACTTCACCTCAGTCGATCTTAGTGGCTTTAGTTTAGTCGCTCAAGATCTAATCGACATCGTGCTCAACCAAGCCGATTTGCGCAAAAGCAATCTCACGTTTGCTTATCTCAATCGCGCCCAACTACTGAAGACAAACCTCTCTAGCTGTAAGCTAGCTGGTGTGACGCTGATTAGAGCCGACCTTCAAGGTGCCAATTTACGCGATGCAGATTTACATGGAGCTAGTCTGCAAAATGCCGATTTTCGCGGGGCTGATATGACCTGGGTAAATCTCCTCGATGCCAATCTGATGGATGCTGACCTCCGCAATGTCAACCTCAGTGGTGCCAATCTCAGCGGTGCCTGTTTGCGGGCGGCTAATTTCCGCGAAGAAAAGCGCAGTTATATCTCCAATCTCCGCAGTGCCAAACTCGTTCGTGCCGATCTCCGCAATGCCAACATGGCGGGAGCCAATCTTTCAAAAGTCGATTTGAGCTATGCTAACTTGACTGAAGCGAATCTCAAAGGGACAGATCTCACTGGCGCAAATTTAACAGGTGCGAAATTAACGAGTGCGATCCTCACCGAAGCTAATTTGCACGAGGCAAATTTACCCCATGCCGATCTTTCGCTCGCTAAGCTCGAACGGGCGACGCTGACAGCCTGCGATCTGACTGGCGTAAATCTGACCAGAGCGATCATGTCCAAGATTAAGTTAGCAAATAGTAATTTAAGTTATGCCGATCTCACTGACGCACGGATGCACCATGCCGATCTCACGCGCACGAATCTATCCTACGCTACGATGATCCGCGTAGAATTAATCGAGGCACATCTAGCCAAAACAGATCTCGAAGATGCCGATCTCACCGATGCAAATTTGATGCGGGCAGAGATGAGTAGTGCCAGTATGGTAGGTACGATCCTAACTGGGGCCAAGATGCCAGATGGACGAATTTATGCCAATGTTTAGTAGCGGATCCCTTACCCCTACGGTAGTAAGTTATCGTCGATCGATTCTCGGAGCGATCGGATCTAAAATTTGATTGAGGACGCGCAATTGATCTGCTGTGCCCATACAAATCAACATATCCTGTGCCATAATAATCGTCTCCCCCGTTGGCCCCACGATCGAAGTGCCATCTTGTCTGCGAACGGCTAGCACGAGCGCACCAGATTGAGAGCGCAGTCTCGCCTCTCGCAGCGATAACCCAGTTACCGGACAAGTCTGCGAATCGATGAGAAACTCCTCCATATAGAAAGAGCGATCGCTAGTCATGATCCCATCCATAAAATCCATCACCTGGGGGCGTAAAGCCGCCGCAGCCATCCGTTTTGCTCCAGTGATATAAGGAGAAATCACTTTGCTCGCTCCCGCTCGTTGGAGCTTCTGCACGGCTTCTTCGGTACTGGCGCGCGCGATCGCCCGAATGTTCGGATTGAGGCTTTTTGCCGATAAAATAATGTAGAGATTTTCTGCATCAGAAGGTAGCGCCGCGACCAGACAAGCTGCTTTCTCAACCCCCATTTTGATTAGCGTCTCATCCAGGGTGGCATCTGCTTGGACTGCACTATAACCCTCAGTTTGGGCGATCTTTACCTGCTCGCTACTCGCATCGATCACGACAAATGCCGTCCCCTCAGCCGCAAATTCGGTAGCGATTTGCCGCCCGATCCGCCCAAAACCGCAAATAATAAAGTGTTCGGTGAGAGATTCCACAAGTTTTTTTTGTTGCCTGATTTTGCGACCTTCTATAAAATAGCCTTCAATCAAGGCTTCTGTAAATCGATTGACGATATAACCGATCGTTATTACCCCAGCTAAAATTAAGGCAATGGTAAAAATTCGCCCGCGATCGCCTAATGGTTGCGTTTCACCATAGCCTACGGTCGTCAGGGTGATGGCAGTCATATATACTGCATCCACCCAATGCCAATCTTCGACTAGGCGATACCACAGCGTACCTGTGATAAATACTAGTGTCAGGGCAAGGCCGCCCCGCTGAAGGTCGCCTCGAATGCGCCGATATTTCTGTTCGACAGAATCCATGAGTAGTGAATAGTGAACAGTGAATAGTGAACAGTAAATATTAAATCTGCAAGTTGGGGTAGCTTTAAATTGTCGATCTTGTTTGATGTACGAGAAATATGGGTACTGCCGACTTTTATCGTACGACAATACCCATATTATTTTTGATTGAATGTAAACAGTCAGCAACTACTAACCACTATTCACTATTCACTGTTCGCTATTGACTGTCCTACAAACCAGGAATATTTAGTCCGCTGGTGAGTAATTCCATGCGTTCGCGCATTGTCGCGGTGGACTTGTCATAAGCATCCATCATCGCATCGAGCACGAGTTGGGAGAGTTCTTCGGGACTCTTACCAGCAGCGTCGGCTCCGATACTGACGCGGCGGGGTTCTTGGTTGCCGCTGAGGGTGACACTGACACCACCTGCATTACCTTCAATTTCCATTTGCTCCAGTTCTTCTTGAAGCTTTTTGGCATCTTCTTGTACCTGTTGGGCTTTTTTGAATGCGTCGGCTAGTTCTTTCATCTTGCCGAGACCGAAACCGCCAAATCCTTGTCCTTTAGTCATAATCTTTAGAGTATTTAGTCAATTTGAACGATATCCCATCTTACTGGAGTCAGGGAATTCAGGGGTGAGGGTATCCGTCACTTGTCACACTGTTCCATGCGCGGAGGCTGTGTCAACCAGTTGAAATATTTTACGCAGCCTTTCACGATGAGCATCACCGCGATCGCGACCTACTCATTTATGATACCCATTTCGGCTGGCACAGTTGTAAAATCCCGATCGAACGGAGAACTTAGAATTCACCGAGCATCTTCACTTCGGGTTCGAGTTCGATCTCGTATGCTTCGCGGACGCGACTTTGAACGTAGTAAATCAAGTTTCTAATCTCAGTGGCCGTCGCATCCTGACGGTTGATAATAAAATTGGCATGGAGGGTCGAGACTTCCGCATCGCCGATCCGATGACCTTTGAGTCCCAATCCTTCAATTAAGACGGCTGCATATTGCGGCGATGGATTGCGAAAAACACTCCCACAGCTCGGTCGATCGTAAGGTTGCTTGCTATGGCGTTTTTCCAAGTCGCGGAAAGTGCGCGACTTAACTTCTTCCGCATCACCTGCTACTTGTAATTGAAATGTTGCGCTCAGTACCAGTCGCGAGTCACCCTGGAGATTTGAGGTACGATAACTATAATTTAAATCCTGATTGGTGAGAGTCTCGATCGAGCCATCGAGATTGAGCACTTCAGTAGTAACTAAAATCTCTTCGGTACTATGCCCGTGCGCACCAGCATTCATTACGACAGCACCACCAACAGTGCCCGGAATGCCAGCCGCCCACTCCATTCCACCCCAACCCCTCCGCGCTGCCTGCCATGCTAGGCTAGCGAGCATTTTACCCGCATCTGCGGTCATCGATCGAGTCTCATTGTCGAAAGTAGTGTTGGCATGACGCAGATGGCGAGTACAAATTACCAAACCTTTCAAACCGCGATCGCTAATCAATAAATTCGAGCCAGCGCCGATAAAAGTAATCGGTAACTTTTGCTGATGCGCCCAATCCAAACCAATCTGGGTCTCTGCCAACGTATGCGGTTCGAGATACCATTCTGCTGGCCCGCCGACTTTCCATGTTGTCAATCCCTTGAGCGCGACTGCCGCTCTAATCGGACAGTTGTCAGGCAGCTCAAAATTGCGATCGGAATGATTAGAAACGTCCACTGACTCCTGAGTTTGAGTAGTTTTGATGGGCGGGCGATCTTGGGAGAGGGTCATATTATCGGGGTAGTGTAATGGTTTATCGAATGTCTGCGAACGGTCGATGGTAAACAGTAGATGGCCTAAAATTGCAACCCCAAAGCCCAACATGACTCTTAATCTAAATGAACGATCGACTGACCTTAACGTTAATTTAGATCGGTTAAATTCGTTCTCAGACTACTGTTTCTGGCTGTTTGGCACTTGCTGGAATCCGCATAGCAGCTCCAGTCGCACAGCGATAAGTATCCACCAGATCCGGAATGATTTGGTTGAGATTGCCTGCTCCCAAGCACAAGCAGATATCCCCGGGTTGGAGATTTTGAGTGAGAAACTTAGATACCGCAGCTAGTGTGGGTTGGTAGCGAACATTTGAATGGTATTTGCCAATTTCTGTCACTACTTTTTCGCCACTGACCACTCCGGTATTTACCTCACCCGCACTATAAATATCTGTAATCACAACTACATCTGCATCTTTAAAAGATTGGGCAAACTCATTGAGAAATTCCAAAGTGCGCGTATATCGATGCGGCTGGAATACAGCTACCACTCGGCGATGGGCACCCACACGCAACCGAGCGGCGCTGAGGGTGACGAGGATCTCGCTGGGATGGTGAGCGTAATCATCGATAAAGGTAATGTCATTCTGATATCCTCGAAGCTCAAACCGTCGTTTGGCACCACTGAAGGTCGCTAGACCAGAAGCGATCGCGGCGAAGTCCAACCCGATTTTGCGACCCACCGCAATGGTGGCTAGTGCATTACTCAAGTTATGTTTGCCTAATACGCCTAACTTTAGTGTTCCCAATAATTTGCCATATTCATAAACTTCCGCAGAAGTGCCATCGGCATGGTAGTCAATGTTTTTTGCGGTATAATCCGCTACCCGATCTGACTCGACACTATAACAAATAGTTGGCTTAATCCGATCGCGCACGATTTCACAATCTACCGATCCGATGGTGATTTCGCACTGCTGGGCAAAGGTGGTAAATGTATCGATGACTTGTTCGAGACTTTTATAATGATCGGGGTGATCTAGTTCGATATTGGTAATCACCCCAATTTTGGGCGCATGCTTGACGAGCGAACCATCGGACTCATCAACTTCGGCAACGAAGTACTTGCTCTTGCCTACCCGTGCGTTCCCGTCCCAAGCGTCAACCTCTCCACCTACCACAATTGTCGGATCGACTCCTGCTGCTACGAGCATATAACCGATCGCACTGCTAGTCGTCGTTTTACCGTGCGTACCTGCTACTCCGATACTATCGTATTCAGCAATCATCGTTGCTAATACATCCGATCGATGAAAGGTCGGACAGCCAAGTTCTAAGGCAGCGGTGAGTTCGCTATTAGTTTTACCGATGGCGGTCGAACAAATAATTTGCGGGAGCCGATTGCCCTCAGAATTAGCTTGAAAAAATTCTAAATTGCTCGCATCTTGCTTGAGAAAAATATGTGCGCCTGCTGCGGCTAACCGTTCGGTAATATTGGAAGATTTCAAATCGGAACCAGAAACTGGCAATCCGCGTCTTGCCAGAACGTATGCGAGTCCGGACATGCCAATCCCGCCAATCCCAATAAAATGAATCGGGCGACCGCCAAAATCAACAGAGTTACCCATAAAATTTCCTCACCAGCAAGATAAAACAGACCCTAGAAACAGAGATTATCATAAATAATACATGGAAGTTGTAAATTCACTCCCTATTTGAGTAGCCAAATGGACATAGTTATTGTAGTTGCTCCCATCGCTGGGTTGCAGTGTGGGTCGATATAGGATTGCAATTTTGCAAAATTAGTACTACTGTTTTATCCTTGACAAAACTGTTTGACTACCACCCGAGTAAATCATCAATTGCGATTTAAATCCCAACTAAAACAAATATTCAGCATTATTGAGAATCGATCGCATCTGGTCGAATGGAACTAACTATACCAAATTTCCCCAATTAGTCCAGATCTTTAGATAAAGTTACATTCCATAGATACCTAAGAGCTAGATATCACTTACACATATTCTTAGAGAAGTGGGTATTTAGTAAACTCATGCTAGCTACTAGTCACCAGCCCTAGCGCCTAGTAGAATAGATCTATGAGCGAGAAAGAAAAATCCGAAAGTATCAAAATTGTTGCCGATAATCGGCAAGCCCGGTTCCTGTATGAAATCCTCGAAACTTACGAAGCGGGGATCGAATTAGTGGGATCGGAAGTAAAGTCCATCCGTGGCGGTAGAGCCAATCTGCGCGATGGTTATGGTTTATTGCGCCAAGGGCAAATTTGGCTGCTCAATGCCCACATCTCGCCCTATGCTAGCACGAGTGCGTATTTTAACCACGAACCCACCCGCACGCGGCGACTGCTGATGCACAAGCAGGAAATTCGCAAGCTGACGGGGAAGGTCGAGCAGCAAGGTCTAACTTTAGTGCCGCTAAAGATGTATTTTAAGCGGGGTAAGGTTAAGGTGACGATCGCGCTAGTTAAAGGTAAGAAGCTACACGATAAGCGAGATGACCTGAAGAAACGAGATGACAAGCGGGATATGGATCGGGCGATGAAACGGAGTTGAACTCACCCCGCCCTGTCGGGCACACCTTTTAGGAAGGGAATTCAGTAACGCTAGGAATTTTTGGTACACCTTGTGAGTTCCCGTGGAGCTATGTATCACCACCAGCCGATCGAGATCGCGGAATATTTGCTCGATCGATCCTCCAGCAGGCACAATAGGAGAGATACCCCTGCGATCTTTTTGTAATGATCTTCCCCAGTTTCGATCGATTCAGTCAGCTAGCGGCACAAGGTAACTTTATCCCTGTCTATCAAGAATGGGTCGCCGATTTAGATACACCCGTTTCGGCATGGTATAAGGTGTGCGCGGGTCAACCGTATAGTTTTTTGATGGAATCTGTCGAGGGTGGAGAAACTGTCGGACGCTATAGTTTCTTGGGTTGCAATCCGCTGTGGGTGCTGGAAAATCGGGGCGATCGCACGACGCAAACCCACCGAGATGGTTCGGTGAAGACATCTACAGGCGATCCGTTCGAGACGCTTGCAACTTGTCTAGATCCTTACAAACCCGTTAAACTGCCTCAGCTTCCGAGTGGAATTGGTGGTTTATTTGGCTTCTGGGGCTACGAATTAATTAAGTGGATCGAATCTAGAGTACCCATCCATTCAACCACTGCTGGTGACCTTCCGGACGGGTTGTGGATGCAAGTAGACCATCTGATGGTCTTCGACCAAATGAAACGCAAGATCTGGGCGATCGCGTATGCCGATCTTCAGGGGTGCAATGGGAACCTCGAACTGGCATATACTCAAGCTTGCGATCGGGTGAAAATAATGGTCGATAAGCTCCAACAGCCGATAACTTCTAAATTTCTTGAATGGACTCCGCCGCAACCGACGAAACCGCTCACCGAACTTCCGGCGGAATATACAAGCAATACATCTAAAGCCGAATTCTGCGCCAATGTCATCAAAGCCAAGGCACATATTACCGCTGGTGATATTTTCCAGGTTGTAGTTTCGCAGCGTTTATCGACAACTTATACGGGGAGTCCGTTCGACCTGTATCGATCGCTAAGATTGGTCAATCCCTCACCCTATATGGCATTTTTTAATTTTGGGGATTGGCAGATTATCGGCTCTAGTCCAGAAGTAATGGTCAAAGCCGATCGCAACGATGATGGTACGATCGAAGCGACACTTCGCCCGATCGCCGGAACGCGCCGTCGAGGACAGACAGCAACGGAAGATGATGCTTTAGCCAAAGAGCTGCTTGCAGATCCTAAGGAAGTTGCCGAACATGTGATGTTAGTCGATTTAGGACGTAACGATTTGGGGCGAGTCTGCGAAAGTGGTACGGTCGTGGTTGATGAATTAATGACGATCGAGCGGTATTCTCATGTCATGCACATCGTCAGCAATGTCGTCGGACGACTCGCACCGAGCAAAACCGCCTGGGATCTCCTCAAAGCCTGTTTTCCCGCCGGAACTGTCAGCGGCGCACCCAAAATTCGCGCGCTGGAAATCATCCACGCACTCGAAGGCTGTCGGCGCAATGCTTATTCGGGGGTCTACGGTTACTATGATTTTGAAGGTCAACTAAATACAGCCATTACCTTACGCACGATGGTCGCTCGTCCCGATGATAAGGGTAACTATGTGGTGTCGGTACAAGCAGGAGCCGGACTTGTTGCTGATTCCGATCCGGTGACTGAATACGAGGAAACTTTAAACAAAGCCAGAGGGTTGCTCGAAGCAATTCGCTGCTTGGCAGTCGATCGATAATAAAAATCTAAATTAGACAGCCGCGCAGGCTGCGACTTCAATCCGCACTCCCAATCCACGATTGCAACCACTGAACCGAAATCGAACTTCACAAAAAAAGTCGATCGGAAATTGAACCTCGATCGAGACACGCCTGTCTAACACTGCACTAGCCCAACAAGTTAATGGAGTTCGATCGTGAAAAAGTTAATCAGTGCAATGTTAGTTTCTGCCGTAGTACTTCTACCTTTGGCCGCTCAAGCAGGACAACTCAACAATCGCATCGAACGTCAAGAGCGACGGATTCAAAATGGGGTCAATAATGGTTCGCTGACTCATAAAGAATATAATCGCTTACATCGTCGAGAAGAGAACATCGAAGCAGCCCGTTACCGGGCGATCCGCAGTGGCGGTAAATTAACTAACTCTGAAAAATACCATCTCAACCGCCGTTTAAATCGCACTTCTAACGCTATTTACCGCGCTAAACACAACTAGAAAATATTGGTAATAGAGATAATTTGGCATCGGTACCAGCCGATTATCTCTATAATATCTATGCGGCCATTTCTTTGACTAAAATATACGGCTGAATGATGATTGCTTGAAACTTACGATCGGGATTTGCATTCCAACGATTGAGGATTTCTGGCGATGGTTTGACCAAAAGTTGTTCGCCGATCCAATGTTGAACCGATTGGGTATTGTCACTGGCAATTGCCACACCCACATCGAGAAGATCGAGTTCGGGATCGACGATGATTACTGCATCTTTTTGGATGTGTGGTTTCAACCATTCTAATTCGGCTTCGTCAATAATTTCAGCCAATTGAGATCGAATATCTTCCATTTTTCTATATTTTTCCCCTCATGCGAGAGGTTGAATGTGGTTTTTCTTTTTGGGAAACAACATTATACATTTATTAGACTTCGACTCAAGATCTCAATCCTCCAACCTACCTTAAAAAGAGGGCTAAGTGCCCGAAATTACCCCTTGTAAAGGGGGATTTAACAACTTCGCTTCTCTCTACGATTTACGGGTATGCTAGCTCTAGTAGATGAAATTAACTATCTGCCTAGATCGTGGAGTTGATTGATGGCTGTAGTACAAATATCCGTAACTCGATCGAGTTCGCCCCGTTTTGTCGAAGCTGGTGACTCGATTAATTTCCCAATTCTAATCGTAACAGGCGTAGATTGGGGTAATTTTTTACCTTCTCGTTCGATGAGATGATTGCCCCACAAACAGACCGGAAGAATCGGTACTTGAGCTTTAGCCGCAATTAGCGCTGCTCCTGGCTTCGGATCTGCGACTCTACCATCGGGAGTACGAGTACCGGAGATAAACAATCCCACACCCCAGCCTTTTTCTAGATACGCTAACGCTGCTCTAATTGTAGTTCGATCGACAGCGCCGCGTTTGACTGGATAGGCCCCGTATAATTCGATCGCTTGTTTCAATACTGGCACTTCAAATAGTTCTTCTTTGGCCATATATGCTACCGGACGTTGTATCGCTCCAGATAGTAATGGTGGGTCAAAGTTGCTGCCATGATTGCTGACAACGATAAATCCACCTTTGCGTGGAATATATTCGGTACCGATAACTCTTCCCCGCAAATACCCATAAAAAAATGGATTGATAAACGGTTGTTTAAAAGCGTGATATAAAACTAAATTAATAAATGGTTCGCGGTCTCTAGACATGGTAGAAATTATGAATTATAAATTGTGAATTTATAATCCACAATTTATAACGACTAATAAAATAAAAAAATGTGTAATATGGGGTGGGTAATACCCACCATTTAGATTAGATTCCGATTTTGCTTTAGATTAATATTGTTTGTTTTAAGTCGATCGATCTAGCTTTTGCTAACTAGCTCAAATTGTTAGGGTGGGCATTATCCACCCTACACAAATCGCCTTTAAACTACATTGCCGATTTACGCTTCGTCCAACGCAGCGATACCAGGAAGAACTTTGCCTTCTAGTAATTCTAGGGAAGCACCACCACCTGTGGAAATGTGACTCATCTGTTCGGCAAGACCGACTTTTTCGACTGCCGCAACTGAGTCGCCACCACCGATAATCGTGATCGCACCAGTTTTGGAGATGTCGGCCAGCGTGTGCGCGATCCCTTCAGTACCAGCAGCGAATTTGTCGAACTCAAATACACCCATCGGGCCATTCCAGATGACAGTTTTGCAATCAGCTAAAGCAGCTTGAAAAACTTTCAGTGAATCGGGGCCGATATCTAAACCCATCCATCCATCAGGGATATTGTTAATATCGACGATTTGGGAATTAGCATCTGGCGAGAAATTGTCAGCTACTACTACATCGGTAGGTAATAAGAGTTCGACTCCATTTGCTTTAGCTTTGGCTTCGAGGGCGCGGGCTAAATCTAATTTATCTTCTTCAACTAGAGATTTACCAACATTCAAGCCGCGCGCTTTGTAGAAGGTAAAAATCATCCCGCCACCGAGGAATAACTTATCGCATTTGTCGAGTAAAGTTTCGATTACGCCAATTTTACTGGAAACTTTAGAACCACCAACGATCGCAGCTAGAGGTGCTTGGGGTTTTTCGATCGCGTTTTGGAGATACTCCAATTCTTTCTCGATCAAGTAACCAGCAACTGATGGACTCAGGTATTTAGTTACGCCTTCGGTGGAGGCGTGGGCGCGGTGAGCGGTACCAAATGCGTCATTGACGTATAAGTCAGCATTAGCTGCTAATTTCTTCGCAAATTCAGGATCGTTTTTCTCTTCTTCTGGATAAAAGCGGACGTTTTCTAACAGAGCAACTTGTCCATTGGTCATTGCGCCGATTTTACCAGCGACTTCATCGCCGATACAGTCATTGCATTTGACCACTTCTTGTCCTAATAGCTCCGACAACCGCTTGGCAACGGGAGTCAAACGTAATTTCTCATCGACACCTTTGGGACGACCGAAGTGACTGCACAGGATAACTTTAGCGCCTTTCCCAGTCAGATCGTTGATGGTGGGTAAAGCTGCACGAATCCGCGTATCATCGGTGATGTTGCCAGCATCATCTACAGGAACGTTAAAATCTGCGCGAACTAATACGCGCTTTCCAGTAAGGTCGGCAGCAGATAAACTGGCAATGGACTTCTTAGACACTTGTTAAACTCCTTAAAAAACGATTTTGATTATTTGTTGTTAGCTAATATCGATCGCGTTTGTCGCATTAGTGAAACACGATTTTTCCTTCACTAGTCAGTCGCTACTAGGATATCTTGCGATCGTGATGAAATCGCGATAAAACCGAGAAAATTAGTATTAATACCGATCTTTAAACTGTAGTCAACACAACATTTAGCCTTGCTGTACTCAATTCTACCGGAAAACTCGTGTAGATTTGTTACTAATCTGATTAGAGTTGAGGTTAGGGATCGAAAATGGGGTGGTAAGAGGATAAACCCCAGGATTATTTAGCCTCAGTATATGTTTAACAAAATCCTATTTCCGCTCGATCGCAGCCGCGAAGCTCAAGAGGCGATCGCTGTGGCGATCGATCTAGTGCAAAAGTATCAAAGCAAGTTAACTTTATTGTCGGTGATCGAGACTCCAGATCTCGATGCTGAGGTTTTGGACGATCCGGTCATGCAATCTCCGGATGCGATCGATCGATTGTTACATTCGGCGCAGGAGCTGTTTGCCAAGCGCGGCATCCAAGCGGATATCTTGCAGCGGGAAGGAAAGCCCGCTTTTACGATCTGCGATGTTGCTGACGAACTCGATGTCGATCTCATCGTGATGGGCAGTAGAGGCGATCTCGAACATCCTGCCGACAGTGTAGCAAGCCGAGTCATCAATCTCTCCCCTTGTCCGGTATTAATCGTGCCTTAGGAATGAGGATTTAATAATATGCAAATCTGCCCTCGTTCCGATCCTGGATAGGGGCAATTCATGAAGCGGTTTTTTTATTCGAGGTGCCCTCCGCATAAAAAAACCGACAAGACAGCGGCTCGCGCACGCCTTTGTTCCCCGACGTAAAAAGCGGATGCGCTC
This sequence comes from Chamaesiphon sp., assembly GCA_965246715.1. Classification (GTDB taxonomy): domain Bacteria; phylum Cyanobacteriota; class Cyanobacteriia; order Cyanobacteriales; family Chamaesiphonaceae; genus Chamaesiphon. The sequence goes on along the minus strand of CBDFFH010000054.1, from coordinate 20,325 downwards.
CGGACGGGTTTCCACGTCTCGGGTGACCCGAGACGATGTCCATGGAAGCGCACCAAGCAGCGAGACAAGACATTGCCCCTTGTATCCTAAAGGAAGGTCAAAGAGTAAAATCTAACGGTGCTGAAATCTCAACAACCTTTTGACCCGAATTTTCTTGCTCTTCCCTCTTGACGCTCAAGACAGTATCTCCCTACATTTGGCGGCATTTCATACCGCACTTAAGAAGCAACGCTCTCTTTTAGTTACGAACTGCGAAGGCGCATTCTCCGCGTCCAGAATAAGAGTGCGACGAGAATAATTAGTAAAGCGATCGAACAAGGGTCGCGGTAAGACGAATGCATAAATTGTTGATAAGTATTGACGAACAAATCTTCACCAAATAGCATGACAGTGGCACCAAGGGCGATAAATGGCCCCAATGGTTGACGTTGCAGGAGTTTGTTCGACCCACCTTTAATACCCCCACCCTTGACAATCGAACCAGCAGCAACCGCGAGGAAGCCAAGTAACGCAAAGGTAGATGCGGCAATGCCTGAGAGCAAGACGAATTTCCAGTTAAACCAGGCACCAATCATCGCCATCAACTTGGCATCGCCGCCGCCTTGTGCCGATTGCCCCACCATCATGCTACCGACGAGTTGGATCGCATCATAGAGCCAGATCCCTACCAACATACCGAATACGCCTTGAATCAGGTATTCCTTACTGCCCAGCAGTGTATGATTGTCGATCGATCCAGCAATAGCTTGAAAAATTAGACCTAATATCAATCCCGATTGGGTGAGGGGATTGGGCAATGTCATCGTATCGATATCGATTAGCGTGAGGGCAAATAACCAACACATTAGTAACGAATAACCTACTGTCTGGATCGAAAAACCGAAGCGATTATAAACAATCACAAAAATTATCGCCGTCGCCGCTTCGACTAATGGATAACGCGCGGCAATCGGCGTTTTGCAGTGACGGCATTTCCCGCGTAGCATGAGCCAGCCCAAAATCGGGATATTTTCACCCGCACCTAATTGATGCAAACATTTGGGACAGCGCGATGGCGGCCAAATTACCGATAGACCTGCCGGAACGCGATAAACTACTACATTCAGGAAGCTACCGATCGCGGCACCCACACAAAATACGAGCGATTGAACGATTGCGTCGTAAATATTCACTTGCTAAAATTATCTACCTGCGGCGATGGACTTAGAGAACTTAAATCTATAATTCCCCATTCACCAGTCACTATTGTCTAGATAGCTATTTAACCCAAGTTGCTACCGATGGAAATGCCTACGATTGTGTCTTGTCTCGCTTTTTACGTCGGGGAACAAAGGCGCGCGCGAGCCGCAAATCGTGGCTAATGTTGCAAAGTCCGCGTAGGCGGACTTTGCATTACGAGGAGCGGTTTTAACCGCTTTGAGGTAGGTAGCAACTTGGGTTATTTATCAGGATTAACACTAATTAAACTCGGTATCCAATTGTTGGATCGAGATAAAACACTCTTCCGGGAGCAGAATCGGATAACTGCTAAAAATTAATTTGCCGCGATGAGAGCGCTTGTTCATCGCTACCCCGATCGGTTGTCTGCGACGTTCGCGATCGGGGTTAATCTGACAATAGAAACTATAAATATCTTCTGCCGCTCTAAGGAGAGCTGGATCGAATATTCCGTAGGAATCTTGCTGGGGCATTGGCATAGCTTTAGCTTTGGGCTGCTCGATCGTAAACACGGTACTTATTCCCAAAATTATTGTTAAAGATTTTTATAGAAATCGGGTTGCCTTGCCTAAATATAACGAGATAAGTTCGTTCGGGTCGAGCATCGCCAGATTCGATCGAACTAACACTATTTAGCGATCGGCAACTACCGCCAAGCATATTACAGTTGTGCTAGAGCTTCGATGATGACTCGACCCATCGCACGACAGCCAACAGCTGTCATACCTGCTGACATAATATCACCAGTTCTGTAACCCAGATCCAAAATTTTCAAGACCGAGCGTTCGATTCGATCGGCAGCAGTTGGCTGGTTTAATCCATAGCGCAATAACATCGCCGCACTCAGCACCTGAGCCAATGGATTGGCTTTATCTTGTCCGGCAATATCGGGAGCAGAGCCATGAACTGGCTCGAATACGCCCAAGCCAGTAGCACCCAAACTCGCCGATGGTAACATGCCGATACTACCTGTGAGCATCGCAGCAGCATCGGAGAGAATATCCCCAAATAAGTTGCTAGTGACGATCGTGTCAAATTGCTTGGGTGCGCGCACTAACTGCATCGCCGCATTATCGACATACATATGGGTGAGTTCGATATCGGGATAGTCTGTAGACATGGCGGTAACTCGATCGCGCCATAATTGTGAGACTTCCAGCACATTGGCTTTATCTACCGAGCAGAGCTTTTTGGTGCGTTTGCGGGCGGTTTCAAAACCAACTTTGGCAATGCGATCGATCTCGCTTTCGGTATATGCCATCGTATTCACACCCCGTTTTTCGCCCGTCTCGGTGGTGAAAATTCCTTTAGGTTCGCCAAAATATACGCCGCCCGTCAATTCCCTCACCACCATCATATCCACCCCTTCAATTACTTCCCGCTTGAGGGTAGAAGCATCGACAAGCTGAGGTAAAACTGCTGCAGGTCGTAAATTCGCAAATAAACCCAAACCCGCTCTCAATCCCAACAAGCCTGTCTCGGGGCGCAAGTGTCGGGGCAAGTTGTCCCATTGATAACCACCGATCGCGGCCAGCAGCACGCCATCGCTTTGTTTGCAAGCGTCTAAAGTAGCTGCGGGTAATGGTTCGCCTGTTGCTTCGATCGCGGCACCGCCGATTAATTGAGTCTGAAATTCTAAGTTGAGCTGTTCTTGTTTGGCGACAACTTCTAGCACTTCTACCGCTACTGCCATGATTTCAGGGCCGATACCATCTCCAGGTAATAGGACGATCCGGTGGGTTTGACTCATGGTAGTTGCCTTGCGATATGGTGCTCGATCGATATTCTACTTGGCAATGGGATTGGTGGCTAGAGGATTCAGGTGGTAACTGGATAGATAATGCTTGCAAAGTTAAAGAACTTGGTGCGCTGAAAATATCCCTCTCCTGGAAGAGCAATATTTGCAGGACATTCACCTAAGCTCAAAAGTAGGTTGTGCGATCGAGCAAGGATCTACCCACTCTCGAACAACTGGGACATCGCTCGCTGGGAAGATCGCGAGGCAAAGGTTTCGGACTAACGCATCGCTTGAAAGTACTTACAAGTAGAGGTTAAACACATGTTCATACCGCACGGTTTCGGTTCGCGATCGCTGAATACATCTCTAGGTCGAGTCGTTTACTACACAGCCGAAAGCAACCCTTGGGAGCGGCTCGGTGAAGAAGCAAAGACGCTAATATTTCTCCACGCTTTAGGTGGCGGATCCTCTGCTTATGAGTGGTCGAAAGTTTACCCCGCGTTTGCTTCTGAATATCGTATCCTGGCTCCCGATCTCATTGGCTGGGGACGTTCCGCGCATCCCGCACGCGATTACCGAGTTGAAGACTATGTGCAAACGATCGAGGAATTTGTCAAGCAAACTAGCGATCGTCCCGTCACGATCGTCGCATCTGGCTTAACTGCGGCATTTACGATTCGGGCGGCGGTGGCACGTCCCGATCTGTTCGAGTCATTAATTTTAGTAACTGCTGCCGGATTAAATGATTTCGGACGCAACTATTCGCAAGACTTCTTTGCTCAGGTGGTAAGAACGCCGATTTTAGATCGCGTCTTTTACAGCACTGGGATTGCCACTAGCATTGGCATTCGTAGTTTTCTGGAGCAACGGCAGTTTGCCAGCAGCGATCGCGTGTATCCCGAAATTGTCGAAGCTTACCTCCAATCGGCACAGCAACCTAACGCGGAATACGCAGCACTGGCATTTGTCCGGGGCGATTTGAGTTTCGATTTAGCGCAGTATATTCCTCAGCTGACTACCCCAACCGCGCTGATTTATGGGCAGAAAACCGAGTATACCAGTCCAGAGCTAGGGCGACGCTTTGCCCAAATTAATCCCACTGCAATTCGCGCCTTTGAATACCTCGATGACACCAGACTAACACCCCACCTAGAACTTCCGGCGATCTCGATCGGTTTAATTCAGAAATTTTTACCACTGCTTCAGGAAAAATAGCATAATGCGATCGAGTGCAGTATTGCTAGACATCCGATAACGCTGCCGCCATTAAGCCCGATCGCGATACTAATTAACATTGTTAGCCAAGCTAACAACTCAGACGATCGGACGCTCATCTCCAAAAAGGATGAGACTAATGTTCGGGAAATCAGCTATCTCGAAATAAATATCGCGGCTGCGGCAATTGCTGCTGCCGTCCGAACGTGATTCCAGAATGTCCAACTGACTTGGTATGTAGCCCAAAGTTTCATACCATCAGAGCTATGTGGAGCAACCTTTGCCAGCGAGTCATTTAACGGTACATTGAATGCGATTGTCACGCCGAATGTGCCGATGAGATAGAGTAAGCTGCCAACCAGCAGGTAAATAGCATCGGGTTGTTGCCAATGTGATAGTGAGTAGACGATCGATAAAACACAAACCACCGTAGTTCCCAGGAATACGCCCATAAACAACGGATTAATCACCGTAATATTAATCGATTGCATGGTGGCAATGCCCTGTGCTGGTGGTTGCTGGGCAAGTGCTTTCATCACAAAAGTTGAAAAGGCAAAGAAAACTCCAGCTATCAGCCCACAGCCCAATGCAGCAAAAAGTTTTAATGTAAAAAATAGATAATTATTGACCGTCATAAAGCCTCCAAAAGACTAAAATTAGCACCATGTTTCTCGTAATTGATTCATTTCCCTTCAGATTAGGTAAAAGTCTCTTGCCTCGCTAAAGGTAAAACTTATACAGGGCTGTATGGAAAGGGTGACATTGCGATCGCGCCTGCTGCGGCGATGTTTTTTGCCCGGTAGGATCGTGAAGATCGCTTCATGCAAATTCGGATTGCAGATCGATTTATCCAACAAGTTGCGACAGAAGCATTCGATCGTCATCCCGATCGTTTGGAATTAATTCCTGAATTTCGGATTCGCGATCGTCAGATCGAAGCGATTGGGCTGATGCTTCTAGCCGAATTGCAACAAGATAATCTCGGCGGCAGACTTTGATATTGATTCATTAGTTCAAACAATCGCTCCTTATCAGTATCTACTCCAACAACGGATCGAACGCGCGAAGCGATTATTGAAACAACCCGATCGAAGAGTGCCCACCCCAACGATTCTAGACATTGCTTTGGCATGTGGATTTAGCAGTCACAGCCATTTTAGTCAACAGTTTCGGCAACTAACAGGCACGACACCGACAGCAGATCGAGCTAGTTAACACACTGTTGTTCGCCATTACCTCGATCGCTGGCGGTAATTTTGAAATTGGAGCAAGCAGCCGGATTAACTGAGATCGTCCCGTTTCTGGTTGAAGATATGCTAAAACAAAACGGTGGGCTTTATTCCAATGTAGCCGACTGGCAGCCCTACGTGCTCAAAGATGGTCTGCTAATCACTGGGCAAAACCCCGCATCTTCTGCGCCAGCCGCTCAGCAACTTTTAGAACAGCTCAGTCTGCTTACTAGTACCTAGAAGAGCTTTTTGGTACAGACACCTAATTCTAGTATAAATTGCGGCTTCGATCGACGCACCTAACTGCGTGTTAATCATCCAGATAATCAGGAGAACAATCGATGAAAACTCATGCCTACGCAGCTCAAACTGCTACGACACCACTGGCACCATTCGACCTTCAACGCCGCGATCTCGGCCAAAATGATGTCTCGATCGAAATCCTCTATTGCGGGGTTTGTCACTCAGACTTGCATACCGTCCGTGGCGAGTGGAGCGGTACCAGTTATCCCTGCGTACCCGGTCATGAAATTATCGGACGGGCAATCGCCGTTGGCGCAAACGTCCAGAAATTTAGAGTAGGTGACACCGTTGGAGTCGGCTGCATGGTAGACTCTTGCCGCACTTGTGCCAACTGTGAAGAGGATCTCGAGCAGTTCTGTGACAATACCGTCTTTACTTACAACTCTCCTGATAAACATACTAACGGCATCACCTATGGTGGCTACTCCGATCGGATCGTCGTGGATGAAGCCTTTGTATTGAAAGTTCCGCCAAATTTGGATCTTGCTGCTACTGCACCGTTGCTGTGTGCGGGGATTACCACTTACTCCCCAATGCGTTATCACAATGTCACCAAAGGTCAGAAGGTGGGTATAGTCGGACTCGGTGGGCTGGGGCACATGGGCGTGAAAATAGCCAAGGCTTTGGGCGCACATGTAGTGGTCTTCACTACCTCATCCAACAAAGTTGAAGATGCGATGCGGTTGGGCGCGGATGAAGTCGTCAATTCTAAGAACGCGGACGAGATGCAAAAGCAGCTTAAGAGTTTTGATTTCATTCTCGACACCGTATCTGCCCAACATGATATCAACGCCTATATCCTCTTATTAAAACGCGACGGTAATCTCACTCAAGTGGGTGTACCATCTGAACCGCTGTCCCTGAATGTGGGTACCCTGATTTTTGGGCGGCGCAGTCTCAGCGGCTCCCTGATTGGCGGTATCAAGGAAACTCAGGAGATGTTGGATTTCTGCGGTCAGCACAACATCACCGCTGACATCGAACTTATCCCCATTCAGAAAATTAATGAAGCTTACGATCGATTGGTGAAAAGCGACGTGAAATACCGTTTTGTCATCGATATGGCATCGTTAAAATAGACTCGATCGACCACCATTATTAGACTAGTCTCACATCTTGCATCAAAACAAAGTTATTAGTGTTTTAGTGAATAGTGAATAGTTTTAGTACTTAGGAATGAGGATTTAATAAGATGCAGATCTACGCTTACCCCAATCTTTGGTAGGGGCAATTCATGAAGCGGCGGTTTTATTCGGAGGTTCCCTCCGAATAAAAAAACCGACAAGACAGTGGCTCGCGCACGCCTTTGTTCCCCGACGTAAAAAGCGAGACAAGACATTGCCCCCACCAAACGAGGAATTGTAAGTTATTTAATTCTTATTCCTTAGGAGTAAGTTTTTGGGCTGTTGTGTCAGTTCTTATATACTAATACAGGATGTGAGTAGTAGCACTTTCCGCCTGGAGGTCTAGCACGCCGAGACAGGCGGACATTACGCATCACTAGCAGAGGCTTTATTCTCTAGACAACTGTTGCCAATTGCGCTCTGTTGCCTCATCTGCGGGAAATAGACATTCGAGTCGCAGTTCCTGAAGTGTAATGTCATAAGGGGTGCCTAATGTCGCGATCGTGGAGAAGAATTTCAACTCTAGCTCGTCGCGTTTAAAATGAGTGTTCAATAGCAAGGTATGTTGGGCGGTATCCCGATCGATTTGCCAGATCCGATGGACATCTGGATAACTCATCAGTTCATTCATCAATACAGTGGAAAGATCTCTTTCCCGCTCGATTAACATTTCTCGATGCAGTCGTTGCAATGAATGGCCGACAATGCTCTCCCAGTTAACTATAAACGGACGCAGCCCTTGGGGATGAAATATCACCCGCATGAGATTAATCTTGCTGTCGGTATAGAAGAGACTGTGCAGTTTTTCTGGAGCGATGAACGCGCCGAGCAATCGCGTTGCACCGTTATTAGTTAGGAGTAAATTCCAGTAGCGATCGATCGCAAATGCTGGATATGGCTCGTGTTGACACAGCATTAGATCGATCGCTTTTCGCACGGGAGCCATTTCTGGAGCCGATAAATCCGTCTCGGTGTGAATCGGGGCAAATCCAGCGGCTGACAATAACAAATTCTGCTGTCTAAGGGGAATTTCCAAAACGGTTGCCAATTGCAACACCATCTCCTGACTGGGTTTAGCGCGTCCCGATTCGAGAAAACTAATGTGACGTTGGGAAACTTCGCTGCTCAGAGCGAGATCGAGCTGGCTGAAATTGCGGCGATCTCGCCATTGTTTGAGCAGCGTTCCAAATGAATCCGATCGATCGTCAATGGCAATTAGATGTTGCTGCATAGCAAGACTCACACAAATAATGACTTCGATTACCTCACAGGTAATTGTTTTAATTATCCCTTTTTGCCAAGATTGTGACATACCGAATTGAGGGTAAGTAAAGGATGTCAACATCAACAAATATCTCGACAACCCACCCATTTAACTCTCTCAAAACACTTTATCTGTTACTCGCGATCGTGGGTTCGATCGCACCCTGGTTTTGGATATTACAAGATCCCTCCGCACTAATGTCTCCAACCTTATTTTTCCAACGCACGTTTGCGAATAATATTGCAACTGCTTGGGCAAGCGATCTGCTGATTAGTGCGAGCGTCTTTTTTACTTTTGTCTCGATCGAACTCAAACGATTAGGATCTTCTCGTCTAGGGGTTTTACTCTATATCGGACTAACATTTGGGATCGGGCTTTCTTGCGCTCTACCGTTTTCCCTGTACCGCCGAGAACAAATTATAGAGCGAAATGCAGTCAGAAAGTATTAAGTAATTATCGAGCGAGTCGTCAAGATTGAAGAAATAGTTTGCACATATTTGGAGTGAAGAATATGACTCAATGGTTATTATGGGGTGTCGGTATCAGTTTAGCGATCGGCTACTGGGCATCCCGCGCTCACCAATTGGATTGCTAATTATCTGGGAGTATCGGCAACAAATCCTAGAGCGAAAAATGTCCGCGAACGATCGAATGAAATCTCATTCGATCGTTCGCGGCGCTTCCCATTAAGTTCTTTCCACAGTCCAGCGTTTAGGTAAAAGGACAAAACCTTTGCTGCCATTGGGTCTTAATACGACATCAACAATCCAGTGACAACTATCCATTACCCAGTGGAGAAAATCTGGACCAGAAAAGACATCTAAAATCCTTTATAGAACGCAACTCCAATTTCTTCGATCGAGTAGAGCCAATTTTCGCCAGATTAGATCGAGATATCATTGGTGTTATTTCACCAATAACTTTGGCTGAATGTCTTGTCTTTCCAATTCGGAGTGAGTAATTTGGAAATATAATTTTATCCGGACTAACGGATACGACTAATGCAATAAACAGTTACAGCTTGGGTTGTCGGTAATAACGGAGTGGATAAATTATTCACCTACCTAGTTTTGTTAAAATTTCAGCAGAGAGATTTTTATCCCCTGAACGCATGAAACTAGCATTTATTATCGATCCGCTCGCCAAACTCGATCCTACCCACGATACCAGCGTGGCGCTGATGGAAGCAGCAGATCGCCTGGGGCATGAAGTCTGGATTACTCAAGCCGAGAAATTGAGCGTCGTCGGCGGTAAAGCATGGGCTTTCTTGCGATCGGTCAAACTCATTCCGGTAGAACTCCAAGGCGAGCGCTGGGTGGCGCAGCAAGAATGGTATCGGCTGGGCGACGAGGTTTTTAGTCAACTTGAAGAAATGGATGCTGTCTTCATGCGGACAGACCCACCTGTGGACGTGGCTTATCTCTACACTACCTATATTCTTGACTGTATCGATCCGAATCAAACATTGGTGGTAAATAGTCCCTATGGCTTACGGGCAGCGAATGAGAAGATGTTTGCGTTGCAATTTGCCGAATGGATGACAGAAACGATCGTCTCGCGTGACAAGGTCGTGATTCGGCAGTTTCTGGAGACTCATGGCAAAGCCGTCCTCAAACCGCTAGGTGGTAAAGGTGGTGAGGGGATTTTTATGCTCGAACCAGACGATCGCAATTTCAATTCGCTGATTGAAGTAAGTACGGGACGTGGCCGGGAACCCGTGATGATTCAGAAATTTCTCCCTGCCGCCAAGGAGGGGGATAAGCGGATTATTTTACTCGATGGAAAACCTTTGGGTGCAGTGAATCGGATTCCCACAGGAAAGGAGTTTCGGGGGAATATGGCAGTAGGTGGGCGCAGTGCTAAAGTCGATATTACCGATCGGGAGTATGAAATGTGTAACTCAATCGCGCCCAAGTTACAATCTGCGGGGTTGTATTTCGTCGGGATCGATGTCATCGGGGGCTATCTAACTGAGGTAAATGTCACTAGTCCCACCGGGATTCGGGAGATAGATCGGTTGAATGATGTCCGATTGGGCGAACAAACGATCGAGTGGCTAACGACGCGACGAATTCGATCGTAGCTGAGTACTGATAATTAATAATCTGGTTAATTTATTACGCTAAAGAATTAGATAACTAGTAATCTCAGTATATTTAATTGAATTTACTAGGATTTAGGCTCACTAACAATCTCGGCTGTAATCTGTTATTTTGACTGATATTTCCTCACAAAACCCTCACATTTCTAATTTAGGATGAATGATATTGACTCCGTATCAAATCGCGATGCGAGTTACTTCAGTAGTTGATTAGCTCCAGACAAGAGTAGCAAACAAATAATATGCAATTATGCACATAAGGTGATTCCCGATAAAGAACATACCAGTTAGGCAGGGCGGATCAGAATGTCCCATTTAGGGAGTAGTGGGTTCCTTTCTAATCTTTTTTCCACTTCTTTCATTGCTGATTTATTGAGTGAAATACCTTTTTGATAAATCTTACTATTTAATTGAATAATAGGATGCAATCCTTTCCAGGTCATACTCTCTGCCCATGCTAGCATGGCTGATACATTTAATAACTTTGCCCCATTCCAATGCTTTTCTAAAACTCCCCAGCATCTTTCAATCGGATTATATTTGCTGTGATAAGGTGGATAATAGATTAGGTGAATAGATTTACCAATTTTATCTGAAAAGTCTACCATTCTTTTTAAGAACTGAGTTCGCACACCACTGCTTTCAGGGCCATTATCCACCTTAATTTGGATCTTCTCGATCGTCTGCTGCTGTTCCAGTAGAAGTATGTCCCACCAGTCCTGTAATGTGTCTGCAATAAAATCACTTGTTTTATAAGAGCTACCAAAACTAATCTGTAAAGCTCCAGTATCTTCATCAACGATTCCACATGGGATATATTTTTCTTCACAGCCCATGTCATGGTCATTAGCTTGATTATCTCCTCTAGTTTTCCCCCCTCTACTTAAATTTCCAATATTGACTTTCGCTTTGCAGTCAATACTTAATCGTTTGATTCTCTTTGATTCTAACTGTTTTTGATGCTGGTTGATGTTCTCGAAGATATCGTTGGTTTCTGCAATTTTTTTTGAGGCTTTGCTTTCACTACTTTTCTGAGCCGATAGCCCGTTCGATTTAAAACTTCTATCATCGTACTCAGCGATGGCAATTGCTCCGGCATATAACCCTGTTGGGCTAATTGTTTGAGGGCTTCTGCCGCTGTTAATCGTGTATACGCAATCGTTGTTGCAAATGTTGGATCTTGTTGCGAATGTGACTCTGCTAATTTTTTCAGTGAATCAGCAACTTCTGGTTGTTTTTCCTCCCATCTTTTTGCCCCACTAAAGCCTGTTTGCGCTCCTACACAGATAATTCCAGTTCGTTTCTCTGCTAACCCTAGTGCTACAGTTTCTCTACTCCAACCAAATATCCTCTCTGTCAATCTAGCGTTTCCTTGGCAATATTTAATTGCCATTTCTGCTTGAAAGTAACGACGTTTTACACCGCTTAATTTAGCAGAAGCTAGCCGTAAATCTTCTCTTTGGCTACTACTTAACGTGAGTTCGGTTTTATTGCTAAACAATACTACTATCTTCCTTTCTTCGGCTTACCAATAAAATAGTACTATAACTGGGTGGCTTTTTTATCGGGAATCACCTAAGTAGTAGCAGATGTATACAAGAGATTTAGACGGACGCTTGTTGATGCCGGATCTTCCCGATGACAGACAAGCGACGACCGCTCTCCAGCATCATGCCCAAAGGTTTCGGGCAATCTTCGATGACGTATCTGAGCCGATCGCATTGCTCAAACCCAACGGTAATCTCATCGAGGTGAATCTCACCGCCGCAAAATCGCTAGGGATCGAGGCTGAAGCTGCGATCGATCTGCCTTTTTGGTCAGCCGCTTGTTGGAGTTTTGCATCAACAGTCCAACAGCAGTTACAAGAATCGATTGCACAGGCAGCTCAGGGGGCATTTATTCGCTGTAAAACAGAAGCGATCGGCGCAGACGATCGGCAGCGGTCGATCGATTTTTCGCTGACCCCAATTCGCGATCCTCAAGGTGAGACAATCCTGATTATTGCTCAAGGGCGAGATCTCTGCACGAACGAACGAACGAACGAACGAACGAACGAACGAACGAACGAACGAATGTTCGCAAAGCGAACATTTACCAGTAATGTCTGGTTTAGTCTACGATATTACCGACCGCAAGCGGGATCGAGCAGCACTCCACCGGAGTGAAGAATTTACACGACGGATCTTAGAAAGCAATCTCGATCGGATCGCGGTTTTAGACTCACAAGGTCGTCTGCTCTATATGAATAGTGGTGGACAAGCCATGATGGAGATTGACGATTTCGCCACCGTTGCTGACACTCACTGGCTCGAATTTTGGCAAGGTAGTGATGCTGATTCTGCCGCTGGTGCTTTGGCTATAGCAAAAGCTGGGGGAGTTGGCAAGTTTGATGGTTATTGTGCTACCGCCAAAGGTACGCCGAAATGGTGGGAAGTAGTCATTACACCGATCCCCGACGTTGGCGATGATGTGGGGCAAATTTTGGCAGTTGCTCGTGATATTACCGAGCGCAAACAACTGGAACTCATCAACCAAGCCCAAACTGTCGAACTGCAACAGCTTAATCATTCGTTGATGTTGGCGCAACAACAGTTGAGCGAACGCAATGAGGAACTCGATCGCTTTGGTTTTATCGTTGCCCACGATCTCAAAGCTCCGTTAAGAGCGATCTCCAATTTATCAGAGTGGATTGAAGAAGATCTGAGCGAGCGGATCTTAGAAGACGATCGCCCAAAATTTCAATTATTGCGCCAACGAGTCAAACGCCTGGATACCCTCGTCGATCGACTACTGAACCATTCACGTTTAGGAAGATAGGAGCTGGCGATTCTCCGTTGGAGAGGCTACGCCAACGAAACTGTAATAATTAATAATTAATTGAAATTCAGAGGTAAGTTATTATCAATTAATTTTCAATATCTATTATTATATATTTGCTAAGTTAATTATTTATGCGATCGATAAAATTAGGATTTTCTATCGTCTATGACTGAAACAAAAATGGTGATACATAGTTTGACTTTTTCACCCCAGCGGCTGACGAACATTTATTCGGACGGGGTTATTTATTGTCGCTCATGATGCAATCCACGGCTCGGTAATTCCTAACTATCAGCGATTGAATGACTCGATCGGTAGATTGGTGGTGACACTATATGCAGTCTTAGATTATCAGAAGCTTGCGATCGATCGCTGGCAACATCATCGACAGCCTGGACAAGCTGGAGATCCCGATTTTCACGACGGCAATAGCTTTATCTGGTATCTCAAATTCATGAAAGGATATCTAAATTTTCGACAAATAGTTATTCAGTTCTTGGGGCTGGGGATGATATTTATCATCCTACATTTTGGGTTTCATGCACCCGTTCTCAATCTATTTTTGTTTTGGGTGCTACCGATTTTTTTGAGTACGATGCAGCTATTTTTCTTTGGCACTTATTTACCACATCGTCCGCTTAGCTTTGGCTCGATCGAGTCGAGTCACCCTAAAAATTACCATCATGCAACAAGTAGTAACTATTCGCTAATTTGGTCATTTTTAACCTGCTATCACTTTGGCTATCACTGGGAACATCATGAGTATCCCTTTCTGGCATGGTATGACCTGCCATCTGTGCGTCAAGTAGTAGAAAAATAATGCGGAATGTCTGAAAATATCGACGTTACCGATCGCTTGAGACCGAATTAAATGCGACTCAGAGCATATTATTTATAAACTTCTTTGTAAATATAAAATCCTAATAAATTCCTATAAAATGTAATCAAAATATATAAAACATCTGAATTATTTTATGCCTAAAGGTATAGAGTAAATTCGGTATTTTATGTTCTAATTAAAGTAACTAATATGGGGAGATTTTATTAAAGTAATGACAACAAAAATTATTGAATCACCTACTTTTATTCATAATCAACAGGTGAGCTTTCTAGGTGGAGAAGGAATTATCCGCGGCTCTTCACTAGTTAGTATGCCAAATTAATGATTGAAGTGCCAATTAAGCAAGCATCTATTTCGGAAATTCTCAAAATTAGTAAATCCATATGCTGAACGTTTGATTAGTTTTAGCTTGTTATTAATTCCCTCCACTACTCCACTAGTTGTTCCATTGTCAAAATAAGCCAGTATTTCATCAAACCATCGATAAATTGTCCCTTGACTTTTGACAAAATATTTTTGAGCTTTTGACAGCCATTCCCCTAAGCCTAGTAATCCCTCATTCCAGTTTTCCTTTTTCTCAAATATTTCTCGAAAATCCTCTTTCAATTGATGCATTTTTCCGAGCTGACTTGATACATTTTTTACCTGAGCTAGCTTGTCTTTCTGTTCTTCATTTAAGTCTTCCTCGTTTTTCAATATTGGATACTTACTATTAGTTATTCCTGCTAATATAGCCGCTTTCTCCGCTTTTTCTTCTGGGGTTTTTGCTTGCTTTATTTCTGCTTCGATTTTTCGCTTCTCCTTCTTTCTTTCTCCATCTAATTCTTGATTTATTTGTACCATTATATGGAATCGATCTGCTACTATCTGAGCTTTTGGCATCATTTCTATTGCTAGACTTTTATATCCCTGCCATAAGTCTATGCTTACTTCTTCGATTCCTTCTAATACCTCTGACCCCCACTCTCTCAGGACTTTCTTAATTTCTTCTTTGGTTCTTCCCTCGATAATTGCCAATAATTTAGAACGATCTATGTCTATTAATACTGCACAATATTTTCCCTGCCCTTTAATCAATGCCATTTCGTCTATCCCTAATCTTTTTAATCCTATTGGTTTTATTTTTGATAAATCTCCTGATGCATCCTTTAGCATTCTTTCTATTTCTTTCTCTGTTACCTTCCCCTTCTTCGCTACACTCCTAATGTCATCTGCTAATACTTCTTCTATTATCCGATCTGCTAATCTTTTCGTGTATCTTCTTCTTGACTTGACAAATTCTAATTCTTCGCTAAATGGTTTCTGGCATTTTTCGCAGTTGAATTGTCTTCTATTTATTTCTAAAAATACCGCTTGCCCTCCCCAATCCAAATCTTTGATTATTTGCCGATGGTTTTGGTGTAACTTGTCGCTTTTCAAACCACAGCGTTGGCAAACACTTATTTTTTCGCTCGACTCAACTCCTAAAATTATTCCAATTCCTTCATGTTGGTGCTTGGCATTTACTTTTACTCCCGCTAGATTTAGTACTTCTGTTAGTAGTTGTATTTCCTTTTTGGTGAGCATTTTCTTCTGGTTTGTCTCAAGATCGCTTTCAATTAGATTATACTTAATAACAAAATGCCCCCAATGTCAATTATCACTCCACTTTTATG
Source organism: Chamaesiphon sp. (assembly GCA_965246715.1). Taxonomy (GTDB): domain Bacteria; phylum Cyanobacteriota; class Cyanobacteriia; order Cyanobacteriales; family Chamaesiphonaceae; genus Chamaesiphon. The sequence goes on along the minus strand of CBDFFH010000054.1, from coordinate 4,817 downwards.
GCAATTTCACATATTGATTAATTTCTATTTGCCACATTTGCTATCGATCGAGCATACTAAGTAGTGAAGATCCTTATCCGCAGCTTCAAGTATGAAGGTGGAACTTGGAAGTATCTAGTCGAGATGCCACTAGGCTTACTCATACCTAATTTTGGCAGAATAGGTGCAGAAACAGTAGTCTTGTTAGATGAAATAGAACTAGCTGCCATAGGTCATTAATTTGGGAGTAATTAAAATCTCAGCCTGACCAGGAGAAAGCCGACGATCGAAGTGGAGCTAATAGTACATACTCATTATACGATCGAGTTAAATATCTCAATCCACCATAACCGTAAAATTATCATTATTTTTAATATGTTACCACTTGCTGATAATATCCATAAATTATTCATCGATATTTACAGTAATGTAATATTTCCTAAGCCAATGTTACAAGTAATTTTATACTGTACATCTTGCCTAACTTTGTTTGAAGATCTGCCTTACTTCAACGAATTAGCCAATGGAAATTCTCACCGCTGGGTCAGAGCGACCAAAGCGTCCAATCGCGATCCAATGCAGCTTTTCAAACGATTTGTCGAACTGTATGGATCTAAACTGGAACTACATCTCATTGGGAGCATTCACTTTCGGACGAAACATAATTATTATGCTCCAAAAACCTTACTATATGGGGTGTGTAAAAAAGCCGATCTGTCAAAAGTGGACGATCTACATCCCATCCTAGATCCAGTCTCTTGATTCAGATCCGATTAACACTATAATTTAGGGTTGACTGTACAACCTCTCGAACTAGCGGATTCATCTAAAATAAACTTTGATATTAGATGTAAATAATAGACTAGACAGCTTTAGAAGTTAGAGCTGTTTAGATGTTTTTATCTATCATAAATTTAATAATTTAATTCGGTAGAATGGTGTTAGAATTGAGATAAAGAGAGCAATATTAATGACGATCGAGTATAAGTATGTAAACTTTATGAAATTTGATAAAAAATAATCGATTGCTGATAATATTTGGGATCGCAATCTCAATAAACTGTGCCAACCTATCGTTTACAACACATTACTTGTTGTGACTAATATGAATCTCCCCACCGTTACACTGCTGATTGTTGAAGATTTCCCAGCAAGCCGAGAGCTGTATTGCAACTGTCTACTGACCGATGCTAATTATGCTTACGAGTTTTTAGAAGCCGGATCGATAGCGGTGGGACTGGAATTGTGCCGCACCCGCTCGATCGATGCTGTTTTGCTTGATTATCGACTCCCCGATGGGGATGGACTGGAATTCCTAGAAACACTATCGGCGCGAGGTAATGGCAGTATTCTACCTGTAGTGATGATGACGGGATATGGGGACGAAAGCATCGCAGTTCGCGCGATGAAGCTGGGTGCTCAAGATTATTTGGCCAAGCATACGTTTACGCCAGAGCGATTGGTCTCCACCATGCATAGCGCGATCGAGAATGCCCGCTTGCGGTTACAATGGCGGCACCGCGAAGAGCAGTTACAGGCAGCTAGCGAACAAATTACGACAATCTGGGAAAGCATGACCGATGCATATGTCAGCCTCGATCGGGATTGGCGGATCGTCTACACCAATCCGGCGGCAACTCAAGTAATTCATCAACTAGTCGGACTAACACCTGAAGAATTTATCGGCAAAACCCATTGGGAAGTTTTCCCCTGGTCGGTGGATAAGTTCGTCGAGCAAGAATATCGCAGGGCTATAACCGATCGAGTTGCAGTAAATTTTGAGGTATTTTACGAGCCGATTAGGAGTTGGTTCGAGCTTCATGCTTATCCGTCTACCGCAGGATTGGGGATTTATTTTCGAGATATCAATGAACGTAAATGGCTCGAAGGCGAACGAATCGCTGCCGAACGAGATCTCGAACGTCGCCATCAAGAGCTGGACAGCTTTGTGCGGATCGTTTCCCACGATCTCAAAGCACCCCTACGGGCAATTGGCAATCTCGCTAAGTGGATTGAAGAAGATTTAGAGGGTGCGCTCACAGTCACCACTCAAGGGCAAATGACACTGTTACGGAGCCGAGTCGAGCGGATGTCTGCCCTAATCGATGGACTACTCGACTATGCTCGTACCGGACAAGCAGATAGTAGATCGAGCGAATCTGTCGTAGTCGCTCAATTGCTGAGTGAGGTCATCGATTCGCTCTCGCCGCCACCGACATTCTGCATCGAGATTGCGCCAATGCCGATCGTTAATACCAATCCTCTCCTATTGTTCCAGGTGTTTGCCAATCTCATCGGTAATGGCATCGAGCATCACCCCAAATCTGATGGCTCGATTCATATTGCGGTGCGAGAGCTAGTGGATCTGTATGAATTTAGCGTAGCCGATGATGGTGTCGGGATCGCACCAGAGCAGCACGAGCGGATTTTTGGCATGTTCCAGGCAGTAAACCCTCAAAATCGATCGGATAGTACGGGGATCGGACTCGCAATTGTCAAAAAAATTGTCCAAGCCCAAGGTGGAACTATTTGGTTAGAGTCCCAGCTAGGGCAGGGCACAACGTTTTACTTTACTTGGCTCAAGTAATTTTCCCCAGGCACCACCAGCAGCAGCATTAAACGTGTTGCCTCACGGGGTAAATTCAACTACATATTTAGCATTCTAAACAGAATGATTCTGGCACGAGAATTCGATCTTTAATCGATTCGCCAAAGGCGAGGCTGCGCCAACGCCAGATTGCTAATTACAACTATCGTTTGCTTAGAGTATAAATTAAATAATATATCATAACTGGATTCAATTCTTAATCTAACTTATTAATATTTAGAGTATCCAATTTTACTTATTAATTTTTCTTAATATCTACGCTCAAGCTGAGGATTTTACTAGAAATTTCCGACAATCTATCTCTTTAGAGAGATAGCTTCGGTCGAATATAATAGTTAATCTTAAATTATGTTCGCCTAATAAATTTTAGAATCTAATTTAAAATTCGCCAAAGCGATCGGTTTTTACACAATTAAATATTATGGCTTTTCCAAGTATATCTTTGGGAAGAAATGCTTTTAGCTCGCGTCGCAACTTAATTAAGTTGGGGCTGGTTAGTCTGGGCGCGATGGCGTTAACAGGAGTTCCGAAAGTAGCACTCTCTCAATTCAGTAGCCGCGCCAAGCAATTGAAATTTAATGCAGATGATATTGGCATTCTCAACTTTGCGTTGTTATTAGAAGAGCTAGAGGCAGCATTTTATCCAGCTGCGATTAAAAGTGGCAAGATTACAAATATCAGAGAACTTGACTATTTGAGAGCATTCGGCTCTCAAGAGGCTACCCATGTCAAATTTTTACGCAGTGTTTTGGGGAGTAATGTCTTATTTCAAACTAGCGACTTGAGTTTGAATCGATCGGGGTTGAGCGCACTTTTGACCGATCGATCGAAGATCTTGAATACGGCTGTGACGTTAGAAGACTTAGGCGTTCATGCTTACAATGGTGCGGGGACAAGCCTGACCAATCCCACTTATCTCCTCGCCGCAGGTTCGATCGTTTCAGTAGAAGCTCGACATGCAGCCCGGAGTGAGGGCACTGCTGGGACGACCTTCTACTGAAGCCGATAGCGAACGGCTGATGAATGATGCTAATTTGCAAGCTAGTCTCAACCCATTGAAGGGACAGGCTTACGACGAACTCTATACACCCAAGCAGGTTATCGCTGCGGTGGGTTCGCTCAAGGTATTAAACAATCCGATCGATGGCTCATTGGTCGCTTAATCTCAGGAAATATTAAACTATGAAATTCTGTTTTAATCTGCTGGCGCGATCGATGGGCGGTCGCCACTTCTTCATGCTTATACTGAGTAAATTCAACCGCATTTTGGCTCGTGTCTTGCATCCAGCTACAGGCATCATCCTGATTCTGCCTTTATTGCTAATGTCTCTAGTACTCGCTCCCACCGCCCCCGCTGCTGCTGCAAGTGCCACCCTCTCACCGCGACAAGTAGTAGAATACGCTTTGACTTTAGAAAAGCTCGAAGCTGATTTTTATCGTCGCGCCATTGCTGCCACGAAAGGCGGTACTCTATCCCAAGTGCCTCAGATTGCCAAAACAGTATTGGTTGCCTATGGTCGGGATGAAGCCCAACACGTAACCGATCTATCAGCGGTGCTGGGATCTCTGGGAGGTAATCCTGCGGAGGTCGTCATTCCTGCTAATCCAAATTACCGCGCTATTTTAGGTCGCGATCCCTTTGCTAATCCCGCCGATCTACTCATGGCAGGACAATATGTAGAAGATTTGGGGGTAGCTGCATACAAAGGGCAAGTGCAAAATTTACTTGCTGCTGGGGAAGCAGGTAAAACAGTTCTAGCCGCAGCTTTAGAAATTCACACGGTAGAGGCGCGTCATGCCGCTGGGATTCGCTTTCTACGGCAGACATTACTCAATCTGAGTGTGCGTCCTTGGATTAGAAATCCCCAGGAAGTGATTTACAACGAAAATCGTGGTGATTCGCCGATTCCCTTTAGCTCTGAAGCATTTGATGGCTACGCTACAAAAGAAGAGGTGTTAGCTCTAGTTGGGCCAATTCTTACTGCTGCTCAACCATCGATGGTTGCACCTATCTAACAAAGACGAATGAAGAATTGGGGTGGATTCTCTGGCAACGAATCCACCCCAATTCTGCGTTTGACCCAAAGCCAGAACTGACAACGGTTAAAGCTGTACTTTTTTTTAGCAACAAAATTGTGCTTCAGACTACCCAGAAAAAATATTAATTTAATCTATGACTAGAGCCAATTTCTAAGCTATTAGTGCTACTTTAGATAGATGCAAGATCTAC
>CBDFFH010000053.1:0-91305 GCA_965246715.1 Chamaesiphon sp. | reverse complement strand
TGTTTTTAAGACGGCTCCAGAGCAATTCGGAAGCGAGATGATCGCCGTGCTTGACGACACTTGCGGTAATTTGATCATGATCTACCAGACACATGACGATTTAAAGAAGTGATAAATTTTATCTTCAAGCGACAGGATGAAGCATGAATATTATCAAAGTCACCCAAGATGTGGCGAACCAAGATGATTTTAACGATTGGCTAGACCTAGCTTTGCAACTGTGGCCAGACTGTGCGCTCGCCGATTTAACCGAAGTTATCCAATCTCCACGTCAGGCAGGATTTCTAGGAAGAACTGAAAATGGACAAGCGATCGCACTGATGAATCTCTCCCTTCGGTATGACTATGTTCCAGACGCAACCCAAAGCCCTGTCGCTTATGTCGAAGGAATCTATGTCAAAGCTGAATACCGGAAGCAAGGAGTCGGTACCGCACTCCTTCAGTATGCTGAGCAATGGGCACTGGAGCAGGGATGTATTCAACTCGCCTTGGATGCTCTCCTCGATAATCCTGCCAGTCATGAATTCTATGCAAAAATTGGATTTCGAGAAGTGGAACGAGTTGTATTTTTCATTAAGTCAGTTGTTGCTGACGTGGGTGTAGCCTCTCGGTGCGAGAATCGCACAGCATCTCTAGAAGAGAATTGACCTAATTATTGATGTCATCAAAATCATCAAAGAAGGAATTGCCAAAGGGGGAAACTGATGAGTTCATTTGTGCTTGGTTTTCAAGAGATTGATCAAACAAAACTCCCAGTTGTTGGAGGTAAAGGCGCAAATCTGGGGGAACTGTCCAAGATTGAAGGAATCCATGTACCGGAAGGCTTTTGTATTTCTACGATCGCTTTCAAAAGAATCATTGGGGAAACGCCATCGATCGACGAATTACTGGATCAGCTATCGCTTCTCAAGGTGGAAGACCGGGATAAAATCCGTGAACTTAGCGGTGAGATTCGCCGGATGATCGAAGCGATCTCTATTCCTCAAGACATTCATGAAGAGATCGCTGGCTTCCTCTCCGAGCTTGGCGAAAAAATGCCTATGCCGTTCGATCCAGCGCAACGGCAGAAGATTTACCGACAGCCTCTTTTGCAGGTCAACAGGATACGTATTTGAACATTATTGGAAGAGAGGCAACTCTAAAGCACATCAGCAAGTGCTGGGCATCGCTCTTTACCGAGAGAGCAGTAATTTACCGTCTGCAAAATGGCTTCGACCATCGTAAAGTTCATCTGTCTGTGATTGTTCAGAAGATGGTTTTCCCGCAGGCGGCAGGAATTTTGTTTACTGCCGATCCTGTCACTTGTAATAGGAAAGTGTTATCCATTGATGCCAGCTTCGGATTGGGTGAGGCGATAGTTTCTGGACTGGTGAATGCTGATAGCTATAAAGTGCGGAACAGCAAGGTGATTGATAAGAAGATAGCCACCAAGAAACTGGCGATTTATGCCTTAAACGATGGTGGTACAAAAGAACAGGAGATTGAGCCTGAGCAGCAGAATCGGCAAGCGTTGACGGATGAGCAGATTGTGCAGCTTGAGCGCATCGGCAGAACGATCGAAGCACATTTCGGCTATCCCCAGGACATCGAATGGTGTTTGGTGGATGACAGATTTTATACCGTCCAGAGTCGTCCGATCACGACTTTGTATCCCATCCCTGAGGCAGGCGATCGAGAAAATCACGTGTATGTCTCTGTGGGTCATCAACAAATGATGACCGATCCTATGAAACCACTGGGATTGTCGTCATGGCAGTTAACCGCTGCTCGACCCATGTATCAAGCGGGTGGCAGGTTGTTTGTTGATGTTGCAGATGATTTGGCTTCACCTGCAAAAAGAAACATTTTGGTCAATGTTTTGGGGAAATCCGATCCGCTCATCAGAGATGCGTTGATGACCCTCCTAGAGCGGGAAGATTTTATCAACTTGATACCCGATGATCAGCAAGAACCGAGTTCTAGTCAAAGCCATAAAGGTAAGCCCCTGCCAAACTTTCAAGCGCAACTCGAAAACGATCCAACGATCGTTTCTGATTTGATTAAGAGTAGTCAAGCATCGATTGAGGCGCTAAAGCAGACCATCAAAACGAAGTCGGGGTCGGATCTCTTTGACTTTATCCTGCAAGACAAACAGAAGCTGAGGCAGAGCTTGTCCGATCCGCAAAGGTTTGGCGCGATTATGACTGGCATGAATGCTGCATCCTGGATCAATGAAAAGATGATGGAGTGGCTAGGGGAGAAGAACGTAGCCGATACGCTGGCTCAATCTGCGCCAGACAATATTACGTCGGCGATGGGTCTGGAACTGCTGGATGTTGCAGATGTGATTCGCCCTTATCCAGAAGTAATCAATTATTTACAGGATGCAGCAGACGATCGCTTTTTGGATGGGCTAGTAAAGCTTGATGGCGGCAGGGAAGCCTGGGACGCGATCGATGCCTATCTCAGCAAGTATGGCATGCGCTGTGTCGGCGAAATCGACATTACGAGAACCCGTTGGAGCGAGCAGCCAATAGTACTTGTTCCCCTGATCCTGCTGAACATCAAAAACTTTGAGCCAGGTGCCGCCAAGCGGCGATTCGAGCAAGGTCGCCAGGAAGCGTTGAAAAAAGAACAAGAGCTGCTAGAACGGTTGAAGCAATTGCCGGACGGTGAGCAAAAGGCTAAGGAGACAAAGCAAAAGATCAGCCTGCTCCGCAATTTTGTCGGTTATCGTGAATATCCCAAATACGGCATCGTGAGTCGCTACTTCATTTATAAGCAGGCTTTACTGAAAGAAGCCGAACAACTCGTACAAGCGGGCGTTATGCATAAAAAAGAAGATATTTACTACCTCACGTTTGAAGAACTTCGCGAAGTCATACGCACACATACACTGGATGACCAGATCATCAGCAAACGAAAAGACGAGTATAAACACTATGAAAAACTAACTCCCCCACGGGTGATCACATCTGATGGTGAAATCATTGCAGGTGAGTACAAACGAGAAAATCTCCCAACCGCAGCGATCGTCGGTCTACCTGTTTCTACCGGAGTGATAGAGGGGCGAGCGCGGGTCATCTTAACTATGGAAGAGGCTGATCTGGAAGCTGGAGATATCTTAGTCACCACCTTTACTGACCCTAGCTGGACACCCTTGTTTGTATCCATCAAAGGTCTCGTCACTGAAGTGGGTGGACTGATGACCCACGGAGCCGTGATCGCACGTGAATATGGCTTACCAGCCGTTGTCGGAGTGGATCATGCGACCAAACTGATCAAAGATGGGCAACGAATTCGCGTACATGGAACAGAAGGGTATGTCGAAATCCTATGATGGATGATGTTGCTAGATAGTGGCTCTGCATGGTTCTTTAACTTCCGATTGCCGAGTCACCTCATCATGCGGCTTACTCCTCAAAGCGATCCGTGGCATCACGATCGCGGTCGTAGCGTCTTGTGAGCGGAAACGGTGGCAACCAGGACTCGCGACGGACGATCCAGCTTTCGTAGGTTGGCATCAGTTGGTCAGGGGCATCCAGGGAGCCGAGGTTCACTTCAATTTCGTCTGCGGTGCGTGCGAAAATGGACGAGCCGCAGCGGGGACAGAAAAACCGCCCGCCGTAGTCGCGGGTTTCGCCCTCGATCATGACCGCATCTTGAGGGAACACTGCGGAAGCGTGGAAAAGTGCCCCATGATGCTTGCGGCAGTCGAGACAGTGACAAAGACCGACCCGATATGGGAGTCCTGATGCCACAATTCGGACGTTGCCGCACAGGCAACCGCCGGTGAATTGATCCATGCTGCGTCTCCTCATAAAAATGACACTATCTTATCGCTCGCCGCCCACACGATGCGTAGCAACCCCGAACAAGAAGGCGATGCTGCTGAAGCCCGCGCCGAGCAACGAGACTCCAGTCCAGCCAGCAAGACCATAGACTGTCGTGGAGGCGATCGCGCCAAACGCGCTACCGACCGAGTAGAACACCATGTACCCGCCAACAAGCCTGCTGCGCGCTTCGGGGCGGACAGCGAAGATCAGGCTCTGGTTGGTGACGTGAACGGACTGAACCGCGAGGTCGAGCAGGATGACACCGAGGGTCAGCGCTGTGAGCGAACTGGGTAGCAAGCTAATCAGGAGCCACGAGAGGGTGAGCAGCGCCAGCGAGATGCCTGTCGTCCATTGTCCGAGACCGCGATCCGCAAGACGACCTGCACCACTAGCAGCAAGTGCGCCGCTCAGTCCCGCCAGCCCAAACAAGCCAATCTGCGTATGAGAGAGTGATAGCGGGGGCGTGCTCAGTGGAAGCACCATTGCTGTCCACAGGGTGCTGAAGGTGGCGAAAATCAACAGCGCCAACACGGCACGGACGCGTAAGATCGGCTCCTGAAGGAACAGGGCGGGCATGGAGCGTAGCAGTGCTCCATAACTCTCTGGAGTCGTCTTCGGAGCATGACGCGGAAGGATGCGGAAAAGCAGGATAGCCATGCCAAGCATCAGCAAGGCGGATGTCAGATAGACCGATCGCCAGCCGCCGAGATCTGCGAGCAGCCCAGCGACGAAACGGGCAGCGAGAATGCCGATCACCACACCGCTGATAACCAGTCCGACGGCATGACCGCGCTCGGCGGGTGCCGCCAATGTCGCAGTAAAGGCGACGAGCACTTGCACCACCACCGCTAGAAGCCCCACTGCGATCATGCCCGTCAGCAGCATGACGAAGTTCTGCGCTGTGCCAACGATCGCGAGTGCTACCGCCGTTAGTAAGGCTTGACCGACGATTAACTTGGGCCGATCAACGAAGTCGCCGAGCGGCACGATGAAGAGGAGTCCTAGCGCATAGCCGATCTGTGTCAGCGTGACGACGATCCCGATTGAAGACGGCTCGATGCGGAAAGTCGCTGCCATCGTGTCGAGCAGTGGCTGTGCATAGTAGATGTTGGCGACGCTAATTCCACAGGTGGCGGCGAAGGTCAAAAGGATCGTTCGCGATAAACCAGGCGCTTTTTCCTTCTCCGAGGCTAAGGCTCTCGGTTGCTTCCTTGCTGCTTTGTTCATGGCACCAAACCCGGCAAAACTAGTTTTATAACAAGACTAGTTTTATCGTAAGACTAGTTTTAGACGAATGGGTCAGATTCTACCTTAAGATTGGATATGCAGCATGGAGTGGAGATACTGGAATGAAGCGCACCAGCCTCAGCAAAGCGGAATGCCCGGTTGCGCGATCGCTTGACGCGATCGGCGATTGGTGGTCGCTCCTGATCGTGCGCGATGCCGTCGACGGCATCCGTCGCTTTGGCGCTTTTCAGAAAAACCTCGGCATCGCTCGGAGCATATTGACGGCACGGCTGCACGATCTCGTTGACAGAGGCGTGCTTGAACTCGTACAGTCCCCCAATGGCACTGCCTACCAGGAATATGTGCTGACAGAGAAAGGGCGCGCGCTCTTCCCAGTGGTCGTCGCGCTCAGGCAATGGGGCGAGGACTACCTCTATGCACTGGGTGAGCAACATTCCACGCTGCTTGACCGCGAGACCGGAGAGCAGGTCGGACGCTTGGAACTGCGATCGCGCGACGGTCGCTCTCTCCAGTGGAATGACACGGAAGTTCGCAAGCTGCCTGCGGACACAACCGCAAAGCCCGTGAAACGCAATGCGACCTCGCGCAAGCATGTCAGCGCGGAGGCTTGAGCTTCATGGGAAAGCAGTAATCCTGTCTTTCAGAGAGATTGTAAATAATGCTGCTGCTGCGATCGCAGCGATCGTCCGAACATGGTTCCAGAATGTCCAATCGGTTAGGTATCTTGCCCATAGCGTTGCGCCTTCAGAACTATCGGGTTTCACGCTCGCCAGTGCATCATTCAGGGGCACATTGAACACACCTGTCACCAGAACGGCACCGACGAGATAGAGCAGACTACCGAAAAGCAGATAGGCGGCATCAGGTTGATGCCACTTTGACAGCGAGGAGATAGCCAGAAAGATGCAAGCCACAGCGGTTCCAAAAATCGCGGTCATAAATAATGGATTGATCGCCGTAATGTTTATCGATTGCATCGCAGCAATTCCTTGAGGCGGCTGGAGACGGTTAAGAGCGGGCATCACAAAGGTGGAGAACGCGAAGAACACTCCTGCCACTAGCCCACAGCCGAGTGCAGCGACAAGCATTAAAGGAAAGCGCAAATTGTGAACCGTTGTCATACATCCTCCTGTGGATTGATATCGGTGTGACGAGCTAGAAAAAGTTCAATAAGATAGGCTCGGCGTTTTGTAAAGATAGGCATCATTCGTCAATTGCTGCAATAGGAAGTCAGCCACATCAGCACGGGAGATTTTGAGCTTTGTGGTTTTGTCGGTACTGGGAAAGCCGTGTCGATACTGACCCGTGTGATCGCCATCGATAAACGCTCCCGGACGAACGATCGTCCAGTCCAGGCGGCTTTGCTTGACCTCATTCTCTTGCCGCTCATGATCGGCAAACACCTCTCGTAAAAAGGCTCCAAACATAATGTACTTCCAGAAGAAATTTAGGTTCTCCCAGCTATCTCCTGCCCCAAGCGTTGTTTGACAGATCAGTCGTCGGACACCCGTTTTCTCCATTGCCTGAATGATCTGTCGTGTCCCCTCGGATCGAATCGCTCCTTTCCTCTGAGCACCTGATCCGAGTACACACAACACGGCATCTTGACCTTGCACCGCCTGCTCCACAGATGCGGAATCCATGACATCGCCTTGAACAACCTTGAGATTTGTGTGCTGAATGTCGAGCTTCGCGGGGTTACGGGCAAACGCTGTAACTGTGTGCCCCTGCTCAAGCGCCTGCTCGACAAGCTGGCGACCGATACTTCCCGTGGAGCCAAAAATAAGCAGCTTCATATTCTTATCCTTCTGATCGATAACTCCTTCAGCTTAGGAAAACGATCGCTGCTCAACTATCTAATTCTTGTGCCACTATCAAAATCTTGCGATCGATGTGCAAGCTTTTCGACAAAAGTGATTGCAGAGTGGATACAATCAGAGCGAGACACACTGGGGTTGCATCATGGAAACAACTGCCCACGACCCAACTAAACCGACCTGCCTGCCCCGCTGCTCTAGTCAAGGATGGGAAAATATTCTCGTTGAACAATTCCAACAGCCGACCGGTGAGGCGAGGGGTGATTACAGCAATGAACATGTGATTCATCTGTCTCTTGCCCGCCGTCCAGTTCCCTTACTCCTAATTCAAGGAGGCAAAACCCACGCAGGGCTATACGGGAAAGGCGACATTTCTATAACGCCTGCAATAACCCCGTTTTTTGCCCGTTGTGCCCGTTGGGATAGAGATGACCACTACTTACAAATTCGTATTGCGTCTCGTTTCATCCAGAGCGTTGCTAGAGAAACCCTTGATAAGAATCCCGACTCACTTGAATTAATTTCCGAATTTCAGACTCGCGATACTCAGATTGAGGCGATCGGACTGATGTTGCTGGCTGAACTCCAACAGGGTAATTGCGGCAACAGGCTTTACATTGAGTCCCTGGCAAATGTGTTAGCGGTGCATTTAATCAGACAGTATACGGCGACTCAACCGCAGCATCCGATTTACGACGGTGGATTACCTCACCGTCAGTTATCACAAGTGTTGGACTATATCCACGACCATCTGGATCAAGACATCAGACTTGCTGACTTAGCTACACTGCTGGATATGAGCCAGTTTCATTTCAGCCATTTATTTAAGCAGGCGATCGGCACGCCTCCCTACCAATATTTACTCCAGCAACGGATTGAACGAGCAAAGCAGTTGTTGAAGGAGAGCGATCGCTCCATTATGGACATTGCTTTCCTGTGTGGGTTCAACAGTCACAGCCACTTGAGTAAACAGTTCCGACAACTGACAGGGGTAACACCGAAAGCCTACAGAGCGAATTAAATGATCATCAGTAAAAAAACGTAGGATTACTTTAACGGCAGAAGAAGAATTATGTCTATCAGATTCACCTCAAGCGTTTAATGTTAGTTCGCAACAAACAAGCTATTTCTCACTAGGAATTTGTCATTGAACATGATGGGCGTTCCCTCCCCATCCAGCAACGACTTACCTGTATTTTCTCGACGCGCATGGATGTGCAGATGCGGTTCGCTGGTGTTACCGGAGTTGCCGACTTTGGCGATCGCCTGCTCTTCTCTCACAGCATCCCCCGATCGCACAGTGATGCTTCCCCGCTGAAGATGTGCCATCACAATATCAGCCCCTTGGCAGTTCATTAGGATGTGGTTGCCTGCCAAGTTTTGACGATCGCGCTCAGGTGGAATCAGATCCGGTAAGTTATTGACCGTATCGCTGATCGTACCATTGCAAGGACTGTAAAGGGTTTGTTCAAAGATGACGTAGCTTATGAGCGATCGCGGTTGAAATCTGTTGGCTCTCACACCTAAAGAATTCAACTCAACAATATCCAACGCATAGCGCTGAGTTGAATTGACATTGTGATAGTTAATCGCAGGACTGTTGCCACCATGTGCTACGTAGTAAGTACCCGTTTTGAGCGGAAAAGAAAGCTGAATGGCTTCGCCACTGAAAGCATATCCTTTGGGAACATAGCTACTCACAATAGCCAGGAAGAACACTGCTACAAAACTATTCACCCCTAAAGTCAGATAGTTTTTTAACTTTCGAGGGGGATAAAGTGGTAGAGGTTTTGCTTTGATAAAAGACTTGATTGCTACCCCAATCAACAGAACCACCAGCGCAAATCTGAGGAAGTAACTCAACATATCCCATCGCCCGCTCAGAAAAATGTGAAGGCTGTAGAGCATCACCCCTAACAGTTTGACGAACCAATCGAGCTTGCTGGATTCTTTCCCTCGCCAAAGCCCAATCAGAAAAATCAGGGGAAGAATCAAATGAGTCAGGATCAATAGTCCGAGCAAGGGCATTGTGCTATCTCCACGCTGAGCGATAGCGCCCCTCAGTCTACTCAACTATGCTCACCGTTACATCTACCGTAATGAGGAAGGTCAGTTGCTAGTTCACCAGTCCAGTCACTCCTGATACGCCTACTGCAACAACGGCATAATTTCATCAGCACACGCGAATCTTTGTCATTCTCCCTTTGTGATTTGAGTGATTATCTGCGAAGTAATTGTCGCGACTGTTGTTCACTAACTAGGATTAGAATGATTTGGAGCGTTGTGGTAGAGAATTTTCATCTGAAGGCGCATTAGGAATTCCAGAAGCAGTGATAAGGAGCAGTTTAATGGAAAAGCAAATTGTTCATCTCTTCGTTTTTGATACCCTTGCCGACTGGGAGACGAGTTTTGCGATCGCAGGAATTAATAACCCAGCATTACAGACTGATCCAGGACGTTATCAAATTCAAACAGTTGGCTTGAATGCTGAACCAGTTACTACCATTGGAGGTGTAAAAATCCTCTCCGATCTCACGCTTGAAGAACTAGAGGCAAGTGCCATGCTGATTCTGCCTGGAGGTGAAGCATGGGATGAAGGCAAAAACAGTGAAATCCTTGCGAGCGCACAGCGATTTCTGGAGATGGATATCCCGGTTGCCGCAATTTGTGGCAGCACCGCAGGGTTAGCCCGTGCCGGAATCCTCGACGACAAGCGCCATACCAGCAATGCACTCGAATATTTACAAGCCACCCACTATCAAGGTGCGGCACTTTATCAAAATCAGCCCGCTGTTACCGATGGCAATCTGATCACCGCTAACTCAACAGCACCGATTGAATTTGCCTATCATATCTTCCAAAAACTCGACCTTTACAACGCCGAAATTCTAGATGCCTGGTATGGATTGTTTAAGACAGGTGATTCGTCCTACTTTGCGACTTTGGAAAAGCTTGAATCTCAGCTTTCGTAGCCCGACAACCCGATCGCTTCCCCTCGTTTGTCTCATCGCTGCTGAATTCCTCTCTCAAGTCGGCAATCAAATCGCCGCGATCGCCATTCCCATTTTAGTGCTGCAATTTACGCACTCAGCGATCGCCACTGGCATCGCTGGAGCAGGGAGCATTATTCCGATCGTATTAGCTGCCTTTGTCGGTGGAAAAGCAATTGACCGATTTGGTGCATGGCGAGTGAGCATTGTGGCTGATGTCCTTAGTGGTTTTTCAGTTCTGTTATTGCCATTCGTTTTTATCGAATTCAAATCAGTATCGCCGATTGTTATTTTCTTGCTAGTGTTTGTTGGCGCGTTATTCGATCCAACAGCGGTTTCAGCACGTCATACCCTCGTTCCGAAATTTGCCAAACTTGCAGGAGTCCCCTTAGACAAAGTGAACGGGTATCGCGGTAGCTTGGAAAATGGGGCAGATCTGCTAGGTCCAGTCGTCGGTGCAGGGTTAATTAGCTGGATGGGGACTGTCAATACATTGTTCATTAACGCAGCTAGTTTCTTCGTTTGTGCGGTGGTGTTTGTAATTGCAGTTCCGCGCCCACGCCATCAAAGGTTTAAGGGTGAGAAGATTGATCCAATTGCCGGAATTCGGTTCATCCTCCAGCAGCGTCAACTACGATCGCTCACCCTCAGCGGGATGGTACTCAATTTCGTTCTACTGCCATTTCTCGGACTTTTGCTCCCAGTGTTGACTAACTCAGAAATTTGCCAGTGCTGCACTGCTGGGAATCTGTTTAGCTGGATTCGGCATGACGGCGACTCTTGGGTGCTTTATCTTATTCAACACTCATGAAACGGTTTGCTCGCTCAGCCGTTTATTACAGTGGTTTGCTCCTCGCTGCGATCGCCATTCTGCTCTGTGCGATCGTCGAAACTCCAACTGCGTTGATTCTAGCAGCGAGTTTCGGTGGTTTGCTGTTAGGAGCAAGGAATCCTCTAGAACAGACGATTTTGCAAGAAGTGACACCCAGTCGAATTGCCGGACAGGTTTTTACAGCACACAGCGCGATTGCTTTCACCGCAGGAGTTTTAGGGTTATTGATTGCGGGTGTGATCACAGAGTTGACTAGCGTTGAGTGGGTGTTGAGCTTGAGTGGGAGTTTGCTGGCGATCGCGGCGGCGATTGGTTGGTGCTTGATGCCACTTGTTGCTTAATGCCTACACCGCGCCGTCGGTGGCGCAGACTAATAAGCCGCAAACTAAACAGACAGAGACCTGTGATGCAGCATTCTCGGCGATCAAACGAACTATCCAAAGAGATAGTGGTGTTGAGGTTAAAGTTGATCGGATTAACTTGTCTGGTCGCTATCAGAGATATCCGGTGCAGCGTCCAGAGGGGTATGCCCTTACCTGATGCGTGGTCAGAGAGCAAGTAGTGTAATGGCTTCGCCGCAATTCATGAAAACATTGAGTGCAGATCTGATGAGCAAGTGCCCAACTGTTAGCTTGGTGATTTTTGGAGTCATGCAAACAGACTGGCATAAGGACTTTGGCTTAATGGCAGAAGGTCAGGTTGAACAGTTTGCCTGTATCAAACCCCGGAGCGGGATACCTCCTTGGGGGGCTACCGTATGCCTCTAGCGCTCAACCTCTTCTCAAAGGAACTGTCTACCAACCAAACAAATCCCAGAATCTTTGACTTGGCAGTGAGGGTCAGTCGGGATGTCTAATTATCGAGTTCACTTTAAACCAGACATTGCTGAATCGACTGCTTTTTAAACGACTTCGGCTCCCCCTGATAACGTCCTTAGCCATTGCCTTGCTGTTTCATGCGGCTTAAGCGCTCGTGATCAAGTAACCACTGTTTGCGCTCAAGTCCGCCGCCATAGCCCGTTAACTTACCAGTGGTGCTAATCACACGGTGACAGGGCACGACGATCGACACCGGATTCCGACCATTGGATAAACCAACCGCACGGGAGGCTGTGGGTTGACCGATTTGCTGCGCTAAGGCTCCGTAGGACATTGTTGCTCCGTAAGGAATGGTTTTGAGTGCATCCCAAACTCGTTGCTGAAAGGGGGTGCCTGACATCTGCAACGGCAGATCAAACTCGGTCAAGGTGCCAGCAAAATAGGCTGTCAGTTGTTGCTTCGTTTCTGCAAAGGGTGCAACAGTCTCATCTTCCAGCCAATCGCTGTGAGCATTCAGATGATGCTTTTCAGACATCATGTAGAGTCCAAGCAGCGATCGACCGTCGGAGACTAGCCGCAGCGATTGAATGGGGCTTTCATAAAACGTGAAGTAAATCATCGAGTTGCTACCTTTAATGCAGTCATCTTGTTTTGAACGGTTTCCGGGATCAAACCATTTCCTTGCTTCAAGGATTGCCAGAGATGGAAGGTTGCATACGATCGCCACGGTTGCCATTGAGCAGCGATCGCTAACATGCGCTTAGGGTTTGTTTCACCGCATGCTTGCCGAATCCCCAGATCGGTGTGGAGGAAGATATCTGGGTCAGCGAGAACCCGCATGGCAATGTAGTGAGCCGTCCAGACCCCAATGCCAGGAATTGCTTGCAATTGGGCGATCGTCTGGTCAATCTGACATCCAGGGTTTAAGGAAAGCGCTTGGGTTGCTATCGCCTGTGCCAACGCTAAGATCGATTTTGCTCGTGTTCTCAAGATTCCCAAGGATACGATCGTATTGATGTCGGTTTGGGCAATCTGCTCGGCGGTAGGCATGAGGTGGGTCAGCGTTGAAAAAGGGGTTGTAATTGGTTCTCCAAAGCATTGAACAAAGCGTTTCATCAGCGTTGTTGCGGCTTTAACGCTCACCTGTTGTCCGAGAATCGCACGCACGGCAACTTCAAAGCCGTCAAAGGCACCGGGAACGCGCAGACCTGGATGGGTCGCCGCCAACGCCCCCAAATGTTCGGCAATCTGTTGAGGCTCAGCCGCCAGGTCAAAAAGGGCTTTAACCCGCGCCAAAGTTGAGTGTATGAATGGCACCAACGAGAGTGAAAGTTTCACTCGCAACACATTCTTCCCATTAACGGGTTCAACCAAAAGCCATCCATGTTGTTGCCCCTGACGAACGGTGCGTAAATAGCGTGGCAAGTCAGCGCTTTCGCTACCGCCGTCAACCGTTTCCACCCCTGCGATCGCACGTTCTACCAGATAGTTCAGTAAGGCTTGCCAATCCAGTGGAGGACGATAGGCAACGTCGCAAGTGAGATAATCTGGAGCGATTTCAGTCGTTTGAGTTTTCCGTAGTTGCGTCGGATTTAAGCGGTAACGCTCTCGGAAGAGCGCGTTAAAACGTCGCAGACTACCGAAACCACTAGCATAGGCAATATCTGCGATCGGTAACGTTGTATCGGTTAACAGCCGTTTTGCCAGCAACAGGCGCTGGGTTTGCACCAATTCGATGGGCGAGACCCCTAATTCCTGTTGCACAACTCGGCGCAGATGTCGTTCACTCACGCCCAATGACTGGGCAAGATCCTCGAATCGTTGCTCAATGAACGTCCCATGCTCAATCCGACTCGCAACGGCTGAGGCTAAGCGTCCAGTGGCATCAATCCGTGCCTTGCCAGGAGCTAACTCTGGGCGACAGCGTAAGCACGGGCGAAACCCTGCCTGTTCTGCTGCTGCCGCACTGGGGTAGAAGGTGCAATTTTTTTGCTGGGGAGTTTTAGCAGGGCAAACAGTGCGACAGTAAATGCGAGTGGTGGAAACGCCGATAAAAAACACGCCATCGAAGCGAACATCGTGAGTCAAAACAGCTTGATAACAGCAATCGACATCTAGCATTCTAAGCACCCAGCCTTCTCAGTGTTGAACATCACAACACCTTGACTCTAACGGGTGTTTCACTTACTGTCTCGCCATTTCCGGACATGATAATCAACGCCCGATCGCGGCGTGAAAATTCTGCTCCAGGCACTCTCGAATTTGCTCTAGCGAAAAGCCGATTTGTCGCAGTGACACAATTTACTGCAAGCGAATGATATCATCTTCGCTATACAGCCGATAGCCTGCTTCAGTCCGGTGAGAGGGCGAGAGTAAGCCGATCTCGTCGTAATAGTGCAACGTCCACACCGAGACTCTCGTTTGTTTAGCAAGATCACCCACCTTTAAGGCAACAGGTTGCATCTACTTCCTCCTTCCCGCTTCCTGCTTCCAGATCATCTCAATTCGTGAATGAATCTATGCTAAAAACCTCACGCTGCGTCAGGGTCAAGGGGTGAAGCAAAAAAAGTGATTTAATCTGACTTTGACTGATGTAGAACTTACGCATTGACAAAATCGCTGAGATGTGGGCTAAACATCAGCTAACTGTGCCAGGTGGTCTTGAATGAATGAGGCGATGAGGGGATTGAATAAGTTGCGTTTCACCTCATACCAGTTAAGAATGCCTCCTGCGGCTCGTTTACACTCCAGTTGCACAAATGCTCTCAAGTCACTGAAGATGTGCGCCTGGATGGCATTGCGATCTCTAACGTGAAACCGCTCGATATTGCACACCTGTTTCACGGCGCGATGAAACTGTTCAATGCCCCAATGATGGTCATGCAGATGCTTAAACCGTGCTTCTGTGACGGTTTCCAGTTCCGTTTCGTCTGGCAGAGACAAGATATAGTGACGGTCTTCGTCTTTGAAGAGCGTGCGAAAAAGCTTGACGACGCCTACCTGTTTGAGTTGCACCACCAGTCCAGACGGGGGAATCGCTAAACTCTGGACGGGTACATAAAGTCCTGCCTCAAGCGCGACCAAGCGATTGCTTTCAATGGCAAAGAGAAACCCCCATTCCTGGTGTTTCAGGAGTGTAAGGGTTTCCACACAAGCATACCAACTATCGGCGGTGATCACCGTTGGTTTGAGTCCCCAGCCAAGCACCTCAGCCAACATCTCGCGAAAATAATCATGCTTCGTTTTGCCATCATCTTTGTCATTCAGACGATAGTTGAAAATACCAGTAGCCCCTTCAATATATTTCTGACCAATCCGACCACAGGTCAACCCTACGTCTTTCAGCACGTCACGTTAGGAGCCAGTGGCGGCAATGGCTCCTTTGAAAATCCATTTGGCATTGTCCAGTCGGCGTTAAATGCGACGCGATCAGATGACAATGCGATCGTCTATGTACAGGCAGGGAGCAATCCCGGCATTCCGGCATTCACTATTCCTGATCGCGTTCAAGTCCTTTCTACTGGACCGATTCAACCTCTGGCAGCAGCTCTCAATGGTCAGCCCTTGCCAGGATTCCAGATTCCTCTCTCTGGCAGTGGAGTCTTTCCGGCAGTCAACGGCACGGTCACAATGCGAAGTGACACGGTATTGTCGGGCTTTACGATCGCCAGTGCGACTGGCCCCGGTGTCGCCTTTACCAACGTCAATGGCGTTGAGGTTCGAGATAACTTGATTCGCAATACTGCCAATGCTGGAGTTTTAGGCAATGGAGTGGCAACCGCAAACCTGCTCCGCAACCAAATTATTTCGGCTCAAGATCAAGGCATCTATCTACAAAATGTTGGCAGCGCCAACATTACGGATAACAGTGTTATCGGCACTCGCGCAGGCACGACGATCGACAGCGGTCAGGGAATTGCGATCGCCAATTTTGCCGGACAGGTAAACCTCAACATTACGAATAATCAGATTCGCACCAACTTCAATGATGGCGTTCTGATTGGTTTGGCAGACCGAGCGGCACCACAACGGCAGCCACCGCGAATATCACCCTTTCCAGCAATACGATCGAGAATAACGGCGGTGCTACTCCGGTGCGGGGGGATGGAATCGCGATTGGTTTAGAACAAGATGCGGTGGTGAATAATCTGCTGATCGAAAACAACACGATTCGCAATAACGGCGATGAAGGCATTGATATTCGCTTAGGATTGCAAGCAATTCCCATCACGAACCCTACGACAGCCCGATTGACGGGCACGATTCAGGACAATACGATCGCCAACAATGGGCAAAACGGCGTTCAGGTACAGGCGCGGGGCAGTACAACGGCAAGAGTGGCGATCGATCGTAATATCATCAACACCAATGGCTTGCGGGGGATTGATCTGAGCACTGCGAGTGTGATTCTCTTAGGCACGCCCGATCTCTCTGCCAATGTCCGCCAAAATACCTTTACCCCGGGTGCAACTTCTCCCGTTTTTCAAGCCCAAACCACCGCCAGTCCGGGTGTTTCCCAAACGCTCTGCCTCAACCTGACCGGCAATACCTTCGCAATTTCTAGTAATGTGGTGCTGGACAATGTGGCAAATGTTCCCGATCATACCTTCTCCTTAGTGGGAACACCCGAGCAGGTATTTCTTAATAGCAACACCTTTCAGCGGCCAGCGAGCCTATCTTCTCCAAGAGGCTTTGACTTTATTGCCAATGTGCCTGCCTGCCCATAGGTGAGTCGTCACACATCGGTCAGGTGAAAACGATTAGATTGGCTCATTCAGGTGGAGGATGGGTAGTCGCAGAGGTGGAGGATGGCGATCGCACCTGAATCTGTTGACTCTCCATCCCACACCAGCCACTATTACACTGAACTCCCTGGCTACGGTGCCGTTTGTTCCCTGCTGCACACCTATTTCTGCAACTCCGAAGGGGGGTGAGGAGTAGGGTTAACTGACGCGATCGCCCAGTCTGCGGTTCAGGAAGCCGGTGCTGCCCAGCGCATCGCCAATCTGGTTGCCGCCTTCACTGATGAAGGTGCCATTCAAATCGGCTCCCACGCCCACCGTTGGATCTGCCAGCAGGTTCTGGCGAATTCGGCTAGCTTTGACTCGTACCGTGTTGCCAGCGGCATTGAAGATGCCACCCCCGTTTGCCGCTGTGTTGTTATCTACTTGACTAAATTCCAGTTTCAGGATTCCGTCTGGCGCAAAGCTCTGGTTGTAGATGCCGCCCCCATCACCTGTCGCGGTGTTGTTTGTAAAGCGGCTGTAGCTGACCGTTGTAGTTCTGCCCTGATTGAAAAAGCCACCGCCCCTGGTTGCTGTATTGGTTGTGAAGGTGCTGTTGCTGAGGGTGAGCGTGCCGAAGTTGTACAGTCCACCCCCGGTTTCAGCAGAATTGCCACTGAAGGTTGAACCCTCTACAACCGTGGTTGCCGCACTCGATGTCACCGCAATACCGCCCCCAGTACTGGACACTTGATTGTTGCTAAAGGTGCTGTTGCGAACCGTCAGGTTACCATTGCTTCTAATGCCACCCCCTGCCCCAGCAGAATTGTTGCTGAAGGTCGATCGCTCCACCAGCAGCGTGCCGCTTCCCTGATTAAAAATTCCGCCCGATTCGCTGGAGGTGTTGTTGCTGAAGGTGCTGCGGCGGACGGTAGCCGTGGCAAAGTTATTCAGCGCTCCACCTAAACCGCCCTGGTTTTCGGTGAAGAGAACGTTGTCTACGGTAAGCGTGACCGCAGAATTGTCACCTGAAAATAGTCCATTGGCGATCGCGCTGCCATTCACCGAACTGTTGTTCTTGAAGGTGCTGTTGCGGATTTCTAATTTGCCTTGATTCTGCAGTCCACCCCCGGTAAAGGCTGTACCATCGGCAATGGTGAGTCCTGTCAGGGTGGCGTTGATGCCAGAATTAATCTGAAACATACGGGAGGCGTTGTTGCCACTAATGGTGAGGTTGTTGCGTCCAGTGCCGGTAATCGTCAGGTCGCCAGCGATGTCCAATTGCCCAGAGGTGAGCGTGATCGTTTGTGCTCCACCGCCAAGCTGGAAGATGATTTCGTCTGCGCCTGCCAGTGTGTTTGCATCCAGAATGGCCTGGCGCAGAGAGCCTGCCCCGCTGTCGTTAGTGTTGATGACGGCAAAGGTAGCCAGCACATGGTTGTACGCTGCCTGGGCCCACGGCTCATACAGGCTGCCCGTCTCAATGCTGCCCGTGCTAAATTCCAATTCCCAGTCGCCGCCAAGCTGGGCACTGCCGGTTAAATCATTGGAGGCGGCCACATCGGCTCCGGTCAGAACGCTGAGTTGGCGCACAAAGGTTTCACCTTGCAGTCCCTGGGCAATATCGCAGCCATACAGGACAATATCGGCATCCTGGGTAAGCGCGTTAGACCAGGTTTGCAGGGTGCTGGCGTAGCGATCGAGTCCCTGCTGATCCAGCCGCAGCGAGGCAAAATCAATGCTGCCAACTTCACCGTGGGAGACAATGTTCAGGCTGGAAATTCCGCTGCGCCCGCTGAGTACCTGGGTAATTTGGGCGATCGCATCCTGGGCAGCATCCAGCACATAGACTTCCGTTCCAGCTCGGACACTACTAGCGAGAAACTCATAGTCGGGAGCAGACGAGTCGATAAAGGTAATGCTGTGTGAACCGGGCTGACTGGCGCGATTAGTGCTCATTTCCGCAAGCGGATCGTGCAACGAATGGGTGGAAGTTGGCATGAGCAGCGATCGCTCCATCAGGGGAGATGGTCTAGACGTAAGGGCGTGCAGAAAGTCCATTGGTTGCGTCCTTCTAAGGATCGTGGATTTAATAAAACCGCATACTTGCGTAGGATGTGTTAGCGCAGCGTAACGCATTGCCTTCGGGGGTTGTGATGCGTTACGGCTATCGCCAACACATCCTACAAAAGTTGGTGTTATTTAATTCTCATTCCTAAGTGTTCAAAAGAGAAAAGTGAAGAGTGAATCCAGTGGTGTATCTCTTAAACAGTTCTGCGGGCGAGGTGCAAGGGTTATGCGGGGCGATCGCCACCCAACCAGAAAAAAGGTGAGACAACATTAGCTGTCTCACTCCTACTCAATCGCCGTGAACTACTCAAATTCTTATGTCATCGTCAATGATCGTGCCAGTGCTGCGACTGTTGATCAGCTCAACATTGACTGGATTAGAGAGATTGACAAAGAACGTTTCGTTAGACTCTTTAATTAAATCCCCAATCACATCAACTTTGATGGTTTTGCTGGTTTCACCGGGGGCAAAGGTGAGTGTATTACGAGTGCCAATATAGTCGCCCACGATCGCGCTACCGTTGCTCGTGGCGTAATCGACCGTAATCGGTTGCACACTGGACATATCCAGGTTGACTACAAAATTGAAAGCCGTCCTGCCGTAGTTACCTTCAGTGCGTGTCACGTCTTTGATTGTGAGTTTGGGAACGTCGTCATTGAGGATCGTAGCGGTTGCTTGATTAACGGCGATCGCGCCAGAGCTTGAGTTGAGTAATTTCAACGCAAAGGTTTAGTTGGTTTCATTCAGGGTGTCTCCCTTAACGAGGACGCGAATGGTTTTCTGCGTTTCGTTGGGCGCAAAGGTAAGCTGTCCATTCAAAGCATGGTAGTCATTGCCTGCAGTTGCCGTGCCGTCTGCGGTGGCGTAGTTGACCGTGATTGAGCGATCGCTCACCGGAGCACTGAGCTGAACCGTGAATTCAAAGGCGGTGTCGCCGCTGTTGCCCTCTAATTTAGCGAGATTGGCGATCGTGAATACGGGCTGAGCGGCACCAAAGAGATTCCCATTATCTGTACTGCTGCTGCTGGCATCGGCTGCCGTGTTGTTGGTAAAGCTAACGCTGGAGGTAAAATTCGCGATCGCGCCTTGATGGACAAAAATCGCGCCGCCTTTTCCCTGTCCGTTCGTCCCAGCCTCGCCATCTCTGAAGGCTCTGCCACCCAAACCGCCAGTAGCGGTATTGTCGCGGAAGGTCGTATTGGTAACGGTCAGGGAACCGCTGCGAACAAAAATCGCGCCGCCCAGCCCTGCACCACCACCACCGCCGCCGCCGTCACGAGTAATATTCTCCAACGCGTTGCCTTTGCCGCCGTTCCCCGCAAAACTGCCACCACTGCCGGCGCTGCCACCGCCACCACTGCCAAAGCCGCCGCCACCACCCCCTCGACTCAAAGGCGCAACAGTCCCACCAGCGCCGCCGATCGCCCGGTTATTCTGAACATTGACCGTGTTGAGACTGACCGTGCCGCCGTTGATAAACAACGCACCACTCATGCCAGCCCCACCGCCAGCCCCGTCACTGCCCGCACCGCCTTGCGCCAGCCTCAGGTCTCTCAACTCAACGCTGCCCTGATTCACAAAAAACAGCCGCTTGTCCCCAGCATCAAGGATGCCATTCTGATTAGCATCGCCGCTGATGGTCAGCCGATTCACACCCGTGCCCTGCAAGAGCAGGCTGTCGTTAATGATCAGTTGCCCAGCCGTCAAAGTAATGGTTTGCGCCCCGGCAAAGGCGATCGCGTCAAAGGTAATTGTATCCAACCCCGGACGGTCATTAGCCGCTTGAATCGCTTCCCGTAACGTGAGGACATTGTCATTCGCATTGATCGTGTCCGCCGTACTGGTGACAACCAGCAGTGGAGCCGCTGCACTGGCGATAGCGCTAGAGCGTCCCAGACTCGCGATCGTGCCATCTAGGAGTTGACTGGTCGCACTGGGGCGATCGCCCAGCGGTGCCTGCCAACCTGTTTTGTCAATGCTTGCAGATCCAATACCAGCCGATTGCAGCGCTTTTAAGTCGCAAGAGTTGAAGAAATCCATCAGTCGATCCGTATAGGTGTAAAGTGTGGTGGTCAGAGAGTGATGTGTGAATGCCACAACGATGGCAGCCGCAACGAGACAGGATGCCGGAAATAATGGCAGTCTCCTGGGAGTATGACTGCGATTTAGATGTGTGCTGCGGAAAGTGTGTTAGCGACCTGACAGACTTGAGCGAACCGCCAGTTCACCACTTTTGGATCAGCTTGAGCCTCATTGGAAAGTTTGCGATACGTGCAAACAGAGCCGCGATAGATCAGAGTTTGAGGTGCTTTCAGACCTGCTTTGGGCAATGAGGTGCTAGCAGGCTGAAAAGTGAAGCTGGAACCACGATCGATGAGTTGCATTGATTTTTTCCTTGGGGGCGTTTGTTTTGTCCTGACAGGCTTCATAATCCCAGGATTTTATTTGGTGAGAGGTGATGCTTATCGACTACAAACGGTGAGTTTGCCCACTCAAACCGAGTGATACAAGCCACCTCACCTCACTTCACCTATCACTCGCCCACCGTGATGAAAGTCACTGAATTTCTCACACCAACTCGGGTTTATGTAGCAAACGACCCAAAAACAACGTTTAAGCATCTTGCTGATTGCTGTGACGCTGGCGTTTGTGCGGGGACGGGGTGTGCTAAAGGCGGCGATTGCTCTGAGTTTTGCTGCCATTCCCCCATAGTTCTGATTGGTACATAATCAGACCGCCAGCGTTAAAAATGAGTTATTTGTAGAAGCAGCACAAGCAATGGGAACATCCACTTGGCGAGTCCTGACTCGATCGTTGTTCTTGCATGTGGTGCAGAGAGACAATGCAACGACATTCAATTCGCTGAGAGACGCTTATGGCTTTTGGGCAGGAAATTGGTTTGAAGCAGCCCTGGCTTAAACCCATTGGGCATCGCATAGGCTGGGTGGTTGGAGCACCTGTTCTGGCTCAGTTGTTGGGGAGCGTGTTCAATATTTGGTACAACTTCGCCTACGTTCAACCCCTGCTCAGTGAAGCTCAACTGGCAGCATTTTGGAGCACTGTGGCCATTTACAACCCGATCGCCTATACAGCAGGGGTTGCCGTTTGGTTAAAGGTGACACTCTCACTCGTACACCCCTATCAGCAAGTTATGACACAACAGGCGATCGCTCCACAGACGCTACTCAAAGCGCAACAACGAGTGATTAATTTGCCCTGGTGGGGCATGGCGATCGCCGGTGCCTTGTGGCTGTGCTGTATTCCGGTCTTTCTAGTGGCGCTAGCGAAGGCACCCGGAACCTTGCGCCCCTCCTTGTACTGGGATTTGCCCATTTCTTTTATCATTGCAGCCCTGATTGCGCTCACCCATAGCTTTTTTACCATCGAATTACTCACGCAACGCCTGTTGTATCCCATTCTGTTTCAAAATGTCCGCCCCTATCGCACGCCCGGCGCTTTTCCACTGTCTTTGCGGTTGCGGGGGTTGTTTCATGCCTTTGCTGGTAGCATTTGCCCGATCGCTTCCCTGCTGGTGCTGACGATCGCTCCTCATACTTGTGCAATGAAGGATGTGGGTTTTGCCCTGGCGGTGGGAGCGATCGGCATGGTGTGTAGCTTAACGAGTGCCTGGATGGTAGGTCAGCTTGTGGTTGAACCCATCAAAGAGCTGAAGCACGTAGCCACTGCGGTGGCGGAGGGCGATCTAAAAATCCGCATTGCCACCTTGCGAGCGGATGAATTTGGCCCTTTGATTGACGAAATTAATCACATGATTGGCGAGTTAAAAGAAAAGCAAGTCTTGCAAGAAACCTTTGGTCGTCATGTGGGGGAACAAGCGGCGATTCAAATTTTGCAACGAGATCCCCGGTTGGGTGGCATTGAGCAAGAATTAACGGTGATGTTTGCAGACCTCAGAGACTTCACTCGTCGCTGTTCTGAAGAATCTCCTGAACATATTGTGATGCTGCTGAATCTGTTTCTCACAGAAATGGTGGACATCGTAGAACAACAGCGAGGCATGGTGAATAAGTTTTTGGGAGATGGGTTTATGGCCTTGTTTGGCGTCGGGGAAGCAGACGGCAACCATGCGCTGCAAGCGGTGGCAGCGGCACGATCAATGCTGGAAAGCTTGCAAGCAATCAACCACCAGTTGGCACTTAAAGGTTTAGCACCTTTAAGTATGGGCATTGGCATTCATACTGGCACTGCTGTTGTGGGTAGTATTGGTTCCAGTCGGCGGTTAGAGTACACCGCGATCGGGCACACGGTAAACATTGCCTCGCGAGTCGAATCGCTGACCAAAGCAGTGGGGGAAACGCTGTTAATCACCGCTGCCACGCAACAAAAAATCGCTGCCACGATCGCGACAGAAGCCTTACCGCCTCAGTCTGTTAAAGGACAAGATCAACCGCTTCGCATCTTTCGTTTGGCATCGTTATGAGGGGGTCTTTGCTGCCATGACCTCTAACCAACAACAACTCCCACACTAGATTCTCAGCCATTCTCCTTGTGAAAAATGGCTGTCCCATGACGCATTACCCGCAACCTTCAGCAATTAAAGCACCCGGACCGTTCTGAAGGCACTTCAAAGGGTTAACTCCTAAGAAACACACTCTGGGGATGTGGTCTGAGGAATCAGGTCAAAGCCAAGCGCCCTAGCCTTTTTCTTGAGATTCTTGACAACCCGTTCTTGGTACTGCTGTTCATCAGCATCGATGCCTGGGTCAACAAAAGCATCCCCAGATGTCCACAAATGGTAAAAGATGCGTGCGAGTTTGTGAGCAGTGGCTGTAATAGCTTTGGGAGAACCCATACGGGCTTGCATCCGACGATAGAAAGCGCCGAGTGCAGAATGAGAGCGAACGAGGGTTTGGGCGGCTATTCGGAGAGCGGTGGCAACGCGATTGGCGACTTGTCGAGTTTTGGAGCTTTTGCGCTTGCCACCCGTAATGCGAGAGCCAGGACATAGCCCCAACCAGGAAGCGAAATGCTTGACTGAAGGAAAGCAGGATGGGTCTAAGCCTAACTCAGACAGCAGTGTGAGCACAGTTAACACCCCAACCCCATCAATTTAAGTGAAGTCTACCCCACTGATGCGGTACAAATGGGTACGCAAGTCGAAGTTGGGCGCATTACCCGGTTGTTTTTTGCCTCGTCGTTTCGAGGGTGGCAGGGGTGCGGTGGTGAGATCAACTTGGTCAGAAAACTGGCTCAAGCACTGCTCAATTTGAACATCACAAGCGGCAATTTGCGCCTGAAAGACCTCGTAGAGTTGGAGTTCTTGAGCGAGCACAAACACCAGTTCTCCTCGGTAGTCCCCTTTCAGTGCAGCCGCAATTTCATCGGTACTCGCATGAAATGCGGAAATCTTTAAGGGCAGCGAGTTTGTGCAAGTCTCGTTCCCCAGCGACGATGGCACGAATGATGGCTAGCCCGGTGGTGCCACTGATGTGACTGTATTCCCGACTGGATGCTCGTCAGTCCCACCGCTGCCATTTTGCGGAAGATTTCCGGTAAGTCCTCGATCCGAATGCCGCGCAATTGAACGTTTTGGCGAGTGGTAACATCGGCAGTACCTTCGTCGCCATAACGTTGGATAATATCGCCCAACACGCGCAGTTGTGCACTATTGGTAATCCCGCTGGGAAAGCGCAACCGCATCATAAATTTCCCTGGAGTCACGGGACGGAAAAATACGCCCAACCACTTTAACCGATGCTCGCGATCGGTTTCATCCATCGCTTCCCAGCCAATCCGTGCAAAGTCTTCTAACTCGGCTTTGAGCGCGAGTCCGTCTTTCTCTGATTTGAGTCGCTCAAACTTATTCTGGGTGGCAGGTGTGGCGGTAGTCATGACTGAAATCCTTGCTAGCTTTACGCTGCACAGATTGAGTATTTAGTGAAAATTAACCTTGTGTATCATAAGTTAACGGTAACGAGTCGGTGATTTGGTAGCTTATGTTACCGAATCTCAATATTCATGAATTATTCGGATTTAATCGATGCAATAGTCGGATAGAGATCGATCGTCTTCAGCATTGCAAATTTATGTCGAGCAGAGCGTGCTGGACACATCTTTAGTCATGAAACTCAATTGTTTGGCTCGATCTAATCTAATTGCTAGTTAGTTATCCACTATAAATTGTTGTCAACCGCGAGATTTTGACATGAATGAAATTAACTAGGGGCTTAATCGTCCAAAAGGTAGATTTATATTTTGCCGCAAATTGATAGTTTTAATGAAGTTGACAATGTAAATTTTAGAGACGGCATTAAACCTGCAACAACTTGCGATGAAGTATAGCTCTAAGCCTCACGTAGTTATTAAACCCGAATTATTACCAGCAGAATTTTATAGTACTTTAATTCAGTCGCCGCCACTACCGCAATGTGAGGTATGCGTCATCGTTCCAGTTCGCAACGAGGCAGAATTACTCGAATCTTGCCTGAATGCTTTAGCAAATCAAGTCGATTTACAAGGTCGATCGCTAGATTTTAACCGCTACGAAGTTATCTTGCTAGCTAATAACTGTACCGATGATTCTGTGGCGATCGCCAGACGATTTGCGCGGCAGCATCCAGACTTTCAACTGCACATAATCGAGCGAGTTTTGCCGCCTTCACAAGCTTATATCGGTCGCGTCCGTCAAATGTTGATGGACGAAGCGTATTATCGATTGGCGGGACTGAGCTTGACTGGGGTGGGTAGCAAGCGTGGGGTCATTGCCTCTACCGATGGGGATACCCAGGTATCATCTGTGTGGATTGCCGCTACATTGCTGGAGCTATCAAAGGGCGTAGATGCCGTCGGGGGCAGAATCATCGCCGATCCAATCGGTTGTGAGACATTAGATCCGCAGGTAAAAATGCGTTATTTGCGGGGTGATTACTATCATCAATCGATCGTCGAGTTGGAGTCGCAGATCGATGGCAATCCCCACGATCGCTGGCCGCGCCACGCACAGCATTATGGCGCGAGCTTGGCTGTCACCGCCCAAATGTATCGAAAAGCTGGGGGGATGCCAGCCGTCCGCACGCCTGAAGATGTCGCATTTTATCGATCGCTACTCAGAGTCGGCGCGCGATTTAGACATAGTCCGTTGGTGCAGGTTACGACATCAGCACGACAAACAGTACGCACGGCAGGGGGCTTTGCCGCACAATTGAATGAGTGGGCGGTAATGGGTCAACAACAGCAGCCATTTTTAGTAGAATCAGCGGCCGCGATCGAGGCTCGATTTCAAGCCCGTCGGCAATTACGCGAATTGTGGCAGCGAGTTTTGAATGGCTATCAGCATACGGTAATGGATGTGAATTTATACGCCAATATATTGGGCGTTGATGCGCATTGGTTATGTGTCGAATTGAAGCAACCTCAGTCTTTCGACCTCTTATTCGAGCGGATCGAAGCCCGACAGCAGCAAGAGGGCATTTGGCAGCAGCAGTGGCCGTTAGTTAGCCTCGAACAAGCGATCGCCGATCTGACAGTGCGGCTGCAAGAATTGCGATCTCCGCGACCTACCTCAGTTGAATTACCTCCAGGTAGAGTCAGACAAAGCTTGCCCGAGTCCCGTTCCCTGCGCGTTAGCGGTTGTGAAGAATCAACAGCACAGCGGTTGCACCAAAACGTTAATGCCAAAAAGCAGCACCGCGCCAGTCAAGTGCAACCGGTGTTGCATCAATAAAGAAAAGAAAATACAAATTGCAGCACCAACCCCGATGGCAAGCTGCCGAGGATGGAGATGATTAACTATGACATTTGTACCAGAAAGTATTCACAGCCTGTTGCGGCTCGATCGCGCTTATGCGGCGCAACGGAGCGCTTCAACCTGTTTAGCATTAGCAGAATGCTTTGCCTCGGCGACTGAGATTGCCGATTATTGTGCGGCGAATGCGGCCACGATCGACTGTCAGGGGTCTTTCCCGGTGTGGGAGTTCGATCGGATTGCAGCAGCTGGACTGTTGGCTGTACCCTTGATGCCAGAGTTAGGAGGGTTGGGCTTGGGGATCGATGCCAGTCTGACGCATGAAACATTGGTACTGTTGAAAAAGATCGGTTGGGGCAATCTGGCCGTGGGACGGCTCTATGAAGGGCATATTAATGCTCTTCAGCTCGTCCAAACTTTTGGTACGCCCGAGCAGATCGACCGCTACGCAGCCGACGCTCGCGATCGTCACAAAATATTTGGGGTATGGAACGCCGAAGCCGAAGATGGTCTCAAAGTGACCCCGCTCGAAAATGGCGGCTATCAACTCCAAGGTAGTAAAACGTTTTGTTCGGGCGCGGGTTATGTCGATCGACCATTCGTCAATGGGGCATTACCAGGCGGCGGGTGGCAAATGTGCATCGTCCCGATGGATCGGGTCGAAACTTGTAGCAATGCCGATTGGTGGCAGCCTTCAGGGATGCGCGCCACCGCCAGCCATAAAATCGATTTTAGCAATGTCGAACTCGATGCTGAGGCGGCGATCGGTGAAGCAGAAGACTACAACCGTCAGCCCTGGTTGACCGTCGGCTCGATTCGGTTTGCCGCCGTCCAGTTGGGTGGCGCTGAGGCATTGTTCGATCTCACTCGGCAATATCTCCACAGTCTCAATCGCACCAAAGATCCTTATCAAGAAACTCGGGTCGCACAAATGGCGATCGCGATTGAAAGTGGCAATCTCTGGCTCAAAGGCGCAGCCAAAATCATCGCCGATTATGCGCCGACATTTGGCGGCAATCCCGATCGGCAGCACCCTAATTGCGAGCGATTGTTGGCATATATCAACATGGCGCGCACCGCAATCGAGCAAATCTGTATGGAAACAATTCAATCGTGCGAACGCTGTGTCGGTACGCGGGGTCTGATGCCGCCTTACCCCATGGAGCGCATCATTCGCGACCTCACCCTCTACCTGCGCCAGCCCGGTTTCGATAGCTCCCTTCAATCCGTTGCCAAATACACCCTCACTCGGCCTCAGCACCGCTCTATTACCTGGCATGAACCTGATTAATCTCCCGCGCTCGCCGCTCGCCCAGCCCCACACTTTACCACTCCGATCGATTTCCGACATGGCAACCGATCGCGTCCTAGTTGTCGCCCCGCATCCCGACGATGAAACACTCGGCTGCGCTGGCGCGATCGCTCTCCTCACAGCTCGCGGCTGTAAAGTCCGTATCCTCGTCATCAGCGACGGCTCGCAGTCCCATCCCAACTCTCGCAAATATCCCGCACCTGCCTTACAACAATTGCGAAAAAATGAAACCCGATCGGCAATGGCACTATTGGGCGTGCCAAAATCCGAGATTACCTTCATGCAACTTCCCGACAGTGCCGTCCCCGCTGCTGAAGAGACCAACTTTAACGCCGCTGCCGCTGTGTGCCATGCCTATTTAGCCGCAACCACGCCCCAGCTAGTATTACTACCGTGGCGCAACGATCCGCATCCCGATCACCGTGCCACCTGGCAGATCGTAACCGCCGCACTAGCGCGCTGCCCCTTCGCCCCCAGAACGATCGAGTATCCAATCTGGGATTGGGATCGAAATCAACGCCGAGCGATCGCTGAAGGCATCATCAACCCTTGGCGCTTGGACATCTCCCCGGTTATCGATCTCAAACAGCAAGCAATCGCCGCCTATCGATCGCAAACCACCGACCTGATCGACGACGATCCGACAGGATTTCGGCTCTCACCAGAAATGCTCGGCAACTTTACCCAACCTTGGGAAATTTATCTAGAAGCCACTGTCTGACGGAGATAAAAATTGCTATTTAGGATACCAACCAAGATTCCAGACTTCGGTTGAAACCTAGTTGGCGATCGATGTCCACCTAAAGTAACGTCAGTTCGGGATAAGAATCTATCGTTAAGAAGTGCAAATGTTATTAGTAAGGGGTGAGTTGATACTGAGGATTAAATCCCTCAAAAGTACGGATATCATTAGGTTGTAGCAATTTACTTAGCCCAAACTGACGTTAAATTAGAGATCGATCTTTAGACTTTAGAAAAAATCCCCTCATTAGAATCACCGACTCCCACTACTTGACCCCTTGGGAGGGGGTCTGGGGGAAGCCGTCGGCCCCCAGTGGGGGATCTGGGGGGTTTACCCCCCAGATCTGGGTTCTACCCCACCAATAGCCTCAGAAAAACCCCACAACTCACAATAAGTCCCCCAAATCAACCACATGAAACCGTCCCAATCCCTACCCGCCAGCTACTTCGAAGCCATCTACCAAACCGACCCCGATCCGTGGAAATTTGCCACTAGCGAATACGAAACCCAGAAATACGCCGCAACAATTGCCGCCTTACCCAAACCTCACTACCGTTCCGCACTAGAAATCGGCGGATCGATCGGCGTACTCACCGAAAAACTCGCACCAGCCTGCGATACCTTACTATCGCTCGATGTCGCCAAACTCGCGCAAGACCAAGCGATCGAACGATGTCAGCAGCTCCCGCATGTTAGCTTCGAACTGATGAACTTTCCCCACCAGTCCCCCCAAACCAAATTTGACCTGATTTTAGTCTCGGAAGTAGGTTACTACTGGTGCCCCGCCGACCTCCAACTAGCCCAGCAGCGCATCCTCGAATTGCTCGAACCAGGTGGAAACCTCCTGTTGGTGCATTGGTTACCGCGATCGCCAGATTATCCCCTCACTGGCGATGAAGTCCACGAATCGTTTCTAGAATTTGCGCCGACCCAACTTCACCATATCCAAGCTGACCGAAATCCAAAATATCGGCTCGACCTGTTTGAAAAAATCTAATGGCTCCTCAGCCACGCTTGAGCGGCAATAGATCTTGTAACTCCGCCAGCAGGTTTACCTTTACCGCCGCAATTTCTCGATCGGCATTCAACTCGATCGACCACCCCACATTAATTATAAATAAGCTGAGTTTGACGTTACCAGCAATTTGATAGACCGTTGCACCATCAGCATTGGCGACAATCGTGCCGGATTCTGGGAAAGCCTCAACCCCTCTAGCTTCGACTTGTAAATACTTGCAGATTGCCTCTCTACCACTAATTACTTTTTCAAAAGGTGGGTGAAGCCAACCATCTACTGCAAAAAGTTCGGAAACTCCATCAAAATCATGTTCGTTTAGACCTGAAAAATAATTATAAACGATCGGTTCCTGAATATTTTTGATAAATATTGGGAAAGAGGTAGTTTGCATGATTAAATTATACTCAGGAGATCCATTGTGATTTTTTTAAATTGGATTAAAATTATTAACTTTCAATCTAAATTAATGCTATTTTATCTGTCGATCGTGGAATTGAATTTAGCATATCTAACCAGTTATTATAGCTACGAAGAAAGAAAATCTCTTATTAGATGAATACTATTTCAACATTCAGAATATAATTACTTATAGTTAATTATAAAATAGTTATTTATGAATCTGTCTTTGGACAGATGAGTGTATCTCTCTAAAGTTAGTCGCGATCGTCTAAATGAATGAATATACTGATTTGTGACGAGTTGGAGAACTATTTTGACATCTATTACTACTGACGTACACCAGGAAATAACTTCAGCATTTGAAGCGTTATCGACAGATACAAAGCTTGCATTGCTGTGGTACCTTTACAAAGAAATTGGTAAATCCATTACCCCTGCCGCACCTGGAGCTAGTACTGCATCTCCAGCGATCGCTGAAGGTTTGTTCGGACAGGTTGCTCAGATGAGCCATGAAGAACAACTTCAGGTGCAACGCGACCTAGTAGAGCGGAAAGATTGCGTCACTGGTCACGAATACGGTGCATTGAGCAACACGACCAAATTACTGTTTTGGTATCTCCTCGCTCAAGGAATGGATGAAACCAAGATCGTGCCCATGCCCGCAGATTATACCTTAGAGCCAGCAGGTGTTAAGTGTATGGAGCAACTCCAAGCGATCGAATATTCCGAGCAAATTACTGTTTTACGTGACTTTGTAGCAAACATGGGCGTTGAGCCGCCGACCGTTACTGACGAACAGATGAATGTTACTGGTTCCTAACCAAATAATATCCGCTCTTTTTGGTAACGGTTATTAGATCGAGTTAATCGCCAAGCGGTTGGATTAGCTCGATCTAGAGCAACGAGCGCGATCATTTCTATCGGTCTAAAAGTAGGGGATTTGTCGCCTCAACTGAGAATAATATTCAATCTATCAACTACAAGTAATATGTTATTACAGAACAAAGAAAATGGTACTTTAGTCGAAATCCTCGATCTTCAGGAAGTTATCAGTCCCGCTCATGACAAAATCATGGTACGGGTTCAAGACGGTCAAGAAGAACAAGACCCCGAATCAATTCAAAAACAAAGTCTGATTTTTCCTTCTGGGGAGAGCTTGCCATTATGCTGGCTCGATGCAGATTACCGCAAATAATAATTACGATCGCGCTCGGATCGAATAGCTAGCGGCGAATCTATCTAAAGTTTAGCTAAGATTGCTTGGGCGACACGATCGCAAACACCCGGTTCCCCTAATGCTAGTCGCATCTGAGCGTAATCGGTTAGCATTTGATCTCGTCGTTCGGAATTCAACAGCAATTCGAGACTTTCAGCAGTAATTCGATCGGCACTGGCTTCATCTTGCAGTAGCTCGGGCACGATTGCTTTCATGTCGATTAAGTTCACTGGTGACATGAAGGGAATTGAAAAATTCATGATGTTTTTAGCGATCCACGCAGTGAGCTTGCTGACTCGATAAATAACAACTTGCGGCACATTTAATAATGCTAATTCCAAACTCACAGTCCCGCACTTAGTAATTGCTAAATCGGCAGCAGCTAGGACTAAATCCGGTCGATCGACAACTAAAGTAGCATTTAATTCATATGTAGCTATTGCGAGTTCGATCTCCGCTTGAAAAGCAGCACGGGAAAGTGGAATCCAAAATCTGACATTTGGCAATTTTGCCTGAAGTTGCTGGGCGGATTGAAAGATGAAGGGCAGCAGATATTTGAGTTCTTGCTTCCGCGAGGCGGGAATTAAGGCAATCGCTGTTTCATCATTAGCGATACCCAAGCTTTCACGCGCGGAGTCGCGACTAGGAATCTTAATAACTCGATCGATTAGCGGATGCCCTACATACTTGACATTGGCACCTTTGTCGGCAAAAAATCGTGCTTCAGCCGGGAAAATCGACATGATTTCATCGCTGAATTTGACAATCTTACTACTATTTTTTTCTTCAGTAGCCCAGACCCATTCTTGCGGCGCAATATAATAAGTAATCGGTACATCGGGAAATACCTTTTGAGCGTAGTTGCCGATACTCACATTGGGAGCCATGTAATCGATCAACACGATCGCATCCGGTCGAGTGGTTTTTAAATACTTTTTAGCGATGTTCTGAACTCGAATCGTGGGTGCGATATAAGGCAACAATTCCCACGCACCCATCGCACTAATCGACACAGTTTCAACGAGGATGTTTGCCCCCGCTGCGGCCATGCGATCGCCACCGAGAGCGACGATATTTAGTTCGATCTCTAGTTTTTGGGATAGTTGTTTGAGTGCAGTAATCAGTAACGCACCCTGAAGATCGCCAGATACGTCTCCAGTGCTAATGAAGATGGTTTTGGTTTGAGTCGCCAATATAAATATAAATTATGAATTACGAAAGTGGTCGCCAATGACTAACAAGCAATAACCGACAACTAAATTAATTACTCACTTTTATTATTAATAGACTTACCAGGAATCGGGCCGCGCCGTTTGTTGTCTTTTTTACCTTCGATCGATAATCTCAGAAATCTTTGCAGATGTTGAATGCTATCGTAGGGAGGAAATAAATCTAAATCGTCTAAAGCTTGAAGGATCGTTTTATGCGAGTAATAAATGGTGCGAAAAGCCTTCTTCAAAACGGCAATTTCTTCAGGCAAAAAGCCAGATCGATCCAACCCGACAAAATTAAGCGACCTAACTCTAGCTGGCGTACCTTCGACGATCGTAAATGGCGGTACGTCGCGCTGGATTCTAGTCATGCCACCGATCATCGACAATCTACCGATCCGAACGAACTGATGCACGCCCAGTACTCCACTGATGACAGCTTCAGACTCCACATACACATCTCCAGCTAAAGAAGTCGCATTGGCAATTTTGACATTATCTTCGATCGTGCAGTTGTGGGCGACGTGGACGTATGCCATTAACAAATTATGATTGCCGATTGTTGTCGCTTCGCCGATGCCTGTGGCACGGTTGATCGTTACATATTCGCGGATCCGATTGTAGTTGCCGATTTTAACCCAAGTTTCGCCGCCTTTATATTTTAAATCTTGACTATCTAACCCAATCGCAGCTCCAGGAAAAATTTGATTGCCCACGCCGATAATCGTCGGCCCCTCGATTACCGCATGTGCGCCGATTGTCGTACCAGCACCGATCGTTACATTTTCGCCAATAATCGCATATGGGCCAACCTGCACAGTCGGATCGAGTTCCGCACCGGGATGCACCACAGCGGTGGGATGAATTCGTGTCATTAACATTGCTACTCCAGCCATCTTGTCATTTTCCTGCGGTTGGGCGATCTGGGATACAGATGCTTTGCTCGTTTCGTTGGCATAGCCTCTGTGAAAGAGAATCGTCCATCATCTTGCGAGTTCGGTGGATCGCTAGCTGCTATGGGCGATGGTGCAAGCCTCCGAACAATTGGGCTGTCGCAATTCGGTCGATACCTATATATTGTGCCCATAATTTTGGCTGAGGCTGCCACTTTCATCTGCTTATCGTCGATCGCCAACTGTTCTTCACACTTCCACTAACGCAAACATCAATGTCCCTGATGTAGCTAGTTGACCATCGACTTCAGCACGAGCGTGCATCTTAGCAAAGCGACGACGTTTGAACGCTTGGAGTTCCACTGTCATAATTAATCGATCGCCAGGAACCACTTGCTGACGAAATTTCACGCCATCGATGCCTCTAAATACAAATAACCCGCCACTGTAGTCTGGCAATTGAGTCAGCACGATCCCGCCAACCTGAGCCATGGCTTCAATAATCATCACACCTGGCATCAGTGGATGTCCGGGAAAATGCCCTTGAAAAAAGGGTTCGTTGAAAGTGACATTTTTCACGCCAACTGCTTTTTCGCCCGGTACGAAGTCGATGATTTTATCGACGAGCGCAAAAGGATAACGGTGGGGTAGTAGCTTATGAATCTCTTGCAGATTAAAAGTAGTTTTTGGAACGGTGCCTGCGGCTTCGGGCACAGAGACGATCGGTTGTGTGAGTTCGGCTAGTGTCGCCTCTGACGAATCAGGGACATGCGCGGTATTGGTATTTTGAGATCGATTTAGGGTAGTGGACATTATCGCTGTATTAGTGGGTGATAGATGTTTTGGCTCTCGATCCCCGTCGCTCGCTCTCGTCCCAAATATAGATTGGAAATAAGTTCGCGATTCGGGGGTGGTAGGTATTGGGGTAAGTTAATAGCGATGCGTAGTTGGAAGCGCAACGAGACAGGCAGCAAGCTATTTGTCGATCGAACAATTTTAGCGGCGCTTCCCTCTTTAATATCCCATTTCGTGTAACCTTTGTGCTAATCGCACATGTAGTTGGTGGCTAGCTTTGTAGGCAATAAAATGGGCTTGCGGAAATTTGCCCAGCAGACTGAGATCGCCGATTAAGTCTAATAGTTTATGCCGTGCTGGTTCGTTAGGGAAGCGTAATGGCGGATTCAACCACTCGTGATCGTCACAAACTAGTGCATTGTCCAAACTACCGCCTTTAATCAGTCCGGCTGCCCGCAGTCGATCGATCTGGTATGCCAAGCCAAAGGTGCGCGCTGGCGCTACTTCAGTCCTAAAGTCATCTCGCCCTGGTTGCCAACTGTGCCACTGATTGCCAATGGGAGCCACATCAAAATCGATGCCATAGGTAAATCGCAAGACTGGCGACGGCAAGGCCGCAACAAAGAGATCGTCTTGTTGAATCCACACCGGGGTAGTTAGCACCCCAGCGGTGGCTAAATCGCCCGTTACGGGCTTGAATCCCGCTCTGACGATACCTTCAATCCATACCAGTGCCGAGCCATCTAGCAACGGTAATTCGGCCCCATCGATCTCGATCCGGGCATCGGTGATGCCCAAAGCTGCTAGCGCGGCGAGTAAATGTTCTACCGTTCGCACCGCAGCACCATTGGCGGTCAACTCAGTTGAGAGTGTCGTCTGACTGACACTCTCGATCTGCGCCGGAATTTGGGGGGCATTGGGTAAATCCGTCCGCACAAAATACCGTCCGGCTCCTGGGGCTGTCGGCAAAATTTTGACAGTAGCAATCTCACCAGAATGCAGCCCGACACCTTGAAATTCACAACTAGTTGAGACTGTACCCATTTAAACCTCAGACTTGTGGTAGCGGTGCATTGCCATGCAGCCGAAATGATTAACTCAAGTGGCGATCGCCAGTTAGGATCAAGCTGACAACTAGGTGTCGAGATCGGGCCAAAACTACATCTCAACCAGGGAGTAAACGATCTCAGCGCGATCGCTGTTAATTATGACACGATCGACCGCATTCTGATTTAACCACGATCGCATCGCCCGAGCGGGTCGTCAGCACTGAGCCGCATATAATAGAACTTATACTCTGCCTTCAGTGAGAGATCTTTGCCAGTTTGCAATAGCGTGTCAACTCCTTCACTAAATATGTCAACCGATCGGCATCGTCCCATCTATCTCGACCATCATGCAACTACGCCAGTAGATCCACTCGTGTTAGCAGCAATGCTACCTTATTTTACCGAACATTTTGGCAATCCTACTAGTATTACGCATCAGTATGGTTGGGAAGCAGAAGCAGCGGTCGCCCAGTCGCGGGAAAGCCTAGCCGTGGCAATTGGTGCGAGTTCTGACGAAATTGTCTTTACCAGTGGAGCGACAGAAGCCAATAATCTTGCACTTAAAGGTGTTGCCGAAGCCTATTTCAGCAAGGGTCGACATATCATTACCTTACAAACCGAACACAATGCGATTTTAGATCCCTGCCAATATCTCGAATCTTTAGGTTTTACAGTTACTTATTTACCCGTTAATACCGATGGCTTGCTAGATTTAGCACTACTAAAAAATGCCATTCGTAGCGATACGATCTTAGTCTCGATTATGGCTGCAAATAACGAAATTGGCGTTTTGCAACCATTGGCGGAAATTGGCAATATTTGTAAAGAACGAGAAATATTATTTCATACAGATGCAGCACAAGCGATCGGCAAAATCCCGCTAGATGTGAATTTATTAAAGATCGATTTGATGTCGCTGACAGCGCACAAAGTTTATGGCCCGAAAGGGATCGGCGCACTATATGTCCGTCGTCGCCATCCCCGGGTCAAATTATCGCCGCAACTGCATGGCGGCGGACACGAACGCGGGATGCGATCCGGAACTTTATATCCACCCCAAATCGTTGGCTTTGCCAAGGCTGTCGAAATTGCATTAGCAGAGCGTGAGGTAAATATTCCTAATGTGTTGGCACTACGAGATCGATTGTGGTCGCAAGTGAGTCAAATCGAAGGAATTTATCTCAACGGTCATCCGACACAGCGATTGGCGGGAAACTTGAATATCAGTGTGGCGGGAGTCGATGGTAATGCGCTGCTGTTGGGGTTGCAGCCGACGGTAGCGCTCGCCTCGGGTGCAGCCTGTAGTTCTACCAAAATTGCGCCTTCACACGTCCTCCAGGCACTGGGAAGATCTGAGTCGCTAGCTTATGCAGCATTACGCTTTGGAATCGGGCATAATAATACTACAGCAGAGATCGATCGAGTCGCCACGGCAACGATCGAGACGATCCAAAGTCTGCGTAAGTTAGCTTTGAGATCGTGACAATTTGCAGGTATAATTAAATTCAACCGAGGGCGATCGCCTCACAAGTAGAACAAGTTAAGCTGGGCTACTGTGAGTGTTCTGGTAATCCACACTGGCGGCGATTGTTTACTTGACAAATTTTTCATGATTCTGGATACACCCACAACGTCGTACTTAACTATTAAGTACGGTAGATTTAGGGAATTGGTAAGATCGGAATATCACTCCAGTTCGCCCTAATTTCAAGAAGCTACAGAAGATACAGCCTGCTGAGTTGGATCGCTCGCAGTGATGTCATCTGAAGATTTAAGTCCGATGTTCGCGAATTTTTTATTCGCGAACGCTCTTCGGTTAGCTTCTTTACACCAGTGCAGCGACTCCTGTGGAAATAGGATTCACTGCTAGATCGAGTAACTTGGGTCGGAGATTGAGGGAAAATTGAGTGGATGCTTATCTGTTGAAGTTTAGACAGTCGATCCACGTTTGTGTACAACTAACTAGCTTCAGCGATGTCCGATCGCTTCCTTCAAGCATATCGGCACCAGTTGAGACTACAGGCAATAGGTAGCATCAGCGCGAACGCCTAGCAATCGCAGATAGCGATCCGAGCGACAAGCGGTGGCTATACATCT
The DNA here is from genome assembly GCA_965246715.1 of Chamaesiphon sp. Lineage (GTDB taxonomy): Bacteria > Cyanobacteriota > Cyanobacteriia > Cyanobacteriales > Chamaesiphonaceae > Chamaesiphon. The sequence continues at coordinate 54,553 of CBDFFH010000053.1, read as the reverse complement.
AAATTCCGAGCATGGTGTTAGCGCACCCAGCGACGCACAGGATGTCAACCAAATAGCTTTACCGTTCGTCCGGTCGATCGGTATTTGTGCCAGAACGACTTCCAGACTGACTCGACGCGCGATCGGAGCGGGCACTCGCGCTTGGCAATTGCCTACATTGACTAAATTATTATATTACATCATACCAGCAACGCACGTCCCCGATCGATTCTAGGCGACCTGACGTACTGCTAACTTTCGAGGAAATTGAATGCCAAAGCAAATAATTATTGCGGAGCAACACCGCATTGGTGCCGTATTTGGGGAAGACCAAATTCAGGAATTGGTAGTAGCGACCGGACAACATCAGGTCAGTGATATCTATCTTGGCATCGTCGAAAATGTGTTGCCAGGGATTGACGCTGCGTTTATCAACATCGGCGACCCATCGCGCAATGGATTCATTCACGTCACCGACTTAGGGCCACTGCGGCTCAGACGGAGTTCTGGATCGATTACCGAGCTACTCGCACCACAACAAAAAGTGTTGGTGCAGATCATGAAGGAGCCGACCGGAAATAAAGGCCCCCGGCTGACAGGTAATGTCAGTCTCCCCGGTCGGTATGTGGTATTGATTCCGTTTGGCAAAGGTGTAAATCTCTCCCGCCGCATTCGTTCCGAAGGCGAACGCAATCGTCTCCGTGCCCTCGCCGTTCTCGCCAAACCAGCCGGCATGGGGATTTTGGTGCGGACTGAAGCCGAAGGGACGACCGAAGATGCGATCTTAGAAGATCTGGAACTGCTCCAAAAACAGTGGGAAGTCGTCCAGCAGGATGCCAATACTACTCGCGCACCAGCACTGCTCAATCGGGATGATGATTTTATCCAGCGCGTGCTGCGGGATATGTACTCGGCCGAGGTCAATCGGATCGTCGTCGACTCCGAGCAAGGACTCAAACGCGTCAAACAAACACTTCAAGGCTGGAATGACGGTCAATTGCCACAAGGAGTAGTGGTCGATCGCCATCGTGAGCGCCAACCAATTCTTGAATATTTCCGCGTTAATGCTGCGATTCGCGAATCATTGAAGCCGAGAGTAGATTTGCCTTCTGGTGGTTATATTATCATCGAACCGACCGAAGCCTTAACTGTCGTCGATGTCAACTCTGGCTCGTTCACTCGATCGAATACTTCCCGCGAAACCGTCCTCTGGACGAACTGCGAAGCCGCTACCGAAATTGCCCGCCAGCTTAGATTGCGAAATATTGCTGGGGTAATCATCATCGATTTTATCGATATGGATTACCGCAAAGACCAACTGCAAGTCCTCGAACATTTTAATAAACAACTGCGTGTCGATAAAGCCAGACCCCAAATCGCCCAGTTATCCGAACTTGGATTAGTCGAACTCACCCGCAAACGTCAAGGTCAAAATATTTACGAACTATTTGGCGAAACCTGTGCCACTTGTGGCGGTTTGGGTCACTTAGCTCATGTTCCTGGGGAAACTGTCTACGGTGCCGATGGCGAAGCAGTTGGCATTTCGCTAGTTTCGACGACCCCCCAACGCGAATATCGATCGCGCAGCAGCGACAGTAGCGCTCCAGCGCATCGCGGATTGCCCAGATCCGGCCCTCGGCGCAATCCCGTACCCGAGCGTCAGCCCGCTGCGGCTAATTGGGACACGTTCGAGCCAGAAGGTGTCGAGAGTGAGGATGATTTCAATCTCGTCAATCACCCCAGTTATCAAGAACAAAACGGTACTGGCAAAAAACGCCGCCGTCGCATCCGCGATCGCGAAGAAGAAGTCCGCAGCGTAGTACCGCGTCCGACCCCAAATGGCGGCGGCGAACGCACTCCCGTCCCGAATGGGGAAGTCAATCGGGTCGTTAAAGGTCGTGGTGGCGCTGGCAGCGAAGCTCGCCCCAGTCGCGAAACTTACCCAGTTCCCAATAATCGCAGTGGTGCGCCAGTAACTAGCGATAACGCTGCGCCGAGTTCGATCTTTAGTAATTTTAATCCTCCCGCGCTCGAAGCCTTCATCCCAGAAGTGTTGCCGACAGAAGAGGCGATCGAAGATCGCGACCGTCCCAACAAACCACAACGTGTCAAACCAACACGTCCGACGATCGAACCTCCCGAAGTCGTCGCGATCGAGATGTCGGATCTAGAGAAGGAAACCTATGCCTGGATGGGTATTTCGCCAACGATCAAGCTGGGACGGGAGCTAAGAAATCCCAAAACAGCAATCGTTAATATCGTCCCGATCGGATCTTTACCCCCCGAATCGATAGTCGAACGCGATGAAGCGCTCGCTGACTCCACAGTAGTAGCCGACGAAGTTCCAGCGTCAGAACGAGCTGAGGAGCTACCGCTGGTAACGACGTTCGATCCACCAGACTTTGAGATTCCGGTCGTGTCAGAACTGAGTGTCGCTGATAATGAGCCAGAACACGAAGCTACGGCGGAAGTGGATCTAACTCCTCAAGTCGAGGCTTTCGAAGCCGCTAGCGACGAGCGGGTCGAGACTGAGGAACTAGCAACAATGGGAGAGCCACTGGTAGAAATTCCCGAAATTCCTGAAAATCGCCGCCGCAAACGGAGATCGTCAGCAGTCATCGATTGAGCGACAGTTAAAGTGGATGATCAGAATATGTGAAAATAGAGTAGTTCTTAATACTTCTCGGTTAATCTAAAAACTAGTTAGTCCGAGTAGGCAGGCTTTTGCCGCGAGCGGCAACAACCGGACTTGGCTTCACTAGCGGCGACTTCAGTCGCTAGCAGTTCTTAACCGAGAAGTATTGGGGTAGTTCTTAGCTGCTTGGTTATTTTTGCTATTGCTCATGCCTCTTACCCCAACTCACTCGAGCGGTTATGAATTCACCTCTCAAGCAGATCTCATCGCTGGTATCGATGAGGTCGGTAGGGGTGCATTATTTGGGGTAGTGGTGGCAGCAGCAGTAATTTTGCCCAAAGCAATTATTGCTGAGTGTGCTGATTGGGGCATCAAAGATAGTAAAAAACTCTCAGCCAGCCGTCGCGAACGGTTGGTGCCACAAATCCATCAAGCCGCGATCGCGTATCATATCGGCGTGGCAACAGTTGCTGAAATCGACGAGCTGAATATTCTGCAAGCAAGTTTGGTCGCGATGCATCGGGCGATTTTGGGATTAGAAACGCTCCCAGAATTATGCTTGGTCGATGGCAACCGTGAGATTCCCAATTTAAATATTCCTCAACAGACTCTAGTTAAAGGCGAAGATCGCGCGGTCTCGATTGCCGCTGCAAGTATTCTAGCGAAGGTGTGGCGCGATCGATTGATATCCGAGTTGGCGCTCGTCTATCCAATGTACGATCTTGCCAATAATAAAGGCTATGGTACTGCCAAACATTTAAGCGCGATCGAGCGCTATGGGATTACCTGCGAACATCGCCAGTCATTTAGTCCCTGTCATGTTCTTTCTAATGGCGATCGATCGTTAAATTTCCCCGAGCGATTTCCCGTCTAAAATCGGGAGCGGATCGAGTGCAGAGGTAGTCTGCGACCAGGCAACATAATCAGCAATTAACTGATGTCCCAAGCGTTGCTTGAAAGTAGTCAGAATGCTTTTGAGCAAACTATTTCCGGCTGATTCGACGATCGCTTGCGGCGTGAAACTTAATGGTGGCGGCAGATCGACTTGGACTTCGAGATCGGCACGTCCTTGGAGATAGATCTGCCCTTGTCGTTCGTAAGGGGATAATTTACCCATAAGTTGAAGACTAAACCGCCGATCGATATAATCGATGCCACGAATTTCACAATTAGTAGAAACTACTCTGACAGTACCATCTGCCTCAACCCAGACCCGCAAAAAAACTGTCGGCTGAATATTAAATCCACAAAAACTAATCGTCCGCATCGTTAGGCAAAATTCATCCTCACTCACCTGCTTGACGCGATTGGGATCGACCAGAGCGCTAATCAATCGATGCGGCTGACGGAGATAATGTTGAATGGGGACAGGCTGGCTCGGTACGGCGATTTCCACCGATCGATCTGCGCTAAATTTAACAATTGACATATGTACAGCAATAATATTTAAACGAGCGATCTTAATAAGCTGACCGATCGATTTTGTAGCGAATCGATCGAGCTAACAAATATCTAAAAATTAGAATCTCACAGCGGTTTTAGTTAGTTTCTGCTAGTTAGGCTAAAATAAACCTATCTAAAATTTTATCGCACTCACGATCGAGATTTCCAATTAAAATAGCTGAGATCGATCGTGCTCCGAGAGCATCGAACGCGCCACTATCTTCACGACGATCGGCACCCTGAAATTAAAGATCGCCTTGAGTAAAATATTGTAAATTGGCTATGACTTTAACCATCGCCCACTTGGGGCCGACAGGTACTTATGCCGAAGCGGCAGCTTTAGCTTATGCCGAGCGATATATCTCCGGTGACGATTTCCGGTTACAGCCATATCCCAATATCGCCCAAACACTCAAAGCCGTAGCCGCTGGAGACGTGGAACTTGCGATCGTGCCAGTAGAAAACTCGATCGAAGGCAGTGTCACGATGACGCTCGATACTACCTGGCAACTAGTAGCATCGCTGCAAATCCAACAAGCAATCGTTTTACCGATCTCTCACGCGTTAATTTCAATTGCCACCGACATCCGCCAGATCCAGACAGTTTATTCTCATCCTCAAGCGCTGAGTCAATGTCAAGAATGGTTGCAGCTGAATTTATCACAAGCAATGCGGATTCCCGAAAATTCTACTACCGCAGCTCTCAAAACCCTGGCAAATCTCCCGCAGGCAGCAGCAATTTCTTCGGTACGAGCGGCAAAGCTGTATCAGCTCCCAGTACTAGTCCATCCAATTAATGATTATCCAGATAACCAAACTAAATTTTGGGCGATCGGGTTGCAACCATCGCCCATTGGCAATTGTACTTCGGTTGCATTTAGCTTGCGATCGAATGCTCCTGGCGGCTTGATGACAGCTTTGGGCTTCTTTGCCAGTCGAGGTCTAAATTTGAGCCGGATCGAATCGCGTCCGAGCAAGCGATCGCTGGGTGACTATTTATTTTTTATCGATATCGAAACCGACATCGATTGTCGCGCACTCAAATCCGCACTCGCCGACTTAGATGCCTATGCCGAAACTGTAAAGAACTTTGGCAGTTATCACACGACAATTATCGAGCCATCAACCGTGTAGTTTAGAGTACATCCAATCTGTACATGGCAGTACGGGTACGCCAGTGGTAAAATTAAATACAAAATTTTCAGGCGATCGAGTGAGCGATCGTCAACTGGCAAGCTACACTCAGATCCTTGCAGCTCTGAGAAATTCGCACATAACTAAACTTTTATAGGGAATTACAATGCCAATCGTTACTAATATAGATATACTTGGGCGATCTTGTCAGATCGCCCAGACAGGCTTACCGGATCTAACTCAGCCGCAATCGCTGAACCAGGTTGCGAGTCAATTACCGATCGCAATCGCGATTTTTGTTGTCCTCGCGATCGGCTTGGGTGCAGGCATGGCTTTAGTCAACTTTTCAATGCGCAACTCGCCCCAAGAGCGCAATGTTGTCTTTGGTGATTGGGCGATCCACTCAGCTCAATTATTGCGGGGATTGCAGCAGACAGTCGTAGTCGCGATTCTACTACTGATGGGATTTTTACTGTGTTCGACGCTAGCCCATCGCCAGAGCAGTTGGGAGCAAGCGCGATTGGCGCAGAAAACACCAGATATCGCTGGTGAAGAAGTAGTCCAACAAGCTTCGCCCCAGGTTACTTATACCAGTCAGGAACCTTATATCTACACCACCCAACTCGGTGGCAAGTTAGTCAAAGTCCAAGATAAAAAAGATGTGACGCGCCAGACATCAGTGAGCGGTTCCAATCTCCAAGTCGTTATCACTCCCACCCCCACCAAAACTGGCGATCTCAATAATTATTTAATTGATTTCAAAGGGGATTATCAAATTACCAATCCCGTCGGCACGACCGATCGATTTGCGTTTAAAATCGCGCCACCATCGGGATATTCGCTCCTCCAAAACTTTACCGTCGAACGCGATGGTAAGAGATTGACAGCGACCAATCCTGGTGAGTATAACTTCCCGCTCCAAATCGCTCCTGGTAGCATCAGCAAATTGCGAGTCAGCTATCTAGCTCAAGGCTCACCCCAATGGGTCTATAGTGCCAAAGATGGCTCGCTGGCTAATTTCCGGATGTCGATCGTCACTAAAGTCCCCCGCATCGATTTTGTCAGCGGTGTCGTGCCTACCAAAGTCGATGTCAAAAAGGACGATAGCAAAATCTTTACCTGGGCATTCAATCGCAATGCCTCAGTCCAAAAACCTTTTGGGGTATCCGTTGCCGCGCCCGTCGCCGTTCCAACTGGAAAATTACCGCTGCTATTAGTCCTTGCACCGGGAATTTTCTTGTGGTGGGTGACGTTGTTATGCTTTTCGATCCCGATGCGCTTGCCAAATATCGCCATCTCGGGGTTTGTTTTTTTTGCCGGGATGTTTGCACTAACTTATTTCAGTCGCCTGACTGAGTCACTGTATGTCTGGGGGGGGATTTCGATCGCCCTTTTAGCTTTAGTCTGGGGTCTGGGTCGCGGTAACTGGCGGATTTCACTCGCGGCAATAATTTGCACAATTGCAGGTGCGATCGTGCCCGTGTTTGGCTTTCTGCTAGGTTATCGGGGAATCATTTTAAGCATCGCTGGGTTGATGTCGATCCTGTGGCTGGTTGCCCGCAATTGGTATGGTTGGTATCAGCTCGAACCACGCGATCGATTGCAGATCGATCCATCGCTCTACCCGCAGCCAGATGAAGCCTATACTCGTCACGATCTGCTCGAAGAGTCTGCCAGCCACAACCGACTCAATCCCGCCGCTCCTACGGCTGAAGAGACTGCCAAACGGTTGCGAGATAAAGGCGTAACTAAGGATTAGATTAGGCAAATAAGTTACTATTTGTAACTCGACCGATCGAAGAGGCACATCCAATGTGCCCCTTTTGTATTGCCAATCGATCGCTAAGTGTAGCGACCCACAATACTAATCACTCCAGACCACAATCATCGCAATTTTGAGACCACATTAGCTGCAACTATCCAGTCACTTGAGACCGAAGTAGAAGCTAATCAGTGGCTCCATCAGTATTTGCTCAATTACAACGACCAACGCCATCGCGAATCACCCCACTCCAGAGTAGAAGACTGGCTCCAAAATATTCAATTCTCCGCATATAAATCCCCTCCTCGGAGGGGTGGGTTCACCACCTTCGCACCAATCTCTCAACTTCGATCGATCGAACCATCCATTTATTCTCTGCCAGCCTGTTAGGGGTTGAGATAGTTGGGAGATGATTTGTGGGTGGCGGAGATCTACCCACCCCACCCTACGGGCACCCATCCGAGGAGGGGATTTTTTGGAGTAATAAAAAGCCCCGATCGTTAGACGATCGGGGCTTCTTGATAATTAGAAGAGCGGAGTAATTCTACAGCATTGGGGCAAACTGAGGCTTTTCAGGTACGACACGGTATTCCGCGACGATTTGACGGAATTCTTCACCATCGATCGTTTCTTTCTCGATTAAGAGATCCACCAATCGATCGATTACCGTACGATTTTCACGCATGATTGTCAGTGCTTCTTGATGCGACTGCGCGACAATGCTACGGACTTCTTTGTCGATTTGGGTAGCAATTTCTTCTGAATATTCAGATTTAGCACCCCAGTTACCACCAAGGAAGACTTCACCGGATTGGCTTTCGAGTGAGAGCGGGCCGAGTTTGGACATCCCAAACCGTGTTACCATCTGCCGCGCCATCGAAGTGACTTGTTGTAAGTCTCCGCCAGCACCAGTGGTTACTTCCGAGTCGCCGAAGATTACTTCTTCTGCTGCGCGTCCGCCGAGCGCACCCGTAATCCGTGCGCGTAATTGTGTCCGCGAAATCAATGATTGATCTTCCGAAGGTGTGAACCAAGTCAAGCCTTGAGCTTGTCCGCGTGGGATCAGCGTGACTTTCTGAAGTGGATCGTGAGCGGGTACGAGGGTTGCGACGATCGCGTGACCGACTTCATGGTAGGCGATCAGACGTTTGCTCTTACCATCGATCAGTGGCGTACCTTCCATCCCAGCAACTACACGGTCTACCGCATCATCGATTTCAAGGTTAGAAATCGCGTCTTTGCGACGACGAGCGGTGAGAATTGCAGCTTCATTTAGCAAGTTAGCTAAGTCAGCACCACTGAAACCAGGAGTCCGGCGCGCGATCGCTTCTAAGGAAATGTCCTCGCCTAATTTCTTATTCCGTGCGTGAACGTTGAGGATTTCAATCCGCCCAGCAACATCAGGTGGATCTACCTGAACTTGACGATCGAATCGGCCGGGACGTAATAGTGCCGAATCTAACACGTCAGGACGGTTGGTAGCAGCGATAATAATAATCCCCGTATTGCCTTCAAACCCATCCATCTCGGTGAGCATTTGGTTCAAAGTTTGTTCGCGCTCGTCGTTACCACCACCGATACCAGCACCACGTTGGCGACCGACAGCATCGATTTCATCGATAAAGATGATACAAGGAGCGTTTTCTTTCGCTTTTTTGAACAAGTCGCGGACGCGGGATGCACCCACACCGACAAACATTTCCACAAATTCCGAACCAGAGATACTAAAGAATGGTACGCCAGCTTCACCCGCGATCGCTTTGGCGAGCAGGGTTTTACCGGTACCTGGAGGGCCGACTAACAAGACACCTTTAGGAATCTTGGCACCGACAGCCGTAAACCGTTCGGGTTGTTTGAGGAAGGTAACGACTTCTTGCAATTCTTCTTTGGCTTCAGCAATCCCTGCCACATCGTCAAACATCACGCCAGTTTTGGCATCCATCTGAAACTTAGCTTTGGATTTACCAAAGTTCATCGCTTGACCAGGGCCACCAGGCATATTGTTGGAACGGCGGAAGAGTAAGAATAGACCGCTAATTAATAAGACTGGGAATACTAGGTTACCGAGGAAACCCCAGACGGCACCATCATTACGGACGGGGTGACTATCAAAGGAGATATTGGAGTCGCGCAATCTCGAAATCAATTCTGGCGAGTTATTAGGTAAATCGACTCGCAAGCGTTGCATCCGATTTTCTAGATCTGGATCGATGGCTTCGACGATCGCCGTTCTACCACCATCATACAGATCGACTGCTTTGACCCGATTGGCATCGAGATACTCCAGGAATCTACCATAGGTCATCCGCGTACTCGCGGTATTTTTACCAACTTCAGCGGTGACGGGGGCAAATGCACCTTGCCAGACGAAAAAGCCGATCGTCAGAGCGGGAATCGCCCACAGTACTGCTAGTTTCCACGAAAACTTCATATTTTTGTTTGCCTTTGGTTAGGGGGAAGGATCGATCGAGCGACTTGTCTTAAAATTATTTTTTAAATAAACTGTTTAAAAATTTACCAAAATATATCTTAATTAAATTTAACGTAATTCTCAGATTTCCGCAAAGGGTCGGTCGGCAAATAGTGGATCGTAAAGAGTAGATGGTGGCAATAACTGTTGTCACTAAAGAATTATAGCCTTCCCCGTCGAGATCTAATGTAGGGGCAGATGGATGTAAATAGTCCCCGTAACTAACTGACAATTTTCAACCAAAGCCCACCCTCACCCACTCAGTACCAACAAAGTCACTCTTACCGAATAAATTCGCCTGTGGCAATCTGCACCACACGACCGCCAACACTAACCGAGTAGCTAGCTTCTGTCTGTCGAGCGCGCAGATATAGACGTGAATTCCGCCCCATCTCCACACCCTGTTCGACGGTAATGTCTACATCCGAACTGCCAAAATACCGATATTTAGCTAGGTAAGCCGCTAGACACCCATTAGCACTACCCGTTGCTGGATCTTCAGGAATCCCAAAACATTCGGTAAATACGCGAACGTGTAACTGACACTGCGGATCGATCGATTCGGCGCAAAAGACTAAGATCGCCTGTGCTGGTAAGTCAGCAACTACTCGCTCGTACAGATCCAGATTTAATTTTGCCCGAATTACCGCTGCGATATTTGTCAGCGGGACTATTATAAATGGTAACCCTGTGGATACAGGTTCGATCGGATAACGCGCATCGATGTCGGACGCAGCTACGCCAATAACTTTAGCTAGCGTCTCAGCCGAGAGTGCATCGTAAAATTGCGGTTGCTGCTGGTGCATCCACAAAATATCTGGCGAGCCATTGCGGTAATTAAAATCAACTGGAATTTGCCCGACTTGATAGTTGAGATTGACTCGATCGATCGATTGTCTAATCACCTCCTGCTGGATGGCAAATGCCGTTCCTAATGTAGGATGTCCAGCAAATGGTAATTCTGTCATGGGTGTAAAAATCCGCGTGTCGTAACCCCCATTAATTGGCACTGAGCTGGTAACGAACGTCGTTTCTGAAAAATTAATCTCGCGCGCGATCTGCTGCATCTGAAGATCCGTTAAGTCTCCAGCATCTAAACAAACAGCCAATTGATTGCCCGTGTATTTAGCCGAAGCAAAAACATCCAGAATCAAAAAAGGAATATCGGCCATACAGTTTGCAACTCTTGTGTAAATTAATTTTATTTATGTATATCGAATAAAATTCGCTCTCAATCATCCCAAAACGTCATTTTCAAAGCTACTCTATACAGCATTGCTAACTACTCGAAAACCAGTACCATGATATCGATATTCTCGATCTGTTTCACTTCGGTATGACGATCGACAATTATCTTCATAGTAGTCAAAGGAGCCACCCCTAATTACGATCCTTTCAGGATTTTCTGCTCGATCGATCCAAGCACTGCCGTCATTTGGAGCACCTTCATAGTCATAATGCCATCGGTCTTGGCATAATTCAAAAACATTGCCATGCATATCATATAAACCAAAGGCATTTGGATCGTAGCGACCGACAGGCTTAGTCCCAAATTTCTCCTCATTATCAGGATCTAAGTCAAAATAATTAACAATCCTTCGATCGATCTCATCGCCCCAACTGTAAGCGGTGGTTGTGCCTGCTCGACAAGCATACTCCCACTCAGCCTCGCTAGGTAATCGATATTTTCGTCCCGTATACAATGACAATCGCTGACAAAATTCATTGGCATCATCCCAAGAGACATTATCAACGGGCAAACGATCGCTCCCTACATTTGATGATAGATTATGTTCCATTATTGCAACCCATCGTGCTTGAGTAATAGCAAATTTACCGATCGAGAATGCTGGTACTGTCACTAAATGTTGGGGTATCCAACAGGCATAATCTTTTTGCGGTGGATCGCCCATCAAAAAACTGCCAGACTGAATACAAACCATCTCCAATGCTATGTTTACACCTAAATCTTCCGTAAAATGTCGTCCTTGGTGAGGAATCTTATAGATAGTCTGTCCATCAAAAGTAATAGATTCAAACTCATATAATCGAGGTTGAATATCACGTTTTCGTTGCTGTACGATCACTTTTGTCGCTTGATAAACAAATTCTTGAGTAGGAATAACCACATTCTCCATCAAATCGACATTATGCTTGATAAAATCATCTCGAAATTGCTTTTCCTCATCTGTCATAGACAGATCGGCAGCTTGAGCGATTAACCGATGAATCGCTGCCTGAATCTCCTCTCGTCGTGCTGGTTCTGCATTTTCTAGCTGCTCTGCTAGTAAACTGACTCGATCGATCGCAGCAGTATATTCCTGATGTGGCAGCGCATTCTCAGTCATAGCCAAAACTATAGTAGGTGTCGAGTCTTTCTAGTTTAAACTCGAATGTAAGCAGTTACTGCGAGATCCCCGACTTCTCACAGAAGTCGGGGATCTGCCCTCGCCAACGCCCCGATCGTTACAAACTATTAAGAATGTACTCAGAAACCAGTCATAATATCGCAAAATGTTTGCGGAAGGCACCTGAGTCATAGCCTAACTTATATATTTTATAAGCTACTATAATTTAAGCTCAGACCCACTGGCATCAGCCAGTTAATCACAAGTCTGGTAACAAACTTTTTGGAGTAGTCCCACAATGAGTATCGTCACCAAAGCGATCGTCAATGCAGATGCTGAAGCTCGTTATTTGAGTCCCGGCGAATTAGATCGGATCAAAACTTTCGTCACTTCTGGCGAACGTCGTCTCCGCATCGCTCAAACCTTAACTGACTCGCGCGAGCGTCTAGTTAAAGGTGCAGGCGACAAACTGTTCCAACAACGTCCCGATGTCGTTTCCCCCGGTGGTAACGCTTACGGCGAAGAAATGACTGCAACTTGCTTGCGCGACTTAGACTATTACCTCCGCCTCATCACTTATGGTGTGGTTGCTGGTGATGTTACTCCGATCGAAGAAATCGGTGTAGTTGGTGTCCGTGAAATGTACAGATCTTTAGGTACCCCCATCGAAGCCGTTGCTGGTGGCGTTCGGGCGATGAAAGATGCTGCTTCCGCGATGATGTCTGGTGAAGACGCTGCTGAAGCTGGTGCTTACTTCGACTACCTAATCGGTGCAATGAGCTAGTTCCAAACTAGTTAACTCATTTCAACTCGGTTATCTAACCAAAGATTAAGCAACTTAAATACTAAATAAGGAATTTAGGATCGTGCAAGACGCAATTACTTCTGTTATCAATTCATCTGACGTTCAAGGTAAATACCTTGACTCCACCGCACTCGACAAGCTCAAAGCTTACTTCGGGACTGGCGAACTCCGCGTTCGTGCAGCTGGTACGATCAGTGCAAACGCTGCAACGATCGTTAAAGAAGCCGTAGCTAAATCCTTGCTGTACTCTGATATCACCCGTCCCGGTGGTAACATGTACACCACTCGTCGTTATGCTGCTTGCATCCGCGACTTAGACTACTACCTCCGTTATGCTACCTATGCAATGCTAGCTGGCGACCCTTCCATCTTGGATGAGCGCGTACTCAACGGCTTAAAAGAAACTTACAACTCCTTGGGCGTACCTGTAGCTGCTACAGTTCAAGCAATCCAAGCGATCAAAGAAGTTACTGCTAGCTTAGTTGGTTCTGATGCTGGTAAAGAAATGGGCGTTTACTTAGACTATATCTGCTCTGGCTTAGGCTAATTTGTAGATTGAGTTGTAAGTAACCCGAATCGAGTCTGGGAAGTCTGATGTGAATGTTAGCTCTTCAACAGCTTATCTAGTCTAACTAAGGTGAGTTTTGACGATCTAAGATGAACCTTTGACTCCCAGACTTTGATGTTTTTAAGCGATCGCATCTTTATTGTCAGTAAATTATTAAGACTGACCGATCGACGATCGAAAAGTGCGAAAATGAATATAGCTTATCCAAAATAATAAAATTAAGGAGAACCATTAATATGCGGATGTTCAAAGTCACCGCCTGTGTTCCCAGTCAAACTCGGATCAGAACTCAGCGCGAACTCCAAAATACTTTTTTCACTAAGTTAGTTCCTTACGATAACTGGTTCCGCGAACAACAACGCATCATGAAAATGGGCGGTAAAATCATTAAAGTCGAACTAGCTACTGGCAAACAAGGTGCCAATACTGGTTTACTTTAATTATTAGGTTTAAATTTAAAGTTGCAAAAGAGGTCATTACTGACCTCTTTTGTTTTTTGAAGCAATAAATTAACGTATGGTTGAAATAAATGGATATGGATAAGGTCGAAATTAGATTTAGTAGTAATGGAGAACTCGACATATCAGGTTCGACACCAGCGTTACGGAAAATCGGCCAATCGATGCTCGATTTAATAAATGATAAAGATCGATTAAATTGTGTCATCGAAGCCAGAATAGTCGATCCGGCTCCTTATGATAATTGTTTAAGTTATGTTTCGATTAGTAAAAGCGAAACCTTAACTAAGGTTTCAGTAGTCGGAAATTACTTACAAATTGAAGGGGACACCGAATCTTTAGAGCGGTTTGCAACCTGGTTCGACTTTGATGATGATACTTGGTCTGGATACCATCATCACTTCGACTATTGGGAGGGTAATTCTTATGTCGATCCTGATTCGATGTCGTTAGTTATTATGGTCAAAAATTCAATAAAACGCCCATGAGCGATATTATGTGAAGCAATGCGCTACATAGATCGCTCGAATTAACCTGCAAAAAGCTAAGTAACTACCTGCGCGATCGAGTTTTTCTGTTCCTTATCATAGCCCCAGCGTGTCAATAACTCGCACTAAGAGCCAGTTCTCAATAGCTCCTGACACATATCCCGAACTTACAGTACTATCATGATGTGATACTATTAACAAACAATAGTATCTTGAGTTATGAGTCAATCTAGAGAGCCAGAAGATCGGGGACGAGAAATAGATCGTGAATTAATTAGCATGAGCCGACGGTTAACAAGGCTAGAGGATAGCCAAGTCACTGGTCGCGAACTAAAAGAGTCATTTGGTCGAGTTTATGATGATATTGATGACTTAGAGCTTTACATGGGTCAAAGATTTGATGTAATGGAGCAAAAATTTAGCGGACTGGAACAGAGATTCGACCGACTAGAGATTGAGGTTAGAGAGTTGAGAGTCGATCTAGGTGGGAAAATGGATGCTATCTTACGTCAAATTACAGGAATGAATAGCTGATGGTGAATAAACAGTTACCAGCAGTTCATCCTGGTGAAATTTTGAGGACTGAATTTTTAGAGCCTAAGAATATCACTGCTTATAGATTGAGTGTTGACATTCAGGTTCCGCAAACTCGAATCGGTCGAATTATTAGTGGCAAGCAGTCGATCTCCGCTGATACTGCCATCCGACTATCTCGCTATTTTGGAAATAGTGCTGAGTTTTGGTTAAATCTGCAGGCTCGGTACGATCTCAAGCAAGTTCAATTAGAAAATCAAGAGATTTACGATCGAATCTTTGTATGTAAGTGAACTACTAGTTATTAAATATCGAGTGAATTGACTACTTGCTCGATCGAGTTTTTTTGCTCGTCATCATAACCCCATCTGGTCAAAAACTCACTGTAAGAGCCAGTTCCAGTAGTAATTGTATCTACCAATTCCCGACACATTTCCTGAATTTGGGGTAGATTTAACTGTTGAATAATTTTCAGCGTTCTGGCAGCTACAGTTGCAGAAGATGCTGCCATTTCGAGATCGTTACGCCGATGGTGGTAGAGTTGTTGAGCCGTAGACATCGCCAGATTCTTGACTAATAAGTCGGCAGTTATCTCGGGATGAGTGCCCAAAGCTGTAATTATTTCCGATCGAGGTTCCTCGCAAATCGGATCTGCTGCGGTGAGATAAGTAACAAAAAAACCTCTAGCACCATTGCTAGTCTCAACCAACTGAGTAACAAAATCCTGAATCTGACTCGAAGTTAATTCATCTTTTTTAAGCTGCGTCAGGAATGCCTGAGTGAGACTGATTGCCTCATCGAATTTAATCTGGGCGGGAACTGGCAATATAGATGATGACATAGACCTAAGACGATCGCGCGACGGGATAACACATATTTTAACTAATAGCCATAGCTAAAACTTGCCGTTCGGATAAAATTGATGAGAACCTTAACTCCAGTCGATCGCTAATATTTAATCTAACATTTAATATTTATGACTTCAGATCGAAATCCCGCTCCTCAACCCAAAAAAATTGGTGGGAAGATTTTAGCAACGACGGTTTCATTGGGAGTGTTATTGTGTGTGATGGGCATCATGATGTTTCTCACCTCTTGTAGTCCATCTGCAAGTGAAGCTAGCAGCCGCATTTTTAACGATAAGCTCTCGATCGAGTATATCGGCGAATACAAACTGCCTAAAGACTTCAAAGTCAAAGATACTCTGGTTGGTGGCTTATCGGGACTGACATACGATCGCCAACGCAATGTATTTTATGCTGTTTCTGACGATCGGGGCGAAAAAGCGCCCGCGAGATTTTATACGCTCAAACTCGATCTCGATACTACCAATCCCGAACGAGTCAAATTCAATAAGGTCGATCTCACGGATGTCACCCTGCTTAGAGATGCCGCAGGGGCGACCTATCCCCCAGGTAAAACTGATACAGAAGCCATCGCGATTACCCCTCAAGCCTCGGTTTTTGTCTCTAGCGAGGGTGACAGACTCAAAAAAATTCCGCCCTTTATCGCCGAATTTGACCTCAAGACCGGACGCGTCAAGCAAGCCTTACCCATTCCCGAACGTTACCTCACCGATACCGAAGGCAAACGCGGCATGCAAAATAATCTCGCCTTTGAAGGAATGACACTGGCACCGACTGGCACTCTTCCTACTAGTGGCGAACCCTTACGGCTATTTGCGGCAACTGAGTCCTCTTTGCTGCAAGACAAAGAAGTCGCCAAAGTAGATAAAGATGGTAAGATTCCTGGCGCTAAAAATCGGTGGTTGCATTATCTGTTGAGCGACCGATCGGAAATTATCAGCGAACACCTCTATCAATTGGATTCTCCCCCAGTAGGGGCGATCGAACATGGCTTATCGGAGATTCAATCGATCGATACTAGCGGTCATTTTCTCACGCTCGAACGTTCGTTTGGCTTGCTGGGGTTCCGCGTCAAAATTTTCCAATCCGCTACTGGTGGTGCTACCGATACTAGTAGGATCGCTAGTTTCAAAGGGAATAACACGATTCAACCGATTCAAAAACGGCTAGCCTTCGACCTCAAACAACTAGATATCTACATCGACAATCAAGAGGGGATGGCACTAGGATCGCGGCTGTCTGATGGCAGTCAAACACTGCTGCTAGTCAGCGATAATAACTTTAGCAATCGTCAGATTACCCAGTTTTTACTATTTAAATTCAAACAGTAGACCGCTAAGATCGATCGCGGCTGACGCGTCATTATAATCGTGTATTATGTGGCAAGTTTATATTAGCATGACCGTCGATCGAGAGTGTCGAATATCCTAACTCCAACCGATCTTTGCTAATTTTAGTGGAGGATATCTGGAGCTGAGCGTTACAAGTGAGCCATGTCACTGCGAATATCGATTTCTACGACCTAACAATATTCTCAAGCTACTAAAAACCTGAGCTTCAAATTTCTAGCCATCTTGGCTTATTTCGCGAAGCCGATTTGGTTTTTTGCTACAGATAGCTTCAATCTATATCGGAAAAATATGTGCTTCGATCGCGCGAAAAGATCCAGATTGGGAAGCAGTAGCTAGGATAATTAAACCTAGCTACTACTCGCTCCTCAACTGATGAGGATCGCTCCAGCAATTTAATTGTCGTCCTGGATTAAGTGGATGTGTTTGTATCCGAGCTTGATTGTAAAAGTATCTCCTTCCTTGAGACCCATACCTTTGGTATATGCAGAGCCAATTAACAACTGACCATTTTTGTGAACGGTAGCCTTGTATGTTGCAACTTTACCCCGACTGTCTCTGCTAGTCTCATCTAATTTGACCCCTTTTGCAGATAGCACCGCATCATAGAATCCCGATAGATCTGTCCGTACCGCACCGGATGGAGAAGTTTTCAGGTAACCACATTGCTTTGCTGTTTCACGCTTAGCAAGATGGGAAAGTTCTTTGACTTTTTGCAGTAGTGCTTTACCAGTGAGCGGAGTTTCAGGCGAAATAGTTTCAGTTGACGAATCGTTAGTTGCAGCTACTTTTGTCGATTTCTTGGCTTCTGTTCCTGTTGTAGTAGTCTCAGGTGAAGAACTTGGATCGGACTTGACTTTAGTTTTAGCCATAGTGAAATTATTAGGGTGTTAATTTTATTATGCACTTAATAATCACTTAAATTACTATTTTAGCTAGAATATTTTTGGAAATTTGTTGATTGGGATGCGATCGCCAAGTTAGATTACTCATTTTCACCGATGCAAGAGACGATCGATCCGATCTATTATCCCGTGATTCTCTTGCCCCGGAGACTTCGCCACCGATCGGATCGCTAGTAATAATTTATGCGGACAATTGGCGATCGATTCGCCACAACAGCCGCTACACTAGTAAAGATTTGTCTCCCAGAACTCTGAATAATATGTATCCTCGATAGCAAAATCGGAACGGTGTCGGGGAATGATAAACTTGAGCTTAGGTATTCATTTCAATCTCATCGAGCGATCCGCTAACTCAAAGCTTGCACGCGGTCTTTCTTGCAGAGAGGCTTTGCCAATGGCGATTGGTTATGCGATCGCCGAACTGCCGATCTTTGTCGATCGATTTAGAAGCTAACATAACTACTAGGTGTGTGCTATGGAAGAATGGCAAAACGAAATCTCCGCCATAATTAAAGACCTAACCGGGCTGTTTGATGGGTTTGGTCGCGAACTCACAGAATTAGTTGAAGAGGTAACTACTGAAGCTCAGGAAATCCTCTATCTGCAATGGGACGAACTGAAAGAAGTGCTCACCGAAATTTGGCAAGAACTTGAAGAACCGACATCATTTACTTGGGATATCCCACTCCAAACACAACCCATCCCAGATCCGTCCACACATCCTGCTTGCATCGGCTGCCGCAACTATAATGGATCCAATTATGCTGGAAATCTTTTGGTTTGCGGAATGCATCCCTACGGCTGCGATGGCGATGTCTGTGCGGATTGGGAAGGGGAGAACGATTTGAATTAGGGGATAGGGAGTAGGGGATAGTCGAGCGTGGAGGGTAAGAGTTTATCAATTATCGAATACTTTTACTCGATCGTCGGCTCTGAGTAGCTAAATTCACTTTGCTATTCCCACGGGCGGAATAATCTCGCTAAAATTAGATACTTGTAATCATTAACGAGCGAGCATGACTCAGGCGAATATCGAAGCGATACCAACTACCCCTACAGAGATGAAATATGGGGAACGCGAAATTATCAATGGCGAATTAATTACCTTCCCCAATCCTAGACTGGGAAGACGGTACAACGTGGATATTAGTTTGCCAGAGTTTACCTGCAAATGTCCTTTTTCTGGATATCCCGATTTTGCGACGATCCAGATTATTTATGTCCCCGACCAAAAAGTCGTCGAACTCAAAGCGTTAAAACTGTACATTAATAGTTACCGCGATCGCTATATTTCCCACGAGGAAGCAGCAAATCAGATTTTAGATGATTTTGTCGCGATCGCCGATCCGTATCAAATTACCGTCAAAGCTGATTTTTCTCCACGCGGTAACGTTCACATGGTCGTAGAAGTCAAGCACGAAAAATAATCATCGATCGATCGAGCTTAGTGTGGTAACCAAATTTTGCCAGATTGGGTTCGTCGATCGTCGAGATCGTAAATAGTACCAACTATTCGGATGTCTACGCTCGAGCACCGCTTGCAGGCAGATTGCCGCCAAAACTCTCTTAATTTATCATTCACGATAATTTCTAGGCTTATTTTTCTGTTGCTTGACAGTATTGAGTCAATCCAGTAGCTAGATCTCGTTCTGGACTGAAGATATTGCGAGACTTTCGGAGTTCTTCATGTACCTTGGTGGATTTTTTCTCTTTAATGCCAGCAATTAATTGTTTGTTGATTTCCGTCGCGCCGCGATACATCGTCAAAAACTGACTTTGATAAGTTTTCAACTTTTCATCATCGATCTTGACAGACTCTAGATCTTTTGCTGCTTTGTCAAAGATTTCGACTAATTTCTCGATCGTAGGCATGTCACCTTTAGTACCAGACTCAGTGGTAGTTTTGGTATCGATCACAGTTTGATTGACAACCTTAATCATATTGGCGCACTGAGTCACCTTGCTACCGCTACAGCCGCCGATCGTCAACCCAAGAACGCTTGCTAACCCAACAATGCCAACCTGCCGTAATCGAAATTTCATTTAGCCTACCTCCCAACACACACCAAACGAACCTTATATTAGCGTATTTAGTAGAGCCGATCGCTGATGGTAGCTATTAGAATTGGTCTTTGCGACCGCGAATCCGTGCGAAAGTTTCGATCGGATCGTGACTGGCTACACTTGATTGTAAAGCCGTCTCATCCCAACGAAGAAACGGATTGGTACGTTTTTCTATGCCCATGAATGTTGGCACTGTGGGGATAGATTTATCGCGGGCTGCGATGACATCTACGAGTCGCTGCTGCAGTTCTTGATTTTGCGGATCGACAGTAACGGCAAATTTGAGATTGCCTAGCGTGTATTCGTGAGCGCACCAGATCCGGGTAGTGTCGGGTAATTGCCGCAATTTTGTCATCGATGCCACCATCTGCGCGGGTGTCCCTTCAAATAGTCTGCCACAACCACCTGCAAAAATTGTATCGCCACAGAAGAGTTCGCCCGGTTCGTCACTGGTTGCTGGCGGGAAATAATAGGCAATATGGGCGCGTGTATGCCCAGGAATAAAGAAAACCTCAGCTTCCCGATCGCCAAACTGTACGCGATCGCCATCATTTAAATATATCTGCTGTCCAGGAATTCTCCCCCGATCTTCGGCACCGCCATAAACAGTGAGATTGGGAAAGACTGAGATTAGTTCTTTATTGCCACCAACATGATCGCCATGATGGTGGGTATTAAAAATCGCGACTAATTCAACTTGTTGGCGGGCCAATTCTACCATTACTGGTGCGGCTTCTGCCGGATCTACCACTGCGGCGATCTGCCGATGTCGATCGACCATCAAAAAGATATAGTTGTCTGATAGAACGGGAATGCGAATAACTTCCATAAACAAAATTATAAATTTTAGATTGATGTCTTAATTCCATTATCGATCGATTGCTAGCTTGTGGACTTATTTCTCGACCTTTGTTTTTCCCCAATCTTCGATCGCGGCAACAATAAAACTCACGGCGGGATGGTTGAGAAATTGCTCGATCGCAGCTACTCCTCCGGCTTGAGTGGCACTTAATAGCCGATTCGCGAGCGGTTGATTGGTATCAATTTGCTTGACTATTGACTCTCGATCCAAAAGAATCTAGTCGAGATCGATCTCTCCTCCAATCGAGTGGATCTCTGTCCTGCTTGCTGTCTAATCGATCGACACTCAAGACATTATCGATTAAACCGCGAACATCGACTTGGGTGGTACTTTGCTGACATTCGATCGAGTATTTGCCGCGATCGAGATATTTGTGTAATGTATCTAGTGTAAATTCAAATGGGGTCGGACTAGCAGTATAGACATCACAATTGCAAGGAATGATGGTTTCATAGTCTTCAGGTTCGATTTGAAAGTATTCGTGAATTTCCCTAAGTTTGCGATCGATTATCGTCATAAAATCACGGGGACGATTGCCAACTATTTTAATCGTAATATTCTGTCAGCAGTCAAACTAGTTTTGGTAATCGACGAATCGCCGCAGGAATCACCATGATTTGGTTGCTACTGAGGTTGAGCTGTTCGAAACTGATTAAACTAGCGATCGCCGCAGGAATCACCGTTAGGTGATTCCCGATAAAGAACATACCAGTTAGGCAGGGCGGATCAGAATGTCCCATTTAGGGAGTAGTGGGTTCCTTTCTAATCTTTTTTCCACTTCTTTCATTGCTGATTTATTGAGTGAAATACCTTTTTGATAAATCTTACTATTTAATTGAATAATAGGATGCAATCCTTTCCAGGTCATACTCTCTGCCCATGCTAGCATGGCTGATACATTTAATAACTTTGCCCCATTCCAATGCTTTTCTAAAACTCCCCAGCATCTTTCAATCGGATTATATTTGCTGTGATAAGGTGGATAATAGATTAGGTGAATAGATTTACCAATTTTATCTGAAAAGTCTACCATTCTTTTTAAGAACTGAGTTCGCACACCACTGCTTTCAGGGCCATTATCCACCTTAATTTGGATCTTCTCGATCGTCTGCTGCTGTTCCAGTAGAAGTATGTCCCACCAGTCCTGTAATGTGTCTGCAATAAAATCACTTGTTTTATAAGAGCTACCAAAACTAATCTGTAAAGCTCCAGTATCTTCATCAACGATTCCACATGGGATATATTTTTCTTCACAGCCCATGTCATGGTCATTAGCTTGATTATCTCCTCTAGTTTTCCCCCCTCTACTTAAATTTCCAATATTGACTTTCGCTTTGCAGTCAATACTTAATCGTTTGATTCTCTTTGATTCTAACTGTTTTTGATGCTGGTTGATGTTCTCGAAGATATCGTTGGTTTCTGCAATTTTTTTTGAGGCTTTGCTTTCACTACTTTTCTGAGCCGATAGCCCGTTCGATTTAAAACTTCTATCATCGTACTCAGCGATGGCAATTGCTCCGGCATATAACCCTGTTGGGCTAATTGTTTGAGGGCTTCTGCCGCTGTTAATCGTGTATACGCAATCGTTGTTGCAAATGTTGGATCTTGTTGCGAATGTGACTCTGCTAATTTTTTCAGTGAATCAGCAACTTCTGGTTGTTTTTCCTCCCATCTTTTTGCCCCACTAAAGCCTGTTTGCGCTCCTACACAGATAATTCCAGTTCGTTTCTCTGCTAACCCTAGTGCTACAGTTTCTCTACTCCAACCAAATATCCTCTCTGTCAATCTAGCGTTTCCTTGGCAATATTTAATTGCCATTTCTGCTTGAAAGTAACGACGTTTTACACCGCTTAATTTAGCAGAAGCTAGCCGTAAATCTTCTCTTTGGCTACTACTTAACGTGAGTTCGGTTTTATTGCTAAACAATACTACTATCTTCCTTTCTTCGGCTTACCAATAAAATAGTACTATAACTGGGTGGCTTTTTTATCGGGAATCACCTTATTTGGTTGCTGTTGAGGTCGAGTATTTGCAGACTGGTTAAACTAGCGATCGAATCGGGGATTTTAGTTAATTTATTAGCAAAAATCGACAGAAATTTTAAATTAGTTAATCCTTCAATTTCTGACGGTAGATCGGTCAGTTGATTTCCTACCGATTCATACGTTTTCCCGTCAATCCGCCCCAAAATTAATCGCTGTAGCTGTGTCAACTGTCCGATCTCTGGTGGTAATACTGCCAAATCCAATCCAGATAGATCTAGCTCTTCCCTCTGTTCTGCTTTAGCTGTAGCGATTAATTTTTTTAGTTTTGTTTCGGTCATGATGCTGCTAGATTTAAAATTTCGGAAAACGAAGACTCAACACAATCTGAAACAGAAATCTTTCTGTAATTCTACTGTATTAGGTTAGCGCAGCCGATCTTCTGGTAGTAGCTTTGTAAATAATTATCGTCATGCTCCCGCTGATAAAACCTGTTTTGCCGTTAAACTCAATCCAGCAAACAAACCCGATCGCAAACAATCCTTCCCACGAAACTCTTCCAGCTCATATAAACCATTTACCAACTGGAAAATTGTTACTACCTGTTGTAATGGATCGACTACCCAATATTCTGCAATTCCGCGCGCTGCATACTCAGATCGCTTGTAACGATAATCTCGATCGATATTTTTCTGTCCTGGCGACACCACCTCTACTACCAATCGTGGTGGTGGCATCTCAAATAAGATAATCGATCTAGTGGCTTCATCCAAAATTGTCGCCAACTCCGCCGATAAAACCATCAAATCTGGTACCCGCACCGATACACTAGCACCACTGACCGCTAATTCCGTCTTCATCGTCAACTGAGACACCGGAATTTCCTGCTGGCTGAAATAAATTAGCAAAAACACTGCAATTCGCCGATTCAGTTCGCTCTCAAACGGCATTAGTAGCAATTCCCCATTTTCCAATTCGTAGCAATTATCCGAGCTATCGTCATAGCTTAGATATTCAGCCAAGGTTAACTTTGTTGCCAGCGTCATCGATCGAGTCTCTCGAAACTATTACTTGCGATCCTAACCAAAAATTCCGCTCTTGTAGATATACTCGATCGAAATTCGATCGTTAACGCGGTAGTCCATTATCATTTTCTGACGGCGACGGACTCGGCGACGGACTGGGATTGAGTTGCTGCTCCCACTGTTGGAGCGCGCTTTGGGCGGAACTGTATGCAGACGTACTATCGGGAATAGCTTTGGCGATCGCGATCGCGCGGCGTAAGTCGCTGCTAGCGACACTTTGGGCGATTTCTAGCATTTGAGCGCTCCAACCATCCATTGCCGATCTCGCATCGGCACGCAAGGACGAACTTCTTGGGACGCGCGCGGCGGCTTGAATCGCGCCTAAGAGCGATTCGGGGGTGCCACTAGCTGCCAATTTTTGAGCGGCTGCTAAGTTAGCCGCAGCTTGGAGCTGGGCTTGCCAATCGCGGGATTCTTCCCTAGCTTTAGCGGACAATGCTCGTCCCGCACCGATCCGTTGCGCCATATTTACCGCCGCCACGAGATCGCCACTATTTGCCAAACTTTCAGCTTGCGCTAAAATCGGGCCATCTTCGGCTGTTTGGATCTCGTTCGTCCATTTTTGAATTTTTTGTTGTGCTTGGGCATAGAGCGCTCGCCCTGACTTGATTTGGTTGAGTTGACCGATCGCATTTTGCAGTCCAGCGATCGTGTTACCTGCGGCTAGCTTATCGGCAGCAGTCAGATATGGTGTATCTTGAACTGTCTCGATTTGTTTGCGCCATTCGGTAGCGACTTGGGCAGCTTCTTTGCCGCGTGGATTGGACGCAGGGATACGCTGGGCTTCGGCGATGGCCGTTTGGAGATCTTTGACATTCCCGGTTGTCGCGACGCTGCGAGCACGTTGGAGCGCGGCGAGATCTTGGATTTCTAGTTGCCAATTCCCGATGTATTGTTGCGATCGCTGATAGATCTTACTCTCGGGCTTGATACTCTGGATCAGCGAGATCGCCGTCTCTAGCTCGGAAATAGTGCCACCAATGGCATGAGAGCGGGCTTGGGATAGGTTGACGAGATCTTGCAATTGGACTTTAATTTCAGCGGTTTCCGGGGTTTTATTAGCAATTTCGAGCGCACCTTTCCAGTCATTTTTATCGAATTTAGCTAGTGCCAAGTCGAACATCTTTTTAGCGGCTGTGCCGATAATCGTTTGCGCTTCGGTCTGAGCAAAACTATTCGGATCGATTTTCTTGGCAATCTCGATCGCTTTGAGTAGCGGTGGGATCTCCGTATTTTTGACTAACTGACGTGCTTCATCCAATTTAGCACTGTCCGCTTTGGCGATTTGGACTAAATCTGCTAATTCTTGATATTTGGTTGTCGCCCAATAGTGATTGTTTAAACGGGTTAATTTCACAGCGACAGAATACGCATTCACCCATTTTGAGCTATGTAATAACGCTCTAGTTTCTTTGTCGAGAGCAACACCTTTTGCCCAGGTTTCTTGCCATTGCCCCAAGCGTTTGGCAACGATTTTAGCTGCTGGAATATTATTCGGTACCTTTTTGGCAGCATTGACCGCTTCGTTATAGTTACCTTCTTGGTAGCTAGCCTCAGCCAATCGCAAAATTGCCAGCGACCAACGTTGGACGTTGCTATCGACATAACCGCGCGTTGGATCGTTGGGGGCAATATCTTTGACGAGATCGATTGCGGTGCCCAAATCCTTTAACGTTTGCTTGCTAGCAGCTAACTGTCCACAATAAACTCGCAGCGAGGCAGAGGACATCGGTACGAATATTTCGGGGCAATTTGGTACTGCTTTAGGATTTAATAATAATCCCAACGATAGATACACTAGCCCACCAGAAATACCGAGGGTAATAATGGCCCAGAACACCCAACTTCGGATGAATGACAGCCGCAACCATTTGGGCATCTGGTTCACCAATTGCTTGGTGACTTGGTTTGCCTGTTCAAAATCAAAGCGGGAGTTTGGTTTTGCCAAAACTAACGATCCTAAAACTGTTATTTACGTGCGGTCTATTGTGGTTTTTTTTTGACTACTTTGTCAAGCAGCCATCAGATTGAATGACTGTAATTGCAATATTTATCCATGTTCGCTCATTCTTATTTTAGCCAATCGATCGCAGTGGATGGGTGCTCGACATTTAGCAATTCTCGATTAGAGTGCCACCACCAACGCACTCACTAATCGTTCTAAGTGTGCTGGTTGATGTGTCGCCATGAGCGATAATCTAATCCTACTGGTAGGCACGGTCGGCGGCCGAATTGCTGGCGCAAAAATACCCGCTTGTTTGAGTTTTTCCCCCATTAACACTGCGGTACGAGCGTCGGGTAATTCGATACAGATAATTGGAGATCGGGAGGGAATTAGCCGCAGATCTGGCAACCGTTCGGCGCAGAGCCACTGTAACAAATTGACATTTTGCCACAGACGATCGCGTCGTTGTGGCTCGGTAGCAATAATTTCGATCGCCTTCAATGCCGCTGCTGTGTCTGCCGGAGACAAACCCGTGGTGTAAATCCAACTAGCACAACGATTGCGGAGGAAATCGATCGTCTTGGCACTCCCTGCTACATAGCCACCCAGACTGCCGATGGCTTTACTAAGTGTACCCATCGCAATTAAAGCTGCACCAGTCAACTCATAATGCTCGACCACCCCAGCACCTGTCTTCCCAAAAATTCCGGTGGCGTGAGCTTCATCCACCAATAACATCGATCGATATTCCTGCGCCAGCTTGAGGATCTCTGGGAGCGGGCAGATATCGCCGTCCATACTAAAAATTGTATCGGTAATCATCAGACAGCGCCGATTATCGGCGCGATGTCGCTGTAACTGGTACTCGAGATCGGTAACATCGCAATGCGCGTATTCCATAACTGTCGCACCGCTAAGTAACGCACCATTTTTGAGACTGGAATGATTCGATCGATCGCTCAGAATCAGGTCTTTTTTGCCCACTAGCGCGGCAATCGTCCCTAAATTAGCTAAGTACCCCGAACTGAAGACTAACGCATCTTCAGTGCCTTTTAAGGCCGCGATCGCGACCTCCAAGTCGCGGTGGAGCTGCTTGTGTCCGCTGGTCAACCGCGAACCTGTCGCTCCAGTCCCAAATTGTCGAGTCGCCGCAATTGCTGCTGCGATCGATCGATCGTCACCTGCCAACCCGAGATAATCGTTACTGCCAAAGTTGAGTAAAGTTTGCCCAGCGATAACTGCATGAGTCCCTGGCAAACTAGCGATTACCTGCGGCGAGCGATACCAATTTGCTTTATCGATCGTTGCCAATGCCAGATCGATCCAATCATAAGGATTCAAATCAGTCAACTTCAACACTCCCGATCGACTAGTATATTAAGATAACATTAACCAACTTCGTCCATGGC
The DNA here is from genome assembly GCA_965246715.1 of Chamaesiphon sp. Classification (GTDB taxonomy): domain Bacteria; phylum Cyanobacteriota; class Cyanobacteriia; order Cyanobacteriales; family Chamaesiphonaceae; genus Chamaesiphon. Next base: position 27,462 of record CBDFFH010000053.1, on the reverse strand, counting down.
AGAAATCCAGTTTTCTAAAGGAATCCCTGAATCAGTAGTACCTGACGTTCGGCTAACCAAATCTAAAACCGGACAACAGGGTAAAGCATCATTTTATTTTGAAAAGCCTGATATTCTCGGCGGTGAGGCTACCGGAGATATCACGGGGTTGTATATGATCGATGAAGAAGGCGAGATCGTTACCCGTGAAGTCAAAGCAAAGTTTGTCAATGGCAGACCAGAAGCTCTCGAAGCGATTTACATCATGAATTCCACCGCAGAATGGGATCGATTCATGCGATTTATGGAGCGTTATTCTGAAATAAACAATTTAGGCTTTAAGAAAGCTGAATAGCCGATTTTAGTGGTTAGCGATGCGCGCTCGTCGGGTTCCCCGACGGTTTAGCGCATCAAGACAGTGACTGGTAGCTAGTAACTAACCACTAGTCATCCGATCGAATCATTCAAGATCGAAGTTAAGTGAGGATTGGCTGATGTCCGATCGTGTGTCTCAACCCCATCCAGATCTCGCCCAGATTGGCGTTAATTGCGCGGTCATAACTGTCAGCGATACGCGCACCCCCACTACAGATACTAGCGGTGCGACGATCCAACAATTGCTGCAACATGCCGGACATACGATCGGGATGTACCGAATTATTCCCGACGAACCGACGCAGATTCGAGCTGAGCTAGATACTGCAGCCGATCTCCAGCCACCCCTGCAAGCACTAATATTTAATGGGGGTACCGGAATTTCTCCCCGCGATACGACTTACGATGCGATCGCGAGTGCTTTAACCAAGACTTTGCCTGGATTTGGTGAAATTTTCCGCTTCCTGAGCTATGAGGATATCGGTTCGCGCGCGATCGCTACTCGCGCGATTGCTGGCACCTACAAACAGTTGCTGGTCTTTTCCCTGCCTGGATCTAGCGGTGCCGTGCGACTGGGAGTGGAGAAGTTAATCCTCCCCGAACTCATCCATTTAGTAACTCAGTTGAATCAATATTAAGAGTTAGAAGGGCGATCGAGCTGAAGCCTTAAATCTATTTTACAGGTTGGTAATTTGTGTAGCAATTCTTCGAGGACAAGCAATAGTTCCGAGAAGATGATTATATTTAATAAGCATCAAAAGCTACTTGCCAACACTTCAGGTTTTGTCAGAATTAAACATATCAAATATTCATCGATCGGCTAGCAGCTTCAGGATTGAGTTATCGGTCGGCAAAACTCACAAATGCGCGCGATCGCTCGACCCTTTACCTAGCAACCATTCAAAAATTTGGTCTAACTGGCTTAAAGTGATCGATCCATACTGCCACAAAATCATCGGCAACACATTTGGCGTTTGCTCGATCTGTCGCAATGCCAGTTGTATCTCTGTATCTGGAATAGCGAGGTCTGTTTGTAAAAAATGTAGAAACTCCCTACCGATTGTATTTTTCATCTTCGGGTTTTAGTGAATGCTATCTTGTTAGCATATCTGAAGAATTTGAGGATGTTGTGAGGCTCGCGGCAAAGAACGAACTGTAACTAGCGATCGTCAGGCCAGATCGAGTAATTACGCTACCTGAATGCGGGAATTAACATCAATTTTTCGTGCAGGGACAAAGCCGATCATCAATAATATAAATATCTACTAGTAGATCTCTACCAATCTCGGTTCGAGCTTAACTCAGTAACGTTAGTGCAGAGACGGATTGAGTTGAGTCACCGTGTTAGCATCACCACCCAGAATCTAGCCCGATGGAGCAAAGCATCACCTTACTCAATCATCCCGAACAGCTCGAAAACCGCCTCAAGGAAATCCCTCCCGAGCCTGGAGTTTACTTCATGCGGGACAGTGCCGATCGCATCCTCTATATCGGAAAATCCAAAAAACTCCGTTCCCGCGTTCGATCCTATTTCCGGGAAGCTAACGGTCATTCGCCACGAATCGCGATGATGGTGCGTCAAGTCGCCGAAATCGAATTTATCGTCACCGATAGCGAAGCCGAAGCCTTAGCCTTAGAAGCTAATCTGATCAAACAACATCAGCCGTATTTCAATGTTCTCCTCAAAGACGACAAGAAATATCCGTATATTCTGATTACTTGGTCGGAAGATTATCCGCGTATTCTGATGACGCGCAATCGGCGAATCGGAAAAGGAAAAGACAAATATTATGGCCCTTATACCGATGCCCATCTGCTCCGAAATGTACTGTATACCATCAAGCGGACATTTCCCCTCAGACAAAGACCCAAACCATTATTTAAAGATCGTCCCTGTTTGAATTACGATCTCGGTCGCTGTCCTGGCGTATGTCAAAACTTAATTGCTCCCATTGAATATCGCCAAACAGTCGAGAAAGTAGCAATGATTTTCCAAGGTAGAACTGGCGAACTGCTAGAAACATTGAATGCTCAAATGCAAAAAGCTGCTGAGAATTTAGACTTCGAGCAAGCAGGACTGATCCGCGATCGCATTAATAATCTCACCGCACTCAATGCCGAGCAAAAAGTATCGCTCCCGAATGATACCGTCTCTCGCGATGCGATCGCGCTAGCCGCAGATGACAAAACTGCTTGCGTGCAATTGTTCCAAATCCGTGCTGGTAAACTGATCGGTCGATTGGGTTTTACCGCTGAGGCACAATCTTTAGCTGGAGATACCGACAAAGGCGCGATCCTTCAACGAGTTTTAGAAGAGCACTATCAATACGCGGATCCAGTAGAAATTCCGCCCGAAATTTTAGTGCAATATGAGTTACCAGATAGCGAAATGTTAGCGAGTTATTTGAGCGATCGCAAAGGTCGTAAAGTAACGATCGTCAACCCCCAGCGGCAAGTTAAAGCGGAGCTAATCGAGATGGTTGAAAAAAATGCCATTCACGAGTTATCCCGTCGCCAACGTCAAGTAGAACGTAATGTTTCGGCATTGCAAGATCTTGCGGAAATTCTCGACTTACCCGAACTCCCGCGCCGAATTGAGGGATATGATATCTCCCACATTCAAGGCTCGAATGCTGTCGCTTCGCAGGTAGTATTTATCGATGGCTTGCCAGCAAAACAGCATTATCGTCATTATAAAATTAAGAATCCCGACATCACGATCGGTCATTCCGATGATTATGCTAGTCATGCCGAAATTGCGAGACGGAGATTTCGCAAGTATGCAGGCGGTGTCAATACCGACGATGCGGACTTTCCTGATGTAGTAATGATTGACGGTGGCAAGGGACAATTATCTGCGGTGATGAAGGTATTTGAAGACCTCAATTTAGCCGATAAGATGTGTATCGTCAGCCTCGCCAAACAACGGGAAGAAATATTTCTCCCTGGCGAAAGTTTGCCGATTCCCACCGAAGCCGAGCAAGCTGGTGTGCAACTACTCCGCCGTGTGCGCGACGAGTCTCACCGCTTTGCGATTACTTTCCACCGCCAACAACGCAGCGAGAAACAAAAACGCTCGTATTTAGATGAAGTGCCAGGATTGGGTAGCCATCGCCAAAAACAACTATTGGCTCACTTTCACTCACTGGAGTATATCCGCGCCGCCAGCGTGGAAGAATTAGCCAAAGCACCAGGGATTGGCACTCATGTAGCTGGCAAAATCTATGAGTATTTTCATCCCAGCCAATAATTACTGGATGAGCAGTTGCGAATTGGGTAGATCGACTACCTAGGTCGCAATTTAGATTAACGTCAGTTTAGGATCGGAATCGATCGGTCAGAATTGCAAATTTTATTGTGAGAGGCAAAAACCCGAATCTGGGGGTACCGACCCCCAGACCCCCCGTTGAGGAGCGGAGTGCCGCCCCTCAAACTCCCCTGCACAAAGGTTGGTTAGTGGGTAGCGTGGCGCGCGTTGCCCCCCACGATGGGGGGCATGGGGGGCAGAATCTGCACAAAGGTTGGTTAGTGGGTAGCGTGGCGCGCTTCGCATTAGCTGCGCATTGTGGGTCAATCTGTGGGTTGAGTTCTTCGACCGGAAATCCTAATTCCTAACTTCCTAACTCACGGTAAATAGTTTTAAATCTGGCTAGCGGTGTACTCTTTTCTGCCGAAACCAATTCTGCAATTGCTGGCGACAAGTTGATTCGAGAATGCCACCGATAACGGTTAATTTGTGATTGGAAGCTGCACTATCGGGAATATTTAACACCGTGCGAATACTACCAGTCTTGGCATCATCAGCTCCATAAACTAATAATTTTAACCGCGCAGCCACGATCGCCCCCGCACACATCGGGCAGGGTTCGAGCGTGACATATAAAGTACAATTCGAGAGATGCCAACTGTCTAAATATTCACCAGCCGATCGAATCGCCACAATTTCAGCATGAGCTGTCGGATCTCGATCGCGTTCGCGGCGATTTTCACCCGTACTTATTAACTCACCCATCGAGTTAATAATTATCGCCCCAACCGGAACTTCGCCAGCATTACCCGCAGTGGTAGCTAACTCGATCGATCGTGTCATCCATTGTTGATGTAACTGAAAATCTATCTCCACAAACAAGCTATTGAGTTACTATTTCATCCTAACTACTTCAAATCTGCTAATTTAATCCGTGGATCGACAAATTTTAGTAGTAGATCTGCAAATAAATTACCGACGATTAACATAATTGCCCCAATCATCAAACTACCCATGACCAGGTACAGATCCTTTGCTGTAACTCCAGCTAAAATTAACTTACCCAAACCCGGCCAATTAAAGAAAAACTCCGCAATAAACGCACCGCTTAATAAACTTGCAAATTCAAATCCTAACAGAGTGACCAAAGGGTTGATCGCATTTCGAAGCGCATGAACATAAATCACGCGATTTTCTGGTAAGCCTTTAGCTCTAGCAGTTTGAATATAATCTTGTCTCAAAACATCTAATAATTCCCCCCGCGTAATCCGTTGCAATCCGGCAAAGCCAGTAATCGTCAGCGCAATCGTGGGTAAAATCATATGCCACAAGATATCGAATAATTGGCCGATACCCGATAGCTCGTCATGATTGATGCTAGTTCTACCGCCGACAGGTAGCAATGGCGAACAAATTTGGGCGACGATTAATAAAGATAATGATGTTACGAAGCTCGGAAAGCCTTGAGCGGCATAGCTCAATACGCGGAGGAATTTATCGACAAACTTGTTTTGATTTACTGCGCCAATAATTCCTAAAGGAATCGCAATCGCCCAAGTCAAAATAATCGATGCAATTGCTAGTTCTAAAGTCGCTCTAATCCGTTGACCGATCAATAGACTGACTGGTTGAAAGTACAGCATACTCAATCCTAGGTTTCCCTGAATTGCCTGTAATAGCCACTTAAAATACTGATTTGATAAGGTACCAAAGTCTTTGTTATCACTCAAGCCAAATAATTTCTTTAGCTCCTCAATGCGCTCGGGTGTAATCTTCGGATTTTCTCTGAGCGTATTTAGGAAATTACCCGGTGATAACTGAATAATGGCAAAACAAAGAATTGAAGCTAGAAATAAAGTCAGAATCGCTTGAATCGATCGCTTGAAAATATACAGAAAAGTTTCGTTAGCAAGCAGTCCCTGGAACTGGGATGCGACCTGGCGATTGGAGATAGAACGAGTCATCAATATAAATTATAAATTATAAATTACGAACCAAGTTTTTTGACCCAGCCTTGATATAGTTGACGGAGTTTAGTCACTAATATCTGTTCGCTTGGTGGCACTGGAGTTGGAGTTGATTGAATATCGCTTAATAATTTAGCTTCGGCGGTAGCGACATCTCCATCGATGTAGATCAGAGCGCTAATCCCCTCAATCAGTCGATCGTCATCATAGATCGATCGATCCCCTAAATACGCTTGAATCCAGTTTTCGCAGTCTGTTGCAGCTAATGCGATTTTCCCATCCAACAGTGATTGCATCTCGGCATCTCCATCGAACTGATGCGCCTGAAGAACTCTAGCGAGAAATCTCCTTTCTTCTGGCTGGATTTGCCCATCGAGCCAAGCTACACCGATTAAGATTTTAACCAGCAATCGATTTTGGGATTGACTGTCCATGTTGATTTAGGAGATTAGGGATTAGGGATTAGGGAAAGAGTTTTGGAGCTTAACGCTCTTTTTCAAGCTCCCAACTCATCGGCGAAAGATTCTAAACTTGAAATATGTGCTGTCTAGCTGTTTTAATTTTATGCCGATCGCTGCTGACATTGCTGTCAAATTTCCTGCTGATACTTTCACCAATCTCGATCACGCCGATAAAATGTGGCAAAATTTGCGATCGGGGCAAATTCTACAACGAGAAATGGTCGTTACAAGCGATGAATTTTTAAAAACCATCGATGTCGAGATCGCGATCGCCGGTGGTACGCTAGGCATTATTCTCGCAGCGGCGTTGCAACGGCGGGGATTACAGGTAGCGGTGATCGAGCGCGGCGAGCTAAAAGGACGGGTACAGGAATGGAATATCTCCCGCGCGGAATTAAACGTACTCATGGAGCTAGAATTGCTCTCTGAGACAGAATTAGCTACGGCGATCGCAACTGAATATAACCCCACGCGCATTGCTTTTCCCAATACTCCCGATATTTGGGTGCGCGATGTTTTAAATATTGGGGTAGATCCGGTGTATTTATTGGCGACGCTCAAAGCCAAGTTTCTAGAACGGGGCGGGAAATTATTCGAGTTTACACCTTGCGATCGCGTGACGATTCACCCGAATGGTGTGGAGATCGATGCTGGCGCTGGACGATTAACCAGTAAATTATTTATCGATGCAATGGGACATTTTTCGCCATTAGCTGCTCAGGCACGCGCTGGAGTCAAACCAGCGGGGATTTGTCTGGTAGTGGGCAGTTGTGCGACGGGATTCGTTGGCGAAGCCTCTCAGAATGAGAATCGGAATGATACGGGCGATATTTTTGCATCGATTACCCCGATTCAACATCAATGTCAGTATTTTTGGGAAGCATTTCCTGCGCGCGATGGACGCACGACTTATCTATTTACTTATCTAGACGCTCATCCCGACAGATTTAGCCTGGAGTTTTTATTCGAGGAATATTTGCGATTGTTACCTACCTATCAACAGACGGAATTAGCGCAGCTAAATTTCTTGCGCTGTCTATTTGGTTGCTTCCCCGCTTATCGCGACAGCCCACTCAAAACTAATTGGGCGCGAGTATTATTAATTGGAGACAGTAGTGGTAGTCAGTCGCCAGTCAGCTTCGGTGGATTTGGTGCGATGATGCGCCATTTATCGCGACTGACGGATGGGATCGAATTGGCAATTAGTGCCGATGCGTTGAGTGCAAACGACCTGCAATTATTACAACCTTATCAACCAAATATTGCCGTTACTTGGATGTTTCAACGTGCGATGAGTGTGGGTATAAACCAAAAACTCGATCCAGATCGGATTAATAATCTGCTCGCGGCAGTTTTTCGATCGATGCAAGATTTAGGCGATGATGTTTTACGTCCTTTTCTGCAAGATATCGTTCGATTTCCGGCGCTTTCCCGAACCCTATTTCAAACTTCAATTACCAGTCCGCAAGCAGTAATTCCCGTCCTGCCACATGTCGGAGTAGCAACCTTACTAGATTGGCTGATAAATTATCTCAATCTTGGGGCATATAGCAGTATCTATCCCCTGAGCCGATTATTCTTACCTTTGGTAGAGCAACTGCCACCCCAACAAAAGTATTATTATCAGCAGTGGTTCCAAGCGTGGAAATATGGTGCTGGGAAGGATCTCGATTAGGCTAGTCTATCGCTGAATTCGATCGATCCTCTACATTTCAAGGTAATGTCATGCACAGAGAATTAGCATTAATTTAGTAGCTGTGGAGATATGTTTCCGCAAGTATGACTGGAAACTATCTGACAATCTCTCAGTAAAATCTAGCCTCCCGACTAGAATTAAATAGCCTCACATCTTGCCCCCGTACATAAAAACTGGTGAAATCACCACAAAACTTACTCCTGATTACTAGCCACTAGTCACTAGTCACTAATAACTTTGTTTTGATGCAAGATGTGAATAGCTCAACCCGATTTCCCGAATTAATCTATGCATAATATCCGCGACTTATTTTTAGCTGAAATCGCTCGACCCGATGCCGAGATCGATCTTGCCAAAGCTGCATTACATATCGCCCAGATTGAGTATCCCGATCTAGATATCGCCAAATATCTCGAGCGGTTAGATAAAATGGCACAGGAAGTCTCTGTAAAATTACCAACCGATCGTTACCCCTTAAAAGTCATTCAAACCATCAATCGGTATCTATACGAAGAATTAGAGTTTTACGGTAATGAAAGTGACTATTATAATCCCCGTAATAGTTTTCTTAATGATGTTCTCGATCGGCGCACGGGAATTCCCATTACATTAGCATTAGTCTATCTAGAAGTAGCCAAACGCATCGATTTCCCGATGGTGGGAATTGGGATGCCCGGACATTTTATCATTCGACCTAATTTTCAAGATGCGGGCATCTTTGTCGATGCCTTCAATCGCGGCGAAATTTTGTTTGTCGAAGACTGTCGGCAGAAATTAATGAGCCTCTACCAGCAAGATCTGCCGTTTATTCCCCCAGAAATGCTCCAGCCAGTCTCAAACAAACAATTTTTATTCCGGATGTTGAATAATCTCCAAGCAATTTATCTCAACCAACCAAATTTCGAGCGTGCGTTGGCACTCAAAGACTGGATGGAAATATTAATGACCTAATCCCAAACTCTGCTAAGGTTGGATCTAATTCCCGAACCCCGACTTAGCTCGATGTCTTCAGCCGTAACACTCCCTCCAAATCTTAAATGTGCCTTAGTGCATGAATGGTTGACACCGCGCGCGACTGGGGGTTCGGAACTAGTAGTCAGAGAAATATTAGAATGTGTCGATGCAGATCTGTATGCGACGATCGATTTTGAATCGACAAATCCCGAAAGTTATTTATACAAACGTCAAATCGGCACTACCTTTCTCCAGTATTTGCCTGGATCCAATGGCAGCGTCCAGAACTATTTAGCGTTAATGCCGATCGCGATCGAACAATTAGACTTGCGAAAGTACGATCTAATTTTATCCTCTTCACATGCAGTTGCTAAAGGTGTCTTAACATCCCCCCAACAGTTGCACCTATGCTACTGCCATACGCCGATGCGCTATGCCTGGGATCTAACTTTTGACTATTTACATCAAAGCCGACTCGGACGGGGTTTAGTGGGAGGATTTACCCGCTATCTCTTACATCGCTTGCGCCAGTGGGATGTATTATCAGCCAATCGCGTAGACTATTTTATGGCCAATTCTAAGTTTACTGCCCAGCGGATTTGGCGCTGTTATCGACGGCAGGCAGAGGTGGTATATCCACCAGTCAATATCGATAGATTTACTTGTCATGCTGACAAAGAGGACTTCTATTTGACGGTTTGCCGTCTCGTCAGCTATAAGCAAGTAGCCCCGATCGTCGAAGCATTCAATCAAAATGGCAAGAATTTGGTAGTCATCGGTACGGGAGCTGAGTTACAGCAATTGCAACAAATTGCCAAATCTAACGTCACAATTTTAGGATATCAATCTAATTCTGTCGTCCAAGACTATCTAGCTCGCGCCAAAGCATTTGTTTATGCAGCCTGCGAAGATTTTGGTATCGTGTTGGTAGAAGCCCAAGCCTGTGGTACGCCTGTAATTGCCTATGGCACGGGTGGTGCTGCTGAAACAGTCCTGGATATTCGCCTTCATCCCGACTGTGGCACTGGTATTCTGTTCCCCCAGCAGACTACCGCCGCAATCCTCGCGGCGATTGCCACTTTTGAAACTTACGAGCGCCAGTTTCAAGCCGAATGCATCCGCGCTCATGCTGAAAGTTTCGCTACTGCAGTATTTCGATCGCGATATCTGAGTTTAGTCGAGCGCTACTACGATCGGTGGCAATCTGGCACTTCAACTATCCCCGATCGACTCTAGCTGGCTTTAAAATGTCGGTAACTACCGATCGACGAGCGATCTTCCGCTATGTAATGTTGGTAATATTGGTGATAGAGTGAAATTGAGGAGTAAAATGACCGCAACCAATCAGCCTATTGCGAAAACATCGATTAGGTCGCTAGCCCGACAGCGATTAGCCCGCAGTAGATCTCGGGACAATACCAAACGGGCGTTCGACATCGTATTTTCGCTGTCGGTATCGATCGTTTGTGCACCGCTCTGCCTTGCCATCGCAATTGCGATCGCTTGTACTTCATCTGGTTCGATTTTCTATATCCAAGAGCGAGTTGGCAAAAACCACAAACGTTTTGGCTGCATTAAATTTCGGACGATGGTACCAGATGCCGATCGCTTATTAGATGAAATGATCGCCCAATCGGAAGATCTCCGACAGGAATTTTCAGAAAACTTTAAACTCAAGGAAGATCCGCGCATCACGAAGATCGGTAAGTTCCTACGTATCACCAATCTCGACGAGTTTCCCCAATTTATTAACGTGCTAAAAGGTGAGATGAGCGTAGTCGGCCCTCGTCCTCTAGTTCCAGAGGAAATCGAACGTTATGGATTGGCAATCGATCGAGTATTAACGATCAGACCTGGTGTAACTGGCTTGTGGCAGGTTTCAGGGCGGAATGATATTCCCTATGCGCAGCGGATTAGGATCGATGTTAACTATGTCAAACGCCGAAATTTTTGGTTAGATCTGCGGATCGTAATTAAAACTATCCATCTGACGGTGATGACAAAAAATAATGGGGCATACTAGAAATGTCGTAATTTCTGGTTGGATTTGGGGATCTCGATCGGATCGAGGATAGAATAAGCCAACGATCCGATTTAGGCGATCGCGATCCCCTAAAACACCGTAACGTGTTTAGAAATATAGTAGCTCTGGCTTAACATTTAATCTTAATTGCCATCGATGTCTACCAGCACACACCACCAGATGGATTGGATTTTCGTAGCGAGATTTTCTCAAGACAATGCTCCGCCACTGAAAATTTCAATTTGACGGTGATGCTGAAAAATAACGGGGCATAATAATAAAGTGGTTGGGGAAAAATCCAGTTCAAATTGCATCTGGATTTTGACCCTAGTCCCCTAAAATGATATTGAATCACACAGCCGATTAGCTAATAATTATCGATCGATGACAGAAACAAAACGCGCACTAATCACCGGTATTACAGGACAAGACGGCTCTTATCTAGCCGAATTACTTTTGTCCAAAGGTTATGAAGTTCACGGCATCATTCGTCGGACATCAACATTTAATACCGATCGCATCGAACATCTGTATCAAGATCCACATACGCCAGGGGCCAAACTTTTCCTCCATTATGGCGACTTAGCCGATGGTGTTACCTTACGCCGCCTCTTAGAACTTACCAAACCCCAAGAAGTCTACAACCTTGGCGCTCAATCCCACGTCCGCGTCAGCTTCGACGCACCTGAGTATACCGTCGATACTGTCGCCATGGGCGCGCTGCGTCTACTCGAAGCCATCCGCGATTACGAACTGCGTACCAAACTCCAAGTTCGCTACTATCAAGCTGGTTCGTCGGAAATGTACGGCTTGGTTCAAGAAGTCCCCCAATCGGAAACTACTCCCTTCTATCCCCGCAGTCCCTATGCTTGCGGCAAACTGTTTGCACACTGGCAAACCATTAACTACCGCGAATCCTACAATATTTTCGGCTGTAACGGGATTTTATTCAATCACGAGTCGCCGCGTCGTGGTGAAACCTTCGTCACCCGCAAAATCACCCGCGCCATCGCCCGCATCGTAGCAAAACAACAAGAAAAACTCTATCTCGGTAACCTCGAATCAAAACGCGATTGGGGCTACGCCAAAGATTATGTCGTCGCCATGTGGTTGATGCTCCAACAGGAGCAACCCGATGATTACGTGATTGCAACTGGCGAAACTCACGCCATTCACGAGTTTCTGACAGTCGCTTTCGATTATGTCAATCTCAATTGGAAAGATTATGTCGAATTCGACGCACGCTATCTCCGTCCTGCGGAAGTAGAACTGCTGATTGGCGATCCGACCAAAGCGCAACAAAAACTCGGCTGGAAACCATCTGTCACCTTCACTGAATTAGTTCACCTGATGGTCGATACCGATCTCCATGCACTCGGACTCAAATCGCCTAATTATGCTGGTACAGAAGTGCTACCCGACATCGCCATCGTCCGTCAAGCATTAGCTACCATGCACGATTAACTATTATCGGTTGTCAGCGATCGGTTATCCTGGCATCTGGTCGGGGATTCATCCAAAGCGGTGGAATCAACCGATCGCCGATACTCTACAATCGCCTGAAAACAATATATGACAAAACTCGACCTCTCGACCAAACGCATCCTCGTAACTGGCGGTGCCGGCTTCCTCGGACAACAAGTTATCGCCCAACTCTGCGCCCTTGGTGCCAATCCAGCACATATTACCGTACCTAGATCTCAAGATTGCGATCTGCGGGTGCTAGAAAACTGCCACAAAGCAGTTGCTGGTCAAGATGTTATCGTTCACCTCGCCGCTCATGTAGGCGGAATCGGTCTCAATCAAGTCAAACCAGCTGAATTATTCTACGATAACCTGATGATGGGTACCCAACTGATCCATGCCGCTTATCAGGCTGGAGTGGGTAAATTTGTCTGCGTGGGAACGATTTGTGCGTATCCTAAATTTACCCCAGTACCATTCAAAGAAGAAGATATCTGGAACGGTTATCCAGAAGAAACAAACGCGCCCTACGGTGTTGCAAAAAAAGCCCTCTTGGTGCAATTACAATCCTACCGCCAACAGTATGGATTTAATGGAATTTATCTCCTACCTGTCAATTTATACGGCCCTGCCGATAACTTCAAGCCCGAAAGTTCGCACGTCATTCCCGCGCTGATTCGCAAGGTACATGAGGCTCAAGTAGCTGGAGATAAAGAGATTCCAGTTTGGGGTGATGGTAGTCCCAGTCGCGAGTTTATCTATGTTGATGATGCTGCTAGAGGCATCGCGATCGCAACTACAGATTACGATCGCGAAGACCCGGTCAATCTCGGTACGAATTATGAGATTACGATTAAGGATCTGATTACTTTAATCTGCAAACTCATGGACTACAAAGGCGAACTCGTCTGGCAAACCGACAAACCCAACGGTCAACCCCGCCGCTGTCTCGATACTCAAAAAGCTAAAGAGTACTTTGGATTTGAAGCAAATGTCGATATCGAGCAAGGCTTAAAAAACACGATCGATTGGTATCGTAAAAACGCTGCTTAGATTGAAGTTTTAAGTTTGCGATCGCTAAAATAGCCCCGACTTCTCAAAGAAGTCGGGGCTATTTTTACATCTCAAGTCTGCATGGCAAATTCATCAGGATGAATGCCATGATTTACCCAAGTAATCGCTGCTTCAGCATTATTTATTTCTGGCGGTACGCGCAAAATATGAATATGTCCCGTCGATGGACAAATCATCTTGAGCAATACTATTGATTCTAAGATTTCTGTATCATCTCCTTCCGACTGATATAATCGTTCGATATTAGCAATTTCAAGTAGAGTATATTCTCTCCAACGATCGAGTTCTATTGCGTTTAATTCGCGACAAATTTTTGGATACCCAACCTCTTGAATTAGCATTCGTCTAATTTCTACGTTATCCTCTTCTAGTAACCATTCAGATTTCCAATCACTAAATTTAGTCCAATATTTACGTCGTAGATATATATCAATAAATTCAACACTATCATCATATAGTTCTGTCAGCGGCTGTAATGTAGATAAATCTCTGAGAGGATTTCCGTTCAGATTTAAGTAAATTAGGTTGGACATATTGCCAATCCACTTTGGGAGACTAGTAAGCTGATTATTGGTCAGATCTAATTCAATTAGATTAGAAAGATTTCCAATGCTTTCTGGTAGGCTAGAGAGTTGACAATTAACCAAACACAACCTTGAGAATCGATTGCTCCTCGCCTTCTCAATTATTTGTTCTAATTCTTCTTCAGTCACGATCGATCCTCCCCGCTCTCAGCATCATCTTAAGATACCCAAAAATTTAGAGCGAACTTACTGCGACCGCAACTTCTCAATCGCAGCTAAATAGCTTGAAATTGTTTCACCTGCTGCGATACAAGCAGATCGATCGACTGCAACCGGATCGCTACCTGCGAAGATTTTACCAAACGGGATTGTCTCACCTTTATCTGGCTTCCAATCGCGACTGACAAAGCGCAAATCGGCATCTACCACCGCACCATCAAACAGATGTCCGATGCAGAAATAGACATCTTGGAGGACTAACGGTACCGACGGGCGATGGAGTTGTCCGCGTGAATTGAGACTGCGAGCGTGATATTTCGATCGCGGAAACAGTCCATAGAGATTTTTGAGCGATGCCGAAATTAGGGGCGTATCTTTTATAATCGTCTGCTTGAAAGCCCCAACCGTAATCCGACAATCTACCTCCTGGAGCAATGCAGGTGCCCACATTGTGGGAAATCTAATCGGATGTGGCGATAAATTTGGATATTCAACAAGCGGTAAAGTATCCGCATCCACAAGTTCCATGCCGTCATCTAGCAGGGCATACAGCCCATTTTTGCTAGCAATATCGTGGAGACTGACGGGAGAACATACCCCCTCGACGATCGAAATTCTGGCATTTGGGCTAGCCTGCCGGAGTGCTTGCAATATCTTTGACAGTATGCCCATACTAACAGTTACGGGCGGCGCAACCGGATAACCCAGATTGGGTTTGACGAGGATGTGTTGCGCGTTAACTGCCGATGCTGGAGGTTGATAGCTAAAAGATTGGGTGGTTGCGGTGTAGGTTGTCAATTGATTTTGGATTATGTATATTCGGTAACTCTACTATCGACGATCTGGTGGCTGAGTCGATCGAGCATAATAAATCGATCGAGATTATCTAGATTTAACCTGAAATCCAGACGGTGGGCAGTGCCCACCCTACGATTTACTGAAATCCAGACTACGATCCTTGTCTACTTATTCTTATTCCCCTCCTTGGAGGGGTGCCCGACAGAGCGGGGTGGGTCGGGGCTAGGGGCGGTCAATCATCCCAACACCAATACTAAAGTCCCGATCGAAATCAACAACCCGCCGAGAATTACCTTGAGCGTGAGTGGCTCATGGAGGAACAGTGCCGAAAATAAAATGACTAAAACTACACTAGACTTATCGATCGGTGCTACCTGAGAGGCTTTGCCCACCTGCAATGCTTTGAAGTAAAATAACCAAGATAAACCAGTTGCCACCCCAGAGATTATCAAAAATGCCAGCGTCCGCCCAGAAATTGTCGTTAATTGACTGAGATTGCCTTCAGCAAATACCAATCCCCAGGCAATAACCACGATGACGATAGTTCGTACCGCCGTAGCTAAATTAGCATCGATATTTTGGACTCCGATTTTAGCAAAAATTGTGGTCAATGCGGCAAAAAAAGCTGAGAGTAAGGCATAAATCCACCAGATATTCGAGTTAGTTTCCATGTATATATTGCAATCGATCGATTTGTGCTGCCAACATGGGACAATAATCAGTTGATGAATACTAGTGCAGTCTATTCATAAAGGAGGATGTAGGATTTTAGTCATTACGTTAACTAAAAATTATCTGCGGTGTGGGAGAGACATTATATGACTCAACAACCAACCACTAGCCACTATTTTCACTACTCTCTATTAGTTTAACCATATGTCATTATCAGGACTTAAGCGGTTGCTAGTTGGTAAATCATTACCCACTAGTGCCCATGCGGAAGAACGACTTAGTAATGCTGCTGCTTTAGCAGTTCTGTCTTCCGATGCGCTCTCCTCCGTGGCTTATGCTACCGAAGAAATTCTCTTGGTTTTAGTCGCTGCGGGTAGTACCGCGCTGAGTTATTCAATCCCCATTGCCGCTGTCATCATGCTGTTGCTGGGGATTGTAATTTTGTCATATAGTCAAACGATTAAAGCCTACCCAAATGGTGGGGGTTCGTACATTGTGGCGCGAGAAAATCTGGGATTGTTGCCTGGATTGATTGCTGGTGGCTCCCTGATGATCGACTATATCCTGACGGTGACTGTAAGTATCTCAGCAGGTACGGCAGCACTTACTTCGGCGATCCCCGCAGTGAAGGAGCACACGGTGTTGCTATGTCTGTTCTTCATGTTTTTAATCATGCTGGTAAATTTGCGTGGCGTGAAGGAGTCAGGCAATTTATTCATGATTCCTACCTATGCATTTATTGTTGGCATTTTTCTACTGGTAGGGGTAGGACTGTATCAACAGATGAGTGGCAATGTTGTCGCGCACACCGTTGTCGATATCCCTGCTAAGGAGCCGCTAACTCTATTCTTTCTACTTAGAGCTTTTTCGGCGGGATGTTCGGCCTTGACGGGGGTAGAGGCGATTTCGGATGGGGTGTTAGCATTCAAGCCGCCAGAATGGAAAAATGCCCGATTGACCCTAATTTATCTGGGTGTAATTTTGGGCGCGATGTTTGTGGGGATTACTTATTTAGCGAATGCCTATCATTTGGTTGTAGTTCCAGGTGAGAGTGAGACAGCAGTATCGCATCTGGCTCGCCAAGTTTTCGGCGATGGGAGCATTCCCTATTACTTCCTGCAAATTTCGACGCTGTTGATTTTATTATTGGCAGCGAATACCGCTTACGCCGATTTCCCCCGATTATGCTACTTTTTGGCGAGGGATGGTTTTCTGCCTAGACAATTATCAATTTTGGGCGATCGATTGGTATATTCCAATGGCATCATCTTTTTGAGTGTTGCTGCCGCGATTTTGGTCGTTATTTTCAAAGGTCAAGTTAGCGCGATTATTCCGCTATATGCGGTGGGAGTATTTACATCGTTTACCCTCTCTCAATGGGGAATGGTCGTCCGATGGTGGGGGTTAAAAACTGCTGGATGGCAAGCTAGTATGCTGATCAATGGGGTTGGCGCGTTGGCGACGCTAGTTGTCTTGACGGTGATCGTCCTGACTAAATTTATCGCTGGTGCCTGGTTGGTTGTGGCTGCGATTCCACTGTTGGTCTGGATCTTTGTCAGTATCAATCGCCATTACAAATACGTAGCACAACGGCTGAGCATTAACGATCTGGCTCCCAGAGGCTATATCCCGCGCCTACGGACGGAAACTGTTACGCACCCAGCGATCGTCATTATGGGCAGTCTCAATCGCGGGACTGTAGAAGCATTAGACTATGCGCGAAGTATTGCTGATGAGATTATCGCGGTGCATGTCGATATCGGCAGTACCGATCGCGAGAAACTCCGCACGCGGTGGGAAGAGTTAGAATCAGATATCCAACTGGTAATTCTCGATTCGCAGTATCGATCGCTAGTCGAACCGATCGTCGATTATATTTCGAGTTATGAGAAGGAGCATCCCGATGTCCTATCTACGGTGATCATCCCAGCTTTTGTGACCCGAAATTGGTGGGAAGGTTTGTTGCACAACCAAACTACATTATTTCTCAAAGCAGCTCTGCTGGGCAAGCGCAGTCGGGTAATTACGACAGTCAGGTATTATTTGTAACAATCTAGATCGAGTCGCGATCGTTGGGTTTAGTGGCTGGTGACTGGAGATCGGTCGCTAGCCACTCGATCTTTAATTCGAGCGGGAGTGGATCTCGATTTATTATCATTCGTCCATCTTTTTCTCACCATGCCAACTCAACCAGAAGCATTTCCCAGCACATATGTGCCGCCATCGACCTCGCGAGTCGATTATTTTTACGATCGACCTGGAACCACACCGGGACAATTAAATGTACCGAAAGATGCTCCACCAGCAGATTTGGTGCTAATTGACTATAATTGCGATCGATCGGAGCGGATCGATCTCCACGATCCAGCGATAATTAGCAGATATCTGGAGACGCATACCGTGTCTTGGATCGATGTATTGGGACTGGGCAATCTAGCGACCTGGGATGCACTGAGCGGTATCTTTAATCTCCATCGGCTCTTGGTAGAAGATGTCGTGAATGTGCCACAACGTCCCAAGGTGGAACACTATCAAGACCAAGTATTGATTATTGCGATCATGGTAGTGTTAAATGCCGATCGGACTGGATTTAGCAAAGAACAAGTAAGTTTGGTTTTGGGAAAAAACTATCTCCTGACAGTTCAAGAAGAACCCGAAGAAGACTGTTTTCATGGAGTCCGCCAACGCATTGAAGGAGATCGCGGGATCATTCGCAAACAAGGTGCGGATTATTTGGCTTATTGCTTGCTCGATGCGATCGTCGATGGGTTTTTCCCTGTTTTAGAATATTACGGGGAATTAATCGAGGAATTGGAAGAAGAGGTGATGACCAAACCCGATCGCTCTACCTTAGAGAAAATTTATAAAATCCGGCGTGAGTTACTTACCGTCAGACGGGCGATTTGGCCGCAACGCGATGCGATTAATTCGCTGATCCGCGACGGTAGCGAGTTGATTAGTCATGATGTTCAGATCTATTTACGCGACTGCTACGACCATACCGTCCAGGTGATGGACATGGTAGAAACTTATCGAGAGTTAGCTACCGGACTGATGGATGTCTATCTCTCGGCAGTGAGTAATAAAATGAATGAAATCATGAAATTACTGACGATCGTTTCGGCAATTTTTATCCCGCTGACATTCATTGCAGGCGTATATGGCATGAATTTTAGTCGCGAAAAATCACCACTTAATATGCCAGAACTCGATTGGTATTGGGGCTATCCAGCTTGTTTATCGTTAATGGCAATTATCGCCGGAAGTTTGGTTTTCTTTTTCTGGAAACGCGGCTGGTTTAAGTCGGCAATTTAGAACTATATGATGAAAAAGCTCGATCCAGTTGAATTCGATCGTCGAGATTCCCTAATACTAATTACGATCTCGATTATCGGCATGACGCTCCAGATTATGTGGCTATCGATCGATCGATCTCTTCCCTCTTGGGATCAATCTGCACATCTAACAAATGCGCTAATTTTTCAGAAAATTATCGATCGAAATCAACTATTATCATCCGATTGGTGGCACGAGCTATGGGCGGGATCGACTTCTTATCGCGCGCCCTTTATTTATTTTCTAACAGTTCCATTTTTAAATATTTTTGGTAAAAGTTTTAACGCTGGAATCGCCGTCAATCTGCTATTCATTCCGATTACTACCTACACGACTTACTATTTAGGCAAACGCGCATTCGATCGAACTGTCGGATTATGGGCGGCTGGACTGTGCTTGATGTTTCCAGCTCTACTATCTTTTCAACTCGACTATTTACTCGACTATGGCATCGTCGCCATTACTACCCTAACTTTTGTAGTTCTAACGCTGTGGAAAGATGCCCCGACAAAACTCAAAGCTTGGGGCTATAGTTTACTTTTTGGGATTCTATTTGGTTGCTTGATGCTAACCAAACCAACTGGGTTTCTCTTCCTATTAATTCCTGGACTATTTGTATTAGGCTTATTTCTCAAAAATTGTAACTGGTGGGGACTATTACAAGCTGGAATAGCATTAGCGATCGCTTGGGGAATTTGTGGTGGTTGGTATCGCCAAAATTGGTTGACAATTATCACTTCTGCACTTGCTGCTAATGCAATGGGAACAGGAGAAGGTGACCCCAGCGGGATGACTTTAGCAGGCTGGTTATACTATATCAAAAAGTTACCAGATTTAATTTCTCCGCCGATTTTAGTTGTGACGATCGGTTGCACCTTAATCTGGCTGTTCGATCGATCTAAGTTAAGAAGTAAGATCTATTTAACCCAAATAATCTGGCTACTAGCATATTTTGTCGGCGGTTATGTATTTTGTAGTTTAGCTACAAATAAAGATTGTCGATTTATTGCGCCACTGTTCCCAATTCTCAGTATCTTTATTGCTGCCAGTTTCAATCTATTTCAAACTACTTGGTTGCGGCGATTAAAATGGTTTGCTGTTGGTTTGAATGGATTATTGCTATTAATTCACATGTTGCCAATTGCGGGTATAGATGGCTTGCGATCGATGACCCAGTTTGGATACAGCTACCCGCACATGTTGCAGACCCAACCAGAATTAAGCGGCCAACAACTGATAAAAGAGATTATCAATAACCAGCCATACCTCAGAGCAAACATCGGTTCGATGGTATCGAGTCCAGAGATTAATTTTGAAAATCTTGATTTTTACGGTCAAGCTAATGATTTTCAGGTTTACGCACGAGAATTTAATAATAGCGCTAAAGCAGAACAGCAACTAATCGAGAAAGATATAAAAGCTTTTAATTGGTATGCACTGAAGACAGGTGATATCGGTAAGATCGATAAAAAGTTATTACCGATCGTCGAAAATGATCCAAACTTACAACTACATAAAAGCTGGCAAACTCGTGACAGTAGCATCCTTAAATTATATCGACGGAAAGAACTGCCAATCGTAGTCGAACCGATAATTGAAAGCATTAAAGACGTGCGATTAGATAAAGTTATTATCGCCCCAACCTCAGGAGATTCGATCGATACAACTTATCAACTCAGTGGCGATCGAGAATTACTCAAAGACGGCATCTTAATCTTCACCTGGCAAAGTAACGATCGTACTTGGTATCACGATCTCGGGATTGGTTTGGGCGAATTATATCTCGATCGTACCAACATCCCCAGTTTTCGGATTACCGAGCATTCGGCAATGCTACCACCTGCAAAATTACCGATCGACACATACCAACTGACAGCAACTTATCTCAATCGAAAGACTGGAACAACATTTCCATTAACTGTCCCAAAAATTGAAATTCGATCGATCCAAACTCGATCGAACCAGCTAGATCTAATTACTCAATTGCACCGATTGAGTCCGTTATTTGCACAGGGTAAGACAGATCCAGTGTTCGGTGAAATCGCGATTATCAATCAATACGATCCCGTTCAAGACTATTTAATCCAAGCACAACACGCGATCGAATATCGCCTCTCCCACGGAAATACCGATCTAAACTTGAGATACACTCTCGCACTCACGCAAGCCTTACAACGTCAAATCGATCCATTACTAGAAAATCTCACTCAAATCGTCAACCAAGATCCTCAAAATCCTTCTGCATGGACTTATTTAGGAGTAGTCAGATTGTATAATTGGCAGCCACAAGCCGCAGAAACAGTTTTTAAAAAGGCCGAAGCTTTACCTTCACCGCTGCAAGCATTGCAGACACTCAAAATAGTCTCAGCCCTATTTCGCTTCGATCTACCACAGTTATGGCAGAGACTGCATCCTTAGAATTTAAGGCATTGTTGGAGACAAGTTGAGATCGGCAAGATTTAGGGTAGGGGCAATTTATGAATTGCCCCTACCCTAAATTCATATCTCAATCTAGCAGTTCGGCGAATGAATTCGCAGCTAATCAAACAAAGTCCACCTACGCGGACTTGAATAGTTGTCCGATCGATCGAGCAAGATGCAAGGATAATCTTACAAATAGCGATGTGTAAAAGGCTTAGCCTTTTCACCAGTGTAGGTTGCAGCAATGTGTCCGTCGCCAGTTAATTGATACTTATAAGTAATCAATCCTTCTAATCCCACTGGTCCGCGTGGGGGCATTTTTTGAGTACTAATCCCGACTTCGGCACCGAACCCATACCGAAAACCATCGGCAAATCGAGTCGAGCAATTATGGAATACGCCTGCGGCATCTACCTGATTCATAAATACTTTGGCAGTATCGATATTCTCAGTGACGATACTTTCGGTATGCCGCGAACCATAGGTGTTGATGTGTGTAATTGCCGCCTCGAAATCTGGAACTATTTTAATCGAGAGAATCAGATCGCTATATTCAGTCGTCCAATCAGTTTCAGTGGCTAGGGCAATACTCGAACAGCTTGCTACACCTAAGATTTGGTGTCCGATTTCATCTAGTCGAATTTCGACTCCATGTGCCTGCAATTTACTAATAATTAGCGGTAAAAATTCAGGAGCGATCGAGTGATGCACGAGCAAGGTTTCGATCGCGTTACAAGCTGCGGGATACTGAGTTTTAGAATCGATCGCGATCGCGATTGCTTTATCGATATCTGCTTCGCTATCTACATACAAATGACAAATTCCATCCGCATGTCCGAGCACGGGAATACGAGTATTATCCTGGACGTATTTCACGAATTCATTAGAACCGCGCGGAATAATTAGATCGACATAACGGTCTAATTTAAGTAATTCGGTAGTTTCCGATCGGGTGGTCAAAAGCTGCACGACATCGGGATGCACTGCTGACTGTGCCAAACCAGCTTTAATCGCTTTAACGAGTACGGTACAAGACTCGATCGCTTCGCGGCCACCTTTTAAAATTACCCCGTTCCCCGATTTAATTGCCAAACTCGCAATCTGAATTACCGCATCAGGACGCGCCTCAAAAATCACGCCTAAGACACCTACGGGGCAGCTAGTCCGCTGTAAAACTAGGCCAGTGTCTAATTCTCTGTTAATCTGAATTTGGCCGACCGGATCGGCTAATTTACCGACATCGCGTACGCCCAAAATCGCGCTGTTGAGTTTAGTTACATCGAGTTTTAATCGTGCATATAAAGCGGCGGCAATCTGACCTTTAGCTGCTGCACAATCGGCAGCATTTGCCGCGACGATTTCGGCGGCATGAGTTTCTAGAGATTTAGCAACAGCTTCGATCGCTTGATTTTTAGCATCGGCAGAGAGACTGGCTAAATGTTGAGCGGCTAGTCGAGTTTTTTGTCCGATTTCTGTCAGCATGGGAGGCAATGAATAAAAAATTTGGAGGGGCACCCCTACCAGATTACTTTCTCCGCGACTGGAGTTTGCGGTATACGTCGCGGAGGCTAACGCGGTGGTGAGAGATCGCGACTAATGTATGGTAAAAAAGATCGGCGACTTCGCCAGCAATTTGCTCGGGGTCGTCATCTTTGCAAGCCATCGCGACTTCGACAGCTTCTTCACCAATTTTCTTGAGAATTTTATTATCGCCACCAGCAAATAAGGTTTGGGTGTAGGAACCCTCGCGAGGATTGTCGCGTCGATCGCAAATAGTAGCGTAGAGATCCGATAATGTATCCGCTGGCGGTGCGACTTTAGTTGCTGAAATTTGATGGAAGCAACTCCGTTCGCCCATATGACAGGCAATATCGCCAACTTGCTCGACAGTGACTAGTAGCGCATCGCTATCGCAATCATAGCGAATATCCTTAACGTGCTGAAGGTGTCCGCTAGTTGCGCCTTTATGCCAAAATTCTTGACGCGATCGACTCCAGAACCATGTTTCGCCTGTATCTAGAGTTTTTTGGAGTGATTCGGCATTCATCCATGCCATCATCAATACCGTTCCATCCAGATAGTCTTGCACGATCGCGGGTACTAACCCCCGATCGTCGTATTTAATTTTATCGATCGGAATGGCACGATCTAGATTTGATTCAGCAACGAACATGGGCGGAATTGTAAATTATAAATTGTGTTTGCCGACTGTAAATATGTAGTGGCAATAAAAATATTTACCGAGGTCGGAGTTCGATTCTAACCTGAATTTTGACTCAACCATGCTGCCAAATCCGGAGTATTGGTAAAATCTAAAAGAGCTTCGCCAAGAGATTCTACCCCTTCGATCGATAAACCGTTGATTCGATCGAGCTGTTGAGGGGCGATCTCGCCTAATTTGCGGGTTAATTGTTTGATAATTAACTTTCTACCTTCTTCAGCTTTACCTTCAGCTTTACCTTCAGCCTTAGCCTCTTGATACACTCGTGTCTGTTGTAGCTCGATTCCTAGCAACACATCTACCTCCTCTCTACTCAGATTGCTAAATTTGTAAACCATAATTGTCGATATCAGGTTAATTATATCTCGGCTACCTTCAGCGCGTGCGATTAGAGCCTTTGCTGCGATCGTGGCAATATCGTCTTCCACTGTTGTTAATACCATCATGCCCAACCCAATTGGCAGATCTGGAATCTCGCCTAGCTCATCGAGATAGATCCGCAAGATTCGTCCGCTCGCTAATTGCTCGCGTACTGTCTCTAGGCGGGATTGCTCGATGCTTCGGGTGGGATAAATTACTACCACTCGCCAATCGAATAATCGTTCGCGGTTGCGGTAGACATAAATACTCCGTTCGCAGTCGATGCGCTCGTAGAGTACTTCATCAAGCTGAAATTGTACCTCGCAGAAATAGACTATTCCCGTTCGATCTGGCGGTACGAATACTCCATCCATCCGAAAACCTGTTTCTTTGACCTCAACAGCTTCAAAAGTATATCGCTCCGCATTTTCCGGCGGTGGGGATACCAACTCGAATAATAAACTCGGTGACTGTTGAAATAGCCGATAAAAAATCGTGTCGCGGCGCATACCTAGCAATGCTTGTCGGTTATCTTATCATTTCATACCCTGCTACCCATTTAATCTGGGAGCAGATCGATCGTTACTAAAAAATTACTTGGTGCGATCGATTGTAGATCGATCTGATGGGTGGGAGTTGCCATTCCCAGCCGAAACCGATCTGCGGCTTTATCGGCGGCAAGATTACCGCGATTGTGGAGTTCGGTATCAGCGCCGAAGCGCGATCGATTTTTGGCTAATGCGTCTTTTCCTTTTTTACCGAGTGCATCGGTGTGTCCGCGCAGATGATGGAAGGTTGCGGGAACAGCCCGTAATACCTCTAGGCGTTCCCATAAGTCTTGATTGACGACGGGCTTACCTTTGGTATTAAACCAGTTATTTAGTTGCCAAGTAGCCACCCAATGCTCGTTCAAGCCATCAACTGCATATTGAGAATCACTAAAGATCGGTACTGGCATCGGTTGCGGATTGTCGCTGAGATATACTAGGGCAACGATTAAACCGAGTAATTCGGCGCGATGGTTGGTGCTTTTTGCTTCACAGCCGCCGAGATCGATGCTGCTACCATCTTCAAACTGCACCACTGCTGCATAGCCGCACAAGCCGAGATTACCACTACCATCGGTATAGATCGATCGAATTGGAGAGTTTAGAGAGTACAAACTAACGACCATTGCACATTTATCAAAATCCTGAATCAGGAGAGCGCACCAATTCAGGAACTAGGGGATTGTCCCCTGTAGTAATTGTTAGTTGCATAAGTACTCAATCCTCAACCGTAGATAACTTTAGTCACTCGATCCCGGAGCGGACGACAATGAAAACCAACTGGCGCAAAATCATTATTGAAATCGCAATCTGGCTCTTCACTGAAGTCTTATTAAATCTTGCCGGAATGGATGACCTCGGTAACTACAGCGAATTTATTTTTGCTCACAAAAATATCTGGATATCCAACCCTACTTATATTACTGCAATGATTTAGCAAAAATTGGTTCGAGCCGAGCTATTCACTGAAAAATTTAGCACATTCTCGATCGAGTCGCTATTGTACACTAGGTTTTCACAGCCGATTCTCTGAATCGGCTGTACCAATAACGGATATGTTGATAATAGTAACTTTGTAGCAATAGATCGTGAAATATCTCAATCGAATCGTCAGTAAGTGGTTTGTAGTAGCGGCGATTTCCCTACTCCTAGTTGTCACCATTACCCCGTCCTCGTCGCGCCAAGTGCGCGCACCCGAACCCCAGCGCAATACAATCCTGATGATCGGTGATGGGATGGGGTGGGAAATGGCTAGAGCCGCCGCGATTAAAGCTGAGATCGATCGCGGTAAATCCGGTAAAACGCTAAAAGATTTTTATACTCAAGGACGCGGTTCGGGGCTAAATATGCAGACTCTCAAGGGCTATGCCCTTGCCACTACCTACGGTACCACTGTTGCCGATAGTACGGGTAAGTATAGTAGCAACAATAGTGCCCTAGACGACTCTAAAAAGCCCACTGGAGCTAGTCCCGTTCGTCCTAACTTCAAATTTAATCCCAAGTTCAATCCCGATCGCTCTAATAAGGATAACACCACCACATCAAACCCCGTCACTGGAAATTTAGTAGGTTACGATCGAATTCGGGGTGGAGCCAATCCCTGGACTCCCGGCACCGACAAAGAATATATCAAAGCTAGCTATCCCGACTCTGCCAACACCGCTACTGCTCTTTACACAGGCGTAAAAAGCTACAATAACGCGATCGGGGTCGATATCTACGAACGTCCGCTGACAACGATCCTTAAAACTGCCGCGCTCGCAGGTAAATCGACTGGACTCGTTACTTCAGTACCGATCGATCATGCTACCCCAGGCGCAGCCTCCGCAAATGTCAATCGGCGGACGAAGTACGATGTCAACTCCAAGGATGCCTCTGCCCTCGATAATATCCTCCAACAGCAACTGAGGATCTATCAGCCGACGGTGCTTTTGGGCGGCGGACATCCATTATCCAATGCCAAAAAACTGTTACCAACTGGCGTAGAGCCAGACCATACTTACATTAGCGAGCCAACCTATCGCGAACTCAGCACCAAACCTAATAATAATATCTATCAATATACCTTCCTCGAACGCGGTGCCAATGCTGCCCAAAAATTGGCTCAAACTGCTGCTAAAGTGAATCGCGGCGAAAGATTGCTCGGGATCTATGGCGCGCGCGGACAAAATGGTAATCTCCCTGTCAGCGCGGCAACTCGGGACTATAGCACGACTGGATTAGATATGTTTACCGTGCATACCACGCGCGGTTTGAAACCCGATACCGAGCGTCCGCTGGCTGCTGGTGAAACCGATGCAAAATTCATCCAACGCGAACGCAATGAAAACCCTACCCTAAACGATCTGACTCAAGCGGCTCTAACCGTATTGAGCAAAAATCCCAAGGGTTTTTGGTTGATGATTGAAGGTGGCGATATCGATTGGGCCGCTCACGATAATAATCTAGACAATCTTATCGGTACGACTTTGGATTTCGATCGATCTGTTGGGACGGTAATTAATTGGATTAGAGCGCATGGTGGTTGGGAACGCAATCAACTGATCGTCACCGCTGACCACGATCATTATCTAACACTCAATGATGATTTTCCCGATCGGCTGCGTCGTCAGGGCGGTAAAGGGTTGACAGATGTAGATACCGCCATCGATGCCGGACACTATTGGGGTTCGCAACCAGTAGTAGCGAAGGATGATACAGGTAAGGAGCTACCCGAAACTGGTAAATATGGCTGGGGCAATCATAGCAATCGTCCCGTCCCGATTTATTATCAAGGTTTTGCCTCCGATGTGCTAACCAAATCGATCGGCCAAGGCTTTAAACTTTACGATAATGACATTCCTGGCATTCCTGGTTTGACAGATGAAGTACACATCTATCAAACTCAATTGGCGGCAGTGAATGGAGTAGGCGTGAGTGGCAAAAAATCATTAGAGTGAAAACAATCGGTATAATTAAGAGCGATAATTTCCCGATCGAGATGGCACTTAATATTCTCAAATTACCTTCTGGCAAGATATTCGACCGCAATCGCTTCATTGCCTTAATCCCCGAACAATCGCCAGAATATTATCAATTATATTTGGATGGTTGTGAGAAGCCACTGCGGCTCGATCGTACCGA
>CBDFFH010000052.1:0-147136 GCA_965246715.1 Chamaesiphon sp. | reverse complement strand
TTCGGGTTCGCCGGGAATGCCTAATTGCAGCATCTCCTCGACATCTTCATACGTGAGGCGATAAGTTGGCTCGATCGTGCTTGTAGTGATCTCATATTCCGCCACCGCACCACTGGGATCTAAAATTACCCCAAAACTCAAGGCACACACACCGCTTCCCCTGAATGAGGCTCATCGGCCCCGTTGCGAGTTCGGGCGGGAACATCGGAATCATCCCGGTGGGGAGATAAATCGTCACCGAACGTTTGCGTGCTTCTAAGTCAAACTCATCTCCAGGCGATAATAACCGCGTCGGATCGGCGATGTGAACCCATAACTTTTTGCCGTCCGTCTGGCAAGATTTCCAAACTCAAGCCATCATCGATCTCTTGCGTACTCTCATCATCGATCGTATAAACCTTCAGATGAGTCAGATCGACACGGTTCGATTCATCGGGATCTATCGGCGGATTTAGTCAATAATTCATGCGCCACAGTTAGCATCTTATGTGAGAAGTGAACGGGAGTCTGGGAGCGGCGGAGATGGATATTTTCATGTAGATCCCACCAGCCCAATTCTACCAATAGCTCGAAGACAGATTGGGGCGTTTGCGATCGATTCAAAGCTGTGAGATATTCTCCCAGCTTTGAGGGTGGTAGATCTGGATCGATGACGTACTTTGCGAGTACTTCCAATCGCTGCTTGTCGGTATCTTCCCACTCGACAGGCGTACCTGCCAATTGTTGCCGCACTCGATCGATAAATCCTTGCTGTTCCCGTTCTTTTTGCTCTTTGACTGTCGCTTGATGCTTGAGTTCGGCAACTTGAACTGTGGTACGCGGTTCGTATTTATCTTCTTTTTTATTCTTAAAGTAAATCTTATCGTCTGATAATAAGATGTGTGCAGCATAACACAAGGCTGGGGTGCGATCGGAATACAATAAATCCGCTAATGCTGGCGGATCGACCGTTTCTCCATCTTCGACCAACATTTCCCAAGCTACTTCGAGACTGTCGGGGTCGATATTCGGCGCTACTTCTGCGGTAAATTTATCGATTTCTGCTGGCTTCTGACAACTAACTCCCTGCACTTGATAAGTAATGTCGCGGGGA
Organism: Chamaesiphon sp.; assembly: GCA_965246715.1. Lineage (GTDB taxonomy): Bacteria > Cyanobacteriota > Cyanobacteriia > Cyanobacteriales > Chamaesiphonaceae > Chamaesiphon. The sequence continues at coordinate 146,043 of CBDFFH010000052.1, read as the reverse complement.
TGGAGTGTATGTGCTTGCGTCCGAGCATCGATCGCGATCCAGTGTTTTTTCCCTTCTGGACGATCGGCAATCGCTAGACGGCGTTCTCCATTGTGCCAAAATTCTACTAGAGTTCCCTTCTCCACCCCGATCTCTTCCCTGCTAACAGTATTTGAGCGCTATGTGTGATTTCGTTCGGCTTGCTGCTACAATCTGGCGGCGATCTGACGATCGATTAGCCGTTGCAATTGTCAAAGCTCATGCGCCATGTTGCGCCAACGGCGAAGCTTGCGCGCCCTTATCTATTTTACGGTGAATGGGAGATAGTAGCTAGCTGGGATCGGGAATGTGAAGACATGAAGTTTGCTGGAACCGGATAAGCTACTAGCAACCCTCATTCCTCATCCCTTAACGATCGATCTAACCTTCGACGTTGATAAATGGCATCAACGCGATTTGACGCGAGCGCTTGATCGAGAGCGTTAGATCGCGTTGTTGTTTCGATGTCAAACCAGTAATCCGTCGGGGCAAGATTTTGCCGCGCTCGGTAACAAACTTCCGGAGTAAGTCTACATCTTTGTAATCGATCGGTTCTCCAGGTTTGATCGGCGATAGCCGTTTGCGAAAATAAGCCATGTTTTTAGCGGATAGTGAATAGTGGACGGTGGATAGTGAAGACACTACCTATTCTGTTGATGCGAGCGAGCGCAGATCGAATGATGACTCAGAAAAATCCGAATTATTTGGCGTGAAGCTGCATAATTCATCATTCATAACTCATAATTTATTTGATTTCCTTGTGCGTTACGTGTTTGTTGCAGTAACGACAAAATTTGCTCAACTCTAACCGTGCGGTGGTATTCCGACGGTTTTTCATAGTCGTGTAACGGGAAACACCATTAGAGCGTTTAGCAGGATTAGTGCGGCACTCAGTGCATTCCAAAGTGATGATAATACGAACGCCCTTTTTGGCTGCCATACTCTTTACAGACCCAACGCGGGAATAAAAATAAACACAGTCTATAATTATCTCACGATCGAGTCACAATCGGCAAGTACCCAAGCGTAGTTACTCACAGCTTGCACCGATACATCTTTATTCTTACTGCCACAACCCCTGGTGGGTAACCTAAATCTCCGCTTCCACTAGGATATATATTTTGATGCAAGCTGTGAGGTGATTAAGGCGCTTTGTAAGTAAAGAAATTATTAAACATCCCGATCGATTCGACTTTGGCATTCAAATTAACTGCGGGAATCGAGATGTCTGACTTATAAATACTAAAGAAAATAAAGTTTTGACGGCTGGTAGTCGCCGATAGTAGCGGTCGAATTTGGGGCTTAAAAGACTCGATCGCCGCCCGACATGGGCCTTGCAGCACGGTGCCCAAACCTGCTGGCATCCGATCGCATTGGTCTCTAGCCAAGTCGCCCACTCGATCGATTGCGTACGCTTCATAAGCCGTGCGATCGGGATTAGTCAAAGTCATCATCCCCCCCAGCCCACAGATCGCCAAAATCCCAATTGGGACGACTTGCCATTGTGCCATCATCATCGTAACCAGCTCATTCGTACCGGAATGATTTTACTGTAACACTAGACTAATTTAAATCGATCGTGTGTGGTGGCATTTACGCATTAAAGCTGGCGAGAGTTGCATAGGGGCTTAGGGCGGAGGCTTGTGGTGCCTTTATTCGCGGGTTCGAATCCTGTCTTTCGCCCTTAAAAATAGTAACTTTAACTCGATATTGGTTTGGATCGATCGAACTCCTTCGATCGGACACTAGACTAAATTAAATCGATCGTGCTATGATAAGTTTTACGCATTAAAGCGTGGCGAGCGTGGCCAAGTGGTTAAGGCAGAGGTTTGTGGTACCTCCATTCGCGGGTTCAAGTCCCGTCGTTCGCCCTTTTACATCCCCAAAATATTTGGCAACGACATATTTATTGTTATTGCTGAATATTTTCGATCGATGCAACTTATTACAACCGCATACACCGAACAACGTGCCAGACTACCAAAAAACGGTCGTCAGATCGTCGCGCAATTCGATGATGAGGGAGTGGTGGTATATCAGGCTTATCGTCCAGCGATCGGACATTTTTCAGCGACTCATGGCTACTTCGGCGGCGACCATTTTAGCCTAAGTCGGATGAGCTGGATTAAGCCCAATTTCCTCTGGATGATGTATCGCTCTGGCTGGGGTCAAAAGGAGGGTCAGGAGGTGGTTTTAGCGGTGAAAATTCAAAGATTGGGATTCGATACGATTCTAGCTAACGCTGTGCGTTCTAGTTATAATTCCGATCTCTACCCCACTGAAAAGGACTGGAAACGCGCCGTTAGTAATTCTAACGTCAGATTGCAATGGGATCCCGACCACAGCCCAGCTGGGGGCAAATTAGAGCGCAAAGCGATTCAATTAGGGTTGCGGGGAGATGTGCTGGCTTTGTATGCGCGGGAGTGGATAATCTCGATCGAGGATATCTCCGAATTCGTTTGGGAGCAGCATCAAAATCTGGCTGATTGTAGTCAGTTAATCGTACCGAGTGAGACGATTTATCCCGTGACAGATGTAAAAGTCGCAGCACAATTGCAATTGTCGGGGGAATCGATTCTCCTTACAGAAGGTAACACCAAAGAGTTGTAAATTAATACGTGGTAGCAAGTTGCTGTAAAATAAGTGATTGAAGCAATGCAAGACATCCACACACGTTTGCAAGTGTAAATTTGTAGATTTGATTGAAGAATGAAATCCAACAACCCACCAAAAGTTTTTTTCATCCATTAACCCATGTCGAACATCGGCTTCAATCGATCGAAACGAGAATCGTTAGATCTGGTTCTACCGAACTTACTATGCTAAATCAAGGATTGAAATGCCATGCTAGCAAACTTCTGATCTGAAAATTCTCAAAATTTCTAAACCCATATCCCATTCTTTTTATTAGCTTGAGTTTATTGTTAATTCCTTCGACGACTCCTTGAGTTGTTCTATTATCAAAATAGGCAATTATTTCACCAATCCATCTTTTAATAGTTCCACAACTCTTGGGGAATTTCCCACAAGCATTCTTGAGCCAGTCACACAAGCTTATTAGCCCATTTCCCCAATCTGTTTTTGATTCAAATATATCTCTAAATAACTCTTTTGTTTTGTGCATTGCTGCTAATTCTGGAAAAACGTCTCCAATCTCTTTCAACTTCTCTTTTTGCAATTCATTCAAATCCGCTTCGTTTTTGAGTATTGCATATTTACTGTGAGTTAATGCTGCTAATTTCTTGTTCTTTTCATCTTTGTTCTTCACCCTCTCAGCCTCTCTTTTGATTTTAATTCTCTCTCGATCTAACTCTTCATTTATCTGTTTCATTACATGAAATCTGTCTCCAACCACTTCAGCATTTGGTATCAATTCATTTACCAGACTTTTGTATGATGAAAATAGATCGATACTTACTTCTGTAATTTGGTTCAAAACCTCCGAACCCCAAGACTTCAAGCACTCACCAATACATTCTTGAGTCCTTTTTGGTAAGATGGCTATTAACTCTCTTTTTTCTAGATCTACTAACACCGCACAATAGTTTTTTTGCCCTTTAACAAAGGCAATTTCATCAATTCCTAGTCTGGTTAAATTCTCTGGCTTTTTTTGCACTAGATTTACCCCAGCTTTTTTGATTATTGTCTCCACTTCTTGCTCACTTAATCCATTTCTTTTGGCAACACTTTTAATATCACTAGCTAGACTCTCTTCGACAATCTTCTGCTTCATTCGCTCGGTGAAATGACTTCTCTTTTTGATGAAATTTAATTCCTCACTGAATTTTCGACCACAACTCATACACTTGAATTGACGACGATTAATTTTAAGGTAAACATCATGTTCACCGAATGGTAGATCTCTCACTGTTAATTGGTGATTCTCATGAAGTTTATTACTTTCAGTTCCACAATGAGGACACACTGCTTTTAATTGCTGATTTTCTAGATAAATAAAATAACCGATTTCATCTAAGATCTTATAAGCAGTGACGGTCATTCCGTCGATATTAAGAATTTCATTAATGGTTTTTAGTTGCGATTTGGATGACATAATGCAATTCAAGCTTATTTGTTGCCAGAAATCAAGATCTTACTATTCTATAATAAAATCTGTCATTTATGCTGCACCAAGCTTCCATAACTCAAAATTATCAATTTTGTCAATTAAACTTGATTCTTATCCACTACTTAGCATAGCAAGTTCGGTAGAGCCTTAGATCTGACGATTTGTAGAGCGATCGTGAAGATCTACCATTAAGCTTTCAGGATCTCTATTTTCGAGAAAGGCAACTAAATTAACTGCTTCTGACAAACGGCGCAGTGCATCACCAAAGCCGTGATTTCGGGGTAAAGTTAAAATGATGGGATTGCCAAAATCATCATTAACTCCTTTAAATATAGTTACCCTTTGGTTTTGATTGGGCACTTTTTTCCAGCCATGCTCGGTTAAATAAGTTGCCATGTCATCTACTGATAGTTTGGCTTCTTTAAGTAATTGAGGGCTAATTTCTAACATACCTATTCTCCGCATCAATATTTTGCGTTACTGAAATTTCTGTACGCTCTCAACTATTCTAGCTTCGTACCAACAGGGCACCCACAAGGGGATGCCCTACAGATTACTCGATCGAGCTGTTGATTTCTGCCAGATCGAGGCGGACTATAATAGAGCTAGAACTTAGACATAAGTAGTCGATAGGCGATCGTCAGGTCATGCGTGAAACCAGTTATGATGTAGTGCTGTATGGTGCCAGTGGCTTTGTGGGTAAGCAAACTGTCCGGTATTTTGCCGAACGTGCTGGCAATGAGGTATGGTGGGCGATCGCGGGTCGAGATCGTCACAAGTTAGAATCAGTCAGGGCAGAAATGGGTGTCGATGTCGATGTGCTCGTTGCCGATAGTCAAGATCCCACTGCGATCGACGCGATCGTGTCCCAGACGCAAGTATTATTAAATACGGCTGGTCCATTTGCGATATATGGCGATGCGATCGTCGATGCTTGCGTCCGTTACGGTACTCATTATGTCGATATTACAGGCGAAACGCCGTGGGTGAAGGGACTGATCGATCGCTATCACATCCGAGCTGCCAGTGATGGGACGCGAATTATCCCCTGCTGTGGTTTTGATTCGGTACCCTCAGATTTAGGGGCTTATCTACTGGTGCGTTATGTTCAGCGAGAACTGGGTGCCAACTGTACTCAGGTTAAGGGTTATTATCAGGCGGCGGGTGGTTTTAATGGTGGTACGCTGGCTAGTGGTTTGAGTATGTACGATCGAGGAGAGCTACAGCAAGTAGGTAATCCATTCCTGCTCAATCCACCAGAATCTGTCCCCACAGATATAGACAGACATCGCGATCCTACGGCTCCCCAGTACGATGCCGAGATGGGGACTTGGGTTGCGCCATTTTTTATGGGTGTGGTCAATACGCGAATCGTCCGTCGCAGTCGGGCATTATTCGATCGATGGCAAGAATCTTATGGTACGGGCTTTAGCTACCAGGAATACTTCAAATTTGACCCGCCGTTGGCATGGCTTCAGTCTACGGCAATGGTGGGAGGGATGGCGCTCATCGGTGGCGCGATTGCGATACCGCCCTTGCGCCAGCTCCTAGAATCAATTATCCCGCAAGTTGGGAGCGGGCCGACAGAGCAAACTATGAATGAAGGTTGGTTTCGGTGCGAACTGTTGGGCTGGGGCAGCCAGGGGCAACGAGTACGGGGGCTGATTGCGGATGTGGGCGATCCTGGCAATCGCGCTACGGTTAAATTTGTCTGCGAGTCAGCATTATGTTTGGCGGTGGATTTCGACAGGCTGCCAGGAGGGGCGCAGCGGGGTGGAATTTTGACACCAGCGACTGGATTGGGAGATGTGTTGGTAGAGCGGCTAAAGCGGGCAGGAATGCGGCTGGAAGTTGAGATGATAAGATGAACCCACAGGATTATTTAGATCGAGGATATCTCAGCATTCGTCTACGAACAGCAGCAAAACCCGATCGATTTTAGTCAGTTAATCATATTAAGCGAACGTATTTATCCAGTGACAGATTTAGAAGTGACAACGCGATCGTAATTAACAGCAGGGATAATCGAGTCCTATTAATATTTAATGCGTGAATGATAAGCTGAAACGATTGAATTTACAGATCGATATAAATGTCTAAACCGCCACTCAAAAAACTGTTAGTTGGAGACTTTGATCGATCTACATATACCCTTGTCTATATTCGAAGATGAACGGTTGACGATCGAATATGAAATTACAAGCGCTCGAGCAAACTCATCACAACCTACTATCCGCAGATAGCTATTAATAAAACAAAAATACCCCTTAATACTCAAAGTCTCCCTAAAATTGGTGCAATTTACATGTAGAGAAAACCTCCACGCGCTTGCATCCGCTTTTTAAAGGGGAATTTAGGGGGATATCTATGCGATCGACAAATATTCTACAATCGGACGATCGGAAAATTTGGTTCGCGTTCGTAAGTATACATATCGCTAAACTTCCGCAATTGCCCTTGGGCTAAGATAATCTCTTGCGGATGGTCGAGCCAGTGCATATTATATTCTTGCAAAGTATCGTTCAACCGCTCCCGATCGATCTCCCGATCGATATTTGCAAAATAGGCTAACGTCGTATGTGCGGTGAAATAATATTGTTGCTCGATGCCTAGCGCCATCAAACTCGAACTCTGATAAATAGCCCGTCGAAACGCAATGATGCGATCGTAACTACACTCATCCTTGGGTACCAAGCTTACCTCGATCGCTCGCGGTCTGACCGTCAAGCCCATGATTTGCCAGCGAATCGATTTATCTTCAACCTTCGCACTCTGATAAATACTAAAACTATCTTCGATCCGAGCGCGTAATTGACTTTCAAAATCAGGATTAGCAGCAATCGCCGTGCGATAAGCACTATCCCAAATCAAATCTGCTAAGGTGAAGTGAAAACTAGCCGGGTTCACTAGAACTAATAAGTCCGGCTCTAATTTTTTAGTAAGCTGCTGCTGACACTCAGCCAAACTTGCAAATAACGCAGCATTATCGGGGTCTTCCGCTCCAGGTGGTGTAATTATCGAATAGCCAGGGAAAGGTACTGGTTGCCGACTACCATCCGCAGCTAACTTGAATTTGGGTGATTCTTGGATATTCTCAATCTGAGATTTATAAGTGGCGGGTAAAGTCATCTTTGCCACGCGATTGAGATAAGTGTTATATGACTCGTCCACTCGCGATCGCCTCCTTACCGTTGATATTTGTCAACATTTCGCTCATGTTGCCTACATAACTACACATACACTGTTTCCTTGACTCGCGATCGCCATCTTTTGCAATTCTTGATAATAGAAGCGGGATCGATCGCTCTAACATCTACTTACGCGTGGTAAGCGATGCTTGAATCCACACAGAATTTCCCAGGAAATCGTTCCTAGTTCGTTCGCCCAATCATCTACGGTAATCTGTGTAGCGCCGTCTCGTCCCAAGATCGTGACGATTTCCCCTACCTGAAGATCGGGGATCTGACTGACATCTAGCACGATTTGATCCATAGTAATCGCACCAATTTGTGGGATCGATCGACCTCTAATCGCGACCTGCATTCGACCTGACAATCGGCGAGGTATTCCATCAGCATAACCGATTCCGACCACCGCTAACCGCATGTCGCGATCGGCAATAAATCGATACCCATAACTTACTCCCGTACCCGCAGTAATATCCTTCACTTGGGAGATGCGCGCTTTAACACTCAAGACTGGTTGAAGGTCGATCTGCGATCGAAAATGTAGTGCTGGATAGACCCCATACAAAATCAGCCCCGGCCTGACTAAATCGTAGTGCAATCGTTCGCTAGCCAGTATTCCGGCAGAATTCGCCAGATGTAGGAGCGGCAGCGCGTGTCCAGCATTCCTAATTGCGGTTGTCGCGCGATCGAACCGATCGAGTTGCCGATCTAATATTGTGGTATCGATGTCCTCTGCGGTAGCTAAATGCGAGTACAAGCCACCGATTTGGAGATAAGGTAAAGTTTTGAACTCACTAAAGAAATCAACTGCTTGCTGCCAATCTGTTCCCAATCTAGACATCCCAGTATCCAGCTTGAGGTGAACTACCAGCGGGGCATCGGCTCGACTCGCAACCATCGCCTTCGAGATCTGCGTTGCTTGAGCGATATTGCAGATCGTCGGGTGGAGATTCCATTTGACGATCGCTTGAATCTGTACCTCACTATTAACTGCACCGAGTACGAGAATTGGTGCTGAAATCTGAGCTTGTCTGAGTTCGATTCCTTCCGGTACGGTCGCCACAGCCAGCCACTCGACTCCTGCAGCGACGACAGTTCGAGCGACATCGATCGCCCCATGTCCATACGCATCAGCTTTGACGACTGCCATCATCGCCGTCTGTGGTGCCAATAAGCGTTTAATCTCGCACACGTTATTTAACAGTGCCGAGTTATCGATTTCTACCCAAGCACGTTGCTGTTCCCAGTCGATTGAATCCATATGCGATCGGCCATATTACATAGATGCGGTTGGGAGTAAGTTTACCAAATCATTCACGATCGATGCTTTTTTTTGACAGTTTGTACTAATGAGAACACCGCTGAGAGTTTGTGTTAACATCTGAAGAAATAGGCTGAAAATTTCTAAGCAACATGAGCAAAGTGCTGGTGTTAAATGCTTCCTATGAGCCGCTCAACATTACTGGTTGGCGACGTGCAGCGATCTTGATGCTCAAAGGCAAAGCAGAACAAGTCGAACATAATGGCAAATACTTGTACCGGGACTTTCCACTACCAACGGTAATTCGACTGCGGCACTATGTGACGGTGCCATATCGCGAAATTCCGCTGACCCGCCGGAATATTCTCAACCGCGACAATCATGCCTGTCAGTACTGTGGTTACACGGGTAGCGATTTGACGCTGGATCATGTCGTGCCGCGATCTCGTGGTGGAGTCGACAGTTGGGAAAACCTCACTACGGCATGCATGCGCTGCAATGTCAAAAAGGGCAGTAGAACTCCCAAAGAAGCTAACTTGCACCTGACGACGCAACCGCGCCGACCCCACAGCAGCCTCCACTACGAGATTGTCAATCAGATCGGTAGTGGCGCTCATGCGGAATGGCGCAAATATGCGATCGGGATTGAATAGATAGTAGCAATCTTATTTGAGTTCTGGTTAGAAACGTTAGCCTAGAGGGTGGTGCTTCCTTCCCGCCCTTTAGGCTAAGGTGATTCCCGACAAAAAAGCCACCCAATTATAGTACTATCTTATTAGCGAACCACCAAAAAGAAAAAAGTCAGGGTGGGTATTGTCCCAAGTGATTAATCAGTATATATAAATTTATGACAGGCTTTCTACGCCGAAGTCTTGAGATTGATGCCTAATACCTGAGTATAAGCTCCCCGTGCTTGCGTCACCCCGATCGTTCTGTCAGCCGCCTCAATCATCGGACGACGCAGACTTACTACCAAAAACTGGGCTTGATTGGCTTGCTTGCGAATCATCTTTGAGAGCCGCTCCACATTCGCCCCATCCAGGAACATATCCACCTCATCGAAGGCATAGAATGGCGATGGGCGATAGCGCTGGAGGGCGAAGATAAAGCTTAGAGCCGTGAGGGATTTCTCGCCCCCAGACATTGAGGAGAGGCGTTGAACTGGTTTCCCCTTGGGGTGAGCGACGAGATTTAAGCCACCACTAAAGGGATCGGCAGGATTTTCTAATTGGAGAAAGCCGTCGCCGTCAGAGAGTTCGGCGAAGATATTTTGGAAGTTGGCATTGACGGCATCGAAGGCTTCGCTAAAGGCTTGGAAGCGTAAGGTGGTGAAGTTTTCGATGCGGAGCAGGAGTTCCATGCTTTCGGCTTCGAGGGTGCCGAGTTTGTCGCTGAGTTCTTGAAGGCGGTTGTTGGTTTCTTCGTAGGCTTCGAGGGCGAGCATGTTGACGGGTTCCATCCCTTCCATCCGTTTTTGGAGGAGGCGGATTTGGGATTGGAGGGAGGCGAGATATTCGTCGGGTTGGGACTCTTCTGGCAGTTCGGGGAGTTCGGCGGGAAGTTCGGTGCGCTGGGTGGCGATTTGAACGATCGTATTTTCGATTTCGGTTTGGCGTTGCTGTTGAAGTTCGGTGAGTTTCTGTTGCTCCCACTGCAATTCTTGGAGATTGAGGTGGAGTTGACGCAGTTGGGCTTCGGCTTTGTCGCGGAGTTGTTTGTCGGTACCGAGTTCTTGCTCTAAAATTACTAGCGATGCTTTAGTCGTCGCGATCGATTTGCCAACTACAGCTAGTCTAGTTTTAATCTCGGTTAACTTGCGATCGAGTGTTTCGAGCCGTTGTTGATATTCACTAGTACGACGTTGATTTTCGGCAATTTTTTCAGTGAGAATGCTCCGATTTCGATCGATTTCTTGTAATTTCTGCTCGACTGCTGCTAAAGCTTGCTGGCGTTGTTGGAGTTGTTGCTCTTGTGCTTTGATTTCGGTCTGGATTGCTTGCCAATCACTGTGAACTCCAGATTTCTCTAGTTCGGCTAGTTCGGCACGATCGTGCGCGAGAGCGGCTTCTAGTGGGGGTAGAATTTGCTCTAGAGTTGCCAGATTAGTGACAGTTAGATTTAAATCTTGCTGATTTTTAGTAATTTGGGATTGTAATTGTGACTTTTGGTTACCAGACTGCGAAATATCTTTTTGATTTTGGTCGAAATTAAGTTTGAGTTCGCGTTGCGCTTGGCGGGTATCCGCAACGGCGCTACTGAGTTGGCGCAGTTCGATATTACCTTTATTCACTACTTCCATGCTCACTTGCAAAATCTGTTCGATTTCTGCTAGCCGTTTTTGAAGCGTCCGGACCTCGGCAGAGTCACTCGCATCGGCGGTACCGAAGTGAAGCGTAGACTTTTGAGAAATATTTCCCCCGGTCATTGCACCACTAGATTCGAGCAATTCGCCATCGAGCGTTACGATCCGATGTCTGCCCATCGCACTCCGCGCCCGATCGAGTCTGTCGAATACAATTGTCCCACCAAAGACATAATTAAAGATCTTTTCGTACTCGCGATCGAAATCAATTAAATTGACTGCATAGTCGATAAAACCTTGCGTCGATCTGAGTGCCGAATTTTCAGTTAATGACTGAGCATTAATCTTGTTTAACGGTAAAAATGTCGCCCGTCCGCCACGTTTTTGTTTGAGTAATTCGATCGCGCGCGAAGCTACGCCGTCATCGTCTACGACTAAGTTTCCCATCCGCGCACCCGCTGCAATTTCTAACGCCAATTGATAAGCAGGATCGACGGTACCTAATTGGGCGACTAAACCGTGTACGCCAGGGAGTTTGGCTTCTTGGATAATTTTGGTAGCAAAGGTACCTTGGGCTTCCTGCTGAGCTTGATTCTGCGCCTCTAATTTATCGACAAGCCGCTGTTTATCTCGCTGTTCTTGTAATAGACGTTTTTGAGTTTCTAATTGAGTATCGATATTACTCTGAACTGCCGTTAATCTATTTTCTAAGACGGCTAATTCGCCAGTCAATTGGGCGAGTCTATTTTCCAGCTGAGCAACATTATTTTGATTCGCTTCTAAATCTGGCGTAATCATCGCTAATTGCTGGGTTTGTTCGGCAATCTTTTCGGTTAATTGACTACGACGTTCGGTAAGTTGTGCTTGAGCGGTGCGTTGTTTGCTTAATTCTTGAAGGGTGGTTTCGATCTGCCGACTGACTTGGGTTTGTTCTTCCACCCAAGCTGTAGAAGCAGATGCGATCGAGCTGGCTTTTTCTTTGGTGAGTTCTAGTTGATATTTAGTATCATCGCGATCGGTTCTCAGCTTCACTGATTGCGTCGTTTCTAGCTGTTGCTGTTCGCTAGTCAATCGTTGGTGTTCTAGCTCATAATTAGCAAATTGCGTAGCTGTATTTTGACGATCGGTTTCGGTGGTCTGGCGATCGGCAGTAAGCTCTTGTTGCTGCTGTTCGAGTTGACGACGTTCGGCCTGCTGGGTGGCTAGTTCCGCTTGTGCGGCTAGTAAACGTTCTTCACCCAGAGCACGAACTTTAGCATTGAGGCTTTCGACTTCGGTAGTAGTAGTTTTAATCTCATCTTGGAGAGTTGTTACTCGTTCTTCTAATCCACTTAGAGCTACTTTCCCTTGACCTAATTCTTGTTGAACTTTAGACTGTTTCTGTTGAAGATTTTTCCACTTTAATACCACTTCCTGTACGGACTTTTCTTGGAACTCAGTCCGCAATCTTTGATATTTTTCCGCTTTAATCCGATCTTGCGATAGCTTGTCGCGTTGGACTACCAATTCGGCGGCGACGATATTACATTTTTCGACTTTTTCTTTAACTTCGTCAAGTGTACTCTTCGCCCGATCGATCTTGCGATCGAAAGCCGCCACACCCGCCAACTCGTCAATAATTTCCCGCCGTTCCTTGCTATTCATCGAGATGATGCTGGTGACATCCCCCTGCAACACAACATTGTAGCCCTCTGGATAAATCCGCAGCGCATTCAATTGGTCGTGCAGCTCCGCGAGATTGCAAGCCTCACCATTGATCGAATAGTTCGACGTATAACCGCCCTGTGCGTTCACCCGCAGCCGCCGCGTCACTACCCACTCATTCGCCAACCGTTGCTTCGGCGGAGCTGGGGACATACTACTAATATCGACAACCTCAATTTCTGGTGATGGCTCATCCTCGTTCTCTAGGTCGAACGTTACAGTCACAATCGCTTCTGAGGCACCTTTGGTATTGCGATCGTGATTGACCAAATCCGGCAACCGTTCCGCCCGCATCCCCTTGGAACTAGCCAATCCGAGACAAAATAATAGCGCGTCGAGAATATTTGACTTACCCGAACCATTCGGCCCCGATACTACGGTAAATCCAGGCAAAATCGGGACTTTGGTAGTACCACCGAAGGATTTGAAATGGGACAGTTCTACCTGTTTGATGTGTACCATAAGCTCTAGATGCATCCCTTGTGCGGCGCGAGTCCGCATTTTCCCAAGAGTTTATCTTAGCAGAGAATCCCTACGATGTAGCGTCTCTTAGATTTAATCAGTTCATAGGTTTGAGACTAGTTGTGAATAAAGTCAAACTCTGAATTTCTGGTAAAGTGTAAAACTTCAATTAAGTTACGCCGATAGAAATTGTGGAAAGAATTCCAGATGATGCCATTGTCGTTCGAGGGGAACGAAACCGCCCAGAGGATATTCAGCGGGGCATTGGAACTCATCCCAGTGGTGTAACAGGAATTTCGGTAGAATGTGGACAAGGGTTATCAGTTGAGGAATTATCTGCATCGATTCCACACGGGCAGATAGGTGTAACCACTGTTGGTGCAATTCGAGCAGCAGGCGGCGATGTCATCCGAACATCTGGCAGAAGTCTACAACATGCAACATTAACAGGTCTAACTCCCGATGAAATTGGTCTTCTACTAAACCCGACGATCCCAAAACCATCTCAGCAACTTAGCGAACCAAAGTAGTGTATGAATATGTCTAGAATTTTTGTGGATTTTCACAACGCTGACGAGCAGGGACGGTTGCGGCTCAACTGCATCGGCACGATTGAAGACTTGGCCCGCCAACATACGGAGTTAGAAAACGGTCAACGGCTGATGTTATATGGTGAGGATTTGGAGGTTGATGGGGTAGTCCAGTTTTCGGAAAATGAGAAGATCTGGGTTGTGGCTATTGACTGGAATCAGATTAGACAAGTCGAGCAATTAGTCGCTCAAAGCCAAGGTTAAAAGCCTTGTATATCATTAATATCTCGTTCGGCATTGCTACAATCGACGATCTCATGACGCTTCAATAGCTTTGATCGTGTGAGATACCTTCGATAATCTGAGTTTTGGGATTGTGCAAAGCAGATCCCAGAACATATTGACGGATTGAAGTACCGTGATATGTAGTAGGATTAAAACCTCCTCCTTAAATATAAAATTTGTTTGACATGCTGACTTGAGAAGGTATGAAAGGATATTCTATGGGTACTCTATAAAATATATACCTTGAAGGTTATAGCTCCTCGATCGAGAAAGCTATGGCTGGCTTAACTAAAAAAATACTCTAGATTATTTATGGTTTCAAATCTCGAAAATGTCTTTGAAGGCGACCAGCGAAATGCAATTAATTTAACGTGAGTTCGGGATAAGGAAAATCGATCTGCTCCGTTCAAGCACCGCCCTGAACTATAAGTGTTTCGTTCCGAAAGGCTACGCCAACGGGCTAATAGCAAAAGTTCGTTGAAACGAACTAATCAATTGGGCAATTCTCTGAAGAGAACTTTTGCTATTAGCAACTAATTCATTTGAGGGCGGTTCAGAAACGAAGCTAGAAGTCATTAAATGGACATCTTTAACCCGAACTCACGTTAATTTAGCTGCCAAAGAACAATTCAAACCACTGATCCAAAAGAGTCAGTATGTTGGAGAGGTTTACTCAATCAGCTACGAAACAGCACTTGTCCAAATCCATGATTTTAATCGTAGAGAGGTGGGCGGCATTCCAAGTCTCAGCTTTCTGATTGCAACTCGCATTAACCCAGAAGAACCTACCGATTACAAGACTGAAGATGCATCAATAATTCTTTTGCGTGTTATGGATGCCGCTTCTCTGCCTAATGCGTTTGAGGCAGAACGAGTACGTGTAGAGTCAGCACAGAGAGCAAGTGGAGAAGATATTCATTGGGATAGTCCTGACTTGATGGATGCTTCAACTCATCAAATACTCTCTTATGCTGGTGTAAAATGTAAAGTCGTAGGTACTTTTTTCCTCGATCGAGATCCTAATAATGAATCACCAGAGTCACTAGTTTTAAGATTTGGTAGCGATCTATCAAACTATTATCCAAATCGAGGCTTGAAGGTTTACAAACCTAACGATCGTGCGTTATCTCGTATTGTTAATTACCGCGATCCAGAACGTAAGGACATACTGACTAGCGAATCTGTAATGGTTGGTTATATTCGTTACGCATCAACCAATCGATCGTTTCAAGGAGTATCGAATGTAGAGGTTCAACTTTTACCAGCAGATTTGCTAGGGCAAAAAACCGCTCTTTTTGGTATGACTAGAACTGGTAAATCGAACACCACTAAAATTATCCTTCAATCTGTATTTGACCTCCGCTTTGCTCAACGAAAATCTCTTAGAATTGGTCAACTAGTTTTCGATCCAAATGGTGAATATGCTAATGAAAATTCTCAAGATCCCAACAAGGGAGGAAATCCTTCTGCCATTAAAAATATTTGGAAATCTAATCCTAATGGAAACGAGACTGATGTCATAACTTATGGTATTTTGTCTCATCCTAATGATCCAAATCGTAAGCTGATGCTCTTGAATTTTTTCAATGATTCAAATCTTCAAATTGGCAAAGAGATTATTAATAGTAGTCTCGAATTTGACACTGCTAAGTTTGTTCAGAATTTTATTCAGGTAAGTTTCAGTAAACCCGATAAGAGTGATTACAGTATTGACAGTAGTTACTACAGTGCTTTAACACGTTATAATCGTCGCGTTCTAGTTTATAGAGCTTTGTTAGTAAAGGCAGGATTTTCACCTCCTCAAAATCTTGTTCCAGTAACTAAAGGATTATTTAGTCCAGATTTACTTACTGCTATGAGAAGCAGTAATAGCCGAAATAGTCCAGATCATATATCTGCTGCCACAATCATTAGTCAAGAAAAAATTACTTGGTCACAGTTGGGAACAGCATTAATTCATCTCTACGATTTTATGATGGATTCAAATAGTGGCTATAGAGCATTTGAGCAGGCGTATGTTTCTCAGTCTACTTCAGGAGAAACATGGGCAGATGAAGATTTGAAAAAGATATTAGAAATGTCAAGCCAGCGAAATGGTTCGAGACAAATAGGGCGAGTAAGTATCCAACACACTACTAAAGTATCATCTGATTATACTATAGATATATATAAAGATCTAATTAATGGAAAGTTAGTTATTGTAGATCAATCTAGTGGGAACCAATTAATAAATGAGTCTTCTGCTAAGAGAATAATGTCACATATTTTCGAGAAAAATCAGCAAGAATTTCGTTCTGGCTCTGAAAATATACCAGAAATCATTGTTTATTTAGAAGAGGCACATAATCTTTTACCTATTGCCTCAGACATGGATTTGAAAAACAATATATGGGTTCGTACAGCTAAGGAAGGTGCAAAGTACCATATTGGCATGGTTTATGCCACCCAAGAAGTTAGTAGCATTCAAAAAAATATTCTCAGAAACACTTCTAACTGGTTTATCGGACACTTAAACAATACTGATGAGACAAAAGAGCTTCGCAAGTATTATGATTTTGAGGATTTTGAATCATCAATTCGACGTGCTCAAGATAAAGGATTTTTGAGAGTCAAAACATTGAGTAATCCGTTTGTTATCCCCGTCCAGATCAAAAAATTCGAGATTTAAGTTATGCCTTATGATGGTGAATTTGCACACTACAAGCCGCTTCGCCGTCTTGTAGAAAGTGAGCGAGTGAAAAAACTACTTGGTGGCTATCGAGTTCAGAGTAATCAAGAGCTTGAGAACGCATTAAAGAATCTGAATCCACTTAAAATTGATCCCAGTGATTGGACACCCACATGGATAATTGGTATTGATGGTAGTCATGCGGAAGTAGAAGTTAAAAATGGATTTCCAGGAGCGGAAGCGTCATACATAACTATTGCTTCTGTCCTATTGGATATCAAGAAAATGATAGATCTCGATCAGCAACGTCCAGTAAATCCTGTGGAGTTTAGGAAAATAGAAACGGCACAATCAATTGATTGCGCTTTGCCAGGGTGCAACGTGATTACAGAAGGAGAAAGTTGTGCTAAAGATTCACTCAGGAAATCAATCTTTGAAGTGTTTAAATCCACTCAAATATTTTCCAATAGTGAATCTCTGTTAGAAACTTATGAAGCTCTTTTGGCACATAAACCAGTATCTACAACAAAAATTCAGAAATGTCCTTATGATGATGATGATGATTGTCCAGAGAATAAAGATTTCCTGAAAAATAATGGACAGTATTCATGTCAATGTCCTTTGAAACGTTCTCTTTACTCTACAGATGCGCTCCGAATTCATGAAAGAATGAATCCTGCTGGTAGCAATGGTGCTATCTTTGGTGAGATTATGCAAGTTTTAGAACGTGTGTGGGTTGTACATATACTTCGGGCAATGGAATCGAATAAATGGCTATCTAGCTTAGGTAGAGTTGCCATTATTTTAGATGGACCACTCGCTGTTTTTGGGCAACCTGCTTGGATCAGTCAATCAATTTACAAAGAGCTATCTAGAATTAATATTGAAGTTAAAAAAGTAACTGGTGAAAGAGATTTACTCTTGATTGGCGTTGAAAAAACAGGTCTATTCGTCGATCATTTTGAGTGCTTAGACAAAAAGGAAAGTGGAGAGATTGGTGCCTTTCCTAATCAAGCTGTTGGGTTAGTAAATGACTCCTACATCAAGAATAATATTAATTTTTCTAAAAGCAAAAAAGATTATGGAGATGCAACTTATTTTGGAAGAAAACTTCTCTACAAGACAAAATCAGGTGCTCGTATAGTTGCTACACTGCCATTTCTTTCAGAGCATCATAAAAACACAACAACGGCAGAACCTTCTCAGTATCCTCGTTTATCAGATGCAATCAGTTTATTAGATCGAATTGTATCTTCTCGATTCCCTAACGCTATCGTTCCATTAGTTTCAGCAAATGCTGAGGCTGCTATTCCTTTACGTCTTGGCAACCAAGTTTTGGAAAAGCTAGCAAAAGAACTTATGTCGGATATCTAGACATGAGTGAATCAATAAAGGAGTTATTAAGCCCCAGAACTGCTATCGGTCGCTGGTCTGGATTAGGACCATACTATGCTATGTTTCCTAGAGACTTTGCATTTGAAGTTGTTGAAAACTACTCAAATCCTGGAGATGCAGTTATCGATCCATTTGCAGGGCGCGCATCTAGTATTTATGCTGCGGTTGCAATGGAAAGACAAGCTTATGGTTTTGAAATAAATCCAGTTGGCTGGCTATATGGTTTTGTTAAACTGCATCCTGCTTCTGAAATTAATGTATTAGAGCGGATTAAAAATATTGGAGAGTTAAGTTTATCTATTCAGCCTCAAGAGTTAAGTAATTTACCAGAATTTTTCCATTTTTGCTATTCGTCTCAAGTACTCCGTTACCTTCTTGTCGCTCGAAGAGAGTTGAAGTGGGAAGATGATATAGTTGATGCAACTGTTATGGCTATTATACTTGTCTGTCTACATGGAAAGAGAGATAGTTCTCTTTCTAATCAGATGCGTCAGAGTAAAGCAATGAGTCCAGAATACTCAATTCGCTGGTGGAAAACAAATGAACTTGACCCTCCAGAAATTGATCCAGTAGAGTTTTTACAAAACCGAGCAAAGTGGCGATATGCGAAAGGATTACCAAGGTTGTCTTATGGAGAAATGTATTTAGGGGATAGTACCTCCTTGATAAATCATTTGATAAATAGAGTTAATTGTAGTGAGATAAATAAATTTAGTCTCCTTTTTACATCACCGCCATATTTTGCTATTACCAATTATCACTACGATCAATGGCTCCGATTATGGATGTTAGGTGGTTCAGATCGACCCACATGGACTGGAGAAAAATGCAAGGGTAAGTTTGAATCAAAGATTGGGTACCGTGATTTATTGAAAACAGTTTTCATAGGATGTTCAAAAGTCATGAAGGAAGATGCAATTGTATATGTGAGAACTGATGCAAGAACTTTTACCAAGGAAACTACTATTGAGGTTTTACAAGATATATTTCCTAAGAAAAATATGAAAATAATACCTCGACCTCTCAGTAAAAATACTCAAACTGCATTGTATGGCGACAAATCTAAAAAGCCTGGTGAAATAGATATTATCATGTGCCCTTGATAATAAGAGTAATTGTGATTAGATGAATTCCCTCGAACTATTTTCAGGTGCAGGTGGTTTAGCGAAAGGACTGGAACTAGCCGGATTCAAACACGCTGCACTTGTAGAAAATAATAAACATGCTTATGCCTCTCTATGTGAGAACTTCGCTCGAGAAAAAGTTTTTTTCAGCGATGTCAGAGATTTCGATCTAGACACATTAGAAAATATCGATCTTGTTGCAGGTGGGCCACCATGTCAACCATTTTCACTCGGTGGTAAACATCAGGCCAATCGAGATAAACGTGATATGTTTCCAGCGGCAATTCGTGCGATCGAGAAACTGCAACCAAAGGCTTTTATCTTTGAAAATGTCAAAGGTTTACTGCGACATACATTTGCAGATTACTTCGAGTACATTCTGCTCCGGCTGACTTATCCCAGATTTCAGGAGGAAGCTAATTCAGATTGGCAACAACATTTAGAAGAACTTCGCAACGTGAGTAAGTTCTCCTACTCAGGAACTAAATATAATGTCCAGTTTAAATCGATCGATGCGGCAAATTATGGCGTACCCCAAAAGCGAGAGCGTGTCATCATTGTCGGCATCAGATCCGATCTAGAGTGCGATTGGTTATTTCCACCAGATACACACTCATCTGAGAGATTATTTTGGGATATGTACGTGACGGGAGAATACTGGGAGCGGCATCAGATATGTAGATCGGAACGTCCATTAATAGATCGATCGATCGAAACTAAAAAAGCTAGACTGATAGATAAATATGGCATGTTTGAGCCAGTATCAATGCCTTGGCAGACAGTTCGAGATGCTATAAGCAATTTACCAGATCCACAGTTTAATCACGGAATCGAGGATCATCTTTTTCATGGTGGTGCAAGGACTTATCCAGGGCATACAGGCTGTATATTAGATGCACCTGCAAAAACAATCAAAGCTGGAGATCATGGCGTTCCTGGTGGGGAGAATATGATTCGCTTTCCAGATGGAAGCGTTCGCTATTTGACGGTGTTGGAGGCAAAAAGACTCCAAACTTTTCCAGATAATTTTGTTGTAAAGGGTGTTTGGGGTGAAGCGATGAGACAGATTGGAAACGCCGTTCCAGTGCTACTTGCTGAAACAATGGGACGGGAACTTATCAAAATACCAAGTTCGCAAAATCATTGTGTTAATTCAGTTGGAATCGTTGGCCAAACCTCTTCCCTAGAAAATCGTCAGCTAATCCTATCTGGTATTGGGATTTAATCCGCGATCGATCATTTCCTAATTTGGGGCGCTGTAAAGAATCGCACTCTGACTTCCTGATTGCAAGGCATGTATTCTTCCATACCGAGATACATTCCCCATGAAGATCTGATTTTCGCAGCACGATCGCGTGCCGTCAAGCGACGATCGATCTGTAACTAGGTTAAAAATTAGACCGACTTTAGTAATAAATGAAAGCGATCGATGGCTCGATCGCTTAAACTATAATTGAGTTACTAAAGCTCAATTTCAGCCAACAAATACTACTCCAGAGAATATTATGACTGCCAAAATTGTAACTCTTATTAACAATTTATTGACATTTAATTTTTTCTTTGTCGTACTGGCATTTGGTTGGTTTCTGATTGCGATCGTTGGCAAGTATACCAATATTCCGTTAGGACTACTAGTTTGGCAGAGCCTGTGGGAGCCGTTATTTCTCCCTGCAATCAGCGTACTGATGGGTGGGGCGATTTTAACTGGGACGATTAGTTATCTATCAAAGGGTCGCCTCTAGATATCACAATCGATCGGAGTTTACCAGAATCCCCCGCGCTTGCCATTAGGAAAGACAGTCATAAAATTGGTTTTAGCCTGATTTAACTGGTCTTCAGTAACTTTGACACCTTTCAAATTTGCCCCGCACAGATTCGCACCGTGCAGATTGGCATAGTTGAGGTAAGCGTCACTGAGATCGGCACCTCGCAGATCGGCATTTTGAAGATTGGCATAGCTAAAATACCCTTTGCTCAAGACAGCATCCTTAAGTACGGCTCCACTCAAGTCAGCTTTATCAAACTTGCCGCCAGAGAGATTGGCACCTTGGAAATTGATGTATGCACAATTAGCACTGCTCAACGCAATCCCCGGAAGATGAGCTTTGGCGAGGTCGAGACTGTTGATATCCATCTCGCTAAATGTCCTCTGCCCGCGTCGAAATGCGGCGAGGACTCCTTGAGCATCGAGTTTTAATTGCTCGCGTTTAGGCTGCTGCATTGCTGGCGTTCCACCAAATCCAGTTTGAGGGCCACCAAACCCAGTCTGAGATCCGCCATTTTTAATGTTAGTGGGATCGCTTTCCAAGCGTTTTTGCTTAATCGTATCGGCAATCTTCCGCGACGGAGTAGTGGCTTGAGGGGTAGGGGTGTTGGGATTGCTCGGCAGTCCAGGTGGTGAGTTCGGAGCCAAACCACGCTGGGGATTGCTCGGACTCATCCCCGGACGGTTTTGTTGTAATCCCGCACCAGCCGCACGAGTTTCGACGACAGCGCCGCTTTCGAGTGCCCGTTGGACTTCTTCTACAGATTGATAGCGATAGCGAACTGATACTTCCAACATTTTCCCCAAAACTTGGGTCATGTGTTTACCCAACTGGACGTGTTTTTGCCACATCATTTCGCCAGTTGAAGGGTTGTATTCGATATCTTTAGGCGATTTACCCGTCATCAGATAGATACAAGTGACACCGAGTGCATAAATATCGCTGGCGAAAATTGGGCGCATTGCCAACTGTTCGGGCGGCGCATAGCCGGATGTCCCAACAGCAAATTGGGTGTTGTGCGCTTGTTCGCCACCTTCTGGGGATTCAATTTGGGCGACATGATTTTTAACGGCACCAAAGTCGATCAAGACAAGTTTGCCATCTTGATCGCGCCGCAGAATGTTGGCGGGCTTGATATCGCGGTGAATTACTTGCTGTGAGTGAATATAGGTAATCACAGGGAGAATTTCGATCAAGAAGGCTCGAATTTTTTCTTCCTTAAACAGCCCCATCTGTTTGACTTCTTGATGGATGGTGTGGCCGCTAACATATTCTTGGACTAGATAAAAATTGCGGCGCTCTTCAAAGAAATCTAACAAACGCGGAATTTGAGGATGGTTGCCAATTTTACCGAGCGTTCTCGCTTCGCGCTCGAACAGTTCCCGCGCCATCCGCAGGAACTTTTCATGATTGTTACTCGGTCGGAGTTGTTTGATCACACAGATGGGTTCCCCAGGGAGGGAAACATCGATCGCGACAAAGGTTGCTCCAAAGCCCCCTTGACCTAATGATTTGGTTACTCGATAGCGATTGCGTACGAGTAACCGCGCGCCACACGCTTGGCACAGGAAGGCATCAACAGGATTTTTGGGTTGGGGACAGTCAGGATTTACGCAGTAGCTCATTGAGCCTCACCAGTGGAACACTTTTCCGATCGTGTAGTCTTTATCGTTGGCATAACTTCTCAAACATTGAGAATCGCGCTTCTATCTCGAACTCGACCGGGGGGTCGATCGATACTTTGGCTTGAGTTGAAGTGCAAGCAAAGGATCTAGCTATTTGTCTATAATTCTACCGCTTTTATCGGCACTGCGCGCTCCTACTCTTATAGGTACATAATACATTTGCTTCGGCGATCGCCGAAACTTTCCAAGCAAAGCAATACAGCGACAAGTAAGCACCCATCAAAACGATGGTGCGCTCTATCTCTGAATCAATCTCGTTCTCGTTATTTCTAACGTACCCACAAGTTAGCTTTAATCTCTCTCTATCCGAGAATATTTAGTGAAGTAGTTTGGAAAGCGATAATTTCCCTGGGTAAATGCGCCGCTGTTCTCAGTCAGATCTGAGTTGGTGTAACTTTTAGATGAGGGCAGCGAGAAAGCTCGAGTGTCGATCGACTCAACCCTGATGTTCAATCGATCGACACTCACAACAACGGCTAATTGGGTGAACTAAGCTTCGATCGTCACCCGGAGATTTCCGCGTTTTTTCACGACCCGACAGGAAGTTGTCACGCGCATCCCTTCGCCTTCTGCGTCTTGCTCGCGAGTAAATTCCAAGTCGAGCGAGGTAGTACCGATCCGCAGATTTTTGAAAGAGATTTGCCGGATGCTCGGGGGTAAAGCTGGATCGAGAATCCGGACGCAGTTACTCGGGGCATCGGGGACGAGATTGACGATCGTTTGCAGCAGTTGAAACACGGTGCCAGTCGCCCATGCTTGTGGCGAACAAGCGATCGGGTACTGAATCGGACAGTTCCCCTCAATCCGTTCGTAACCGCAAAAAAGTTCGGGTGGACGATGATAGGGCTGATGAACCGTCATATCCAAAATGCTTTGAGCGACTTCTAACGCTTGCTCGACTGCGCCGATCGACCGCAAGCCCATCACAATTAGACTATTATCATGCGGCCAGACCGATCCGGTATGATAGCCGATCGGATTGTAGGCTGGCGACTGACTGCTCAACGTCCGAATGCCCCAACCGCTGAACATATCTGGCGCTCGGAGACGTTCGGCGACGCTTTTGGCTTTTTCCGGATACAGCAGCCCCATTGAGAGACATTGCCCCGGATTAGAACCGATCTCATCGACTTGTTTGCCTGCCCCATCGAGTGCCATGGCGATAAACTCGCGATCGGGAATCCAGAAGTCGTGGTTGAAGCGTTGTTTGAGCGCTTGAGCCTCATGAAGCCAGCGGGTGGCGAGGTCGTTTTCTTGCCGAATCCGCGCCAGTTCGCTCATCCGAATTTTGGCGGCATAGACGTAAGCTTGCACCTCGCAGAGGGCAATCGGACCAGTGGCGATCTTACCATGCCGATCGACGATACAGTCGCCAGAGTCTTTCCAGCCTTGATTTACCAGACCCCGCGCTGATGTCCGAAAATAGCTTAAATAACCAGTTTCCGCACACATCCGATCGATCCACGCCATCGCTGCGAGGGCATTTTCCCACAACCGATCGAGTAGTTCGGTATCGTGAGTCCAGGCGTAGTATTCAGCGTATAACATCAGCCACAGCGGCGTTGCATCCACCGTCCCATAGTAGGGCGTGTGGGGAATCTCCTGACATCGAGCCATTTCTCCCATCCGCAACTCGTGCAGGATCTTCCCTGGCTGCTCTTCGCGCCACTCATCGTCTACTTTCCCTTGGTATTGAGCCAATACCATCAATGTTTCGCGGGCGATTTTGGGATCGAGAATTAAGATCTGACTGGCGGCAATAATTGCATCCCGACCGAATAGCGTACAGAACCAGGGTACGCCAGCCGATAACACCATTCCTTTCATTGCGGGATTGTTTGGGCTGGTACTCACCCGATCGAAAGTTTGGCGCAACAAATAGATGTCTCGTTCCGCCCGTGCGATCGCGAGATTGATTTCGCGATTATCGGTGCGAATCTGGGTGATCTGCGAGCGCCAGTGGTCTTCCTCCATCAGTTCGGCGGCTTTAGCTTGGAGGAGTGCAGCGGGAATCTGAACGCCAGAGACAGAGCGATTGTTCATCAACATCTGCAAGCGATAGCCGAGCTGACAACTCGCATGGGATTCGAGCTGGATCTGCCAAATGGCAGTATAGCCTTTGAGATATTTGGGTCGCAGATGCAAAAACTGGATGTGTGACTCTAAAATCGCCCCATCCAAACCCTGATAAGCTAGCGTTAATTCCTCGACAGATGCCGGAGTCTGGGTAGTGGGATGGAGATCGCTAGCTGGGACGCGCCGCAACAATCCTCCCCGTTGTTTGCGATGGAAGCCACGAATCTCGAATAAGTCTGAAAAATCGGCATCAAAGCTCAGGCTTAATTCAAAACTAACTGCTGTAGTATTGTAGTTGTGAATGGTGAGTTCTTCAAATAAGCCGCCATTTAAGACAATTTCGCGTTGGATGCTAATCGTTTCGGCATTGATATTGGGAATCGTCGGATTGGTACAGAGTGCGGACAGGGCAAATCCCTTATCGGCATTGCAAGTGAGCAAAATTGGCGAGCATCCAGCAATTTGTAATTCTAACCTGCTCAAAAACCGCGTATCGCGACAAAATAGTCCCATGCTAGCGATCGTTTCATCCCGCGAACAGCCAGAAATATTGCCCAGAGTGTCGGTAATCAGGAACAGATCGTCATCTTTGAGGGTTAGGGTTGGCTGGTTGCGATCGCTAACCACACAACCCCATTCAGGCAGATCTAACTCACTAGCGGGAACAAAAACTCTTCCTTCAAGCTCGACACGATCGGGCATAACGATACCTCTCTAGATGGAGTAGATGACATCAAAAACTTTTTAAAGACCTAGGCAAGGTTGGTTGATAGATTCAGTAACAACTAAACTGAAGCTGAAGTTGATGATGAGATCTCATTTTAACGATGAATTCTCTAGATCGATCCATCGCCTGTAATTGTTAATTTATCTACATAACTCGATCGGGTGCGGACAAAATCGCTCAAATTCAGGTAACGCAAGCTATTTTATTAACTAACCGTTGTTAAATATTGGTAACGAGCTGCAAATCACCCAGACTCCTCAGCTAGCTCTTGCTTTAGGTAAAATTTAGTGTTATTATCTTTATTCGTGGAACATTTGCGATAACCAAGCTTTGGCAAGCGAGCGCACCTGGGGGTGTGGCGGAATGGTAGACGCGACAGACTTAAAATCTGTTGTCCTTTAGGACGTGCGAGTTCGAGTCTCGCCACCCCCATTATAAGTATTTTTGTAAGCAGAAAAAGGCTGCAACATCTCGTGCAAAAGAGCTGGCACGAGGAGAATATATGCCAGTTCTGGCTTAAAATCCAGAACTGAGGAGATATCCTTGGTTCCTCATGGGGGGATCTGTCTTAATACTTCTCGGTTAATCTAAAAACTAGTTAGTCCGCCTACGCGGACTAGGCTTCACTAGCGGCGACTTCAGTCGCTAGCAGTTCTTAACCGAGAAGTATTAGGATCTGTCTAATGTCTAATGTCTAATTTTAGTCGCTCTCGAACCTCATTTGTAAAAAAGTAGCTCGGATAAACTTACCTACTAACCCTCTTCATAACTCATCTTTTGAGAGATTTGTCTGGTAGTCAGGAAATAATGATGACCTCTTGACGATCTCGATTGGGTTGAGCTTTTATGTTAATTATTTGATAACCTTCTCAACTAACGGAATGCGATCGGTAACTGTATCAGTATGACTTAATTTTCATACATCCCATTACTTATCTTATACCCCAAAAGATTTTTGCGTCTGCGGACGATCGATAGCTTTGTTATGACCATCGGTACGATCGTTTGCCCTGAATTTTTTCCAAGAGGCTAGCTAGTCGATGCAGCAAAATGGCCGATCGAATTCGGTCGATCGAACGATAAGCATGAGTATTCGTATAGGTTAAAACTGAAACAAGCGCTGGTTGAAGGCTCGCTCGCTCTAATGACTAATCCAAAAAAGTCGATCGCTGCTCTACTTTAACTGTTTTCCAAATCGGTTCGCTTGGGGTCATCTCGATTCATTTGCTCGTTAACCGATCGCTTCAATCTACTCGTGAATATTCCTTGTTAGTTGTCGATCGACATCTCTAAAATACTACTTCATATTCTAATCATGTCCTTAAAGCAACTTAACATCAAGGTTCCCACTCAAGAGCTAAAAATCTTAGAAGCTTTTGCAGAACAAACAGCAAGAACGAAAACAGATATTCTGCGAGAATTTATTCGATCGCTTGAGTCTCAAATAATTAAATAACGATCGCCAGTCTCCTCAAACCCAGCAGTTAGATCGGAACACAGACAATGGGCACAGAGGTATGACTATAGCCGATCTTGCATCCCGATCGGTATCACACTACCATTAGAGCGAGGATCTAGCTGGCGCGTTTGATAAATAATGCGCTAGCGCAATGGATGACTCGCTCGATCGCCGCCAGCCATAGCGATCGAGTGAAACTTTACACTATTGAGCGCGACGATAGCTCAGTGGTTATTAAATAACCGAGATTGCATCTTATCTTCAGCAGCAACAGCACTAATTACCGCGCTAAATTCAGTAACATCTATAAATAAGTGCCCGATCGCTTAATCCATTACAGTGACAAACACCCATATTCTGGTAGAATTCTGATGGTTTATACTTAGTGGCATCAATGGCTTCAACTCGCGCGCGCATCGCACTTGACGCAATGGGTGGGGATGATGCACCCGCCGCCATAGTCGCGGGTGCGATCCAGGCCCAAACAGAATTAACAGACGTAGATGTCATCTTGGTCGGCGACCCCGAACAAATTCAGGCTTGTCTGAACCAACATCCCAATGCACCCAAATTAGAGATCGTGCCAGCCGAAGGGACGATCGAAATGCATGAAGAGCCACTAGGTGCCCTGCGGCGCAAGCCGAAGGCTTCGATTAACGTATCGATGCAACTCGTCAAAGATGGTAAAGCAGACGCAGTTGTGTCGGCGGGTCATTCGGGTGCGGCAATGGCCGCAGCATTACTCCGATTGGGACGATTGAAAGGGATCGATCGACCGGCAATTGCCGCAGTATTTCCGACCAATCGCGCTGACAAATCCGTCTTGATTTTAGATGTCGGTGCAAATGTCGATTGTCGGCCCCAATATCTCGAACAATTTGCCACGATGGGCGCGATTTACAGTCAATGTGTGATGGGCGTAGAATCACCCAGAGTTGGATTGCTCAATATCGGCGAAGAAGAATCCAAAGGCAATAAAGTCGCGATCGAGGCACACGAGAGTTTAGTGCAGAATAAGAGCATCAACTTTGTCGGTAATGCCGAAGGTCGCGATGTCCTCTCTGGTAACTTTGATGTCATTGTTTGCGATGGCTTTGTCGGGAATATCTTGCTTAAATTTGCTGAAGCGGTAGGTGATATCGTCGTGCAAATGCTCAAAGAAGAGCTACCGCGCGGCTTGAACGGCAAATTGGGTACGGCAATCCTCAAGCCCAATCTCCAACGGCTCAAACGGCGAATCGATGCAGCCGAGCATGGTGGTGGTTTACTATTAGGAGTAGAAGGAGTCTGTATTATCAGTCATGGTAGCTCGGATGCAAATTCGATTGCGAATGCGATTCGTTCTGCCAAGCGTGCAGTAGACCAAAACGCGATCGAGCAAATCCAAGCCGCTACTCGCATTAAAGTCTTGGAGCAAGAACCGATCGGTGCTGGCGAATCGTGAGTTCGCAATGCGCGCACGCCTTTATTCTCAGATGATAGCAGCAAGACAAGATCGCGCAACAATAGTAGGAAAATTTGTTAGCGAGATTGGAGATGGGCAATGCCCACGATCGAGATTTGAGGCGATAAATATGCTACAACTACTTGGATCGCTCTATTTCAAAACGCTGTTTGGAATTCATAACTCATAATTCATAATTCATAATTCCTATGGGTGTCACTTTTACTGGATGTGGGGCGGCGGCACCCAAGACTATCGTGTCAAACGACGAGCTATCGCAGGTAGTAGATACCTCCGATGAGTGGATTTCTAGCCGCACGGGGATCCGGCAGCGGCATATTAGTAACGATGGCGAGTGCCTAGCTGATTTTGCGACTCAAGCGGCGCTACAGGCGCTAGAGATGGCCGGAGTAGCCGCAACCGACATCGATCTGATCTTGTTGGCTACTTCCTCATCGGAAGATTTATTTGGTACCGCTGCTCAGATTCAGGCGCAGTTGGGTGCGACAAATGCAGTCGCTTTCGATCTGACAGCGGCTTGCTCGGGCTTTGTGTTTGGGGTAGTGACGGCGGCGCAATACCTGCGCACGGGTGCTTTTCAAAATGTGTTAGTAATTGGTGCGGATTTATTATCACGGTGGGTGGATTGGAACGATCGCAATACTTGTGTCTTGTTTGGTGATGGTGCGGGTGCGGTATTGATGCAGGCGGCACCGGAAGATCGCCTCTTGGGTTTTGAAATCAAGAGCGATGGCACGCGGAATGCTTGTTTGAATCTGGCTTTTAAATCAGAATTGCGGGAATTAATTCCTGGGGTAACGCTCACCCAGGGAAAATATCAATACGTAACAATGAACGGCCGCGAAGTCTATCGCTTTGCGATCGATCGCGTCCCCGATGCGATCGACAAGGTAATTTACAAGGCTAATCTCACTAGTGCCGATATCGATTGGTTGATCCTGCATCAAGCCAATCAACGGATCATGGATGCTGTCGCCGAGCGATTGAATATCGCACCGGAGAAGGTAATTAGTAACGTGGCAAAATATGGTAATACTTCGGCGGCTTCAATTCCGATCGCGTTAAATGAAGCAGTAAGAGCTGGTAAGATTCGAGTGGGTGATACGATCGCCACTTCCGGTTTTGGGGCGGGTTTGAGTTGGGGTGCAGCGATCTTTAAATGGGGAAAATAAACACCCGATGTTGCCAATTTTAGCTACGATTTTGTGGGTCTAAGAACAAAGGATACTCTGCGATCTCTGTACTGCTTGTGATGAGATGATATTTTGCAGCAAGATTATTTATTAGTATCGCCACTTGCCTTAACTTATTCCGACAACTCCTCAATTAACGATTCTCGTTCCGTATCGCCAGCGGCGAGGCTGCGCCAACGAGCGCATCTAAAATCCAAAATCACCAAGCTGAATGTCGAAATTATTTCAACAGGTAAGAATCTTAGACCCGATCGCGCAAATCGACAGAGTGGGAGATATATTCTTTAAGGATAGCTCCGCTGTTCTGACGGATCGAGTAATTGAGGAAGTTGGGGACACTACTCAGTTACCCGACGAACTAGAGATTATCCCCGGACAACATTTGATTTTTGCGCCGGGATTGGTAGACATATACAGTCATAGTGGTACGCCAGGACACGAAGAGCGCGAGACGATCGAATCTTTATTGGCGAGCGCTAGAGCGGGTGGCTTTGTAAGAGTTAACATTTTGCCGGATACTTTACCTGCACTCGATCGAGTGAGTGGTATTATCAGTCTCGATCGCCACTATCGACAAGTAGCAGACCTGATGCCTAATGCACCCAAACTCGGCTACTGGGGCGCACTGACGGTGGAAGTCGCTGGCAAAGCCATGACTGAGTTGGCAGAAATCGCCACAACTAATATTACTGGCTGGGCCGACGGTCGCGCGATCGCCAATCCCCTGCTGGTTCGCAATCTCCTAGAGTACCTCACATCCTACAATCGACCGATTGCTTTGTATGCTTGCGATCGAGAATTACGCGGTAATGGCATTGCCAGATCCGGCGTAGCCGCGCTCAGGTATGGGTTACCCATCGATCCGGTCGGGAGCGAGACTGCCGCGCTAGCTGCTACCCTCGAAATCATTGGTGAAATCGGGACTCCCGTTCACCTGATGCGCATCTCTACCCGCCGAGGCGTAGAATTAATCGCTGCCGCCAAACAACGCGGCGTGCCCGTCACTGCGAGTACTACCTGGCTGCACCTGCTTGCTAATACAATCGATTTAGCCAACTATAACCCCAACTTAAAGCTCGATCCCCCTCTGGGCACCCCCACAGACCAAATAGCGCTGATTGAGGGGATAAAAACTGGGGTATTAGATGCGATCGCGATCGATCATCGCCCTTACACCTATGAGGAAAAAACCGTCGCCTTTGGTGAGGCACCTCCTGGTGCGATCGGCTTAGAATTAGCCCTACCGCTGCTGTGGCAACAGCTCGTAGTTCCTGGCAAATTAACCGCGATCGAACTTTGGCGAGCGCTCAGCAGCAAACCTGCCGAGTGTCTGCACCAATCTCTACCCACCGAGTCGATCCTGTTCGATCCGCAACAATCTTGGCAAGTCTCGATCGATACGCTTAAATCTCTCTCCCACAATACTTCCTGGCTGGGTCGAGAAATCCAGGGCAAACTTAGTTGCTAAAATCTTGACAGGAGGTTGGTATTTTCGGCAAGATAAGATTTTGGAGCAAGATCGTGTCGATCGTCAGGAAAAAATCGATTAAAGCTGTGCTAGTAAGCTGTTTGGTAACGGTGGCAATCGCTATTTATGCTTTCCTCACCCAGTCGCCGCAGCCAGTAGGCTCTCAATCATCAACTTTACTCGTTGCCGCCGCTGCTAGTTTGCAACCAGCACTCCGAGAGATCCACTCGATCGGACAATCGATTGGAAATTACCAAGTAAAATATAATTTTGGCTCATCTGGCGCACTGCAACAACAGATCGAACAAGGCGCACCGATCGATCTATTTATTTCAGCTTCTAGCAAACAGATGCAAGCATTGCAGCAGCAAAATTTGCTCGTGGCGAATACTCAAAAAAATTTACTGACAAATCGCTTAGTTTTAATTACAGCCAAAACATCAACCCGAAAATTAACAGATTTTCGCCAATTAGTGCAGCCGGAAATCCAACGAATTGCGATCGGCGAACCGCGCAGCGTTCCCGTTGGACAATATGCCACCGAAACGTTCGCTAACTTGGGTATTTTAGAACGGGTGAAATCGAAGTTTGTATTGGCAAATAATGTTCGAGCGGTATTAGCAGCTGTAGAAACAGGCGATGCCGATGCCGGAATCGTTTATATCTCTGATGCCAAAAGTTCCGATCGAGTGGTAGTTGCCGCGATCGCCAATGCCATACTTCATACCCCAATTATTTATCCAGTTGCCATTCTCAAATCGAGTAAATCGATCGCAGCTGCTAAAAAGTACATAGCATTTCTCCAAACTAAACCAGTGCAGGAAATTTTTAAAAAATATGGTTTCGGGATTGCCAAATCATGAACGCACAGGACTGTTAGGTGATGTCGATTCCCGATTTATCGCCGCTATGGATATCTGGTAAAGTATCACTATTTGCAACGACGATCGCGGTTGGTGTGGGGACGATTGCCGCATATAATATGTATCGATTCCGCGCTAGATGCCGACTTTCTGTACTACAAAATACGGCAATTTCGATCGTGGAAGGAATCGCGATCGTGCCCCTGATCTTACCGCCAACTGTCGTCGGATTCATCTTACTAATGTTATTTGGCAAAAATGGCTGGCTGGGGCAGATCCTCGCTCGATGGGATTTTCGGCTCGTATTTACTTGGTATGCTGCAGTTATCGCCGCCGCAGTTATTGCCTTTCCCCTGATCTATCGCGCGGCTTTAGGCGCATTCGAGCAAATCGATAAATTGCTACTCGATGCTGCTAGGCTTGAGGGTGCATCAGAAACCGAAGTGTTTTGGTATATTGCCTTACCCTTGGCAATGCCAGGAATTCTGGGAGGAACGGTACTAGCTTTTGCCCGTGCGTTGGGTGAATTTGGGGCAACTCTATTGCTGGCGGGAAATATCCCTGGGCAAACTCAGACAATCCCGATGGCAATCTATTTTTCAGTAGAGGCGGGTAATATCGAGGAAGGGTGGTTTTGGGCGATCGTTGTTATAGTAGTATCTTTCATCGGCGTGTTGGCGATCGATCGCTGGAAATTAAAGTAAAAATTATTTCATTATTTACACAACATCAGAGTTATTAATTTTGCGATCGCTAGCATACTTAAAGAATATAATTATTCCTTAGTATTAAATTTACTATTAATTCCCTTGGGATTCAATTACGCCTTCAGATTCATTTACCATTAACCTCAACCGCTCCAACGTCCCCAACTCCACATCTTCCCACAAACCCCGCTGATTGGCTTCGAGCAACCTTTCCGCCATATCTCGCTGCACCCAGGGATTATTTTGTTCGATAAATTCTCGCACCGTTTCATCGAATAAATAAGTATCTGCAACACCTTGATACATGAAGTCCTGGACACAATTAGCCGTGGCATCGTAGGCAAATAAGAAATCTAATGTCGCTGCCATTTCTGCGGCTCCCTTGTAGCCGTGACGCATGGCTCCAGCGATCCATTTGGGGTTGACGACACGCGATCGATAGACACGATTTATCTCTTCTGTAAGTTTGCGAACTTTGGGTTGTTCTGTGCGGGAATTATCGCCGAAATAAGCTTCCGGTGTTTTCCCTGAAACTGTTTTAACTGCGGCGGTTAAACCACCTTGAAATTGATAATAATCATCCGAGTCGAGTAAATCATGTTCGCGATTATCTTGATTTTGGAGGACGATCTGCATATTATCTAAACGTTGATTAAATGCTTCGGGTGCAGCTATTCCTTCAGCTTTGTTGGTATAAGCATAAGCACTCCAATTAATATAAGCTTGGGCTAAATCTGCCTCGCTTTCCCAGTTTTGTGACTCGATTAATCCTTGCAATCCTGCTCCATAAGCCCCAGCTTTCGAGCCGAAAATTCGGTAATGAGATCGAGTTTCGGCTTCGTTTATTTCCACTCCCTGCTCCAGCCATTTAAGTTTTTCCTGTTGCACTTGCGCGGCGAGGGGATTTTGTACTGGGGTTTCATCTAATGCGGCGACGGCTTTGACTGCGCTATCGAATAAATCGATCAGATTGGGGAAGGCATCGCGGAAAAAGCCAGAAATTCGCAGGGTGACATCAACGCGAGGACGACCTAAAATCGATAGCGGTAAGATCTCAAAATCCACCACTCGCCGCGATACTCCATCCCAGACAGGTTGAACGCCAATTAAGGCTAAAGCCTGGGCGATATCGTCGCCACCAGTTCGCATGGTAGAAGTTCCCCAAATTGATAAGCCGAGGGTTTTGGGATATTCACCATTGTCTTGAGTATAGCGATCGACCAACACTTCTGCTGCTTTGCGTCCCAAACACCAGGCGGTTTCGGTAGGTACGGCACGAATATCGACGGAGTAAAAATTTCGTCCGGTGGGGAGAACTTCGGGTTTCCCTCTAGTTGGTGCGCCAGATGCGCCGCTGGGGATGTACTCACCATTCAAACCGCGTAATAGGTTAACCATTTCGAGGTTGGTTTGGTGGAGAGCGGGGAGGAGTCGATCTTTTATCCAGTCTAGTTCGGCTTGGGTGTGGG
This sequence comes from Chamaesiphon sp., assembly GCA_965246715.1. Taxonomy (GTDB): domain Bacteria; phylum Cyanobacteriota; class Cyanobacteriia; order Cyanobacteriales; family Chamaesiphonaceae; genus Chamaesiphon. The sequence continues at coordinate 112,159 of CBDFFH010000052.1, read as the reverse complement.
TGCCTATTTGCACACCATCAACCTGTAGGGGTGCCCCTTGCGGATGAAATCGCGCTGAGGAAGCCTCAGCGTGCGTTTCACCAAGCAGTGGGTATCCTTTAGCATCGGCACTTGCTTCTATCAACCTTGTGACTAGTTCGGCGGCGTGTTCTTCAAGGATTTCTACTGCGTCGCCGATAATGCGACAGGGTTTGCTTGCTGGCTTCGTTGCGGTGTGTAACCCACCCCCAGTCCCTCCAAGGAGGGGAGTAAGAGTAGGGATGGAGAAGTTGATTAATTCTTCGCCTAAATCTGCCGTTAATGGATCGAAATCTAGATTCCAATCTAAGGCGATCGCACGTGTTAATCCCAGCCTGTTAGCATTAGGATTACGGGCGATCGCGACAATGAGATCTCGCAATTGGGTATCCTGGGGACATTGCCCAAAGATATGCAAACCATCGCGGATTTGTGCTTCTTTTAATTCGCAAAGATAACCGTCAGCAGTATTTAAAAACTGGGTGAGGATCGCGTCGGAACCTGAACCCACGCCACCCTGCGGGTACCCCTGTCTTGTCTCGCTTTTCGCGTCGGGGAACCCGACGGGCGCGAGCCGCTCCGAGGAGGGAAATTGGTTGTCGTTGATGCCGAGATCTTTGTGGAGGTTTTCTTGTTGGATTAGGTTTAGCAATCGATCGCGAATTACTGGCATCCGCAGCGGATCGAGGGTTTGGGCTTCATAATACTCATCGATTAAGCCTTCTAATTGATGCAAACTCCCATAGAGTTCCGCCCGTGTCATGGGTGGAGTGAGATGATCGATAATTACCGCTTGGCTACGGCGTTTCGCTTGGGAACCTTCGCCAGGATCGTTGACGATGAAGGGGTATAGATGGGGCATTGCGCCGAATACTGCTTCGGGATAGCAATTTTCAGACAACGCGACACTTTTTCCTGGGAGCCATTCTAAATTGCCATGTTTGCCGACATGCACGATCGCATTTGCGCCGAAGTTGGCGCGTACCCAGTGGTAGAAGGCGACATATTGATGAGTGGGTGCGAGATCGGGGGCGTGGTAATTTAGATCGGGATCTTTGTCGTAGCCGCGTGTTGGCTGGATGCCGACGAAGACGTTACCAAATTGAATACCTGGGATGGGATAGGTAGTGGGTGGCGTAGCGTTTAACCCACCCCCAGCCCCTCCAAGGAGGGGAGTAAGAGTCGGAGTCAAGGTTTGTAGGGGTGCCCCTTGTGGGTACCCTCCGGCTAGAGCTGGATAACCCCATCGATCGATTATCCCCTGTTTCACCTTCAGCGGTAGCGTCGCAAAATGCGCCTGATACTCTTCGCTAGACAACGACTGATAAACTTTCCGCCAACCCTCACCTTCAGGATCGTTAGTAATTCCCGTTGTTAATAACTTAATTAACTCCCCACTATCCGCCGGAATATCCCCCACCTGATAACCCGCAGCCTTGAGCGCGTGAAGGATTTCGACACAACTTTGGGGCGTATCTAAACCTACTCCATTCGCCAACCGCCCATCGCGGGTAGGATAGTTCGCGAGGATTAGGGCGACTTGGCGATCGCACACCTTCGTTTCGCGCAGCTTGACCCAATTTAAAGCTAATTCTGCCACAAACTCCACTCGATCGATTACAGGTTCGTACACCAATACATCTGTCTGAATTAACGGATTCTGAGTTTGGACTGCCTTGAAAGACACCGCCCGCGTAATAATCCGTCCATCCACCTCTGGTAATGCCACATTCATCGCCATATCGCGGGGAGTCAAACCTTGCCAACCAGATTCCCAAAAATCTCTCCCAACACCGCTTAAAATTACCTGAAATACTGGTAAATTTAGACTCGTCCACAATCCGACTTGGGGAGTATCGGTATCGAGGCTGGCGAGGGAAAAGCTGGTAGTATTCAGCAAAACGCCAGCACTATGCTGAGAGTAAGTAATTAACTCCGCTTGCACTGCGGGATCTTTGAGCGACGAGACATAAATTGGTATCGGTGTTAGCTCTCGCATTACTAGCGCTTGACATATTGCCTCGATCGCGGCAGTATTTCCAGATAGATAGTGCGCCCGATAGAAGATAATTCCCACTCCAGAATGCAACGGTAAACCATTGGGAAGCCAGCGGTGGGCATCGTAAATCCCCACCCTGGGCACAGCTGCTGGAGATCGATATTCGCACTCATACTCTAGCCAGCGATTTGCGATAAAGTGCAATAACTGACGGTAATTATCTACCCCACCTTCAATCAAATACTTCCACACTCGATCGACATCCGCCAAACTCGCAGTCGAATGGCTCATCAACGTCGGATCGGGACGCTCATCTCCTGGCAAAACGATTAACACTGCTCCCGTCTGTCTGGCTGTCTCCTGGACTACTTCCAGCCCATAGCTCCAATAAGCTTGTCCCCCAATTAACCGGACAATAATAATCTGCGCAGCAGTCAGCACATCTTCAGCATAAGTATCGATCGTCAATTGCTGCTGTAACTGCAATAAATTTATTACTCGCAGCGGTGGAAACCCTTCCGGTAACTTAGTTACCGCAACGCCTAAAGTCTGAATATCCGTATCCGCAGCAGTAATAAATGCGATCGGTGCTGGCTGTTGTTCGACAAAGATTACACCTTCAGCAGCAGGATTCCAACCACCCGGTATTGTAGCGAGACGATGCATCGATGTTCACCCTGACAGACAGCACCTCATTGTAACGAAATTGGACTTGGCAATATAAAATTAGAGCGGCATTCCTTGGATTCTAATTTTAAAGACTCTTCCAGCCGATCGAGAGACGTGGTTGACAGCCGGAGCAAGAGTGGAATTTTTTCAGTTTTTGGGAAGATTGACTCTGGTTCTCAATAATAAATATCCCCGACTTCTTTGAGAAGTCGGGGATGTGGGCGCAGTGATAATTTCTAAACTAAAATCGTCTCAATTCGATCGGTAAATTCGATCGCCATTTTTCGTGCCCACAGATCGGCTGCGATAATATCATCTAAACTTGGCGTGAGCTGATTGTCAGCGCGATGCTTGTCGCAGACTTGCTCGATAACTGTCGGAATATCAATAAATTGAATTTTTTCTGCTAAAAATAACGCCACTGCTTGCTCGTTAGCGGCACTGAGTACCGCTGGCATCGAGCCACCAGCGCGACCTGCGGTGTAAGCCAAATCCATACAGGGATACTTCTGTCGATCGGGTGCGCGGAAGGTCAGATCGCCAGCCTTGACGAGATCGAATTTCTCCCAGTCGGTATAGATGCGTTCTGGCCAGGACATGGCATAGAGTAATGGCAACCGCATATCCGGCCAACCCAATTGTGCTAGCACCGACGTATCCTGAACTTCGATCAGCGAGTGAATGATACTTTGTGGGTGGATGACGATATCGATATTGTCATAGTCCATCCCAAATAAATAATGCGCCTCAATCACCTCTAAACCCTTATTCATCAGGGTGGCTGAGTCGATCGTAATTTTTTGTCCCATCGTCCAATTGGGATGCTTGAGCGCGTCAACAACCTTAACTGAGGCTAATTTCTCGATCGGGAGATCCCGAAAAGCACCACCGGAAGCTGTCAAAATAATCCGCCGCAAGCCACCAACCGGAACGCCTTGCAAGCACTGGAATATTGCCGAGTGTTCGGAGTCGGCGGGGAGCAGCTTTACGCCATGTTTTTCGACCAAGGGAAGGATTACTGGCCCCGCAGCAATCAGGGTTTCTTTATTCGCTAAGGCGATATCCTTACCCGCTTTAATCGCAGCAATCGTCGGGAGGAGTCCCGCACAGCCGACGATCCCAGTGACGACACTTTTTGCATCGCCATATGCCGCAACTTCGATCGTACCTGCATCACCAGCAACGATAATCGGTCGATAATCTAAGGTCGAAAGTGCAGCTTTTAACTCAGGTAACTTGGCTTCATTACCAATGGCAACGATTTCTGGCCGAAATTTTAGCACCTGTTGTGCTAACATCTCGACGTTATTACCCGCCGCTAGTCCGACGATCCGAAATTTATCGGGATTGCGATCGACGATATCTAGGGTTTGAGTCCCGATCGAGCCAGTGGAGCCAAGTAAGGTAATCGCTTTCACAATTTTTATTGATTTGATTATCTAAAAATTTATCTAACCTTAAATATAAGCCGTTAGGGGGACGGACAGTGAATAGCCAACAGGGAACAGTTATGAGAACGGTCTTTGGATCGAGATAATCGGCTCATTAAATCTAGACAAGATAATTCTCAATCTTTTCAGCCAATCTCAACGCCAGAAATGGACTCGCATCTTTGAGTGCAGTATGAATTTCGATCGCTTCATCCCGATAACGAATAATTTTATCCTGCGTCCAATGTGATGGCGGTGGCTGAAGATTGGAAATGCGATCGGCTAATTTTACCATCCAGATTTCTGGTGGCTGCGATCGAATCCGCTGTAGACTATCGGTTAATTGTCGCGATTTGTCCAAGGTTGGATCTTTACTTAACGCCTGTACGCCGTTGGCTACCTGTACGCCAAATGTCGATGCTAAATCTGCGTAGGTAACTTCGGTATCTTCGATCGAGTCGTGCAGCAAGGCACATTGTACTGCCAAATCTCCATCGTGTCCCGGCTCGACATTTAGCACTCCCAGGATTTCCATGCTCGCGAAACTCAAATGCATGATGTACGGCAACCCAGTACCAGGATATATTTGCCCCCGATGAGCTTGGGTTGCAAACCGATAAGCTTTGATATAGAGTTCCTGAGACCAATTAGAGGGCATTTATGTACTAGCTAAGCATTAAATCCAATTGCTTCTAACCTAACGACAAGTTAGAATTTTGTTGTTGTATGAAGAAAAATGCGTGATTAAACGGCGAAAATTTATTCGATACACTTCGATCGCAGTCGGCACGTCAGTCTTGACAGCATGTAATCTCAATTCTACTTCTAATAACACCGATCGATCGACTCCTCCAGCTACCAAATTAGATCCGATTAATTTAGGACTATCGTGGGTCGCTGAAGCTGAGTATGGTGGTTTCTATCAAGCTGTCGCCGAAGGCATCTACAAGTCGCGGGGATTGGACGTAAAAATCCAACAAGGTGGCCCTCGGATCAATGGCGGATTATTATTGATGGGTGGTGGGATCGACTTTTATCTCGGACATGCTGTTGATGCGATCAAATCTGTCGAGGCTGGCATTCCGAAAGTAACCGTTGCCGCAATTTTTCAAAAAGAAATTCAAGTCCTGATCGCTCATCCAAATAGTGGGAATGATTCGTTAGCCAAGCTTAAGGGTAAGCCAATTTTAGTTGGCGCTGCGGCAGACGGAACTTATTGGCCGATCTTAAAATCTCGATATGGTTTTAGCGATAGCCAAAAACGTCCTTATAACTTTAATATCGCCCCTTTCTTGCAGGACAAAACTTTGGTTCAGCAAGGGATTTTAACCGCCGAGCCTTATGCGATCGAAACCCAAGCTAAAATTAAGCCGATCGTGCTGCCATTATCAGAATATGGTTATAATCCCTACAATTTTACGATCGAGACCACGAATAAAATGGTGGCTGAAAAGCCAGATTTAGTACAGCGATTTGTCGATGCGTCGATCGAGGGTTGGTATAGTTATCTCAGAAATCCCGCACCAGGTAACGCGCTGATAAAAAAAGACAATCCAGAGATGACTGATGCCCAAATTTCTTATAGTATCGACAAACTCAAGCAATATGAAATCATCACTCAAGGTGATGTTAAAAAACTAGGGATCGGAACGATGAACGATCTCCGCTGGCAATCGCTATTTGATGAACTAGTGAAAGTAAAAGTTATTAAGCCAGCGACTGATTACAAGAAAGCATATACCTTAAAATTTATTAATAAGGGAATAGCATATTATAATAACAAAGAATAGATTGATGCTGGACAGTTCAAGATTTATCGCTATTTGCTCTAATCGATCGAGTATTTATGACAACCTTAATCCTCGATCGCGTTAGTAAAAGCTATGGCGATCGCCGACCGATTCTTGACAATATTAGTTTGACGATCGCCCCGCAAGAATTTGTAGCAATTGTCGGTGCTTCTGGGTGCGGTAAGAGTACATTATTACAGGCGATCGCAGGACTGATATCGATCGATCGGGGGACGATTAGTTGGGGACAACAAATATCACCGCGATTGTCTTTTGTATTTCAAGAAGCGGGATTGATGCCGTGGGCAAATGTTTGGGATAACGTTGCTTTACCGCTACGCTTGATGGGTAAATCGCGATCGATTGCCCGATCTATCGCTAGAGAATCGCTGACTACCGTCGGGTTACCAGATTGTTTGAATTATTATCCATTTCAACTTTCAGGCGGGATGAAAATGCGGGTTTCGCTCGCACGCGCATTGGTGACACAACCAGAAGTATTATTAATGGATGAACCTTTCGGTGCTTTAGATGAAATTTCTAGAACGAAGCTGAATGGCGAATTATTAGAATTGAGTTATCGATCGGGTTGGACGACCATCTTTGTGACACATAATATTTATGAAGCGGTGTATTTAGCCGATCGAGTATTGGTAATGTCAGCAAATCCAGGTAGGATTAGTGATTCAATCGAGATCGATGTCCCGTGTCCCCGTCAGTCTTCTTTTCGGCTCTCGCCTACTCATGCTCATTACTGTCAGCTAGTTGAAGCCGCATTATTGCTTGGCGACTGTTCGCGTAGCGTTCCCCCTGGGTAAGTTCTAGATATCCTGCCGTAGGGTGGACAAATCTTTGTCAATTAAGCAGCGATCGATACTAATTTTTTGCCCACTAACTCTATCATTTACGATCTTGCCAACGATCGATAATTTACAAGCAATCGCACATTAATGCATAGTGACAGAATACGTGTAAAAACCTGCAAGATCGCCCTCAAATCCTTTTGCTTTTGGTTTAAATATTCCTTGAACAACAGATCTGGAACACTACCCTCCCAAATCTCGAGTCAACGCGATCGATTGCATCATGATGTTCGATCGAGCCAAATAATCGCGATCGATCTGATAACGATCGTACCAATGAGCGAGATAAAAAGCTAAAGTCATCGATCCGTCTCGATTTGAAGTGGTGGGCAATGCCCACCCAGCCCTTTTAATGTGACAGAAGTTACTGTTTTGCTACTGTTTTTCGATCGATGATAGAATGCGGTTTTGAATCATTTTCAATTATGGCATGCCCCTCTTCGAGCGAATTATGAGCAGTTTTTCGACCGCCGAAGACGGCGCGCAAGCTTCGAAGAGGGGCACTCAACCACTAGTCTCGATCGATCTGATGACGGATTTCCGAGGTTACAGGTGTGTTGTTTTTGTCACATTAAAAGGGCTGGCAATGCCCACCCTACTACAATCCACAAATCCGAATCGATCGAACATGTCTAGAGATGACGGGCGGGTTCGATTACCTCCGGTACGCTGCGCCAACGCGAACGAGACACGATAAAATAGAAATTAGTTGTATGGAGGTAGTCGATCGTGAACTGGCAAGAAAGAATAGTTGTTGAACCCAAGATCCTCGTTGGTAAACCCATCATCAAAGGAACTCGTCTGGCTGTCGAATTTATCATCGATCTTCTCGCTCAAGGATGGAGTACAGAGGATATTATCGAAAATTATCAGATTACGACCGAAGATATCCGCGCTTGTTTGAGCTATGCGAGTGAAGCTCTCAAAACCGAAAAAGTATACCCCATTCCTGCCTAATTTATGCGCTTTCTTGCGGATGAAAATTTTCCAGGCTTTGCGGTACGGGCATTACAGGCGAATAGATATGATGTTATTTGGATTCGCACAACATCGCCAGGGATTTCCGATCCTGAGGTGCTAAAGTTTGCTCAAGCAGAAGATCGGATTTTACTGACCTTTGATAAGGATTTTGGTGAGCTTGCTTTTGTAACGGAGCTTCCCGCCACTAGCGGCATAATTCTATTTCGGATTCAATCGCCATCGAGTATTATATTCACTGAAAAAATCATATCTGTGCTTGAAATGCGTAGTGATTGGGCAGGACATTTCAGCACGATCGATAATAACAAAATTCGGATGAGAGAATTGTAACGATCGAGTCCCCAATTCCCCACCCTTATCGAATCCATAACCTACAAACCCAAATAGTCGAATATATCTAGAGATGATGGGCGGGTTCGTTCAAGATTAATCAGTACATTTCAATATCCCTAGCATAAACCCGCCCTCTCCAGAATCAACCCTTAATCATCATTTTCACATGGGAAATATCCATGTACATATACTGAAAACCGTTAAAATTCGTCCTTAGTATAATATGTATCAGAATCATCATAATATCCACTATAGTCTTCATCTCCAACTTTACTACCAATAGCGGGACGAATAAAGCGATTTTGTAACCACCCAGACAACTGACTAAAATCACGATCTCGATCTAGGAAAATAGCTCCAATAACTGCTTCAAACATTTCACCCCAAAGACCAGGCTCTTCCGTAGGAGGTTTACGGTTTTTCTTACTCCATGAAGAGCTAAAGTTAGGCAATCCTAATTCAATCGCAAATTCTGTTAAATATTTTCTAGAAGCAACTTCTTGTCTCCAATCATCTATATCTTCCTTTGTCAGCTCGGCATTGACTTCAAATAGATAGTCTATCAATACAGCATCAAACAAAGCATCCCCAAGTAGGGCAAGTCGTCGATACTGTTTTTTACGATTTTCTCGTTCATGCACAGAAATTTCAGGACAATCTAGTGTTGATGGATCTGTTAACGCAATTATTAGAAGATTGTCTCGTTTGAACGTGGGAATACCAATCGCTTTTTTTGCTTCTAAAAGCTTGATGTTAAATTGCATGGTGGATTTGCTTATCATTGTCGATCGAGTGAAATAACACTACAATCAATATTCCCAATCTCAGACAAAGAATCCGCGCTACCATAGATAATCGCCCAATCAATCCGAACCAGGGGCAAAATCGTGGCAGTTGGAGTAGATAGTCTCATTACTCCTGAAATCCTCAAACCAGCGCGTTACCTCGGTAACAAACTCGGTGCGGTGAATTGACAGGTTTATCCCACTGCAAACTCTGTTAATTGGCGCATTTTAGGAGTATGAAACCCGATCGCGATATCCTGCTTCGGTACACCCATCTCTACTAAATCGTTAGCCAGATCGAATTCGGTCGTATTTTGTTGAATCCAGATTTTCTCATCCTGGATGTCTAGATGAATCGTCGTACCATATATCCTTTTTTGTTGATTCCAACCGATAGCAAGTAATAGATATCGATCGTGCTCTCGATCGAAAATTTGTTCGATCTCTACTTGTCCATAGCTGGGCTTATATTGAGAGTATTTAGCTAATATCTCTACAACTATCGATCTATACAGTTCTAACTTATCCACTTGTCGATCTCCTCGGATTCAGTATCGTAAACTAATATCTTTACTCGATTCTCATCTATGATTATTTGAGTGAATGGCAAATTAAAAAAATCGTTGTAAGTTACCAAGGGTACTGCTAAATATAAGATGCGCTCTGGCTCTTCCAATCTTAGTGCCGTCCGATAATTGATAAACTGTCCTAATGCGGTATGGAACTCGGAAATTTTTGAGGCTGTGACAAAATTCTTGACTTCTACAGCAATTTTCTGTTTATCTCTTTCTGCTGCAAGTAGTTTCTCTCCGCCTAAATCGATCTGAATATCGACACCTCCACACCGAATACTCAAAGGATCGTTAGTAATTATCCAACCATCTTTTTCTAACGCTATCCTAACAATATTGTGAAACAGATCGCGAGCCATAGATTGGTTTTCACTCTTTGGAAAATAACTGAGTTTGAGTTCCCATTATAATCCTAACATTCAAGCCGCTCCGTGTCTCCCGCTTGTTGGTTAGACGCTATCATAGAGATCCGAAATGTCCGCACTCGATCCCATAGCATAGGAACCAATATTGTGGCAGTTGCAGTAGATAGTCTCATTACTCCTGAAATCCTCAAACCCGCGCGTTACCTCGGTAACGAACTCGGCGCGGTGCATAAACCGTGGGAGAGTGCGACAGTTCGCTGGGCACTGACATACCCAGAGATATATGAAGTCGGGGCGAGCAATCTGGGGCATATTATCCTCTACAGTATTATCAATGCCCAGCCGCGCCAATTGTGCGATCGAGCCTATCTACCCGCAGCGGATTTAGCGCAGAAGTTACGCGATACTCAGACACCATTATTTGGGGTGGAGTCGCAGCAGTCTCTGGCTGAATTTGATATCCTTGGTTTTAGTCTCAGCTATGAGCTGGGTGCGACGAATATATTAGAAATGTTGACTCTCGCCGGAATTCCCCTGACGTGGCGCGAACGTGAGGCGGGTAATTATCCGCTGATTTTTGCAGGGGGACAAACGGCGACATCCAATCCCGAACCTTACGCGGATTTCTTTGATTTTATTGCCCTGGGAGATGGGGAAGAGTTATTACCCGAAATTGGGTTGGTGGTTGAAGATGGTAAAGATGCGGGGTTGAGTCGGCGCGATTTATTATTGGATCTGGCTCAGGTTCCGGGCGTATATGTGCCCCAATTTTACGATTCTCACGCCGATGGGAGTGTGAAGCCAAATCATCCCGACGTACCAGAGCGGATTTTGAGAAGAGTAGCTACCCCGATTCCAGCATACTCGATCGGGTTGGTGCCCTATGTCGAAACCGTCCACGATCGCTTAACCATCGAAATTCGCCGTGGTTGTACCCGTGGTTGTCGGTTTTGTCAGCCTGGGATGTTGACTCGCCCAGCGCGGGATGTGGAGCCGGAAGCGGTAATTAATGCGATCGAGACTGGAATGCGATCGACGGGTTATGATGAGTTCTCGCTCCTCTCGCTTAGTTGCTCGGATTATCTCGCCCTTCCCGCCGTGGGATTGGAAATCAAGAATCGGCTCAAGGATGAGAATATCTCGCTCTCCCTCCCCAGTCAGCGGGTAGATAGATTTGATGAAGATATCGCCAATATCATCGGCGGTACTCGCAAAGGTGGTTTAACTTTCGCGCCGGAAGCGGGTACCCAACGGTTGCGGGATATTATTAATAAGGGTTTGACGAATGAAGAATTGCTGCGCGGCGTGAAGACTGGCTTCGAGCAGGGTTGGGATAAGATCAAACTCTACTTTATGATCGGTTTGCCAGGTGAAACCGATGTTGATGTCGTCGGGATTGCCGAAACCGTGCGCTGGCTCAAACGGGAATGTTGGGCAAAAGGTAGACGCACTTTGCACTTTAATATCACGATCTCCAACTTCACCCCCAAACCCCATACCCCCTTCCAATGGCATTCAGTTTCCACCACCGAATTCGATCGCAAACAACGATTACTCAGAAATGAGTTCTACAATCTGCGCGACGTTAAAGTCAATTATACCGACGTGCGGATCTCGGCTATGGAAGATTTTGTCGGACGAGGCGATCGATCTCTCGCCCCCGTGATCCGTCGCGCCTGGGAACTCGGAGCAGGTATGGATGCCTGGTGGGAAAGTCTGGAAAAAGCCTACGGTGCCTGGGCACAAGCGATCGACGAAGCTGGTTTAGACTGGAAATATCGCCGCGTCGAAAATGGCGAATGGAATATATTTGAGAATGATTCATCCGTTGGGTTATCGGGTGATAAGCAGGGATTTGGTGTGGGTAGCGACGATGGCAGGGTACCCACAAGGGATACCCCTACAGATCTTAGTGCTGCGCCAATATCTGTAATTAATAGTCGCGCCCCAAAACTCAAGTCCCGCATCGCCACAGGCGAATCCGCACAAACAGATCCCATCAACACACCAGAATCCGTAGGGGTGCCCTTAATGGTTACCCTGCCCACCCCGCCACCCACAAACAACCCAATCACCCTCCCCCACAACCTCAACGCCCCCCTCCCCTGGGATCACCTCGACACGGGCATCGATAAAAAGTGGCTCCAAGACGACCTCGAACGCGCCCTCGCCGCTGGCATCGTCCCTGATTGCTCATTTGATGGCTGCTCCCATTGCGGCGTGTGTGGCACCGATTTCGGGCACAATGTCATCGTCCCACCCCTCCCCATTCCCGAATTCACTGGACAATTCAGCCCCAACACCGACAAAGCCCAGCGGCTGCGCGTTTGGTTTGGCAAAAGTGGCAAAATGTCCCTAATCGGGCATTTAGATTTAGCCAAACTCTTCGATCGAGCCATCCGCCGCGCCAGTATCCCTGTAACTTATAGTGGGGGCTTCCATCCCGCTCCCCGCATCATGATTGCCAACGCTTTACCATTAGGCTCGACAAGTACGGGTGAAATCGCCGATTTTGAACTCACCAGCATGATGGATGAAGCAGAATTTCACACCAAATTAGCAGCGCAATTACCCGCAGATATTCCGATCTATCGAGTAGAATCTGTCGATCTCAAACAACCTGCTGCTTCGGCATTAATCTCTCAAGCAGAATATCTGATTACTGTTTCATCAGCTAGCGAAACACCTCCCCAATGGGAAGCTTGGATCGCGGCGGTGTTAGCTAGTCAGGAAATTATTCAGGATAAAAAGTCTAAATCTGGTAAAAATACACAGATTAATTTACGCGATCGATTGTATGAATTGGAGTTGCTGAAAGGTGCTGGTGAGAAAGATGTGGAGTTGAAATATGTGGGTAGTTGTGCGAATGATGGGACGTTGTTGCGTCCAGAACAGATGGTGTTTATGTTTGAACAGGTTTCTGGTGTGGAATTGCAGTTGGTGAAGGTGGTTCGATCGAGATTGATTATAGCTGAGTAACTAAAACATAAATTTCTTGTAAATCTCAGGGAACTCTAATACTGTACTTCATTTAGGATTATGAGCAGATGGCTTTACAGAGTGTTGATACAATCGATATAGTTGCTAAATCGCTGGAAGATATTCCAAATGGATTAGAATTATATATCGTGGATAGTGGCGGCACTAAAAATGAGATAGAACGCTATACACTGTTAACTGATAAGCTCAGTACGTATGTATATTTTATTACTAGCGATGATTTTAAAAATAAAAATCCAAATACCCAAATCAGTAACGTTATTATTAGAGTTTTATGTCAATATCCTCCAAATGAAGCAATGTTAGAAATTACAGCAGTGATGCCACATGGAGATAGTGCTAATCGTGTGCAAGTAGTTTATGAAAACTTAGAGGAATTTTTGTTAGGGCACTTTACTCCTGTCAAGCAATTAAATTGAAGTATTTGAGCTACGACGATCGATCTGCTGAAATTGAATACTCGATCGAAATGTTATTGGGTTTGCTCGATCGATAGAGTTCGATCGTGCATCTCGATCGGTTAAACCCACATTCCGCTAGTCCACGCGATCGAAAAATAATTAAAACGAAGCCATTGGATCGTAGCGATTACATTTTCAATAAGATAAGACTATTGAGAATATGCACTATTACTACCTAAAAATTATTTTTTAGTGAATTGAATAAAAGTGGTCTGTTCCTGTCGATCGCGATCGAGTGAGTCAATCGATCTATTTCTTTTAAATCTGGTGCTATCGATCTGAAGTCGAACTGTCAGGAACACATACAGAAAGGTATAGTGTGTAATTCCCCATAGCCCAGCTTCCGAAAAATTTGACATTAATATAAAAATCAGTAATAGAACCGCAATTTCAAACTCATTGTGCTTGGTGTAAGGCATACAAGCAAAAAGCTTAACGATATTATTAATCAGTGAAAATGCGAACAATATTAAGCCAACTATGCCTAGTGCTAACAGTATTTCCAAGTAACCACTGTGTGAATGAGGTGGAACAAATCCATTGTGATTGATAATGTGAGCGGCAGGATTTTCACTTCCGCGCCAGTCCTGCCAGAATCCTTGATAACCATAGCCAACCAATGGACGTTCCCAGATTGCGTCGATAACTTGAGGCCAAAAATCTGTTCTGCCCGTCAATGTTGCATCCTTACCGAGAGAAGCAAAAATAAATTGCTTGTTTATCAATACCCAACGGAGCGATGGGATCGCAATGACAATCGTTATAATCAGAGTGGTGAGAACTTTCCGAAAGTCTATTTTTTTAAGTACATAAAAAATAGACAATACTCCGATCGTTACTAAAAACATGATTTTTGCCATTCCCGAACCTGCAAAAATCATTACTACCAGACAGGTAAGGCTGATGCCAATAGCTCACCACCGGGTTTCTCGATGATAGATTGCATGAAAAAACCATAATGATGCTGTTAGAGCAATCCAAAAAGCAAACACGTTTTTGTGAGCTAAAATACCATTCCAATTTCCTTCGTCCGCCCTGGCAATTGACGGAGCTAAAATACTGGCTAGCGTACCGAGTCCAGTAATCCAGGTACCCGTCCATCGCAAAATATTGGTAATCTCCTGAAAATCATATCGCAACCCTACTGAAGCAGCAATAATAGAAATCATCAGCAAAAACACACCAGATTTAAGTGTTACATCTGGTGTGGCTGACCAAAAATTGGATTTAAAAGAACCTGTTTCATATAGAAAAGTGATATTGTCTCGTTCTAGCTTTATTGCATTGTTGTTCGATGTACCTGTGACTGTCTTAGCGAGTGAAGCGATCGATTGCTGACTAAGCGTGGTTATAACTCACCTTAAGTCTTTAAATTTTAGAGTAGTAAAAACAATTTTACATCCAGATCGCAATAATTTGGGGACTTTCAAACCCGTCATCTACACTCAGTCCAAGATGAGACCTGGAGTTTTATTTATTATTGATAGTGCCAAAGAGACCCGATCTCCAGAAAAATTAGATCCCACCCGTTAAACTGATAACAGTCAACTGTCAACTACCTGCCCTGAGCTTGTCGAAGGGTCAACTCTCATGCCTATTCCCGCGATTCAATGGTATCCTGGCCATATAGCCAAAGCCGAACGCCAACTTCAAGAACAATTAAAAAAAGTCGATGTCGTCCTCGAAGTGCGCGATGCACGCATTCCCTTTGCTACCTATCACCCATTATTGGCGACGTGGATTGGCAATAAACAACGACTGCTGATCCTCAATCGGGTCGATATGATCCCCCAAACAGTCAAAGACTTGTGGATCGAATGGTTTGAAGCACAGGGCGAAAAGCCGTATTTTGCCAACGCGCAACAGGGCACTGGGGTAGTCGCCATCTCCAAAGCCGCTCAGTCATACGGAGTCGCCATCAACCAAAAACGCAAAGAACGTGGCATGTTACCACGTCCGGTACGCGCTGTCGTGATTGGGTTTCCAAATGTTGGAAAGTCAGCACTGATCAATCGGTTGTTGAATAAACGGGTGGTCGATAGTGCCAGACGAGCTGGTGTAACCCGCCAATTGCGGTGGGTAAGGCTCTCCGAGCAATTAGAATTATTGGATGCCCCAGGGATCATTCCCGGACGCTTGAACGACCAGGAAGCAGCTATCAAGCTGGCAATCTGCGATGATATCGGTGAAGCGGGATACGATCGGCAGAGTATGGCAGCAGCATTTATCGAGTTGTGTCAAGAGTTGGGCTATGTCGAAGGATTTAGTTCCAGATATGGCTCGGTACCAGCGACTTTAAGTGGTGAAGAGTACCTGCATCATCTGGCTGAGGAAAAATATCGCGGCGATCTAGAACGCACCTCCCATCTGATTCTCAATGATTTTCGGACGGGGGTATTGGGGCGTATTCCGCTAGAATTACCCGACTTCAATTCATGATGACCGAGTGATGCCTACCAAGATCGCTTTCAGCAGAGTCAGCATGATGGTACCTCCAAAATCGATCGACCTCTATTGCCGTGACAGACTTTACTGGTATATTTGAGACATATTAATATTTAAATTCAAATATCCAACAGTTTAGCGAACATAGATCGATTTAACGAAAGATGCATATTGCGTGGTTGGGAAAAAAAACACCTTTTTGTGGGAATGTCACTTATGGTAGAGAAATTACTGGTGCCTTAACTAATCGCGGGCATAAAGTCAGCTTTATGCATTTTGCGGACACGATCGCTGATGGCGATGATGTTTCCTTACCATTTCTCTATAAATCTCAAGTATTTACAATCCCCACAATCAGAGCCAAACGGGTACTCGAACGTTCCCTTCGCCGTCGTAAACCAGATATCGTCCATGCTTCTCTGTGTTTATCTGGGTTAGATTTTTTACTTCCAGAAATTTGCCAAGAGCTAAATTTACCGTTAATTTCCACATTTCATACTCCCTATGATGGGAAAAGGCGCAATGCTACTTCAACGACTCAGTTACTTGCTTATCAACTCTACGCACCATTTTTAGCTAAGTACGATCGAACGATTATTTTTTGCGAAGAACAGCAAGATTTACTAGTCAAACTCGGAGTACCACGCGATCGATTGGTGATTATCCCCAATGGTGTAGACGACCAAAAATACACCCCCGGTACTAGTAATATCAAAGCCGAATTTAATGCCAGGCAAATTTATGTTTATCAGGGTCGCATCTCTACTGAAAAAAATGTCGAAGCCCTATTAAAAGCTTGGAAATACTGCAATATGAGCAACTATGGTTGCAAACTATTATTAGTTGGCGACGGCCCGCTCAAGCCAAATCTCGAACCGTTTTACAATACCGAGCAAGGTGTTTTTTGGTTGGGTGCGATTCGCGATGATGCGCGCCGGATCGAAATTCTACGCGGTGCTGATGTATTTATTCTCCCCTCTCTAGTTGAAGGTTTATCGCTTTCGCTATTAGAAGCAATGGCTTGTGGTATTGCCTGTGTTGCTACCGATGCGGGTGCAGATGCATCCGTGATCGCCGAAGGGGCTGGTGTTGTCATCAACACTCAAGGCGTGACCGCTCAACTCCGCACCATCCTCCCGGTCATCCGCGAGCATAGTGCATGGCGCGAGATTCTGGGCAAATCTGCCCGTCAGCGAGTGTTAAACCGTTATACCCTGACGGGCAATATCGATCGAATCGAACACCTATATGCGGAGATTTTAGCGCCAGCTCGGGCGGTTGGGTAGTAGATAGTGGTAGAAAGTGGCTAGGTACTCGATTCTAGCTTCTGTCCGAGTTTTGGCTCCGTACCGGCAAGTAGTCGATCGATATTCTTGCGGTGCAACCAAGTGACATAAATACCGCCAACGATCGCAAAAACTAGCGCTGGCAAAGGTCGGGCGAATACCACCATCCACAAAGTAACCGAAAGTGCCCCCACAATCGAGCTAATCGACACGATCCGACTAATTGCGATCGTCAGACTAAATACCGCCATCGTTGCCAAGCCAACTTGCCAAGACATCGCCAGTAAGACACCTACCCCAGTAGCGACAGATTTACCCCCACCAAACTTTAGCCAGATCGATTTACTATGCCCCAGCAACGCACCGGTAGCGGCTAACGGGATTAAATAGTCTTCCCATTGGCTGGGCAATGTCGGGAACAGATCGAGCGTAAATATCTCCCGCGCGATCGTCACTGCCAATACGCCTTTAAGTGCGTCAATTAACAACACGATCGAACCAGGAACTTTACCCAAAGTTCGCAAGACATTTGTCGCTCCCGTCGAACCCGAACCATGTTCGCGAATATCGATCCCTTGTAATAACTTACCTGCTAGATATCCAGTCGGCAACGAGCCACATAGGTAAGCAAGTAAAAAGACACCTGTGGTAATAGCAATGTTAAACAGCATGGATCGTGATGTGATGTGGCGATCGATTGACGGGTCAATTATAAGCTTTCACTGCTCGTTTAGTTGGTACGTCGCAAATATCGATCTCGTAGTAATCGGCTCAAACCTATTTATTTTTACCCCAAGTTGCTACCGTATAGAACCCATTTGAGATCTTTTAAGCGATCGGGTAGAATCGATTAAAATCGGTGAAGTCCAAGCATGGCAGTGGAAATCATGGGATATTCAAGTGATGTGACAGACAAGGAGTGGGAAATAATTGAGCCATTGCTGCCTCAAAAGAAGAAAACCAGACCCCCTGTGTGGACAAAGCGGCAAATCCTCACCGGCATATTTTATCAACTCAAAAATGGTTGTAATTGGGCGATTTACCCAGAGATTTACCGCCCTATTCGACCGGATTCTGGCATTACCAGCAGTGGTGTGAAGAGGACATCCTCGCTCAAATCATGACCAATTTGCATCCTCAGGCGCGCCAACAGGTTAATTGAAATGCTTTGGGCAAATATCGATTACTTCAAATCTAAACCCGTGGATCTTCCCAAAACCACGATCTTGATAATAACGGCTATCACCCAGCGATGCTAACTCAAGCCCTAGAGCAGGTTTACCCCCAGATGATGACTAAGATTCAATTTGAACTCTCAGCCAAACCTTCTCAAGCTCACAAGGAAGTACCGCGCCTCAGACTCCACTGCGAATGGATTGCGAGTGTGCTAGCTTGGATTGCCTTCGGCTGTCTTGAGTGAAACGCACGCGGAGGGAACCTCAGCGCGATTTCACTCACAGTTACTCAACGTTCGGTATTAGTAAGGAGTGAATTAATATTGAGTGCTAATTCCCTCAAAACTTAGTCATTAGCCCGAAATTCTAGTTCATGATGGTGCTTGAGCGGAGCTGCGAATCCAATCAATCCGACACCGCATAAAATTGGTGCGTATGCCACCACTTTTCCTAGCCCTACTAAAACGATCGATTACTCAGATAAGCTCCCCCAAGCAATGCGCCCACCCCAGCAGCCGAAAGCAGAAATCCCAGAGTATGCGCGTCACCATGCAAAATTTCGGTTGAGACGACTGGCATCAAGGTTGTGTAGGACATGGTGGTGAGACTGAAGATAGTCATCAATATTAAAATCCACGGGATCGGTAGAGACGCAAACGCATAATCAAATCCTTTTCTAATGCGCTCTAATAGCCTGAGATTGCTAGCAAAACGTGGTTGCGGCTTCAACTGCATCAATATCAATCTAATAATGACAGCGATATAACTAATTCCGTCCAATAGAAAACAGTAGCCAGGACCAATGCGGGCGATTACGACACCTGCGATCGCGGGGCCGATCAGCCGCGCACCATTGACCATCGACGAATTTAACCTGGATAATTCATGAAGGAATGCAAAAAGAAGATAATAAAAAGCCTGAAACTGAGTAGAATCAGGCTATACAAACAAATAAGCATCCTCATTTTGACATGACAGAGTGTATTTCTCCACTCCCCTATAATTTTTACGATCGGCGACAGTTAGTAGTCCGATATTCAGACTTAGAACTGAGTTCAGATGCCGGAATATTATTAGCAAGACAGGCCGAAGAACAAGAACAGATCTGTCGAGGACTAGCTGAGTGCATTGAAGAATGGCCAGACCCGAATAAAATCACCCATAGCCGACATCAATACCAGATTGCCATTTATTGGCGAGACGATCGACTTTTTTCGCGATCGAGATTTTACTGCCAAACGACACCAACGTTTCGGAGCGATTTTCATGACAAATATCTTTGGATAGCCGACTATTTTACTGAATGGAGCTGAAGGCAATCGCTTTAAACGTTGGGATGTTTAGTTTTGTGGCATTTCCGATTTGAGAGCGATTTACTGCTGTTGCAATACCGCTCTCTCTACCCGTATTTCCCTTTTTCATCCCCTGATTCAGCAATACAGTTTTTTGGATTGGGGTGCCCTAATCTAGCTACATCATTAAACGTAATTAATGTAGCTACCAGTCAAGCTCAGTCCAAAGACATTTTGGACGACACCAATCAATTCTGGTTGACCGAAGGTATTGTTGTAAATCGCAGTACCAAGACCCAACAGGAGCGGAGGCGAGCTGAGAGAGTAGTCTGCGGCTTTACCTTTGAGTTGGATGATATCGCCCGCAGTCGATGAGAAGCCGACGATTTTGGCGTAGTCATTTAGACCACTATTAGTATTGTTGCCATCATTATAGTAAACCTGATTGACATCACCGAGGACAAACCGATCGCCTAGACCCGCACTAGTAAGTGTATCGATTTCACTGCGACCAGCAGTAGCACTAGTGGGATCGACACCTACCAAAATATCTTTCCCTGCGCCACCGATGAGCGTATCGTTGCCTGTACCGCCGATCAGAACGTCATTTTTGCTACCAGCAGTCAATCGATCGTTCCCAGCAAAACCTTGGATGATATTATTAGTGGCAGTACTACCTGTGAGGATATCGCCATTAGCACCACCGTTAACGAAGGTGGAAGTGGCGTTCGCGGGGAGATTGCTGGCCTTACGGGTGACGGTAAAGGTATTATCGACGGTTTTACCACCAGATGTACCACGAATGGTAACTTGGGAAGAACCAAAGGCGTAGGGTTGATATTTAAGCGTAAGCATATTGCCGACGATCGCCGCCGTAGCGATACTAATATTACCAGCTACTTGAATCGATTTGGCGATTTGACTCAAATCGGTGGTGGTGTCGAGATCTTTAAAGACATTGGTGAGATCGAGCGAGGTAGTCGTAGCTGTCTCATTAACTGTAATATTGGCGATCTGGTTGGCGATCGTCGGTGCGAGATCGTTACCCAACAGGACTTTGGCAGTATGCGTACCAGTGTTATTAAAGGTCATTTCCAACCGATTGCCGACTAAGGTGAAGCTATCGGCTCCAGTTGCGGTGACACCTTTACCCGTCGGGATATTGAGATCGATCGAGATTTTACCTTGACCATTAAAGCTGTAGTCGAGATTCTGACCGTCGCCAGTGACGGAGAGGAGTTCGGCGCGTTGGGCGAGGGCGCTAATATGGGTGACATTATCTGCGGTTACACCAAGATTAATCGTGAAGCTACCACCAGCTTTAGTTAAGAATACGGAGTCCTTATCGAAGGCGTAGTAGTTGGTAACGTTCTTGATTTGTTTGGTGGATTGGATATCGAGGGAGAAGGTACCCAGTCCGGATGTGGTAATATCTGGAGTCGCTGTAGCTGAAATAACATCCCCGACTTGGTTGACGGTGAGTTGAGATTTGCCGAAGGTGCGAATCCGATTTTGCGCGTCATTAAAAGTGACAAATTCGGTACCATCAGCGGCAGCTTTGGCGATAAAGTTCTCGTAAATTGCAGCGTTGTACAAGGGATCGGTGCCTGTTGCGCCATAATCATGCCAAGCAAACTCGATAATCGGCTTGTTAGCGTGGCTTCGCAATTGGTTATACTCGGTATTCCATAAGGCTTCGGTTTGCGCGTTGGTCAAGCCGAGAAATTCGATCGCATTAAAGTCAAACGAGATATTCGGCGCAAAGTAAACTGCTTTAGAGGTGGGGTCGAAAAAGCCGAAAGCGCTGTTATAAGCGGTACCGACCCCAGTATAGTATTGAAAATAGTTATCGAGTTGTTGGTCTAATGCTAAACTATCGGGATTGCCGGGTGTCCCAGCTCCAGTAACGTTAATACCGAGTTGCTGACTGATGACATTCTTGGATTGGTTGAATTCAAATTCAACTTCGGTTGGCGTGAGGTTGCTGGGAGTTAGCGGGTGAGTATAAGAGTGGGTGCCGATTTCGTTACCCAATGCCAGCCACCGTTGGTAAATCGGTCGCATGACATTCCAATCGGTGGATTGGTCGTTAGCTGGATCGTTACCGATGTTGATAAAGTGGGTACCGACGAACCCATATTTGGTTTTCCATTGGGTAAGGACATCGGCTAGTTTAGCTTCGACGGTTGGCGCAGCGAGCGAATATTTTGATTGATCGACATCATCCCGGGAGAGGAATAAGCTGGTATTGCGGGTGAGGTCGAGGCTGACTCTAGCTTGGTTTTTGTAAACGATCGCATCGATCGCTTGTGCGACAATTTTACTATCGGCGAAGATCGACTGGTTGGCAAAGTGAACGTTTTGACCGCCGGTTTGGGTAGCGACGATCGCATTATAATTCGCCCCATTAACGGTTTGCTCGGCGAGAACCGTGCCAGCACCGACGGCACTATAAGCCGCAAATGCCGTCCCTTTGTCGTAATTAATCAACTGTTCGCCAGTTGTATAACCAGGCAACAGGATCCCACCACTAACATCTTTGGCTTTGACGACGGCATTGAATACGCCACCGCCAGCAGTCCGTTGGACACCCAGCAAGTTTTTCATCCGGCTGTAAGGATCGCCAGCTAATGCGGCTCCTGTCTCATCATTGCTCATGAAATCGCCAGAGGTGATGATGCCGATCCCGTATTTGGCAACCGCTTGATTGAGCGAATTTTCGATCGCCCCTAAGTCGGCTTTGTTGACGTTGGTAAAGGAGGGACATACTAATGCATCATAGTTAACGAGCTTGCCTAAATCTTTAAGATCGCTTTCAGTGATTAAGTCGAACGGCACACCAGATTGCATTGCTTGACTTTGAGCGGCGGCAAATAACTGATTGTAGGCTTTGCGATCGAAGAATTTACTCGCGGAAGTCTCCGAATAGACGATCGCGATGCGCTTACTGAGATTAGTCCGGGTGGGGAGTGGCGCACTGCTAATGCTCAAGCTATTGCTAGCATAATCTCCTGGTAAGAACGTGCGATCGTTGACATCGATTGCGGCCTGAATGCCATTCCCCGTGACAGTCATGCTCGCCTTGGGAATCGCCACTTCCAAGGTTTTTTTGTCAGCACTGAGCGCGAAATCTAGTTGTCCGACCAAAGTTTGTCCGGCGGCACCGCTGTACAGGTAAGGCTTACCATCGACAGCAATGTTGATGTTATATTCCGCACCTACAGTCGAACCAAATACTTGAAAGCCGCTAGCTTTATTTTGGTCGGTATTCAACCAAATCGTCGTATTTGCACCGATGGCTTCAGCGGCGTTAATTGCCAATACATAACCGTCAGCGGTATTTTTACCATAAACGCTATAGCCCGCTACTTGCTGACTGGGTAAGTAATCCAGCCGATCGATCGCCGTCCAATCGGCCAAACTACCATCTAGAGTGATATTACCGTAGGTATTCTTGGGTGTGAATGGCGGGAGCGGTAAATTTCCTGACTGAGAGACCGTCAATTTAGCAGTACTGCTATAGTCGCCAGGAAGGAAAACGTTGTTATTAACATCTGCCAAGATATCGATCGCTGTTGGTGCTGTAGCACCCAGCAAGGCGGCTGAAACTGCAACTTCAGCACTCAAACCATCGGCACTGATACTGTAATCTAGCGGCGCGATATAGTTCTGGCCGTCAGCACCACTGTAAAGGTAGGCTTTGCCATCAGTCGCAAAGTTAATGTTATATTCGGCACCACCAGCATATCCGAACACTTGATAGCCAGTCGACTTATTTTGGTCGGTATTCAACCAGATGGTCGTACCCGCACCGATCGCTTGGGCGGATTTAATCGCAAACAGGTAGTTATTGGCATTATACTTGCCATATAGCTCATACCCAACTTGGGCGGTACCATTGGCGGCCGAATCAAGCCTGTCGCTTGCCGTCCAATCAGCTAAACTACCATCAACGGTGATATTACCATAAGTAGTACTCAGCTCGAGATTGTGGACAGTACCATCAATTGTTACCTGAGTTAGATCGGCTTCTTGCTTGAGACTTGCTAATTCAATACTACTAATTTGCGTACCTTGAATCAGTTTGGCAAAGATCGCTCCTTCATCGCCAGGGCTATCTTGCTTGTTAACTGCCTTGTCAAAATAATGACCTAATTCTTCTAGTAGAACCGCAGTGAATAGAGTTGGCGATTGTTGCTGATTTGCTAGTAACTCTTGACTGATGTAAATTTTGTTGTTGGTGCTGTCGAATGCACCATTCCCACCATTGAGTTGAGTAGCCGTAACAACTTCGATTGTTGGTAACTGCTTGCCGCTCGCCCAGTCTTGTATTAGCCGGAAGCCTTTGCTGCGATTCCAGTTATTACCAAATGCTAAATCGAGTTGTTGGAGATCGTCCTTACCTTGGAGCCAATCATTCAATTGTACTAAAGCTAGACGAATGCCAACTTCAAGTTGGCGCTCGCGATCGGAGATAGCTGTTACAACGGAATTTTTGGCCGATCCAAACATAATAATCCTAGAAGATAATAACTGGGCTGATGTGTATACTTTAACTCAAGCTATTATCCAGCAATACGTGTAAATACTGACTCCAAAGATTAGACCATACTACTAAAGAGCGTGTCAACGATCGATATCACCGACGCAGATCGAGTGGATGAAATGATGACTAGCAAAAGATCGGAGCGGAGATTAAGAGGCGACCGTCAATATAATTGGCGCGAATTTAGCAAAGTTTAGCGATTTAATGTCAAAAAAGATCGGGCGATAATGCCGATCTTTTCCGAGGGGTTTTGAATTGGAATGAGCGGTTCTGCTGAGTTTACATCGATCGGTTAGATCGTCGAGCCTGACCGATCGCGCAGACGAAAGATCCGAAGCAAATGCATCCAAATAGACCAGTAATTCCCCACAGGAGTAACGACGATGATGGATGAGCCGAGCCGATCGAGATTGCCACGATCGCACTTAAGCCAGTCAAGCACAGCCAGATGAGATTATAAATTATTAAATTCACCAGTCGCCGTAGCTGCTGGTTGGTTTGGGCTAGTCCCGCATTTTCGCGTTCGCTTTGGGCGAGACGTTGCTCCAATTGCTGCATCAATAATTTCTTACCCCGAGGGCGAGTGACTCGATCCTTGAGATAATTAGTTATCTGTTTGCCCAGATGACTGACGATATTGCCACGTTCGGCGATCGCGACGCTACGAATAAATGGTTGAGCGGCAGCAACTAAGTTATATTCTGGATCTAAGGTGCGGGCGATCCCATCGAGGGTCGATAAAGCTTTGAGAATAAAGCTCATTTCGGGGGAGAGTTGAAATGGCTGATGGATAAATAGTGCGGTCATCTCCCGCTTGATTAAATTAAATTCGCGCACATCCACCGGACGATCGGTAAAGCGCTCGAGCAGAAATTCAATAACGCGGCGAATCGGCTGCATATCGTCCATCTGGACGATCAGCCCCATTTCTATTAAATGTGCGATGACAGCTTCGCTATCTTTTTTCATCACCGCCCAAAAGGTATCGATCGTTAGGGTGGTAGAGATTTCCTTTAATTCGGCCATCATCCCAAAATCATAGACCACCAATCTCCCATCAGTCGCGATCGCCATATTTCCCGGATGCGGATCGGCTTGAAAAAAGCCATCGACTAAGAGTTGTTTGAGATAGCAACAAATACCCAGTTGATTGATTTGCTTGGGGTCAAAGCCACATGCTTCTAAAGTGGCGCGATCGTCGATTTTAATCCCTGGTAGATAGCTCATCGTCAATACCTTGCAAGTGGTATAGCGCCAGTAAATTTTGGGTGCGGTGACGAGTGCGCTTTCCTTAAAATTCTCCCGAAAGCGCTCGGCGTTGTGGCCTTCTTTGGTATAGTCAATTTCTTGAAATAGCAGCGTAAAAAATTCTTGATAAATCGCTCTAAGTTCGCGAGCGCGCTTCTTCGGTAAGACTAGCGCGACCCACCACAATAATTTATCGATTACTTGAAAGTCTAGTTCAAATAATTGGCGTAATCCGGGACGCTGGACTTTGATGACGATCTCATCACCCGTTGGCAACTTGGCTTTATGTACCTGTCCCAGGCTAGCGGCGGCGATCGGTACTGGGTCGAATTTGGCTAATAATTTCTGGATCGGCGTATCGAGTTCGGTTTCGATAATCACGATCGCTTCATCTACGCTAAAAGCGGGAACGCGATCTTGTAACTGACTCAGTGCCTCAATATAAATCGGTGAGAAAAAGTCCACTCGCGTCGATAAAGATTGACCGATCTTAATAAAAGTCGGCCCTAACCCGATCGTGGTATTTACCAACTGTTGCGCGCGGCGACGGTGATAGCGCTCGTTGGTGGTGGGAAATAACCGATTTTGGATCAGTGCCAGCCCCAACCTCGCAGCAGCAGTAAAAATATCGAATTGACGAGCTGAGAGTGAGTATTTAGTTTTTTGCCAGCGCAACGGTCGCGCGCTCGGCAGTTGGTGGTGCGCCATCAGATCGTTGGTGTCAACATGAAGCTGGCGCTCTCGAGCGGTTGTGGCAACTTCTGGCGACGGTACAACTGCGGTTACTGGCGGTCGCGCTCCAAATCTCCAGATGGTAGATGACTTTCTCAAGCTAGTGACGTTCGAGGACTAACGGAATTGTCAGGGTGAAACAGGTTTTGGAGATCGCCTCTGCAACGGGTGTGCTAGTAACCGCTATTTCTCCCTTGATATGTTCGACTAATGCTTTAACCAAGGATAACCCCAAACCAGTCCCCGCGATCGCTTGCTGCGTTGTGCCCGCTCCGCGCCGGAATTTGTCGAATAAGTGCGGTAAATCAGCACTAGCAATCGGTTTGCTTAAATTGGTAACTCGAACGATCGCCGAGCTGGAATTCACCGATAACCACAGTTCAACCATCGTCTGTGGCAGCGCAAATTTTCCAGCATTAACCAGCAACTCCTCGATAATATGCTTCAAACTATCGGCATCAGTTTCGATTTTGGGAGAATCTGGTGGCAGATGGAGTGCTAATTCTAGTGATTTACTTTGGTTCCACCGATCGGCCACAAAAGTAGCTTGCTCGGTGATAAAGCGATCGATCGAGACTGGTTGAGGCCGAAAATCGAGTTGTTTTGATTCTAATTGTTGCATCTTGAGCAGGTCATTGACCAGCTTGATTTCGCGCTGACACTGCTCTTCGAGGATATTGAGGTATTGGTTGTGACGATCGGGTTCGATTTCGGGCTGACGCAACATTTTGATCGCCAAGGACATACTCGTCAGTGGTGTGCGGAGTTCGTGACCGATCGTATTGATGAACTCATCTTTGAGTTCGTTTGCCTGTTTCAATCGTTCCATTTGATTGCGGGCATCTGCTAGCAATTTCGTCTGAATTTGCAGCAGAATTTGGACTTGGGAGGTGCGATTGGCAACGTTAGTCCGCGCTTGTTGGAGCGATTTTTTGTGGATTCGCGCGAGCGCGATTTGATAGATCTGACACTGGAGTAAGTTTAATTCAACTGGGTGCCAGCGACGACTTTCATGGTGTTGCAGTACCAGCCAGCCCCACAATGCTCCTGTCGGCTCCCGATCGCTGATGCTGCTGGCTTGCCGTGCGGGAGCATTCGCACCCATCAGCGGAATCATCGCGATACTCGGCAAGCGATCGTCTTGAAAGATCGCCCGATCGATCGCCGTTCCGTTGCGATCGCGATCGAAGATCGTTGGCTGGGGAGCATTTGCCAAGGCTTCCTGGCAAAAGTGAGAGTTCTCTAACAGAAAAAATGGTGGTAACAATCGAGCATTTTCTTTGCGCGTCTCGATCGCCGTGACGATCTGTACTTGAGTCGAATTTTTGGTAGGGGCGCTCGGTGCCAGATTACTTTCGGCGATTGCCACGATCGATCCAGCGGGCTGACTCGGTTGGGGATCGTCCCAAATGTCCGAAGGTTCTGCTGCGACTGGCGGCTCGCTCTGTGGCGGGGGTGTTTCCAGACTGGGTTTGGGCTTGGATAAATCGCTAGATTTAAGCGTGAGTACTAATCCCCGCTTTAATTTCAAGGCATTTACCATGTCGGATACAGCAATCTCAAATAGTCGCTCGGTACTGTGATTCTCAACGACTGCTTGAGTCAGCCGATAATGTAGCTTGGGGTAAATTTCTGAAATCTGGGCTTGAATGTAGAGATCTTCTTCGAGTAGGGCGGTACTGATATAGTCCGACACAACTTGGAGGACTAATTTTGCCTCTTCGTACCATTCCACACCTTTGGTCGCGAGCAGCAAGCAGCCCGTTACTTTCTGCCCGTCATTGAGATCGATCGCCATCACTTGATAGTCTGGCAGTAATGGCATCCGCCAGAGCGTGGGCGTTGGTGCCGCTGGTGGCAAATAATCTATCAATTGCGTCCCGATCGAGTTAGTCCGATGACTGATGCAAGCACTCGCCGCGATCCGGACGATCCCTGGAGATGAGTACTGTAATATCCAGCAGCCATCTGCTGCGAAGTTGGTAGCTACCGATCGAGCTAAAAGAGTCAGCACTTCTCGACGATCCGTTCCAGCCGCTAGCGGCTGGACGATTTGAAGAATGCGTTGTCCGAAATAATCAATTTCGCGGGAATCCTGCATGAGTAGTCCATCAGATGAGCAGCGGATGTAGATAAACCTACCCATTTATTGTGCCACACTGTTTGATTTACAGATAATGGTCTAAGTAGCGATCTATCCATATATACTCAGTATGCCCAGCGATTGCGAGATTATTTGGTTTCGTCAGAAGTTAGGGATTAGGAGTGCCGCAATCGCTCGAAATTGTGTCCCCGTCAGCTTCTCTCTGTTTGAAAATCATCGCGATCGACCAGCATTGCTCCAATCGAGCTGGAGTTTATCCCTCAACTCGATGTAGCAATCGCTACCAACTAAACTTGGATCGCTCATCAGTTACAGGTCAGCCTGTCTCGGGGTTTTAACCCATTTTAAGCGTTTGGGAAAAATTGCCATCCGCGCGATCGCGAAGGGCATAATTACCAGCCAGTGCAACACGAATAGCGAGCCGATCGCCGTTTGCGCGAGGAGGGTCGCAATATTCGCCGGCTGGTTGGCTTGGTGATAGCTGCGCCGTAGTCCCACCCAAGTGGCCCACAATGGCAGCGCGACACCCAAGGAAGCGGTCATCGGCAGTAACAAGGGGGGATGCCTGAGCCACAGAGCCATCAGGAAGTCGGGAATACCTGCTGGCGGTAACAGATATTGAATCAATAGAAAAGAAATCAGGTCGAGTGTTTTTTTTGTCCCCATCCGATTGCTGGAAATCTCGCTCCAGTAATCGATATAGCGTTGAAAACCCCCTTCGGCCCAGCGATTGCGCTGATTCCATAGCGCTTTGACAGTAGTGACACCTTCTTCTAGCACTGGGGGATAGGGCATCAATTCGATTTGCCAGCCAGTCAGGTGTAGTCGAATCGTCAGATCCAAGTCGTCAGTGATCGTTTCTTCATTCCAGCCATCGCAACTATCTAGCGCCTTCCGGCGGACGAATTGACCGTTACCACGGAGTTCGCCGATCCCACCGCTGGCAATCCGTTGTTGCTGGAGATAAGCATCCAGCGCCATCTCTGCCCGCTGACCGCGTGTGAGAAAATTGGTACTGCTATTAGCGATCGCCTTACGTAGTTGGATCGCGCCAACGGTCTCGGTTTGGAAGTAAGCCAAAACATGTTGTAGCAAGTCAGGTGCGACCTGTGCATCAGCATCGAATACACCGATGATATCGCCCTGCATTAGGGTCAGCACTTGATTGAGCGCTCCCGACTTACCACCTGTCGTCATCCCAGTGCGGTGGAGGACTTGCAGTTGGGGGTATCTCGTCGCAAGTTGGTCTAAGATTTCTGCAGTCCGATCGGTACTATTA
The DNA here is from genome assembly GCA_965246715.1 of Chamaesiphon sp. Lineage (GTDB taxonomy): Bacteria > Cyanobacteriota > Cyanobacteriia > Cyanobacteriales > Chamaesiphonaceae > Chamaesiphon. The sequence goes on along the minus strand of CBDFFH010000052.1, from coordinate 82,786 downwards.
TCGTCGATCGCCCAAACTTCATAGCGATCGGCTGGATATTCGAGCGTACATAAGCTATGGACTAAATCGGCAATCACTGCGGCTTCATTTTTGGCAGCAATCGCTAGCGAAATAAAGGGATAAGTCTGGGGTGGCACAAATACTGGCGGTGGGGCTACTTTCGTCGAGACCAATCTCAGTGCGCGAAAGCAAAATATCCCTGTGGCTCCCCACGCGAGGAGGTAACCCCAAGTCAGTAGATGTAGTGCGATGACCCCCACCAATAAACCACTGAGGACGATCGCCGCTTTCAGTTGTCGATAGCCCATGCCTGCCGACCAATCAATGGTTGGTACCGAAGATTCTTCAACGGTTAACTGTAAGCTGCGATCGGTCATTTGTTATCTGGAAGTAGTAATGTTGATGATTATTGATGAGCTTGGCGCAGATCGTCCGCCCTCACACACGAGAGTTCCGTGGGGACAAGCTACAGCAAAAAAGTTGCCGATGGGCTAATAATCTTCGCTCAAAATTGTGCGACTGTTACAGTATTGTGTCTGCTGTGATTCGATCGGCAATTAGCTGGGATCGGTAAGCCGATCGACTTCCGAGAGTCATCGATGTCCATACACCAACCCATCTTAACCCGATCCGGTCTACCAGAGATGGATGCTAACCGAATTTGCCATCGGGATTTTCCACACTCGCTCGGCTATGGGTGGAGCGTTAAAATATCTAAAGGAATATTTAAAGACAAGTTATGACCGATCGATCGATTCGAGCAACGGCAGCAGGTGGTGGAATTAAAGCTGTAGCAGCAATTACTACCGATCTGACCGAAACAGCCAGAGTGCGACATCGCCTTTCCGCAGTGTCTACAGATGCCTTAGGCCGGGCGATGACAGCAGGTTTGTTGCTCACATCCGGCATGAAAACCAAGTTTGCACGCGTCAATCTCCGCATCAAAGGGAATGGGCCGATCGGTGGCTTAATGGTCGATGCTGGCGTGGATGGCACCGTCCGGGGCTATGTCAATCATCCCCATATTGAAGTACCGCTCAATGCTGCTGGCAAATTAGATGTCGGTGGCGCGATCGGTAATGAAGGGTTTGTTTATATCTATCGCGATCTGGGCTATGGTCGGCCTTATTCGAGTACGGTCGAGCTAGTTTCGGGAGAAGTCGGCGATGATGTGGCCAACTATCTCTATAGTTCCGAGCAGACACCTTCGGCACTGGTATTAGGTGTATCGATGAATAGTCACAGCGTCCAGTCGGCTGGGGGCATCTTAATCCAAGTTTTACCCAAAGCCGCACGAGATGACTCATTGGTAGCACTATTAGAGGAGCGAGTCACTCGGTTGCAAGGGTTTACCCCATTATTGCAATCGGGCAAAGATCTGCCAGCTATTTTAGAAGAACTACTTGGCGATCTCGAACTAAATATTTTCCCCGAGCAAAAAGAGTTGAAGTTCGCTTGTCCTTGTTCCGAACAACGGATGTTGGGCGCACTCAAGCTTTTAGGCACGGACGAATTAGAGGATATGATCGCTACAGACAAGGGTGCTGAGGCTACTTGTGATTTTTGTGGCGAAGTCTATCACGTCAGTGAGGAGAAGCTTTCTCAATTGGTTGGTGAATTGGTTGTTAGTGAATAGTCTTTTTGCTAATAAAATATGCCCGACTTCTTGTAGAAGTCGGGCATATTTTATTGGTTGCATCACTAAGGTGCTTGAGTAATTCACGTCAGTATGAGAATTGCTGCTCCAAATCCATCATTTTGGATTAGTTACTGGAGTCTAGACTCGATCGCTGGCGCTGCCAGTTTGTTAGTACCGATCGATACACGTCTTTCCAGGAGACCCGATTGGACTCGGCAAGTTCGATACAATCTTCGTATTCAGGTTGCACATTGACAACTTCATTAGTCCCAACTAAATTATTTCGCGCGATTTTCACTCGGACATCCCCATACATCGTTGTAACAATTTCAATTTCTCTAGGTAAGATCGATCGAGTCTGACGCTCGCGGCGAATGCCGAGCGTACTAGTCTGTTTAAAGATAATCTGTTCGCAGTCAAGCGATCGCTCCAACGGACAAATAACTGTCAACAAAATTCCGGGACGAGATTTTTTCATGCCAACTGGCTGGGTAAAGACATCAACCGCCCCAGCTTGAAATAAGCGATCGAATATATACCCAATCGCTTGTGGATTCATATCGTCGATTTGGGTAGATAGAACTTCGATCGTTTCCAAACATTCTGCTCGGACATGTGACTGAGCGACAGGATCGCTAGCTGTGCCCAACCAGAGACGTAAAATATTCGGAATCGATAATTCGATCGTGCCTGCACCCAAACCGATTTGCGCTAATTGCATCGGTGGAGCCGCGCCAAATTCAGTTGCTAAAGTCACAGCGAGTGCGGCACCTGTAGGTGTCACCAACTCTCGATCGATGCCATTACTATATATTGGCACCTGACGCGCGGCAAATAACTTGAGTACCGCAGGCACTGGTACGGGCAGAATCCCATGTGCGGCGCGGACGGTGCCACCACCTGTTGGGAGCGCCGAACAGTAAATGCGATCGATCTTCAGATAATCTAAGCCCAAACAAGTACCGACGATATCGACGATCGCATCGACAGCGCCGACCTCATGAAAATGTACCTCAGCTGGGTCGATACCGTGGACTGCACCCTCGGCGATCGCTAATTTGCGAAATACGTCCAAACTCCACTGAGCTGCTCTGGTAGGCAGATTTGCCCCATTAATTAGGTTTTCGATTTGCGGTAGATTGCGCTGGGGCGTATCGTAGTGATGATGGTGCAGATCGTCGTGGCGATCGTGTGAAGGTGCAGCATCTCTCGTTGGAGGCGGTGCGTGATGGGGATGGTGTGGATGGCCGAGTTCTCTCGCTAAACTATTCGCAGGTGCTGGAGGATGTGGATGAGCGTGTTCGTGAGGATGTGAATGGTCGTGATGATGGTGGGGATGGTCTAATCTCGCTACACCGCTAGCTGGTGTGGGATGATGGGGATGGGGATGTGCGTGAGATGAGTGGCTCGCCGTCAAATCTACATGTACCTTAGTCGCAATTTGGCCGTTGTGGTGGACTTTTTCCGATCTCAAGTGATATTCAGATTTAATTCCCAATCGATCGAGCTGGGTTCTTAAATATTCTAAGGGTACGCCTGCATCGACTAATGCACCCAAACACATATCCCCAGCAATTCCAGTCTGGCATTCTAAATAAGCAATTTTCATGGATTGTGATTATTTATTGGTTATTAGTTATTGCTTATTACCATGTCTTACTTCCTCTTGCTCCCTGCCGCCGATCGGGTGTGGTGAGTAAGGTTAGAACGAGTCACTTATCATTCACTATCTACTATCCCCTAAACCATGACAACTACATACGAAATTCATCCTCAAACACCTCAGACACGACGGATTGACGAGATCGTTGCCGCATTGCGCAATGGTGCGGTTATGCTCTATCCCACAGATACCGTATATGCGATCGGTTGCGACATCAACTCCAAGATGGCCGTCGATCGTGTTCGCCAGATCAAACGGATGTCCAACGATAAACCATTGACTTTTTTGTGTCAGTCGTTATCGAATATCTCTGAATATGCCGTCGTTTCCGATCCGGCTTATCGGTTGATGAAACATCTAATTCCAGGAACTTATACATTTATTTTACCTGCTACCAAGCTCGTTCCCAAACTCGTCCAAGATCCCAAGCGGAAAACTACTGGCATCAGAGTGCCGAAACATACATTGTGCCAAATCTTGCTCGAAAATCTTGGCAATCCGATCGTTTCAGCATCCGCACACACTCAGGATGATGATGGTTATCAGCCGACATTAGGGGTGGAAAAAGCGAGATTATTTGACGAACTGGAGAAGTTTGTGGATATCATTATCGATGATGGTTCCGAGCCAGGGATGGAAGTCTCGACGGTACTGGACATGACGATCGATCCGCCAGCAGTAATTCGCGAGGGTTTGGGTTTGGCCGAATTAGCGGCTTGGCTCTAATTGCGGACGTAACCGTTGTATCAGAGCATCGCCAATCGATCGCACATCGCTAGAGATCCCCCATCGACAGCTCGATTCTAAATTCTAAAATCTGTCCTTCCTCACTCCCAAATTTGATCTGCATTCCCGATCGCAATGGAAATTCGCGGGCATGGACTTTATGCCACTTATTTTCATCGGTGAGGACATAACTGCCAAAGCGGGAAGAGTCCCGCAGATAATAGACCCCACCGAGCGGATCGCTAGTTGATGACGAACGGTAGATAATTTCGGCATGGCGTTGGGAGACCCAAGGTTCGGAGACGAATAAATCATTATCCTCCGCTCTCCCGACGCGCATCAACCCACCCACGATCGGGAAATCCGGATTGGTATGAAAACTCAACGATCGCATATATGCGGCGGGGATTGCGTAGGGAATGGACGGAATTTCGGTAATCGCTTCAGTGAGCGGTCTGATTAATTCCCCATTAAACTCGGGATGCATGTATAGGATCGGCAGCGTCCAAGCAGGTTGATTATACTTAAATACCGTCAACAGTTGTTGTCTGGCGATCGCGACTGCTTCGTCGATGCTCAGGCGGTGAGCTAAAGCCTGGGTAAAGGTCTGGATAAAGCTCAATGACTCGCGATCGGCAATCGTATCGCGCATCGCTAGCACCGCAGGCACACCGTGATGGAGTAACACTTCTGCCAGACTGCTGCGCGGGACGGCTTGCTGGAGATGTTGGTAAGGTTGTGCGCCCCAGCAAGAATTAAATACGGCTAATTTGACCCCACGCCGGACGAGCACTTGGGCGAGTTCGGTACCATTGAGGCCGCCATTGTCATTGAGCAGCAACAACCCGCCATCCGGTGCTGCCATCCCATGTCCGGCATAGAAGAATAAATTGTAGGGCTGACTTTCCAACTCGGTAATCAGTGCTTCGGGAGTCGGTCGAACTAATGTCGTAACTTGGCAACCTGCGGGATTGAGCTTATTGGGCGGATTGAAGCCCGTCGGCATCGTATTTCGCAATGCTTGCGCGATCGTGGCAGATTCCTGCTGGAGATCGAGATGGCGACCGCCAGGAATATTCTGACCGAGCACCAACAGGATCTTAATCGATCGATCGAGCCGTTGTGGTGGTAGCGGATCGACATCGCTATTTGTCCGGCTAAAGAGTACCTGTCGATCGATCGAGATCGCGGGTTTCCCGGACTGTGGCTGGATGATTTCCCACGGCAAGGGGATCAAGTCCGGATCGCGGACTTCCAAGCGCAGCCGGAGCAATTTGCCCTGGCCGAGCGCCATGCCGCGACTTTGCGAGAAAGCATTACCTACCTGCCTGCTAAATAGCCACTGCCACAAATTTAATCCCAACCCTTGCATCAGTCTACTGCTATAGATTTGGGGGATATCTTCAGCTACTGGAGTGACACTCTCCAAATCTAATGGTGGGATCTCGATATTTTGATGACAGGGCAAACAATAGGGCTTACTGCCGGGGCTAAATAGCTCTTGCCAGCCCAGCCAGATTTGAGTGAGGCGGACATTCCAATTGCTGTTTTCCAGCGTATAGCCGCCAGGATATGGCGCTTTGAGCACCCATACGGCATAGTTACCTGGCTCGGTGCCACTCAATCGGGCTACCGCAATATTTAGAGAAGGATGTTCATCCACGAATAGGGGGATATAAGATAGGGAATAGCGTTGCTCTGTGCTTCAGTCGGGTGTCCCGATCCTGGCAGCGGTAAACTCTAGGCGCAACCAGGTAGAGATCGAGCAGCGGGTGTCGCACCGAGAAGCGCAACAAGAAAGGTTGTACAAATACAGACGATCGGTAAGTTATCGATCGTCTCAATGCCCGATTGAGATCTTTCCAGTGCTATTATCGGCGATCTCGATTACTATTGTCACGGTCTTGGTGGTAGATGTCACTGCGATCGGGGACGAGTGCGCCAAAGTCGCTATACTTGCACTATATATCGATCGCCAAGTATTCATCCTTATGGGCTTGATTCAATTACTGATGTTGTTGGGTTTAGGGGCAGGAACAGCAGGATTTGTCTATAATTCCAATCGACGCAAACGGCTAGAAGCAGCATTTTACCAGTTGTTGCGGCAGCAAGATAGTTGTATTTCGTTGATTCAACTAGTTGCAATTTCTCAGGTTAGCAGTCAAGATGCCAAAATCTTTCTCGACGAGCAAGTCCGGCTCCTCAATGGCATTCCCGAGGTCGATGATGATGGTGATACTTTTTATCGGTTTCCCAAACTCCGCTTGCCGGATCTGCCGATTGTGGATGATTGGGGATAGTGAATAGTGAATAGTGAATAGTGAACAGTGAACAGTGAACAGTGGCTGGCTGGTAAATTCCCCTCCAAGGAGCGGTGCACGCCCGTCGGGTTTCCCGACGCGAAAAGCGCAACAAGACAGGGGTGCCGCGTAGCGGTGGGGTGGGTCAGATCTCCGCATCTCACTAATAAATAACTCACTTACCACTCCTCTCCCTAGTGAGCCAAAGTGGTGCGATCGAAATTAGCAGGAAGGTTGATAGCCGTAAGGTTGAGAGAAAATTAAGGAATGTAATGTTTTCGCCTCGGGGTCGAGATCGGACACCAAATCGGGATTATGATGAGAAAAATTTGTAAAGTTTCGTAAGAAGAGAACTTTAAATATATGTCACTTCCATTATTAGAATACAAGCCTTCGTCGCAAAACACGCGCGTCAAAGGCTATGAAGTAGCTGGCGACGAGCAAGAGCGAATTTTTTCGACTGATAACCTGCTATCTTCGGGTGAGATCGGCAATCTGATCGAAGCAGCGTATCGGCAGATTTTCTTCCATGCATTTGCTGCCGATCGAGAAAAATTCTTGGAATCGCAACTCCGCAACGGCCAAATCACCGTGCGCGACTTTATCCGAGGCTTGTGCTTATCCAATACCTTTACAAATAGTTTCTACAATCTCAATAGCAACTATCGGTTTGTCACGCATTGCATCCAAAAGATTCTCGGTCGCGATGTCTACAACGAAGCGGAAAAAATTGCTTGGTCGATCGTCATTGCAACTAAAGGTCGCGCTGGCTTCATCAACGATTTACTCAATAGCGATGAGTACTTAGAAAACTTTGGCGATAGCATCGTGCCCTACCAACGTCGGCGGGTACTACCCTCCGGTGCCAGCGAGCTACCATTTAACATTCAATCGCCCCGCTACGACGCATACTATCGTCGCAAACTCGGTTTCCCCAAAGCTTCTTGGCAAGCTGCCGTTCGCGGTTACAAGCCCCAAGACCAAAAGCCAAAAACTGGCGATCCCGCGCTGTTTGCGAACATGGCAAAAAGTTTGGGTGCGATCGGCAATCTACCTCAAACAATTTCACCCTACAACATCGATTATCAAAACTTAGTACCCCGCCGCTAAATTTGATGGCGGGTGTCTAATTCATCTCGAACAGCCCGATTTCTACTAATAGAAATCGGGCTGTTTCTGAGTGTGTGGCGATGGAAAATTATTAAATTTAGTTTAGGCGATCGTGTGTAGAGACGAACCACCGATCTTTTTTGCCAAAAAGTCTCTACTAATTCCGAACGCAACTGCATACTAAAAAAACAGAGTCGAGCTTAATTAAAAACTCGACTCTGTTTCATTTGAAAGCTGGCGGACGGATTCGAACCCCCGACCGGCTGATTACAAATCAGCTGCTCTACCAACTGAGCTACGCCAGCGCAACTTAACTAAGATAACACATCCAATAGCGGTATGTCTAGTAACTTGCGGTAGGAGTTTTCGGTGATGCAACCTCGCCCTTGGAGCAGCGGATTTGGACACTCGATGGTAACACGCCTGCCATCGAGCTACGGAACGTTAGCGGACAGTTTTGAGGCCGTCTCCTTGCTTCATAATCATGTCAGTCATCAGACTCATCACCGTCCGCTCGCGGACTTTGATATTGACACTGACTGCATAACCGGATTGGAGTGTTTTGGGTTGACCTTTAATCACTAGATTCTGATTTTTCAGCTCGATCGTGGCCGGAAAACGCTCGTAGGGATGCGTTTGATCGACTGGTAAAGCATCAGAACCGATCGACACGATCTTCCCTTTAACATCGCCATATTCGCTATATGGGAAGGAATCGATCCGCACATCGACAGGCATGCCCACTTTTACAAACCCGATATCTTTATTGGTAATATAGACTTTTGCATTCAGCGTATTATCAGGGACGATCTTCAAAATTGGCTCGCTCACATTGGCGACGAAACCTGGCGTTCCAGCTTTGAGTTCGAATACCGTACCGCTGGCGGGTGCATAGATATCTTGATACTTGAGATTTTGTTTTGCTTGAGCGATCTGACTATTTAGCTCGGCAACTTTGCGATCGATCTCGACGATCGATTTATTGAGTTGTCCGTCAATTTCGGCAATTTGTTTGTCATTAACTGAAATTTTCGCCAGTAGATCTTTCCGAGATGTCTGGAAGCTATTTTTGAGCTTCTCTCGACTCTGACTTGTCGCCATGCCCAGACGGTTGTATTCTTGGTCTAGTTGCGCGATCTCATTTTTGTATTGGGCGATTTGTTGTTGCTGGGTTTGAATTTCTAAGCGGGAAGTAGCCTTTATTTCCTGAAGATCTTGTTCTAACTTACTGTATCGATCGTTAAGTTGAGCTACTTCACTACTGCGGGTAGTAACTTCTTCTTGTTGTTTGATCGCTTGGTTGCGCGATAGTGCGCCAGCTTCGACAGCCGGTTTCAAGCTATTGAGGATCCCTTGGTTGCTAGCTAATAAGTCTTGCGAATTTTTGCGTTGGGTCCGATTTTCAGCCATTTGCGCGGCAAGTTGCGATTCTTTAGCTGTGGCTTTGGCTTGAATATTTGCGATCGTCGCTTGAGAGTTAGTAAGTAATGTATCTATTCCCGATCGCTTGTTGCGGTTTTCCCGCATTTGGTTGTTAGCTTGGTCGATTTCTAATTTACCGGAACTCAGCCGCGAACTCAGTTCGGCGCGACTAGATTGGAGTCTTTGAGTTTGTTCGGGAGTGAGATTGGCTAAGGTCGTGTTATTGAGTTCGGCACGATAGAGTTGGTTTTCGGCCAGGATCGAACTGCGGCTCTTGGTCAGTGCGAGAATTTCGGGACGCACGTTTAGCTTGGCTAAATCTTGGGGACTGACGGTGCCAATGCCTTGACCGAGCAAGCTATGATAAAACTTCGTTTCCGCAGTCATCGAGGCGAGATTATTTTCGAGCGATGCCAGTTGACCTTTGGAAACTGTCGATTCTAAACTCAACAGTTTTTGACCTTTAGTAACTTTATCGCCATCCTTAATCGCTACCTCTTTGACGACCCCAGCTACTGGTACCTGAACATCTTTAACTTTACCGATCGGTTCGAGCTTACCAGTAGCGGGAACTGCTTCTTCGAGGGGGGCAAAACAAGCCCAGGCGACCAAACCAGTCGTAACCCCCATAATCGTCCAAATAATGCCTCTCGACCAGCCGCGCGATTGTTGGAATACTACCGCTTGACCGAATTCTTCGGGTTGATAAGTCTCATTAATCGGCTGCTGAATCTGGCGTGGTGTCGGTTCGGCAGTGATTTTCCGTTTGGCAACTTTGCTCCGATCTTGCGGAGTCTTATCGTTAGGATCTGGATTTGAAGTATTTAACATCTTTTTTAATTATTAATGAGTTTTAAAATTCAAACTGAATATCTCGCCACCTATCCCCTATCCACCGTTGACTGTTCACTGTTCACTGTTCACTGCTCACTAAACCTGAGATTCTTGTTGCTGATAGAGACAGTAATAACGACCCTGCAAGGCCATTAATTCAGCATGAGTACCTTGTTCGACGATCGAACCTTTATCCATCATCAGGATGACATCCGCACTCTTAATCGCACTCAACCGGTGGGTAATAAAAAACACGGTCTGATGTTTGAATGTTTCGGCGAGATTGTAGCAGACTTGGCGTTCGCTATCGTAGTCGAGGGCACTGGTTGCTTCATCGAGAATCAACATGCGCGGCTTTTGTAATACGGTGCGCGCGATCGCGACCCGTTGGCGCTGGCCGCCAGAAAGTGCCGCACCCCGCTCGCCAACTCTGGTGTTATAACCATTCGGTAGCTCCATGATGAAGTCATGTGCCGCTGCCACTTTAGCCGCTGCAATAATATCTTCCGATGTCGCATCGGGATTAGTTAGGGCGATATTTTCTTGAATCGAGCCACTAAATAACAGCGTATCCTGCAACACCATCCCAATTTGTTGACGATAGGAGTAGAGTTCGGTTTTGGTAATATCGTATTTGTCGATGACGATCCGCCCCGAATTAATCTCATACAAGCGCGGAATTAGCTTCATTAAAGTACTTTTACCCGAGCCGCTCAAGCCGACGATCCCAACGAATTGTCCGGCGGCAAATTCCGCATTGATATTATTCAGTTGGTTGACACCGGTACCGGGAAAACTAAAGGTGAGATTTTCGATTTTGACATGCCCCTCAATTAGCGGCATGGTGATGTTGTTGATGTTATTTTCGTCCACTTCCTGAGGAGTGTCGAGGATATCGCTCAACCGTTCGAGTGATAGGGCGGTTTCTTGGAAGTTTTGCCATAGTTGTACCAAGCGCAGCAGCGGCTGAGTGGTATAACCAGCGATAATCCGGAAGGCAATTAATTCGCCCAAAGTGAGTTGTTTGTCTAAGACTAAATAAGTCCCGACCCAGAGTAATAGCAATCCAGAAAGTTTGTTGAGAAAGCCGCTAATCGATCCGGCGGTAGTCGAAGTAATTGCCGTCTTAAACCCAGCACTGACATAGCGAGCGTATTTAGTCTGCCATTGCCACCGCGATCGCAATTCGATATTCTGCGCTTTGATGGTTTGAATCCCACCCATAACTTCGACGAGATATGATTGTGATTCGGCATTGCGTTCGGCTTTGGTGCGCAATTGGCCGCGCACGATCGGCGATACGATCCAAGTTAGCAAGACGAAGGCGGGTAAAGTTGCCAGTGCCACGATCGTCAGCAACCAACTATAGGCGATCATGACCGCGATATAGATTACCGAGAAGATCGCATCGAGTACGACAGTTAGCGCCGTCCCAGTTAAAAATTGACGGATATTTTCTAGCTCGTTGATCCGTGTTGCGAGTTCCCCAACGGGACGACGCTCGAAATATTTGAGCGGGAGACGGAATAAGTGGTCGATAATCTCGGCACCGAGGCTGAGATCGATCCGGTTGGTGGTATCGACGAATAGATTCGTTCGCAGCGTGGTCAAAATCCCTTCGACCACTGCAAGGATTACTAATAGCGATCCAAAGGTATTGAGCGTAGTCACGCTATTATTACCGATTACTTTGTCGATAATTAGCTGTGTCAGTAACGGGTTCGCCAGTCCGAAGATCTGCACGAACAGCGACGCAATCAACACTTCGATCAGGACGCGCTTATGCTTTTGAATGGCGGGAATAAACCAGCGAATGCCAAACTTTTCTTTCGGCGCATCGTTGCTGCGTTGGAGCAATAATACCTCGCCGCCTTCGCCCCAGGTTTCAGCAAAAGCCTCGGTTTTAAAGCGGCGCAATCCGGATTCAGGAGTGCCAAGCGTCAGTTCTTTGGGGGTAATTTCATAGACGATCGCAAAACTATCTTGCCAAGCAATCATTAATGGTGCTTGCAGCTTGGCGAGCGATTCTGTCGGAATCTTGACCATTTGGGAATTGATCCCGAGCATTTCAGCGATCGCCCCACATAATTGTAGTGGTGCGCTACCCGTGCTATTGATTTGATTTTTAAGTAACCTTCCGACAACATCCGGTCGAAACGGCACTTGCATGTACTTACACAGCATCTTAAAGCAAGCGATCGATCCATCTAGCGGGCCTCTACCCTTGAAAATCGGATATTTGACCTTCCGGTGCTGCTGTGGCCGATCTCCTGTTGTCTCGACCGCCACTGGTACGTCGGGTGCATAAGGAATCCCCAGTTGTGTCGGTGCAAAGCTACTCGTTTCGGTTGCAAAACTCGAACTCAGTTCGCCCGTAATTGCATCGTAAACCTCCAACAGTGGAACGCCAACCAACCTGGCGCGATCGGGCTTGACAATTTCTAAAAGTTTATCAGGTGAGTAGACATAAGGTTCGATCGCACTCCCGATCGGAAAATCCTCAATCCGACCATTACTAACAAACCAACTGCGTTGCGGATCGAGATCGGCAATGCGAATTCTCCCCGGTTCCAGATTGCGAATCGTCGTTTGGGGCGATAATTTGAGCGCGAGTTCGCGGAGATCTTCGGCACCAAACGATCTTAGCAAAGCATCCCCATCGGGGCGGTCTTGGAGGTGCTGCGCTAGTAGATCGTAAACCTCGATTAGGGGCGTACCATGATAGAACAATGCCTCTAATTGCGGCGTGCGATCGACTAACTGCTGGAAATAAGCAACAGGCACATTAATACAGACTGCTTCCGTCGAGGCGATTGCAGTTTCGCAAGCTCGCTTGCGCACTACCCCAGCCCAGCCGATAATTTCCCCTTTTTCCAACAGTTGCAGCGTAGTTGGCATCTGGTTTTGGGGATTGTACCCCAACAGTCGCACTTGACCAGAGAACACAATAATAATCTGGGCGGGCATCTGCTCCCGCATCAGCACCGTTTGACCCATCCGATAGCGAATAAACTGCGATCGCTCGGATAATTCGGTCAGATCCTCCTTTGGCAATTGCGCAAAGGGTAACAGACTAGCAAAGAAATCGTAGATTTTAGTGTAGGTAGAAGTCATCGTTGCGGGGACTGGGGACTGGGGACTAGTGTACGTAATCTAAAATTCCAAATAGTCTCAAAGATAACTTTGTCTCACTCGTACTCCAAATTGGTGATATAATATCGCACTTTCGATCGATTGTCTGCGATTTAGATACAATTACTGAGATAATTTCATCACACCTAGCGAAATCGACTAAAAATTGTCTGGGTTTAGAAAATAGATGTGTTGCAAATCGCAACAGCCGAACGAACGATGAGATCCGATCGCGTAAACTGCCATTTTACAATCGTAGCGGTACTGTGACCGCAGGTGATGCCGAAACTGGGAGATTGGTTACGCGGATTTGCTCTTCCACCCAAATTTGGAAGAGTTCGTCGAGCAAACGTTGACGCATGGCTGCATCCAGTTGGGCGGGAATCAGTCGATCGGGACGGACGATCGCATACCACCGATCGATCTGCAGCGGCGGGCAAATTTGGCCGAGTGGCTGGGTGGCAATTAATTTGGCAATCGCTGGATGTGGGACGCTAAGTTCGACTGGGCCGATCGATCCGCCAGTGTGCGCCTCGATCCCTTCTGAGTATTTACTAGCAGCTTCGGCAAAAGTTTGTTCGCCATCGATCGTCCGAAAATAGATTTCTTGGGCGATCCCGATATTACTCGTCCGAATCAATGAATAAACTGCTTTATCGAGTTGTCCTTTGCGTTTGAGAAAATAGGATGCGATCTTTGTGCCCCAAGTTTGCTGTTTAAATTTCTCGATTTTTAGCTGGCGAATTGCAATCTGTTCCAGTTGCAGTGAATTTAATCCTTGTAGGATACCCCACTGCTGGATCTGCTCGATCGATGTCAGTTGGTAACGCTCGCCGAATCGTTCGAGCGCCGAGCTGGTTTCATCAGCATTACACTCGATCGCCTCAATCGCCAGATCGATCGTCAGTTCGCGCATTACAGCGGGCAAAAGTTGGTATTTCCCCAGCAGCGGAAATAATTCCGCCTGGGGTACTTGAAAATCACCAATCTGGATGAATTCGGTCATTTATTGTTGTCGATTAGCGGCATTCAATCGCTGGCGGCTAATTGGTTAGGGAGATTATCTATTTATGATTATGCCCAGACAACGATGGAGATCGATCGCACCGAGGGGATTGGGGCTAGGCAACTATACAACCCAAGTTGCTACCTATTTCTTGCCTGCGACTGAAGTCGCGGCTAATGATGCGAAGTCCGCCTTCGCGGACTGAATTATTAGTCCGCGAAGGCGGACTTTGCACTCCGAGCGGCGGTTTCTAACCGCTGGGGTTATGGGTAGCAACTTGGGTTATACAATAGAAGTCAACAGCAAAAATTCGATCGACTCTGCAATTATGACAGCTACCATCAATCCAACCGACCGCATCGTCAGCCAATTGGTAAATAGTCTCCTGTCCATCCCCCCGCTCGCAAAATTTGCCAAAGAGCGTGCGCGCGGATTGATTATCAAACGGGCTGAAGCGATCGGTGTGGCGTGGCGGGATGATGTGAAGTTTTTGCGATCGCGCGGCGGTGAGGCGGCATTTTCACCACAATGGGAGGCAGATTTAGCCCAGATTGCCAACCCCGATCTCAAGTATCCCGATTACTACCTCACCTCGTTTCATGCTTACGATCGAGGCAATATGAGCTGGGATGCAGCAATGGAAGTCGAAGTGGCGGCTTATTCCGTCCATGCCAAAATCTTTGCCGAAACTGGCAGATCGGGAGATGCTCGCCTGCGCCAAAGCTATCACGATCTGATTACCCAAGCTATCCCTACACCCCCACGCTCGATCGTCGATATCGGTTGTAGCGTCGGGATGAGTACGCTGGCGCTCCAAGAAGTTTATCCACAGGCACATCTAACCGGGGTGGATTTATCCCCATACTTTCTCACAGTGGCAAATTATCGCGCTGAGCAAAACCACACTCAAAATATCGATTGGGTTCACGCTACAGGCGAAGCAACCGGATTACCTGCTGCGAGTTACGATTTGGTATCGCTATTTTTGATCTGTCACGAGCTACCGCAGACAGCAACCCGCGAGATTTTCCAAGAAGCCAAACGCTTGCTCAAACCAGGCGGACATATCGCCATCATGGATATGAATCCCCAGTCAGAAATCTACCGTCAAATGGCACCCTACATTTTGACATTGCTCAAAAGTACCGAACCATATCTCGATCGCTATTTCACGCTAGATATCGCCCAAGCACTGATCGATGCTGGATTTCAAGCTCCGACGATTACTGCCAATACTCCACGTCATCGCACTGTCATTGCCAGCGTGCAGTAACAGAGTAACAGCAAGATCGACCAGGAACGATCGCCAGGAGCATGACGAATTAAGATAAACTAGATTTTAGTCCCAAGTGTTGAGTGCGATCGCCTTATGATTTTGCCTGGTTCGACCATTCGCGTCAAAAATAGCAACGACATTTATTTTGGCTTCCAAGGATTCGTCCAGCGTGTTACCGATGGGAAAGCTGCGGTGATCTTTGAAGGTGGCAATTGGGACAAAATGGTGACATTCCGCCTGTCCGAACTGGAAGTAGTAGACCCCACCAAAAAATAATCGATCGTGCCAGTGACTAACCATCAGTCACTAATAACTATGTTTGATATCCAAGGACTAAACATTTATCTCATTGGGATGCCGGGTTCGGGTAAAACCACCATCGGGAAATTACTCGCGGAACATCCCGAGTACCGATTTTTAGATACCGATGCCACGATCGAAAAAATCGTCGGTCAAAGTGTCAAGGAAATTTTTCAAACCGCAGGGGAGACTAAATTTCGGCAGCTCGAATCCCAGGTATTAGCAGACATCTCTGCTTACACGCGGCTAATCGTCTCCACTGGAGGGGGGATTATAACTAAGCTAGAAAATTGGAATCACTTACAGCAAGGCTTAGTCATCTGGCTGGATGCTTCGATCGATTTGCTTGTCCAACGGTTGCAAGATGATGATAGTCGCCCCCTGCTCGATACCCCAGGCGAACTTTATTCTACATTAGAGCAGCTGTTGTCAGTTCGGCGCGATCGCTATGCCGCTGCCGACTTACGAATTCCGATTAGATCTCCGCTCTCGCCGCAAGAAATTGTCGATCGAATTTTTGAGGCGATTCCAACGGTATTAAAAACACCCGCCATCTCAACCGATTAAGCTTGAAGCACTAACTGTCGCGTTGCAAAATGCTTGAGCTAATTGACTTACAAAACTTGTATGGCTGGTGACTGGAAGTCTCGCCTACACAATCAAACTATTCCTTGCCTGCGACTGAAGTCGCGGCTAATGATACAAAGTCCGCCTTCGCGGACTAGGATATTCAGTCCGCGAAGGCGGACTTTGCATCACGAGGAGTGGTTTTAACCACTTTGAGTGTAGGTGGCAACTTGGGTTAATTAACGATCGAGAGTTAATTATTATGGATTGGTAGTTGTTGATGAAGTTGTAGATACTTTAGTCTTTTTAGGAGCCTTACAAGCAGCATGTACTTTGGTAGACAAACTACTGGTGGTAATCGTCTGAGTATCGACTAAGAGCGTTGGATACTTGGCCCCACTGGTAATTAATAACTCCCCACAAGAATTTGCGGCTTTTTGTTTCCTAGTATTACTTTTACCTTTGGCGGTAGTTGTTTGGACTGTGTGCGTACTCTTTGGTTCTAAGCCAGTAACGATTACTGCTTGCTTGTCAGTTTTATAGATTTCTGCTGTGGCAGCATAGATCGTGCTAAAACTAGCAACTAAGCCGATCGAGATTGCTGAGATAATAGATCTTGATTTCATCAGTTTGAGTGAATTTATAAAGCGAATGAACAATTGCCCAAATATCTAGACGCAAAACATTAGTACCTTCGATTAACAACGGCTAATCCGTGCTAGTTGGAGATACTTTAGAAGCGGTATTTTTCAGGTAAATTATCTTACTGAAAATAATATCACATCGCCTAAATATCGATTTATAATCGATCGAGATCGAGCAATTTGACGTAAGAAATTAGGGATGGGGCAATCTACCACCCACCCAACACATTGGCTGCGCTCTATTCTATAGAGATCGGCTCAAACTCGCAAATCTAGACCGATTGCTTTGGTCTGGCGATCTGAAAAGCAGAAACATACGATAACTCTATATTATCGCCATCTTTTGCTAATACCTGTCGCAATCGATCGAATAACTTTTCCTTCTGGAGCGAGCCTAGTTTCAAATGATTTGAATAAGTATTTAATACTAATAAATAGCGATCGATCGAGTAATTTACTTTCACCTCCACCCACTCAGAGACTAAATCTTGAAAGTAACCAGACTCAATCGCCATCTGTCCTAATCGATCGATAATGGCAACTTGAGTATTAGTATCTTCATAGGCGCGATCTAGGAATGGTGCGTAGGTTTGATA
This sequence comes from Chamaesiphon sp., assembly GCA_965246715.1. GTDB lineage: Bacteria > Cyanobacteriota > Cyanobacteriia > Cyanobacteriales > Chamaesiphonaceae > Chamaesiphon. The sequence goes on along the minus strand of CBDFFH010000052.1, from coordinate 65,571 downwards.
CACTGCCGATAGCTGTTGGTACACCTCAAATCGCGGCTGGAGTTCCTTGTTCCATAGCAGGATGAGCTGTCCGTCCGGACGTAAAGCTGCGACTGCTTTAGGATAGCCGATCTTGGGCGAAATCCAATGAAACGAAGTTGCAGCTAAGATCGCATCAAATTTTTGAGCTGGTAATTCCCATTCTTCAAAGGGGCAGTTTTGGAGTCGGACATTGGGGTAGGATTGGCAAACTTGTTGTGCGAGATGATAAAAGTCAGGGTTCGGTTCGACTCCGACTAACTGACAACCTAATGCGGCAAAATCAACCGTGGCGATCGCGGGGCCACAGCCTAATTCTAAAATAGATGAACTAGCGTCGAGTTGCGTTAGCTCCACCACTCGATCGATTAGTATCTGGGGATACCGAGGTCTGGCTTGGTAATAAGCCTTTGCCGCAGGCGAATACCAGCGTTTGCGTTGTTCTAGATCTCTGCCGTGGTAATTTTCTTCTAGGAGTTGGCTGAGGTTGTTCATGAACTGGCGATCGTTTAAGATAACAGAATTTCCGCAAGGTATAAAGCACTCGGCGGCTTGCAATCGTCGATCGCAAGCAATTTTTTAAGGCCAAAATCGACCTGTCTCAGCAACGTCGAAAGTTGGCTCGTCTCAACCCAGCTCGGATCTGCTCCGATTCGGTAGACGAACCAGCAAATTGTAGCATCGATCGCTACTAGCGTTCGTAGCGACTACTACTACCGATAACGCCAACTTTATGGCGATAGGCGAGTTCGGCACCGTACCAACCAGTGACACCCAGAATCGTTGCTACTAATATCGAGAGCGTAATTCCAAATGGCAACACAGCAGCTGCCGGATTGTTAAATCGCAACAACCAGTTGATTAAGGTGAGTGTTAACGCAGCGATATTGCCAAATAAGTGTAGCCATCCAGCGCTACGTTTGCGAACGCGATCGATTTTCAGGAAGTCCGATAAGCCAGTAGCTGCGGCGACAAGACCGGAAATAAACCCCGAGCCGATCAGCCATAATGATGCTCTCGCCCAGAACGCATCCCCCGTTAGCCAATAACCGATATCTGTCCCTGCAGCACCTACCAAAAAGGCGATCGGGAATGTTACCAGCAAGGGATGAAATGGATGCCCAGCAATAGCAACCGTGCTAGTTACACCACTGTCTTGATAGTCGCTAGGGTTGCTATCGATCACAGGTGGAATGCTTGGAACCTGCTCCATAATATTAACTCCAGTAGATGATGAACTCTACTTAAAGTTAAATTACCTGACTCGATGGTTACATCTATCAAAAAGTAGATTTTTTTACTATAGTAGTTTTTGACTAGTTAAATAAGCCAGAGCGCTGGAAATGTCTGGAACTTATGCTAGGAAAGAAGACTAACTAATCGCCAGTGACATCCTGTTACAAAAATTTATTGTCATAGATATTTTTGCTTGAGTTGTGTCGATTATAAAGATAATCGCTCGTTGAGGAACCAGTATTACATGTCAAACGAACTATCAGCGGCAAGAATAGAACAGTTGATTCGCGATGCGATCGATCGAAACTATACCTCTTTGAGCTTAGAAAATTGCGACAATAGCAACATCCCCACGATCCTCAATCGAGCCACTAGTTTAGAGATGCTGACGATCTCCGGATGGGATCTAACAGAATTACCAGCTATTATCGGTAGTCTAACCAATCTCAAACAATTAGCAATTGACTCGACCGCGATCGAGACACTACCTCACACGATCGGTAATTTACACAATCTTCAGACACTAGCAATTTGCCGAAGCAACTTGCAGTATTTACCAGAGTCGCTGGGTGATTTGATAAATCTTCGATCGTTAATAATCGAATACACTAAAATTAAGTCGTTACCAAATAGCGTATCAGCTTTAGTTAATTTACAGTATTTACTACTAAAAAGTAACGATATTGAAGTTTTGCCACTAGCGATCGAGAACTTATCCGCCCTAGAATATCTAGATATCGAAGATAATCCACTACTAGCAATGCCCGATCGCATCGGCGATCTCCAGAATTTACAGATCTTAAATAAAATTAGTGTCAATGCATAATCTTGACTGCTAGGTTTTAGGAAAGCATAAAAGTTACTGAATATCTGTCTATCTAACGCCCTCAAATTGAGAGTTTGCTTGTAGACTAAGCATCACAGCCCGTGTGCCGACCATTCGCCCTAATGTGTAGCTAGACCATTAATATTTCTTACATTAGGATAAGGCTGCGACTTCAATCTGCTCGTTCTGAGCTATTACCATCAATGAGATCGACTAAAAGCCGCGCAGATTTTCTAACTCCCCACGTATCTTTCTTGAATTGCTGATGGTATGCATCGATGGCATGAGGCGAGAATCGTACAACCTGGTGCGCTTTTTCCATGGATTCTGCACGCATATAGCAGAGCAAATAATCCTTATCATCAAGTGACAAGTGAAACCAAGACTCTATTCTCACACCTTCATCCTGTAGCGTTGCAATAGCTTCATCTGCACACTTGTTGAGTGTTGTAGCCCATTCTTCTACTCGATCTAGAGAGTTTGGTTTTAGCTCAATAATGCTAGCGACTACATCCATAATTAATCTTTTAGTTAATATTAACTTATCAAGATATTTACTCTTTCATATCCCAATCCAGTACTATCGATCGATTAAACAGACCGAGCCGCAGGGATTTGAGCGATTGTTATGCTCCACCCTACGGTAGTATCAATTAGATAATTGCGGGATTATCTTGGAAGCCGATACCGCTGTTGCGGATGGGGATCGGTGCTTCGTCGGCTGTCACTAATTCCAAGCCGCGCCGATATAATTCTTGAGCGTACTCTGTCCAAGTCCCCTGCCCCCAATAACGAAAACAACTGGTTTGCACGAGTAAATTGTAGAGTAAAGCTGCTTGATAATCCGATCGCTGTGTCACCGTTGCATCTGCCGCTACTAGCGGATCGAATTTTTGGTGAAATAAGGCACTGAGTCGAGTCATCGGTTCCAGCACATTGTCATATCCCTGCACCCAACTGAGATTGCTCGTCCAGGAAGCCCCATCCATACTAAATTGATGGTCGGTAGCTGTTAACGAATCGATCGCAGCTGCTACTAATTGGGTAGTCGCATGTGTGGGATCGACTCGTTGCCAGATTTTATGTTGTTGCACGCCCTGACAGACTGGATAATCTTCTTTGCTCACGCCTGCAGCAGCAAGCAGTTCTAGATATTCCGTCCCATTACAGCCGACTACGCCATTCTTTTGCCCGCGTATTTCTTGCCACGGGCGGGGAAAGTCGCGCGGAAATTCATTCATCATTACACCGCCGTTCTCGCCATCGGCAATTTGGGTAACTAAGGGGGGAATCGAGATCCCGCCGAGTTGCTGCTTGCCCAGACTTTTTGCCTCATAATAGGGCTGCATCTGGGCGACTAATTTCGTATCCGAACCCTGAGTTTTAATTAATGCCGTAATCGCAATTGTTTCGCCCTGAGAATTGCGCGCGACAAGTCGATTGGGGACATATTTATCGGAGTGATGCAAGCTCGTACCATCCAAACGCTCGACGGAATGCTCCTGTACCATCAGCCAGCGATAGCCACATTCTTTTAGGGCTTTGATATATTCATACAGCACATCAGGATGATTGGGGAGGTGCATCTCTGGCGGTGAAAACCCCTTTACGCGCTTGAGCGCGTCGATCCCAAAGATTGTGGCAAAATACTGTTGCCATGCTTGGATCTGTAATTTGAGATCGGGAATCGGTGTCGATGGCACTACAGCGTGGCTCCACATCGTCCCCAGCCATTCGACATGCGGCTGATACAGCGGATCGCAGGTAATCCGTTTGAGGTGGTTTAACACATCATCTCGCCCCATCTGGTGCAACCCCCATAACAGGTTGCCAGAATAGTCCAACATAATCCGAGGATTGCAACCTTGGGCAACTAAATCAGGGATAAATTCACCCATCCTGGCATAACACCAGGCAAAGACATCGGCATTGTGATTGTCGCCTTCACCTTGATGCTCGAACATGTATTGTAGATGTCCGATAAGTTCGCCCTGCGAGCCAGCCGGGATGGTGGGTTGGTGCATGTGCAGCGCACATGCAAAGCCAGCAGTCATATCGGCTAGGTTGAGATTGGTTGTCGGCAGGAAAACTGGTGCGGTGTGATTTACCGCCTTCGCAATCTCTGCTTCCCAACCGCAAATATTGGGCAGTCCCGAACGGATCTGGGCTAACTTTAAAGGGGAGGATTCGGTTGTAATCATGAGCAGCTCCAAGTTAGCGATCGATCTAGCCTAACAAATCACAGTCGATCGCAGTCGATCGACCGTCGGAAACTTATTAATGCTCGTGAATGAGGATCGGTTTGAGCCATGCGGGTGGAACGTATCTACAAAATCGATTTGTTCCAGTGCCAATCAAAATTCTTGGAACATCGGACGCATGAACGAACGCTCGTAACTCAAGAAGCAAGCCGTTTCTCTGGCATACGCCATTGCTGCCTGACATTCGGGATCTAGGGCGGCATTCTCACGATATTCTTCATAAGCCGCCAGACTCTTAAAGGAAAATAGCGCCAGCGCGATATTATTCGCCCCTTCATGCGGCAGGAAATACCCATGATGCTTCCCGCCGAACTTTTCTACTAATGGCATCCATAGTTTGCCATAGTACTCGAATTCATTGAGCTTCAAGGGATCGACAACATATCGAAGGTAGCAAGTTATCATCGGTGGATTTTGCGATTGGTTGGGGTTTATTACTCCTATTTTACAGAGTGATAATACCTCCCGATCGTCAGCGCTATTGTAGCAAGCACGATCGGGCTAACAATCCTTGATTTTCAACCGATCGAGTAAAGCTTGCCGCATAATTTTAACTGGAGCGGTTGCTGATAACCACCATTCAAAAGCAACAGCACCTTGATTTACTAACATCTCAACACCATCGATCGCGATTGCCCCAGAATCTTTAGCTAATTCTAAAAATTTAGTCGGACTGGGCGTATAAATCAAGTCATAGACGATCGCTCCTGGTTGTAGTCCCCGCATCAGCTCGGCACCGATCGGACTATCTTCCAGATGCGGGTGCATCCCGATCGGCGTACTATTAATTAGCAACAGATTTTCAGTAGTAATTAGAGTTAATAATTCATCCCATAAATAGGTTTGAAAATTAACAGACAGTGGAATATTACTACTATTTGTTGCCAACTGAATATCTTGCCAACTGTGTTCGAATTCAGCTAACTTGGTGGCATCTCTACCCACCACCTGAATTTTGCCGCACCCTAACTGGTGGCAGCCTGCGACTACTGCTCGTGCCGCACCGCCATTTCCCAAGATTATCGCCGTCATCTGTGTCCAGTCCCGTGCTATTGCCGCTAGCGGACTGATAAAGCCCGCCACATCGGTATTCGTCCCCTCCCACCCATCTTTGGTGTTTCGGATGGTATTGACAGCGCCTACCGCCCTAGCGAGAGGAGTGACGCTCGCTAAGAGTGGGATAATGGCTTGTTTGTGAGGAATGGTAACGCTACAGCCGATTACGTCAATTGCAATGAAGCCTTTTAGCGCGGTAGCTAAATTGATAGGAGTTATGGGAAATGCCACATACACACAATCTAAGCCTAAATTCGAGATCGCGGCATTGTGAATGACTGGCGAAAGGGAATGTGCGATCGGATTGCCAATTACACCTAATAATTTTGTCGTACCTGTAATTTGTGACATCGATCGACTCGTGGCAAATTTTATTGTTTTAGCGTAACTCTAAACAAGCGATCGATAATACTAGATGTCGAATAATTTAACGCGATTCTCTACAGGGTACGCTTTGCGTCTGTATCGAAGGATTTTCAACATTTTCTTGTCGGCCATTATTAAATATTCACGATGTCATTGTGGTACCAGAATATCGCGGGCAGGGTATCTCAAAAATGATGTTTGCTAAAGCCGAACAAGTCGCTCGATCGCGGGGATGTTGTAAATTGACATTAGAAGTCTTATCGGGCAATACACCAGCTAGAGCTGCGTATACTAATTTTGGCTTTGAGAGTTATCAACTCGCTCCGCCAATGGGTGATGCGCTATTTTTACAAAAGAAATTAGATTAGTGTCTACTGCACCGCCTACTTACAAGATTTGAAATACGCTTGTCCAGCTTTTTTCTGTATGTATAGTTACACAATCCAAGTGCGATCGCGGTTTACAGTTGAGTGACCACAATACTAAGAGAATATGACAGTAGAATTTCCAACATTTACGCAGACCTTGCTAGCTGCCAAAAAGTCCAAGGGGTTGAGCTTTGGCGATCTGGAAAAATTGTTGGGATACGATGAAGTGTGGATTGCGTCGGTGTTTTATGGCCAAAATACTACTTCCTCGGAAACCGCACAGAAGTTGGTGGAAGTATTGGGATTGGGTGAAGATATAGTAACCGCGCTGACGGACTATCCCAGCAAAGGCTTAGGGCCAGTAGTACCAACAGATCCGTTCATTTATCGCTTTTATGAAATCATGCAGGTGTATGGCTATCCAATGAAGGACATCGTTCAGGAAAAATTCGGCGATGGCATTATGAGCGCGATCGACTTTACGCTAGATATCGAGAAGGTAGAAGATCCTAAAGGCGATCGGGTAAAAGTGACAATGAATGGTAAATTTTTGCCCTATAAGAAATGGTAATCGAGCGAGATCGATCGTTAATAAATAGAAAAGAGGCCGATCGAAAGATCTGCCTCTTTTTACTATCCCCTCTGTTCATTCCCCTCCGAGGAGCGAAAAGTGCGGTCTTGGGGTTTCCCCAAGTTAAGCACCTTTTCAAGAGAGGGGTGCCCGATCGGGTGGGGTGGGTCAGGGCTGGGGACGGATACTACACCGCAAAAAAGCTCAAGTGATAAGGGAAGTTTTTCCAAGGGTGAGTTTGGATTTCCTTAATGACAGTCGTGCCTTTCCAAGATAATTCTGGAATGCTAACTTCAACTGGAGTTTTGTTGATTCTAGCTTTCTTAATTAAATTTTCGACGCTTTTAGCATCGAGTGTTAGTAAGAGCGATTTGTTGCCGTCGTGACCGTAAAGATTGACAGGGATATGACCGGAGCGGCGGAGTGCATTTGGTTTGCTACCAGCAACGCGTTGTTTCAATTCGACTGCGAGTTCCATAATTTTCTCGTAATTATTTGGTGAATTTTCAATGTTTGAATGAGAGCTTTTATTGAAGCCAGTCGCTATCTACTGGTGTACCATCCGCTGATAACAATCCGCGTTTTGGCCCATGAATGGGGTCTTCGACGATGATTGTTTGGTCGCGGCTGGGGCCGAGTGAAACGATCGAAATCGGGACTTCCATTAAGTCAGCCAAGAACTTGAGATAGTTTAAGGCTTCTTTGGGCAAGTCTTCAAGCGATCGACACTCAGAGGTAGACTGTTTCCAGCCTGGGAGGGTTTTATAGATCGGCTTGCAATGGGCAAAATCGCGACCCGAATCGGGGAAATCCGTCGTGCGTTTACCATGAATTTCATAAGCAACACAGACTTGAATTTCTTCGAGTTCGTCGAGCACATCCAGCTTGGTGATTGCCATGCAATCCATCCCATTGATCCGGACGGCATAACGACCGATTACGCCATCGAACCAGCCACACCGCCGTTTTCGTCCGGTGGTGGTACCAAATTCCGCACCGCGATCGCCTAAGAAATCGCCGATTTCGCCTGTCAGCTCAGTGGGGAAGGGGCCTTCCCCAACGCGGGTGGTATAGGCTTTGGCAACGCCGATCACTCGATCGATCGTCGTTGGGCCGACACCAGTACCGACGCAAGCACCGCCAGCCACTGGATTGGAGGATGTGACGTAGGGGTAGGTACCGTGATCGAGATCGAGCAAGGTGCCTTGAGCGCCTTCAAATAAGATATTTCGACGGCGACGCACGGCATCATAAATCGCGATCGAGGTATTGATCACATGCGGACGCAAGCGCTCGGCATAGCCTAAATATTCTGCAACTACGGCTTCGGGGTCGAGCGGCGGTAAGTTATAGAGCTTTTCTAGGATCTCATTTTTATGCTCGACCGTCCAGGTCGCTTGCTTGCGAAATGCCTCGGTATCCATCAGATCTTGAACCCGAATCCCCATCCGTTCGGATTTGTCTGCATAGGTGGGGCCGATGCCTCGTCCTGTCGTGCCGATTTTATGACTGCCTCTGGCATGTTCAGATGCTACATCGATCGTTCGATGATAGGGCATCGTGACATGAGCAGTCTGGGAGATGAACAACTTATCGGTGGGGATATTGAGGGCGACAAGTCGATCGAGTTCTTCGATTAATACTTTCGGATCGATGACTGTGCCACAGCCAATGATACATTCGGTTTTGGGATATAAAATCCCGGAAGGAATCAAGTGCAGTTTAAAGGTTTGACCCTGCACGACTACAGTGTGACCAGCGTTGACACCCCCTTGGTAACGCACGACCACATCTGCTGACTTACTTAGTAAGTCAGTGATTTTTCCTTTTCCTTCATCGCCCCATTGGGCACCAATTACGACTACGTTAGCCAAGGGTTATTGCTAGTCTATCTGAATAAAGTTAACACAATCTACAATAATATCACGGCTCTGCTAGTGTGTCAAAAAATACGGTCACTTTACAGCAATTCCAACTTCAAAATTTTGACAACGGGGTAGAGCGAGCAGGAAATCCGATCGTCACTGTTAAGGGTATCTGCTCTACAAATCAGCTTAAAATTAGTTATATAGCTCTCACGCATTACTTCTCGATCGCTGCGGGGACGACACATCGAAAATTTTCACCATAGATTCGTGCTAACTCAGACAAGCTATCTAGTTTAATTTAGCCGATCGAGCGGCTCCACCAAAGACTTACCTCATTCCCGATCGACATCGTAGACCAAAGAAATGGAGTAGTTAAGCTCTTAAATTTGTCGCAACTGTCAACAATCGATAGGAGCAATTTTTTAGTAATGTCGCAGCATAACGCACTAGCTCGATCGCCAAAGCATCGCGTCTGGCCGCGAGCGATTCTCCCGATCGTGTTGCTGTTCGGGCTGGGATTATTTGCCTGGACAGCTTCGAGTCAGCAGCCGATAACTCTTGCCGTGCTGATGACAACACCCGATGCCCAACCGTGGAAGCAAGGTTTAATTGCCGATTTCGAGAAAACACACGCGCACATCCGCCTCAATCTAGTTGAGGGGCCGAATGCGGTCAATCTGGTCGAAGATCTCTATACTTCATCATTTTTATTGGGCGATTCTCCCTACGATCTGGTGAATATGGATGTCGTATGGACATCAAAATTTGCGGCGGCGGGGTGGTTGCGAGATTTATCCGATCGCCTCACCACAGCCGAGATTGCGGCTTTTTCGCCCAAAGATATCGACGCGGGACGCTTTGAGGGCAAACTCTACCGCATTCCCATTCGCTCCGATCTGGGCGTACTTTACTACCGTACGGATTTGCTTGCAGCTGCTGGACTCAAGCCCCCACAAACATTTGCCGAGACGATCGCGATCGCGCGCACGCTCAAACAAGCTGGCAAGATCGATTGGGGCTACGTTTGGCAAGGTCGCCAATATGAGGGATTGGTAGCCATGTTCGTCGAAGTACTCCAGGGTTTTGGTGGTTATTGGGTCAAATCCGATTCGCTGGAAGTGGGACTAGATCGCCCGGAAACTCTCCAAGCGATCGCCTTTTTGCGCGATACCCTCCGGCTGGGGATTTCACCCCCAGGCTCGACCACCTACCAGGAAGAAGAAGCCCGTCGCCTGTTCCAAAGCGGTCGAGTTGCAATGATGCGAAGCTGGCCCTATGCTTGGCCGTTGGCTAACAAATCCGATTCACCGATTCAGGGCAAAATTGGGATTAAAACCACGCTCGGCCAGACCAATGAAATCGGCGGCGGAGCTTGTTTGGGAGGTTGGGGTTTAGGCATTGCCAAATCTTCCCGACATCCCCAGGAAGCCTGGGAGGTAATTAAGTATTTCACTAGTGAAGCAGTACAGCGGAAATTAATCTTAGCAGCAGGCTATGTCCCCAGCCGCACCGCATTATTTACCGATCCGCAGATCGTCGCCAAGTACCCGTATTACCCCAAACTGCTGGAGATCTCAAAAACTGCCGTGCTGCGTCCCCCGATCGCCCAGTACGCCCAAGTATCGGATATTCTGCAACGTTACCTTAGTGCCGCTCTCACCGATCGCTTGAGTCCCGATCGAGCTATGCAGGCTGCGGCAGGCGAAACGCGGCAATTGTTAGCAAATAGAAGGGGATAAGGGATAGTGAATGGTGGCAGTTAGAATTGAATTACTTCTGCTCACCTTCTCCCCACATTCCCCTCGCCCATTAAGAGGTTTAGATGAGAGATCGATCGATCCGCACTGATGGCATTTCGAGCATAGAGAACCGCGATCGCCATACAGGATGGTTGTTATTATTACCTGCCCTCATCCCACTGCTGTTAGTCTTTGTCTATCCGATCGGCCGAGCCTTTTGGCTGAGTTTATTTACCAAAAATCTCGGTACCAAACTCCAACCCGTCTTTTCAGGACTAGATAATTACACGCGAATGGCAGGTGATGGTCGCTTCTGGCAAACCTTTGGCACGACGACGGTATTCACAGTTAGCTCTGTTTGTCTGGAACTATTACTCGGCTTGGGAATCGCCCTAGTCCTCAACCGCCAATTTCGCGGGCGCAATCTAGTGCGGACGATCGCGATCTTGCCCTGGGCGTTACCTACTGCGCTGATTGGCTTAGCCTGGGCGTGGATTTTCAACGACCAATTTGGCGTTGTCAATGACATCCTCTTAAGGTTGGGGCTGATTAAAACTGAGATTAACTGGCTGGGCGAGCCAACCTTAGCAATGGTTAGCGTCATCTTTGCCGATATTTGGAAAACGACACCCTTCGCGAGTATTTTATTATTAGCAGGATTGCAATCGATCTCTGTCGATCTATATGAAGCCCATGCGATCGATGGGGCAACTTCCTGGCAAAGCTTTCGGGAGATTACGCTGCCGCTACTGATGCCCCAAATCGCGATCGCGTCACTCTTTCGCTTCGCCCAGGCGTTTGGGATCTTCGATTTAATTAGCGTGATGACTGGCGGTGGCCCTGGTGGAGCGACTGAGGTAGTTTCGTTGTACATTTACGCGACGACGATGCGCTATTTGGATTTTGGTTATGGCGCTGCCTTGGTAGTTGTAACATTTATAATATTAGTAGTGACAGTAGCGATTGCCAGTTGGTTACTGCATAAATCCCGCAGCCGCACTTCTGGAGTAGTTAAGCTATGACTCAACCCGCACCGCAGTCGATCTTCCAGCGGATCTGGCTACCATTAGCGATCGTTGCCATTATTATCTTTTGCCTTGCGCCAGTGTTATGGCAAGTGCTGACTTCATTCAAACTAAATCGCGATATTTCAGCCGTTCCCACGGTTTACTTCCCCTCGCAGCTCGCACTCGATCGCTATATCGAGCTATTTACCCGCTATCCATTTTGGCGGTATATCTTGAATAGTGCAGTCGTTTCGATCGCGTCTACAGTGATGGTATTAGCGCTCGGTACCCCAGCAGCTTACGCACTTACCAGAATGCAATTGTGGGGCGAACGCGCGCTCCTCGCCAGCATTACAATCGTCACTTTATTTCCCAGTATCCTCCTGCTATTGGGACTATTGGAAATTATTCAGGTATTCAGGCTGAGCAACAATTATCTGGCCTTAATTATTACCTACACGGCAATTAATTTACCCCTAGCTATTTTGGTAATGCGGAGCTTTTTCCAACAATTACCCAAAGATTTAGAAGATGCCGCCAAGGTCGATGGCTACAATACTTGGCAAATGCTCGTCCACATTCTCCTTCCCTTAACGTTGCCAGCCCTCGTCACAACCGGAATTCTCACCTTTATCTTTGCCTGGAACGAGTTTATTTTTGCCCTCACCTTCATCACCCGCGAAGAACTGAAAACTATTCCCGTGATGGCGGCTCAATTAGGCGGTGCTTCCGTCTTTGAAATTCCCTACGGCCCGATCGCCGCAGCAACAGTCATCGGGACAATACCACTAGTCATCCTGGTCTTATTATTCCAACGCAAAATCGTCCAAGGTCTTACCGCCGGAGCCGTCAAAGGTTAGAAATAAATGCCCAAACTCGAAATCCAAAACCTCAACAAAACCTATTCCCCCAAAGTCATCCCCGTCAAAGACATCACTTTAACGGTAGACGATCGCGAGTTCCTCACCTTACTCGGCCCCTCCGGTTGTGGTAAATCCACCGTCTTGCGATCGATCGCCGGACTGGAAACCCCTACGCGCGGCCGCATTGCGATCGGTGGTGAAGATGTCACCTTCAAGCGTCCAGGCGATCGCAATATTGCGATGGTCTTTCAAAGCTACGCCCTCTATCCCCACATGACCGTATATGAAAATCTCTGCTCGGGACTAAAGCTCAAAAAGCTCCCATTGAGCGAAATCAACCATCGTGTCGCAGAAGTATCGCAAGTGCTGGGATTGGACGAACTAATGCAGCGCAAACCCGCCCAGCTATCTGGTGGGCAACGCCAGCGGATCGCCGTAGGTCGGGCATTGGTGCGTCGCCCCGATGTCTTTCTGCTCGACGAACCGCTGAGTAACTTGGATGCACTGCTACGCGAACGGGTACGCGCCGATCTCAAGCAATTATTCGCGACCCAAAACGTACCAATTGTCTATGTTACCCACGACCAAACCGAAGCGATGACCCTCTCGACCAAAGTTGCCGTCCTCAACGAGGGTTATGTCAGTCAACTAGACACGCCAGCAAATATCTACGATCGTCCAGCCAATTTGTTTGTCGCTGGATTCGTTGGGAGTCCGCAGATGAACTTGCTGACACTTCCCTGTGCGGAACATGATGCCATGCTCGGCGATGCCAAAATTCCGCTACCAACTGAGATCGCGAACGTTCCCAATGCGATCGTGCTCGGCATTCGTCCAGAACACATTCGGATTGCCACACCAACAGATCTAAATGTTATTCGCGGTCGGGTAACTTTAGCAGAAAATTTAGGGATGCATTATTTAGTAACGATCCAAATTCAAAGTACCCATTCCAGCGAGATCGCCCTTCGTGCCCTCATCCCCAGCGATCGCCATTGGGATCGCGAGACAATTGGGCTAATCCTACCACCCGATCGCCTTCATTGGTTCGAGATCGATACTGGCAAAGCGGTTAATGTCTCTCGTCGATCGCCCGAAGATTTTGTCGATCGATCGAGTTAAATTTAACAGCCACTCAGCCACTATTCAGCTAAAACTAACGCCCGAGATCCGCATAACGGCGGTTTGGAATGTCTGAGTGCTGCGGCTATAATATAGAGCGATTTGACAGATTTATGACATAGTAATGGCATTGCTACAGTAGTCAGCGATCGGAGCCAAATAAATCTTAGGAGGTAGGCTGCTTGACTAATTCATCTTCGCTGGATCGGGACGACTCACATTCAGAAATTCTCGAGTTGGAATCGATCCCGTCCACTCCCAACGAGTCAATTGTTGCAGTGCCGCAGCCAAGTATCGGCAGCAATTTTGGAGCAGAAGCTACCACGACAAATTTGCCGATCGCCAAACCGCAAAAGATGAAAGCACCAACGATCGTCCAATCGATTAAGATCGACTCGACTGGCGAGATCTTCGATGTTACTGCCGAACTAGATTTGCTCATAAGATCGTTAGAACAGGCAACCCCGCATCCCCCAAAGATTGTCAATCCCATTAGCTTAGCTACGCTACCAGAACATAACCAAGCGCGACGACGACAACAAGAGTCACTTTCGATTTCCGAGACCCTTGATGCAACTGCAGCTACCGAAATAGCGACGAATAATCAACTTTATCAAGAGCTAAATAACATTCACCAGCAACTCGTCACTGCGCGTGCCGAATTACAAGCTCTCCATCACCGCAATCAATCTCAAGTCGATGCTGTCGATGCAAATGCCACCCAAGTCAATCGCATGAAAGTTCGCACTCAACAGTTGGCGCACTACACCAAGGAACGGGTCGGCAAAATTCAGGAACTGATCGGTGCAGCTGATGGGATTCGGGCAGATATAGTTACTGGCTTGGAAAAGTTTGGCGATTATCGAGAGATCCGCGCGCTATTAACCGAACTCGAAGCCAGTCGTCATGCGCTGATACTGGCTCACGATCGGCTCAGTACCGGACAAGAGGCTTTTTATGAATCATTGCACGCCATTCAGGAGCGTGTCACCACCCAAAGTAATGATTCAGTCCAGCAATTATGCCAATACCAAAAATTAATTCAAGATCTGTCGCAAACTATTTCGACCGATCGCTTGCAGATTGCCGGAATGAGTGTGGATCTAAGTCTCAAGTGCTCCCAAGTGCAAGATTTGAGCGTCCAAATTACGGATATGCACGCACAAATCACCGAAAAGTCTCAAGTTCTTCACAGTCGGATTGCAGAAATCGAGCGCGGATTTATGAAACTTACCGAATCCATGCACTTAGAAAACGATCGATTTTACCAACTAACCGCTCAAACAATCGATCGAACCGAGGCAATCCAATCTCAGTTTACTAATATTGCTAAAGAATTTAGCTTAGATCGTGAAGCGATCGCGACGCTCAAATCGGAACTTGCCTCGGTACGCGAAGACATCGCTCGATCGAGCGAACAACAGCTAGATTACTTCGATTTGCAGTTTTATGAACTGATGGCTGACTGGAGTGAGCTATCTGACGATCGCAAAGAACGCGGTGGCGATCGCCGAAAAATTTTAACCTGGTTGTGGATCTTGTCTGCTGCGCTCGGACTCGCGATCGTCTTCCTGATTTACATTCTAATGCATCTTAAGTAGTAATTATCTCTTATTAAGAAACACTAAAAGGCAGCACATCACGATCTCAAAAAACTAGGTAGATTAAGACTAACTGTTTTTCTTACTAATCGTCACGAAAGAAAACATATTTTCATTATTTATTCATATTTAATCCAATAACAAGCTTCCAGCTAACAAGTAACAGTCAGATTGCAATTTGTACTGGTAATATTTGTAACGTTCGGAGCTGGATACCGATTGACGATCGGAAGAGTCGATCTATAATCATGATGTTTTCGACTACCGATCGATTAAATATACAAATAGAAAAAATCTAAATTTATGACAATGAGATCTTCTAGAGCAGCAGCCACCGGATTTATTAAGGACTTTCAAGACTTTGTCGTCAAAGGTAATATTTTTGACTTGGCAGTAGCCGTAATTGTAGGTAGTGCATTTGGTAAAGTGGTTGATTCACTCATCAAGGATGTAATTACTCCAGGTCTGCTCTCTCCCGTTCTTACAGCTAGTGGCGTAAAAAATTTAGAAAATTGGCCTCCTGATAGTCCTATTAAATTAGGGTTGTTTCTGTCCAACATCATCACATTTGTAGTCATTGCTTTTGTCATCTTCTTAATGGTTAGAGCGATGGCAAAATTCAAGAGAAAAGAAGAAAAACTAGACGCAGCAGACACGAAAGAATGTCCGTATTGCCTATCGACAATTCCGATTTCTGCTAGCAAATGCGCTCATTGTACTTCCGAGCTACCTCCTACGATGTAGTGGCTAGTGGATAGACAAAATTAACTTCTAATCTGTGCGATCGGAACAGAAGATTTAACTGTGGGGACAAGCATCTTGCTCACCCCCTTTTGATTATTTTTTATCCAATAACTCTATCGCACCCACCGCAGCTTCTAACGCGATCGCTACATGCGTCCAATGCGTTCCCCCCTGACAAAAGGCTGTATACGGTTCGCGTAACGGGCCATCTGCTGAAAATTCAGACGTACTGCCATCGATAAACGTCCCGCCAGCCATAATCAGCTCGCTTTCATAGCCGTGTAAATTGCCAGGCACCGGATCGACATAGGCATCGATCGGTGAATTTTGTTGGATCGATCGACAAAAAGCAATAATCTTCTCCCGCGAACCAAATTTAATCGCCTGAATTACATCGCGACGCGGGGCAAATGGTAACGGATTGACCTCATAACCCAGCTTGTCGAAGACATAAGCCGTCAAATGATTGCCTTTCATCGCCTCCCCTACCATCTGGGGAGCCAGAAATAAGCCTTGAAATAACAACCGATTTTGGTCGTAAGTCGCACCGCCAGACGAACCGATCCCTGGTGCTGTCAACCGACAAGCCGCAGCCTCAACTAAATCAGCTCTCCCAGCAATATAGCCGCCACCAGTAACGATCGTTCCACCAGGGTTTTTGATCAGCGATCCGGCGATCAGATCCGCACCCACCGCAGGGGGTTCGCGATCCTCGATAAATTCGCCATAGCAGTTATCGACAAAACAGACGGTATTGGGATTTTGGCGCTTGACGATCTCGATGATGCGCTCGATGTCAGCAATCGATAGAGACGATCGCCAAGCATAGCCGCAGGAACGCTGAATCAGGACGAGACGGGTATTATTCTGTATCGAATGACTCAAAGTATCCCAATCAATCCCCCCATCGCTCAGCAGGGCTAATTCGCAGTAAGCGATCCCGAATTCCTTGAGCGATCCCTGCCCCGATCCCCGCGTCCCGATGACTTCCTCCAACGTATCGTAAGGCGCACCAGCAACCGATAACATCTCATCTCCAGGCCGAAGTACGCCAAATAGAGCGCAGGCGATCGCATGGGTGCCAGAGACAAATTGCACCCGCACGGCTGCCGCTTCCGCACCGACGATCTCCGCAAAAACTTTGTCCATCGTTTCGCGTCCCAAATCGTCGTGTCCGTAGCCGCTGACGCTGGCAAAATGCCTCACACCGACCCGATGACGACGATAAATTTCCAAAATTCGTCGGATGTTACCCTTGACTTGACCGTCAATACCATTAAAAATCAGTGATAGTGCCTTTTCTGCCGCCGGAATGAGTAACTTGCCGTTCATGATTCGATGGGGTAAATTATTTGCCTGTATGAGTCCGTACGCAGATCGGGCATATTCTTAAAACTCTTCATAGGTTATCTCAATGACTGTTGTCGCATCAACAAAGCTGCGTCTCGATTGGACGATGATTATCGCGCTCGTAATCTTTCACATTGGCGCGGTATGTGCATTTTTGCCAGGGATATTTAGCTGGCAAGGGGTAGGGGTCGCACTACTTTTGCACTGGATTACAGGTGGATTGGGTATTACTCTCGGCTGGCACCGTCTGCTGTCCCACCGCAGCTTTCAAGTCCCCAAGTGGCTGGAATATTTCTTTGCTTTGTGTGGCACTTTAGCCTTACAAGGCGGCATTATTTGGTGGGTCGGCTTACACCGTCACCATCATTTGCACTCAGATGAAGATGTGGATCATCATGATTCCAAAAAAGGTTTCTTGTGGAGTCACGTCCGCTGGATGTGTTTTGAGATCCCCGCAGAAAGCGATATTCCCCGCTTTACCAAGGATATTGCCGACGATCGCTTTTACCAATTTCTGAATAATTACTTTTTCCCCCTCCAAGTGGTGTTGGGAGTAATATTGTATGCGATCGGCGGTTGGTCGTTTGTGTTCTGGGGCGTATTTGCTCGGTTAGTTGTTGTCTATCATTGCACTTGGTTAGTCAACAGCGCGACTCACAAATTTGGCTATCGCACCTTTGAAACTACTGATAATTCCACCAATTGCTGGTGGGTTGCTCTGACTACCTACGGCGAAGGCTGGCATAATAACCACCATGCTTACCAGTACTCGGCTCGTCATGGGATGAAATGGTGGGAACTCGATATCACTTGGATCACGATTCAGGTACTCCAATTTCTGGGTTTGGCTACTAAAGTCAAGTTGGTTGAAGCTGGAACTGCTAAGGAGTAGCAGATGGAGATCTGCAGTTGGGGATTGGGTGCTTCACTCGATCGACCCAACTGCCACCAGGTTGCAAATCGCCCTGGTTATGCTAATATGTTTGAGCGGCAAATTCAGTCCGTGCCGATGCGAGTGTAGTTTAGTGGTAAAACTACAGCCTTCCAAGCTGTTGTTGTGGGTTCGATTCCCACCACTCGCTTAGTTTTAACAAAAAATATCTAGCGAATTTCCATCGAATCGATCTTTTTAGATGATGACGATCGATGATGATTTCGATCGCATACCTCGATCGACTCGAACCGCACCGATCGCACGCATAATCGTTAAAATGTATGAGGTGTGCCAAAATCGGCTAGTCTTGAAGTAGGAGTACAAACGACTATGATGCAAATAAACATTGGAATCGAAGAAGGCACTCGTGCGGAAATTGCAGCTGGCTTATCGCGGCTGTTGGCAGATACTTATACTTTGTATCTAAAAACCCACTACTTTCATTGGAACGTGACCGGGCCAATGTTTCAAACGCTCCATTTGATGTTTGAAACCCAGTATACCGAACTGGCTCTAGCGGTAGATTTGATTGCCGAGCGGATTCGTGCTTTGGGGTTTCCGGCACCTGGAAGTTATACCGAATATGCTAAATTGAGTTCGATTCCCGAAACCACTAGCGTTCCTAAAGCTGAGGAGATGATTAAACTTTTGGTGGAAGGACAAGAAGCAGTATGTCGCACGGCTCGATCGATCTATGTGGCTGCGGAAAAAGCTAGCGACGAACCAACAGCAGATCTACTCACTCAACGGCTACAAATGCACGAAAAAACCGCCTGGATGCTACGGAGTCTCCTAGACAAATAAATCAAACTAGCTGTGGGGGTGGGCAATGCCCACCTTTCGTTTTGATGCGATATGAATAATCCAACTAATGAAGTAGCTAGTAAGGCAAATCGCACGATCGAACTACAACAATTAATGCAAACAGCAGGTATTAATAGTTTCAAAGAATTATATCGATCGGCAGGAACTTCGGCACATATGATTAATAAAATTCGGGCTGGCGAACTGGGAACGCTTCGCTGGCAGACAATTCTAAATATTAGCAACAGTTTACAGATATCCGCGATCGAATTAATCGAGATATTTGGTGATAGATCGATCGCATCTACCGATCGAGAAATAGCCACGCTCAAGCAAGAGTACGCTCGTCTCCAACAGCAATTACAGCAACAAAAAGAAACCCTATTTACAGAGTTTCAATACCAAAGTTTGCAAGTTTTAGAATCTTTTCTTACTTATTTCCCGACTGCCAAACATGCGGCGATAACTAATCCCAGTTTTCCAGCGACTAAACTATTGCCATTAGTCGGATCGATCGATCGACTAATTGCCCAGTGGGGAGTCACTACAATCGGCTCGGTTGGTGACGAAATACCCTACGATCCGCAGTATCATCAATCGATTGAAGATAGTATAAGTCCTGGCGAATTAGTGACGGTGAGATATATCGGTTACCAACAAGGTGATAAATTATTATTTCGTGCCAAAGTCCAGAAATAGTTAACGTGAGTTTGGGTTAAGTCTGAAGTTGTAAATCAGGGCGTTCTTCAGGAACGATCGCACCTTCAACGGGGCAAACTACCAGGCAGATCCCACAATCGATACAGGTATTAAAATCGATCCAATACCAATCGGTACCTTTAGTATTTTTACCTGGAGCTTGAGCGATGCAGGCTACGGGACAAGCTGCAACGCAGTCGGCTACACCTTCACAAATATTCGTAACGATCGAGTGAGACACGGTATTTTCTCTTGATACTTAAAGGTGCTTGATAATTAATTTTGGATTTTGGATTTTGGATTTTGGATTGCATTCGTGATTGACTTGTGCAACCGAAAGCCACCATCTACAGCTCTAGAATTTAGCTAAGCCATAATTTTTGGTACTTTGAAGAAGTCTTCTTCTCGATCGGGTGCCGCTTCAAAAATTCCGGCCAAATTCTGGTAGGAAGATTGCTCGTCGATGCGAGTAATATTGCTAAGATCGATCGCGCGAGTCGTCGGTTCGACACCATCGGTATCGAGTTCGCTCAGTTGCTCGAAGTAGTCGAGGATGCTACTCATCTGCACTGCATATTTTTCTTCTTCATCTGGAGTCAATTCTAATCGAGCCAGTAGCGCTACTTTATGGACTTGTTCGCGATCGAGCATAAGTTGATGGGTAGAGGGGACGGGAGATTGGGGAGATTGGAGAAATCAGTGAGGTGCGGAGATCGTACCCACCCCACCGCTACGCGGCACCCCTCCTCGGAGGGGAATTTACTATTCACTGTTCACTATTCACTAAAAATATATATCTATTTGCGATCGACCAGTAGTCTTCAGCCAGTTTTGCGCTTCGATATAGTTGTTGGGTGCAATTTTAATTGCTTGAATCCAGTATTCAGCAGCCTTACCTAATAATGCTTCACTAGCCGTCATATCACCTTCCTCAGCGGCTTTTTCGCCTTGGTAGTGGTAGATGACCGCAATATTATTCAAGGCTTGACAGAGGCGAGAATTGAGTTCGACGGCTTGGGTGTATAAATCTAAGGCCCGACTGTGTTCGCCATTACTGGCATGAATCAAGCCCATATTGTAGAGAATGTAGCTTTTGTCGTAGTCATTTTCTTCGAGGCGGAGCGCTTCTTCGTAATTGTCTAGTGCTTCGGCGTACTCACCATCGGCTTGAGCGGACATCCCATCGCGATAGTAGACGAAAGCTTCTTTGGCACGCTTGTTGGTAGGCATGATCTTGAGGATCATGTCTGCCATGACGGTAAAGCTCTTATCGATGAAGTTATCGTTCTTCTGGGTTCTCGGCATAGTAATTCGATCTAAAGCATTTTTACATATAGTTATCTATTTTAGCGTTCGCCGTGCTCGGTCGGAACCAATCCGATTGGCTCGATCGATAACTTTTATAACAAGCTCAGCGCATTTTTTTTGCGTGCGACACTCAAATATCTACGCTCCAATTTCGATCGCCGCTGGTTGAGTGCTACATTTTAAAATTCCCTAAAAAAGTTATGTTCCAATCGGGAACTGTTTTATCAATGCTAGTAGCATCATGAATAAAATTTTCTGTCGGAGCGATATACGCTTCACCAGGATGAATCGCTAACCTCACCACTGGATAATCTGGGAAAGCGGACATAAATTTATTTGGCAATCTAACACCGCGATAATCACGATACACATCATCAGGATCGACAAGATCGAGCGTTTCAAAAATTTGCTCGAGCGTGAGATTAATCAGTAAGAAATACCGGACTTCACAACCGAGATTGATGCAGACTCGATTTCGAGCGAGATGGCGACGGCGGAAGGGTAAATAGTCCCAGCTATCTAAATGTAATCCGGCAAATAATCTAGCTGGTAAAAACTCGATCGCGTTGATAGTAGAAGTAGGTAAATCCACATTACAGCGAATCAATTCGCGACAATCGAGATCGGGTGCGAGTGCATATTTTTCGACGATATATTGCTGAATTGGAGATCGAGCCGATTCATACTCAGGATGGGCGATGATTTCGGCGGCTGTAACAGCTTCGCCATATTCTTTTTCTCCCCAGGTAATCAGATTGCGAATATTCGCAATCGTTGATTCGGGAAATTTGACAATCGAGATCGTTTCGCTACAATTTTCGCGATTTACAGCAGTAATTAAGCTGTCAATTTCTAATGCTGTTGGCTGTCGCCAGGGTAGTTGGGGAATAAATGCTGGATGAGAATATTGTGGATATAGATCGGGTTCGATCTCAATTACCCCATCGCTCAAGCTGAATCGATCGACTATTGCTAAATTCTCATCGATCGATATTTTGACACCCGATTTTAGGCGATTACTAATTGAAACTAAACTAGACATGCGCGATCTCCCGGTTGGTATCGATATTTTTCAACCGCTCCAAATTAATTGCCCCGCGCTCGATAATGCCTTCTTCCAAGAGTCGATATTCAATATATTGCAACATGCCTTTTTGGACGATACAACGAATCGCGCCATTCTCATCTAATTCGTGATATTCATAACCATCTTCAGCAATTGGATAACCGCTACACGCTCCAAAAAACTTACAATCGACGCATGTTTGCTCCAATCTCTGTTCGGCTGCTAAGATCGATCGTTCGTGCTGGGGACTAGCAAATAACTCAGCTAATGGCGTAGTAAATAAATTACCATAACTGCGATCGATCTGATAGGCATCGGCATACCCATACATATCGCCAGTAATATTCACTAAATTAATTGCTTCCCATTCGCGTTTATCATAAAATTGACAAGCAGCTTGCGGATCGTAAAAATCTAGTACCGATCTGACCATTTCTAGGACTGGGGTAATCCAGGTAAGTCGATCGTCTTGCAACCACAGATCGAAGATAGTTTGAAAAGCTTTTAATACGCTGTATGGATCGATTTCAATACCATCATTTTGAGTGACATTTTCAGTTTGATGGAGAGGTAGCAATCTAGCTGCTAAGTCTAATTCCCGATAAAATTGATAGATTTGCTCGATATTTTCGATGTTTTTACGATTGAGAACGGTAATACAACCAAATTCGATTTTCTCTGCTCGCAAGCGATCGATATTTGCCAATACTCGAGCTTGCGAATCGCGACCATTTTCATAAGTTCGTAAGTCTCCCATGATATCGATCGAGACACCCACTCGATCGAATCCTTCAGATAATAACAACAATCGTTCGTCATCCAAGACGGTGAGATTGGTTTGAACGCCATTAGTAACTTGATAATTATCGCCAGTAAAAATCTGTGATTGTAAGTCTAATGCTTCCCAATAAAATCTCGGTGGCAGCAGTAATGGTTCGCCACCGTGCCAAATAAAATGAATATCTGTAAAATGCTCTAGCGATCGATAATAACTCTCGATATGACGATATAGTGACTCGATCTGCGCCATCGTCATTACATCAGTTTTGTGCAGCTCGTTAAACTCATAGCAATACTGACAACGCAAATTACATTGCTTGGATGTTTTGATTACAAATTGCGCCGTTCTATGGATCATCACTACCTCTTCAAGTAAAATTTGCGAGTCTTTACCGATCGTTTGTCGCTCTGCTTTCTCGCTCGCTCTCTACCGCAGAGGTCGTGAATTTAGGCGTGGATTTTGCTCCAGGTAAAGATTGTATTTTGCGATCGCCAGAACTTTTAACAAACGGATAACTCCTAGAAAAAACTAGTCATTTATCAAATCGCTGAGTCCTGATAAATTTCAAATTTACTATATAAATCTAGCTGACGATCGATTTAGCGCCAGCTAGATTACTTATCTCACATCTTGCACCAGTATATAAATATTCTTACCAAGCACAGATTTCAGGGTACCCACAAGGGGCACCCCTACAGGCGATTTGAGGTAGGGGTACCCTTCTAGATTTTTGCTTAGTACAGAAGAATTGGGACAAGATGTGAGTTATTCAAAAAATAACCGATCGACAAGATTACTTATCGGTTGAAGACTTAACTTTTTTCTCGACATCTACCGCAGAAGGGATCGATTTTGCGCCAGGGGCGGTTTGAAGTTTTTGATTGATATCGGCAGGTTTGCCAGATTTAACAAAAATAGGCCCTTCTTTAACAAATGGCTCTTTACCAGTTTGCTGCATTGCACCACCAGGAACGGATTGAATTTTCTTTTTACTGTCAACAGCAGGTTTGACTGTAGTAGTTTTCTTCATCTTGGGGGTGGTATTTGCTTCAGCAATTCTTAGATCGCCTCGCAAATAAGGATTGGCATCTGCTCTTACTACTGCTGAAAGTAGCATGGTGGAGACAGCGATCGTCGCGAACATTGCTAAGTTACAATTTTTACTTGGAAGACTCATGTTGTTACTTACCTCACTATGAATATTAATTGGTGAATCACAATCTCTGATGCTAATAACGCTAAAAAGGCGATCGGTTTATCACCAAATTCGCTCGCCTGCTAAATCTTTTCGCTTGACAATCGCCAAAAAATAGCTACGATTGGTGTGACGCAATCATAGCATAAAAACTGAAATATTTTGCCATCGGATGTAACTTGGCAACGGCGCGATCGATTGTTACTAGAGCCTAAACCGCTCGATGGAGATTGTAAATGCCTATGCTAATTAATGACGATCGGTAAGTTGAATCAACTCGACCTTATAACCACTCGGATCTTCAACAAAGGCGATGACTGTAGTGCCATGCTTCATCGCTCCTGGCGGACGCACCACTTTACCGCCTTTATCAGAAATTGCGGCGCAGGTAGCATAAATGTCATCCACACCGAGCGCGATATGACCGTAAGCATCGCCGATGGTATATGTTGAAGTATCCCAATTGTGAGTTAATTCGATGACTGTATTATCGGACTCGTCGCCGTAACCGACAAAAGCAAGTGTAAACTTACCATCAGGATAATCTTGTTTGCGGAGTAACTTCATTCCTAGAATGTCGCAATAGAAGCGGATCGAGGCTTCTAAATCGCCGACTCGCAGCATTGTATGTAGTAAACGCATGGCCCTCTCAAAAATTTGGTAGCCGAATTTGCTCATAAAGGTCTCTTCAGGTCGTATGATAACGTGTTGGCACCTAGTGTTGCCACGGGACGAATAATTAGGGTGCTAAGCTACATTGTTGTGTAAGGATCGATCGCGATCGAAGGACGAGAGAAACTATGAACATGCCAGATATGGCGATTGCAGACATCAGAGCTAGAGAGATTCTCGATTCTCGCGGTCGCCCGACAGTAGAAGCGGAAGTTTATTTAGCCAATGGTGGCTTTGGCTTGGCTCAAGTTCCCAGTGGTGCCTCCACGGGTAGCTTCGAAGCACACGAACTGCGCGATGATGATGACAGCCGCTACGGTGGTAAAGGCGTGCTCAAAGCTGTTGCAAATATTGAGGATAAAATCGCACCAGCATTGATCGGGATGGATGCCTTCGATCAAATTGGCATCGATCGCGCGACAATCGAGTTAGATGGTACGCCCACCAAGTCAAAATTGGGTGCTAATGCCATTCTCGCGGTCTCATTAGCTAATTCTAAAGCAGTAGCTAATGCGCTAGGCGTGCCGCTCTATCGCTATCTGGGCGGCCCGTTGGCCAATTTGTTGCCCGTACCGTTGATGAATGTGATCAATGGCGGTGCCCACGCCTCGAATAACGTTGATTTCCAAGAATTTATGATCGTGCCTGTCGGTGCGCCTTCTTTTAAAGAAGCGCTCCGCTGGGGTGCCGAGATCTTTGCCGCTCTGAGCAAGGTTTTAAGCCAAAAAGGTCTTTTGACTGGTGTCGGCGACGAAGGCGGCTTTGCGCCGAATTTAGAGTCCAATCAGGCAGCATTAGAGTTATTGGTAGCTGCGATCGAGTCTGCTGGCTATAAACCTGGCGAACAAGTCGCACTGGCTCTCGATGTCGCTGCCAGCGAATTTTACAAAGATGGTAACTACACCTATGACGGTAGCAGCCACACACCTGTAGAATTTATCGACTATTTAGCAGATCTCACTACTAAATATCCGATCGTCTCGATCGAAGATGGTTTGCATGAAGATGACTGGGCAAATTGGCAATTGCTGACCCAAAAAATTGGCTCGAAAGTCCAACTAGTCGGTGACGATTTGTTTGTAACGAATACCACCCGCTTGCGTCAAGGTATCGACCAAAAATCGGCAAATGCGATCCTGATTAAACTCAATCAAATCGGTACGCTCACCGAAACATTGGAGACGATCGATCTCGCAACGCGGAATGGGTTTAAATCCATTATCAGTCATCGTTCTGGTGAAACGGAAGATACCACGATCGCCGATCTTGCCGTCGCGACGCGTGCGGGTCAAATCAAGACAGGCTCTCTCTGTCGGAGCGAGCGGGTGGCAAAATACAATCGCCTCTTACGCATCGAAGACGAACTCGGCGATCTCGCTATCTATGCTGGATTAAAATAATTTAAATTGTAGCTAAGCGGCCTAATTTCCTTAGGGAAATTAGGCCGCTTTTTTTGATGCTCTCAAGATCGCGATCGATACTCATTAGATCGAAGTATCGATCGATTTTGACTAGCCTAATAAATATATGGAAATAATCGTTTAGTTGTTTGACAGTAAGCTAGATAATCATCACCAAACTTCTCAATTAACATTTGCTCCTCAATGCCAATCCGATTGCCAAACCAGATGATACAGACAGCGAGTAGCAAGCACATTCCCCACAAGCTTTGTAAGGTAATACAAAATCCTAGAAACAAGAGAATGTAGCTAGTATAAATCGGATGTCTGACCGAGCTGTAGATTCCTACTGTCACTAAAAGATGGTCTGATTTAATTACCAGTCGATCGAAGAATTTACCGAGAGTTTTGATGGCAACTTGACTGATAATAATTGCCGAACCGATTAAGCTCGTACCCACGATCTCGGAAGTTCGATCTAATAATAGATCTGGCACTCGATCGACAGTCGCAAACGTAAATATTGCTACCCAATGCACGCTGATTAAGCCAACTATTGCTAGGAAAGAAGCAATCCGTCCCGAAGTCTGCTTGACTTGGAGATCTTTATCTCTACTCACTAAATCTCCATAGCGGACGACGCGCCAGACAGTCCCCAAGAAAAAACTAAAATAACCGATCGCCAGTAACAGTAGTCGCCGATCGGTTGCCACTCCAAACTGCACGGCTGGAATCAAAATTAGCAATGAAATTAATGCGACTAAAGCTAAAATTAAACCGATCGATTTTAAGAATGTTCTCATTAGCAATTCCCTGTTAATTAACCTAAGTTGCTACCTATAACCAAAGCGGTTAGAAACCGCTCCTCAGGTTGCAAAGTCCGCCTTCGCGGACTGGTTTACTAGTCTGCGAAGGCGGACTTTGCATTATTAGCCACGATTTCAATCGTAGGCGTTCCTAATCAGCAACTTGCGTTAATTATTCATAGTTATTACCAGATCGGTGTTTTACTGTCGTCGGTACTAGATTTCCCAGGTGATGGTGTAGTGCCATTATTGGCTGGTTCGCTCTTGTTCGATGAAGGGGATGACGTGGGTGTTGGCGTAGATGGCGGCTGGATGCCCCGTGGTGAGGTGTAAGGCGTGAGTGTGGGCGCAGGAGTAGGTGTTGACGGGCTGGGTGTTGGTGTTGGTGAAGGAGTGATTGTGGCTGAGGGTGAAGGTACCTCGATCGGAATTGGCGATGGACTAGCGACGGGACTGGGTTTTGGGGTAGCGGGAATGACTACTGGCGTACGCTCGACTTTTGGTGTCGGTACAGAAATGGGCTGGGGACTTACCGACTTGCTCGGAGTCGGTTTCGGGGTCGTTACTGGTGCATTACAAGCAGTAATCTGATTGTTATAGACCCATCCAGTCGAATTATCAGCCATCTGAATCTGCACGAAAGCATCTTTTTCGGCAAGGAAGACTACCTTTGTCCCCTGGGGAATATTCGCTTGAATTGTGGCATCGCGCTGGGGTTGCGATCGGACTCTAGTTGTTGGTAGATCTGTCGGCGTGGCGATCCGACAGAGATCGGATTTGACCGCATCAGCGAAACTACGTTTATTTAAGATGTTAGTGCTGAACCAGATAAAACTGGCTACTGCTGCTGCGATCGCGCCAATACCAGCCACCAGGGGAAACATACTACCCGATGGGGATTTCTTCGGGGCGCTACGCTGGGGTAATTCCGTGGGTGCGGATGGAGCGGTCGATCGACCAACAACGACGGTAGCTTGGGATTCGCTCCCAGGCGATCGCGGCGGAATTGTCTGTACGTAAGTTTCAGCTTGCGGTACCACACCACTAATCAGCCCATTAACGGCGGCGAGCGCCTCCGCTGCTGTCAAGTAGCGATCTCGGAAGTGATAGCGGGTCATCCGCTGGAGAATGGCAATTAACTGGGGATTGGCAACTGTCAGGTGTTCCCATTTGAGTTCGCCCGTACGATCGTCTTCAGCCAGCTCGTAGGGGTTGGTTCCGGTTAATGCTTGGATGCCGAGCATGCCCAATGAATAAATATCGCTACTGGCGCGAGGATTGCCGGAGGCTTGCTCGATCGGCATATAGCCTGGAGTCCCGATCGCGACTGTCATCGTATGTTGTCCGTGCGCTACCTGCTGATTGCGGACTTGTTTGATCGCCCCAAAGTCGATCAGTACCAATCGGCGATCGCTACTGCGCCGCATGATATTGTCCGGCTTGATATCCCGATGGATCACGCCTTGGCCGTGGATAAATACTAAAATCTCTAAGACTTCCTGAAGCAGCTCGATGACCTGTCGATCGCCCCATTTGGTGCCCTTGGTTAGCTCTTTCGAGAGGGGATGGCCGGGGACGTATTCTTGAACTAAATAGAATTCCTGGTCTTCTTCAAAATAAGCCAATAACCGAGGGATGCGATCGTGATTTCCCAATTGTTGCAAGACGATCGCTTCTTTTTCAAATAGCTTCCGTGCGATCTCCAACACACCAGGATCGGCACTAGCAGGTTTGAGATGCTTGAGTACGCATTTGGGATTACCGGGGAGGTGTAAGTCTTCGGTAATATAGGTTTGCCCAAATCCCCCCGCTCCCAAAACCTGAAGGATGCGATAATGTCCCGCTAGTAACTGACCGATCATTGATAAA
This sequence comes from Chamaesiphon sp., assembly GCA_965246715.1. Lineage (GTDB taxonomy): Bacteria > Cyanobacteriota > Cyanobacteriia > Cyanobacteriales > Chamaesiphonaceae > Chamaesiphon. The sequence continues at coordinate 37,041 of CBDFFH010000052.1, read as the reverse complement.
TCATTAATAAAGTATTCTGCTAATCGTCGGCCGAGCGCGGGTAAATCATCGATATATTATATTATCGACCGATCGAGCGCCAATGTTAAGGAGTAGGTAGACACAATTACAGATCGACTATTTGTGCCACTCTACTTAATATCCCCATATTAACTGACCGATCGCTATTATTTAGCAGTGAGGAATCTCAACTTTACCGATTTGATTCGATCGCGACTGAGTGAGCGTTGCTGAATTGAGAACGGAGCGAGAGTTTAGATCGGTTGTGGCATCAGCCGAGCAAGGCGTGACGCAGATCGACTCGACTCAGATCGACATCAATGAGTGAGGCATCACCAAAATCGGTATGTTCGAGAATTGCCCGATCGAGAACCGCGCCCCGGAGATCGGCTTGCGATAGATTTGCACCAGTCAGATTGGCGCGGCTAAGATCGGCACCCGTCAAATCGACACCAGTGAGATTGGCATAGCGCAAGTCAGCACCGACGAGATTGACTTGCCGCAAATTTGCTCCTTGCAAATCTGCCAAGCGTAAATCTGCTTTGCGTAACGATGCCCGATCGCCATCGAGGAGCACCAAGGTAGCGCGAATCAAGTTCGCACTATCGAAGTTCGCGGACATGATGCTAGCTTTGGTGAGATTCGATCGCCATAATGTTGCTCTAGTTAAAACTGCTGCGGACAAATTAGCACATTGTAAATCCGATCCCGACAGATTAGCATTCGCTAAATCGGATTGACTCAGATCGATCGCCGCCAAACATCTTTCCGTCAGACAGACATCCGATAAATCCGCCAGCATAAAGTCTCGCTTGCCATTTTCGTATTGCCGGAGCAATTCATCGGTATTCATCGTCAATGCCTTAAAATTTATTTACCCAATCTTGAAATCGATCGCTCATCGGGACAATGTGCGGGTGGAGCGGCTGTACCGATGAATTTTGGCTGAATTTACGTAACTTGTCAGAGTTTGTTACTTATTGTTAATGATTGTAACGAAATCCAAATAAAGTTGCAAGTACGTTACATGAGGCTGAGTCATTGCCCTAATTAAGAAGTAATCGGTGGCAGCTGACTCGATCGATCGAGACCTCTAGCCGACCTTAATCCGCCCTAAATTAACGTTATCCAATTGCATCATGAATGAGTCAATCGCCGCCTTTCGATCGGCAGCATTAGCAGCAGCAAATCCGATCGCCGCGATCGAGCGAGAGGTCAACCGCAGTGGCGATCGACTGACGATCGCCGATCGACTGAGCTACGATCTCGACGCTTGGGAAATTCAGTGTATCGCGCTCGGCAAAGCTGCCGTCCCCATGGCTCAAGCGATCGCGGACATCCTCGGCAACGATCTTGCCAGTGGATTGGTGGTTACTAAACACGCACATGTAGGAACTGTCAAATTTCCAGCAGGCTGGGAAGTCATCGAAGCCGGACATCCGACCCCAGACGAGTGCAGTTTAGCTGCTGGCGATCGGGTGGAAATTTTTTTGGATAATTGTACCGATCGGACTTTAATAATTGCCTGTATCTCAGGTGGTGCCTCTGCCCTAGTCACAGCACCCAGATCGTGGAGTGCGCTCTGGCAAATGTTAGCGGTACTTTCACCCCAAAGGCGGCAACTAATTCATGCTGCGCTCCAGCGTCAGGATATTAACATTGATACCATCGATGCCCAGATGACGATCCCCTTAACGGTAATGCAGGCGATTAATACATCATTATTAAATTGTGGGTTAGATATCGAAAGCATCAATGCCGTCAGAGCGCAACTCGATCGACTCAAAGGTGGGGGTTTGGTGGAGCGAGCGTTGCCAGGGCAAGTCGTGGGGCTAATTTTATCAGATGTAATCGGTGACTCGATCGCGGCGATCGCGTCAGGACTAACCAACCATCCAGCGGCTGAAAACATCATCATCGGTAGCAACCGTCAAGCTTGTAACGCCGTCGCTGACACCGCCACCAAGTTGGGTTATCATCCGCAGATCGTCACGACAACATTAGCTGGCGAAGCACAGGTGCGCGGTCGCGAAATCGCGCGCGAGATCCTGACCCAACCGCCCAAAACTGTCTTAATATATGGTGGCGAAACTACAGTCACGCGATCGTCTGAATGTGAGGGTAAAGGCGGACGCAATCAGGAATTAGCCTTGGCAGCAGCGATCGAATTAAGTACTCAAGCGACTCCAGCATGGGTGGCAACGTTGGCAACGGACGGTACCGATGGCCCGACCGATGCGGCTGGTGCGACAGTAACCGAACGCACGATCGATCTCGCGCGCTCGAATGTGGGTTAGATGCTAAACTGGCACTCGATCGTCACGACAGTTATCGATTTTTTGAGAAATTGGGAGATCTGCTGCGGATTGGCGCGACGGGGACTAATGTGGCAGATATCACGATCGCGATTCGGCCCGAAGAGGAGGTAATTAATGGATAATTTTCAGACGATCGAAGTGCGGTGGTTTTATCCTGGCGAATTACCTGCAGCGGTTAGCAACTGGTTCGAGACAGCGGGAGCACGGCTGGAAAATATCGACACTCGATCGGATTTTTATCTCCAATCTAGTTCGCCAGATGTCGGAGTCAAGTTACGTCAGGGCAATCTTGAAGTCAAATATCGGCAGCAATTAGGCCAGTTTGCCATCGATGGCATGGTAGACAGCCGCATCGAGCAATGGTCGAAGTGGATTTGCCTGGATGATGGCGGCGGATTGTCGCCAACTAAACTAGCCGATAAACCAGGTTGGCTCAAAGTCAATAAAATCCGCGATCGACGGCTGTATCGAGTCGAATTTGGCGAGCCGATTTCACTTACCCAAATTGCAATACCAGCAGCAAATATCGCCTCGATCGAACTCACGCAATTGCAAGTACGCTCACAAACCTGGTGGACGGTCGCCTGTGAATATTTTGGTAAGGATCTCGATCTCGATCGCCAGTTTTTACCACTAGTTAGGACGCTGTGTGCTGGAAGTTCGCTGTCTACATATCAATCGCGGGTTTCTGGTGGATATCCGCAGTGGTTGGCGGCAATCGAGTGAAGTGTAATTGGTAGTCGATCGCGATCTATTACGGTAATCAACTCCTCAAGCTCGGTGGTTTCACGGATTTAGATTACCACTAGTTTTAGCTATATTTGATAAGGCATTGGTATTTAATCTCGCTCTTTAAATTTAAAATTACTCATGACTGGTGCTGAGATCGCGATCGTTGCTGGAATCTGTTTATTATTTTTAGCTTGGCAACAACGCCATCGACTGCGCGGTCGTGGGCGGCACAATTCCAGCCGAGCTGTACTTAGACCGCAGCATTCCCACCTCGAACGTAAATTATTAAAATTACTCGGTGGTAATCGGAATACTGCCGATCGACTGATCCAGCAATCTCAACTCAAACATCCCGATAAATCCGCAGATTGGCACTGGGAGAAAGCAATCTACGATCTAGAACGCGATCGGTGGAGATAGATAAAAGGGGAAAGACAAAAGGAATTAGCGATCGGCTCGAATAACCAATAATAACTAACAACCAATAACAAGAGATGGAATATATACCAGGAGCAGTTGCCTATTTTATTGGAGGATTTTTAATCTGGGCGAGTAAGACATTTATCTGGAAGATTGCCCATCACTGGGCGACAATTTGGGTGGCTGATGCTAACCAAGCTGATAGTCAAGTCTTGTCTTTAACCTTCGTACTTACTGGATTGATTTTAATTGGCGTTGGTGTATTTGTGTGGTCGCTTGCCAATCATATTAATTACAAAAATACTGAGAAAGGATTTATCGCTAACCTGGCAGGTGGCCTGGGCATCGCCACCGCATTCGGCCAAGATTTATGGTTGAATCAAATTGCAACTAATTTGACAACATATCCAGATTAGGGAAATAAATTTGTAGTTGTTTATGATTACTTATTGGGATCGCCCCTTTACCCTTTCCGCCACTGTTGCGCTACGATAAGGTGTGCGTTACCAAGTTAAATCTCATTCATGGCCCGATTGCCGACTCTGACTTACGATCGCGGGACATTGCTGTTACATCCACCAGCTCGGAGTAAAGGCTGGATGGAGTATGCGACATGGGACGATCGCGTAGAGAAATTTCGGATACCGGGCATCAATTATCGCGAAGTTGTCGAATCGCTGCAACACGAGCAGACTGACTTCATCGATAAAGCCAAAGCCTTTGTAGTACTCGACCTAAACTCCCAACTCAACCTCGAACCCTATCCCCATCAAGCAGCGGCGCTATTGGCTTGGAAACAGGCCGGGAGGCAGGGTGTGGTCGTCTTACCTACCGGAGCTGGTAAAACGCTAGTAGCACAGCTTGCAATCGCGGCTACCCCCCGCAGTACGTTAATTTTGGTACCGACGATCGACTTGATGCATCAGTGGTACGCACAGTTATTGATAGCTTTTCCTGGTACGGAGATCGGCTTATTGGGTGGCGGTTCGCGCGATCGCACGCCGATTTTAATTTCCACTTATGATAGTGCGGCGATTCAGATCGAATCTTTAGGCGATTTATATGGTTTATTGATTTGCGATGAATGCCATCATTTACCGACAGATTTTTATCGCGTTGTTGCCGAATACTCGATCGCGCCATATCGGTTGGGATTGAGTGCTACCCCCGAACGGAGTGACGGCAAACATGAGGATTTAACATTATTAATCGGGAAGGAAGTATATCGCCAAACAGCAGCCGATTTAGCGGGTTCGGCATTAGCGCCTTATCGCGTCGAACAGATCAAAGTTAAATTAAGTCCCGAAGAACTCAACCGCTACCACGAATTAATTCAAGAACGCGATCGCTTTTTACGCAGTCAAAAAATCTCGTTTGGGAGTATCGATGGGTGGCAAAAATTCATTAGAGCGAGTTGTCGATCTACCGAAGGTAGACGGGCGATGTTAGCGCATCGCGAAGCTAAGGAAATCACACTTTCGACGAACGGTAAATTGCGAATTTTAGCCGAAATTCTGGAACGTCATTATCCCGAATCCACGCTGATTTTTACCAGCGATAATGCCACTGTTTATCGGATCGCTCAAACCCTATTAATTCCGGCGATTACTCACCATACTCCTGTCAAAGAACGGCACGAGATTTTGACACATTTTCGCGAAGGTACCTATAAAACGCTAGTAGCATCGCAAGTATTGAATGAAGGTGTCGATGTACCCGCAGCCAGTATCGCCGTGATTTTATCCGGTACGGCTTCGCCACGGGAATACATCCAACGCTTGGGACGAATCTTACGCAAAGGCAAAGCTGATAAACAAGCAATCTTGTATGAGGTAATCAGTGAGGGTACGAGTGAAGAGCGTACTTCTGCGCGACGACGCGGCGAGCTGCCAGAAGATAACCGCCAGCAGCCATCAGCATCAGCAAAAATCATTCAATTACCGCTGAAGTACGATCGGGAGATCGATCGACCGCTCAAAGTTGCCGAAGCCGATCTCCCGCCGCCACCACCCGATCCGGATGGTGGATTGAAGTATTAACGGTTAAATAGATTTACAAATAACGAAGCAAATACCCTTAACCCAAACTCACGTTAAGTAATGAAGAGCCAGCTTTTATTAGCGATCGCTAAAATATATATACTTTAAATTACATCTAATCTTGCTCTATCTCCAGCATTAATAATGATTTGGGCGCAAGCATGAGCATCAGAAAGAGCATTGTGATGTTGAAGTTTAATGTCTAGTCTACGACAAACATCAGATAATTTAGTGGGTCTGATTTGCCAATGTTGACGAGCCAATTGCACCGTACATAAGAATTTGGAAGATTGACGTTTTAATCGATAAGTTTTAAGAGGATGTTTGAAAAGTCAGTTGGTAAAAAGCTCACTCGGTATAGACTACAGATAGATAATGAGTAGTGCTAAGTGAGCAGAATGAGTAAAGCATATCCTAGTAACCTGACCACAGACCAATTTGAATTAATTAGTGGGATGATTCCAGCACCAAAGCCAGGTGGTCGTCCACGAGAGGTGGAGATCGCAGAGGTAATCAACGCAATCTTCTATCTACTGTGTGAAGGATGTCGTTGGCGAGCGTTACCAGGAGATTTCCCAGCATGGCAGACGGTATATACTTATTTTCGAGACTGGCGCAAGGATGGAACATGGGTCAAAATCCACGATCGGTTGAGAGCATGGGTAAGAATAGAACAAGAGCGTCAACCCAGCCCATCAGAGGCTGCAATCGATAGCCAAAGTGTCAAAAGTGCCGCAATGGTCAGTGAGGCAGTTGGTTATGATGCAGGTAAGCAAATCAAGGGCAGAAAGCGGTTTGTGACAGTAGACACACTCGGCTTAGTCTTACGGGTATGGGTGACAGCAGCCAATATCACTGAACGAGGATGGTGGCATCCAAGTGTTGAAAAAAGTCAAACAAATGGGTCAATCGGTATCTCGACTGCATACAATTTGGGTGGATGGTGGTTTTAGTGGTGAGAATTTTCTGCACTTGGTAATGGATGTCTGTCATTGGCTGGTGCAGGTCGTGCTGCGACCAAAAGAACATAAAGGATTTGTGCTATTACCTAAGCGTTGGGTTGTCGAACGTACCTTTGGTTGGTTAATGAACTGTCGGCGATTGACCAGAGATTATGAGAAACTACCTGAAACATCCGAGACATTTATTTATCTGGTGATGATCCGTATAATGGTGCGGCGTTTAGCATAAAATTTGACCAGAAACTTTTCAAACATCCTCTAAAACTTTGCGATCGAAACTAGCATTATGCGCTGCCAGAAATCCGCCCCTTCTAAAAAATCATCGATCTGCGGCTGAAGTTCGGCAAATGTCGGCTGTCCCACAACCATCGACCAATCGATATCGTGAATATAGGTAAATTCAAACCAACTTGTCGGTGGACGAATCAGATATTCTTTTTGTTGGACTACTTGAAAATTTTCTACTTTGACTAATCCGATCGCGCAGGCACTATCTGCATTACGATTGGCTGTCTCAAAATCAATCGCGACAAAATTCATATAAAAACTATTGAGAGGGAATAACCAATCGAGACAGATAAATTTTTACCAGTAGATGGGCGTAATTAAATATAAGATATCGTGTAGGGTGGGCACTGCCCACCAACTAGGTTTCAGGCATAATCTATTTTATAAATAATTGCACCTACCTACTTACTTACCAACAAATTGATTGAATATCTTTTTCCCAGCGTTAACATTCCAAACGACGATCGCGTTTAAATACTACCATTATCCAACTCGATGTTCGATAATATGTGTCGAACTAATCCATTCACCTTTATCGTTATAACTCCGCATCAGCCGCTGGCGTTCGTTATCGCTCAGCAGCCAACCCGTTTCGACAAAAAATGGTTCTCGATGACTGACCTTGAGCGGTACGTTACTCGAACCGCCATCTGGTAACAATAAAATCCGCCGTGGCGAACCTTCGTCAAATTGAATTTGCTTGCCTGTAATTGTGGCAGTTGAAGAAATAGTGCGTCCGGCAAAAGCTAATTCTTGTTGCAATCTACGATTACCAATATCTCGAATAATTAAGCTAGTCGCGATCGATTCTGACGGCTTCCCATCTGGGTAAAATGTCTGGGCGATGCCTTCCCATTTGCCAAATAATTGCTCTACATCTAGCTGTGGACGTTCTGGAGCATTCGAGCCACTCCGAGCTTCGCGAATGAACACGAGTTTCGTAAAATTGCTATCGCGATCGAATAATTGGACGAACCGCAAGCGCCGACTGGGGGAGGCAAAGCCATATTCTGCACCAAATTCTGAATATGGGGCAACTTGCAACGAACCTTTAGAAAATGCCCCAGTATCGAAAAAAATCACCTGCTTACCAAGCGATCGATACTCTTGTAAGATATCCGAAATCGGCGGCTCGCTGTAACCACCCGCCGGAAAGCGTCGCAAGTGCAGCGTCACCAACTTATTATCTTCGGCACCTGATAGCTTAAGAATCTGAAGGAGTCGAATCGAGTAATTCACCCTCGATCGATACATTGGTAAAAGAGCCTTGCCATTCACCTAGATTCTGTAAAAAATTTTCCCAATTACTATTCATATCATCCCAATTTAGCCACGCCCTCTCACTATAAGCCGTCAGAGTCAGGATAAACAATCTGCGCGGTAGTCCGATCGGAAGTTTGGATAAGCATAGATATTAACTGGCTCGATCTAACTCGATCGTAACCAATTAGTAAATTTAAACTCCAAAAAACGCTGCAACAACAGCGAGAATCTGAATCGAAATTTTAGATTGGGAATATCGATCGCGCGCGATCGAGTCGATGCTAGAGACACTTTCACTCACAGCGGTAGTAATTTCCCCGTCCTCAAGAGAGACATTTCCCAGATTATTCTGTCGCACCTAGCAGTCGTAAAACATCGATCGCCTTTTGATAGTTTTGAGTTTGTCCCTGTGCGCGAAATAGCTTTGCTGCTTGCCGAAAATCTTGGATTGCTCCTGCTTTATCATTTAGTTTTGTAGCTTTTAGAACGCCCCGATTGTTATAGGCTTCGGCAAATTTAGGATTGAGGGCGCTCGCCCGATCGTAATCGGCTAATGCACCTTGGCTGTCATTGAGATTGACCTGTTTCAGTCTGCCCCGATTGTAGTAAACTTCGACATATTTAGGATCGAGTTGGATCGCCCGATCGTAATCGGCTAATGCACCTTGGCTGTCATTGAGTTTTTCATATTTCAGATTGCCCTGATTGTTGTAGGCTCCGGCATATTCAGGATTGAGGGCGATCGCCCGATTGTAATCGGCTAATGCACCTTGACTGTCATTGAGCTTGTTCTTTTTCAGAAGACCCCGATTGTTGTAGGCTCTGGCATCTTTGGAATTGAGGGTAATCGCTCGATCGTAATCAGCTAATGCACCTTGGCTGTCATTGAGCTTTTCATATTTCAAAGCACCCCGATTGATGTAGGCTTCGGCAGATTGAGGAGTGAGGGCGATCGCCCGATCGTAATCGGCTAATGCACCTTGACTGTCATTGAGCTTGTCCTGTTTAAGAAGACCCCGATTGTTGTAGGCATCGGCATCTTTAGGATCGAGTTGGATCGCCCGATTGTAATCGGCTAATGCACCTTGGCTGTCATTGAGCTTTTCATATTTCAAAACACCCCGATTGATGTAGGAATTGACATATTTAGGAGTGAGGGCGATCGCCCGATCGTAATCGCTTAAAGACTGCCGAAACTCCTGAAGTTGCTCGTAGATAACGGCACGAGTGAAGTAAGCAAACGTGTAGCGTGGGTTAATTTGAATCGCCTTGTTCAATTCCTGAATCGCCGAACGTTTCCCTACAACTACATCAGCTCCAGGCTCTACAAATTTATTAAAACCGGCAATAAAGTACTCATCGGCACTAGCTGGTGTTTGTTCTCTAGCTGCTCTGAAGCCAGAAGGCAACCGCTCTCCGCCGATATTAATTCCTGTACCTGCGAGATCTTGCCCTAGCCACCGGACGGGAATGCCTCGGTTATAACCGATTTTGCTGCCGACTCTAGACTTATCATCAAGATTGGTATTTTCGCCATACCGTTCGCCTTGCCCATGAATAGCCACCAACAAACCATTCCGATCGAACACACCACCGCCGCTCATTCCTGGTAAAGTAACGGCATCATAAACAATGCTGTAGCCGCCGCGATCGCCCGTAATCCGTCGATCAACTATCGCGATCGCCTTGCCCTGATTGAAGCTAAATCCAGGTTGTTGGAGCGGGAATCCAGCGGTATACACTACATCACCTGCCTTTAACGCGCTAGCAGTACCTAACTGCACGACTGGATACTGGCGGCTACTCCGAAACTGGACGATCGCCAGATCGAGATCGGTGCCGATGAGTTTGACGCTGTTGGCTGTGACTCGATATTTTTGTCCATCTGCCAGTCCCAGCTCATAAGTCTCTCCAGTTGGGACTTTTTTGCGACTGCCACTTCCACAGACAACGTGCCGATTGGTGGCGAGCGTGTAGAGGTCGCCTTGATGCGCGATAATTATTCCCGAACCGACGCTACTATCTTGCTGCAATCGAATCTCGACTGTAACTGCTCGTGCGATCGATTTTACTTCCGCCTCTGACTTTACTGCCATTACCGCTGGCTGTACCAGCGCTACCTGTGTCCCTACCAACGCCGCAGTCAAAAACCAAGAAGAACGTGACATATTTTTGCAAGCGAATTAGAAATTAGCTTTATCTTACAATGTCACTCGATCGCTGCCAAGATTCGATCGTCGCAATGGGTGATATCTGTAAGCTGGTTGCTATCTATAACTTCAGCGGTTAAAACCGCCGCTCGTGTTGTAAAGTCCGCCTACACGGACTGAATTTCCTAGTCCGCGTAGGCGGACTTTGCACCATGAGCCACGATTTCAATCGTAGGTGGAGCCGGAGCGGAGCCAATATGCTTAACCCGAACTTACATAAAGTACTAAAACTATCCACTAGCCAAACAACTGTAAATCTTAACAACGTTCGCGCGATCGGCAAACCCCAAACAGATAGGTAAATGTTAGAATCTACAACTATAGCTAGGGGTGTCCGAAACCAGTCGGGCTGAGAACATACCCTTGCACCTGAGACTGGGTAATGCCAGCGGAGGGAAGCTGTTTATGATAGGAAATTTGAATATGCGTGCTGAATGGATTGCCAAACGTAGCGGACAAGCCAATGTCTCCCAGATGCACTATGCGCGTCAAGGTGTAGCAACGGAAGAAATGCACTATGTCGCCAAACGCGAAAACCTGCCCGTAGATTTGATTCGATCGGAAGTCGCGCGCGGACGGATGATTATCCCCGCCAACACCAATCACGTTAATTTAGAGCCGATGGCGATCGGGATTGCGTCTAAATGTAAAGTGAATGCTAACATCGGTGCATCGCCTAACTCTTCCAACATGCAGGAAGAAATCGATAAACTCATTCTCGCCGTCAAATACGGTGCGGATACCGTGATGGATCTCTCCACAGGCGGAGGTAATTTAGATGAAATTCGGATGGAAATCATCAAAAATTCCCCCGTACCCATCGGTACCGTGCCGATTTACCAAGCATTAGAAAGCGTCCACGGCAATATCGAAACCCTCAAACCCGATGATTTCTTGCACATCATCGAGAAACACGCGCAACAAGGGGTCGATTATCAAACCATTCACGCCGGAATCTTGATCGAACACCTGCCCCTCGTCCGCAATCGGATTACCGGAATCGTCTCCCGTGGCGGTGGGATCTTAGCGCGCTGGATGCTGCATCACCACAAGCAGAACCCGCTCTATACCCACTTCGACGACATCATCGAAATCTTCAAAAAGTGTGATGTCTCGTTCAGCTTAGGCGACTCACTGCGTCCTGGTTGTACCCACGACGCATCCGACGAAGCGCAACTAGCCGAACTCAAAACTCTGGGTAATCTCACTCGCCGCGCTTGGGAACATGATATCCAAGTGATGGTAGAAGGCCCCGGACACGTTCCGATGGATCAAATCGAGTTCAACGTCAAAAAACAGATGGAAGAGTGCTCTGAGGCTCCTTTCTATGTGTTAGGGCCATTAGTCACCGACATCGCTCCAGGCTACGACCATATCACCTCCGCGATCGGAGCGGCAATGGCTGGCTGGTACGGTACGGCGATGCTCTGCTATGTGACTCCCAAAGAACACCTGGGTTTACCCAATGCTGAGGATGTCCGCAACGGTCTGATCGCCTACAAAATTGCCGCTCACGCTGCCGATATCGCCCGTCACCGTCCAGGTGCTCGCGATCGGGATGATGAGCTGTCCCACGCCCGTTATAATTTCGATTGGAATCGTCAATTCGAGCTATCTCTCGACCCCGAACGGGCGAAAGAATATCATGACGAAACTCTCCCCGCAGATATCTACAAAACTGCTGAGTTCTGCTCGATGTGCGGGCCAAAATTCTGCCCGATGCAAACTAAGGTTGATGCGGATGCATTGACTGAGTTAGAAAAGTTCTTAGCTAAGGAAAATGAACCTTCGCGAATTGGCTAGATTACTACTATTGAGTGTTTAGCAAGATCCCCGACTTCTTCGAGAAGTCGGGGATCTTGCTTGAATATTAGTGTTATTAAGCTTTAAAAATTGGGAATATTTAATATAACAACCTTTTGTCTTCAGGTTAACTGATTTATGAATGTAAAAAGACTATCTGAATTTATAGATATTTTTCATGAAAATAGACAAGCCGAAAACTTAGAAATAGCTGAGATCTTAATATTTAAAGGAATTGATGAAGAAATCGCATGGAAAATTGTATGTTTTATGCCTATCGCATTTGTCAGAGTAATGCTTGCGTCAGAAGAAATCAATTTCCCCAGCACTTATGTTGTTTCAATAAGCAAGGAAGTTTAGGTGAGAAGAAATCTTACTGAAGAAGAGATTTTCAACCAATCAACTATATTGGCTCAGTCCAAAATAGGTAATATGAGTGGAGATAAATGGGTTTCAGTAGCTGGCAGGAGTGCGGAGTTTCATGTAATCAATGAGCTATTGAAATCAGGCTCGCAATTAAAAGACATTATATTTACAGATCTAATAATGTAATGAAACTAGCAACCTAACCCACAATTTATCGTTGATTCGATCGATATTGATTGTTGGTGGACAAATATTAAGAAATTATCCACCTTCATTCTTCTCGCCATAACCAAGATTGACTAGCGTGACGAACATATAAAATAGAAACACGTCCCTTCTCGATCGAGAACAAAATTCGATATTGCCTCCCTTTACCTACAAATAACTGACGAATATCTAGCTCGAACTCAGCAGCTTCTGGAGCTTGAGGCCCACGATTAGGAAACTTCTCCAAAGATCGAACGGCTACCATTAATTCGTCATACCACTGCTCAGCACGTTCGGGACTGAAATTATCCGCCATCCACCGATAAGCAGTTTCAATATTATCAAGTGCTTGGGGCAGAATTTCGACAGTGTAGTTCATGATTTAGGCTGTTGGAGCTTGCTCCTCAGTGCCTCTAGAGCTGGAATGGCTGCAACTGCTTGTCCTTCGGCTAGCTCGCCTAGTCCTTGTCTAATACCAGCAGTTGTTTCGAGATACTCAATGCGATCGAGTAGTTGCTGATAACCTTCCGCACTTTGGACGACTAGCTCGGATACTCCATTAATAGTGAGGACTATTGGTGACTTTGTGCCTTTGAGTCGATCGATAAAACTGGCAGTGTTACGCTTGAAATTAGAAAGAGAGTTGATGTCTCGACTGATGTTGAGCATAAAATTTGCATCATATATCATGTTTATATGATGCCACGGTAATTCGATCGATGTCAAATTCGATCGCTCAATCGAGTTTGAGCGGATTTACCAACTGTAAACGGAGCAATTAAACTTTTTAGGCATCCTCTGAAGGCTTTGCTCACCATTCTTCGTTGATGCGATCGATATCGATTGCTGGTAGGCAAATGTTACTAGTTCGAGCGAGTAAATCTAGTATTGAATTTGCCAACCCTACTACTAACGCTTTTGACTCAATTAAACTGAGTAGCAGTATCAATAATAGAACTTGATGTTAACAGACTAGTACTGAGCGGCTTAAATAGAGTTACTATTTAGGAAAGAACTTCAGGAGGCCAGAAAAAAGTGCCCCGATTAAGTACAGAGCCAATTGAACTGAACGAATTAGAGCGAAAAGAACTAGAGGATCTGCTCAAAAGACCGAGTACGCCACAGCAAATAGCCCTGCGGGTCAAAATAGTGCTGCGTGCAGACAAACAAGAAAGTCATGGCGAAATTGCCAGAGAATTAGGCATCACGAAGAAGATGAGCCGTCTGTGGCGAGGAAGATGGCGAGAACTGACAGCAAGACAAGTGCCTGTGCTTGAAAGACTGCTAGATCTGCCACGTCCAGGCAGCCCAGGCAGGTTCAGCATGGAGCAGATTACTCAACTATATGCCCTCGCTTGTGAGCCGCCAGAGAAATACAACCGCCCATTAAGTCATTGGAGTGCGCGAGAATTAGCTCTAGAAATGATTCAACAAGGGATTGTAGAGACTATCAGCGAACGGCATGTCGGCAGACTACTCCAAGAAGCAGATCTCAAACCACACCAGAATGGCTACTGGTTGCATCCCCCCCCGACGATTTTTACCAGTTCAAAGTCGAAGACATCTGCTCTGTCTATGAATTAGCGATTGAAAGAGCTAAACATGGGGAGTTGACTTTTAGTCTGGAGGAGATGCCAGGGATTCAAGCATTGGAGCGGAAAATGCCAGATATTGAGATGAAACCAGGACGATGCGTCAAACATGAATTTGAGTATATTCGGCATGGCACACAGACTTTGATTGCTAGTTTCAATGTTGCCACGGGAGAAATTGCCCAATTGGATAAAAGCCGCATAATTCAGGCAATGTCTGTATGGAACGCAAAGACAATAAAATCTTGCAAACTTGGCGACCACCACTCAATGATTCAAGATATTCTGAGTAGTCCCAAAAAGGATTATATGGATCGGCATAAATCTTATTCTCTATCCCAACAATATAGTTGTCAGATTCGATTACTAGATCGATACGGTTTTGATTATCAGTAAGTTCTTCGCGTCTTATATCAACAGCTTGTCCGTCAATTTCTATTTCTGTATCGATGAGTGTCGCAAGGACATCCAAAAAGAGTGTACCAAACCCATGTTCGTTACTGGGCTGCAAGTAAAATGAGAGAATGTTGCTACAGACATTCTCGAAATGTGGATAGCCTGCAATTTCCATAAAAGTCGGCTCCCGATTTACTTCCTTTGGCAGCTTTTTCAAGCCCGCGAAGAGATCGGATATTTGGTCGATAGATAAAGTCACAACTTTTCAAAGCGCTCGTCAACATTAGAATACCCACAGAACTAGTGTTTGGATCGATCGATAATCATAAGTTTATAGGGTGGGTAGTTGCCTACGGCTCAACTAAAAATAACTCGATCGCTGGTTGGAATGTCCATCGGCAATAAGTTATGCTCGCATAATTGTCACAGGCTTTTTGGAGGATGCTCGATCGGTAGGTTAAAATAGGTATTAGGCAAATAGCAAAGGATGGCATACTAAATATCATGCTTAGTCTACTCGATCGAATCAATCAAAAACTACCACAAGCGTCACGATCGGTTCTAGAGCAAGTCTGGACGATCCTCAATAGCAATGAATTGTCAGAGTCAGCAAACGAAGATGACGAACTGGATGCCGAATTCGAGCGATGGGAAGCGGCTAGCGATGAAGACGAAGCGCAAATCGAAGCAATGCTGGCAAGCAAAGGTGTTTAAATAATGGCTAGGGGAGATATTTTATTAGTCACTTTACCCGAATCCGACAAGCGAGAAGAAAAAGGAACGCGTCCAGCAATTGCAGTTCAAGCGGACGATGAGCAAACACCAATGTTGATGGTAATTCCCCTTACTTCTTCGCTCGGTGCATCGCGCTTTGCTTTTACGGTGGAAGTTCAGCCATCAGAATTGAATGGATTGACTTTACCATCAGTCGCAATGGTCTTTCAGCTACGCGCGATCGATCGACGACGAATCGTTAAGAAGATCGGTCGATTAGAACCAGAAATCTTGACACAAATCGATGAAAAGATTTGGCAACTTTTAAAACCTAGTGACTAGCATCGAATCGTTCGTGAAGCGTATGATCTTGATAATCGAGATAAATTTTCCAGATAGTCGAAATTTTATCATTGATTCGATATCGATTGTTGGTGGGCAAATGTTATTGGCTCGATCGATAGATTTTAGTATTGAATTTACCCACTCTACATATTCGATCTAGCTGCCTATAGTTAAATTATATCGCCATTACTTTCCCTTGCCACGATCGAGTCTTTAACATCTGGGACGGGCTAGAGATGGAGATCGTGTTATAATCTAATCGATCGCTTAAATTAAAATCTATCTATAAATATAATTATGAAAATAGATGAGATAAGTCGTGACGAACTCAAACAAATAATGAAACAAGCGATTGCAGAGGTTTTGTCTGAGATGTCAGTAGATAGCGATGGCAAAATTAAGCCAGAGATCGAACAGCAATTACTATCCATTCGCAAACGTCGCCAGCAAGAAGATCGAACGCTCTCCGCCGACGAGTTAAAAAGAAGCTTGGGTTTAATGTAGCTATGAGCTACACACTTCGCTATGAACCAGAAGCCAGGGAAGATTTAATAAATTTCACCTCGCAAGTTCAAATGAGAATCGTTAAAAAGCTCGATTGGCTGGCAGAAAATATCGATAGCATTAACCCATTAGGATTGACAGGTAATCTAGTAGGATTTTACAAACTGAGAGTAGGTGACTATCGGGTAATTTACGAGCTAGATGAAAATGAGGAACTAATTACGATCGTTAGAATCGGTCATCGGAGTGAGATTTACGACGATCTATAGCTCGAAGATTCGATCTGGTAGGCAAATGTTACTGGTTCGATCGAATGAATCTGGTGGTGAATTTGCCCTCGTCATACCACTGCTCGGCACGTTCGGGACTAAAATTATCCGCCATCCACTGATAAGCAGCTTCAATATTATCGAGTGCTTGGGGCAGAATCTCGACATTGTAGTTCATGATTTAGGCTGCTGGAGCTTGCTCCTCAGTGCCTCTAGAGCTGGAATGGCTGAAACTGCTTGTCCTTCAGCTAGCTCGCCTAGTCCTTGTCTGATACCAGCAGTTGTTTCAAGATACTCAATGCGATCGAGTAGCTGCTGATAACCTTCCGCACTTTGGACGACTAGCTCGGATACTCCATTAATAGTAAGGACTATTGGTGACTTTGTATCTTTGAGTCGATTACCTACGGTACGCTACGCGAACGATAAAACTGGCAGTGTTACGCTTGAAATTAGAAAGAGAGTTGATGTCTCGGCTGATGTCGAGCATAAGATTTGCATCATATATCATGCCTATATGATGCCACGGTGATTCGATCGATGTCAAATTCGATCGCTCGATCGGGTTTGAATGGCAAATTTTGAGGGATGAATGCCATGATTTACCAACACGATCGCATCTTCGGTACTAGTCATGTCTGGCGGTACGCGAAGGATATGAATGTGTCCGGTGGAAGGACAAGTCATCTTCACCAACATCATCGGTTCTCTACCAACTTCTTGCCAACCTCGATAAATTATTTGGATATTATCGATTTTTAACAGTGTGTATTCTTGCCAAGAGTCTATCTCGATCGTACCAAGTTTGTCGCAGATTTTTTCATAACCTACCTGTTCGATTAATGTACGTCTAATTTCAGCATTAGTTTCATCTAATAACCACTCAGCTTTCCACTCGCTAAATTTAGTCCAATATCTACGAGGTAGTCTAACACCAAATAACCATACCTCTTGCAATGTGGGCAAATGTTGAAGTATTGATAAATCGTCGATCGGATTACCAGAGAGATCTAGATCGGTTAATCTAAAACTTCCGACAAAATTACGATCGGGTGCGTTTTCAGTTTCCTGGATAGTTCTCTTTCTAATACTCATTGTTGGGTACCTGAACTACTGTCACGACCACACTTAATTTTAATCGCTTGGATGAGAAACAGCATGAACGAGATCTAGAAAAATCCCGTCCATATCACAGTAAGGAGATTAAGCCCCGGCAACTGCTGCAACTGCGAAACCAGGTGTCTTCCCAGAAGATGCTGCACCGGATTTTTCATACATTTGGGTAGCAACGATCGAATCCGTCATCACCGCGATTTTCTTCTCTGGCTGACGATCGCAAGACAATTCTAGGAACTTCGGCTCGTGTCCTTGCATCGCTGCCAAGACTTGTTGGTAGACCGTAGTAGCTTCTTCAGCGGTCTTCCGTTGCACCGACATGGGCATTGCGACATTTTTCAGCAGAATTTCGATGACGTACATATATAATAGTGAGAAAGAAATTTTCGTGAGCTTCTAGATCCTAATTGTAAAGCAATGCCCGATCGAGTGCCAAAATAGTGGTTGTAAGACATAGCAGCCAAGTATTATAGCGATCGAATGATGATAATATCTTCTGGCGACAGCGCGATCGCCGTCAAGCGAGCGTGAGATTACCGATCCCCGTTACTAGTGAATTTTAGGTACTTATACTCACTATCGTTTGCCAAATGAGAGAAAAGCGCGGCAGATTAGCGAAGAATGTTAAATTTTCTGGAAAAAATCGCTTAGATGCTGCCACTTTCCACACAATTATATTAAACTTGGTAAAGAAACGTAAACTGATTTAATAAATCAGCTAACTATTTATATACCCTATTGAGTATTAGCATTACTCGACTGGGTTCACGCCATAATGTCCCTATAAAATCTGGAGTTTTACTGCACCATGACTATTGCAGTTGGTCGCCAGCAATCCCGAGAGAGGCATCTTTGATGTACTCGACGACTGGTTAAAGAAAGATCGGTTCGTTTTCGTCGGCTGGTCTGGTATCTTACTATTTCCTTGTGCCTTCCTAGCCCTCGGTGGCTGGATGACTGGTACCACATTCGTTACATCCTGGTACAGTCACGGTTTGGCTTCTAGCTATCTCGAAGGTTGTAACTTCTTGACAGCAGCTCTATCTACTCCTCCAAATAGTGTCGGTCACTCCCTCATGCTCTTGTGGGGACCTGAAGCTCAAGGTGACTTCACTCGCTGGTGTCAACTTGGTGGTCTATGGGCATTCGTAGCTCTTCACGGTGCTTTCGGTCTGATCGGCTTCATGCTCCGTCAATTTGAAATCGCTCGTCTAGTCGGTATTCGTCCTTACAACGCACTGGCGTTTTCTGGCCCAATCGCTGTATTCGTTAGCGTATTCTTACTTTACCCATTAGGTCAATCCGGCTGGTTCTTTGCACCTTCTTTCGGTGTAGCAGCAATCTTCCGGTTCATCTTGTTCTTGCAAGGTTTCCACAACTGGACGCTCAACCCTTTCCACATGATGGGTGTTGCAGGGATTCTTGGTGGTGCGTTACTGTGTGCGATTCACGGTGCGACTGTAGAAAACACCTTGTTTGAAGATAACGAAGAAGGAAGTTCCAACACTTTCCGCGCATTCGACCCTACTCAAGCTGAAGAAACTTACTCGATGGTAACTGCGAACCGTTTTTGGTCGCAAATCTTCGGTGTAGCTTTCTCCAACAAACGGTGGTTGCACTTCTTCATGCTGTTTGTCCCTGTAATGGGCTTATGGATGAGTTCGATCGGGATTGTTGGTCTAGCATTAAACCTCCGGGCGTATGACTTCGTATCTCAAGAATTGAGAGCGGCTGAAGATCCTGAGTTTGAAACATTCTACACCAAGAACATTCTGCTTAATGAAGGTATCCGTGCTTGGATGGCTCCCCAGGACCAACCTCACGAACAATTTATCTTCCCAGAGGAAGTATTACCTCGCGGTAACGCACTCTAAACATTAAAACGTCGGAAGATAAATGTACAATACTATTTATCTTCCGGTTTTTTATCCGTATTTTATAGTTCATCGATAGAGGTACTTCAAGAGTGGAAACGCCCTTTAATACTACAATGGTGGTAGGAAACGGACGCGACCAAGAATCGTCCGGTTTTGCCTGGTGGTCTGGTAACGCGCGTCTGATCAACCTGTCTGGTAAGCTGTTGGGCGCACACGTCGCTCACGCTGGTTTGATTGTCTTCTGGGCTGGAGCCATGTGCCTGTTTGAGGTGGCTCACTTCGTACCTGAGAAGCCTATGTACGAGCAAGGTATTATCTTGCTTTCACACTTGGCTGCCCAAGGTTGGGGTGTTGGCCCTGGCGGTGAAGTTGTGGATACATTCCCTTACTTCGTCGTTGGCGTACTGCACTTAATTTCTTCTGCAGTTCTTGGTGTTGGTGGTTTGTACCACGCATTGCGTGGCCCTGACACGCTAGAACAATATTCTTCTTTCTTCGGTTACGACTGGAGAGACAAGGATAAAATGACTTCGATTTTGGGCTTCCACCTGATTATTTTAGGTTGTGGCGCATTACTCTTGGTTATCAAGGCAATGTTTGTTGGCGGTTTGTATGATACCTGGGCACCAGGTGGTGGAGATGTCCGCATCATTACCAATCCTACACTCAATCCGGCAATCATCTTCGGTTATCTACTGAAAGCTCCTTTTGGTGGCGAAGGCTGGATTATCAGCGTCAATAACTTAGAAGATGTAGTCGGCGGACACATCTGGGTCGGTTTGATCTGTATCGCTGGTGGTGTATGGCACATTCTGACCAAACCTTTTGGTTGGGCGCGTCGCGCACTAATCTGGTCTGGTGAGGCTTATCTGTCCTACAGTCTGGCTGCAGTCTCCTTGATGGCGTTTGTTGCCTCGATCATGGTTTGGTACAATAACACTGTTTATCCTAGTGAATTCTTCGGCCCTACTGGCCCTGAAGCTTCGCAGGCACAAGCATTGACCTTCTTGATTCGCGACCAACGTTTGGGTGCAAACATTGCTACCGCTCAAGGCCCTACCGGTCTGGGTAAATACTTGATGCGTTCTCCTTCTGGCGAAATCATCTTTGGTGGTGAAACCATGCGCTTCTGGGATTTCCAAGGCCCTTGGCTGGAGCCGCTACGTGGCCCTAACGGTCTTGACTTGAGTAAGGTTAAGAATGACATTCAACCTTGGCAAGCGCGCCGTGCGGCTGAGTATATGACTCACGCTCCACTAGGTTCCTTGAACTCGGTTGGTGGTGTCATCACTGAAACCAATGCATTCAACTACGTTTCGCCTCGTGCGTGGTTGGCTTGCTCTCACTTCGTCTTAGGATTCTTCTTCTTTATCGGTCACTTGTGGCACGCAGGCCGCGCACGCGCTGCTGCTGCTGGTTTTGAGAAAGGTTTAGATCGTGAGAACGAACCAGTATTCTCGATGAAAGATATCGCCTAGTCGATCGATTTCATTATGATATAGACAAAAAACCCTGCTAATTAGCAGGGTTTTTTGTTTGAAAAAGGGGATGTTTGGAAATTGCGTTGAAATCGATCGCCTAAAAGATCTCAAATGGGTTCTATAAATACGAGATCGAGTTGCCCAGCCCTAAAAATAAAATTGTCGGCATCGTTGAAGATGCCGACAATCCTTAGTTAGTTATTGATGAAGCCGTTTGCTTATACTGCGGCTTGTTCCTTGGATTCTTTAATCACTGCTTCGGCAATGTTGCTCGGACAAGCAGAGTAGTGAGAGAAAGACATCGAGAACTGACCGCGCCCAGAGGTCATGTTGCGGAGATCTCCAATGTAGCCAAACATTTCGCTCAGGGGCATATCAGCTTTGATGCGTACGCCTACACCGCTAGATTCTTGGGATTCGATCGTGCCTCGACGACGGTTGAGGTCACCAATTACGTCACCCATATAATCATCGGGAGTGAATACATCCACTTTCATGATTGGCTCCAGCAATTGGGGGCCAGCCTTGGGCATAGTCTGACGATAAGCTGCTTTGGCCGCAATTTCAAAGGCCATTGCCGAGGAATCCACTGGGTGGAAGCCACCTTCCAACAATGTAAACTTCAAGTCGAGGCAAGGGAATCCAGCCAATACACCCTTATCGATCGAGCTTTCAAAGCCTTTTTCCACCGCAGGCCAGTACTCCCGGGGTACGCTACCACCAGTTACCTTTGATTCAAACACAAAGCCAGTTCCAGGTTCGCCAGGTTCCAAAATGTAGCCGATCTTGGCGTACTGACCGGAACCACCTGACTGTTTCTTGTGAATGTATTCATCTTCGAGCGTCTTGGTAATGGACTCGCGGTAGGCTACTTGAGGTTTCCCAACTTCTACTTCCACGCCGTGGGTACGCTTGAGAATGTCCACCTTAATATCCAAGTGCAACTCGCCCATGCCTTTAAGGATGGTTTGGCCGCTTTCCTCGTCAGTCATCATGTGGAACGAGGGATCTTCCTGCACCATCTTGGTCAATGCTGCGCCCATTTTTTCTTCAGCACCCTTAACCTTGGGCTTAATGGCGATCGAAATCACCGGTTCGGGGAAAACCATCGGTTCCAGGGTCGCTGGATTTTTAGGATCGCAGATGGTATGACCAGTGCGGACGTTCTTCATCCCAACGATCGCGATAATATCGCCAGCTTGAGCGGATTCGATTTCTTCGCGCGTATTGGCGTGCATTTCCACCATGCGACTGATCCGCTCGGTTTTACCAGTAGCTGTATTCAGCACCGTATCGCCCTTGGCAAGCGTGCCAGAATATAGCCGAGTAAAGGTCAAGGAACCATAGCGATCGTCCATAATCTTGAAAGCCAGAGCACGTAAAGGCTTCTCAGGATCGACAGCGGCAAATTCGCCAGTAGCATTGCCATCCAAATCCACTTCTGGCTGAGGCAGCACTTCCATGGGGTTGGGGAGGTAATCTACTACCGCATCTAGCACTAGCTGTACGCCCTTGTTCTTAAAGGAAGAACCGCAGTATGTGGGGAAGAACTTCAGGTCGCGGGTGCCTTTCCGGATGCAATTCTTCAGTTCTTCAGGGGTTGGCTCGGTGCCTTCTAGATACCGTTCCATGACTGCATCATCTTGCTCTACAGCGGTTTCAATCAGCTGCTCGCGGTAGGTTTCGACTTTCGCCTTCATGTCTTCGGGTACATCGGAGATCGTGTAGTTGAGCGGGTCGCCAGAGTTGTCCCAAGTCCATGCCTTGCGGGTAATCAGGTCTACCATACCGAGGAAGTCATCTTCGATCCCGATCGGTAGTACCATGACCAAGGGTTTTGCACCCAAGATCTTTTCTACTTGCCCCACTACCTTATAGAAGTCGCCGCCAGTCCGATCGAGCTTGTTGATGTAGATCAAACGAGCAACTTTGGAATCGTTAGCGTAGCGCCAGTTAGTTTCAGATTGCGGCTCTACTCCACCAGAACCACAGAAAACCCCAATCCCACCATCGAGCACCTTTAAGGAGCGGTAAACTTCAATGGTAAAATCGACGTGACCCGGGGTGTCGATGATGTTCAGTTGGTGCTCGTTCCAAAAGCAAGTGGTAGCAGCGGACTGAATGGTGATTCCCCGCTCCTTTTCTTGATCCATAAAGTCTGTGGTTGCTGCACCCTCGTGTACCTCACCGATCCTGTGGATCTTGCCAGTCAGCTTTAGGATTCTTTCAGTGGTAGTGGTTTTGCCAGCATCTACGTGAGCAAAGATACCAATATTTCGATAGCGGGTGAGATCCTTCATAATTAGTCTATTAGATTAAGTTCAACAAATAGTGGACGGTAGCTGAATAAGAAAATTACATCTATTTCGGCAGAATATACAGTAACTGAGATCGATTGTGAGAAATTAGCTTTGTTGCAAAATCTCCGCTGAGTGCGCTAATTTGCTCTTTTGGGATCCGATTTAAGATCTTCTCACTTTGCGGTTGAATCCGATCGATTTGCTCTACCCAAATTTTAGCTGCTGATGGCTGGAATACCGATAATTGTCTTTTGAGCTTACTTTTCGTTTTGGGATGCGTTTTTTTCAGCATTTGTTATGGTATCCAGGTCAAACTCATGCGGCTGCTAGTTGCGACAACCGACTCGATCGCGACAACGAACTAGTATTCACGATGAACCATATCGACTCATCGGTTGAATCGATCGTCAATACCCAAAAACTCCGTTCGTTTGACTAGAGTTTTAGATGGAGTAGTTGTAGTTTTACCTGTTCGACTGTGCGTCAGGAGAACAAGTTTGAGATGACATTCTTGTATTGTAGAGAAAATTGCCTCAGCATGACCAGACAATGCCTAGATTATGTTTCTGACAACTCTTCAGTTTCCGGTGCGGTGGGGGGTGCTCCATCGGATTCAGCAACTAAATCTTCTGCTTCAGTCCGTTTTAAACTGAGTTGGTTAATCAGTGATAATACGCTAGTAGCTCGATCGAATGATTTATCCTCGACAAAGATCACGGTGGGAGTGCGTCTGAGCCTTACCCGCTTGCCCAATTCGCTACGAACATAGCCGGTAACGGATTTCAATCCCTCCATCGTCTCAGCGCGAACTTCATCGCTGCCATAAATACTCACAAAAATTTTGGTATGCTGGAGATCGCCAGCGACATCCACAGCTGTGACGCTTACCATTCCGGATCCGACTCGATCGTCTTTGATATCAAAGAGGATCATCTGACTGACTTCGCGCTTGATTAATTCCGCAACACGCGATACGCGACGAGTATTACTCATAATTTTCGTCTACTGATTAAAATCTTAAAATTGCGATCTTTAGCGAACTAGTTTATGGGTGTGAATCCTAGCATCGCCCTGAGCGTTAACACGATCGTCACGAACGCCCCCACCAAAAAGCCCACTAGTGCAACTGCTGTCACTGGGCGGTTCCATAGTGGAGCCAACCACGAAAAGGTCGAGATGAAGATGCCAAGTATAATCGTAATAAAGTAGCTGAAGTATCTGCCTACATTACTTAAAAAATCATCAAACATTACAATCTTTGCAATAACAGCCACTATTTTTAATTATAGCTTAGAATCGTTGGCGTAGCCTTTCCTTGGGAAAATCGCCCTGACTCAGCTCGATCTGGTGTAAAAATTTATGGTGCCTAAATTTAGTGATGAATTAGCTTATCAACAAGCTGAGTTTCTGATGCAACCGATTTATATTCGGATTATCGATCGCATTCGCCAACAGTCGGAAACTTCTAGTTGGGAAGTGAGCTATGAAGAAGTCCAAACTCCACAGCCGACAAATTATCTCCGTCTTCAATCTGGCGATCGACAGCGACGATTCGATCTGTGGGATTTATGCTATCAAGTATGCTTTGTAGATTATTATGGCAGTCATGGCGAACTCGAAAGTCAAGTTGTCGCAGTAGATACTAGCCTGATCGATATGGATGCTCAAGCTCCTGATTGGCATCGGATCGATGACAAAGCCAATGTCGTCATCGCTCGCGTCTTTAGCTAATCTTTAAAACTGAATTTCTTTTGGGCAAGTTTCAGGGGATACTCGAGCGACATACCCACACAGCTACAGGATTAACACTCCCGATCGAAGAATGAAATGCCCTGTGCTGGCGGGTTGGGTTAAAATATAACTATGAATAATTTACGCTCTACGATCCAAGCCGCACATACAGGTGTAGCGCTCTACGATAGCTCTGACTGGGGTAAGATTCTCGTGAGCGATCGAGATCGATTGCGATTTTTGCACAATCAAAGCACAGCTGATTTTGAAAAGCTCAAATCTGGCGAAGGTTGCGATACCGTATTTGTCACATCGACAGCGCGAACGATCGATCTGGCAACTGGCTTAGTCTTAGATGATGAAGTATTACTGATCGTCTCGCCCAATCGCCGCAAATATTTATATGATTGGCTCGATCGCTATATCTTTTTTGCCGATAAAGTCCGGTTGACAGATATTACCGATCGGGTCGCAAGTTTTACATTGATGGGATCGGAAAGCGATCGCATCTTAACTCAATTAGGTGTGCCAAATTTTAAAGATCTGCCGCTTAATAGTCATCAATTAGTCACGATCGATGGTTGTGAAATTCGAGTAGCGATCGGTACTGAGTTAGGATTGCCTGGGTATCGCTTAATTTGTGGGAGTAAAGAGTCTTTACAAGATCGTCAGGATGCAGGTGCATCAATCCGTCAGAAAATCATCGATTTAGGTGCAGAGATCGTTGATGAAATAGCCTGGGAATGCTTACGAATCGAGCAAGGTAGACCCAAGCCTGATGCCGAGCTAACAGAGGATTATAATCCTTTAGAAGTGGGTTTGTGGCAAACTATTTCATTTTCCAAAGGTTGTTACATCGGTCAAGAAACGATCGCCAGGCTTAATACTTATAAAGGTGTTAAACAGTATCTCTGGGGCATCAAATTAACTGCGCCTGTTGCGATCGGTACACCGTTAACTATTAATGGCGAAAAAGTTGGTGTCTTAACTAGTAAGAGCGAGATCGATGGAGAGATATCGGGACTTGCTTATCTCCGCTCTAAGGCTGGCGGTGTTGGCTCTAAAGTATTATTAGATAATGTCGAGGGAGAAATGATCGATCTCCCATTTGTTACACATGAATATCCTGAGTAAAAAGTCCCGAGTCAAGTCTGGATTGAGTTCCTTAGACGAGGCGCAGCCAACGCTTGTGTTCGACCCAACATTCAGATTTTAGATGGACGCGGCCATGCTCGAACTATCGCGTAATCGATCGATATCCCTCACTGGTGGCGCACCGAACATCCGGGCATATTCGCGACTAAAATGCGAGGGATTTTCATACCCCACTCGATCGGCAGCATTTATCGCTGTGGAGTTTTCGGCAAGCGACCGCACAGAAATATTGACTTTTTGCCATCTCTATCCCCGCCTAAAAAATATCACTGTAACAACTACTCCCCACAGGATCGTCCCATGACTACTAAATAAGTTTATCGCTTCCCAAACCGCCCTCGGTCGCGTCGGTCTGCCCGATGATATCGGTGGGGCGATCGCGTCATTACTATCAGAAGATAACAAATGGGTCAACGCCCAGCGCATTGAAGTTTCTGGCGGTCAGTCTATTTAATTCAAACTAACTTCAACCACAGAATCTTACTGCCGAGCCTATCGATCGTCAGCCCGAAATCGATACCTGCTGTCACACCGCCCCCTTTTGATGCGATGACAGTGGGCGATTGGGATCCGGTCGCTAAGCGATAAGTTATGAATTATGAAGTGTAGATTCGGATTGGATAATTTAGAGCTATTTTAGATAGTGCCAAGGTGTAATAATCTGGTGTTATAAACCGATGACTCGGATCGGCTGTTCGGGCGTTAGTTATCGACCCACAAGCTGTAATAATTGTGCCAGATCTAGAACTTAAGCCTATGAACTGCGATCGATGTGGTGGGGTAGTGACGGTCAGCGATCGCTTTTGTGAAGAATGCGGCGCAAGTCTCGTTACTAAGTTAGCTCCTCCAAAACTCAGCGCTAATTGCTACAAATGTGGCGCTCCGCCCGATCGCATCGATGCCGATCGCTATTGCCTCGAATGTGGCAGTCGTCAACCAACACTTTCCCACGACCCCCTCGAACTTCAGCCCACGCTAAATCTTGCCGGAGTAAGCGATCGCGGTAATCGGCACCTGCAAAATGAAGATGCGATCGCCTTGAAAATTATCGATGAGCAGACGGCAATTATCGTCGTCTGTGATGGTGTCTCTAGCTCTCAACATCCCGAGCTTGCATCCCAAGCTGCGGTAACTGCCTGTGCGGCGGCGATCGAGCGCGCGCTCGGACAGGATCCCAATCCCACGAAGGCAATTTACCAAGGAATAGCCACCGCACTCGCTGCTGTGGCCAAAGTTCCCTTCGATCCTACTTTGCCCGAAGACCCATCTTCCACGACGATCGTGACTGCCCTCGTCCGCGATAATATTGCCACGCTCGGTTGGGTAGGCGATAGCCGCGCCTACTGGATCGCTACCGATAAATCTCGCCAACTGACTGAAGATGACTCCTGGCTGCGCGAAGCGATCGCCGCAGGTGAAATTACCCCCACCGAAGCTGAAACATCTCCTCACGCTCATGCCATAACCCGCTGGCTCGGTGCCGATGCGATCGACGATACCCCTCCCAACCTGACCACCTTTGCGATTCCAGGTGCGGGTTATCTACTGTTATGTACCGATGGCTTATGGAATTACGCCCCAACGCC
The DNA here is from genome assembly GCA_965246715.1 of Chamaesiphon sp. Lineage (GTDB taxonomy): Bacteria > Cyanobacteriota > Cyanobacteriia > Cyanobacteriales > Chamaesiphonaceae > Chamaesiphon. Next base: position 9,367 of record CBDFFH010000052.1, on the reverse strand, counting down.
CACCGATCTTTTGCAACTGATTCAGCAAGCTGCCGATCCCAACCCACTGGCGATCTCGCGTTATCTGATGCGATATTCCAATCAACAGGGTGGGCAAGATAATATTACGGTAGGGATTTTAGTAATTAGTGACTAGTTGCATAATCGATCGCTTCCAGACCCAATCCTGAAGTAATCGCTAGATCGATCGTTGAAGCTAAAGAGTAACAAGCGATTTATATTTATCATTCACAACTCATAATTTTTTACATGTTTACTGCTGAAGTATTTCAAAATCCTTACTTACCACAAGGTGCCAGAGAAGTAAATGCCATCATGACGATCTCGACTAGTGGCGCTGATGGCACGATGCAGACAGCACCTAAGAGTCAACGTTTATTTGGGATTATTTGCGATACTTCCGGTTCGATGGGCGGTGCCAAGATGCTGGCAGCCAAAGAAGCGATCGTCCAGATAATTAATCTGCTCCCTACCGATGCGGCATTTTTCATTGTCACCGGATCGAGTCGGGCAAAATTACTCGTCCCCCTAGTTAATGCTGTCCCAGAAAATAAACTTCGGGCTGTCGCTCAAGTTAAAGAAATTAGTGCCAATGGCGGGACGTTAATGTCCAGCTGGCTGAATACTGCTTTAGGTGAATTTAACAAAATGCCCCAAGCAATTTGTCAAGCATTATTACTTACCGACGGCCAAAACGATCCCTCCGACGAGCAGGATTTAGCCAGAAGTTTAGATGCAGCTGAGGGTAAATTTCAGTGTGAATGTCGTGGTGTCGGGACGGATTGGCAAGTATCCCAACTCCAGAAAATCGCCAGTAGATTATTGGGCACGACTGATATTATCCCTTCACCCGATCGCATTGCGGCGGACTTCCAGGAAATTCTCACCCAAGCAATGGGCAAAACTGTCAGCGATGTCAGCTTGCGGTTATGGACTCCAGCTGGTGCCAAAGTATTATTTTGCAAACAAGTCAGTCCGGAAATCGTCGATGTGACAGCGCGCGCCAAAGCAGTCAACGATCGAATGGTAGACTATCCTACAGGGTCTTGGAGCAATCATGAATCTCGCGATTATCATTTCTGTATCCAAATTAATGCGGGGAATATCGGCGATGAAATGCTCGCAGGTAGAGCGAGTTTGATTACCTCAACCAACGGCCAAGAAACCAAGATTACCGAAGCTAAAATCCTCGCCACCTGGACGGAAGATGATGCCAAAACGGCAAAGATCGATCGACGTGTCGCTCACTACACCGGACAAGCCGAACTCGCCCAATCGATTCAAGAAGGCTTAGAAGCCAGAGCGCAGGGTAATATTGAAGTCGCTACTGTCAAGCTCGGTAAAGCCGTCAAACTCGCTCACGACTCGGGTAACGAAGCCACTGCCAAGCTGCTCCGTACTGTCGTCGATGTCGAAGATGCTGCCGCAGGTACCGTCAGAATCAAACGTGCAGTTGCCAAAGAAGATGAAATGATGCTAGAAACTCGATCGACTAAAACTGCCAGAATTCATAAGTAAAATTATGAATTATTAACTGCTATCCTCTCAGTTGCAGTTTATGCTAGAAATAGCCGATTTAAGTGAATGAAAAAATGTTAGAAGGTTATCAAGCATTTATCATGCTACCAGCACAAACAGCTCCATCGATCGAGCTAGTCAGAGACCGACTTCAGCAGGTATTCGATCGAGTTGAAGCTAGCACGCAGATTGAGACAACCGCACCCAATCGACTGAACATCTCTATTTCTCCAGGGGAAGGTAAGACAAATGAGGATTGGCAAATGTGTGTTTGCACCAATAGCGATCCTACGGTCTTAGTAGAGGCACAGGAAATCGCCGCCGCGCACATGGAACCAGACGACCCCCGCAAACCAATCTTAGCTACCTATGATTTTCGGATCGAAATCGGTTGCGATCCCGATCCGAGTATGGATCGGTTCAACTATTACGTACATATTTTAGACTCGCTAGAAAAACTTCCTGGCGCGATCGTTTTCGATCCTGTCACGAACGGATTTATCGAATAAATCGTGTTTAGATCCGACCGATCCTGTACAGCAAAATCCGAAACATTTATAATTTATAATTCATAATTCCTAGATGTACTCTTGCCCTAAAGGTCATAATTCAACTGAAGCTGATTTTTGCTCTGAATGTGGGGCAAAAATTATGGGTCTGGGGATCGCCGAAATACCAGCAAGCAACCATCACCCATCCGCTCCAACTGCTACAGCGATTTGCCCTTGTCCTGTCTGTACCACACCTCACGAGGAAGGCACGGGAGACTTTTGCGAGATTTGCGGCTACAACTTCTCAACTGGCTCTCAAGGTGGCGTTCCCTTTCCAAGTTCCCCGCCCATCATCAACGCTCGCCCCTTACCCCAAACTCAGCTACCAGATTCTGTCCCTGCTCCTACCCCGATTGCGAGTGGGAACGCTACCACCCGCTGGCAAGTGGTAATTTCGATCGAGCCGAGTTTAGCCAGCCCCGATAGCCCACCAGCTCCAGTCCAGCAGCCAATAACGATTGAATTAACCGCTCCTACCAATCTCATCGGACGCACGAGTCAAGCACGGGCAATTCATCCAGAAATTCCGCTAGATTTGGATGATGCTGTCTCCTCGCGTCATGCGATCCTGACCTTACATCCCGATAATTCCCTCATCCTGCGGGATATTGGCTCCTCCAATGGCACGATGGTAAATGGCAAAGAAATTGCAGTAATGGCCGATATTCAGATTCGAGCTGGAGATGAAATTACTCTCGGACATTGGACGCGAATCAAATTAATTAGTAACTAATCTGTCCTGTTGTACTCACGATCGCAAGCCAGCAGCAGAAATTTGACTCAGCACAGGCACATCTCGAAATATTGCTAAAGCTAGAACCTGATTATAATAGCCTTTCATAGGAATGGTGTACCCATTTCTATGAGGTGTGCGCTTTAACATTCAACACTTCTGAACTATCAAATGAAACAACAGCTAGTTCGCGAAGCAGAAAAGATATTAAAGAAGCTTGCTAAATAACTCGATTCTAAATATTTTTTCGCAATCGACTAAGTTCCGAGCATTTGTAACTGATAAAGACTTGCATACAAACCACCTTGTTGCAGTAATTCTTCATGACTGCCAGATTCAACCAAACTACCTTGCTTGAGCACAAAAATTCGATCGACATTCCGAATTGTTGATAACCGGTGCGCGATAATAATTGCCGTGCGATCGACGATCGATCGATCGAGTGCCTCTTGAACTAAGGCTTCAGTTCCCACATCCAAACTTGCTGTAGCTTCATCTAAAACTAACACGCGCGGATTACGAATTGCCGATCGGGCGAATGCAATTAATTGTTTTTGTCCGGCAGATAAATTAGAACCGCGTTCGCGTAGTTGAGTATCATAACCTTGCGGAAGCTCATTGATAAATCGATCGACATTCATCGATCGAGCCGCCTGTAAAATTTCCGCCTCGGAGTAGTCTTCGCCGAGGGTAATATTAGATTTTACATCACCAGCAAATAAGAAGCCATCTTGCAAAATCACCCCTAAATAACGGCGTAGCTCGGCTTGGGCGATCGTCTTGATATCCACTCCATCGACTAAAATTCGCCCCTTTGTCGGCTCATACAGACGGCAAAGCAGCCGAATAATCGAACTTTTCCCAGCACCTGTCGGCCCGACCAAAGCAACTTTCTCACCCGGTTTTATCGTAAAGTCTAAATCGCGAATGACATAATCATCATCTTTATACGCAAACCAGACATGCTCGAATTGAATTTCACCCTGCGCCGCGCGATCGAAATGTGTTAGATACAATCGATCTGCATCATCGACATCCTTAATTTCGATCGGTTCGTTGAGAATATCACTAATCCGTTCGACGGCAGTAAATCCCGCTTGAATCGCTGTGAATTTCTCAGCAAATTGCCGCAATGGTTCAAACAGTCGCTGCGCGTACAATATGAAAGCCGAGAGGGTACCAAAATCTAATGTCTTACCTAATACCATCAAGCCACCCCACCAGAGTACGGCAGCGATCGCCACTAGCGAAATCCATTCTAAAGTAGCGGATACTGCCGAGTCATGAAAATTTGTTTTATCTATTTCACGAATATAACGATTGAGAATCGTCCGAAATAGTTCGGCATTATATTTCTCGCGCCGAAATAGCTGAACGACATTTATCCCCGTGACATTTTCCTGCACCATCGAGTTGAGTAGGGATAATTCTTCTCTCGCTCGGTAATTAGCTTTACGATATTCATGCTGAAAATAAATTACTAATGCGGTAACTGGTACCATCATCAATAACAATATCAAGGCAATCTGCCACTGAAGCATAAACATATAATAGAGCATCACCAGGATCGAAAATAGATCGCTGATAATCCCGATCGCCCCAGTCGTAAAAACATCACCCAACGCTTCGACATCATTAGTCAAGCGGGTAATCAATTTACCCACCGGCGTACGATCGAAAAATCTCACCGCCAAAGATGTGACGCGATCGAATAAATCGTTCCGGATATCTGCGGTAATCTGCTGTCCGATTCGTTGAACGGTAAAACCCTGAACTGCTGACAAGACTAGCCTAACTACTACCGTCCCCATCAGGAGTAATGTCAGCAAATTCAATCCATCTAACATGGACAATTTACTCACAAAATCCCAGGTTTTTTCATTCCTAATTTTAGAAATTGCCTGCCCGATAATCAGTGGTTGTACTGCATTAGCGATCGCTAACGGAATCAACAACCCAAATGACAACAGAAATAATTTACCACTGCGCCGAGCATAAGGGACTAATCGCAACAATAGTCGCCAATCATTATCTGGAAGCACTGACGATTCGGTATTGCCGCGATCTAGTCGCTCGGGACGCGGATCGCGAGATTTGGTAGCCTTAGTCATCTTCAGATCTGGTATGGGCGGTTTAGAGTGGAAATCGAGCAATTACCGAACAAAATCCACCATTTCTAGAGATTACAATTATCTCCAGCAAAAATGGATGCAGGTTGCTGGCTGGTTAAATCGATCGCACTAATGGTTATAACATTTCTCGATCGTCTGGGGTGTTAGAGACTCTATTGTCCCCACCCACTAATTAATTCCCCTTGGGAAGGGATTTGGTGCTATTTCAACACCCTTTACGTTGTAACCGCGCCGGAATTCCTACAACAGTATGTTGGTATAACCGCTCAAATTCTCGATCGAAATGCGCCGCGACAGTCACATTACCCTGAATCATCAACAGTGTCTCATCATTATGATAATTCGCAGCATTCGACCAATTATGCGAACCAGTAATTACCGTCTGCCCATCGATGACCGCAAATTTATGATGCAATAAATCTCCAGTAGGTAAAGTTGGCACCCCGAGTGTAGCTAGTGCCTGACTGGAGCTTTGGGACACCTGACAAAAATTATTATCCACTCCCATCAATGTTAGCGCCGAACTGTAAGTACGATATGCAAACTCTCGATCGATCGATCCCCTGATCTTAACTCCCTGCTGGTATTGCGTTTGTAGGATCGTTGCCAAAGTTGGTTCGGAAAATACAAATAATGCTAAATCTACCCGTTCGTGACTGCTACTGAGTAATTTACCGATCGAACCATTATTACTATCCACCCATGCCTGTTGTTTGGAAGTCGGCGAAAATTGCACTGCTACCCGCGTTTTGCCCACTAATATCTCTACAGGTGGCCGCGCGGGTTTTCGGGCTTTAAATTGACTGCTAGGGTTGTTTGTGATGCCATTTCCCCACATCAAGTTAAATTCGGTTGCAAAGGCTTGCGCTAATTCTGCACTTTGAATCTGGACGAGATTATTTTGATTGCCCTCGCTGTCAGGATGGCTGATGTCTCCATAAATATCACTCATCGTCCAATTGGCTGAAGTGACGAGTGTTTGTTTGCCATCTACTACCATAAATTTGTGGTGCATCAAGCCACTCCCCTTGGAGCCATCGGCAGTGTCGTCGATGACGGCAATCCCGGCATTGCGCAAGATTACTAAGGCATCGCGTTGGTTAATCTCTGCCTGAGACAGCGTACCATCTCGATCGAGATCTACCAGCTGCTGAAATTCTTGATAATGTTCTTTGGCTCTGGCGGGGAGCTGCTCGACTTCGGCTGCCGTCAATCCGCTCAACGGACGGCTATAATTATTTTCTAAAATTACCCGTACCTTCACGCCAGATTGGGATTTAGCCACTAAAGCAAGCGCGATATTCGGTAACTGGAATTCTTGTACCGCTACATCTATTTGCGATTGTGCCGCATCGATCGCGCTAATTAATTTAGCTGCTAAATCATCGCCCCGTCTAGTTTTATGTCGATATGGTTCGCTAAACTCCGTAGCTTGATTATGATTGAAATAAACTTGGATCGACTCATCTTGCGGTAATGGGGCTAGCTGCGCCAGAGTTCCCGGCTGAACGCTGCTCCACAACCAATATCCCAGCAAAATGGCAATAGTGACGCTTCCAAGAGCTAAACTAGATCGCAGATAGTAATGCGATCTACGGCTCGATCGTCGATATTTTGATGGCAACACAAATTAAAGAAAAGATTAGAATAGAGCTAGATGCACGCTAGTAACTATTTTTGGTCTCAGTCGATCGATTTCAGTGGTTACCATAGTATCATTTAATACCTGCATTTTTGTCAGCCAATCCACGTATTGCTGATAAGTGACTTCAAGAGTTGACAAGTTAATCTAGTTGTTACAAACTCGATCTAGAGGGTCGATGCACTAGCAGCCTAGAAAACGCTTCTTGAAGATTAGTTAAGTTTGTCTCAAATTTCTAGACGATGCTGTTTTACCTGGCGCTCTACATACTCTACATAGTAGGCGAGCCTCAGGACAAAACAAACGCTCGGCGTTGGCGCAGTCTGTTTCACACAGACAACAACGCTAACGATCGGTCATATTAACTTCATCGTTTAACTTTCCATGCAGCTAAGTCTTAACTGCTTTTTTATCATTTTTATTAATTACATTAGACATCGAGGTGTATTTTATGAGCAGACGCAGAAAAATGTTTCAATGCGGTCATAAGGGTTACGGGCAAATCTGCCATCGTTGCCTGCAAGAAGAAGTAGACGTTCAAGAGAAGCAGGAGAAGAAACGGAGTTGGCATGAAAGCTTTGCCTTCGATCCGATCGATCTCAAAAGTTTGCCGTCTCACGTCGTGCTGAAAGCTAGAAATATCATCAACGGTTTACAAGATCGCCGCAACTATCGAGAGTTTGGCGGTAAGAGGCTGCGCCACAACCGACTGGTGATCAGTATTCCCGTTACCCGCAATTATCGGATGTTGTGCTTTGAGAATGATGGCATTCTTCAACCCAAACAAGTGCTATCTCACGAAGATTATAATATCTGTAAGCCTGGTAGCTAGATTAGGTTGTGACTTTTAATCGACATCTAGAGATCGCGATCGTCCTAGCCGATTTACATCGCTTTCCCTTTGGGGACGATCGCCCGAATGCAACAAATTTTCGTCTAAGTTTATGCAAATTTATCTAGATCATGGTGCCACCACACCAACTCGTCCGGAAGCACTCGTCGCCATGCAACAAGTGCTGGGAGCGGGATGGGGCAATCCTTCTAGTATCCATCAATGGGGCGAACGGGCCTCGATTGCGATCGAACAAGCTCGGTTTCAAGTAGGAGCATTAATCAATGCCAACCCCGATGCGATCGCGTTTACATCTGGGGGTACTGAAGCAAATAATCAAGCAATTATGGGGGTGGCAAATTTATATACCACTCCCCAACATTTAATTATTTCTAGCGTCGAACATTCTTCGATTAGCGCTCCAGTAAACTGGTTAGAAACCAGAGGCTGGAGCGTGACGAGATTGCCAGTCGATCGACAAGGGAGGATCGATCCCCGAGATCTAGTCGCAGCGATCCGCCCGAATACAGTGCTGGTATCGGTAATTTACGCTCAAAGTGAAGTCGGTACGATTCAACCGATCGCCGAATTAGCCACAATTTGCCAACAGCATCGAGTTCCCTTCCATACAGATGCCGTTCAAGCAGTCGGTAAAATTGCGATCGATGTCCAAAAATTAGGCATCGACTTACTCTCGATCTCCAGCCACAAACTTTATGGCCCTCAAGGTACGGGAGCATTATACATCCGTCCGGGATTAGAATTGGTACCTTTGCTAGCTGGCGGCGGACAAGAAATGGGCTGGAGATCGGGGACTCAAGCCGTGCCCCAAATTGCTGGCTTCGGGATCGCCGCCGAACTAGCCAGTGAAGAATTAGCCACCGAAAGTGTCCGACTGAGCGGTTTGCGCGATCGCTTATTTTCGATCTTTGCCGACTGTAATATCTTAATTCCCACAGGCGATCGACTCGATCGCCTCCCACACCATCTCAGCTTTTGTCTACAGATCCCCCACTCTCACTCGCCAGAAGCGATTACTGGCAAAACGATCGTCCGTCAACTCAATCTCGCTGGGATTGGCATTAGTTCGGGGGCAGCTTGTAGTAGCGGAAAATTGACTCCCAGCCCGATCTTAATGGCGATGGGATACTCTCAATCCGAGGCGGTAGGTGGAATTCGCATTACGCTTGGTAAGAGCACCACAGTAGCCGATATTGACTGGACGGCAATGGCATTGAAGCAAATACTCGATCGACTCATGCCCAAATTAGCCTGTGTGTGAAGAGTAAATCTCGATCGGCTATAAATTTAGGATTCGATTGGACAGTATTTGAATAATTTGGGGTAGCCACAACAACTACCCCAAATATCTTTTTGTTGTTAGTATTCTTGTACTGAAGAATCGATTTCTCGACTCCAAGCCTGAATCCCACCTTTGACATTCGTACCCTCAATGCCAGCTTCCTTGAGGATCGCTAAGGCTTTGGCCGATCGACCGCCCATCTTACAATGAGCGATTAAGCGATGACCATTGAGAGCTGCTTTGACTAGATCGATCCCTTTACCTTGTTCGATATCGGGGAGCGGAATCAAGACCGAGCCAGGAATTTTGGCAATCTCATATTCGTTAGGATTGCGGACATCGATCAGCACAAAATCCTTCGCACCACTATCGATTAGTTGATTGAGTTCGGTGACAGTCATTTCAGCAAACATACTTTGTTGTTCGGCTTCAGCCGCTTGCGCTTGAGGAATTCCACAAAATTGTTCGTAATCGATGAGTTTTTCGATAACCGGACGCACGGGATTTGGTCTGAGTTTTAACTCGCGGAACTTCATCTCTAGGGCATTGTAAAGTACCAAGCGACCACTGAGGGTAGTCCCTTTACCTAAAACTATTTTGACAGTCTCGGTTGCCTGAATCACACCGATGATGCCTGGAAGAATCCCTAAGACACC
>CBDFFH010000051.1:0-261802 GCA_965246715.1 Chamaesiphon sp. | reverse complement strand
TCACATGTATACACCGTGTCTAATTGCATTAACAAGATCGATTACCCACTCTAATCCGGCTGCTGTGTTTAATAACTCAGTGGGAGTAGCACCATCTAATGCTGGGTTCTTTCTTGAAGCCAATTTTGAACGGTATCGCTGTTGCCAAGACATCTAAAGCATGAATTTTTGCTTGACGTAAATAAATTTCCGATTGGTATTTGATAATCTCTGTCTCTAATTGAGATTTGATAACACTAATATCTGCTGTGAGAGTAGCTTCATTCATAGCTCTAGAACGAGTAGTTGGATTTGCTATTAGCATTGATTAATTATAACTCTAAACAGTTATGCGTTGGCGTAGCCTACCGGAGGTAATCGCAAAAATCATCTATTAAGTTTTAAAAACCCTGTCTAAGTATACCAATAAGCTGTTAATCTAGTTGCGGTAACTTTACTCATCACGTTGACAATGCTAGCCAGTCAGATTCCGAGCATCCAGCCCCACGAAATCCTCGTCCAACGAACCAACATGGGTGGGAGCGAGGCATATATCGGCTCAGTCTCTCTGCAATGGGTTGGCCGATCGCGTAAAATATGCCTCAGAGATGAGCTTACTATCCGATCGATCTAACTCCGCCAAAAAAAATATTACTATCGATAGCGACACCATCGAAGTCATCCAACAGCGTCCTCTCGACTGGAGCAGACAAGCATCCCTAGTTCAATATTTAGCAGGGCGAACTACCCATAAATTTCCTCCAGTTTTAGTGACGATCGATCGCGCGTGGATCGATAATATTCATGCACCGGAATGGGGTAGAGGTGGTAAAGCAACTGAGTCGGCGGCAGTATTTACACCGATTGATGGTAAAGGCGAGATCGGCTTGTTAGATATCGGTGAAGCGGCGCGTATATATGCTCTCGACGGACAGCACCGCTTGATGGGCGTACAGGGGTTGATGGAATTATTACGTGCCGGGGAATTGCCCCAGATATAATCGAGATCGTCATCCAGTTGGCAATAAAATTACGCTCGCCGAATTAGGCACATCCGAAGCCTATTTACAGAACTTACCCCAAGAAACGATTGGGATTGAATTTATCGCCGCCGTAGTCAAAGGCGAAACCCAACTAGAAGCGCGGCGCAGGATTCGATCGATCTTCGTCCATGTTAATCTAATGGCGATCGCCTTGAGCAAAGGACAACTCGCCCAACTCGATGAAAATGATGGCTTTGCGATCGTCGCGCGGAATATCGCCGTCAATCATCCCCTCTTCAAAGATACCCCAGGACGCAAACCGCGCGTAAATTGGGATAGTGCTACCGTCGCCACCAAAACCACTGTCCTAACCACCTTGCAAGCTTTGCAAGATATGGCAGCGAAATATCTCCAACATCAATTTCCCCACTGGAAACCCACAGCCCACAAAGGTTTAGTCCCGCTCCGCCCAGATACCAGCGAATTAGAATTAGGCATCGCCGCCTTCAGTCAGTTATTCGATCGACTATCCCAATTTACCAGTTACGGGCGCTTACAAGCGGAAGACACGCCGCAATTACGTCGCTTTAGTTTTGAACCGGGCGGCGGTGAAGGTCATATTTTATTTCGCCCTGTCGGACAAGTTGCCTTCGCTCAGGGGGTAGGAGTCGCGGTTTTTAAAAAACAAATGGCTCAAACCGAGGTGTTTCGTAAACTCGATCGCTATGATGCCGATGGCGGCTTTAGTAATATCGATCGACCCCAATCGCTCTGGTATGGCATCTTATATGACCCGAATAAAAAGCGCATCCTCGTCTCAGGGCGCGATCTAGCCGCAAAATTGATTGTTTATCTCCTCGGTGGCGTAGATAATGATTTCGATCGAGCCGAACTTCGCCGTCAGGTAGCCGAAGCGAGAACTGTTGGTGACTATGCGATGAGTTTTGAAGGGAAACTAGTGACCCAGCCAGAAGTCGGTCTACCACAAGTATTAACATGAGTTATCTATCGTTAGATAAATATATATTTTAAATAATTGGTTTGTCAAAAGTATAACAATCCATGGAGCAGATTTTAGATCTTAGATCGTGAGTAAAAACACTCATAACCTGCAATTTAGATCGCTCTTGCTGAAATTGTTGATGTCGTTATTGTGAGTGAAAAATTTCCTGACTGATTTCAGGAAATACATGAGTGTATAAAATAGATTCTAATAGCTCAGTTAATTTAACATTTGTGAGCGGATATTTAAATTTAAAAATCTTGACTATAAATAACTACGCGTGTAAAAAAATAATAGACATGGCAATTGTGCTTTGTATAATTTACTACACAGGAATGATGTGTCATCATTAGGTTTTAGCAACGATATAAAAACAACAGCCAAAACAAAGGGTTGACAAAAAAATATTAAGGCTTTATTGTTTCTAATAAGCAATGTAAACTATTGATTAGATACATTACTTAGATAGTTATTGATGCGTCGAGACATGATGTGTCTCAGTCTAAGAATACCAGTAGCAGATTTAATTGTTGCTGAATCGTTGCGCTAGAGATTTCACTACTCATTACTGTGAGGTGACTCTTCAACGTAAAAGTGTTTAACCTAGATTGGCAGCAATCTATAACCCACGTTATCTTGGAAGTCCGAGAATATATTTTCACACAAAAACAACTCTCTGTGTATAAATTTCAACGCTCTAGTTTTCACCAACTAGTTTCGGCAGATACTACATCCGATAAATAACTCGATATTAATTCTAATTTTAGGGTCGAGCGACTAAAAGTACTTTGGATACTGAGTTTGAGTATTTTTAAAATTTAGGTAGGATGAGGAATCGAGTACGCCAAGTACGTATCGCATCAACTAGATAGCTTAACAGCTATCCTAATTCGAGCGCTACATGTTTGTGGTATCTATCTATTCTCAGCGATATCTTTACTCGAAAATTTAGCTTAATTTTGAGCTTAAAAATCCCGGATTCATTATGTCAAGTTAGTTTAGAAGAGCATCTGAGTACGAGACAAGTGTAAAACCTTACGCATCTACAAATTTGGAAGCAATATTATGACTCAATTTGAAGCAATTGCTACGGAATTAAAATCACTCGATGCTACCGAAATATTATCAAAAAATCCTGAAATCGAGCGTTCTGCCCAGGTTGGATTTAATCCAGAAGAATTAGTAATCAACCAAACATACATTGAAGCCGGGATCGAGAAATTAACCGCTCTATGTGATGCTGTCGGCTTAAAAGATAAAACTGCTCAAGCGATCGAAATTTTTCGGGCAATGACTTTATCCTGGGGCGATCGTAAGGTTGGCGATCCATCTAATTGGGAATCAAATGTTTCTGACGATCTTTCTCCATTTGAATTTTCGATCGCCTTAGATCCAAGCCAAACCGAAGTGCGGATTTTAGTTGAAGCGCAAGGAATCGATCCAAATCTGCGATCGAATTGGGAAGCAGGACTACAACTCAATCAATATCTAGCAGAACACTATAACATCAACCTCGATCGATTTAGGCAAATTGAAGATCTATTTGTCCCAACAAATTTAGATGCAAAATTCTCAATGTGGCACGCTGTTTGTTTTTATCCTGGCAAAGAACCAGCATTTAAACTCTATTTAAATCCCCAATCTCAGGAGAGGAATAAAGCGGCAGCGGTAGTGGAAGAATCCCTAGTACGTTTGGGTTTTCCGCATGCTTGGTCGTCTTTAGCAGAAATCGCCGCACAACGCGGACACGATCGAACAGAATTTCCCTACTTCTCGATCGATCTTGCCTCCCACGATCGGGCAAGAGTTAAAGTCTACCTTCGTCATTATGATGCAACTGTAGCAGACCTGGAGAACGCATTAAGTTTCGCTCAAAATTATGTGGCTGGAGATGCAACCGAGTTATTTCAGACGCTGCTCCCAGCGCAAATCTCATTCACATCAAAACCAATCGTCTCTTGCTTTTCATTCATTACCGGAAATGACGATCGACCCCTAGGTGGCACCCTATATATACCAATCGGCTACTATGTCTCTGACGATCGAGTAGTAGCCAAGTGCTTAGATCGGTATTTAGGAAAACACAACCTCTCCGCCTCAATTTACACAACAGCACTTGAATACTTTGCGACTCGCGCTTTGGATTCAGGAGTTGGAATGCACTCACACATCTCCCTAAAACGAGAAAATCAACAGCTCAGAGTTACAGCCTATTTAAATCCAGAATTAAATACCGTTCGTTCGGCCAGTCTCGTAAAAGATAAAATCTCTACGTGGCAGACCGATCTCTCGATCGAGCAAACAGCGCGGCATTATGAAGCTAGTTCGATTGCCAATCATCCGTTCTTGCAAAGGTTGCAACGTGAGCCTGTCAATATCGGACATTTATGGATGTTGTTTGTCAATGGTCGAGAAGGCATTGTTTCTCACTTTACCCGTCGGCTTGCCAGCGTAGTTGGGCGGATCGACGACGAACATATTCAGTGTATTTTGACAAAGCAGTTGAATGAAGAGCTAGGGAATGGCAATATCGCTCACGTCCATCGTAAACTTTTCGATCGATTGATTCTCGCGCTCGAACCTCACAAACCACCAGCTGTTAGCGAGAATATATTAGCGCCAGGACAGGAATTGAGTCAACAGTTAGAAGTACTGTACTCAGATCCGAATGCTTATATTGGGGTTGGTGCGGCAATTATGATGGAGATTTGTGGTAAGCAGATCGATGGAGTCATGGCTAAAGAGTTGATGACGCGAACGAATATGGATCGCTCTTCTTTATTGTGGCTGCATATCCATGAGGAAGTAGAAATAGAACACACTGATGAAGCACTAGAATTAGCCCGCCTAATCGGTAACTCAGATGGAGACAAAGAGGCTGCTCGACAAGGAGCAGAAATGACAGCTACTGCGATGTGGAGTTTTTTCAACGGAATGTATCGAGTGTGTTTCAGCTAAACTCTTGGGAAAACGACAATGGAAAAGTGTGACTTTAGCAATCTCCGTAAACAGTTTCCCTTGATTGAGGAGCGGACTTATCTAGCAACTCATACTCTGGGGCCGCTGCCCAAAGCAGCCTTTTTAGACATAGAATCTTATACCAAAAGTCTCTATTTGGGTAGACGAGTTTTTTCGATTTGGCTGAAACATTATGAACAGATGTTTACGCTGATTGAAAAATTAATTAATGCACCAACTGGCTCAGTTGCGATAACGGCTAGTACGACTGCCGCTCAAGCAGCTATTGCTGCCGCGATCCAACCCGATCCCAAGCGCAATCGCATTATTATTACCGATTTAGACTTTCCCTCTGGACGCTATCTTTGGAACGCACAAAGCCAAAGGGGATTTGAGATTGTCGAAATCCAGGCAGCCGACGGGATGCAAATAGAAGCGCAAGATGTAATCGATCGAATAGACGATCGGGTTGCAATAGTTGCAGTTTCCCTAGTTTCCTATATTAATAGTGCGCGACTAGATATCCAACCTATTATTGAAGCAGCCCATGCGGCTGGAGCAATTGTAGTGTTGGATGCTTATCAAGCAGTTGGCATAGTTCCTGTTGACGTAATCGCTCTCGGGGTCGATGTGTTAGTTAGCGGTATGAACAAATGGCTTTGCGGCTGCCTCGGTTTATCCTTTGCATATGTCAAACCATCGCTAGCAAAAAAACTCGATCCAGTTTATCCAGGCTGGTTTGCTCATCTCCAACCTGCTAAATTTGCTGACACTTTTACCCCTGACATTGGCGCACGTCGCTTTCAACAGGGGGCACTGTCATTCGAGCCAATTTTCACCTCTCGTGCGGGGGTGCAGTTAGCCATCGATATTGGTGTAGAACAAATCCATCAACGTAATATTGAATTAACAAATTACCTCATCGACTGTGCCGATGCTTATGGTATTCCTGTTCACACACCGAGATCGCCCCAAAACCGTGGTGGGACAGTGTGTCTGGGAGTCGATCGGGCAGAACTTGTGGTACAGGAATTGGCTGAGTTAGGGATTGATGTAGATACGCGGTTCAGTAATAGAATTCGGGTATCTCCTCACTATTGTAGTACGGAAGCAGACTGTCAGCAAGCGATCGCCGCGATCGATCGAATTGTTAGCACTCATGCACTCACACTCAAATCTTAGAAAGAACTGCCATCGATCTAAATTTTCATCCGACTCCTGGGCAATATAGAAGATGTATAAGTAAAACGGCTGCGATCTCTAAAAGTTGCAGCTGCTTTCGAGATTTTATACATCGGGGCACAACAGATGAATACGAGCACGGGGTTGGTAGGATATCGGATCGCAGCGCAAATTTATGCAGGTACCCGCACGCTCATCTATCGGGGACTACGCGAGCAAGATGACGATCCTGTCATCATCAAAATGCTGCGGGATCGATTTCCGCAATCTAGAGAAGTACTTCAGCTCCGCAATCACTACAACATTACCAAAAATCTCGATCTGCCTAGTATCCCCAAAACCCTAGCATTAAAAACAGATCGCCACTCCTATGCGCTGATAACAGCCGACTGTGGCGGGATTTCGCTCAAAGAGCTATTACAACAAGAAGGTGCATTTGGCACAGAACATCAGCGGCTGGTTCGATTTCTTCAGATCGCGATTCAACTTGCTCAAGCCCTAGCTGGACTGTATCCATATGGCATCATTCATAAAGACATCAAACCTGCCAATATTTTATTCAATCCTGAAACCGAGCAGATCGCGCTGATTGATTTTAGTATTGCGTCGATGTTGCCGCGTGAGGCTCAGGCAATTCAAAATGTCACTACTTTAGAAGGTACCTTAGCATATATTTCCCCAGAACAAACCGGACGGATGAACCGAGGGATCGACTATCGGAGTGATTTTTATGCCCTTGGTGTTACTTACTATGAATTATTGACGGGACAGCTCCCATTCATTAGCAACGATCCGCTCGAATTAGTGCATTTTCATCTCGCCAAGCCACCGATTCCTGTCGATCGAGTCATGCCGGAAATTCCAGCGATCTTGGCGCAGATTGTCAGTAAATTGATGGCAAAAAATGCCGAAAATCGCTATCAAAATGCTTTGGGATTGAAACACGATCTCGAACGATGTCTAGCTCGATTGCAAGCAACTGGTAAGATCGAAACCTTCGATCTTGGAACGCGAGATCTAACCGATCGATTTATCATTCCCGAACGACTTTACGGGCGAGAAACCGAAGTAGCCTTATTACTCAATGCTTTCGATCGAGTCAGTCAGGGTGGAACCGAACTAATACTAGTGGCCGGATCTTCTGGAGTAGGTAAAACTGCGATCGTCCAAGAAGTCCATAAGCCGATCGTGCGGCAGCGCGGCTACTTCATCAAAGGTAAATTCGACCAATTTCAGCGGAATATTCCCTTTTCTGCTTTCCTCCAAGCTTTCGGCAATCTCATCGGTCAATTAGGCGCGGCATCCGATCTGCAACAGCAAATCTGGAAAGATAAAATTCAGGCAGCAGTGGGGGAAAATGGGCAAGTAATCATCGATATTCTACCCGAATTGGAACTAATTATCGGCAAACAACTTCCCACACCAGAGTTGTCAGTCGGTGCAGCACAGCAACGATTTAACCTAACGATCCATAAATTTGTAAACGTGATGACTAGTGGAGAACATCCCTTAGTTATCTTCCTCGACGATTTACAATGGGCAGATTTAGCCTCACTCGAGTTACTGCAACTCTTGATGAAAAATACTGCAAATCTACTAATTATCGGTGCTTATCGAGATAATGAAGTCTCACCGATTCATCCATTGAGATCGACGATAGCTGAGATCGATAAAAACGGCACGATGGTAAATACAATTACGATCGCACCACTCGGATTTAGCGATCTAAATCAATTAGTAGCCGACACATTAAACTGCGATCTTAGAATGGCGGAATCTCTGACGCAGCTAGTCGCTCGCAAAACTCAAGGCAATCCATTCTATACAACCCAATTCTTAAAATCGCTCTACCAAGATGGTGCGATCTTTTTTCAGCCGACGACTCAACACCAAACGATCGGTGGCTGGCAATGCGATCTAGCACGAGTCAAAACCCTTGCCATCACTGATGATGTGGTCGAGTTTATGGCAGTGCAATTGCAACGTTTGCCACAGGAAACTCAAGCGGCGCTAAAATTAGCTGCCTGTATCGGTGCACAATTCGATCTCAATACCTTGGCAATCATTTCGCAAACATCGGCTCAAGATTTAGCGACATCTCTATGGGCATCTTTGCAAGAAGGATTGCTCCTACCGACGACAGATACTTATAAATTTTTCAATCAATCTGATGCTGAATTGGAGACAATTGCTGGCGCAGATGGCGAACATTTTAGCTCGGCAAATCCCATCTATCGCTTTTTGCACGATCGCGTCCAACAAGCTGCTTACTCCTTGATTCCTGACAGCGAAAAACTCGAAACTCATCTCAAAATCGGACGTTTAATCCTCCAAAACTGTTCGGAAAGTGACAGAGAGGAAAGGCTATTGGATCTGGTCGGGCATTTGAATCTAGCCAAAGAATTAATTACTGAATCGAGCGAACGAACAGCTTTAGTAGAACTCAACCTGAATGCAGGTAAGAAAGCGCGGAATTCTACTGCCTATGCTGCGGCAAATAGCTATATGCAAGCAGGTATGGAACTACTCCAGCCTAACTGTTGGGAAACACAATATCAGTTGAGCTTAGATCTACATATTGCTGCCACTGAAGCAGCTTACTTGAATGGCGATCTCGAAGGGATGGAACGGATTGCAACGGTGGTATGGCGATCGGCACGAACGATTTTAGATAAAGTTGAAATTTATCGAATTCAAATTGCGGCAATGACCGCTAGTGGCAGAATGCAGGAGGCGATCGTTATTGGTGTAGCTGCACTGTCTCAACTAGGAATCGAACTGCCTACCATGCCGGATGAAGCCGAAACAAGTAAATCGCTGCAAATGCTCGATCTCCAACTTCAATCCAGGCAAATCGAAGAATTATTAGAGCTGCCAACGATGAGCGATCTCTTGCCCCAAGCGATTACAAAACTGCTAGGAGATTTAGGCGCACCAGTTTTTATTGCGATGCCAGAGCTAATGCCTATGCTCAGCTTCAACATGGTCAGTTTGTCGCTCCGATGCGGAAATTCATCAGCATCAGCAATAGGATATATCAATCATGGTTTAGTGCTGAGTGCATTTTTCAGCGATATTGACGCTGGTTATAGTTTTGGTAAATTAGCGCTAGCGATAGTAGAGCGCTTTAATGCCCAAGAATTTAAGGGTAGAGTTTCATTTTTATTTGCGAACTGGATTCAGCATCGCCGAGAACCGATTTCAATCATCATCCCGATCATCAAAAATGCTTATATCGATAGCATGAATGTCGGTGAGTTGCTCATTGCTGGATATTGTATCGGTTTTTACTTCGATGCCAACCTCCTCTGTGGAGTAGAGTTGAATAGTTGGGAGCTAGAGATAGTACCTTATAGTAATGATTTAGAACGAATAAAACAATACTCTGCTCGATCTTGTCTATTAATGAAGCAGCAAATAGCCCAAAACTTGATGACAAGTAAGAATCGGACAGATGCTCTAATCGGTAATGCCTATGATGAGACGATGATGCTGCCCAAGCATCGGCAAGATGGCGATCGCACGGCTCTTGCCTATGCTTATATTTACAAATTGATGCTGGCTTATTTATTTGGTAAGCATACCTCTGCCCTAGAGAATATTACCAACGCAGAACAGTATTTACAGGCACTCTCAGGGATGATTCCAGTTCCGGTATTCCATTTTTATGCAGCTCTGACGCAATTAGCTCTATGCGAATCAGCACGGGATGAAAGGCTCTCCCAAGTAGAAACTCATCAATCGACGATCGATCTGTGGGCGCAAACCGCACCGATGAATTATCGGCATAAATGGCAGCTCATCGAAGCCGAAAAACAGCGGGTATTGGGTAATAAAGCTGACGCAATCGAACATTACGATCTCGCCATTGATGGTGCGAAAGAACATCAATTTCTCCATGAAGAAGCTCTAGCCAACGAATTAGCTGCTAAGTTTTATCTAGACTGGGGTAAACCCAAAATCGCTGGAGCTTATCTAGTTGAGGCGTATTATGGTTACACTCGTTGGGGTGCGCTCGCAAAAGTAGCGCAACTTATCGAACTTTATCCTCAATTCCTCACATCGATATTAGCTGTGGATCGCGCAGATGTCTCAGACTCAGAAATATTGAGTCTAGGAGAAACTTTTGTTAGTAGCTCAGAATTTTTAGATTTGGCTACCATCCTGAAAGCCTCTCAAACTATTTCCGAAGAGATTGAAATCGATCGCACGATCGTCAATCTCTTAAATATTGTAATTGCCAATGCTGGAGCGGATAAGTGCGTTCTATTACTGCAAGCGGAAAATGAGTTGCAGGTAATTGCCAAGGTAGAAATCGGGCAGAAACCACAGTTAATATCGCCGATCCCGCTCAGTGCTAGCACCGAGCTGGTGATGAGTTTGGTAAATAAAGTAAAGAATGGTTTGAAGCCACTGATCTTAGTTAATGCTACCGAAGAAGCCGAGCTTTCTGGAGATTTATACCTCCAGCAACATCAGCCAAAAAGCATTCTCTGTCTGCCGATTTTACATCAAAGTCATCTAGTCGGGATCTTGTACTTAGAAAATCAACTGACGACAGATGCTTTTACACACGATCGCATTAACATTCTCCAATTATTAGTCGCTCAGGCAGCAATTTCGATCGAGAATGCCAAACTCTACGGTAAAGTCAAAGCATCGATGGAACAGCTCGAACAACGCGTAGTCGAACGGACGATCGAACTCACCGCCGCTAAAGAAGAAGCCGAACGCGCCAACAAAGCCAAGACTGACTTTTTCAACTTTATGAGTCACGAACTCCGCACTCCGCTCAATGCCATTCTGGGGATGTCAGAGGCACTCCGAGGGCAGTCGATTGGGGCGATGAACGAGCGACAGCTTCAGTATTTGCAGACGATCGAACGTGGTGGCACTCACTTACTAGAATTGATCGATGACATTCTCGATATTGCCAAAATTGAAGCTGGCAAGTTAGAACTACATTGTACGCCGGTCGATATCGAGCTGCTGTGTAGCTCCAGCCTGCTATTGATCGAGCCGCAGGCAGTTAAAAAACAGATTCAATTAGCGGTGAAAATCCATCCCCACCTACCTAGTCTCGTGGTGGACGAACGCCGAATTCGCCAAGTTTTAATCAATTTGCTCAACAACGCCGTCAAATTTACTCCCAGTGGTGGGAAAGTCTCCTTAGAAGTAACCCAAATGTCTCTAGAGCAAACGGGTGGTAATACCTCAGCGATCCGCATTGCAGTAATCGATACTGGGATCGGAATTAGCGCCGAAAATTTAGGAAAACTATTCAAACCTTTCATCCAAATCGATAGTGCCTTAAACCGCAAAGCGCAAGGTACGGGATTGGGGTTGAATCTAGTCAAGCAGATTGTTGAATTACATGGCGGGCAAATCACAGCTAGTAGCGAAATCGATATCGGTAGTTGTTTTGCGATCCATTTGCCCTGTAGCGATCTCCCCTTTGTCTTCGCGTTAACTCCAGATCCTAATCCTGATGCTCGTGCAATAACGAGCGATTTACCCATGAAAACTGCACCGACAATCTTGTTTATCGATGATAACGCAGCCAATATTCAGACCACATCTAGTTATTTGCGAGCTAAAGGTTACAAAATAGTTACAGCATCCGATAGTCAAGCGGCGATCGCCCCAAACGGATTCAATTTACCTGACATAATTGTAATCGAGCTGAGACAGTCGGAGCTAGCTAATTTTGTGGCAATCGATCGATTACGCCGAGACCCTCAATTTGCAGATTTACCCATTATTGTTATCGCTACGTTAGCGCGAGAAAGTGATGGTGTGGAGTCGGATTCGGGCGATCTATCTGCTGCTATGGAACTGAAAAATCGCTATGTGGCAGCCGGAGTAAATTGCTATCTCAGTAGACCGATCGGACTCAAAGCGATCTCCCAAGCGGTTCAAGATTGTCTAAACAATATTCAGCAAGTTGTCAATAAATAACGTGAGTTCGGGATAAGGAAAATCGATCTGCTCCGTTCAAGCACCGCCCTGAACTATAAGTGTTTCGTTCCGAAAGGCTACGCCAACGGGCTAATAGCAAAAGTTCGTTGAAACGAACTAATCAATTGGGCAGTTCTCTGAAGAGAACTTTTGCTATGAGCAACTAATTCATTTGAGGGCGGTTCAGAAACGAAGCTAGGAGTCATTAAGTGGACATCTTTAACCCGAACTCACGTTAAGTATTTAAAAGTTTTTAGTTTCGATCGACTAAGGTGCTAAGTTCTCTTAAAAAGGAGCTAAATGAGTAGGTAGCGATCGGGATCGATCTTGCTAACATCCTACTCATTTAGCTCCTCTACTAATAATATCGACCGATATTGTGGTTTGATATTATCTTATCTTGCTAACGGTAATGCAATATAAATTGTGGTATTATCTCGCTCGGTATTAGCCAGCAAAAACAGTCCATCATATATTTCAACGATCTTTTTAACAATTTTTAATCTCATCCCTAAATCTTGTTCTTCATGCTTACTAGAGTTGAACCGGATTAACTCTGAGAGCTTTGAATTATTCCGATCTAGATCGGCTATTTCACAGTCATCGATCCAGAAATGAAAAGCACCATCGATCTCTCGACCATGAACATGAATTTCAGCATGAAACTTAGCTGTATTCAGAGCGTTGTCGAATAGTTCGGCAACTATATACTGCATGTGTTGGGGCGTAACTGCCACTTGTGAATCTTCGAGATCGAATACCAAAGTAGGCGATGGCTTGAGGCGATCGGATTGTAAAATAGCAATCTGCTCGATCGACATTTTTGGAGCGCAGACTCGATCGTGCTTGCGATCTTTAACTGCTAATGTTAGCTGGAGATAGAATAAAAATGCTTGATGTAATTTATCCAGTTTTACTGCCGCTCGTTCGATCGTTGCCAATGACAAATCTACCTCCTCGGCACTCATTTTATGCCGATGCTGCTGTGTCATACTAATATTCTCTGAGATATGCTGAAGCGCGACATTTAATTCATTCGGAAACCCCGCCGCCAAGTCCAACCGTAATTCATTGAGATTATTTTCCAAGAAATGGATATTGTTACGCTGGAGTTTTGAGAGCGACTGAATCCGATCGTGCTGTTTTTTGATCCGTAGCATCGATTGGAGTCTCGCCCGCAATTCGATACTGTTGACAGGCTTGGCAATAAAGTCATCCGCACCAACAGCCATACAACGCGAGAGATCTTCCTTGCTAGACAGTGCGGTTACCATAATAATCGGTACGGCTTGCCACCTGGGCATCGCCTTGATCCGCTGACAAACTTCAAAGCCATCGAGATCGGGCATCATCGCATCGAGTAAGATCGCATCGGGATCGAAGCGATCGAGTGCTGCAATCGCCTCTTGACCGCCACTAGCATAGTGCAAGGTATAGTCCCGTTCCTGAAGCGTCGCCCCTGGCAAATCGGCTAAAAGTGCCTCGATTACGTCAAAGTTATCGGGTTCATCGTCTATTACTAAAATTGAATATTTACTCATCTTAATTATTTCCTGGAGTACTAATTTTTAAAATAACAATTGCCAAGCGCTCGGTTTTAGCTCGGAGCTATCAGCTGCACTAGTTCCCGCTGCACTAGTTGGTATTCCATCGCGATCTGGGAAATCTGGCGCTCGATACTATCGAGCGCCTCCAAAGCGCCATTTGTTTCTAATTGTTGGCATAAATATGCCAGTCTCCGCGCGCCCAATGCGTTGCTCGTGCCGCCAAACGTATGCGCCGCAGTGCGAATTGCGGCAAAATCGCCACCCTGGAGCGATGCGGCGAGCAACTCCAACAATTTGGGAGCTTCCTCGTTGAGAAAGAGGGAAATCAATCGCTGGGGTAAAGTTGGGCTAACTTCGCTCAGGCGCTCGATCGCCGTTCGATCGAAACGATCGAACGATAAGATCTTTGATGCGATTATCGATAGCTCTGGCAACGAGCTATCTGGCTGCCCCCATCGCCACAGCACTCGTTCTAAAGTATCTACCAACACGGGTTTACTTACATAATCGTCCATCCCTGCTGCCAGACAGATTTCTCGATCTCCTTGCAGGGCATTCGCTGTCATCGCCACGATCTTGGGACGATGATATGTCAATCCGAAATTTCCCCACTCTTTCATTAGATATTTAACAGTTGCTAACCCATCTAACTCGGGCATATGTAAGTCTAAAAAGAGCATGTCATAGAATTTAGCGCGAACTGCGGCGATAACTTCGAGTCCATTTTTCACGATGTCGGGGGTATAACCCATTTGCTCGAACATCGCGACGGCTAATTCTCGGGCGATCTGATTATCGTCGGCGATTAAAATCGATAACGGCATTGCCATCCCCAATTGACGCTGCTTGCTCGTTGCCGCTAGTGGCACGGCACGCTGTTGACACAGTTGTGCTGACAGCGCATCGCTCGGCGCTGTGACGAGCGTAAAATGAAAGGTAGTACCCCGACCGAGGTTGCTCTCGATCCAAATTTTGCCTTGCATCATCTCGATCAGCCGTCGGCAAATCGTCAGCCCCAATCCCGTCCCCCCATATTCGCGGGTGGTAGAGATACTTGCTTGTGTAAATGGTTGAAATAACCGATCGATATCTTCTGCTGCAATCCCAATCCCAGTATCGGTGACGGAAAAGTGCAGTTCGTGCTGTCCCACAGCGGTAAGGCTGGTCTGACAAGAGATCGTTACCGATCCTGTGGGTGTAAACTTGATTGCATTGTTAACCAGATTGAGGAGGACTTGTCGCAACCGCGTCACATCGCTGACGATGTACTGCGGCACATCAGCAGTTAGAGTGGAGGTAAGCTCGAGCTTTTGAGCGCTCGCTTTGGGAGCGAGGAGATCGACGATATCTTGGAGTAACTGATGGAGATCTAGTGGGCGCTGCTCCAATGCGAGTTGCCCCGACTCGATTTTTGAAAAGTCTAAAATATCATCGATCGTACAGAGGAGCATTTCACCACTGACTTGGGTGGTCTGGACGTATTTTTGTTGTTGGGCGGTTAATGGGGTCGTAGCGAGTAATTGTGTCATCCCCAGCACGCTAGTAATTGGCGTGCGAATCTCATGACTCATCATCGCTAGGAAGTCAGATTTAGCTTTGGTAGCGGCTTCTGCTGCCGCTTTGGCCTGCTCGATCTCGACGATCGCGGTTTGGAGCAGATCGTGTTGGCGCTTGATCCTGAGCATCGAATTTATCCTCGCTCTTAGCTCTAGTCGATTGACTGGTTTACTCACAAAATCATCTGCACCCGCTGCCAAGCATCGAGCCAGATCCTCTTTACTATTGAGTGCTGTAACGATAACGATCGGCGTAAATTTCCAGCGCGGATTGTCATTCATCCACTGACATACTTCTAGCCCATCGACATTGGGCATCATCACATCTAGTAACAACAGATCGGGTTGGAAAATATCGAGCGAGTCGATCGCGTGTCGTCCATCGACAGCATAATGCAAGTCATACCCGCAATCGCCCAGTAGTGCTTCGATCACATCAAAGTTATCGGGTTCGTCATCAACGATTAAAACAGAGGGTTGATTCATTTATGGCGATCCTATGCAGCGAAAACTGACTGGAGTAGTCATGACTGAAATTTTAGATGCTGAGTGAGGCCAGGACAAGTTTCCACGAGCCAGCGAACAAGATCCGCTGGCTGCCGATCCGATCTGCCGTACCAACGATCGGTACAGATCTCGATCGCTAGTCGGCTTAGAAGTTCCATCGGCACATCCCTACAAGTTCTAGATACCTGAGTGGATCCAATCCTCGATCTCGGGAGATAATAGCTTTATCTATATATATGTTGCCCAAATTTACTGAGATTCTAGCTATTACTACAAGATTTTGCTGACTTGTGGGGAAATCACTGCGCCAGAGATTATCGGTAGCAACTTGGGTTAGTTACTACTCGGCGCATGATGCTTCGCTGTTAGTAGTTGCTGGATTATCGTTGTCAATTGCTTGAGTTTGACGGGTTTTGAGAGATATTCATTGGCACCAGCTCCCAAACATCGATCGCCATCTGCTGGCGTTCGATCGAGAGGATTGCTAGTCGTCGCTAATGCAGTTAGGGCGATAATCGGCACATTAGAAAATTCGCGGATGTGCGCGATCGCTGTCAGACTATCGACAATCGGCAGTCGAATATCCATTAGAATAACATCTAGTGGCTTCGATGTAGCCAGATCGATCGCTTGGCGACCGTTATCTGCCGAAATTACGCGAAAGCCTTTGGCTCTGAGATAACTAGACATGGTATGGACATTAGCTGGATTATCTTCTACTAGTAAAATCTGTGGCGCGCGATCTGGAGCGATCGCTACTGATGTTATTGGCGGCTGAACCTGTGATGAGTCGCGATCGAGATCGGTCGAGTGCCCAGCAAATGGATCGCATGGTAGATCGACAGTAAAACTACTACCTAATCCGAGTTCGCTGGTAGCACTTACTCTGCCACCATGGAGATCGACTATTCTTTTGACCAAAGCTAGTCCCAAGCCAGTACCTTCAAATTGACGATTTAAGGCACTGTCGATTTGCACAAAGGGTTGAAATAGTCGCTTGAGATTGTCTGGCGAGATCCCGATGCCTGTATCCGAGATCGTAATCCTGACTCGCGGCTCTAGCTGGGGTGTAGGAAACTCTAACTTGGTTGTGGCAACTTCAACTTCGGCTGAGTTATTAAAGTCAGGGGTGTCTAGATAAACTACTGATAAGTCGATTTGTCCGCCTGGTTGTGTAAACTTGACGGCATTATTTAGGAGATCGATCGCCACGCGGCGGATGCGTCGTTCGTCGATGAAGAGATCGGGTAAATTAGCTTGAAATTTGACACTAACTTGAATCTGTTTGCAGACTGCTTGGTGGCGGATAACTGCCAAACTAGCTTCGCACAATGGCACGATGGCAGTTGGCTGACAGTGGATTTCCAATTGCCCCGCTTCGATCTTTGCCAGATCGAACACATCATTTATTAAGGATAATAGGTGTGCGCCGCTACTGGCGATCGTGTCGAGCGCACTCGCTTGTGCTGAGTCGATCGAGCCAAACACCTGCTCTTTCAAGCCCTCTGTCATGCCTAAAATGGCATTGAGCGGGGTACGTAACTCATGACTCATATTTGCCAAAAATTGGTCTTTGAGTCGATTACTGCGGATCAGTTCTTCGTTAGTGGCTTGGAGTTCGAGTAGGGCTTGTTTGCGCTCTTGCCGCGCAACTTGCCGTTCGCTGATATCTAAAATCGCGCATTCCACCAGAAACGATCCGTCTGCTTGCGGTTCGGGGCTAGATGCATCCAGATAAAGCCATTTCACCCGACCGCTAGCCGTAACGATCCGAAATTCGAGTCGAATGGGCGTGAGTTGTTGTCGAGATCGGGCGAGCGCTCGGTCGATTTCGGGACGATCTTCAGGATGCTCGAAACTTCGCAAACTATAGCTCTGGGCGAGGATCTCCGCAGCAGTCACTCCATATAGTTCGTAACAGCCAGAGCTGATATAGCGTAACACCTCAGCATCTCGATCTGGACCGATACAAACCTGAGCGATGACTCCAGGGATCCGATCGGCAACCGTTTGGAGGCGGGCTTTACTAGATTGGAGATCGAGCAACGACTGTTCGAGTTGTTGTGCGTAAGCTTGAGATTCTTGATGGAGGCGGGCATTTTCTAGTGAAATTGCAGCTTGGGTACAGATAATATTCAGTAAGTCTACCCGATCGGCAGTAAATGCCTCAGTAGTAGTCGAATTTTCTAAATATAAAATGCCAATTGTTTTACTCTGATTGAGGATCGGCAGACACAAGATGCTATGGGGTTGATACTTGTCAAAATATGGATCTTTAGCTAGATCGGGATGATTATCGCCCTGATGGATGGCAATATTTTGGGTGTCATGGACTTGACGAATCAAAAATAGTGGCAGGCGATACTCGCGATCGAATGAATGTAGATCGAAATCTAGCGTCTCTAGCTCGCCATTATCGTACTCCAGCGCGATCGTTAAGGTGCCGCCCCGACTTAATAACAGTGCTGCCTTATCTGCCCCAGCATGTTCGACCACTACATCCATCAACTTGTGTAACAACCGATCGAGGTCGATTTCACTATAGAGAGCTTCGATCGAGCGAAGATAAGTATCAAATTCAAAAATCGTGCGATTTGCACAATCTTTTGAGTTGGATAAAGCCAACTGCCGTAACTCCCCTGAGTTGATGCCATTGTCAGCGACAGCCCCGACATTCATCAATGGGAGTGGAGTTGGACTAGAGACCTCCAGCAATAGCTGGGGATAACTGCTAGCTAGGTTGTGGAGTTTCGCGATCGCCCCCCATTGGGTGTAATATCGATCGGCCGACTGGAGGTATTCAGCCGCGATTTTAGCTTTACCCCAGGTGAGATAAAATTTAGCAGCGAGTTCGTTAGCCAGAGCTGCTTCTTGAAGATAATCATTGGCGATCGCACCCGCAATCGCCAGATCGTAAAATTCGATCGCGCCGGCTTTATCGCCGCTAACTCGGCAAATTTCGGCTTCAACTAACTGCCACTTATGCAAATAGTTCATCGGCGCAGATTTTGCCCAATGTATCAACTGCTGCTGGTTGGCACGCACCCGTGCTAGTGAATCGCGACCCGCAGCCACCGCGATCTGCGAATCATAGAAATAATAATTTACCTCATCGATCGACCCTACAACCACTGGCAACCATGCTCGTGCTTTCAAGGTAGCGGTGGTCGCCTGGGACAAATCACCCAGCAGCAATCCCAACATTGCTTGGTGGAGATAGAACGCGAAGCGCCACTCTAAGTCTTTACCTGCCAATTGTAAGTCTTCATTAATAATCGGCTCGCGATCGACTGAATTCCCTAATAACAATTGGATTGTTTGATGATAAATTTCGCACCGATCGCTGGTTTGTTGCGGTAGATTGCTCGCCGATCCAGCGTCGCTCGATCGCTCGGCAAGTAAGCGAGCTGCTTGTTGTGACAGATTTTCGCCGCACCAGAACGCCGCCGCTACCAATCCTGCGAGATTGTGGCTAGCATCGGTGAATCTGGCTGTCTCCAATCCAGCTCGATACCCTGCCTGGAAAATGGGCATCGCCTCTCGTAAATGTGCGGTGCGATGAGTTAGAAATAAACCGATCGCGGCGAATGTCCGCGATTGCCAATGGGAGATCTGCTGTTCGCGACGTGTGGCGATCGACCACTGCCCGATTTGGGTTGTAGCTGCGATTGCTAGCTCATAAGCTAAGTGCTTAAATCGATCGGCAGTTGTTACTTGTTGATGGTTGTGATGCAGGAGGATCGCATAAGCAGCAAAACTGTATGCCGAACTGGCACTAATACCTTGCTCGATCGATAATTTTACCTGTAAGGCTACTAGCAATGCATATAAATGTGGATCGATCGCATAGCACGCTCCCATCATCCTCGCCGCAACGCTGACGATTGCCAGCAGGTGCGGCGCTGTCATCATGGGTAGTACTGATGAGACATGCAGCATTAAGTCATCGATTTCCTGGATGGCGCGATCGACATCGCTCGTCGTCGGCGATGCAGGCAACCGCACATCAAGTTGTGCCAGCATCAGGCTGCCTAGCTGGATCGCCGCTTGGGGTCGATCGCGATCGATTAATGACTGAATTTTGATAATACAGATTTCCACCAGTGCTGACGGCGCAGCGACATGCGTGCTGACTCGATCGATCCAATCATCCATCAGCTCGAATTCACCACAGCGCGCTGCGGCGGTGATAGCGAGTTCGTAGAGGGTTACAACATTATCATCATTTTGTTGCCAAACCACACTTCCTAGCAACTTCAGACTGATGCGGGCATATTTGAGTGCGAGTAAATAGGCATGTTTGGTGCTAGCTTGTTGACAGGCGATCGCATTAAGTTGGCTGAGGAGCTTAGCTGTTCGCTCCGGCACATCACCGCTTGCCCCTATCCACTCATTAAATCGATCGACAGCGGCAAATAGCTGCCGATCGTCGATCGCTGTGAGGTCAACTGCGAATGGGTCGAAGGTGACTAGTTCTAGTGCTGCAAATTGTAAGCTCGCACCCGCTGGGGTGGCGATGATGCCAGCTAAAATCTGTGTCGATACTTCTGTGTGCTGCAAATTCTCATCGATCGAGATTTTTCGATCTTCGGGCAACAAGTCGTTATTTTGATAGTTTTTAGCTGGGATTATCATCTCAACGCTCTGCTCGAAAGCGACATTGCGGAATTGGTTGTGGAAACTGTTCGACAATTAGCTCGGTTAGGCGACTTGGAAATCGAATTGTCCAGAGCGATCTTTGAAATGTTTGGCCTAACTAACGATCTGGGTACTAACAGTAGTGAATTTGGTATCCCATCACGATCGATCGCAACTTACTATGCCCACAAATCTGTGAAGATCTATCCATCGCTCGATAAATAACGTGAGTTCGGGTTAAGAAGAGCCTAGAGACTGGAAGTCTCGACTTGTGATGCAAAGTCCGCCTTCGCGGACTAATATCCTAGTCCGCGAAGGCGGACTTTGCAGTGCTAGCCCCGATTTCAATCGGTGGCGGGACTCAATCGAAGCAAATATCCTTAACCCGATCGCTCGATAAATAATACAACTAGTGGAATATTTCGCCGTATTTGCGCCCATTGGTAGATGACAAAACGCGAATTATCTGCTTGCCAGCAAGCGCGATCGACTAGCGATAAACCGAACCCATATAATTGCCCCACAACTGCGCTGCTTGGGCACTACTGCCCTTGGTCGGAGAATTATCATCATTACCCAGCCAGACGCTAGTTACTACCTGCTTACCGGGAATAAACCCAATAAACCAGAGATCGACATTATCATCTGTCGTTCCGGTTTTACCGACCTCGCCTAAACCGATCGCGGCATTTTTCCCCGTACCATTAGTGATGACTCCTCGCAGCATCGTTGTTAGCGTATCGGCAATACCCGCTTGCAATACCCGCTGACTCGATCGACCATTTTTCTCATGGTCGTACATCACCCGACAGGTTTTGAGTTGTTTGAGATCGCAATTGCTGGTATCGTAGACTCGCTTGATGACATGGGGTTTGTGCCACACCCCATTATCGGCAACCGCACCGTAAGCTCCAGTCATCTCGAGCATGTTGACGACACTTTGCCCCAAGATGACTGCAGGCACCTCATCGAGATGCGATTTCACCCCCATTTTCTGGGCAGTGGCTAAGACCTTGGGCAGACCGATATCTCGCCCGACGCGCAACGCGATGACATTTTCAGATAGAGCCAACCCGGTAGACATATTCGTCGATCCTGTGGCTCCATGTCCACAAGCCGGAAATTGCCTACCCCCCCAGCTCAAAGGATCGCAAGAATAGGTCTTTCCCGGCGCGATACCGCCCTCGATCGCCGCTGCATAGGCAAATAGCTTAAACGTCGATCCGGGCTGGCGTTTGGCATCTGTGGCTCGATTGAATTGACTCTGTTTGTAGCTCACCCCACCAACCATCGCCTTGACGATTCCGGTACTAGGATCGAGACTCAGGACACCTCCTTGCGAAAAGCGATAAGTGCCGCCAGCATTTGCCACATTTTGCTGGAGGGCGGCTTCGGCTTTTGCTTGCATGTTCAGATTTATTCCGGTTTCGATCGCGAAGTTACCTTCTTTAGCCGTCTCGCTGCCCAAGATTTCCTGGAGTTCCTGAAATACGTAGCCATAGAGATAGGGTGCCTTCGTATTCGTACTCGGCGAGCAAGCTTCCTGCCGATAGCTGAGTGTCGATCTGCGAGCCTCCCTAGCTTCAGCCGCGCTAATCGCCCCTGTCTCCAACATCCTCGTCAGCACTAGATTGCGCCGTTCCAGTGCCTTCATCCCCTTTCGTCCCTGCTTATCGGCGACGCAGGGGTTGAAGATATTCGGCCCAGGTAAAATCCCGACTAACATCGCTGATTCGGGGAGCGTCAAGTCCTTCGCCGATTTGCCAAAGTAGTGTTGGGCGGCATCTTCAAATCCGTGTGCGTCGTCACCGAGAAATACCCGATTGAGATAGGTCAACAGCAATGTATCCTTGCTATATGTCGCCTCCAATTTGAGCGCGACGACGGCTTCGCGCGCCTTGCGGGCGAGATTATCCTCACTGCCGACATACGATCGAAACAAACTCCGCGCCACCTGCTGAGTAAGCGTACTCGCCCCCTGAGTCAATTTACCCTTCTGCCGCCCGACAACTATCGCCCGTCCGACTCCCCACGGATCGACACCAAAATGCCAATAAAATCGGCTATCTTCGGATGCAATCAGCGCCTTGGGTAAGTAGGGGGAAAAATCTGACAGGCTAGCCAGATCCTTATGCGCTCCGGTTTTGGCAGGGCGCAGTGGCTGTTCGAGATCGTCGGAATAGACTAGTACGGGGCCATTAGCATCGGGGAGGGGATTGACACTTACTTTGGTAGACGCTGCCAGGATTGCTAGCAGCAACAGACTTAACACGCTGCCAGTGCCATACAGTCCATACCGCAACAGTTTTAGATACAGTGGTGGGGGATCGAGATAGACGATCTTAACTGCTGCTTTGAGTTCGGGCGGCCCTAACGTAAACTTATCGCCATTTCTGAGCGTAATCCGATCGACTCGTTTTTTGCCGCGATAAATCCCATTGGTCGAACCTTCATCTTTGAGCAAGAAAGTCGTACCTTTTTTGCGATCTCTGGTCAGGGATAAATGGATTTGGCTGACGACTTCATTCCGAACGACAATATCACACGATTGCGAACTTCTCCCCAAGACATACTTCTCACCCAGCAGGGGAAAAATATCTGGCTCTGGCGCATCGGCATCTTGCACCAATAGTTTGGGGACTCTCGCATTGGGCTTGAGTGCCAAGCGAGTAAAGTTAACTTTCGTTCGCCCGATTGCTTGTGTGAGTTGAGCCAGCAGTGTCTTTTTTGGGGGCTGAGAAGACATCTAGGAATTATGAATGATGAATTGAATGATAAAATGTCGGGCGGGTGTTGCCGACTAACTAGAATCGGATTTCTTCCAGTTTTGTAAATAACCCAAGTTGCTACCTATTTCTTGCCTGCGACTGAAGTCGCGGCTAATGATGCGAAGTCCGCCTTCGCGGACTGAATTATTAGTCCGCGAAGGCGGACTTTGCACTCCGAGCGGCGGTTTCTAACCGCTGGGGTTATGGGTAGCAACTTGGGTTCAATATTTGGATCGTGCTAGCTATCCAGATAAGACTCACATCCTAGCGATGAAGTTTCACAATTCGAGCAGAGCTACATCTTAATATTAAACATATCTCGATCGGTCGATTCCGGAATCACAATCCTAACTGGGCACGGCACTCGATCCGCTTTCTTTTATGATATCGAAGTCCTCAGCTCAAACCGACTGTAGCTATTCCCTAAAGATCCAACAACGTATCTACCCAAGCAGGAGCCTTGGGAATCGGATTGCCCAATCGCTCGAACATCAGCACTGCCACCAGATGGACGACGAATAGATAGACAAAGCTACTTAATAAGATCAAGCCAACTGCGAAAATTTGAATGATGATAATATTCGGCTCGGCGAGGATGCCCAACTGCAAAAACAGCCATTCGGTCAGATCGCGAATCCTGGCCATCAAATACATCCATAGATCTTCGCCTAATAATAACGAAGTCAACCCAAAGCGAAAGAACACGCCCAAGCAGTCTAGCAATGCACCTAACGAGATCGAGACCAGCCAACCCACCCGTCGTCGCCAACACGCCCCGAGCTGGACTCCCATCAGACCGTATGGCATCACGAATAAGATGCTGCGGGTCGGCCCCATTAACACCGACAATAACAAGCCCGAAACCAGTGCTGTCATCCAGCCAGCACGGTGTCCCCAACGTAAATACATCAACGCGATCGGAATCGGGAAGAAGATTCTAAAAATCGCCCCAACCGGAAAATAATAGTTTAACAGCCACAGTAAACTAGCCGTACTTGCAAGGAAGGCAGTTTCGACCAAAATAATCGGTGGTTTGCCAGCAGCTAAACCAGCTCCTGGCGATTTTTGTTCTTCAGGGGGGGTGTGATGCTGTGGGGGAGATGCCAAGGGATAACCTCGATCGACTGCACGATCGGCTAGATGAGTTATAATAAAGATCGGTTTTGTGTGGCTCTGTCAGTTCTCATTGTAGATCGACTCACTACCGATCTAGATAGTTGGTATCTCGGTTGATGAAATTGCCTGCGATAGCTACGCTGTCCTGACGGATCGAGTTATTCAATTCTGGAGTAAATCAGAACTCAGCGCAACCCCAAATAATTTGGACACGATCGCAAATACGACTAATATCGCGCGTGCAATTTCGTTTGATGTACATCAAATTGAAGTCCGTGCCGTGCGAGAAACTGAAATTCATTACGTTGCCGATATTATCACGCATAGCTTTCATTTCGATCGCGGATGGAGAGCTTGGTTTACGCCATTATTTAAACTAGGTATTGCCGAAGATTTACGCCATCGTTTACGGGCGTGTACGGCGATCTCTGGACGCATTAAACCCCAACAGCAAGTTTGCTCGATCGCATTGTATGACGATCGTGGCCAACCTCGGGTCGTGGGAACCGTAGAAGTCGGCGTGCGCACT
This sequence comes from Chamaesiphon sp., assembly GCA_965246715.1. Taxonomy (GTDB): domain Bacteria; phylum Cyanobacteriota; class Cyanobacteriia; order Cyanobacteriales; family Chamaesiphonaceae; genus Chamaesiphon. The sequence continues at coordinate 237,078 of CBDFFH010000051.1, read as the reverse complement.
GCAAACGATCGACCGAAACCATATCGCTATGTCTATATCTCCAATCTCGCTGTCAGCGACGAGTTTCGACGGCGCGGCGTAGCGCGAGAACTGCTGGGCGATTGCGAACGCATCACTCAATCTTGGGGTTATACAGAACTATATTTGCATGTGATGGCAGATAACGCCAACGGACTGAGTTTGTACCAAAAATTAGGCTATCAAGTTGTCTCTACCGAATTTATGTGGTCTTGGTTTCCCTGGTGGCATCGTCCGGAACGGTTGTTTATGTGTAAGCAGCTAGGTTAGTGGCTAGTAGACCTGTTGGGAAATAAGGATAAGATGGAATAGAGATCGGGCAGTATTGACAGTCGATCGTGAATAATTGAGATCGTAACTAAGTTGAAAGCATGTTATGATAATACATATTTTACAGGTGTGATCTAGCGATCTCGCTCGACTACTAAGGAGTTAACGCACTTAACTTTCTTATTAAATATGAAAATTACCAAAACTCAACAAGTTACTCCAAGCGCAATTTTGCTTCATAGCCCTAACTCATTACCCGCTTTAGAGTCTCTAAAAGCGGGTAATGTTCAACGTATTGATATTACAATCGAAGAACATAACGAAACTGCTAATATTCTCAAGCAATTACTAGAGTCAATCGTAGAAGATAAGCTATCGTCTTTGGCCGGTATTCCAATGAATATCAATATTCATTTTGGCTCGAATCAAGAAGCTCTAGCTGCATTTAGTAAATTATATAATTCCATTCCACCAGGAGCTTTAGAATCGAAGCCACAATCGTATGTCTTACCAGCTCAATTGCCGACTTCAATTACGCCAACAACAAACACACAAATGTTTACAATTGGTCAAAGTGCAAAAGGTGGTGCTGTAATAGGTGGTATTAGTGGAGCGGGAATTGGTGTTCTATTAAACACGTTTAAATCAACAGCCGAATTAACGAACGATCCGATTCTCTCGACCATTGGTACAGTTCTTTGTGGAATAGGTGCTGGTGCATTAAGTGGGGCAGTTGTTCACAAGGCCAATGAATTTACTATTGACTTAACTCCCGAAAGTCTTAGACTTTATGCGGGGAACCAACCTCCAATCAAGGATTCTAAAGAGTAATTACTTCGATCTCAAAATGAGCGGGTGGAGATTATCAATCAACTCATTTTGATGATGTTTCAGTAAAACAGATTTCAACTTTGTAGGGTGGGCATTGTCCAACAATACGTAGTCGTTCGAATTTGATAAGTGTTAAATATATTCGATCGCTCGTTCATGTATCATTATTTGCAGTAGAAATGTTTGTTGAAGGTGCTATTTATCTCGATCGATTAGTGTAGAGATCGGTCGAATCAAACAGTTTAAATTATTTTTGCTACGGCTATGTATAGAATACTAAAAATGTAGGGTGGGCATTGCCCACAGCTTAACTATTATGCAAAGAAGAGGTTTAATATTGCTGTTTAGTTTGAGATGCGATCGATCGAACAAAACTACCCCTATAGATCTGCGATCGATCGATAAATAAAACACCTCTGTCAATCTGGCGATCGATTGTTAGTCCATTTCCACCATTGGACGATCGATCGAGATAACACTAATGGTTTGAGTTCGACAGCTTTTATATCCAAAAGATTTTGGACGATATTAAAAGCCGCATATTGTAAGCCTAAAAAACTATCAACTGGGGCATAATAATTACCTAATGCGATCGAACCAGAAATATAAATCTTCCCAGCTTGATTTGCCATTTCTGCCAGTTCAAAATCACTGCTAACTGTCAATCTTCCGAGATGATTGATTGGTAAATCGTATTTTTGGACTAAATCTTGGAGTAACGGACTGGCACTAACTGGGGCATCTACAGCAGTAGCATCGATAATAAAATCCGATGTTAACTGAATTTCGCTGGCAGTTCCCGATTCGCGAACAGTGGTAATCGTGCCGCCATGCGTTGGATTGGGTGTGACTTGTTGGACTTCACCATAGACGATCTGATACCACCGCTTGCTAATCCCACCAGCGATAATTTTGCGCCAGTCGGCGCGATTCATCGTCGTGACACCACCCCAATCTGCTAACAAGTTCTGCCGTCGATCGGGTGTTGCAGTTTCCAAGATCTTTTTATACTGACCACCCCATGCAGATTTCGGCCAGTTGAAGGACTGAAATTCATAATTATGTTCGACTTTACGCTCGGCTAAACCATATTTATTCCCTTCTGTTTTTGCCGATCGTAATAACTGAATTACCTTAATTTCGACCCGATCGTTATTGCGGCGAATCGTATAAAGCCGTTGTAAAATTCTCGCTGCTACCGTTCCCGTGCCCCGCAATACTACTGTACCACCATATGTGGTGAGAGCTTCATAAATGTGCTCGTGAGGTTCGTAGGCATTGACGACTGTTTTGAAATCTTGCGTCCGATCGCGATATGCTTGCAAGTCTGGTAAAAATTGCAGTGCGGGATAGCCTGTCGCGATGTGAACATACCGCGCGATCGTGCAAGCATAATCGTCAGGCTGTTGGCGGGTATAGACGATCGCATATCGGCCATCGCTTGTCTTGCGAATTGCTTTGACGCTAGCCGTCCGAATCATTTTACTCCAACTAATTCGCATGGCTTCCCGATCGATCGCTGCGATGACATCGCCAGATTTGGGGGTATAAGTAGTAGCGAGATTTGGTTCGGCAAATACCTGCCAGAGATTACCCAAACCCGATTTTAATTTCCCCTTAGCGATGTCTCTTATCGCCTCGCGAGTGGCATAATTTGGAAAACCCCAAATATTGTCGGGGCAGGCATCAGCAGCCGATCGCAGCCGCTCCTGTGGGGTAATCTGGGCGTTGAGGCAAAGTTGTTGGTAGCGTCCGTGGGGTTTCTGTTCCATCCCCAACACGCGAATCCGCTCGGTACTCACTCCGCCAATTCGGAGTAAATCGACCCAAATAAAACTCCCCAAACCGCCACCGATGCTGGTATATTCGACTTCTTCGACTGGCAATCCAGTGGCATGAATGGCTTGAGGATCGATCTGTTGCTGGCCGAAGATCGGGTGGAGAAAATTATTTACCTGAACGGGTGGCGGCTGTGTGATGCGGGGATCTGGTCGATTGGTAACGGCATTGAATCTAATCTGGGCTTGATGAGCTGGAGTAGTTACGGGTTGTTGATTGCTTTCGATCGCGATCGAGATTTGGTAATTGCCGATTTGGATGATATCGCCTGGAACGATCTCACATTGCTTCTGTTGTTGTCCATTGACTAATACTCCATTACTGCTATCACGATCGAGGACGATCGATCGATTGCCATCGCTAGTAATCAGGGCATGATAGCGCGATACTTCCAAACTATTCAATACCACCCGACAGACCCGTTGCCCGTCGATTTCGGCAGGAAGTCGCTCGAATTCTCGCCCCAAGGCAATGGGGACAGTTAACAGGGGTTCTCTGCGTTCCCCTGTTGCCGGATCTTCCCACATCAAACGGATTTGCACGATCGATCGATTGAGTATTTGATGTTCAATTTTAGCAGTAAGTGGCTGGTAGCTAGTGAATAGTGAATAGTCAATAGTGGCTAGACGTTATCGACCTGGCTGAGTATACTCTAGGCTCTAATCCCTATTCCCTAAGCTACTGCCGATCGAGTCAACAACACGGGGCACTGAGCCTTGACACGCACATAATCAGACATCGAGTTGCCTAATAAGCGATCGAGATCTGGGAGACTTTTGGCGACCGAGGGACGACGATCTGGCGAACCAAGCATCAATAAATCGGCATTAAATTCTTCACTCGCCTTACATAGTTCTTTTCCGGGATCGCCAACGGTGACGATACATTTGTAATCTACTCCGAGTCTTTTTACTTCAGTAATCGCGGTAGCAAAAATTGGGTCTAGCTCGGCTCGATCGATTGCATCAGCAGCTTTTTGAGTAGATTTAATTTGGGTGAGGAGTAGTTTACTTCCTTTGATATCGCGGAGGAAAAATAGTGCTAATTTGAGTGATTCTTTGGCGGCAACTGAGTTGTCATACCCTACCATGATCCGATTGATGCGTTTGATATAAACATCATCTTTGACTAATAACATCGGGCGGGAGGTAAGCTGAAAGACGTATTGACTGACAGAATTAGAGAGGATCGATTCCAAACGGCTGAGTCCCCGCGAACCCATAATAATCAGATCGACACCTTCCTCGTCAGCAACTTGGCAGACAACATCTTTAGGATCGCCTTGCTTGAGCCTGACATTGACTTTGGCAGGATCTAACTTGAGATACTCCACCGCATCGGCTAATATCTTACCGCCACTGGCAAGTTTTTCAGCCATCAGGTCGGTAGTTACTTGCGGTGTCACTACATGTAAAATAGTAATTGAAGCCCGTTGAATGGAAGGAATTTCCATCAGCATTTTGAGCATCTGTTCGCATTTACCCAATCCAGCGACAGCGATTAAAATCTTCTGAATCATTGGTGCGGTCTCCTATAGTAAGTCAATTTTTATGATTTGTTGGCAATTTTATTGAGGGGATGCCAAATTGTCTATATCCTTTCGATCTTGCACTGCCAGCCGACCCACCCTCACGCAGTCGCAATATTATTTAACGTGTCACTTCATCTCCAACCCCGATCTGCTCATCAGCGGAGCGGATCGGCAGGATAATGTATTTATCAGTCATTACATAATTAATAAAATATGCCTTCGATCGATTGTGCGAGCCACAATTTTCCAGATATTCAAGCAATTATTTTCGATAAAGATGGTACGCTCGAAGACTCAGGGGACTATCTCCGCAACCTCGCTCAAAAGCGGGCGCGACTGGTAGATTCCCAAATCCCTGGCGTGGGCGAACCATTACTCATGGCATTTGGGGTACAGGATGGCACCCTGAATCTGGCTGGATTGCAAGCAGTCGGCAGTCGGTATGAAAATGAAATCGCAGCGGCGGCGTATATTGCGGAAACGGGACGGGGCTGGAGCGAAGCGGTGCAGATCGTCCACAAAGCTTTTACCGAAGCGGATCGCGTCATGGAATCTACTCCTGCCGCGATGTTTCCTGGCTGTCGGGAAGCAATTGAGTCTTATGCCAATGCCGGGATTAAGTTAGGCATCCTATCGGCAGCAACTACCAGTCAAGTGACTAAATTTGCCGAATACCAACAGTTACAAGCTCATTTTCAGGTGTTATTGGGTTCCGATCGGGATTTTGCAAAGCCAGATCCGCGCTTGTTTCGCCTTGCCTGTCAACAGTTGGGCGTAAATCCCGATCGGACGTTGATGGTGGGCGATAGTATCTGGGATATGTCGATGGCTAGTAAAGGCGGCGCGGCTGGCTGTATCGGCATCTCTTGGGGTCGATTTGCACAACCATTACAGGGAGCAGATATTACGATCTCTAGTTTGGCGGAGTTGCGATTACAAGGACTATGATTGCTTGGTTTGCAAAGAAATACCACTAAATTGTTGAAAGAGATTGGTGGCGGAAGAATCAGTCATTCCAGAAATATAATCGGTGATTTTGAGAATTTTCTCGTAGTCACTGTCATTATCGCTAGGTTGATGCTCTTGGGGTAACATCTTGGAAATTAATCTCCCCTTTTTAGTATTACTAAAAATTGCATTAGCAAATTCAGCAAATAGTTTACCCAATACCTCATAGCCAGCAATCTGAATATTTAGCACATCCGGTCGATCGAATACGAGTACGCGGGTTGCTTGAGAAATATTTTTGAGCGGCAGAGCATATTTGCCACTCAAAGATAATAAATCTTTGTCAAACTTGCCAGATAGAATACTATCTTCATGATCCAAGAAAATCTCTTTGGTTTCCATAATTAAATTGTTAATCGCAGCAGCACGTAAGTATTCGATCTGCTCTAATTCAATTTCGATCCCTGTAAGTCTCTCTGCTGGTAGATCGGCGATCGGTGCAAGGAGATCTCGCGCTATAGCAAAGGGAATGTATCCCATGCGGTGTCCATCTTCTACGTCAACAATAGCGTAGCAAATATCATCTGCTGCTTCAACTAAAAAGGCCAGTGGATGACGGCACCACCAAGCCGCACGATCCGATCGACGCATCAACCCAACTGTCTCAGCTACCTCTGTAAATATCTCAACATCTGCTTGAAAGAAACCATATTTTTTCGCACTTCTGCCAGTATAACCCTTGAGAACTTTTGGCTCGATAACTGATTCTCGTGGATATTTAGTAAAAGTAGCTAAAGTCGGACAAGTAAGTTGCATTCCACCCTGGCGATGCTGCATTTCTAAGCGGGTTAAAATCCGAAAACCTTGAGCGTTTCCTTCATAAAGATCGAAGTCAGTTTTTTGGCGATCGCTCAGACATTTTTCGGGATGATACCATGACTGAAATCCTGCTTGAATCGCATCTTCTCCCGCATGTCCGAATGGTGGATTGCCAATATCGTGTGCCAGACTAGCAGCAGAGACAATATCCCCAAAATCAGCCACCTCAAACTTACCCTGAAGTTTATGCCGATCGAGAACTGTTTGCCCGATAATTCGCCCGAGCGAACGTCCTACTGATGAAACTTCCAGACTATGAATCAACCGAGTCCGAATATAGTCATTTGTAGGTAAAGAGAAAACTTGTGTTTTGTCTTTGAGGCGACGGAATGCTGAGGAGAAAATTAAGCGATCGTAATCTCGTTGGAATGGTGTGCGAATAAATTCTCGATCTTCTAGCGCACTTTTACCAAGCCTTTTTGGTGTCAATAGCTGTTCCCAGTCCATCATGGCCGCATTATTTGGATGTTGGATCGGTTCTACCTGGCCTCACCATTAACTGAGGATAGCTACTACTTATTGTATGAAATTTATCGATATCATTCTGGTAATTTAATAATAATGAGTAGATTGGCGAGTATCTAAAAATTACATTTGATATCCGAATGCTCCTCAACTTAATTCGGCAACGACTCGATCGACTAACAATGTTTGATTGGTTAGCAAATCCTCAACTGTAATCCGTAACTGCCGATCTCGATCGACATTAAATAGCACTTTAACGCGATCGCTGCCTGGAAATCCTGGCGGTTCGAGTTTAGCAATATTACGCCCCCCATCGCGATCGTTTAACGCTCTGACATCTTTTACGCCACCTGTCAAACAACGGGTAATCAAGCGATCTCCATCGAAATATACTTCCGTTCCTCCAGTTGTCGCGCCGAGTTCGCCGACGATTAATTCGATACTGGGTTGATTGTCTCGCGACGAGCCGAGCGTTAATTCTACAGGTGCCGACATCGGGTAAGCTTGTCCCGATTGAATAATTGGGTGCCAATTGTGGGCATTTTGGCGGCGATCCCAATAGCGCACTCCATAACTATGATAGAGAAAGTCTTGGATTTCTACCCCTTGAATTAATTGTAATGCGCCGTGGGCGATCGCTTCAAAAGGCTTCGATTGCCGAATTTTACTTTCATCAAAATACTGTCGTACCCAAGCTTGCACGGCGGGAATTTGGACGGTGCCACCGACTAATAATACGCCATCGATATGATTAGTTTCGATCCCCTGTCGTCTGGCTTGTTGGAGCACTTGCATCATCGACTCATCCAACCGATCGAAAAATTGATGTGCCTTGAGAATTTCCTCGAATCGATCGCGGGTCAAACTAAACTCATAACTATCGAAGGTGCGATCGTCAAAATACACTTCTGTCGCGGTAGTTTGTAGCGACAGCTCGATTTTTAACTTCTCCGCCAACCGCGTAATTAACGCTGAAGTTGTCAATCCTTGAGCTAAAGCCAAATCCTGTGCCACCCAATTATCGATATCCGTCCCGCCTAAATTTTGCCCCGCTTTCGCAATTACCCTCGCTAATTGAGGCGTTTGGTTAGAATTTTCAATCGATTTCTCGCCCCACTTTAATAAGAAACCGAGCGGCGTTTTGCCTTGTCGTACCTGCTTGGTTAACTGGACTAGGGATAAATCCAACGTACCCCCACCAAAATCGATTACCAGTAGCGTCTCTGCGGCTGTCATGCCGTATCCTAGCGCCGCCGCCGTCGGTTCGTCTAACAGCCGAATGCGTTCGACTGGGAGCGTCGCACATACCCCACTCAACCAGCGCCGATACACCTCGAAACTATCGACTGGCACGGTTAAAACTAGCGATTCCCCCACCTCTGGCAGCGTCTGTTGCAAATGTTTGATTACCTCCGAGAGAAATAACTCTCCCACCCGCTCGAATGTCATCGACACCCCATCGAGTTCGGGTAAAAATCCCTGAATATCTACCCCGATCCCTCGCTTAAACCCCCGAAAGAAGCGATTATCGCTCTTGAGATCCAACCCCCGATCGCGTACCATTTGCCCGAGTAATACTCGATCGGTACTAGCATCCTCAACATATAACAAGCTGGGAATCAATGGTGGATTCATCCCACCGACTAATGAGAGTCCCGGTAGCGTCACTGTCTCTGCTTGTTGCGTTGCGGCATTCCAACGGCTAATTACAGTATTACTCGTCCCAAAATCGATCGCAATTGCCATATGAAGATAGAATCGCTACGCAGAATTATAAAAAATGAATTAAGCTTGTGCATTGTCGTCGTGACAGTATTCTCGATCGCTGTTCGGATCGATCGAATCAGGCACTCTCTGTCACAAGCCCACAGATCGTTAAGTTTAACATGGCGATCGAGGCGAGATCGCTGCACGATCGAGACGTTCTGTTTGATAATCTAAGTAAAGGCGATCGCGCTGTTAAGGTTTACACACCGTCATCGATCGTGCCGTCGTGCTTCGGTGGGAGTTACGCAAGGTCAGAAGATTAGCCAACAGCGAAATTGCTACAGGTGCGTTTTGGGGACGAAAGTTGCAGTTACGAGCGAGCTTGTAATATTGCTAGTTAAAAGTAGCCACGATCGCTGTTCCGAAATCGGCGTTGCTGAATGTGTATCTGAAATTTAGCAACGCCCCGAAATCCAGACACATGTATTTATTTTAATAAGGAATAAAGAGTCAATCCCCATGACAATTGACGTAGTTAACGAGCACAATTTCATTAATTTCAGCCTGACACTATATTGTAGATCTCCTAACATCCTAACAGCGGGCAAAAATTCGGGATGTCTCACCCGATACTTGCGACATTTTTTGATTTTTTTGGAGATTGCGACTAATTTCCGATCTAATTCGATCGCTTACTGTGATAAGTTGGGTACGTTAAATAACAACCACCCCTAACTGCCTACTGGAATACCCCTACGCATGGTACACCCGCTCCTTAATTTGGTGTCCGCACAGATGACAAATTTCACATTTGTATCTAAAATTCCCAGCATTTCCAGCAATTGGCAAGGCGTGAGTAATCGGACGACCGAGGTTCATTTTTTCTCCAAATATAAATACTTCTCCATCCGTCGCGACTAGTAACGCTGAACTATGACTTTCGCTGGCCTGACAGACCGAAAAAATAGTTGGCGAACAGGTCTAAATTTTCACCGAAAGCTGAAACATATTTAGCCAAAATCATTCATTATTCTTAGGTGAATAATCAGTGAGTGTGTCGTGACACAATTTCTACCCTCTCATCAACATAGTCCATAAATTCTTGCCCTCTTCGTGGGAATTTTGACTGTGTCGGTTTTGTTTTGACTTTATCCCACCATCTTGAATTTTGAACTGGTAGAAAATGCTCACTCTCGCGCCCGAAATCAGCTATCCGACAGTCCAACATCCCCATCGTCATGTCTGGGATTTTTGGTATCACTTCGATCCAGAAACTGCGCTCTTCCACTTATTTTATTTGAATGCCGATCCTACCTTAGTCGCTGAGGACAAACATCATTTTAGTTCTCAGGTAGGATACGCGACTACTAAGGATTTTTTGACGATCGATTGGATTAGCGATCGCGTCTTGGGTGCCGATCCACTGGGGTGGGATGATACCTCGATTTGGAGTGGAGATATTATCAAGATTCAAGGTGGCTATTTGATGTTTTATACATCGAGAAACCAAGCTACCGATGATGGGATGACCCAGAATGTCGGCGTAGCATTTACACATCACATCCAGAGCTTCGATCGCTGGTTTCGGATCCCGAGCGTGCGGATTCAACCGCAGTCTCCGTACGAACTGCGTCACGTCCCTGAAGACATGACGATCCATGCTTGGCGCGATCCCTTTTTATTCCGACATCACGAACAAATCTACATGTTGTTATCGGCAAAAGATTCCAAGCAACCAGTAGGTAAAAAAGGCGCAGTAGCACTACTCAAAGCTAGAAATAATAGCTTCGAGCACTGGGAATATCTCGCCCCCATTTGTCAGCCTGGTTTCTATGCTGAGATGGAGGTACCACAATTATATCGCTCTAGCGATGATGAATATGCGTTGGTTTATAGCTCTTGGGCAAAATATGATTTTGCACCTTCAACACAACAAAGTGGTGGATTACAAGGGATTTTATCGCCATCTTTATTTAACTTTCCAGCGATAAATCCCAAGGTGTTTTTACCGCAAACCGCAAACTTATATGCTTGTCGCATTATTCCCGAACTAAATGGGGAAATCGTCGGCTTCGATATCCTTACGGGTGGGATTCGCCGAAGTGGCGTTCAAACTGGATTACAACATGTCGATCGCGATTTTAGTAGCTATTCGATCGTGATGTAACTTGTTTTCATTAAGTTGCAATTATTGCTTGACAATAGAGCGAACGTTCGATCGCCGGATGGGTCAGATTACTTTGAAGAGATAGCCCTGAAACATTAGTAATGTATGTTTCAGGGCTATATTTCCCTGTTAGTATTTGATTATGTAACCAGAATGGTAACAACCACACTGTCATTCTATCCTGCCGCCTCTCAAACGTGAACGCTGCCAAACAAGCTACCGATATCGTCCTTACCAGTAAAATCGCCTCTGCCGTCAGTCTATTTCGGAGCGAATTTCCCGATGCGAAAGTAGACTTGAAACCTTGGGCTGAGGATAGCGATACTCAGGAGCTAGTCGATCCCGATTCGATCGATTTTAGCTTTCATTTCCCTGGCTGGAGTAGGCGGTGGCAAAGTCGGAGTGTTTTAGTCCAGATTCGGTTTTATGAAGACGCTGTGGAATCTACCCGCAGTTTTATCGGATTGGAAGTGGCTGGCTTCGATCATCGTGGCAAGCAGTGGCGATTATCGACTGTTGAGGATTGGCAATTTGAAGGTGCGATCCAGCCGCAGCCAGAGATCGCTGATAAGTTAAAACAGTTTTGTCGTCAGATTTTCGAGTTATTTAGCTAAACTCGAAATGCGATGAGATTTTTGAGTAGTTGCTTAGCAAGGCGTAAACAAAAATTAGGGTGGGCACTGCCCACCAATTAGATCTCAGCTTACAACTACAGAGTTTCCAATAGTTTATGTTGATGTTTTATTAGTCTTTTTGGGATTGAGATTTTGCTTGAGAAAACCCGTAGTCATCATCCACGCTTCGGCGGCGGCTTCTGGAGAGTAGCTATCGCGGCGATCGCTCATGAAGCCATGTCCGGCTTTGGGAAAAAGATTGAGGATATATCTTTTTTTCGCTTTAGATAAAGCTGTCGCAATCCGACCCTGTTCGTCGGCGGTAATGGATTTGTCTTCGGCACCATACATCAGCATAATTGGTGATTGCATCGTATCTACTCTACCGATTAGCGATTTGCGACCGACTGGATCGGCGGTGGCATCGATCCCGCCACCGTAGAAGGCGACAGCAGCTTTGATTTGGCTGGGATAGACAGCATTAGTCAGAAAAGTATACCTTCCCCCGGAACAGAAGCCGATAACGCCAATTGCGTTGGCATTAACTTCAGATTTACCCGTGAGAAATTCGATACTTTTACCGACATCGCTCATGATGGCATCATCTTTGAGCGACTTTAATTTGGCGATCGCACCTTGCATATCGGTATAGGCATAGGTAGTCCCACGATAAAAGTCTGGCGCGAGCGCGGCAAATCCCGACTCGGCTAATCGATCGCAAATACTTTTACACCACTTATTGAGGCCAAAAGCTTCCATCAGGACAATGACTGTGGCAAATTTACCCGTTCCTACTGGTGTAACATAGTAGCCTGGTAAATCTTTCGCGATTTGAATAGTTTTCCCTGCACCAGCGCTCGATTTAGCCGCTGTTGCCGCAGTCGTGGGTTCTGATTGTGTGGCGGTCGTAAGTTGGGAAGTTGCTACGACTGCTGCGGTGGCGATGCTGGATGCCCCCAGTAAGATGTCCCGTCTTTTCATGAGTTATTTATTAGTTATCGGTTATTAATTATCTGCTAATTCGGTGATGGAGTGGTATTCCTAGTGGAACGATCCAAAAAATGGTGGGTAGCAACCATTCGATCGCTCCCACCATTAATACTTTATTAGTTATTAATTATTAGCCTAAAACACTAGAAAGTAAATGTCGTCCGAATCGTACCGAGATACTCAGTCGGGTTACCAGCGTTGTGCTCTGGGTTAGTGAGAATCAACAATCCAGGTGTAATCGAGATATTATCGCTAACTTTGTACTTGTAGTAAGTCTCTAAATGCAAGCCAGTAGATGGATCTACCCGAGAGGTTGCAAAATTAACGGTATTACTAGCGATTCTGGGTTGCATCCCGACGACGAAACCTAACGTACTTCCCTTCGAGCCAAAATCCTTAGCAGCCAAAGTTAGTGAATACTCCCAGATATCCGCCGAGCCACCGCCGGTAGCTTGTCGTTGAGCTTGAGTGTAACCACCCCAACCAGACAAGATCAAACTATTGGAGAGATCGACACTAGCCAAGAGTCCATAGTGATCCGCCGATGTTGGCGCTCCATTGAACGGGTTATTGGCAAAGTTACTACCATTATTCCCCGATACAAAAGTCCCGCCAGGAGTATAAGTACGAGCGTAGGCTACCCCAAGATTAACCCCATTGCTAGGTTTAAAGCGAATCTGCGAGAAGATCGTATTCGCACCGCCAAATAGTCCGGTATTCGGATTATTAACTGTTTCTGGTGGATTAATCGGCCCGATTGTTGGGCTAGTGGCACCCGCGCGTGGCACCGCATAACTGACTACCAGTCCGAGATTGGGACTAAATTTTTGATCGATCCCAATACTCGCGCCTTCATTGTTCAATCTATAGATCGAACTAACCCGACCAAAGCGAGTAAACGAACCTTGTCCGGCTGGAGCCAGCTCGGGGTTGAAGTTGTAGTAGTCATCATTTAACTCACTACCCACTGCTGCAAAAATCACCTGCGTTTGGGACGATAGTGGCAACTTGTATTGCAACCGCTGGAGATCGGTAGTATTTTCTTCACTGCCTTCAAATCCTAATCTCGCCTCATTAGTCCTTGCCGCAGAAGTTGCAACAGCGCCAGCAAAAGAGTTGCCATTTCGAGACTGGAGCCGGACTAGCAACAAGTCTTTACCAAAGAAGCTACTGTTGAAATTTAAGCGGACGCGATCGGCGAAGATTGTATTCCGAGTTGCATTATTTGGGCCACCCGCCAAAGTAGTAATTGCGAAAATCGCTTCCCCAGTGAGCTTGGTAGTAGTGGAGAATCTTTGGTCGCTAATTGTAGTGACTTTGGTATCGAGTGCTTGAAGACGAGTATTCAAGCCTTGAAGCTCGACACTAAAAGAGCGAACTAATTGCTCAATCTGTTCGAGATCCTGCTTAGAAACCTCTGGTACTACTGGCTCTGGTGGTACGACTGGTACAACTGGCTCTGGCGCTGGCGGTGCGATCTCAGGAGCTGGTGTAATTACCGCAGGAGCTGGTACTACCCGCCGTTTTTTCATTCTTTTGCCGCGTTTCCTGGCAACTAGTTCTTCCATCGATCGAACACAAGTGTTGATACTGGTTGCAAATTCTTCGCGCGATACAACTCGATCGCCTGTAAGCGTATTGCTACACCGATATTTAGTCTGTAACCCTTGGAGCGTTTGATAAGCCCAGTCTCCAGGTTTGACATCTAAGGCCGCAGTGGCGCGTTCGACTCGATCTGTGGTCCCTGCTGTACTTGCGTTAGCCAGAGAATTAATTGGTGCGAGCTTCGTTGCAGCATTACCAGCGGTTGTGCTTGTTGTGTCAATGCTGCTAGGGTTTGCTGACGCTGGAGTTACACCTGCTACCCAAACAGCGATCGCCGTCAAAATTGGGTAGAAAATGTGCGTCAATAATAATTTCGACATACTAAGGCTATTCCTCACACTGTTAACTTTAACTTTTGAACTGTCAAGTATATTCAGCTACATAATCTGAATATTTTTGCTTCAATTCTGCATACCAGATTACAGTTTGTTAACAAGATTTCGCAATAGTCTCCGCTTCATGCTTTTTTTGCATCACACTGATGAAAATACAGGATATTGTCTCAAATATCGATTCTTGCCGATCGGTTGGCATCCAAGTATACTGCGAACGACTGGCGATCTCAGACAACAAACGAGCCGAGCGAGTAACTTCAATAATCAGTGAGCGCTTGGGTACTCTATAGAGATAGCTAGATTACAGGTGGCGATCGTCCTGACAAATCTTGCGAACTTCAGTCGACACTAGAAGATCGGGAACAGGGGTTCGGTTGAGATTGTCATCATCACCATGTCTGAATAATTTTCACCAGCATAATTTAAGATTTACGCGATCGCTTGTGCGTCAAAAGTTTGGATTTTAGTTAATTGCCCTTATCGTTCGGTCGATCTAAACATATGATTATCGATACCCATGCTCATAAGGCTTTGAACCGTCCCGAAATCTCTCAAGATTTACATTCACAATCAGCAATGTCAGAACAATCCCAATTCCTCGGAGAGCACGAACAGATTATTGAAGATTTGCTAGAAGATGAAACGATCGTCAGACGCTTTGCCTGTGGGAAAAAGCGGCTGATTACCAATGATAATTTACGCATTAATTATGCCCACAATTCACTGCAGTTGTCGACACCAACTGGTGAGTTAATTGGGATTCACAAAGTGGCAGCACGCCTACACTATATCCTGGTCAAAAAGGATAGTAAATATTCAACACTAATTCAAGAAATTATCGGCGAGCACCAGTTTATCCCGATCGATACGGCTACTGCCGATCGGGGATTCATTCGCTATCAAAAGTATGAAATTCCCGAAGGTTATCATCTGAGCTATGCACCTGTCGAGGAATTGTGGCAAACATGGATGGAAAGTCGTCAGCAGCCACAACCAGGAGTACAACTAGATATTCTCATCCTCGCCAAATCAAAATGGTACCGCGTTCAGGATGCTATCTGCATTGACGATCGCTTGGATATCCAGACTCGGCTGGGATTGATTTCACTCTTCCTCAGAGATCGAATTGCCTGGATTGCCAAGTTAGGTGATATTCCTAGTATTAATAATGTCGATCTCACTGCTCATCAAAGTGTTGCTAATAATAGTGGCGATAGCGAAATCCTAGGTAAGATTATCTCTAAACTGGCAATCGAACCTTCACCAGAGAGCGATCTTCAATTCAATCCCTATGTGACAGTTACAGAATCGTCTTTCAACCAACCTCAAGCTGCTGGTCTGTCGTATCAAAGCGATCTTCAGAGCGTACTGACCGCAAATATCGTTTCGCCACTCAAGGAGTCCCTCCAAGCTGCGGCCATAACTGTGTTAGAAAATTACCTCGAACACGGTGAAACCATCGTCAGAACCGAAGTCGTTACCGACGAGCGCGGTCAGGTTGTTAACGAAAAAAGGATTGTCACCCAGCGCGGTTGCCCTAAATGGGCGATCGAAGCTGCGCTATATTGGGAATGAGTAGCGAGCTAGAGTGTGAAAGCTTAGACTTAGGTGCGCGATCGATCTTAGACTAGAAGCAGATAATTTTGAGAATGCGCGAATGCTAAAACTGCCCAAAAAATTGATGCTGCTAGGATCGGGCGAATTAGGTAAGGAATTTACGATCGCGGCGCAAAGACTGGGCAATCATGTAATTGCAGTCGATCGTTACCCGCACGCACCAGCAATGCAAGTTGCCGATGAGAGTGAAGTTATTTCGATGCTCAGTGGCGAAGATTTAGAACGAATTGTCACCAAACATCAGCCAGATTATCTCATCCCCGAAATCGAAGCAATTAGAACTGAAAAATTAGCCGAATTCGAGCAGCGCGGTATTACCGTAATTCCCACCGCAAAGGCAACACATTACACGATGAATCGCGATCGGATTCGCGAACTCGCACACCATGAATTGGGGGTGCGGACGGCTAAATATGCCTATGCTACTAATCTAGAGGAAATGCGATCGGTATCTCAAGAAATTGGCTTTCCCAATGTCGTCAAGCCAGTCATGTCTTCTTCAGGAAAAGGTCAATCGATAGTCAAAGAAGCTACTGAAATTGAGGCTGCGTGGAATTATGCGATCGCCGGTTCGCGTGGTGACAGTCAAAAAGTAATTATCGAAGAATTTATCGATTTTGAGATCGAAATTACCCTCCTAACCATCAAACAGTGGCACGCACCGACGATTTTTTGTCCGCCGATCGGACATCGCCAAGAACGCGGTGATTATCAAGAATCTTGGCAACCAGCGGCAATTACGCCGACTCAACTTGCCGCCGCGCAAGCACTCGCTACTCAAGTAACCGATGCGCTCGGTGGTGCGGGCATATTTGGCGTAGAATTTTTTATTACTGCTAATGAAGTTATCTTCTCCGAACTATCTCCCCGGCCGCACGATACCGGGATGGTGACGTTAATTTCGCAAAATTTAAATGAATTTGAATTACATTTACGGGCGGTATTAGATTTACCGATTCCGAAGATCGTTCAATACGCTCCGGCTGCCAGCGCGGTAATTCTCGCCACTAAAAACTCTGACTCTATTTCTTTTACTGGAGTAGCCGAAGCTCTCAGCGAACCAGATGTCGATCTGCGCCTATTTGGGAAGCCTGATGCTCGACCCTATCGCCGGATGGGAGTCGCTTTAGCTAAAGCCGAAACCACCGATCTCGCTCGTTCCAAAGCTGTTGATGCTGCCAATAAAATCGCGATCGTCGAGTAGATTGAGTCAGATTCTCAAAATTCAAGCTTATATCCCTTAATGTTTGGAGCAGAAATTCTCGACGATTTTCCCGATCTGACGCGATCGGATTTAAAAGCCTGCATTGCTTATGCTGCCGATTGCGAGCGGCAGTTTATGACCACGCCATTATCTGCATAAAATTACTTTTTGATGAAAACTTGTCACCCAAGTTACCGAACCGTTTGAGCGATCTTTTCCCAAATTCACTTCACGTTCGAGATGTGGGTATGAAAGCAATGAACGATCCACTAGTTTGAAATTATGCAAAAGACAATAATTTATCGGAGATCCATGCACCTCATAATTAGTAATTTATTCAATGTTTCTGTTCCTCTCCAAACTAATTCCCATTTTCTTCTATCCGATCGGATTAATTTGTTTACTATTAATCGTCGCGCTCGGATTATTATGGAAAAAATCTAAACGGACTCCCGCAGTTATTAGCACGGCATTGCTAATCCTATTGCTCAGTAGCAATTCGTGGACGAGTAATTCGTTGGTGCGATCTTTAGAATGGCAGAATATTCCGCAAGGTGAATTACCGACTGCTGATGCGATTGTCGTATTGGGTGGCGGGATTCGATCGCAAGCATATCCGCGTCCGGATGTAGACTTTTCCGATGCAGGCGATCGGGTATTGTATGGTGCGGATTTATATCGTGCTGGCAAAGCACCAAAAATTATCGTCAGCGGTGGGAGAATCGATTGGCAAGGTAATAGCACTCCAGAAGCTGATGACTTGATGAAATTATTAATTAAAATGGGCGTACCCAAGACCGATATCATCCCCGAAGGAAAATCTTTAAATACGCGGGACAATGCCGTATATACTAAAGAAATCTTACAGCAATATAATTTCCAGAAAATTTTACTCGTAACTTCAGCGATGCATATGCCGCGATCGCTGGCAATTTTTAAAAAGCTGGATATTAATGCGATCGCGGCACCAACTGATTATCGGATTTCTCAATTAGAGATAGACCAACCTAATACTCAAATCGAGTCAGCTATTCTCGCCTTGCTCCCGAATGAAGAAAGTCTCTCGTTGACAACTGGAGCCTTGCGGGAATATCTCGGCATCTTGGTTTATAAATTAAAGGGCTGGCTCTAATCTAACTATTTACTCTGGGAGTCTATGTTCGGGCAGGATTGCAGGTAACGCATCCTCTCCCTGGACTGGTAAGTTGAGTCGATCCTGTGGAGTGGCTGAATTGAGTTGTTCGGCTTGTTTAGCTAGAGCGATTTTGGCAAGATCGACCTGATGGGCGGCATTACCATTTTGCGCTGCGATCGACCATTCTTTCGCTAAACTCAGAATATCTGACGGAATCATCACAAATGTGGAACTGTTATTTTCCGCACCGATTTCAGTGAGCATCTGCAACCGTCGCAATTCTAGTGCTGCCGGATTCTTCATCATCTCTTGAGCGGCTTGCCCGAGTAGATTAGAAGCCTCTTGCTCCGCTTCTGCTTTAATCAGGCGCGCCCGTTTCTCGCGCACGGCTTCTGCTTCCATGGCCATCACGCGCTGCATCGAAATCGGGATTTCGACATCTTTGAGTTCGACCCGCTCGATTTCCACACCCCACGGCTCGGTGATTTCATCGACGATTTCTTGAATTTTGGCATTGATTTTATCGCGACTTTTCAACATATCATCGAGATTATGTTGCCCGACGATATTGCGGAGCGTGGTCATCGCAGCCTGATATACTGCCATCTGATAGTTTTCAACTTTATTGATCGCCTTCATCGGATCGATGATTCGATAGTAGAGCACGGCGTTAATTTTAATCGTTACGCTATCGGCTGTCACCGCCTCTTGCGGAGCGATATCGACAGTTTTCGTCCGAATATCGACTTGGTTTCGTTGATCGAGTATCGGCACAGTAAAGTACAATCCTGGCCCTTGAATTTTTTGAAATCTTCCTAGCCGGAAAATCACGCCCCGCTCGTACTCTCGATCGACTCTAATCCCCGACTTGACAGTCGCCGCCGCAATTACTGCTGCAATTAAAAATCCAAATCCGTCCATATTTTTTATTAGTTACGATTGATTATGCCTAATTACTCGATCGAGTGAGTTCTACACTGGTTACTCTCTACCCCCCAATTCCCAATCTTCCTGCCAAATCTGGACTAAAGGGAATTACTGTCGCCGCCATCAGAAATAGTGCGAGTAATCCTAATGCGGCCCGAGCATCATTCGGTTCGGTAATTTCATCTAAACTAGGGCGTTCCAGCGCTCGTTGCAGGAACCCAACTAACACCAACCAATAGAGAATTACCAGATTAGCAGGGTTGAAAAAGGCAATAAATCCCAGAATTACGAGCGTTACTAGCGTCGATCGCTGAGCTGTTTTTCTGCCGTAAATAGCTTGCACGATTCTCCCGCCATCTAACTGTCCTGCTGGCATCAAATTAAGCGCATTAATTACCAGCCCCAACCAGCCAATCAACACTAAGGGATGAATCGAGATCGCGGGTTGATTTACTGCTACGCCTAATACAATTTTAGCGATCGAACCGACTAAAATCGAACCTTGCAAAAATTTGGAGGGAATTTCGAGGCCACTACCGGGATGAGACAGTAGTAAGCCACAGACTAATAATGCAAACGCTACCGCTCCCCCAATGGCAGGCCCGGCGAAAGCAATGTCAAATAACATGCTGCGATTGGGCACTAAAGACTCAAACCGAGTAATCGCACCAAACGAACCGATTTGTCCGGTCGGTAAAAAGAAGGGTAGGCCGATTTTGACCTGACGCATTTTCGCAACGATCTGGTGTCCGGCTTCATGGGCGATCAGCGTCGTCCACAATCCCAGTGCTAAGGGTAAAACTTCCTTAATCCGTTCCGTATGCTCGTAAAAATCAAATCCGAGAAATACGCCCATTGTCTCTAGACTAGTCGCGATCGTTGCAACAAGCATTACCGCAGCGAGCACCTGCTGTGCGACTGTTGCTGGCTGCGGATCGTTACTACTCGGGAGGACGATGACAACGGGGCGATTTTCCGGGTCTGGAATTAAGAAGAGACGATACCGATCGCCCACTCGATCGTGTAATTTATCAGTTAGCCGATGATGGACGGCTTCTGCTTCGCCGCGCAAATTACCTTTAAAGATCGCCCCCTGTTGATAGGGAATAGTCTCGGTGGCGTAAAATGTATCGATGCCAAAAATGTTCTTGATGTTGCTTAAATCCTCATCGGGGATCTGGAGCACATTCATCGCCAGCGCTAGGGCTTGTGCGTTCGTTTCACCAGCTCTGGGCAGCCGCTCGGCTTGGGATTTCAGCCTATTTTCAACAATCTTTGCAGCTACTTCCGGATCTTTAGCAGCCAGCCGAACTTGAGTTCCCAGCCAGATATAAACACTCGTAGATGTCACCAACAACAGCAGAATGCCAACTAGATTAATATGCAAACCTACCGATAAGGCACCAAAGCACAACAGCCACGGTACCATCAGTA
Source organism: Chamaesiphon sp. (assembly GCA_965246715.1). Classification (GTDB taxonomy): domain Bacteria; phylum Cyanobacteriota; class Cyanobacteriia; order Cyanobacteriales; family Chamaesiphonaceae; genus Chamaesiphon. The sequence goes on along the minus strand of CBDFFH010000051.1, from coordinate 216,562 downwards.
CGACTGATTGCAACCACGACAGGATGCCAAATTTACCCAAGTCTCGATTCCGATAGTAACCCCATGCCAGAATACCCAGCGAGAGGATTAATAGGGCGATTGTTGTCGTATTTCCTGTTGTAGTCATTTGTGATAATTAGATCCTGGAGGTAAATTGCATTCTCAACCACATATATATAGGATGACAGCAATGTTCTGCAAAGGCTAGTGGGGGATCGCCAATTGTAAACGATCGATACTTGTTGACGTAAGGTTTTTGGCGCTCGACGCTCCGGTATTTTTGCCAAAGCAACTTACCGATCGCCAATAGTCATGGCAATTGCGGCGGCAACTAGCACGATTGACTCAGGCGATCGGTTACAGCGATTCGCACTCAGCTACAAACCGATAATTAATGTCAGAAGTACGAAGAGATTTAGAGATCGATCTCGCTGGTTGTCTTCTCTTAATATGCCCAATTGAGACTGGTTCGCTCCAAATTTGCATCGGTAAAATCGACGCGATCGAGAATCGTTCGGGCGAGATTGGCACCCATCAAGTTGGCTTTGTTCAGTTTAGCTCCAGTCAAGTCTGCCCCCTGAAGATTGGCATACCGTAATTGTGCGGCGGTAAGATTAGCTCCAGTCAGATTGGCATTAGCCAAATTTGCTCCAGTGAGTCGAGCTTCGCGGAGATTGACACTATCTAATTCACCATTTTCTAAATTGGAATCTGTTAAAAACGCCCGACTTAAATTCACTCCTTGCAGGGACGTATCTTGTAGATTTGCTCCGCTCAACCTGCCCTCCAAAACATTTGCCCAGTTGAAATTTGCGCCCACTAAATTGGCATCGCGTAAATTAACTCGATAGAGATTGGCACCACACAAATTTGCCCCAGCAAGATTAGCACCTCGGAGATTGGCTCCAGTGAGATTAGCCGCACTCATTCGCGCTACCAGTAATGCCGATTTGACGAGAAAGGCACCTTGCAAATTGCCTTTAGATAAATCTGCCCCACTAAGATTACCTTCACTCATCTTTACAAAACTGAGATTTGCCCAGTTTAACTTCGTACAACTCAGATCGGATCGCGTTAGAAATGCCCGACTTAAATTTGCGCCAGTGAGATTGGCACCACGTAAATTCACTTCAATTAAAGCTACGCCTTGTAAGTCAGCACCAGCTAAATCTACACCAGCAAAGTCTCGCTCTCCAGCCTCATACATTCTCAGTAATGTGCTAGTTTTCATCACCACTGCCACCGCAATAGATCGAGTATCGATCCCGATCGATCTTAGCAATCGCTCCCAATCAGAACCGCTTTCACAGCAGTTTGAATTGGTTATAGCGATCGATTGCAATCGTCGTTATCGCTACTTATTTATTACGCTTTTGACTGTGCTAAAGTTCGTGTTGGTGATATTTCTTAATTATCGACAACTAGGAGTGGATCTACATTTTTCTAGAACTTTTGTTACGAAAATCAGCCAAAAATTAGACCAAGAGAATTATCTCAGGCTGTAACTCTCGATCTCCTCAGTAAATTCCCTTAACGACCTGAATCGATCGGTTGATTTGCTCTCATTTGAGTGAGATAAAAGTTAATGTGATGTGAAAATTTGAGAGTCAAACTAGCTAAGGAATAGCTTTATGTCGATCGCTCGAATCCAAGACTGATATTACATGTGTGTTGCAAATGCTATGACAACTGCAATCTCGATTTTCAGAAAAGCACTCAGATCGCCAACGCCGCCAAGTGGCAGTCACGATCGAAACAGTTGAATTTTTGGCTCGGCCACAATTTCGATCGCGACTGTCAACAAATATTTGATTGACACACTTGCATACACTATTATAGAATGGTAATTTGTCAACAGTTGGAACCGCTAGGTAACTGTACAATTTTCTAACCCATGCCAACCATCCAACAGTTAATTCGGAAAGCTCGCGTAGACTATAAAGTCAAAACCAAGTCACCTGCGTTGAAGGAATGTCCTCAACGACGTGGCGTATGCACACGCGTCTACACAACTACACCTAAAAAACCTAACTCCGCCCTACGTAAAGTAGCACGGGTACGGTTGACCTCTGGATTTGAAGTTACAGCATACATTCCTGGAATCGGTCACAACCTCCAAGAACACTCTGTTGTAATGATTCGCGGCGGTCGGGTCAAAGACTTACCTGGAGTCAGATACCACATCATCCGTGGCACACTCGACACGGCTGGAGTCAAGGATCGCAAGCAAGGTCGTTCCAAATATGGAACCAAACGGCCTAAAGCTCCTAAGGCTTAACATTTATTGCGGGTTGCCACTGGCCTATTAATTTAGATTGATAGTGCATTTGTGATATCTGTAAGCTTACGAACCTATCCCTAGTCGCGTCGTAGGCTCCCATGCTGAGGGTGTCTACTGTGGTTATATCCGGTTATCGAGCTGTTAGTGAAAACACTAATAGCATCGAGGCACTGAATCTAGTTATTTGCCAAGAGCAAAGCTAAATTAGTATTTTTGAAGTTTCGTTGCACTCGGTTGGATCGCAACCCTTGAGGTGACCCAGCCACAACTCCAAAGATCGCCAATTTTAGTCTGCGAGCCAGCAGATAGATTCAGTGAAATAGTCACTAGAAATCAGCGAATAGAGTACGGTCGCTCGTACCGGACTCGATCGCTGAGTAATTACCCTTCAATATTTTTTCGAGTTATGTCACGTCGAACTACAGTTCCCAAACGCCCAGTACCACCAGATGCTGTTTACAACAGTCGCCTCGTCAACATGATGGTGCGCCGCATTATGCGCAGTGGTAAAAAATCGATCGCCTACAAGATTATCTACGACGCGATGAAAACCATCGAAGAGCGTACGGGTAACGATCCGCTCGAAACCTTTGAAAAAGCGGTCAAAAATACCACTCCCCTAGTCGAAGTTAAAGGTCGACGGGTTGGTGGTGCTACTTACCAAGTACCAATGGAAGTAAAAGCCGATCGTGGCACAGCGCTAGCGATGCGCTGGTTGATCAACTATTCTCGGGCACGTGCGGGCAAAACGATGGCAGGCAAGTTGGCTAACGAGCTAATGGATGCAGCGAATGAGACGGGTAGCGCGATTCGGAAACGCGAAGAAACCCACCGGATGGCCGAAGCGAATAAAGCTTTCGCTCACTACCGCTACTAGGTTTTCGCTAGTTGCAACGACCGAAGCTCGGGCAAGTGCAGTCATCCGCACGCCTGTAGTTATCCAACCCACACCAAAAAAAGTATACAATCTTAGTAAAGATTAACCAATTTTATTAGCGGCAGCCGACCAGTAAGGAGGTAATTGTGCCACGTACCGTCCCGTTTGAAAGAATACGCAACATCGGGATTGCAGCCCACATCGATGCGGGTAAGACAACCACTACCGAGAGAATTTTATATTATTCTGGGGTTGTCCATAAAATCGGCGAAGTCCACGAAGGGACTGCTACCACCGACTGGATGGTACAGGAACAAGAACGTGGTATCACCATTACCGCAGCCGCAATCAGCACGACTTGGAAAGATCATAAGATCAATATCATCGATACTCCCGGTCACGTAGACTTTACGATCGAAGTCGAACGCTCGATGCGGGTATTAGATGGTGTAATCGCTGTATTTTGCTCCGTTGGTGGTGTTCAGCCTCAATCGGAGACGGTATGGCGGCAAGCCGATCGCTACAAGGTACCTCGGATCGTCTTTGTGAATAAGATGGATCGGACTGGTGCGAATTTCTTCAAAGTTTACGAACAAATCGTCGATCGAATGCGCTGCAATGCAGTACCGCTGCAAATTCCGATCGGTGCGGAAGGCGACTTTGCTGGAGTCATCGACCTTGTGACCATGCGGGCGTTTTACGCTCTCGATGATATGGGTAAAGACATCGAAGAACGCGATATTCCCGCCGACCTCCAAGTGAAAGCCGACGAGTTTCGGGTTAAACTACTCGAATCTGTCGCTGACACTTCCGATGAATTGACCGAGAAATATCTCGAAGGCCAAGAAATCTCTCAAGCAGAGATTAAGCTTGCAGTGCGCAAAGGTACGATCTCCGGCGCGATCGTGCCAATGTTCTGCGGTTCGGCATTTAAGAACAAAGGCGTTCAATCTCTGCTCGATGCGGTAATCGACTATCTACCATGTCCGACTGAAGTACCCGCGATTAAAGGGAAATCAGCCGATGATGAGACTGTCGAAATCGAACGTCACGCAGATGATAATGAGCCATTTGCAGCACTGGCGTTCAAGATTATGGCGGACAAATATGGTCGTCTGACCTTCATCCGCGTCTATTCTGGAGTTGTCAAAACTGGAACTTATGTGCTCAACCCAACCAAAGGTAAGAAAGAGCGAATTTCGCGCTTGATTATCCTGAAAGCCGACGAACGCCAAGAGGTTGACGAACTCCGTGCAGGCGATCTCGGCGCGGTGCTCGGACTCAAGGACACCTTTACCGGTGATACTTTGTGCGATGAGGAAAATGCAGTAATTCTCGAATCACTGTTCATCCCTGAGCCAGTCATCTCCCTCGCGGTCGAACCCAAGACCAAAGAGGACATGGAGAAGCTCTCCAAAGCGCTCATTTCCCTATCGCAGGAGGATCCGACCTTCCGCGTTAACACCGACCCAGAGACCAACCAGACCGTAATTGCGGGGATGGGGGAACTTCACCTTGAAATTCTGGTCGATCGGATGTTACGGGAATTTAATGTCCAAGCTAACGTTGGTGCCCCTCAAGTGGCTTACCGTGAAACCATTCGCAAGAGTGTCAAACAAGAAGGTAAGTACATTAAACAAAGTGGTGGTAGCGGTAACTACGGTCACGTCGTGATCGAGATCGCCCCTGGGGAACCCGGTAGCGGACTAGAGTTCGTCTCCAAAATCGTTGGTGGTTCGGTACCCAAACAGTACATCAACCCGATCGAGCAAGGTGTCAAAGAGACCTGCGAATCTGGCGTGCTGGCTGGGTATCCGATGATCGACCTCAAAGTCACTCTCATCGATGGTTCCTACCATGAAGTTGACTCGAATGAAATGGCCTTTAAGATTGCGGCTTCGATCGCAGTCAAAGATGGTGTCATGAAAGCTCAACCCACCCTGCTAGAGCCAGTGATGAAGGTCGAAGTTGAAGTTCCCGATAATTTCTTGGGTAACGTCATCGGCGATCTCAACTCCCGTCGGGGTCAGATCGAAGGTCAAGAAGCGGCAGCGAACCTCGCTAAAGTTGCAGCCAAAGTTCCTCTAGGGGAAATGTTTGGTTATGCAACCAACATCCGCTCCAATACCCAAGGTCGCGGGATCTTCTCGATGGAATTCAGCCATTACGATGAAGTCCCCCGGAACGTCGCAGAAGCGATCGTGACCAAAAACAGAGGGAGATAAATTGGTGCATTGCTAGTTAGTGGTTATTAAATTTACAAAAATAGTCACTAACGGGCAACAATCCAGTTAAAATTTACAGAGGAATAAAGGAATAAAGATACATGGCACGCGCTAAGTTTGAAAGAAATAAGCCCCACGTTAACATCGGTACCGTTGGTCACGTAGACCACGGTAAAACGACACTGACTGCTGCAATCACCATGTCGCTCGCGGCAATCGGTGCGGCAAAATCGCGGAAGTATGACGAGATCGATGCTGCTCCTGAAGAAAAAGCGCGTGGGATCACCATCAACACCGCTCACGTAGAATACGAAACCGTAACTCGCCACTACGCACACGTAGACTGTCCCGGACACGCTGACTATGTGAAAAACATGATCACGGGTGCGGCACAAATGGACGGCGGTATCTTGGTCGTATCCGCAGCCGATGGCCCCATGCCACAGACTCGCGAACACATCCTCTTGGCAAAACAAGTTGGTGTACCGCGTCTGGTTGTGTTCATGAACAAAACCGACTTAGTAGATGACGAAGAGTTACTCGAACTAGTCGAATTAGAAATTCGCGAATTGCTCTCTTCCTACGACTTCGATGGCGACAACATTCCCGTCGTTTCTGGATCTGCTGTTAAAGCAGTAGAGCAAATGCTGGCTAACCCCAAAACCATTCAAGGGGAAAACGAGTGGGTAGACAAAATCTACGACCTGATGGCAGCAGTAGATGACTATATCCCTACTCCAGAACGCGAAATCGACAAACCCTTCTTGATGGCTGTTGAAGACGTATTCTCGATCACTGGTCGGGGTACAGTTGCAACCGGACGGATCGAACGTGGGAAAGTCAAAGTTGGCGAAAACGTTGAAATCATTGGGATCAAAGACACTCGCAGCACCACTATTACTGGTGTAGAAATGTTCCAAAAATCCCTCGATGAAGGATTAGCTGGTGATAACGTAGGCGTACTGATGCGCGGTATCCAAAAAGCCGACATCGAACGCGGGATGGTAATTGCTAAACCTGGCAGTATCAAACCTCACACCATCTTTGAAGGTGAAGTATATGTCCTCACCGACAAAGAAGGCGGTCGGAAGACTCCATTCTTCCCTGGCTACCGTCCTCAGTTCTACGTCCGGACGACTGACGTAACTGGCAACATCCAAGCGTTTACTGCCGATGACGGTAGTGCTGCTGAAATGGTAATGCCTGGAGATCGCGTCAAGATGACTGTAGAACTGATCAACCCAGTAGCGATCGAACAAGGTATGCGCTTCGCAATCCGTGAAGGCGGTCGTACCATTGGTGCGGGTGTCGTTTCCAAAATCGTTAAGTAGGTTAATCACCTAAACAATAGATAGAGATGTACTTCGGTGCATCTCTATCTTTGTCTGTCTGGAATCTAACGCAGTGTGAAAACTGCTATAATCCAAAGCCCAGCAATAAAGAGTTAGAATCATGAATTTCATAATTCATAACTCAGATTTTCCACCGTACCTTGACAACCTGAAAGTATAATTATGGCTACTGTAACTCAGCAAAAGATTCGGATTCGTTTGAAAGCATTCGATCGCCGTCTCCTCGATACCTCCTGCGATAAGATCGTCGAAACTGCCAATCGCACTGGCGCAACTGCAATCGGCCCGATTCCCTTGCCAACTCGTCGCAGGATTTATTGTGTTCTCCGTTCGCCTCACGTTGACAAAGATTCGCGCGAACACTTTGAAACACGGACGCATCGCCGGATCATCGACATCAAGGATCCGTCTGCAAAAACGATCGACGCTCTGATGAAATTAGATCTACCAGCAGGTGTAGACATTGAAGTGAAGCTATAATTGGAAGAGTACTTGCTCTGCTTATCCCTGGCATTTGGCTGGGGGAGTAGAGCGACACCACCAAAAGATATGAATTATAATTCATAATTCACAATTCATAATTCATAATTTATATGGCACCTTCTTCAATCGCCGTGAGAGAAATTCCCCTGTTTCCGCTGCCCGAACTGGTGCTGTTTCCAAGTCGTCCGTTACCGCTGCATATTTTTGAATTTCGCTATCGGATCATGATGAATACCGTCATGGAAAGCGATCGCAGATTTGGCGTACTCATGTGGGACCCCGTTCGCGGTCAACCTGCTGAAATCGGTTGTTGTGCGGAGATCGTGCATTTCCAGAAGTTGCCCGACGATCGCATGAAAGTTTTGACAATGGGGCAGCAACGCTTCCGCGTCCTAGAATACGTCCGCGAGAAGCCCTATCGAGTGGGGTTGGTGGAGTGGATTGAAGATCGTCCTACTGAAGAAGATTTGCGTCCCCTAGCGACCAATGTAGAAGGGTTATTGCGCGATGTGGTGCATTTGTCAGGGAAGCTGACAGAGCAACCGATCGAATTACCAGAAAGTTTGCCCAGTTTACCGATCGAACTTTCCTATTGGGTTGCCAGCCATCTCTATGGCGTAGCTGCGGAACAACAAGCTTTATTAGAAATGCAAGATACTACGACTCGACTAGAACGGGAAGTAGAAATTCTCACTTCTACCCGCAATCATTTAGCCGCAAGAACTGCGCTTAAGGATGCTTTGGCGTAGACTTGAAATTCGATGTCGCGTGGGTAGTAGTAACTCAGATGAGCAAGAAACCAAATAAGCTTTGTCGCGAACGTTGTCCTCAATGTAAATCGAAGGAAAGCATCAGACTAAAACTTTTAATGCTGGCAAAATATTCGCCAGCGGAAGCTTTTAAACGAGATAATAGTGCTGGTTATCGCAGAAGGGATAACTTAGCGGTGGATGAGTGCGATCGCTCGATACTTTTGCCACTTCCATTAGAGCAATTTGTTAATGGATGGTATTGCGATCGATGTGGGATTGGCTATGTACCAGACTCATATTTAACGTGAGTTCGGCTTAATGATATTTGCTCCGTTCCACTACCTCACAAGGATTAAAATCGGTACTCATGATACAAAGTCCGCCTGCGCTCATGATATATTAGTCCGCGTAGGCGGAACAATTATCATGAGCCGAGACTAAAGTCTCCAGGCTCCTCTTATCCCGAACTCACGTTATATCAATTAATACAGTTATATATGTCTTGGCTAACGCAGAATGAATTAATAGAAATGGGATTTGGTGCTGTAGGTAAAAACGTCCTATTGTCGACCAAAGGATCTTATTACAATACTAAAAATATATATCTTGGCGATTACGTAAGAATAGACGATTTTTGTATCATATCTGCTGGTACAGGAGGCATTAGGATCGGTCGGAATGTCCACATTTCAGCATTTGCTAGTGTTGTCGGACAAGCGCCGATCGATTTTGAAGATTTTAGCGGTATTTCAAATAAAGTTGCGGTTTTCTCATCAACCGATGATTTTACCAAAGGAATGACTAATCCTACTGTGCCGGATAGATTTAGGCGGCTAAAACATATCCCAGTAAGGCTGGGGAGACATGCTGTTGTTGGCTCTAATTCTGTCTTGCTTCCGGGTAGCGAACTAGGTGAAGGTACATCTGTTGGCGCACTATCGGTAGTAAGAGGTAAGCTAGAACCTTGGAGTGTATACCTGGGAAATCCTGCTAAACGAATTATGGCAAGATCCCGGGGAATACTGCTCTTGGAACAGGAAATGCTAGCGAGCGAGCAATTAGATTAACTTAATTATCAGTCGAATTCATCTTGCTATTTCGATAATTATCAAGAATATGTTTTAATCTCAAGGGATTGCGAATAATCTGGATTAATCTAGTCAACCTTTTGCTAGAGTCACTAGAGTATCGATCTGCCTTAGTATCGCAAATCGTAAACTCGCTATGTTTCAGTGGAAAGGACATCGATTCAACTGGCATGTTTGCAAACTCAGTAATTATTGCTTTGGAATGAGTCGCCTCCGGCCCATAGCCAATATTACTAACTAGATTAACATTTGGTAAGATAATCAATCCACTCTGAACCCAGCAAGAAAATACTAATTGATAATCCCACGTATCGAAACTTTTATCGTAAATAGACTGGAATCTTTGCTTCCACCTTTTTACCAGCATACGGTCTTTGAGGATATCTTCCAACCAGTCATCATTTGGCATAATCTCCCACAATTTGAGATCGACATCATAATATTGCCAAGACCTGCGCCATGTTGCCCATCCCCAGATCGGGGGTGTGTTATTAATACATCTAGAAAAATAGTAGCTATAGGGCATACTCTTGCGACCAAATTGGAAGTTATCGCCAGAGATAAACACGATCCGAGTATCGTGTCGATACCGCTCCAATAGCTCGTCACAATAACGAAAAAAACTTAGATCTGGCAAACAATCATCCTCTAAAATAATCGCTTCTTCAACTTGTTCGAATACCCAATCGATCCCACTCGAAACCCGACGCTTACAACCCAAGTTAATATCTGAATAGTTGGTTACTACCTCACATGGCCAATCGACTCGATCGATAATTGCGCGAGTTGAAGCACACTTTTGAGCTTCACCAACTTTATGTTGACGAGGGCCATCTGCTACTACTAATAGCTTTGGAGGTTGCGCCTGGCGAATCCGCTCGAATACTATTTCTGTTGTATCGGGTCGATTGAAAATTAGGAAGGCAACTGGAGTTTTCATTAGGGACTATTTGAATAACGTGAAAAAAAATGATATTTTAAATATAATTTTATAACAAAAAATATATATTACGTTAAAATATACACGAAATGTATTCTTTCAGAAATACACAAGGATTAGATTTTGTTAGTAACTTTGATTACAATATAACAACTTCAGATCGTCACTGAGACTAATTGCCGAGCGACCTAAAATTGATGTAGTGTAGATGTTCGAACGCGAGCACGGAGCTAAAGATCCGTGCTCGCGTTCGAACAGTAAAGACCCGGAAGTCTCCCACAACCATCTCTTGGCTAGACTCACATTAAAAAGATTGCCACCACCTGTATCCTGTTCCGAAAGGAAGAATCGATCGATCCGAGTTTTTTAACTTAAACCTAGCCGTCTCATCTGTAAAATAGTGAAGCTGCAAGATAAATGAGCTGATGAACATGGACGCAATTAAATTTGGGACAGATGGTTGGCGGGGCGTAATCGGTGCGGAGTTTACATTCGATCGCTTATTAAGCGTGGCACCGCTGGCGGCTGAAATTTTAGCAGATACTTATAGTGCCAAGACGGGCAATCGCAAGATTATCGTGGGATTCGATCGCCGATTTATGGCGGAAACCTTTGCCAAGCGGATGGCGGAAGCAGTGCGGCTGGCTGGATTCGATGTTATCCTCAGCGAGACTTACGCACCTACGCCAGCATTTAGTTGGGCGGCACACAGTCAAAATGCGCTCGGTGCGTTGGTAATTACCGCCAGCCACAATCCTGGCGACTATTTAGGTTTAAAAGTGAAAGGGAATTTTGGGGGGTCGGTACCGCCAGAAATGACCCAAAAAATCGAAGCACGGTGGGGGAAAGCCTTACCCGCTAGGCAAGCAGGAACTTTGACTACTTTCGATCCGTGGGAAAGTTATTGTCAGGAGTTACGGGGTAAAGTCGATCTGGCGAGCATTCAAACGGCGATCGCAACAGGTAAACTAACTGTATTCTCTGATGCGATGCATGGTGCATCTAGCACTGGATTGGATCGATTGCTGGGTAAACCGATTATTGAATTAAATAGCAACACCGATCCGTTATTCGACGGTGCTGCGCCCGAACCATTGGCAAAATACTTATCGCAGTTGATGCGGGTAATTCGTAGCCATCAGAGTGATGCTGGAGTAAAAGTCGGCTTGGTATTTGATGGCGACTGCGATCGAATTGCAGCAGTAGATAGCGCTGGTGAGTTTTTAAGTTCGCAATTTTTGATTCCAGTTTTAATCGAGCATTTAGCCAAACGACGTGGCTTTACAGGCGAGATTATCAAGACTGTCAGTACTTCCAATCTCGTGCCACGGATGGCGAAGTTATACGATCTGCCGATTTATGAAACCCCGATCGGGTATAAATATATTGCCGATCGGATGTTAACGACACCAGTGCTGATCGGTGGCGAGGAATCTGGCGGCATCGGTTATGGCAATCATATTCCCGAACGCGACGCTTTGCTCTCAGCATTATATCTACTCGAAGCAATCGCTAAATCGGGGCAGGATTTAGGCGATTTGTATCGTCAACTTCAGGCTCAAACAGACTATCATTTTGCTTACGATCGGGTCGATCTCCATCTCAATAGTATGGACGAGCGATCGAAGTTAATGGCGCAATTGGAGAGCAAACCGTTTGATGAAATTGGCGATGTCACAGTACTCGATCGGAATTTAGCAGATGGTTACAAATTTAATCTCGCTGATGGCAGTTGGTTGTTAATTAGATTTAGCGGTACCGAACCTGTCCTCAGACTGTATTGCGAAGCAGCAACGATCGATCGAGTCCATCAAACCCTCGATTGGGCACAAAATTGGGCAAAGTCAGTAGCATAATTCTGTCTGCCAGCTGCTCCCCTTAAGGGTATCCACAAGCAGGGTGGTTTCATCCACCAAAAGGAAAATGCCCCAACTCTGGTGCTTAGTATTCAACCGCCCTGAAATGAATTTCGGGCTAATAGCGAAAGTTCACTTCAGCGAACTAAGAGATTTTCTTCTAGTGTATGAAACCACCCTGCCTATAGATTTTGCGGATTTATCAGCTAGCCAAGTATTAGCCCATCCGAGCGATACTCCAGCAGCTTATCTTGCAGCGTAGTCAGTCGATCGATTGCTTTAAGAGTAGGGAATAAATGGTTAAAATTGTGATATTTAGAGGTAAGACGATGAAAAATTTAACTTATTTAGCGGCGATCGCTACTACAGCGATTACCCTACTCTTGCCAGGAGCGATAAGAGCGCAAAATACAGTGACGCAAGGCTTACCCCAGCAAGGCTATTCTTCGATAACGATCTCCGTACCAGCTCAACAAACACCGACAGCTGCCCCAGTCAGCCCAAATCTTTACCCGAGTAACGAATCTTATATCCAGACCAATTCTAGCTATCGGGGTAGATCTTATCGCCAACGTTACCGTCAGTCTATCGATCCAACTGTTATTATCGTCCGACCGAATACTAACTATCCCCGTGCCGTTCCGTCTCGGTGTACGACTTCGATCGTCGGTAGTCCAATTCCTAGTCCGATTGCAATCGATCGATTTACCGGCCAACCGTGTCAATAATTACTTATCTATGATGCAAGATGTGAGTAGATAAATAGTTCGATTGGGTGAACTTAATGTCCCATTTGACAGATAAGTCATTTGGTGAGATCGCTACAATGGAACTAAGCGGTCGCAATTTAGTTGATTGTTACAAATTTAACCCAGTTGATGGCAGATGGCTATCGATTGGGAGCGAACCATCGATCGAGACTTGATTGCGAAGCAGCGACGCTTGCATCCGACCGAACCTGCTGCTGGGCACAGTATTGGGCCAAGTTAGTAATATGGATCGCGATCGCCGTTACAACATTTAAATGGCGGGTACCGCCTATCTTGTAGCACCTAGTATGAAATATTTAGCCCGTCTGTCCGCTCTCCTAGCCACAGTTACAGCTACCGCTGTACTCACACCCCATCTTGTCACAGCTCAAGTAGTCAACCAAGGCATTCCGTTAGGTGGCTACTCATCGACGACTACTTACTACGTCCCATTTACTGGTAGCAATTCGAGTAATTCTGTAACAACTCAGATCGGTGGAAATACTAGTTACGGAACAAATTCAGCACCAAACGCAACCGGGATTTATTACGGGATCGGCTCATCGCCTACTTCAGGAATTCCGGTCTATCAAAATATTTACCCAGGTACCAATTTATTTCCCAACTCGAGCGATTTCTATGGCGGATACGCTCGACCGGGATACGCGCAACCGTCGGTTATCATTCAAAAAAATAGTCCATACCCACCTGCAATCGGATCTACTTGTTCCACCTCGATCGTCGGTAGTCCGATTTCCAGTCCAGTCGCGATCGATCGCTTTACCGGACTACCCTGTCGATAAATTCGACGCGCACATCTAACTGGCGAGCATCGCTCGCCCTGTAGGTAATGAAATCTTTAGTTTGTTGGTTGACGATCGCCATGACAGCGCTTGCGTCGCTAGTGCCTGCCCCAGTCAGAGCGCAGAGCGTCATCGGTAGCCCTGGGATCGTACGGATTCCATTAGGCGGCTTTCATTCAACCACGATTTATACTCCATCACCAAATAACGTCACAACTAATGTAACGACCCAAATCGGCGTAGGTGACTATCCATTTCCTAATGCCATGGGTAATTATTATTATCGCAACCCAGCTGCGTATCCTAGCACTCTACCTCAACACCCAATCGTCACCAATCCCCAACCGATCGTCATCTACCAACAACCGAGTACCTATCCGCGCGCGATTTTGACACGGTGCGTCCTCAAAACACTCAACGATCCACAGCAAAGTCTGGTAGCCGTCGATCGATATACAGGTAAGCCTTGTGATTAGTGGCTAGTGGCTAGTGGCTAATAAATTCCCCTCCTCGGAGCGGAAAGTGCAACTGGTCGGGTGACCAGCCCAGTGGTCTTGGGGTTTCCCCAAGTAGAGCACCTTTTCAAGACAGGGGTGCAGCGAAGCGGTGAGGTGGGTCAGATCTACGCTTCCCCCACACAACCTCATACTGCGAGATTTGACCTTCGATCGAGACTGTCCCGGCTAAGGTTGATTCTTGCGCTGTGCTTTGACTTTCGATCGAGCATTACCCGGTTTGACTTCTTGCTTGCGCGTCTTTGCCTGAGATAACAACGATGTTGCGAAGGAGATGGCTTCTTGCGCTGATTGTCCGCCGGCAATTTGGGCGATTTCGTCGCGGCGTTGGTGTTGGGATTGGAGTTCTTCGATCCGGACGATCGTGCGTTCGTGCGCTGAGTTACCATTGCTACCATTACCGCGATCGGTTGTTTCTTTAGCGACCCGGAAGTGCCGATCGGCCATCGCTGCAATTAGTGGTTGGTGGGTGACACAGAGAATTTGTTGAGATTGGCTCAGGTGATGAAGTTTGCTCGCGATCGATTGGGCGACTTTACCCGATACGCCCGCATCGATTTCATCAAAAATCAGCGTTCCGACACCGCCATTATTAGAAAAACAGGCTTTGAGCGCTAGTAAAAAGCGGCTCATTTCGCCACCGGAAGCCGTCGCAGCTAGCGGTTGCAACGGTTCGCCAGGGTTGGGGCTGAAGTTAAAGGCAATACTATCGGCTCCATTCGGGGTGGGCAATTGGGGCAGGATTTCGACTTGAAATTGCACCTTATCCATCGCCAATGGCTTGAGTTCGCCGATCAGTTGGCGTTCGAGATCGATCGCGGCTTGTTGACGGAGCGCAGTTAATTCAGCGCAAGCTCGCTCGAGTCGATCGTGTAGATCGTTAGCTTGTTGTTCTAGTTCTTCGAGCGAGACTCCTGCCCCTGTAAGCTGGTTTAATTCGGTTTGAATAGAGAGTTGATGCTCGATCGCTTCCGTCAGGCTGGGGCCATATTTGCGGCAAATCAGCTTGAGCGTGCGGATGCGTTCTTCGATCTCTAATAACCGATCGGGATCTGCTTCGAGCGCATCGCCATAATAATTAATTTCGCGTCCGGCTTCAGTGACTTGGGCGAGGGCAAGGCTGACGAGATCGAGCGTGGATTGTAGGCTAGCATCGATGTCGACCATGTCGATCAGGGTGGATTCGGCTTTACCCAACAGATCGGCAACAGCGATCGCTTCTCCGGTATCGTTTTGATAGAGTAATTGATACACGGCATAGCTTTGTTGCTGGAGATCGACCACATGGGTCAGACGTTGGCGTTCTTCTTCGATCTGGATCTGTTCGTCGGCTTCGGTTAGATTTGCACGATCGAGTTCTTCGGCTTGATACTGTAATAAATCGATGCGTTGGAGTCGTTGCTGTTCGTTTTGTTGTCGATCGATCCAGGCTTGATAAATCGCCTGATAAGCACTATGGGCACTGGCGATCGTCTCCCGCTGTTGCAGCAGTGGTGCACCGCCATGTAAATCTAGGAGTTCTCGTTGGTAGGTGGGATTCGTGAGGCGAACTGTTTGCCCCTGAGCGGTAATTTCAATCAATAGCTCGCGCAGTTCTTGTGCGAGTTGGCGATTGCAAATCGCCCCATTCACTCGCATTCGCGATCGCAAATTCACACCACTGAGACTCAATTCCCGACTGCAAATTACCGTATCGTCTTCGGCAAGATCGAATTCCCGATCGCGCAGCCACCCTTGCACCCGCTCGTTCGTGCTAAATGTCCCCTCGATAACGGCTTTTTCCGCGCCAGTCCGAATATTGCGCGGACTAGCCTTACCGCCGAGGACAAGATCGATCGCATCGAGAATAATCGATTTACCCGCCCCAGTTTCGCCAGTCAAAACATTCAATCCGGCTCCAAATTCCAGTTCTAACTCATCAATGAGGGCGAAGTTCTGAATGCGGAGAAACAATAGCATGAATAATTATGAATGATTAATTATGAGTTATCGAAGTGTGCTTCACTCGCAGCTCATGCGGTTGGGTAGTGCAGCAAGACAAAGGAATTATAGCGTTTTACGAAGTTCGCACGATTGAATCGATCGCTAGTTCCAGCGTCAAAGCCACTGTTCGGCAATCGAGAAAATTGTTCCAGATATCTTCAGCCAGATGATTGAAGTCAATTTAATGGATAATCGATCGCAGTAGAAAGATTTAGATCGCAAGGTTGGGGCTGTCATGAATGAGTCAGAAAATTCTTCACCGCTTACGGGATCTGATGAGTTACCGCACGCAAGTACAACGTCGTTGGGAGAGCAGAGCGATTTCCCTGACTTAAAAATTTATGGTTATCAGATCTTAGAAAAGTTGTCAGAGCGTGAGGATGGCAAGCGGATTACCTATTTAGCTAAGGAGGTTAAATCAGATCGAGCGGTCGTAATCAAACAATGGCGGCTGCCCGACTCCCAGTCACTATCGCTAAATTATGCTAGTTATCTACCAGAAATCGGTCGGTTACAACAACTAGACTATCCTAATATTCCACCCTACCTCAATTCCTTTCCGACCGCTACCGGATTTTGTATAGTGCGAGCCTATCAGTCAGGAGTGTCTCTAGCCGAACTCAAAACGTTGCCACCTGGAGATATCGATCGCGTTGCCGATGCTGTGTTAAAGATCTTAGTTTATCTCCAGCAATTAGATCCGATCGTCATTCACCAGAATATCAAACCTGAGAATATTATCGTCAATACCGAACAGGAATTGATGGTATATTTAGTCGATTTTGGACTCTGTTCGTTAAGAAGTATTTCACAGCCGATCGCGGGAATGCCGGGATTCATTCCCCCAGAACAGTTATCCGAAGGAGCACTAACTCTTAGCACCGATATTTATAGCTTGGGTGTCTCACTAATTTGTTTGCTGACTGGTACTCCTACCGCCAAGGCACACAGCTTATTAACCGATCGATTTCAGCTCCAATTCCACCACTTAGTACCTCAACAGACTCCAACTCGGCTGATTGCAGCATTAGATAAAATGGTCGCATCAGACGAGCGCCAACGATATCCCGATGCTGCCAGTGCTTCCAATCCTACGAGCGAGCTTTCGCCCAGACATCCTCAACCTGCTAACAGTCATTCTCAATCCACTAACATTACAGGATTTACGAAACCTCGCCGCCGCATCCAACTTAAATGGTGGCACTGGGCGATTGGAGCTAGCGGACTATTGCTCGGAATGAGCTTACTCCTGCGTCAATTTGTATTTACAGAGCCAGAAGAACTCAGTCCCGCTCAAATTGCCAAAAATCAGAAAATTGTCAAAGAAGCTGCATTTGTGGCATCCGATCGCGGGAAAATAATTACCGAGAAACGGTGCATCGGTTGCGATCTCCGGGGTCAAGATTTTGCCAAAGCCGATCTCACTGGCGTAGTCCTAACCCAATCGAAGTTAAATGGGGCTAACTTCGCCAATGCGAACTTAAAGCTGGCGATTTTGCGCGATGTCGATCTCAGCGATGCTAATTTGACTCAAGCCGATCTCCAACAAGCGGCTTTCTATGGAGCTAAGCTGATTGGGACGCGGCTGGTAAGCGCGAATTTAACTAATTCAAAACTTATCTATGCCAATCTCAAGGGTGCCTCAATGCAAAAGGCCAATCTCACAAATGCCAATCTCCAAGCTGCCGAACTCCCGCAAGTAGATCTCACGAATGCCAATCTCACTGGAGCGGATTTGAGCGATGCCGATCTGACGGGGGCTAATCTACGTCGGGCGATCCTGACAGGTGCCAAGCTAAACGGTACGAAATTGGCTGGCGCAACGATGCCAGATGGTTCGATTCACCCCTAGCCGAGTTGTATGCGGATGGTAAGTCGATCGCAATTTGCAAGATCGCGGTAAAACAACTACCGCCGAGCTTACTATATTAAGATAGGTTTACATAGATTTTTAGTAGCGGCATACAGATGAGTTCGATTAAATTTATTAACGAGGATAAGGAAATCATCGTCGCTCAGGGCGCAAATCTGCGTGAGAAGGCCATTCAAAATCAGATTGATATTTATACCTTCAAAGGTAAGCTGATGAATTGTGGTGGCTACGGACAGTGCGGCACCTGTGTGGTGGAGGTCGTCGCCGGGATGGAAAATCTCTCGCCTCGGACTGATTTTGAAAGCCGCAAACTAGCGAAGAAGCCAGATAGCTATCGCCTCGCCTGTCAAGCCCTCGTCAATGGTGAAGTAAGCATAAAGACTAAGCCAGCGAAAAAGTAAGGATCGCAGTTCGCTCCATGTTGGAATCGGGAGCGATTGGTGGCTGAGCAAATAAGCGGTTAAGTTATGTAAACCAGTAGCTAGGAGCGTGAAATGTTATCCTAGTCTAGGTATCGATCGAAAATACTTTATAGGAATCAATCTAATGCAAACCAACGATCTGGGTTTTGTTGCGAGTCTTTTATTTATCGCAGTACCCACAATTTTCTTAATCATTCTCTATATTCAAACCAATTCTCGCGATACTGGTGCGGATTCATAAAAATATCCCGATTAATAAAAAAAGGACTACTAACTATAAGTTTTAGTAGTCCTTTTTTTATTAGTAAAAACTAGCGATCGGTTCTTAACTAACGTCAGTTCTGGTTAAGGATATTGGCTCCGCACTAGCATCGCACTCGATTGTGTCTTGAAAAGGTGCTCTACTTGGGGAAGCCCCAAGACCGCACTTTTCGCAAATCGGTGCTATTAGTGCGAAGTCCGCCTTCGCGGACTGAATATCTTAGTCCGCGAAGGCGGACTTCGCATCATGAGCCGAGACATTAGTCTCCAGGCTCCTCTTATGCCGAACTCAGGTTAACTAAACTGTTGCCAATTCTGGACGTTTGCTATTGCGAACGCCTTTGATTGCTTCAGCATAGTCAGGAGCGTTGAACACCGCTGAGCCAGCGACGATCGCATTGGCACCAGCTTCGATAACTTGCCAGCTATTATTCGCTTTCAGGCCGCCATCGACTTCGATCCATGGATCTAAACCGCGCTCGTCGCACATTTGGCGAAGCTTGACAATTTTAGGAATAATTCCAGGAATAAAGCTTTGACCGCCAAAACCGGGGTTGACGCTCATAATTAAAACCAAATCGCACAAGTCTAGGACGTATTCGATTAATTCCAATGGCGTGCCAGGGTTGAGGACGACTCCAGCTTGTTTGCCTAATTCTTTGATTTGACCCAAAGTGCGGTGCAGGTGGGGGGAAGCATTGTGCTCGGCATGGACGGAGATAATATCTGCACCAGCCTTAGCAAAATCAGCGACATATTTTTCGGGTTCGACAATCATCAAATGAACATCGATGATTTTCTTGGTGTAAGGACGAATAGCATCGACGATCAGGGGACCGATAGTAATGTTTGGTACGAACCGCCCATCCATCACATCAACGTGAATCCAGTCAGCACCAGCGGCATCGACATTCTGAATCTCTTCACCCAAGCGGCTAAAGTCCGCAGACAGGATGGAAGGGGCAATCTTGAGGGATTTTTGGCTCATAGTTACTACAGGTCTCCTGCTACTAAAGTTTCTGTAAAAATTTTAACAATTTATTTAATATTAACAGGGGTTAGGGAGCTTAGTTTCAGTTATTTGTAGCAACCTCAATCTAATAATTGCTGTTGCTTGGCAATCAGGATCGCCTCAGATCGATCGCGTGCCCCTAACTTGCTTAAGATGGAATGAACGTGAACTCTGACGGTTGCAGGCGCAATATACAGCGTCTGAGCGATATCTCGATCGCTTTTGCCGGCAACAATTGGGGCGAGAATCTCGCGTTCGCGGTTGGTGAGCAAAATTGCCTGGTGGGGATGCTGCTGTATGCGTGCATCGCGCATTGTCGATTGAATTTCATCGGTGGCAGTGCGATCCCACCATGAGGCTCCTGCTGCAACGGAGCGCACCGCCAGAATCAACATTTCTGCCGCAATGCCTTTGAGACAGTAACCGCGCACGCCAGCGGCGATCAGTCTGGTAATCAGCGATTGCTCTGAGTGCGAAGTTAAGGCGAGGATCGGTAGCTGCGGCTGTTGCGCTTTGATTTGACGACAGGCTTCCAATCCGCTCATTCTGGGCAATCCGACATCTAGCAGTACCAGATCGAGAGAATGCCGATTGGCTAGCTCTACCGCAGTTTCGCCATCAGCGGCTTGCGCGGTAATCTCGATGTCTGGTTCCTGTTGCAGCCGAAATTGCAATCCCAACCGAAACAGCTCGTCATCTTCAACTAATAAAATTTTGAGTGGGATTAGCGACATTGAAAAATTGCAATGCAGGTGTTAGATTCCAGAATCCGGAACCCACTCCTACCCCTCTCAGCAAGACGATCGGACAAAGAGGTCAGCAGCACAAATAATGTGGGTTAACGATCTGAAGGTGGTAGATAGGGATAAATTGGCAGCCTAAAGCCGAAAATGGCACCCCAAGGTGTTGGTTCTTGGGTAGGAGTCGAGTAACGGTTCTCTGCCCAAATTATACCGTGATGAGCTTCAATAATCTGGCGACAGAGATATAGTCCCAAACCCGTACCTTTTGCTTGTCTGTCGCTGTGTCCCTGATAAAAGCGTTGGAATAAATATGGCAATTCGTCAGCGGTAATCCCCGAACCAGAGTCGAGAATTTTGACTATTTGCTGATGAGCGTGAGATTCTAAGATAATCTCCACGCGATCGCCTTTGCGTGAATGATCGATCGCATTTTTCAAGAGATTGGTAAAAACGCGTTGGAGTTGAAATCGATCGCCATTTACCCACAAAGATTGGCGAAAGTCTGACGCGCCATAATGGATGCTCAAATAAATGCGATCGGCTGCGGCTAAGGGACTCAGATGACACAAAACTTCTTCAGCCAAGTCTGTCAGATCGACTGGTGCTATGGATAGTTGCAAGCCTTCGGTGTCATTGCGATAGACATCCAACAATGTTTCTACCAATTGCAGACTAGTCTGATGGCTGCGGAGCATTAATGCGATTACTTGCTGTTGCATTTCAGTAATTGCTCCGAATTTTTCAGTTTGAAATGCTTCGAGGGCGGCGATACTACCGAGCAAAGGTGTTTTTAGATCGTGTGTTAACGTCGAGGCAAAATCTTCGCGCAATCTACTTAGTTGTTTTTGAACATTTAATTGTGATTGCTGTTGGATGAGTGCCGCTCGATCTCGGCGGTTATTTTCACTCAGCCAGCCAGTAGCAAATAGGGCGAGTGACGCGATCGAGCGATCGCAGATCGTGGCAGGTGTCAGGATATGACCGCCCGGAATCCACAAATTGAGCAAAGTTAGACCGATCGCGAGCGAGGTGATATAAATAGTTGCTCGCCGACCAAACCAAAAACTAGACAGTAAAATCGGCGCACTAAAAAGATAGCCAAACAAATAATCTACAGGCGTTATAAATTCGAGAATTAATACGATTAGAAATAGTCCTACAATTGCAGCAACTTCTAAAGCATTTGGATTCGGGCGGAGAGAGCGATATACCATGAGACGAACGAAAAATTAGATTAATTAATGAGGCGTTTTTTAGTTTGTAATCTAAATCGTCACGATCGAGCAGTGCGCGCCCAAGTGCTTGTAAGTCTATTATAGTCATGCCAAACCGATCGCACTAAATTTATAAACAATATTTAGATGTGTTTAGCTACGATCTAAACAAACCCAGTAGAAGACAAACATCAGTTTAGATGTTTGGCAATAGTTATGTAAGTGACAATAGAAATTATCCGCTGTTAATAGTTCAGTTATTACTGAGATCGATTTATGTGGCAAGGATTTCTACAAATTGCCTTAACTTTACTCCCGATCGCGATAATTACGCCAATTTTAGGTAATTATATGGCGCGGGTATTTAGACCGACACCTACGTTATTAGATCCGATCTGTTCGCCACTAGAGGGCGGGATCTATCGGCTCAGTCAGATCGACGATCGCGAAATGATGACGGGCTGGCAATATGCGAGAGCAATTTTTGTCAGCAACCTCGTCATGGCTGTTGGTGTTTTTGTGCTCTTGATGGTTCAAGGTGGACTGCCGCTAAATTCAACGGGATTGGGCGCGCCGACTTGGGATACAGCTTTACATACAACATTTTCATTTTTAACCAATACCGATCAACAACATTATTCTGGTGAAACTACTTTTAGTTATGCCAGTCAAGTCTTCGGACTGGGATTTCTCATGTTTACTTCTTCGGCGACGGGATTAGCCGTCGGGATTGCCTTTATTCGAGGTTTGACTGGCAGACCACTGGGTAATTTTTATGTAGATTTAGTTCGATCGATTACGCGGATTTTACTACCTGGTGCGATCTTTATTGCCATCTTACTATTAATTGCGGGAGTGCCAGAAACCCTGTCAGCACCAGTAACTGTGACTACCTTAAACGGTACTACTCAGACAATCGCGCTGGGGCCAATCGCCCATTTAGAAAGTATCAAACAATTGGGTGAAAATGGCGGTGGCTTCTTTGGTGCAAATTCCGCTCATCCATTCGAGAATCCGAATGCATTTTCTAACTTAGTAGCAACGATCGCGATGATCGCCATCCCTACTGCGTTGATTCACACTTATGGGGTATTTGCGAATAATACCCGTCAATCATGGTTGGTTTTTGGGATGGTGTTTATCATCTTTATTATTTCGATCGGGGTGGCGGCAGTAGGCGAATATCAGGGCAATCCGATCGTCAACGCTCAACTCGGAGCGATTCAGCCCAATTTAGAAGGTAAAGAAGTCCGGTTTGGCTGGGCACAAACTGCGCTCTGGGGAGTAATTACGACCGGGACGATGTGCGGCGCGGTGAATGGGATGTTGGATTCCTTCATGCCGCCAGGCGGCTTGGTAGCATTATTCAATCTATTTCTGCAGATTATCTGGGGCGGACAAGGGACAGGAACGGCATACCTATTTGTTTACCTGATTTTGGCGGTGTTTGTAACTGGTTTAATGGTAGGGCGCACACCGGAATTTTTGGGGCGGAAGATCGAGAAGTCCGAGATTGTCTTAGCGAGTGTCGTGCTACTGATCCATCCGATCTCGGTATTGATTCCTGGTGCGATCGCCTTAGCTTTTCCAGACGCGCTAGCAGGGATTAGTAATGCAGGATTTCATGGGATCTCGCAAGTGATTTACGAGTATGCATCAGCCTCAGCAAATAACGGTTCGGGGTTTGAAGGATTGGCTGATTCGGCACCAGCACCGACTGGATTGTGGTGGAATCTCAGCGCGAGCGTGAGTATGTTAATCGGACGCTATGTGCCGATTGTCGCCCTGTTGTTGTTGGCAGATGGCCTGTCGCGCAAGCAACCCGTACCGATGACTTCGGGCACGCTCCGCACCGATACGGTGCTATTCATGGGCGTGACGGCGGGGGTAGTTTTGGTGTTGGGCGTATTGAGCTTCTTTCCCATTATGGCTTTAGGCCCGATCGCTGAAGGATTTCTCCTAGCCAAATCCTGACATGGGAATCCGGTCATAATTCATCACCCATAATTCATAACTCATAACTTTTATGGTTTCTATTCCGCGATCGCAACGCAAGCATACGCCCAAAGCCAAATCCCAAGGAATGTTCGCCCGCGCGATCGGGCAGTCCTTCGTCAAACTAGATCCGCGCATCGCAGTCAAAAATCCCGTCATGTTTTTAGTGTGGATTGGGACAATTGTCACGCTACTGATGACGATCGATCCAAATATCTTTGGGAATGTCGCTGGCGGCAATCTCCGGCGCTTCAATGGTCTGATCTGTGCGATTTTATTTGTAACAGTTTTATTTGCCAACTTTGCGGAAGCCTTCGCTGAAGGCAGGGGCAAGGCACAAGCGGATGCATTAAGAGCAACCAAATCCGACACGAGCGCGCGGAAGGTACTTGCAGATGGATCGATCTCCGAAGTCAGTTCTACTAGCTTACGCAAAGGGGATATCGTCAAGGTCATCGCTGGCGATATGATTCCCGTCGATGGCGAGGTCACCAGCGGCGAGGCAGCAGTGGATGAGTCGGCAATTACTGGGGAATCTGCACCAGTTTTGAAACAACCGGGGACGGATATCGCTAGTTCGGTGACTGGGGGAACGCGGATTCTCTCGGACGAACTGACGATTCGGGTGACAGCCGATCCGGGGAAGGGATTTATCGATCGCATGATCGCCCTCGTCGAAGGTGCCGAGCGTACCAAAACCCCAAATGAAATTGCCTTGACGGTATTGCTGGCGGTATTGACCGAAGTTTTCCTGATCGTGATTGCAACGCTCTCACCCGTGGCAAATTATGTGAATGTGCCCGTGAGTGTTGCCGCTTTGGTCGCTTTACTCGTTGCCTTAATTCCCACGACGATCGGTGGATTATTGAGCGCGATCGGGATTGCCGGGATGGATCGGGTCGCTCAATTTAATGTGATTGCGACCTCTGGACGGGCTGTAGAGGCTTGTGGAGATATCAATACGTTAATTTTAGACAAAACTGGGACGATCACCCTCGGTAACCGTTTAGCCGAGGAATTTACCCCACTCGGTCGTCACGATGTCGCCAGTGTCGCCCAAATTGCGCTAGGTTCGAGTATTTTTGATGAGACTCCAGAAGGTAAATCGATCGTCTTATTAGCCCAAAAATTAGGTGCCAAGAGTGAGATCGATCGGCACAAGGCTACAGGGATCGAGTTCTCCGCCCGGACGCGGATGAGCGGTACGGATTTAGCCGATGGCACGGAGATTCGGAAAGGTGCGGTGGATGCCATTAAAGGGTTCGTGCGTTCGCGGGGCGGCCAAATCCCCCCAGATTTAGATGCCGCTTACGAGCGAATCTCAAAACTGGGTGGTACGCCACTAGCCGTCTGTCAGGGCGATGATATTTATGGGGTCATTTATCTCAAAGATATTATCAAACCAGGCATTCGCGAACGCTTCGATCAGATGCGTCAGATGGGGATTCGGACGGTGATGTTGACGGGAGACAATCGCATTACCGCATCGGTGATTGCGGCGGAAGCTGGGGTCGATGACTTTATCGCCGAGGCGACTCCCGAAGACAAAATCGATGTGATTCGGGCCGAACAGGCTCAGGGTAAATTGGTCGCAATGACTGGGGATGGGACGAATGACGCTCCCGCTCTCGCCCAAGCCAATGTCGGCGTAGCCATGAATTCGGGCACGCAAGCCGCCAAAGAAGCGGCGAATATGGTCGATCTGGATTCCGATCCGACGAAACTAATCGATATCGTCACCATCGGGAAGCAATTATTAATTACACGGGGGGCATTAACTACTTTTTCGATCGCGAATGATGTCGCCAAATATTTTGCCATTCTCCCGACCATTTTTGCGAGTGCTGGGATTGGCAGTTTAAATATCATGGGTTTGGCAAGTTCGCAATCGGCGATTTTATCCGCACTAATTTATAATGCGTTGATTATTCCGGCGTTGATTCCCCTGGCACTCAAAGGCGTGAAATTTAGACCGCTAACTGCCGACCAACTGTTGCAACGCAATATTTTTATCTATGGTTTAGGGGGCGTGTTGGCACCATTTATTGCAATTAAATTAATCGATGTGTTGGTGAGTGGTGTGGGGTTGGCTTAATCTCAAAAGCTGTAGGGGTGTATCTCTCCGCAGTACCGATCGATGTTGAATTATAGGGTTGGGCGGTTTTTGGTTAAGATTTTGACTACCTAAACACACGTCGATCGAGCCGTATTTACCGTTGTAATTTATTACTATTTTGGAGATTATGAAACAGATTTTATCACCGATCTTCATTGAAGATATTTTGGCGATCGCGACTAAGTTGTACGATCGCAAGTTAACTCGCTATCTCCTCTGGAGCTTTGCAATTAATTTAATTTTCGCTCCAGTTGTCTATGCGGCTACCGGACAGACGCTCTCGCGCGAACAGTCGTATGCACTCGGTCTCTTGGGCGTAGTGACTGGGGCTTTATTTATCTATCTATTTGTAGTAATCTTTCAACCGGAGAAATTTTAAGATGAACGCAGTTAAAGAATTCGGCACGGCAATTCGAGCGACCATCATTATCTGGCTGCTGGTTGCGGTGATTTATCCAGTAATTATCCTGGCATTCGGACAGTTAGTATTACCCGATCGGGCTAATGGCAGTATCCTAAAAAATAGTGAATCTGTCGCGATCGGTTCGGCATTAATCGGTCAACCATCGGCTGGTACTCGGTATTTTGCGAGTCGTCCGAGTACGATTAATTATAGTACCGATAAAACCGCCGCCCCAACGGGAGTATCCGGAGCAAGCAATCTGGCTCCTAGCAATCCCGATCTTGCCAAACGCACGAAAGCAGAAATAAATCGGCTCAAATCTGCCGGAATCCTCCCGACAAACGATTTAGTATATACTTCTGGCTCCGGTTTAGATCCACATATCAGCGTCGAAGCCGCTCGCAATCAGATCGCAGTGGTAGCTAAAGCACGTGGGGTAAATCCAAGCACAGTCGAACAAGCGATCTCACAAGCGATCGATGGTCGGTTTCTAGGCATCTTTGGCGAGCCGGGAGTAAATGTTTTGAAACTTAATTTAGCACTCGATCGACTCAATCGCTAAATCGATTTGTTAGCATTCGCGGTAGCGAAGCCTCTCTACGGGCAAAGGCTTCGCTACGGCAAAAGTCTCTCCATCAGCAGAATCGAAATCGCTCTAAATATAGATGTCAGGTATCGATCGACATTTATATAATTTCACTAAGCTACGTGCAGATGGGCTTGGCTTCAATCTAGGTAGTGAGAGATACCACATTCATAATTCATAATTTAACGTTGTGCGCCATAAAGGTAGACATAAAATATTTATCGGGATGGCACCTGGGGTTGGTAAGACCTATAAAATGCTCCAGGAAGCTCAATCTCTCAAACGAGCGGGGATCGATGTGATTATCGGGATCCTCGAAACTCATGGGCGAAAAGACACAGCGGATCAAGCTAATGGTTTAGAAATCTTGCCAAGAATCGGTAGCGAGTTGGTGAATGCTAACTACAAAGAAATGAATACGGATGGCATCATTCACCGCCAACCCCAATTGGTATTAGTCGATGAATTAGCCCATACAAATATTCCTGGCTCCGAGCGCGAGAAGCGCTATCAAGATGTCGAAGTTATTTTAGGTGCGGGCATCGATGTTTATTCCACAGTAAATATTCAGCATCTAGAAAGTTTAAACGATCTCGTCGCCAAGATTACTGGTGTTGTGGTCAGAGAGCGAATCCCCGATCGATTGTTAGAAGAAGCTGATGAAGTGATTTTAGTCGATGTTACTCCTCAAACATTAGAAGAACGCTTGATCGACGGGAAGATTTATGCACCTGAAAAAATCAAACAATCTCTCCAAAACTTCTTTCAGAAGCGTAATTTGATTTTGCTCCGAGAATTAGCACTTAGAGAAGTAGCTAATACAATCGAAGAAGATAATACCGACCATACGACATTAAGTGGGCAATATTGTCCGATCGGCGAGCGAGTCATGGTGTGTGTTTCGACTTATCCTAACTCGCTCCAACTATTGCGACGGGGCGCACGGCTGGCAAATTTTATGAATGCTCCTTTATATGCCCTATTTGTTGCCAACCCCAATCGTTTTTTGACGAAGGATGAAAGTTTACATATAGAAACATGTGAGCGATTATGTCAAGAATTTGGTGGGAAATTTATTCGGATAATTAGTTCGCAAATCCCGCTATCGATCGCTGAAATAGCCGAACGCGAACACATTACCCAAATTCTCATCGGTGAAAGTCAAAAATCATGGTGGAAAACGCTGATTGGTGGTTCTTTTACAGAGCAAGTGCTACGACTCGTTCGCGCTAAAGAAATAGATTTACACATTATTGCGACCAATCGACATGCCTGACACTCGATCGAGATTATAACTAAATTTTAATAGGGGGTTTACCAATGCAAATCAATCCAAAAACGGTCGCTATCTCTCTACAACCTCCATCACCCCTGCAAATCGAACATATTGCAAAATCTAGCAATATGTTCGATCTGATGTCAGTATTAATGGTGTGTTCGACGGTTTGTTTCGTGACCGTCACATGTAATTATCTCTCCAAAGTAATTCGACCGCCACTTAAGTCCAGCGCTACGGACAAGCTACCCTGTCGCAATTGTCAATACTTTAACAGCAATTATTATATCAAGTGTGCCGTTAATCCGAATAATGTCCTCACCGACCGAGCGGCTGATTGTCGAGATTATCAATCAAGCAATCTACCTAATTAATACTTAATGCGCGGGTCGATCCAGGCATTGATAATATCGATTAAGATACTCGCAATTACAACAATTGCCGCAAAAAATACCATGATGCCTTGGACGGTCGGATAGTCACGATTGGAAATCGCCTCATATAATTGACTAGCCAATCCCGGCCAAGAAAAGGTTACTTCGGTTAAGACTGCACCGCCTAAGAGCGAAGCTGTTGTCAATCCTAACACCGTAATTACGGGAATCATCGCATTCTTGAGTGCGTGAGTTATTAAAATCTTATTTTCAGGAATACCTCTGGCTCTAGCGGCTTCGACATATTCAGCTTTCATACTTTGTTTGAGATTTACTCGCACGATGCGTTCAAAAATTCCACTCAGGAGTACGCCCAATGTCAAACATGGTAAAGCTAAATGATGGAGGGACACAAAAAAGCTAGCTAAGTCGAAGTGTAATAAACTATCGATCGTGTATAGTCCAGTAATCTTAATTGGCGGAGTTAGATTAGCTGCAAATCTACCACCCAGGGGGAATAAATTTAGTTGCACGGCAAATACTAATTGCAGTAACATTCCTACCCAAAAAATCGGTAATGAATAACTAATAATCCCAAATAATCTGCCGCCAGCATCAGCAACTGTACCAGGACGCGATGCTGATAAAGTTCCAACTGTTACGCCGACGATAAAAGCTACCAGCATACTCCCGATCGCGAGTTCCAAAGTAGCCGGAAAGTTCTCTTGAATGACTGTGACTACTGCTTTACCAGAACTCGTAATCGACTTGCCAAAGTCTCCTTGTAAGATCTTCCAAATATACCCAAAATATTGAACGTAAATTGGTTGGTCTAAACCTAATTGCTTGCGTAAATCTGCCTTAACTTCATCGGAAGCACGGTTGCCTAAAAAAGCATCTGCCGGATCGCCAGGAGTAGCTTTGAGCAGAAAGAATACCAGCGTAACTATCGTCCATAACATCAAAGGTGCCAGGAGCAATCGAGCAGCAAGATAGTATTGTAGGGTTTTCGATCGAGACATGATGTTAGGGGGATAGTGAACAGTGAATAGGCTTTAGGGATTAGGAAATTTTTAACTAATATCCATTATTAATCTGCTGAAATAATGTTCACTGTTGACTGCTCACTGTTGACTGTTGACTGCTCACTGTTCACTATTCCCTACTTTTTCATCTGCGAATACAACAGATTTTGCAACGGATCGATCGCGATCCCACTCATGCCTTTTTTGGCGAAGACAAAATCTTTGGTTTGCCACAGCGGAATTAGCGGGACATCTTGTTGGATTTGCGCTTGAATATCAGCATAAATTTGTTGGCGTTTGACAGGATTGAGTTCGCTACCTTGGGCGGCGATCGCTTGATTCATGCGCTCGCTATAATAAAACGAACCTTGTGATTGACTGCCGCCCTCTTTACAGCCTTGTGCGACAGTTCCTTTCGGACATTCTAGGAAGGGTTGGACGAAATTATCGGGATCGAGAAAGTCGGGATACCAATCTTGGAGCGTCGCGGGATAAATATTTTTGCTAGCGTATTTAAAGAACGATGCTGACTCGATCGTGTTTGGCTCTAACTCTAGCATCCCACCCAATTTTTGCTTGGCATAGGCGCGCAGAAAGCCCGCAGTCAGTCGCCGACTAGTAGAACCAGAGGGATACCAGATTTGAATTTTGGCAGGGTTTTGCGGCGAAAATCCGGCTTGAGTTAACAGTTGTTTGGCTTTGACAATATTGCCATCCCCATAAGCGGTTTTAAAAACTGGTTGAGAGACGCTAAAGGTATCGGGAACGATGCTGTACAAGGGCTTGCCTTGCCCGTACAGGACACGTTCGTTAATGGTCGGTCGATCGACTAGCGCGGCGAGTGCTTGTCTTACCAGGGGGTTATCTAGTGGCTTCTGGAGGACATTCAGAATCAGGTAACTAGTAACGCTACCATCGATCGCGATCGATTGCCATTTACCTGCCTTGGCTCCTTCATCCAAACTTTTGACTTGATCTGGTTCTAAGGCTTGAAAAGCTACATCCACAGCCCCAGTGCGGAAGGAGTTATAGAGATTGGCGGCGTTGTTGGAAAAAATCTGAAGATTGATGCCGCGATTGCTCGGTTTTGCGCCCCAATAGCGATCGAACACTTCAAATTTCACGCGATCGGTACCATATTCTCCAAGTTTATACG
Source organism: Chamaesiphon sp. (assembly GCA_965246715.1). Classification (GTDB taxonomy): domain Bacteria; phylum Cyanobacteriota; class Cyanobacteriia; order Cyanobacteriales; family Chamaesiphonaceae; genus Chamaesiphon. The sequence continues at coordinate 186,202 of CBDFFH010000051.1, read as the reverse complement.
GGCCAGTCCCGACAAAAGTATTTGCCTCAAATAGATTTGCACCGATCTTATATGCCTTGGGAGATACCGCACAAGTGCCAGGGAAAGCTAACATCGAAGGAAATGCAGCAAACGGCTTTTTAAGTTTAATAGTCAATTCGTAGGCACCTGTTGCCGTAATTTCTGCCACCCGTTCGGCGAGGAGAAATGCTGGCTTACCCTTATTTTGGATAAAGCGATCGAGCGAAAATTTCATCGCTTTGGCATCAAAAGCCGTACCATCGTGAAATAATACGCCCTGACGCAATCGAATGATATAAGTCAAACCATCCGGACTGACTGTTGGTAAAGCTGTCGCCAATTGCGGCTTGAGTTCCGTACTGCCCGGATCGTAAGTATATAGTCGATCGCTCAAATTACGAATCAACGCGATCGACCTCAACTCATACGCATCTGATGGATCGAGCGTACGTGGTTTTTGTGTCGTGCCGACAGTAATTCTCCCCGCATCCTGACTCGTCGCGATATCGCCAGGATTGCTATTTTGAGCGCAACTCGCGATGCCGAGCAAGGCGATCGAAATTAAGCTATGCTGCCATCTATTCATAGATGTGGATAATCTTCACAATAATTTGGGGCTTACAAGGCAGAGCTACACTAACTCAGGTAAGTTACCTACTATATAACGATTTAGCAAGTTTTCATCTCGATCGCACAAAAATAGAGACGTATATAGCGTCTCTATTTTTGCACTTTAGTTCCTGCAAGATTCGATGCTTGTCGATGGAGTGTCAGACAACCACACTAGTCGAGTGACTATTTGTTGCGAATGCGGAAGTTACCAACAGCAGTAGAGTTAGTTTGGCCAGTTTTGTTCTTTTCGCCGAAGACATCAGAACGTTGGCTAGTACCGATTGCCGTGCCAGAATTATCACGGTTGCCACGTTCGTAGTTAATAACACCAGTGGTATTATTTTGAGTGGTGACGTTTCTTTTCCCAGTCACTACAGCACCTTGCTCGGTTTGAATTACAGTGGCACTATCAGCATGAGCGGGGAGCGAAATCGCCAAAGTAGCAACACCTAAACCAACAGCGATTAAAGATTTGAAGTTCATGATTTGGATTCCTGTAAGTGAGTGAGTAATAAGTTAGAGTTTGTGAGAACTACGGTTGTCTGGCAGCTTGCTGGACAACCACACTATTCGAGTGACTATTTGTTGCGAACGCGGAAGTTACCAACAGCAGTAGAGTTAGTTTGGCTAGTTTTGTTCTTTTCGCCAAAGACATCAGAACGTTGGCTAGTACCGATTGCCGTGCCAGAATTATCGCGGTTGCCACGTTCGTAGTTGATGACACCAGTGGTATTGTTTTGAGTGGTGATGTTTCTTTTCCCAGTTACCACCGCACCTTGCTCGGTTTGAATTACAGTGGCACTATCAGCATGAGCGGGGAGCGAAATCGCCAAAGTAGCAACACCTAAACCAACAGCGATTAAAGATTTGAAGTTCATGATTTGGATTCCTGTAAGTAAGTGAGTAATAAGTTAGAGTTTGTGAGAACTACGGTTGTCTGGCAGCTTGCCGGACAACCACAATCGGCGAGTGACTATTTGTTGCGAACGCGGAAGTTACCAACGGAAGTGGAGTTAGTTTGGCTGGTGCGGTTTTGCTCGCCGAAGACATCAGCGCGTTGACTAGTGCCGATTGCTGTGCCAGAATTGTCGCGGTTGCCACGTTCGTAGTTACCAACGCGAGTGTTGTTGTATTGAGTAGTAGTGTTGTTTTTTCCAGTCACGACTGCATCTTGCTGAGTTTGAATTACCGTTGCACTATCAGCATGAGCGGGAAGCGAGATGGCGAGAGTAGCAACACCTAAACCAGCAGCGATTAAAGATTTGAAGTTCATGATTTGGATTCCTGTGAGATAATTAGTAGTTTGTTTTTTTGATTTACTTATGCTTAAGACTACAAATATTTTGAGTTGATTCCGGAAGCTATCAGATTTAATTTCAACTTTAATCTGAACTTTTAATCGGTCAACCTTCGGGTGATTTTGTGTCTTTTGCGTTCGTAATAATAACTACAGCTCGCTCTAGCTGCTTTCCGTAAATCTTCATTAGAAACTCGAAAATAATCTGCTCGATCGCGACAAGACCTACACCACCAAACTTTCAGGCACTCGAATTAGTAAATTCTCACCAAAAAACAGAGCTGCAAAATCTTGCAGCTCTGTCTTGAGTCTTCTATTTAGGTTCGATAAGTATTATGACAGCAGCTGTGACTATTTGTTGCGAATGCGGAAGTTACCAACAGCAGTGGAGTTAGTCTGACTGGTTTTGTTCTTTTCACCGAAGACATCAGAACGTTGGCTAGTACCGATCGAAGTCCCAGAATTGTCGCGGTTGCCGCGCTCGTAGTTGAAGACACCAGTGCTATTGCTTTGAGTTGTCACGTTTCTTTTACCAGTCACAACAGCATCTTGTTCGGTTTGAATCACAGTTGCACTATCCGCATGAGCGGGGAGAGAAATGGCGAGAGTAGCAATACCTAAACCAGCAGCGATTAAAGATTTGAAGTTCATGATTTTGATTCCTGTGAGATAATTAGTAGTTTGTTTTTGCTTTACTTATGCTTAAGACTACAAATATTTTGAGTTAATTCCGGAAGTTCTAAGATTTAATTTCAACTTTAATCTGAACTTTTAATCGGTCAACCTTTGGGTGAGCTTGTGTCTTTTGCGTTCGTAATAATAACTACAAATCGCTCTCGCTGCTTTCCGGAAATCTTCATTAGAAACTAGAAAATAATCTAACCGCTCGCGATCGTGCTATCAACACCAGACTTTCTGGTACTTAAATTAGTAGATTCCCACTAAAAAAACCGAGCCGCAAAATTTTGCAGCTCGGTCTTGAGTCTTTTATTTAGGTTCGATAAGTATTATGGCAGCAGGTGTGACTATTTGTTGCGAATGCGGAAGTTACCAACAGCAGTGGAGTTAGTCTGACTGGTTTTGTTCTTTTCACCAAAGACATCAGAACGTTGGCTAGTACCGATCGAAGTGCCAGAATTGTCGCGATTGCCACGTTCGTAGTTGCCAACGCGAGTGTTGTTAGATTGAGTAGTAATGTTCTTTTTTCCAGTTACAACAGCATCTTGTTCGGTTTGAATCACAGTTGCGCTATCCGCATGAGCGGGGAGAGAAATGGCGAGAGTAGCAATACCGAGACCAACAGCGATTAAAGATTTGAAGTTCATGATTTTGATTCCTATGAGTAAGTAAATAATTTTAGAGTTTGCTTGAACTACGGTTGCCCACAAGCTCAGTGGACAACCACACTAGGCTAGAGAGTATTAACGGTTGCGAATGCGGAAGTTACCAACAGCAGTAGAGTTAGTTTGACTAGTTTTGTTCTTTTCACCAAAGACATCAGAACGTTGGCTAGTACCGATCGAAGTGCCAGAATTGTCGCGATTGCCACGTTCGTAGTTGCCAACGCGAGTGTTGTTAGATTGAGTAGTAATGTTCTTTTTTCCAGTTACAACAGCATCTTGTTCGGTTTGAATCACAGTTGCACTATCCGCATGAGCGGGGAGAGAAATGGCGAGAGTAGCAATACCTAAACCAACAGCGATTAAAGATTTGAAGTTCATGATTTTGATTCCTATGAGTAAGTAAATAATTTTAGAGTTTGCTTGAACTACGGTTGCCTACAAGCTCAGTGGACAACCACACTAGGCGAGAAAGTATTAACGGTTGCGAATGCGGAAGTTACCAACAGCAGTAGAGTTAGTTTGACTGGTTTTGTTCTTTTCACCAAAGACATCAGAACGTTGGCTAGTACCGATCGAAGTGCCAGAATTGTCGCGATTGCCACGTTCGTAGTTGCCAACGCGAGTGTTGTTAGATTGAGTAGTAATGTTCTTTTTTCCAGTTACAACAGCATCTTGTTCGGTTTGAATCACAGTTGCGCTATCCGCATGAGCGGGGAGAGAAATGGCGAGAGTAGCAATACCGAGACCAACAGCGATTAAAGATTTGAAGTTCATGATTTTGATTCCTGTGAGATAATTAGTAGTTTGTTTTTGCTTTACTTACACTTAGGACTACAAATATTTTTGGTTAATTCCGCAAAGTTTAAAAATTTAATTTAGACTGATTTTTAAGCGGTTAACTGTTGTTGTGAGTTGTGTCGTTTGTGCTTGTGATTATGACTACAGACATTTGCTATTGCTTTCCGCAAATGTTCGAAAACTTTTTCCTGCAATTTATGTCGATATACAACCAAAATGCTTGCTGGGAGAGGCTTACAGGTAAAGATTTTTTATTTCTCAGGATCGTGAATCTAGGAATAATGTGAGATCGACAGTACCAGCCGATCGGGTGTGAGTTAATTCTGATAGATGCAAGATGGTAGCAGTAGCCCTGAGAGGGTGTCTGAAAAGTCCCAGAGTTGGTAGCCTAGCGATTGAAATCGCGGCTACATTTACAAAACCTGCCTCCGCAGGTTGCAGAAAACCTTAGTCTGTGTAGCCGACTTTGCAGCGGTAGCGGCGGTTTCAACCGCTAGCAGCTTTTCAGACACCCTCTGATGGAGATGACTTGGAACGCGGGTAAATAGGCGACTCAATCTTGACAACGGGCGATCTCGTTAGCTACCGATCGACGCTAAATTCACATTTAATGATAGACTGACATGGTTTATCACCGATCGTCCGCGATCGCAGACGCTCCGATTAGCTTAGAGAGAGTTACGACTATGGGTAGATATCGATAGCGATGTCTCGATCTATAGTGATAGAGGCAAACTCAAATTTAACCAGCTCGCTCGGATTTCGCGATCGCATCTTTTAAACTCGATCCTAGATCGATCGGGCGATCGAACGTGTAAAATCTCAGATAGCCGATCGATGATGCTAAAAAATTAACGTCCTTTGCTCACGATTTGGACTCAGGGTTCGGGTTCTCGTCAGAGCCAGTCAGATATTGAGTGAAAATATTTCCAATTTTACGGAATCGCTTAGGGTCTAAATGTAGTCAACAATAGACCAAAACAACTGTTAAATAAACTTCACTTCGCAAAAGTTCCAAAGTTTATCAACCTAGTTAGATAAATTAATATATTAATTAAACCCCACCCCACACGCAAGGAGCACAATCATGTCATTCAATAAGCCTCAATCCTCATCTCACAAATCATCTGAAGCTGAAGCTGACTTGATGAACGGTCTCCTTGCTTCGTCTACCATCGATTATCCATGGAACCCCACAGATCCAGAAGCAGCCGACTATTATGCCGAATCAGATCGCAATTTTAATCTAGATGAATGGTCGGAAGCAGAACTCGGCCAGAGATCGCAATCTTTTTTCAGTCAGGTGCAAGCTTGCTGGAAAAATTCCCCCAGTGCCGAGCCAGAACTCAATCCCCTCGAAGCGCTCACTGCTAAATTTGGCTCCAGAGTACCACAACAGTGGTTGGCAACAATCGCTACTAATGTCAGTGCTCTAGCTAGTAGCAATCTCGAACCTGTCGAGCAACTAGTCCAATCCGTCCGCGAGTTGCTATCGAATTGGGCGACTGATGACTTGTTAGTGATGGCTCGACCTTATGCCTATGCGATGCGCTGCAATCCTGGTGTTGACGAACCCAATAATATCGTCAGAGCGGTAGAGTGGAAGCAATTGTCTGAAATCGAACGGGCAAAGTTAACTATTCTCATCGCGCAATATGCGATCGACAATAGCCAGTATTAGACTTTTGAGCCTTCCTGAATTACCTTGTACAATCTTGGAAATTAACGGTAGGGGCGATTCATAAATCGCCCCTACCATTAATTTTAGCGGCGATTCATCCTGCAATTTTCAGCAACCCGACTTTTAATATGGCGCTAGGCTCGACTTGAGTTGCAGCTAGCAATAGCCGATTCCAATAATTCAGTATCCAAATCCCACCACTCTTGCAGTGCGATCAAGGCAGGATAGAGCCTGACATCGGCGGCGGCTAAGGCTGCTTCGACGGCCAGTACGCCTACAGATTCACCTTCAAGCTCTTCGAGCAGTGGCGAGATAACCCGTCGATCTTTTCTGACTGCCAAACCTAGTAATGCTTCGCCCCGGATTTCGGCACTCGGATCGTCGGCTCCTGTCTCTAAAATTGCCCGATCGAATAATGCATCGCGTAGTGCTGAAGTATCGTTATCTACTTGCGAACCCAGGGCAAACGTCGCCCAATTGCGGATATCGCCATCATCATCGGCAGACAGTTCGATTAATGCGGCAATCGCGCGTTCGTCTTCTTGTGCGGTCAAACCTAGCACTACGCTCATCCGCACGCCAGGATTGGGATGCTCTTTGAATTTTATTAATGGTAAAACACCTCTGGCATCTTTGAGGTGTCCGAAGGCAATGCCAATCGAGGCGAGGACGTTACTGTCCTCCTCTGTCGAGATTAAGTCGAGTAACACATCACCACATTCCTGCGGGAAAGTGCGATCGGGTATGCCTAATTGTCCCAAAATATTTACCCCAACGATCCGATCGTTCGGATCGAGACTTTTACATAATTTTGCTGCTGCGGCTAGTTCTTCTTTCCCGCCGCGTGCTTGTAAGATCCAGATATTATCCCAACAAACGTCTTCATCTGCTGTTGAAATAGCCGATCGAACGATCTCTTGGGTACTTCTGGAGTCGTGTCTTAAAATATCGCTCATGGTGATGACTTATAGAATCGATCGCAATTTTATAAAATCGGATCGTGAACCGTAACTAACTTGGTGCCATCAGGAAATGTCGCTTCGACCTGGACTTCATGAATCATGCTAGGAATCCCTTCCATGACATCTGCTTGCGTCAGTAGAGTTTTACCATAATTCATCAATTCGGCGACGGTTTGACCATCCCTAGCACCTTCCAAAATTGCTGCCGAAATATAGGCGATCGCTTCAGGATAATTGAGTTTCAATCCCCTATTTTTCCGACGTTCGGCAACTAGCGCGGCGGTGAAAATTAGGAGTTTATCTTTTTCTTGAGGTGAGAGTTGCATGAGTGTGGGAGTGTTGGGGAGTGTGGGCGAGTGTGGCGTGTGGGGCGTGTGATAGGATAAATAAAGTTTCAATCCAAAATTCTGTCTTGTCTCATAGTCGGTGCACCGACTATAGCTTTTCGCGTCGGGAAACCCGACGGGCGCGAGCCGCAAAATCCGAATAATCCAAAATCCTACTGCCAAACCCTCAGGGCAATCGGCTTACTATCGAGAAATGACTGGCGGAGCAGGTGCCAGACTGCTGTAAACCAGCGGCGTACCTCGCTGGTAGAATTCCCTCGATAGCGACATAGTAATCCTGCGCTCAGACGGGTGACTCCTATTTTACTGGGTTCGCCATCAAAGAGCGATCGAATTTCGGCAATTAGTTCCTTACTAACGGCGCGATCGATCCATGCTAAATTACCGACGATCGGATATCCTGCCAAACTATGAGGACTATCGACCATTTCATCACCACGGAGCCACTGTCGATCGATCCAGACTGGTTTGCCAGCTCGATACACTTCTGTTGCGGATTTCCACTCACCGCTGGTAAATTTTTCACCACTAGCGGTTCTCCCAAACCGATTGATTTCCCAACCCAGCCAAGTTGCTGTGGTGCCCAAATTTACCTGTAAATGTTGGTGAAAGCTCGCCCCATTGAAAATAATTGTCTCTTGGGGCAACCATTCGAGACTGGCATCAGCGGCAATATTTTGGACGATGGTTTGGGTGGCCCGCTGACCATTGCTGCCATAGATCTTACCAGCTGCGGCAGTGGTAATCACGGCACGGGAAGCAGGTTGTAGCTCGATATCGAGCTGAAGTCGATCGCCCCCAACGATCCCACCCGCAGTATGCAGAATGACATTATGACAAATCGCCTCCCCTTCAGGGTAAAACGATCGCTGCACCTTTAGCGGAGCAACGCCCTGATGTTGGATCGCTTGGGTTTTGCCCCGATCGTAACGATAGGTTAATTGTAACTGTCCTTGCCAACCAGGAAACGCAGTAGGATTACTCGTCATCTTCCCCTGCAACTTCCACCATCGGGGCATTTTCGAGTAGGAATTGCCGTGCCAATCGATCGTAGACACCCGCACCGATATATTGCGGATAGGTATGCGATCGACTGTAAATCCAGATTAGCTCGCTATTCTCAAAGATCCGAATATCCTGCAACAGACTCTTACACTTAGGCTTAAGCAAATTGCCCGCATCGAGTGCATCCGTCCAGCGCTCGAACTCGCGATCGTAATCTTTCATCACCACTCTGAACATAAACTAGATCGATCGCCTCGCACAATTAGCTTGCCAGCTTAATTATAATCTCCAACTGTGTGCTCGAATCGATTGCATGGTATCAGAAAAGTCTAGTATCCTGAGAGTATGACAGATTAATTTAATTAATCCCTTACTTAATAAACCGATGATTATGTCTTTGTTTCGTCCACTAATCTCGATTCTGCTCGTGTTCGTTTCCGTATTTATTGTTAGCTGTGGCGATGGTTCCCAAGCAAAGGCCCCAACTTACAGTCCCGAGCAAATCGCTCAAATCCAAGTCACAAATAAGAATCTTACCGCTTTACGCGATCGACTCCCAGAATTGGCTAACTACATCGAAGGTCGCGACTGGAATAATGTCAAATCCTTTATTCACGGCCCGCTGGGTGATATCAGAACCCGCATGGCTGGTTTGTCCAGAGAGTTATTACCCGGAAGCAAAGAGAAAGCCTTATCGGTCAGCAAAGAAATTTTCGTTCATCTGAACAAGATCGATGAAGCTGCTGGCAATCAGGACTATAAGGTAGCAATTCGTAATTATGGCGAAGCTCTCAAAGATTTTTCAACCTTTTCCGATCTGATCCCGCAAGGTTAGTGACTAGTGGCTAGTAAAAATCATTTGACGATCGGTTACTAATATTATGGATGGTAGGGGAGCGGTACGCTGGCGACCGCTCCCTTTTAATTTATGGAAAAGATAACAATTATTGGGTGCGGTATTATTGGGGCAACGATCGCTTACGAACTTAGTCGGCTAGGTAAATTCGAGATCGTTGTCTATGATGCTGCCCAGCCAGCGCAAGCTGCGACTGGAGCCGCACTAGGTGTATTGATGGGTATAATCAGTCAAAAAGCCAAAGGACGTGCTTGGAATTGGCGTGACGATAGCATTCGTTATTATCGCAATACGATTCCCGAACTGAAGCAGTTAACTGGGCTAAATATTCCGCACAATACTCAAGGAATTGTCAAACTCCTAGCACCTGAAGACGATCTTAGTAAATGGCAGCAATTAGCCATTACCCGCCAGCAACAACAGTGGCAATTAGAATTATGGGAATCAGCCCAAATTCACGAACGATTGCCGCAAGTCAATCCACAATTTGCAGGTACAGCAGTCTACTCACCCCAGGATTTACAGGTCGATCCAGTTGCCCTCACAACTGCCTTAATAGCTGCGGCAAAGTCAAATGGGGTGGAGTTTCAGTTCGAGCGATCGATCGAGTCTATTACCGCAGCTAGTGGAGGTTGCTGCAATCTATTTGCCCCCGATCTACCGACTTTAACCAGCAACTGGGTAATTGTTACGGCTGGTTTGGGTGCAACGAAATTACTCGCACCGTTAGCACCCATTCAAATCGATCCCGTACTGGGACAAGCCATTCAGATCCGCCTTGCTGAGCCATTAGGGGAGCCAGATTTTCAACCAGTCATAACTCATGCAGATGTCAATATCGTCCCCTGTGGTGGGAATGAATATTGGGTGGGGGCAACTGTTGAATTTCCGCTTGATGGTACAGTCGTGGCACAGGCAGACTGCTTAGCACGCTTGAAACAAGTAGCGCTCGATCTTTGTCCCGAGTTAGCCAATGGCGAAATTATCCGCACCTGGACGGGTTTGCGCCCGCGTCCGCACGAACGTCCGGCACCTGTCATCGAGCGAGTTGGCGATAATGGACGAGTACTAGTCGCTACCGGACATTATCGCAATGGCATCTTGCTCGCACCGGCAACAGCACGGGCGATCTGTGAAATGCTAAACGATTAGCACACAAGTCATATCACGTATGGATATGTCAGACTAGTAGTATATTCTCTAGCGATCGATCTATGACTACCAGACGTAATTTTCTCTATTTACTCGGTGCGGGTAGTACTGTCGCCTTCTTTAGCGGTGTAAACAACTCAAGTTGGGCTGACACGCCCGCAACTACGACCGCCCAAAATGTTGCAGCGACGACGGATATATTTAAGTTGCCACCTTTGACTTACGATTACAATGCATTAGAACCGCACATCGATGCGACGACGATGAAGTTTCATCATGATAAACATCATGCTGCTTACGTCAAGAACCTGAATGATGCGGTAAATAAATACCCAGAACTTAAAACTCAATCCGTCGAACAACTGCTCCAAAACCTGAGCAAATTACCCAAAGATATTCAAACTACTGTTAGAAATAACGGTGGCGGGCATTACAATCACACCATGTTCTGGCAGATCATGGGGCCTAAAGCTGGCGGTATGCCAACTGGCCCGATTGCTACGGCAATTCAAAAGCAATATGGGAGTTTCGATAAGTTTAAAACTCAATTTAATGAGGCTGGTACCAAGCAATTTGGTAGTGGCTGGGTGTGGTTGGTGCGCGATCGCGGTAATCTCAAAATTATTACTACTCCCAATCAAGATAGTCCGATTTCTCAGGGTATATATCCGATTATGGGTAACGATATCTGGGAACATGCCTATTATCTCAAATACCAAAATCGTCGCCCCGAATATTTATCAGCTTGGTGGAATACGATTAATTGGATTGAGGTAAACAATCGATTTGGAAAATCGCTAAAAGCTTAAATACTCAGCCTGAAATACTTTAAATTGTTAGTTATTGGGGCTAATAGTTTGGCGATCGAACTAATTGCTGGAGATGGCGGCTCTCTAATTCTAAGAGCCGTCGGATAAAACCCGGATCGCGATCGAACATATCATCAAACATATCTACAGGTAATGCCAAAATTCGCGTAGGTGTGTCCGTCGCGACGATCGTATTGCCAGTTTGTGTCGCACGACTCCAGTTTTCGGATTGGGGCGGGGAATCTGCCGTTGCTTGCGAGCTACTCTAGAAAATAACTTTGCAGGTAATTTAATGTAAATCGGTTGGTTTGTATAACTATTTTTGGCAGATGCACCTCTGGACTGGGAATAGCCACAGGAGCGTCTCGATCGATTGTCGTAAGCGTAGATCCGTACCCACCCTGCCCTATCGGGCACCCCTGTCTTAAAAAGGTGCTCTACTTGGGGAAACCCCAAGATCGCACTTTTCGCTCCCAGGAGGGGATTTTTTAGTCGATCGCTAATTCCCTATCCCTTATCCCCTAAAGCCTACTCATCATCGTGAGCGTAGCGGTTGTAGAGAAAATCTAGGGCATAGTTACGGACTTGATAGTATTCGGGCATTTCCATCATTCTGGATCGATCGCGTGGACGGCTGAAGGGAATAGTTAATACTTCGCCGATATTTGCTGCTGGGCCATTGGTCATCATTACCAACTTATCGGCTAGGAATAGGGCTTCGTCGATATCATGGGTGATCATCAATACCGTACAACGATTTTGATTCCAGATTTTGAGTAGTTCTTCTTGCAATTCTTCTTTGGTAATCGCATCGAGCGCGCCGAATGGCTCGTCGAGAATTAGGACTTCGGGGCGAATCGATAAGGCTCTGGCGATCGCGACTCGTTGTTTCATCCCGCCGGAAATCTGGCCTGGGAGTTTATCGGCGGCTTCGGTAAGTCCGACCATTGCCAGGTGCGATCGCACGATGTCTTCTTTCTCGTTTTTGGCCATGTCGGGGTTGACGGAGTTGACGGCGAGGTAGATGTTTTCGTAGGCAGTGAGCCAGGGGAGGAGGGCATAGCCTTGGAAGACGACCATGCGATCTGGTCCGGGTTTGCCGATGGGTTTGCCGTTGAGGGTGACTGTGCCGGAGGAGGGTTGGGAGAAGCCGCTAACCATATTCAGGAGGGTGGATTTGCCGCAGCCGGAATGTCCGATGATGCAGATGAATTCACCTTTTTGGACGGTGAGGTTGACTTTATCTAATACGATGTATTCACCGGTGGGGGTGGGGTAAACTTTGGATGCTCGATCGAGGACGAGGAAGTCTGTGGTTGTCATAGTTTTTAAGTTGTGGATTGGTGCTTAGTTTTAGGTTGCTGGTGGGGAGAACCCGGATCTGGGGGTGCCGACCCCCAGACCCCCCGTTGAGGAGCGGGGTGCCGCTCCTCAAACTCCTCTGCACAAGGTCGCTCTGTTGGATTCGGGGCGCGCTTCGCCTTAGTGCGTTCAGTCATCGATCTGTGGGTTGTGGGGAGGGTTGGAAAGTCTAGAAAATTCGCCCAATCCCCTTATTAAAGGGAGCTAAAGATTTCATTGTGCTCTTAGTCCCCCCTTTTTACTTTTTAAGGGGGATTTAGCGGCTCCCGTTCGTCAGGTTCCCCGACGGATTAGGGAGACAAGACAGGGGGATTCAGATCTAGCAACGAAGCTAGAGAATGTCCATCTGTGAATGGAAGATTTCTCAATTAACTTCTCCCCGACAGATCGATTTCGGCCATGTAAATATCGTGTTTGATCTCTAGGCGATTGAGATAGTCGATCGGGTCGTCGGCGGTAAATTTTACGCCATCGAAGAGGTCGATCGAGCCGCGACTGTAGCTGGTGGTATTTGATAGCCCCAATTCCCGTGCTGCTGTGCTGAATACGCCGACTTTGGCTACCCGTTCGAGGATTTCGACCCAGTTGCGGGGGAAGGGGACATCGCCCCAGCGGGCCAATTGGGTGAGGAGCCAGAGATGTTCGGTGCGGCTGGGACGGTTGACTCCATCGCCGAAGAACAGGGGGTGAGAGATGTCGCGGAGGCTTTTGGTCACGCCGCAGGTCACTTGCTGGGAATCGCTGAGGTAGATATAATTGCGATCCATCGCCAGATATTCGGGTCGAGCGAGAATTTCGCGCACTTCATCCTGATGGGCTGGATCGGCGCAGAATTGACAAGCTTCGAGTAAGGCTTTGACTAAAGCAATGTGGGTGTTGGGATATGCTAACGCCCAATCTTCCCGCACGCCCAGCACTTTGCCGGGATGTCCGTTCCAGATTTCTAAGTCGGTAGCAATTTCATAGCCGATGTTATCGATCGCGGCACGAGTTGCCCAGGGTTCGCCGATCGAATAGCCGTCGATACTACCTTTCTGAAGTCCAGCAATCATTTGCGCGGGTGGTAAAGTCAAGATCTCGACATCTTTTTGGGGGTCGATGCCCTCGGATGCCAACCAGTAACGCAATAACAGATTGTGGCTGGAAGCTGGATGAACCACCCCAAAAATATGTTTGCGATCGCCAGATTCTAACAAGAACCGTTTCAGATCGACTAAGGTGCGAATCCCTTTATCCGCAAAGCGTTTATCGATCGTAATCGCGTTCCCATTCCGACTGATAGTTAAGGCACTCACTACTGAAATCGGCTTGTCGTTCATCCCACCAACGGTCATCCAAATCGGCATCCCCGATGGCATCATCGCGGCATCCATATATTTGTCGGCGATACCATCTTGCACGCCGCGCCAGCTCGACTCGCGGACGAGGTTGACTTCATCCAAACCGTGGTGGGTGAAGAAGCCTTTTTCTTTAGCGATCGCGATCGGCGCACAGGCAGTTAAGGGGACGAAACCGATATCCAGATTGACTTTCTCTAATCCATGCCGCGCGACGACAGTTTGCTTGCGGGCGCGGATTTTTTTAATTTGTTTCTGTTGATTCAGGAAGTAAATAATCTCGCTGCGATAGCTGTAATAGTGGGGATGATTGACAGCTTCTAGCCGCTTGCGGGGTCGATCGATATCGACGGTCATAATTTGACCGATTTTCGATTCGGGGCCATTGGTGAGCATCACGATCCGGTCTGAGAGCAATAATGCCTCATCCACATCATGGGTCACCATAATCGCCGTTACCTGGTTTTCATCGCAGATTTTCATCAACTGTTCCTGTAACCCGCCCCGTGTCAACGCATCTAACGCCCCAAACGGTTCATCCAGCAGTAACAATTTTGGTTTGGTAGCTAGGGCACGCGCGATCGCCACCCGTTGCCGCATCCCCCCAGAAAGCTGTTCGGGATTCTTATCAGCGGCAGGACGCAAACCCACCATGTCGATATGTTCTTCGACGATCGCCGATCGTTCGGCGGCGGGTAAACCACTCATCACGCTATTGACCGCCAGGGCGATATTTTGCCGCACGGTGAGCCAAGGTAAGAGCGAATAGTTTTGGAATACTACCATGCGATCGGGTCCAGGACGTAAAATCTGTTCGCCTTGGAGCATGACTAGTCCTTCGGTCGGTAAGTCTAAACCCGCTACCATATTCAGCAGCGTAGATTTACCACAACCAGAGTGCCCGATCAGGGAGATAAATTCACCTTTGTGAATGCTCAAATCGATCCCTTTGAGGGCGATATATTCTTCGCCGTTGGGCAGGGGAAAAGTCTTTTCGAGATTATCGACAGTTACAAAAGTCATGATTTTTATATGGAGGTCAATAAGGATTTAAATCCCCCTCCCAGGAGCGGCGGTTTTATTCGGAGGTTCCCTCCGAATAAAAAACCGACAAGAGAGGGGTGCCCGACAGGGCGAGGTGGGTAGATCTTGACTAGTACTAACTAATCCTGAATTGCATTACTAAGCGCAAGTTGGCGACCCACCCCGTCGCTTCGCGCCACCCCTCCGAGGAGGGGAATTTTATTAATCCTTACTGTGGTTTGCTGTAGGGAAGAATTCTGCCTTGAATCCAAACCATTAATTTATCTAGACCCCATCCCACCAAACCGATGTAGATTAAAGCAACAATAATCTCGCTCACTTGTCCATTTTGATAGGAATTCCAGATAAAGAAGCCAATCCCCGTTACCCCAGTCATCACGATTTCTGCCGCGATAATCGCCAACCAAGCTAGACCGATCGCAATCCGTAAGCCAGTGAAAATGTAAGGTAATGCTGAGGGAAACAGAATTTTGAAAAAGTATTCCTGTTTCGATAACCGCAACACCTGAGCCACATTGTTATAGTCTTGAGGAATCTGGCGCACGCCGACGGCAGTATTAATTAAAATCGGCCAGACTGCCGTAATAAAGATGACAAATAATGCAGCAGGTTGATTTTGTTGTAAAGCCGCGATCGCGATCGGGACCCAAGCCAAAGGTGGTACAGTTCGCAAAATATTAAAGACCGGATCTAAACCCTTCCGCACCCGCTCGTTCAGACCGATAATAATCCCTAAACTAATCCCAACCACAGCGGCGATACTATACCCGATCGCGACTCGTTGCAAACTAGCCCACACCTGCAAACCTAGTCCCACATCCGTACCGCCACGATTGAAGAACGGGTAGAAAATTAAATCTTTTGCTTCGGTTACTACTTTAATTGGTCCTGGTAACCTGTTCCCACCGATCGCCGAGAGAATTTCCCAAACCACTAACAGAATCAGAATTGTGACTACTGGAGTCAAAATATCATCGAGTAAAGCCTTGTGTTTCTTGCTGAGTTTGAAACCAGGTTTAATTGGCTTGCTGATGCTCGATCGTCTATTCACATTTGCCATGATTTTTTATCCTTAATTGTTAAGTGTGTTGGGTTTCTTAAAAAAGGGGACTAAGACTTAAGACTCTTAACTGCCATCCTTAGAGCGCAGGTGGCTAAATTCCCCTCCTCGGAGCGAAAAGTGCATTTGGTCGGCTAGCCGACCATTAGATCTTGAGGTTTCCCCTGCTTGGGTATGGGTCACGGATATTGCCGTGGGCATCAATAACGGGGAACCCATCCGACCCAACTCTGCAAGTAGAGCACCTTTTAAAGACAGGGGTACCCGTATGGCGGGGTGGGTTCCAGATTAAACTTTTTTAATCTTCAAACTATCCAAATAAGCCTGCGGATTGTCTGGATTGAACTCGATTCCATCGAAGAACTTTTCCACCCCCCGCGAAGTACTCGTCGGAATATCCGCCGCAGAGACACCCAGGGATTGAGCCGCCTTTTTCCACAGATCCTCGCGATTGACTCCATCGATTAGTGTTTTCGCATTAGCTAGCGTCTCCTTGGGTAAAAAGCCCCAGCGCACGCTCTCAGTCAGGAACCATAAATCATGGCTCTTGTAGGGATAAGAAACACTTCCCCTTGAGTCTTTCCAATAGAGCACAGCTAGCGATTTATCATCAACCTTGCGCTCGCCCAGATCGTATTTACCCATCAACGGCCCTAATAATACGGCTTCTGGCACCCCGAAGTATTCCCGTGCGGACAGAATGGTAGCTAACTCCTTGCGGTTGTCAAAGTTATCGCACCACTGTTGCGCTTCCATAATCCCTTTGAGAATTGCTTGGGTGGCGAGGGGGTGTCTGTCTACCCACTCTTTTCGCATTCCCAAATACTCCTCTGGATGTGCTTTCCAAATTTCGCCTGTCAAGACAGGAGTGAAACCAAATCCCTCAGAGACAATCCGATTCGGCCAGGGATCGCCAGTACTAAAGGCATCCATCGCCCCTCTTTTCATATCGGCGACAGTTTGAGCAGTCGGTACAGTCAGTAAATCCACATCCGTTTCTGGATTGATGCCACCTGCGGCTAACCAATACCGAATCCAAAATTCCTGGTTAGCTTTGGGGAAAGTATACGCCGCTTTGAATTTCTTGCCACTAGCTGCAATCTCTTTAAAGTAGCTGGCACCTTTACCAGTTAGATTCACACCTAAATCCTTCCCTTTGTGCTTGGATGCAAGGGCGATCGCATTACCCTGGGTATTTAGCTGGCAGAGGATATACATCGGCACCTTGGCTTTGTCGGTAATAATCCCCTCGGAAATTAGATAAGGCATCGGCATCTGCCACTGACTGCCATCCAATCCGCCACCAGCCGAGCCGATTTTGATATTGTCTCGTGCCGAACCCCAGTTGGCTTGTTTCTCGATTTTGAGATCGGGCATCCCATGCTTGGCAAAGAAGCCTTTGGTAAATGCCACGATCAGCGGTGCAGCTTCAACGATCGGCAGATAGCCGATTTTTGCCGTTGTTACTTCTGGTTCCTCTCCAGGTTTGACTACCGATTTGACGGGAGCAGTGGTGGGATTAGTTCCCGCCGATTGCGATGTTGGGGCGGGTGGATTGCCCAAGCAACTTTTGAGCAGTGGCGCGGTGGCTAAAATACTTGTGGTTACGAGGAAGTGCCGACGAGAAAATCGTGTCATGATGTCTGTTCCTGGGATGTGATAACGATCGATTGCGATGGATGATGGTCAGTAATTCGGGGGATTAATTATCGATATGCTCTATGAAATTGGCATACAACTATCAATTTATTTATAGTTGGCATTTAAAATGTCATAGACAAAATCTATCAAAATTAAAATTATTGTCGATACGATTGGGATCGCTAGATCGCGATTCCCACCAGCAAATTTGCTAAGATTGTTGCTCCTGAAGTCGATATTTCGATAATACAGCTAAAAGTGCATAGAGAAAAGCCTAAATTTCTTATCTTACTCATAGATTTTGTCGATTTGTCTAATCGATCGCACTGTATCCATCCATTAGTACTTGTCGCAAAACCTAAGCTAAGATGATAATAAATATCTATCGTAAGTCTGACTGAGCCAGATAACAGCTATGAAACAAGCGACGCTACACCAACTCCAGATCCTCGAAGCGATCGCCAAACACGGTAGTTTTACCCGTGCTGCCGAAGAACTCGATCTGACTCAACCCACAATTTCCCAACAGATCAAGCGGCTCACATCAACGATCGGGATGCCATTATTCGAGCAACTCGGCAAACAAGTACACCTCACCGCCGCCGGCAAAGAAGTTCTCTCCGCCAGCTCGACGATCTCCGAACGCTTCGCTCAATTAGAGATTGTCATCGACGAACTCAAAGGACTCAAACAAGGACGCATCAATCTCGTTGCCAGCACCACGGCTAAGTACTTCGTCCCACGTCTACTTGGCACCTTTCACCGCAAACATCCCGACATCGAATTAAATCTCCAAATCACCAATCAAGAAGGCGTACTGGCGAGATTAGCTCATAATCAAGACGATCTCTATTTCACTGGCAGACCGCCAAAAGACTTGGACATCCAACTGCGCCCGATCCTCGAAAATCCTCTGGTGGTAGTCGCTTCATCCAATCACCCACTAGCCAAGGAGAAACATATTCCGCTCAAACAACTCGCCCTCGAACCCTTTATTTTTCGCGAAGCCGGTTCGGGAACGCGCTTAGTCGTCGAGCAATTTTTAGCTGAAAATCGCGTTGCCGTAAAAACGATCGTCGAACTGAGTAGCAACGAGGCGATCAAACAAGCGATCGCTGGTGAATTGGGTATTTCTGTCCTCTCACAACACGCTCTCGCGCTAGAAGATAGCGATGGACTACTGACTATTCTTGATGTCGAAGGCTTCCCGATTCAGCGTCATTGGTATGTGATTTATCCCTCTGGCAAACAGCTATCGGTAGCGGCGCAGACTTTCTTAGATTTTGCGATCGCTGAAGGACGAGAAATTATCGATCGCTATAGTGCCGATCTGATTCCCCGCTAATGCGGTCGTTTTAGCACGCCCTACCCCGGATTAAAGTAATTTATTGTAGACTTAAAAATATCGAGGTCTTCCATTCACTACTTGCTAGCATTAATTTAAAATTCTTACGAGTAGATTTATGCAAGTAACTATCGATATCTACCGATGATTTTTAAGCAAAACTTATCTCGATCGCTAGTAGCATGAAATTGACGAGATCGAGTTAGATACAATTAAGATTTGAAGATTCATCTTTTATGACAATCGGTATTTGGATTCTGGGCGATCGATTAAATCTCAATCAAGCAGCATTGCAGAGTCGTCAGGAGCTAAAAGCTCAGACACCGATAATTATGATCGAGTCATTAAAACACGTTCGCGATCGGCTGTATCACAAACAGAAGTTAGTCTTAGTTTGGTCGGCGATGCGCCATTTTGCTGCTGAATTAGAGCAAGCTGGCTGGCAGGTGAAATATGCGATCGCTGATGATTTTCATACCGCTTTATCGGTCTGGATAAAGGAGCAAAATATCACCGAATTGCGGGTTGTTAAGCCAGCAGAGCGAACATTTGGTAAACTAATTGCCGCGCTCGATTTACCTTGCTCGATCGAACTAATTGCTGACAATCATTTTCTCTGGAGTATCACAGAATTTGAAGACTGGACACAGAGCCGTAAAGGGCTAGTAATGGAGTATTTCTATCGAGCTGGCAGACAGAAATTCAATATTTTGATGAATGGAGCACAACCGATCGGTGGTAAGTGGAATCTCGATAAAGAAAACCGCCAACCACCCAAAGGTAAATTAAATCCACCAGCGCCCCTAAAATTTACCCCAGATGAAATTACTAGTGAAGTAATCGCCAAAGTGCAAAATTTAGATATTCCCACTTATGGCAAACTTGAATCTTTCGACTGGGGCGTAACTAGAGCCGAAGCACTACAAGTACTGGATGACTTTATCGATCGCCGACTTCCTACCTTTGGGCCATATCAAGATGCGATGATAACGGGACAAACCACGATGTGGCATGCCTTAATATCGCCATATTTAAATATCGGATTATTAACTCCCTTAGAAGTAATTCAGCGTGTCGAAACCGCGTATCACAATCGCGACTTGGATCTCAATAGCGTTGAGGGATTGATTCGCCAAATTCTTGGCTGGCGTGAATACATGCATGGCATCTATCAGCGCGTCGATGATGACTATTTTCAACTTAATTGGTTCGGACACGATCGACCTTTACCGGCATTTTTTTGGGATGCAAGCACAGCAAAAATGAACTGCTTGCACCAAACTCTCACCCAAGTAGAAGAGATCGGCTACGCTCACCACATCCAAAGATTGATGATTTTGAGTAACTTCGCCCTAATCGCGGGATTGAATCCCCAAGCGATCGAAAACTGGTTTCATGCCGCCTTTATCGATGCCTATGATTGGGTGATGCAAACTAATGTCTTGGGGATGGGTGTCTTTGCCGATGGTGGGATCCTCGCCTCAAAACCCTATGCCGCCTCAGCGAATTACATTAACAAGATGAGCGACTACTGCGCTAGTTGCCAGTACAATCCAAAAGAACGCATTGGCGAGAATGCTTGTCCGTTCAATTATTTCTACTGGGATTTTCTCGCCAGACATCAAGAAAAATTGCAATCTCAAGGCAGAATGGGACTCATCCTCAAAAATCTCGACAAAATTTCCCCCACAGAACTAGCCACCATCCACCAACAAGCAACCGATTGGAAATAGGCGATCGAGCGCGGGAATCATAGTAATATATTCAGCAACTAGGCGCTGTGGATCGATCTCGATCGATTGGTGCCACGCCTGGAATAAAAATGCTACTACCCCGTCATCTCATTAGTTTCTTCTGATGTCCACCAAACCTGCCGAGAAGCCGAAGGTTGTCAAACCACCTGTTGACAATTCTAATACTTATATCTGGATGTTCCTGATTCTCACGGCGATTGCTGTATGTACGAGGGTAAAGTTTGCCTGGAGTGGCAACGAGCATCAAGCGGTCGCGATCGAAATTACTTCCAGAATCGGCCAGGAGCAAGCCGGGAACAGCAATTTTAAAAATGTCATTCACCTGACGATCGGCAATCCATTTACTACCGAAAATCTCGATCGAGTCAAAGAATTTGTATCTGGAAAGAAAGAAGTTCAAGGCGAATTTCTCAATTATGAATTCTCTGTCACTCCTAAAAACAAGCTAAAATCTTCTCCAAAGCCAGATGTAAAACATTAGACCTGTTGCGAAATAGTATTTAGAATCGCTCAAACCCTTGCACAGATTAAGTTTGAGCATCTTAGCGTTGAAAACGCTTAAAGACTTGCCCTGAGCCAGGTTGAAGGATTTTCAGGGTTTATTCCGCAACAGGTCTATTAAGTAACGCCCGATTCCCACGGAGATTCCAGCTAACCAGCGCGAATGCCAATCGATCGAAGAACAACTACGATAGATTGTCCCGAATGGTGGAGTATCCTCAATACTTCTCGGTTAAGAACTGCTAGCGACTGAAGTTGAAGCCAAGTCCGGTTGTTGCCGCGAGCGGCAACAGCCTGCATACGCGGACTAACTAGTTTTTAGATTAACCGAGAAGTATTGGGAGTATCCTAGCCTGAATAATGCTGGGGCGATTTTGGTGACGATTTTAGCTCAAACTATTGCCATCTTGTGATACATTAGTACTTACATGCTCGATATTTATCCCGCTCCGTTTCATGCAATAGTCCCAGAGCCTCAGATCGCAGCAGTCACGTCTAGTAGAAGTATTTAAAAAATTATCCAGCTATGAATCTCCTCCGCCACATCATCTGTACTCTCGACCCACATCTTGCAGCCATCGATCGATCGAATAGAGAATTTGCCAAAGCACTGAATACGCGCCATCTACCGCAGTTACATCCCGTTCAAGAACGAACACGCCTCCAAAAAGTAGCACTCACTCGGCAAAAGCAACAGAATCGAGCCAACTATAAACTGCCACCCTATCTTGCTTCGCACAACTAGTATCCATCGGATATACTGGCGATCGATTTTTAGTGATGCTTTTGCTGCTGTTAAGTAGGTGGGCGTAATTAAACTGACAATGATGAAATCGCCCTCATCCCCAACCCCCTTCTCCCAATACTGGGAGAAGGGGCTAAGATTGGCTCCCCTCTCCCAAACTTGAGAGAGGGGCTGGGGGGTGAGGGCAAAAGGCTGGCATCTCACATTTAATTCCACATACCTACTTACTGCATTCGTTCTAATAAACTAGTAACTTCTTGGTAAAAAGCCGTATTTCCCAGCATCTGAAATATCCTGGCGGCTTGGCGAAGATCGCTCGTAGCTCCCTGCTTATCCTGAAGCTCAGAACGGGCGATCCCGCGTTGATAATAACAGATTGCATAATTCCGATTGAGTTGAATTGCCCGATCGTAATCCCCGAGCGCTGCTTTTTTATTTCCTAAACTATAGTGAGCCAATCCGCGCCAATAATAAAGATGTGCCTGTTTGGTATCGAGTTTAATCGCTACCGTGTAATCAGAGATTGCCCCAGTAAAATTCCCCAACTTATCGCGAATCAGCCCGCGTTCGAGATAAGCCTGAAGATAGTCAGGATTGAGCCGAATCGCTCGATCGAAATCGCTTAAGGCACCATTGAGATCGTCTAATTCCGCTCTGACTAGCCCTCTCCGATAGTAAGCTTTGGTATAATTTGGCTGTAGCTCGATCGCGCGAGTAAGATCGGTAAGTGCTGCTTGTTTTAAACCCAGACTGCTGCGAATAGATCCACGTTGATAAAATGCGAGTGCTGACTTAGTATCGAGTTGAATCGCTTTACTAAAATCGGCTATACTTCCTTGTTTATTGCCATCATAATATTTACCAACCCCAGTAATTACGTAATCATCGGCTGTCTTCGGTGCGGCAATTGCGACGGTAGAATTAGTAGTGTCGATCCCGACTTTACTAGCTAAGCGAACAAAACTCTCGATTGGGATGCCGAGATTATTCCCAGTTTTACTCCCAGTCTCCGGATCGCGATCTCCTTGTCCATGAATAGCAATTAGTTCGCCGCGATCGTTAAATACCCCACCACCGCTCATCCCTGGCAAAGTAGTTGTATTATAAATGGTGCCATAACCATTTTTATTGATGCGACGGTTGCCACTTGCTACGGCAACAATTCTACCTTCATGGGTGATGAAAATTGATTTTTCAATTGCGGTTGTTGGTACTGGAAATCCAGCAACATAAGCAGACATCCCAATTGCTAATTGGTTAGAGTCACCTATTTTTGCGACTGGGTAAGTGCGATCGCTATTAAACTTAATTAATGCTAAATCTAATCTTTCTGGTAATAGTTTGATATTACTAATATTGCCTGAATATTGTCTATCGGTAGTAGCGATCGTATAACTCGTACTGCGATTACAGCCGTTATAATAATCTTTGCCACATAACACATGTGCCGCAGTTAGCACGGTATATTGCTTTCCTTCATGCTTGATAATTACTCCCGATCCTTGACTGGCATTACTATTATTAATCAGTACGGTGACAGGCTCGGCAATTTTGGCAATCTCGCGAAACGGTAAGGCGATCGATCGCTGCACTAATGTTAATACGAGTAAGGGGAATCCGAAGATGTAGGCAACTTTCATCGCTTAATTTTTTGGGCTGACAATCCCCCGCGTGCGGAAGATATCTGTAATGGTTGGAGCATAGGTCGGCAGTCCAAATGTTGCCGGACTAACGATATTGACGTGAGTAAAATGTCGATAATTGAGACAAAACCGATCCCATTCGGCCATTTGAATCTTAAATACTTTAATGAAGAAGTTTGCCAGCGAGATCGACAACGGAATTTGAAACGGGCTTTTTTTACCGAAGTAGGCACAGATTTCCCGAATTCCTTCATTGGCAGTAACAGATTTATTTCCTAACACGATCCGTCGATCGAATTTATCGGCAATTTCCGGATGGGCGATCAGATGTCTGACGACTTCGGCGATATCTTTGGCATGAATAAAGTGAAAACTACCATCCGCGCTAAACCACTGCAACAATCCAACGTATTTAGCAACATTTGGTAAGTCAGCAGAGAGGTAGGAGTAAGGCTTGTTGCCATCGCCACCCAAGACTAGTGTCGGGAAGACTGTGGTAATTTTTGCGGCAATACTCCCAGCTCCATCGGGTGCATGTGCTGCTCGCGTTAATTTATCTAAGCATTGATATTTGGACATGATATAGTCCGTACCGATTTTACCTGCTTCTGGTAGTAATTGGTTCTCGCGATCGAGTACGCTTTCAGTCGAGAAATAAATCGTTTGCTGGCATACTTGCGGATCGAGCAAGTCTAGTAAGATGTGAGTTTTTGTATAGTTAATATCAAAGGCTTCCTGTCCGCCCCAGCCAGCCGCAGTCAGGACTGCGACATCGATTGTTTTGAGTAATTCAGCTTGCTGTTCGATCTCCTGCATATCCACCTGGACGACATGAATGCCGGGACGGGCGGTGATATCTACTGTTAACTTCGCTGGATTGCGAACGAATAAAAACAGTTCGTGGTCGGTATTTTGAATTAGGGTTTCGCTCACATAATGTCCGACACAACCACTAGCACCAGTTACAAGAATACGCATTAAATTATGAATTATAAGTTATAAGTTATGAATTACCGAATGGCCGATCGACTATGGTTTCTTGCTACATCATGGGTAAGTTAGTCTTGGGATCGATCGGAGCGGTAAATCGATCGCCATAATAAGCAGCTACTACCTGGATCTTATCGATAATATGTCGGTTGAATTCGGCTAAGTTTTCCGCAGGGATCCATAGCTCTTGATGGATGTGGCTGTTACCAACAACTTGAATCGGATATTGCAAGATATATAGATCGTCAACATCAAATTCAGTTACAAAGCCAGCAAATTCTGAAGTTGGATCGTTAGTATTCCAATCTCGGGCGATTTGAATTGCATAATCTAGATTGAGGACGGGATAAAAAATTGGTTGAAAGGATAGTCTGGGTGGAAAAGCTGAAAAACCGCTATTTATAATTAGCTCTAGTTCCTGGAAACCAACTGGACGATAAAGGCGCATAGCAAAGGTTATAAAACGATCGAATCTAAAATGTCTCAGGAATATCTAAGTTTGGCGGGTGGGAACTGTCCATATCAAGGTTGAAGCTAATGCAATCTTACGAATAAGTAGATGGGCGTAATTAAATATAAGATATCGCGTAGGGTGGGCACTGCCCACCAGCTAGTTTTCAGGCATAATCTATTTTATAAATAATTTCACCTACCTACTTACTCGTACCAAAGACTACCGCTATTTTACTTTTAACCTGAGTGAGTAGCTCATGGGTGAATTCCCAATAGCACTAGCTACCTGCATTGCTGCAACCCGATCGGTTAATGGTAATGTTTTTACTTGGGGGATCGTGCGGAGGCTATTCTGAAAATCTATTTCAGTTTTTTGGATTGCTGCTTGGCGTTGGATTGGATTAAGACTGCCCCATTTAATTGTCGGATCTGCTTTGATCTTCGCCATTCGATCGCGTCTGAGTTTACTAATTTCACGCAGTTCGGGAATATAAGCTTCGAGATTTTGACCCCAATGAACGCGCATTTGTTCGCGGAAATCATCACCTCTGCGGAACCATTGACTATCCTTAAATTTCAACCAATTTGTTGGCAATTGCGAGAGTTCTTGTTTGGTAGTTACTGGGATTTTGGCGTATTCAGCGGTGAGTTTAGTCGCGATCGCATTTTTGAGTTTGGGATCGGGTGTAGCTAACGATTTACCCATGACTTCGTTAACCATAAAACACAGCGCATCCGCACTGATGTCGGTCGTCATCCGTGTTAATGGTGGCTGTCCGGGTGCCAACCAATTTTTGGATGAGGCATCGTAGAATGTCACCAACCACAGTGCATCGGTGTCGCCATCTAATACCTGTTGGCGGAGATTTCCGACTAATCTAGCTTGAAGTTGACTGCGCTCTACTGGCGTACCATTGACAATTTGTGGTTCTAGCGCAATTGTTTGTGTCACAGTGTTTCGCAATCCGAGATTTGTCATCCATTCCCTACTTATCCGCTGCTGTATTTTACGTTGTTGATTGGGAGTAAGTTTGACTTCTAATAATTTTCCGTAGAGATTGGTGAAGTCTTTGAAAGTGACTGGTGTCAGCGTGGGGACGATAACCAGCGGTTGAGTAGTTGTCGGTGTGGGTGTAGCGGTAGTCGGGTTAGTCGGAGTAGCTGTCGGCGGTGAGACTTTAGGTACTGGAGTAGCTGTAGGGGTTAGTTTCTTCTCAGTCGGGAGGGGAGTTTTAGGCGCGGGGGTAGTTTTCGCCGGTGGTGTGACTGTCACTGCAGGGATGGCGATGGCTAGCACGAGGCTAGTCGCACACATGATGCTGACAATTCCACTATTAATGTTGCTCGATTTCATGATATCTACTATCCCGCGCTATATTGGGCTGACGATTACTAGACCGCGATCGATTATACTCTGACACGATTCACCAAATCGAGAACATCAGATTCTCGATCGGGTAATCATCTCGGACGTAGATTAGATCCGAATGTTGCAATGTCAGGTGAACCCCAGCCTAACGCCCTAAAATTTGGCCGACAGTTTCTGGTTGAGTCAGCGATTTTACACAAATCAAAGCGACCATTTGCGGATCTAAGATCTCAGATTTGACGATCGAGTATGGTAATTTAGTAGCTTGGAGTGTAGCTGTCAGAGCCGGATCGAGTTGTGATGGCTCGACTAAAACTAACTGCGGCGTAATTTGTCCGTCATAGGCCGAAATTGATTCGATTTGAAGTGAAAATAAGCCTGGTTTGAAGTGAGGATTTAGTTGACTATCGTATTCAAATTTACTTAACATCAACTGTATCGAACAAATTTGACTCAAATCGATCGGCTGGGCATCTTTAACGGTTTTGGCTCGAAAGATCGGGACTAAATCGCGAAAGGGCACTCGCACAGTCATCCATTCATCCGGGACGGTATCGAACGAGTGAGCATAGCCAATCCCATCCCATTTAGCCTCAGTGCGGACGAAAATTTTGTATCTTTGTCCGTCGCCCTTAACTCGAAATTCGATGCCACGATAGTAACTCAGATCGAGACTAGGATCGAAATTACGCGTCCGTACCGACGCAAATCCCCCAGAATTATCGGTCGAAACATTGCCACTAAAATCAGCATATCCAGACATCAACCGAATGCCGCTCTCACTGACTCCACCCATCACCACATCATCGACAGCGCCCCAAGTAGCTTGGAGATCGGTAGTGGGTTGGGTAAAATCAAACAGTTGTAAGTTATGCGCTGGAGATAAATGGGCGATCGCAGCCGTAATTAAATTCTGTAATGCTGATGTAGAGCGGGCACTCTGCGGCTCGGGACAAACGATAATCGCTCGAACTCCCTGCATCAGCGCTGGGGTAAGCGTGTCTGGCCGATCGAGTTGTGCCTGTACGAACTCGACATTTGTGGGTACACTAAATGGAATTAAGGTTAGGTCGGAAAGTATGGCTCTAACTCGATAGCCACTTTTTACTGATTGCTGGACGACTAATTCGCCAATTTCACTCGTCGCACCAACTACCAATACCACGCCCAAAGCTCTCCCTCCATGATTATTGGTAACTTGACTACCCGCTCCACCTGTCAGCCAACGGCGCAGATCGCTGACGATCGGAATCGCCTCAAAATAGCTGACGGTATTTAAAAACCTGCCTGCATCCCATTTAGCCATAAATTCACCTACATTAGACTCTGTTATGCTGTAGCTGAAGCTCTTTAAGATAATTATAACGGATCGAACTTAGCGATATTACTAAACTTTTTCTATGATCCTTGCAGATAAAATTGCATTTTACCTAGAAGATATCGAACACCCGATCGGTAGAATAGTTAATTTATCGATCACTGGGCTAGTCTTGATTTCTACAGGTATCTTTGTTGCTGAAACTTATCCACTAGCAGCAGATATCCGCGCGATCCTCTTCAAGATAGACTTCATCATTTTAGCAATATTTACAGTTGAATATTTAATTAGAGCGATCGCGGCACCAGACAAGCTTAAATATATATTTAGTTTTTATTCGCTAATCGATCTCATTACGATTCTTCCCGTATTGACTGGGGTAACAGATATTAGCTTCATTCGGATTCTCCGCTGGTTCCGCATCCTCCGGTTGTTGAGATTTATTGAAGGGAAACCTTTATTCGGTAATCTCGATCGGGAAGGTAGTTCGATCGTTACGCGCATTTTATTTACAATCTTCTCAATTATCTTTATTTATTCTGGCTTGATTTATCAAGTAGAACACACGGTAAATCCAAAGAATTTTGGCACCTTCTTTGATGCTGTCTATTTTGCCGTCGTGACGATGACAACAGTAGGATTTGGCGACGTTACGCCTACGTCAGATGCCGGGAAATTAATGACAGTTTTGATGATATTAACTGGGATCGCACTCATTCCCTGGCAATTGAAAGATCTAATCGAGCAAATTGCTAAAGGTAGTAATAAAATCTCAACTATTTGTAAAAATTGTCAGTTATCCAAGCATGAGCTAGATGCGAGTTTTTGCAAACGTTGCGGCTCGAAGCTTTACTAGCGATCGCATTTGTCTATTTATTATAAATTCATTATCAAAAGATATTTCCAGAAGTTAGAAGTGCTCGATGCATTTAAGCGAACGATCCTAGCAATTATCACACCATCACAGAGAAAGAGCTTAACAACAATTGGAGAAATTAAACTTACAATTCATGGTGTCAATTCGCAGCAATCATGGCGTGTAGCTGCCAGCTAATGCGAAGGTTAAACAAACCTTATCTTGTCTAATTGGCGGGGAGCATTGATTTGAGTAAAAAGTTTTTGGGCGTGGAGATCGATATAGATCTGACTTTGGCTAAGATCGCCTGCTTGTTGCCATGTCAATCCCGCTTGATAATAAGCTTCAGCAAGATCGCATTTGGCACCGAGTCGATCGAGAATTTCGATCGATTGCAAATGAGTCGCTTGAGCCAATTGTAAATCTCCTTGCTGACGATACAGTTGTGCCAAGCCATTGAGCGTTCTACCTTGAATTTGGAGGTAGTTACCAGTTTGACAGAAAATTAATGTTTGTTGATAAATTGCCAAAGCGCGATCGAATTCGTCTAAATTAGTATAAGTCTGTCCGATGATTTGGAGGAAATAAGCATTGCTACCAGTCGATTTTTGAGAACTATCGATCGACTCGATCGATCGTAATAATTCTCTGGCTCGATCCGTATTTCCGAAATCGGAGCATACTAAAGCCAAACAAATACTCGCTTTGCGTACCCATCGATCGAGATCGAGCTTACAAGCAGCATCAATAACTCGTTCAAACAGGTTACTAGCCGCACCTAATTCCCAGAGATCGATCTGATATAGTCCCATACTTAAAAGCGAATCGATATTTAATATTCTCAGACAGTGAGTATCATGAGATGCATCGGTATCTGCTACTTTTAATAAAACTTGATTCGTGTAATCGATTGTATATTGTTGAGCCTCGATCGCATCGCGGACTTTACCAATAATCCAATAGAGATCGCCTAAGATATTGTACAATTCTGCGGTACTGCGACTCGGTTGTAATGATGGGATAATTTGGACGATCGCGGTTAAAGCAGGTTGGATCGCACCCATGCGGTAGAGATTGCTCGCCAGTGGTAAAAATTGTCCCCATTGATTGCGGAGTGGCTTGAGTAATACTTCTACAGCTTGCTGAAGCTCGCCGATTTCTAGATAATGATAATAAGCTTCTAATGCGGTAATTGCAGTATGCAGATCGGTAATTTCGGTAATTGTATTACTCCAGTATTCAGCCGCTTGGCGATGAGTTTGTGTCCAATCTGTAGTCCGCAATCTGGCGATTGCTTCCGATCGCATCGCGGGATGCAGCCAGTATTTGCCGCGATGATATTCAATCAGAGAGCGGTTTTTAAGCGAGTTAATTACTCGCGTTCTTTGTGAATCTGCGACATCCCACAATAGACAAGATAATGCAGTAGCCTCAACCCGATCGATCTCCTGATAGCGATAACACCCCGCACGACAAAGTAAATTATATGCATCGAGATCGAGTTGTTGCAATCGATCGAATCGATCGACAATTAGCTGTTGCAATCCAGTTTCTACTAACGGCGATTTGTCTGCCGATCGTAAATATGCCCTGAGATCGCCATCGAAATCGGCGTAGATATTACCAGCAATAATTTCCATTGCTTTCGCATTACCACCATAAGCTTGGTGAAATGGGGCAATTTCTAATTCAGTAGTAGCAATTTGTCGATACTTAAAATAAGTTTGCCAAGCATCTAAATTCAAACCTGATAAGCGATAGTGAGCGAGATTGAGATCTACTTCACACAGTCGATCTCGACTGGTAATTAAGGTGACTCCTGGTAACTGGCGATCGGTTAAAATTCGAAATAATTCGATGTAATTACGCTGACTCGCAACGATCCGCCCATCGCGATCTAAAGCTGGCTCTAAATTATCAATCAGAACACCAATTTTGCGCGTACTTAATTGACGTTTTAGGCGTAATAATGTGACGCTAAATTCTCGTCCCGGTTCGATCTGTAAATCTTGTTGGAGCCATTCCTCGACTACAACTTCCGCAGGGGCGATTTGCGTTGTCTCTTTTGCCATCGATAACTCGAGGATAAGATCGCAGCCACAGGTTTTTAAATACTTTTGGGCGAGTGTCGTTTTCCCGATCCCGCCTTCGCCCTGAATCACGATCGTATGTTGTCCCTGCTGGATTAACTCATCTAGTCTGGCGATCGCGGCTTCTCGCCCGATAAACTGGTAATTGGGAATGATCCTCGGCGGCGATGTTACTGGGGCTGCATGGCGCTGTAACAGCGATTTGAGATTGGTTTTAGTGACGCGCTCGCCCAAGAGTTGGGATAATAATTGCCACAAGGCGGCTGCGATATCCTTGACGTGTCCTTCGGTACAGTGATACTCTTCAGCAATCTCGATATACTTTTTGCCCAGCCAAATTTGCTCGATCGTAAAAATCTGGAGATCGTTAAGATGCTTGCCAGTCTCCACTACTACCAATCGATCGATCCAAGCTATTGCAGTATCAGCATTCATTATTAGAGAAGATAGTCAGCCGATGGTTTGGGTTACACTACATCTCTAATATTGTACCCAGGAAGGCCGAGCTAATGGCTTGGTGATTGAAATCGCTGCTATTTAGAAACCATCTGAGATCTTTTCGATCGCGGGCTGCTGTCGTTACAATTTTAGTTTCAATGAGTCATCCGGGTGAACGCATCAAAATCTGATAATTTTTAGCGGAAATAAATTGAACTGGCGATTACCTAGTGTAGGCGATGCCAACGAATAGTATTTAGTAATTTATTACATTTATTACGAATTCGATTATAACTAAGAGCGAGTTTCAGGTAAAATTAATTTAATCTAGCTTTTATGAGGTCATCTGCTCGTTCGCCAAAGGGATCAAGAGCCAGAGGCTCTCGCCCACATCAACGTGGCAAAAATGTTTCTTTGATTGGTGCCATTGCAATACGGTTCGGTTAAAGGAATATTTGGTTGAGTTTTAGTCCGCATAGGCGGACTTTGCATCATTAGCCCCGATTTTAATCGGTGGCTAACCGAAGCGTATTGGGTACCATTGGACTCAATGGTTTAATTACTCAAGTTAGTTTGCTCGGTGCAACTGATGCTTTAACAGCTGAATACCGGTATGTGCTGGAATTCCAGCTACTAATTTTAACTCCTGAAGATCGATCGTGAGGAATGCTGGTGATAAATTTAGATGAGCAAATGGACTGGTTTGAGGAATTTTTAATTTACTATCGATCGAGCTAATTTTTGCTTTAAAATTATTGCCAAAGTATAGTAACTCCCCATTAAGATTGCCAAAGCAATAGCCCGTTATTTGTGGTTGTAATTTCAGACTGCTGAATATATTAGGGGAAACACTCAGATTGCATAAAGTGAGATCTTGCTGGCTGATAACAATTTGACGATCCGATCGAGTAAATTCAGCCATCTCTTTTGGTAAGCCCCAAATTTCTTGCCCTCCTGCTACCGAATCAAGATTATCGACATAGATATGTGAAATCCAACCACCTACTTTGCGATGATTTCTGACTAGAGCCGGTGCGACAATTAACTCATTATATGTCAGTACGGAGCCTGACTGATACTCTGAAACATAAATACTGCCGAGTGTTTTTCCGGGCAAGACGGCTACTATTTCTAGTTGAGGTGGTATTAGCGCTCGAATCCGATCGATCTCGACCAAATGTAAAGTTTGAATGGCGTAACCTTGAAGCTGCCAAGGTGCTGATGGATAAGCCATAAGATTCTATCTCGTCAATTGTTTACATTATACTCGATTGTTTTTCAGGAAAAATCCCCTAATTTTTATGCGATTGGATAAAAATCTCACGATCTAACCCGATCGAATATCTTGCACTAGAATGTTGAGTTATCTCACGGACATTAACAAAGATCGTTAATCTCTCTCTAGCGAGAGATGGCGCTCGGAAGTTGAATTGTTAGCATACCAAGGCAAAGAAAGTGTAACTAACTCCAAATGAAACTCAAACCGATCGAACAACAAGTTGTTGTTGTTGTGGGCGCATCTAGCGGAATTGGCCGAGAAACAGCACTCCAGTTTGCCAAGCAACAGGCAAAGTTAGTGGTCTCTGCCCGGAGCAAATCGGGGTTAGCATCATTAGTTGATGAAATTACTCAGTTAGGAGCAGAATCAATCGCAGTTCCGGCTGATGTGGCAGTATTAGAGCAGGTACAGACTATTGCTAACAGTGCGATCGAACGTTACGGACGATTGGATACTTGGGTACATGCCGCAGCAACTGCGGTTATTTCCCCCTTCGAGCAGGTAACTCCTGAGGAGTTCAAGCGGGTAATTGATGTGAATCTGATGGGGCAAGTTTATGGGGCGATGGTAGCATTGCCGCACCTGCGCCGCACAGGACGGGGCGCTTTTATCGCTATTTCGTCAGTTGAAGCTCGTCGCTCGATGCCACTGCAAACCTCTTACTCTGCATCTAAACACGGTGTGGAGGGCTTTCTCGATGCATTGCGTGCAGAGTTGAGATATGAAGGTGTCCCGATTAGCATTACCAATATCCTGCCTTCTGTCATCAACACCCCTTTCTATAACAAAGCAATGACAAAGCTAGGTGTCAAACCGACCGGAGTACCACCTTACTATCAACCCAGTCTGGTTGCTAAAGCAATTTTGCACGCTGCAGAACATCCTACCCGCGACATAATTGTTGGTGATGTCGGGCGGGTTATCGACTTGCTCCAGAAGATCGCTCCCGACTTGGTAGATACACTTGTAGGTGCGATCGCAGTGCCATTTCAACGTACCACTACAGTCAAATCAGCTAGCGACCCGAATAATCTCTTCGAACCGATCGAGGGTTACGATAAGACGACTGGAGACTTTACCGATAAGACGATTCCGAGTTTCTTAGATTGGTTCGATGTTCATCCGCTTGCTAAATGGGGAACGGTTGGGCTGGGAATATTAGCGCTCATCGCTGCCAATATTTTGCAGGATATGGATTAGGTAAACTAACCCAAGTTGCTACCAACAATCTCAGCGGTAAAACCGCTGAGATTGTTGCAAATATCGCACTTTTTCAAGACGCGAACTAGGAAATTCAGTCCGCATAGCAATTATTTTAATTGTCAAGAGGCAATTTATGTGCTCGACGGGCTGGATTTCGGTTAGCTAGGCACGACTTCAGTCACCCGCCGCCGATAGTTGTGTCTCGATCGAGGATTGCGGTTTAATATATAAGATTAAACTCCTTTCACTACTGCCGCAGCCATGACTAACATCCCGTCTAAATCCGCACCCTTAGTACCGCCTGATGGCTGGATGGAAATTGGTTCGATCGTCGGCGCACAAGGGATTAAAGGCGAAGTCAAAGTTTATCCCAACTCCGATTTTCCCGAACGATTCGAGCGGGCGGGAGAACGCTGGTTGTGGGGAAGTCACGATCCAGCACCGCGATCGATCCAACTGCAAAAGGGTTATGAGATCCCTGGACGCGGCTTGTACGTAGTGCAATTAGCTGGCATTAGCGATCGCACGCAAGCCGAAAATCTACGCGGACAAATGTTGCTAGTCCCGATAACCGATCGACCGAGATTGGCATCGGAAGAGTATCATAGTCAAGATTTGATCGATTTACCCGTTTTTCATCAAGTCACGGGGACGCAGATTGGCATTGTTGTGGATATTTTTACCGCTGGACATGAGATTCTGGTAGTTGAGGCACCTAATGGCGAGGGTAAAACCGCTGAAGTGATGATTCCCTTCGTCAAAGCCATCGTGCCTGTCGTCGATCTCTCCAATCGCCGGATTGAAATCCTTCCCCCGTCTGGACTGATCGAATTGTATCTGAAGGATGGCAACAGGCAAGATGACGAAGACAGCAGCGACAAGGGAAACAAATAGTTTATTTCCCGATCGCTAATCACAAACCCATAACCCCTACTCCTTTCTAGATGGAACAGCTAAATAACGCATTTACCCTCTTCCTGAGCTTATTGGTAGAAGCAATTCCGTTCTTGCTCCTCGGAGTATTATTATCCAGCGTCCTGTTGATTTTTATTGACGAACGTTGGCTGATTGCCAATATGCCCAAAAATCCGATTTTGGGGGCATTTGTCGGTAGCTGTGTGGGATTTTTATTTCCAGTATGCGAGTGTGGTAACGTACCAGTGGCAAGACGGTTGATACTGCAAGGTGTTCCGATGCCGGTAGCGATCGGATTTTTACTAGCTGCACCGACAGTCAATCCGATCGTGATTTGGTCTACCTGGATTGCTTTTCACGATCGACCGGAAATCGTCGTCCTCCGGGTAATTTTTTCGCTGACGATCGCTACGATTATCGGGTGGATTTTTAGTACTCAAACAGACCTCAAACCGATTTTACAACCAGCGATCGCTTTAGGGACGCTCAGAGCGACACCTAAATTCGGTAACGATAGCCTCCTCGATGGTGGCGACTTTATGCTTGGTAGTGGCGGTGCCGCAGCTCAACGACTGACTCCTGCTGCGATCCAGATTCCCAAAAAATCGCTCCGCGAGAATTTTAACTTACTACTCGATAATGTCGTGCAAGAGCTACGCGAATTAGGGGGAGTGTTAGTATTGGGTAGTGCCGTAGCCGCTGCGATTCAAACGCTGACACCACGCGAATTAATCGTGAGCTTGGGTCAAGGGCCGATTATTTCGATCGTCGTGATGATGCTGCTAGCTGGCTCGATCTCGATTTGCTCGACTGTCGATTCTTTTTTTGCCCTCTCATTTGCTGCGACATTTACCAGCGGTTCGTTATTAGCCTTTCTCGTGTTCGGGCCGATGTTCGACCTCAAGAGTATCGGGTTGATGTTATCGATTTTCAAACCCAAGGCAATCTTCTACATCTTTGCGATCGCAACGCAATTAACTTTTCTTTTTACTCTATTTGTAAACTTCAATGTCAGCTAAACCTCCCAATTCTCGTTCCGGTTTGTGGAAGTCGTGGTTAGATATTGCGGCGATAACTGCCTGGGGAATTTTATTACTCAAATACGCGATCGATGGTACCTTATACATCCTCATTCACCCCAGTTACTATGTGCTCGTAACTGTCACTGGTGGGTGTTTGGTACTCATCGGCATCCTGCAAAGCTGGCGAATATGGCGACGCAAGAGCGCCACTCCAGCACTGCAACACATTAGCTTGCTGCCTCAAGGCCTAACGACCTTATTACTACTGGGCACCGCGATCGTCGGACTGATTATTACACCTAAACTATTCAATAGCCAGGCTGCCGTACAACGAGGGGTCTCGGCAGAAGCTGTAACTGTGACTCGTAGCAAAACACAAGCTTTTCGTACCAATGTCAAGCCCGAATCTAAAACCCTCGTAGATTGGAAGCGCACGATCGATACTTATCCCGAACCAGATGCATATCTGGGTCAAAAAGTGAATATCAATGGGTTTGTCGTCTACCGTCCCGAATTGCCTACCAACTACCTGATGCTGTCGAGATTCGTGATTACTTGCTGTGCCGCTGATGCTTATCCCATCGCCCTTCCCGTCAAGTTTACCGGAGATCGGCAGACTTATCCCCCGGACAGTTGGCTCCAAGTCAAGGGTAAAATGATTGTCGAGACTTTTGGTAAAGATCGTCAATTAGTCATCGCTGCCAGCGAACTCCAACCGATAAAAGCACCTAAAAATCCTTATCAAGATTAGATCTCGATCGTCTGGACTAGGTAAATTTGCAGCCGCTTTGTAAGAAGATATCGTGAAATCCCCAAACTCTCTACTTCCACTCGATCGCATTGCCATGACATTTATGGCTGGGATCGCGATCTTCACGCTGATTTTATTACTGATTGGCGATCGCACCTTACCGCAAGTTCGCGACTTTAATTGGCAAAATCGCCAAATTAGTGCCGACGATACCGCCTTTACGCTGACATTCAACCGTCCGATCGATCGTACCACCGTGGAGCAGCAACTTAAAATCGCTCCTCCACTCACTGGAAAAACGAGTTGGGCGGGTTCCAAAATGGCTTATACACTGACCAACCCAGCTCCCTATGGAAATACTTATACCGTAGATTTACAAGGCGCGAGAGAGGCGATTGGCACTAATAGAGGGAAAGAGATCGTCCCCTTTCGCGGGCAATTTCGGACACCCGATCGGATGTTTGCATATATCGGCAGTAGTCAGATCGATCGGAGTAGGATCGTCATTTATAACTTTCAAACCCATCAACCGTTAACACTCACACCAGACAATTTAGTTGTTACCGATTTTAAAGTCGATCGTCATAGTCAAAAAATCTTATTTTCGGCGACAGATATTCAAACACTCGAAAACAAACAACCCGCGATCGCCAGTCAACAAATTTATAGTGTTACTACTGGCATCGCCCCACATAATTCAACCAAAGATTGGCAATACGAGCCACCAGGAAATGTCGAACTCATTCTTAATAATCAAGAATACCAAAATGTCAAATTCGACCTCGCACCCGATGGCAGTAAAATTGTCGTGCAACGCGTTAGCCGCAAGCGTCCTGGTGATTTTGCGCTGTGGGTAGTGCCGCTCGACAAATCTGCTCCCCCGACGAAACTCAAACAAAGTGGTGATTTCGTAATTACGCCCGATAGTAATGAAGTTGCGGCGGCTGTCGGACAAGGCGTATCGATTTTTCCACTCGTTCCTGACGTGGGTAGCAATCTCGATTTCTTACCCAAATTTGGTAACGTACTTAGCTTTGCAAACGATGGGAGTGCCGCTGCCATGGTTGAATACAATAGCGACTATACCAAATCATTATTTGTCGTAAAGAATGATGGTATTGAGGAGCAAATATTTAAGACGAATGGCTCGATTTGGGATGCCAGATTTTCGCCAGATAAAAAGCTGATTTACTGCTTGGCAACCGAACTCAAAACTCAGGGTAATAATAGCTATGAAGAGCCATATCTAACAGCGATCGATATCGATACTAAAAAAATCGTCATGCTCATAAATCTCCCGAACCAACAGGGACTTCAGATGAGCTTATCGCCAGATGGCAAAGCCATAATGTTCGACCAAGTAGAAAATGGTGATAATGTCGATCGCCTCGTTCGCGGTGGGAGTAATGGCATTTTGTGGTTGGTACCGATTCCCGCGAATATTCGCGAACTGACAACTCCCGTGCAAGCAGAACGCCTACCCTTATCTGGTTGGCATCCGCGCTGGCTATCTTAATTCGGTTGAATTCCACCAAAATCTCGAATTACGTTACTTATACCACTTACTACTCTGGCTAATTTCTCAAAGTCGATCTTGGCTACAGTATCATCTAGCGTATGGTAATACGGATAGCGAAAAGTAGCAGTATCAGTAATCATAATTGCTTGATAACCTTGCTGCCAAAATGCCCAATGGTCAGACCAACCAACTCCCTGTAAAGCATTTGGTAAAGCCGCGCCTTCGGACGGAAATTTAGCTTGAGCGCGAAACGATCGAATCGTATTGCGGAGTAATTCCCGCGATTCAATATTTCCGACAAATCCCAGGAAGTTGCCCCGATTTGGATATAACAAATTTAAGGGTGGTGGATATTGTTGGCTATCGGCTTTATCTGAGTAGTAACCCAATGTTTCTAAACTAAACATCCCCACAATTTTATCGCCGCGTTGCTTGGCTTGGCGAGCATAAACCGAGCTACCCAAACTCTCTCCTGGCATCCACACCATCAACGACCAGCCAAAGATTAGCAGTGCGATAATTATTAGGGCGAGAATACCCAATCTAATTAGGGCTGCGCGATCGAAGAGTTTGAATTTCACAGTTACCGAATCTCAGTGACGATCTATCTCTTCGGATAATCTCATGAATTGCGATCGAGTGCTGAGATGACAAATTAGTAGCTAGCCCAAGTTGCTACTTACTAGAATGCCAACTAGCGATCCAAAGTCCGCGAAGGCGGACTTTGCAGCACGAGCAGCGGTTTTAACCGCTTGAGTTGTAGGTAGCTAGGCTCTCGTGCCGCGAACCTCTATAATAAAGGGCGATAAGAAAATTATTTAAAATAGGTAATCACCGTGGCTGCTACTGTCCAATCGCCCGCTACAGCGCGTCGGGTTGTATTTCCGTTTACTGCCATTGTGGGGCAAGAGGAAATGAAATTAGCTCTGTTATTGAATGTCATCGACCCCTTTATCGGTGGGGTAATGATCATGGGCGATCGTGGTACGGGTAAGTCTACTACTATTCGCGCACTCGCAGATCTACTCCCAGAAATCGATGTCGTCGCTGGAGATCCTTTCAATAGCCATCCGAGCGACCCCGATCTGATGAGTGAGGAACTGCGATCTGAGTTTCTATCGACTCATGCAACTTTCCCCGTCGCTAAAAAAAATGTACCGATGGTGGATCTACCATTAGGTGCGACCGAGGATCGGGTGTGTGGAACGATCGATATTGAAAAAGCACTCTCTGAAGGTGTCAAAGCTTTTGAACCAGGATTGCTGGCTAAAGCCAATCGCGGCATCTTATATGTGGATGAAGTCAATCTACTCGACGATCACCTTGTCGATGTGTTGCTAGATTCCGCAGCTAGCGGTTGGAATACCGTCGAACGTGAAGGGATTTCGATTCGTCACCCCGCGCGTTTTGTGTTAGTCGGTTCGGGAAATCCTGAAGAAGGTGAATTGCGTCCGCAATTACTCGACAGGTTTGGAATGCACGCAGAAATTCGCACAGTTAAAGAGCCAGAACTCCGGGTGCAAATCGTCGAACAGCGATCGGATTTCGATCGCGAGCCGCACAAGTTCACCACCGATTATCAATCGGAACAGGTATCGCTCCAACAGCGGATCGTTGATGCTCAAACCAGACTACCCACTGTCAATCTCGACTACGACCTGCGCGTGAAAATCTCCCAAGTCTGCTCGGAATGTGATGTCGATGGACTGCGCGGTGATATCGTCACCAATCGCGCTGCCAAGGCTTTAGCAGCCTTTGAGGGTCGCACTGAGGTCACGATCGATGATATCAAACGCATTATCGCCCTCTGTCTGCGCCATCGGTTGCGGAAAGATCCATTGGAATCGATCGATTCTGGCTCGAAGGTAAACAAAGTCTTCGCACAGGTATTTGGTGTGGAATTAGCAGCGAAATAATTTGGTAGGTATGCTGATAAGTTGTTAATTTAAAAAATTGGGTGTTGCTGGATTGAGGTATGAATTTAGAGTAGGGGCAATTCATGAATTGCCCCTACTCTAAATTTTAGCGATCGAAACAATGGTAAATCATCTTTGTATACAGCAGCGCCGATTTTTGCTGTCTATTCTATTTAGAGGGATCTACTTTGGCAACTGCAAGAGTTACTAATTTAGATGCATTATCTAATTGAAATTTTTGTTTTGATACTAACAAAATATCAGTTTGCGCTGCAGCTAAAGCCGCTGCTTCAGCGACACTAGGAGTCCCGACCAACGCTGAAACTAAGAGCGCCGCTCGATCTCGCGCCACGCAGTCTTCACGATCGACACTAACGGAATTTAGCCGTTCTGCGCTATAAGTTTTTAAAAACAATCCCGATTCGCGACAATAATCGACCAATCCGACCTCATCAGCCTTGAGATCGATCGTCGCAATCCCAACAATTGTGGCAAGATCGAGATCGTACTCGGTGAATATAGACTCGATCGCCTTTTCGATCGCCAGTTTACTCACCCCCCGCTGACAACCAATCCCTACCCATAAATTTCGTGAAGTTCGATCGATGCTATTCATGACTAACTAGAACTAAACAAGGAAGGGATTCGATCGAGTTACCCTTAAACCTTCCCAAACCGCCGATGACGTTGTTGATAATCGGCGATCGCATCGGCAAATTCATCGGTACTAAATGCCGGCCAATGAGTATCGCTGATATAGATTTCAGTATAGGCGAGTTGCCATAATAAAAAGTTACTCAGCCGCTGTTCGCCACTAGTCCTAATCAATAAATCTGGGTCGGGTAATCCTTGTGTATCTAAATATTGTGAGAACATCGACTCATTAATATCTTGAGGATTTAATTCACCTAACCGAACACGTTCGGCGATCGATCTACATGCCTGTAGGATTTCATGACGGCTGCCATAATTAATCGCAATATTAAAGGTAACACCTTTATTGTCAGTGGTTTTCTCGATCGATTTATCCATCATCTTTTGCAGCGAGATCGGGACTTGCGATCGATCGCCCAGAAACCGAATCCGTACGCCTTCCGCGTGCATTTGGGCTAATTCGCTATCTAATAATCCTTCAAATAAGCGCATCAAAAAATCGACTTCAGCCGCTGGTCTCCCCCAGTTTTCAGTCGAGAAAGCGTAGAGGCTAAAATTAGCAATCCCCCAATCCCGACAACAATATAGTAATGATTTTACTGTTGCCGCACCCTGCTGGTGTCCGGCGATACGCGGCAATCCTTGTTGTTTTGCCCACCTACCATTGCCATCCGCGATCGCGGCGATGTGTTGGGGCATTTTGGTCGGATCTAAAATTGCGGGCAGTTTAGTAATTAATTGAGTACTCATCCGATTTTTAGTTGTTATTTGTTTTCTAATCGATCGATGCTCCGAAAAGATGTTCTAAATTGGCAATACTTAAAGTTTGATGCCAAATTAAAAGCTGGTGCATTACTAGATAAAAGGTATAAATTATTTCGCGGCGATGTTGCCACTGCCACTTATTCCAGTGGAGGACAGACATCATGCGTCGATATGTTTTGAGTAGGTTATTCCCATGCGAGCGATCTGACAATAGCTGTTGACAACTGTAGATAAATCGCGATCCCTGTGGCTGGGGATACAACCACACACCAAAGCCCCAGAATTTAGTCAAATGATTGACTTCATCCGTGACTAATTCACCCAAGATTTGTCGCAGCATACCTGTAGAATGCCCCATCAGCCACAAATATAAACAGGTAGCCCCATACTCGGTAAGAATTCGATGCAAACCATGCCGATACAGATCGCGACTGGCACAATCAGTAGGTTGATACGGACGTGCTTGTTTGACTGTTGGTTTGATTTTTTCGCCGCTGAGTTGCCGATAGATGGCAAGCAGAGCTGGTGTATGACGGCATTCTTCTAGTTCCCACAACCCTCTGTGCAGGCTCCCAACCTCATCAATAGCACCGCCAACAAATTTTGCCATTTGCGGATGAATCGGTGCCAGATATTGCCGACTAGTTTGGGTATAGCCGCGAATTGGTGCCTCTGTATCGATCGAGCCTTTGAGGATTGCTAAAAATAGTTCTGGTTCGATCCCGATAATCTGATGGGAATTAATACTTTGCCAATCAATAGATGCCCATCTACGCGGTTTCGGAGCGATAAATTGTTGTGGTAAATCTTGAATGCGACCTCGTAAACAATCTAGCTTTAAATAAGTATCGACGAGTGGATTTATGATTCGATCGAAGTCAAAGTCGATCGATCGATCGATGCTAGTGGAGATGAGCAAAACCATGATTCACCTGTCGGTATGTGGTGGTTGCTTCTACTATAAATTTCTCCACAACTATTGTCAGTCGGATCGCGTTGGGAGTTTATTCGCGATCGAAAGTCTGAAAAAGTAGGATGAAGATTGAAGATATTACTCGATCGAATAAAACAGTTTAAGTTCTTAGTCCTTCGACCACATATAATCTGTGGGCAGTGCCCACCCAGCCCTTTCAA
This sequence comes from Chamaesiphon sp., assembly GCA_965246715.1. Taxonomy (GTDB): domain Bacteria; phylum Cyanobacteriota; class Cyanobacteriia; order Cyanobacteriales; family Chamaesiphonaceae; genus Chamaesiphon. Next base: position 144,236 of record CBDFFH010000051.1, on the reverse strand, counting down.
TGTGACGAAAGTTACTGTTTTACTACTGTTTTTCGATCGATGATAGAATGCGGTTTTGAATCATTTTCAATTATGGCGTGCCCCTCTTCGATATCCTTTTCGATCTGGCTTTCCTCCCTTTTCAGTCTCAATCTTGTCCAAAGTCCAATGGAACAGATTACCCAGTTATATGCCCTAGCCTGCGAGCCACCGGAGAAATACAACCGTCCATTAAGTCATTGGAGTGCACGAGAATTAGCTCTAGAAATGATCCAACAAGGGATTGTCGAGACTATCAGCGAACGACATGTTGGCAGGCTAGTTAAAGAAAGAGTAAGGGGCGCAGCATCGCCTCCTCACTTTTAGGATTCAAGGTCTAGAGCTAGATTTACCCCTCAATACCAGTTGAAATTCCATAATGAGAATTGCTGCATTATTAGTGGTTTTAGTGGCTAGCGGTTCGACTTCGCTCACCGACAGGCTGGCGGCTAGTAAATGTTCCTCATTTGATTGGAAACCGCTCCTGCTAAACCTCGATTCGATCGCGAGTGTCTTATCTGGTTCTGCTACCAAGCATTAATTTGAATAAGAGCGATACAATCGCTCGGCAAATTTCCGTAACTGGTAGTTTAGCGATTGTATCTAAAAGAGAGCGCGTGTTCGCACGAAGCTTTATCTGGCAACTCGATCTGGGTACAATAACACTAATACCGCACTGCTCTTGACTTATGGCGACAGAATTGGCAATTCGGACAGAAGACTTAACCAAACAATTCGATCGACATATTGCCGTACATGGCGTAGAACTGGAAGTCCAAGCAGGGGAAGTCTATGGATTGATCGGCCCGAATGGTGCCGGAAAAACGACCCTGATGCGGATGCTCGCTGCCGCTGAAGAGCCGACAGTGGGCGAGATCTACATTAATGGCGAACGATTGCTGCGCGATCGCAGTAACGCCAATCTTAAGCGATTGCTAGGGTATCTACCCGATGATTTTCCCTTGTATGACGACCTCACAGTTTGGGATTATCTCGATTATTTTGCTAGGCTATATAAACTCACAGCCGAACGTCGTCAACGACGGTTGTATGATGTGCTCGAGTTGGTGCAACTGAGCACCAAGCGCAATAGTAAGATTGCTACGCTCTCGCGGGGGATGAAACAGCGGTTGAGTCTGGCACGGACGATTATTCACGAGCCGATTTTACTATTATTAGATGAACCTGTATCGGGATTAGATCCGATCGCGCGGATGCAGTTTCGCCAGATTATTAAGACGCTCCAAGAAGCTGGCATGACGGTATTGATTTCGTCCCACGTCTTAAGTGACTTAGCCGAACTTTGTACGTCAGTGGGGATTATGGAGTTAGGCTTTTTGGTTGAAAGTTGTCGGCTCCAAGATCTCTATCAACGGTTGAGTCGTCAGCAAATTACGATCGGGACATTAGGCGATTTAGAAAAACTCAAGCGTGAATTAAAAGGTAATTCCCTCATTTCCGAAGTCGAATTATTAGTAGGCACGAATCAAATCAGGTTTGGATTTGCAGGTACTGAGGAGGATGCAGCAGAGTTATTGAAAGCGTTAATTCACGCCCAATTACCGATTACTAATTTCCAATGTACGCAAGAAGATCTCGAAACTATTTTCTTAAAATTAGGACATCAACAGGCTTCTTAGTAATGTAGTTGAGATGTGGATAGATAAGATGAAGCTAGCAAAATTTACCGAGCGGATCGGCGATTGGAATCCACAGTTATTACGAGAGATAAATGGTAAATTTACCAATACTAGCATAACTGTCATTTTAGTTGCTGCTAGTCTCGTCCAGGCACTTACTGTTCTATGGTTATTCAGTGGTAAGGTAGAGGACGAAAGGTTTTATAGTGGCTTTCATGCTTTAAATTGGCTGTTGCCAACGATCGCGATCGTTGGTGGCATTTATGCACTAATTACTGACATCAATCACGAGCGAAAAAGCGGCACTTTTGAATTTATTCGATCTAGTCCACAGTCTGGGAAAAGTATTTTCCACGGTAAGCTTCTGGGAGTTCCGAGTTTAGTCTATCTGGCAATACTCTCTTTCGTGCCGCTGCATTTAAGTCTGGCGCTCGCAATTGGGGCAAATCTGGGGCTGATGTTAGCTTGGTATGTGACGATTGGTGTGTTTGGTTACTTTTGCACGATCGTTACTAGTTTATATATTTTATATGGTGGTAACCGCGCAATTTTATTTGCAGCATTAACCTCTTGGCCGATTATCAGTGCGATCGGTGTTTACGATCGGTACTTAACTGCCGCGATCGGTAAACAATCGTGGATGACGATCGATCCACCTGCATATACCTGGTTTTACTTACCGATTAGTAATAATATTTGGCTGGCCGATTTGTTTAGCTGTGTTACCTTACTCACGCTCAGTAATTGGCTATGGATCGCGATCGATCGTAAATATCTCAATTCCAACAGTACTGTAATTGAGAAACAACATAGTTACCAAATAAATGCGATCGTTCAGGTATGGCTGATTGGGTTTGCCCTACCACATCTCAACTCTACATCAGCCGATCTTAACTTGATGGTGCTAGGGATATTTCAATCACTCGGTGCTTTCTCGCTCGTGTGGCTGATTCCCCTAATTTTACCAAGCCATAAATCGCTGCATGAGTGGATGCGATCGTGGCTGGAAAAATATCCCGATCGACACCGATTTAATTGGCGAGATCCGGACTTAATTCAGGAATTAATGTGGCACGATCGCAGTCCAGTAATTTTAGCAGTGCTAATCAATTTAGCAATTGCCGCAATCTGCTGGGGTGGATTAGCCATCGGTACATTTATTGTCTCGCACAATCTCGATTTATGTATAAAATTCATGTTCGGTCTCGCGATCGCGACTCTCCTCTCACTGATCTATACGATCGTCGCGCAACAGATGGTTTTACAAGCTCAAATCAAAAATAGCGGGATCCTTCCACTGTTTTTATTGATGTCATTGATCCCACTAATCTTTGGATGGATGTTTATGACAAGCTGGCAATCACATCATCTTTACAAAGATATCGGCTGCATCGGATTATTATTCTCACCATTTTTCTGGTTCGGCATCTCTCAATTATCGCTGCTGACGATCGGCATAACTATGTTATCGCAAGTATGGATATCGATGAAATTTCTCAGATTTTTTAAACATCAACTATTACGTGTTGGAGAATTACAAGTTCGTGGATAATGCTCAGATCGCTGTTCTCTCCCGAAAAGATAGTTTTTTAAAAAATACGCCAATTGGATCGTCTGTTAATTACTAAGATTGTAAAGGTGAATTATGACAAAAACAACTAATTTAATCGATCGACTGGGTGAGTGGAACCCACAGATCTTTCGCGAACTCAAAGAACGACTGTCACTTAAAAATATTGGACTTGCGACTGGAACAGCGATATTAATTCAAGGATTTGTGTGGTTTTACTATAACAGTCAGATTCCCATACCGATTACCTATACTACTAAAGATGGTGCTTCGGAGATAGCGGAAAACTATAGCCATTATTGTAAGGTATCAGGAGCAGTTGAAGAATATTCTCGCTCGAGCATATGTACTCTAAGCTCGAGCGTTAATTTGGCATTTAATATCAACTGGCAGACTTGGTGGTTGGATGTATTTGTCTGCTTGAGCTGGATGTTAGCAATGGGGTTAATCTTAGGAACGGTTTACCTGTTGGTTGCAGATTTAGTCCAAGAAGAAAAGCGTGGGACGCTGAACTTTATTCGGCTCAGTCCCCAATCGGCAAGCACGATTTTCCTCGGTAAAATCTTGGGCGTGCCGAGTTTGGTCTATCTCGCTGCCAGTTTGATGGTCCCATTGCACCTCATTGCGGGTATTAGTGCTGGTGCCAGTATCCCACTACTTGCTGGATGGTATGCGACGATCGGGGCAGGCTGGTTTTTACTGGCGAGTACCGCAACTCTCTACGTTCTACTCGGCGGGATTCAAGCCATCTTGACAGTTGGTGCTGTTGCTTGGCCGACCGGAATGATGGTGCTGATGATTAATACCTTTGCCAGCGCTACGATCGAGCGTTCCGAATGGCTGATTAAACCCTATTCATCGATCTTGCGATGGTTTGGATTGCCGATTAGTGCGAGTGCGCTCTGGCTTTATGCTTTTATCGTTGGCTCGTGCTTGGTAACAACTTACTGGATCTGGCAAGCTTTAGAACGTCGCTATCTAAATCCCACTGCTACAGTCGTTGCTAAATTTCAGAGTTATTTACTCAACTTCTGTTTCCAAGTTTGGATTGCCGGCTTTGCGATCTCGGCATTAGCAACAACAGATGGTTATAGTCTAAAGTCTCAACTCAGTGCTTGGGCGACGCTTGATTTCATCGGTTTATTTTTCCTAATTCCGCTATTGTTGCCTAGCAAGCAAGCGCTCCAAGATTGGAGCCGCTACCGCCGCGAACGCCGCACTCAAGCACGTAAGCTGTGGCAACGCGATCTGTTACAGGATTTAGTCGGTAATGATAAAAGCCCCGCATTGCTGGCAATCTCGATCGATCTGGGAATAGCGCTCGCATTATGGATTCCAGTCGTTCTGATCTCGGGTAACGCGTTTAGTTTTAGCTTCCGCTTTATCGCTGGATTGTGTGTGGGTACTAGTTTGATTCTGATTTATACGGCGATCGCACATTGGGGTTTATTCCTCAACTTCAAGAAGCGCAATTTATGGATCGTCGCTATAGTGCTAGGAGTGATGTTATTACCGCTCGGCTGCACCTTTATCCTGTCTCCCAACCAAACACCCACCGGAATTGCGGCGATCGTATTATTATTCTCGCCATTTGCACCGATCGGCATTTTCAATCTCGCTGGTAGTACGATCCTTGCTACCTTTGCCGCACAGTTAGTCTTATTGTCAGGTTTGACTTATCAGTTACAGCGCAAGCTCCAAGTTACTGGACAGTCACAAACCAAGCAGTTATTGGCTAACGGTTAGCAGCTCTGAACCTTGAGCAATCACCAGCTAGTTTCCCGATCGGGAAACTAGCTTTTTTGTACTCACTCGTAGCTCGGCGAATAAAATTGCAGCTAGCGCCAACTAAATTTTCGAGATCGCCACCTCAACGTGGTGTAACTATGGTATCGAGTATTTACACTACAACCTCGCTGCCATATCAGTTGTTGTCCACGATCGTAAAATCTTAACTTTTGAGAATGGCAGATAGATAAGAATCCCTTTACCATTGTATAAAGATAATTGAAGCAGCTAACAATTGCAGTAACAAGCTGTTGCTGCCGAGGTTATCTTGGATGTGTGAGTCCTCCAGCAGAGAGCATGAGTGCATTCGAGCTATTTGCAGTAATACTCAAAACCCGATCGTGCAAATGCGATCCCGAACAAATTATTAAACATCTACAGGATTGAAGATTATGTTAGACGGATTCTCTAAAGTAGTGGCTCAAGCCGACGCACAAGGTCAATACATCAGTGCCGCTCAATTAGATGCGTTATCGGCAATGGTTGCCGATGGTAACAAACGGATGGATACTGTCAACCGGATCACGAGCAACTCGTCAACGATCGTCGCTAACGCAGCACGTTCGTTGTTTGCCGAACAACCCAACTTGATCGCTCCCGGTGGGAACGCTTACACCAACCGTCGCATGGCTGCTTGCTTGCGCGATATGGAAATCATTCTCCGCTACGTTACTTATGCGATCTTTGCTGGCGATGCATCTGTCTTGGACGATCGCTGCTTGAATGGTTTGCGCGAAACTTACCTCGCTCTGGGCGTTCCTGGTGGTTCTACAGCTGCTGGTGTCCAAAAGATGAAAGATGCCGCTTTAGCCATTGCTAACGACAGAAACGGGATTACCAATGGCGATTGTAGCTCTTTGATGTCGGAGGTCGCTGGTTACTTCGATCGCGCTGCTGCTGCTGTTGCGTAATCTAACAATTACATCCTCATAATTTGTGTTTACCCATCTAGATTTAGATCCGCTTGGTAACAAAATCGTCAGTAAGTGCCTCTAAAACTAGGTGGAATTTTTTTGCCGTAGAATAGAGTAGAACTCGCACCCAGTTCTGCGACATACATTCTCCTCAATCTCTTTTGTGAGCATTGTTAAGAAATATAAAGAGGAGGCGATCGTCAGGGGCGAGCAGACCGATACATCACAATTGACAAATTTATGACCGCCCCTGACTCGCTAGAAATCTTACTGCGCGATATTGCTGAGGCAGATTCATCTACCCGAATGGTAGAGGCTGTCGAACGGTTATCCCAGGCGCGGCTAGAAGCCGCCATTCCCAATCTAATTATGGTTTTAGGCTACAACAATCCTGGCGCAGCCGTGGCAGCGGTGGACGGGCTGATTGCCCTGGGTAAGCCAGCGGTAAGACCGTTACTGGAGCTGTTGGATGGCTATAATTATGGAGCTAGAGCGTGGGCGTTACGTGCGTTAGCTGGAATTGGCGATCCGCAAGCGATCGAGCTACTATTAGATGCTGCGACAAATGATTTTGCCCTGAGTGTCAGACGTGCGGCGGCTAGAGGCTTAGGAACACTCCATTGGGATGAATTGCCGCCACCAGAAATAGCACCCGCTCAGACACGAGTTGCCGCAGCACTATTAATTATTTCCCGAGACCATGAGTGGGTCGTGCGCTATGCCGCAATTACCGGATTGCAAGAACTCGCGATCGCCAGTACGCTCTCCACTCCCGAACTGACGCGCCAAATCTTGACCCATTTCGATTTGGTGGTAGCACAAGATGACAACCTCGCTGTGATTGCCCGGATTTGGTTAGCGCAAAAAGAGATCCAAACATATATTGCCGAGATCCTGAGCGCGCAACCTGCTACAAAGCCAGAGATTGCCGTCGATTGGCAGGCAACGCTAGAAAAACTCTATGCCCGCAAACGTCAAGAGCAGCCGCGTCCAGAAGGCGATCCCCAGAAGTTTCGGGAGTTAGCAGCAGCAATTTTTAAGGGTGAATAATTTTCGATCGTTGCGGTACCGCCAGACTTTAAATATCGGTAAATGTTATAAATGAAGATGCGACAATCGCTGGCGGAGCCTCTCCGCTAGCGAATCGCACTGCAACAGGAAACATCACCGACATTGAATTCATTAACGATGAAATTTCTCTTAGGACTAGTCTCGATCTTCTTCGCTGAAGTGGTACGAGACATCGGTCGAATCGCGGGGCATTTCACTTCAGTCGATCGCATTTTAGGTACTAGTCTCTCACTCAAGAATAAGGTCATTGGGATTACAGGTGCTTCGGGTACTTTGGGACAAGCATTAATTGAAGAATTGACTCAACAAGGCGCGAAAATTATCGCATTTACAACAAATTCAATGGCAGTATTTCCGCCAGAGACGAAGATCTTGTCTTGGCAATTAGGTGCAGAATCAGAGTTGAGATTGCATCTCCAAGAGATAGATATTTTGATCGTCAATCATGGTGTTAATGTTCATAGCAGTCGCACTGCAGAAGCGATCGAACGATCTTATGAAGTGAATACATTTTCGGTGTTGCGAATTGCCGAATTATTTATGGATACTGTTTCTGGTACTAGCGATGGAGCGACTAAAGAATTATGGGTCAACACCTCTGAAGCTGAAGTCAATCCAGCTTTTAGCCCCCTTTATGAATTATCGAAACGAGCGATCGGTGACTTAATCACTCTGCGTAGATTAGATGCACCGTGTATCATTCGGAAATTAGTTTTAGGCCCATTTAAGAGTCAACTAAATCCTGTTGGGATCCTGTCATCTCGCTGGGTTGCTTGGGCGATTGTCGTACTAGCCAAACGCGATTTCCGCGATATTATCGTTACCATCAATCCGATTACTTATTTATTATTTCCAATTAAGGAATTTTGTCAATCGCTCTATTTTCGATTGTTAAGCAAGCGCGCTAAGTAGCAGTACATGCTCGAAAACATGTCGATCGTTAAACTCGATCGGCTTATGTGAAGCGGATTTGGTATGAGTAGGGGCAATGTCAATACTTCTCGGTTAATCTAAAAACTAGTTAGTCCGCGTAGGCAGGCTTTTGCCGCTCGCGGCAACAACCGGACTTGGCTTCACTAGCGGCGACTTCAGTCGCTAGCAGTTCTTAACCGAGAAGTATTGGGGGCAATGTCTTGTCCATTAGTGATAAGTTAAGGCGTATGAGACTCTACCCGAAACCGGTGAGACGTATATATATATTGCGACGATCCGCATCATGCTCAAACATCTAGCGTAGGTTTCGAGTTCTCAGACATCCTCTAAATCTGTAGGTTATTGATTCCGAATTTGAGCGGCTAAGCTTAATAATTCCGACCAACGGAGTTGAAATTTTTTCTCAGTCAATTTGAGTGTTTTCATAATCGACTCATTGCTGAGATTAGATTGCTTTAAGTCGATTAAGGCTTGCTGCTCGACGGAGAGTTGAGTAGTAAAAGTCTGCCACTGGAAATCTGTCAGTCCTAACTTGCGATCGATTTCCGCTCCCAGCCATTGGTGTACCAACTCCCAATTAGCCACGCGGGCAAATTTTTCGACATGATACTTGAATTTTTGTTGGAGGTAGTCGCGCTCTCTAGTTGATAAACCTAGCGTCTGTTCGATTTCGACGGAAGATAGATCCTCCATTTTCAACCGCAGATAATTGACACAGGTGGCCTGATTTTGGTTAGTAAGATAAGTAACCAATTCTTCGATAACTCGATCGCGCAATACGCCATCGGTAGTATCAGCATTGTCCGATACCAGCTTGGCACGAATTTGTTGCATCACTTTAGATCCAGCTTCCCCATCCTCATCCCGTGCTGTTTCAAAAGCTTGCTCGATATCAACAACTGTTTCCGTCGGTTGGCGTTTGGCAAAAGTTTGCGCGCGCAGAACGATGAGTTGTTGACTGCTGCCATAGCGTAGATGAATCCGGCGTTTGGCATAACATTCACAAAATACCATGTACTCTGCCAATTGGAGCAAGCTACGTGGCGTATAAGTATCACCTAACTCATTTTCCCGCCGGAAGGCTTTGAGCGACTCTGTATAAAATTCTTGGAGAAAATCTTCAATCAACGAATATCGAGCTTGAAATCCGAGTTGGGATTGAGGAATAGTGATGTAGCGATAAACGATCGAGCTAAGATGACTGTGCAGTTCGATCCGACCGCGTTTGGAACCCAGTTGATAGTAATAAAGACATTTGGACACGCGGTGACGTGCCAATCCCACTCGCCAGGATTCACCGATACCCGAGTTTTGAATGCGCTCGCTTTTAGCACAGATCCGATCGACTTCAAATTCAATCCGTTTGGCAATATCCTGAATTTGACCGACTGAAGCCTTGACTTGAGTTTGCAAGGCTTCAACTAACATCTCAGGCAGAGGCTGCTTGCTAGATAATAGTACTACATTCGATTGCTGTTGCTGACGAATGCTAGTAGCTGGCAGACAGTTATGATGCGCGTTCACGATCGTTTTCCCCTGATGATGCAAGTGGTTAATTGCTTACATATCGACTGTACGCGCTAAAAACTAAAACTACGTATGATATGTGTCACTTTTTTTACATTAACTCGATCGTGGCAATGGGTGACAAATCTCAAAAGCCGCGTTCTGGCTCAATCGCACAGTCCGGTTTGGTCTTAGCCGATATACAATATTGCTAATAAAGTCTTAAGATCTAATTTTGAGTGGACAGTTTGTTAAGTGGCACAATTCGATCGAGATTTACGGGATCGCTGACATACAGCAGCTTGGCTAGATTTGTCGAATCGTTATGTTAAGCAGTAAGCACTTACTCCGCACTTAGAAATCTATCGATATATAGAGATGTTGTTGCTAAATTGGGAATTTTAGTTGAAATTTCTCTAACTTATGTGTGCGGCCAATACCAGATGAACATTGTGCCACTATCTAGATTTAAGCATGAGTATATTTGCCAGCATATTACAAACAGCTATACATTATTAAGCATTAATACCTACGCGTTATCTAGCTGAAAGTGTTGATTCGAGGGGGTAAATTATTAAAATTGCGCTCTCGTCAGACAGTACAATACAGATTGCTAATAACGCGATCGCAAGTTGGATATGACTGGCAGACTGATAGTTTTAACTGGCCCTAGTGGTGTCGGCAAGGGAACATTACTCAAGGCATTATTAGACAAGCATCCCGAACTATTTTTATCTGTCTCGGCTACAACCAGAGCGCCACGGCTCGGTGAGGTTGATGGGGTTGATTACTATTTTTACAATCGCGCGCAATTTGAGACCAAGATTCAAGCTGGCGAGTTATTAGAATGGGCAGAATTTGCGGGAAACTATTATGGTACGCCGATCGAGCCAGTTAGAGACCAAATCGATCGCGGTCGATCGGTTATCTTAGAGATCGAATTAGCTGGAGCCAGACAAGTGGTACAGATTTTTCCGGCTGCTAGGCGAATTTTTATTCTCCCGCCCGATCTGGCTACACTAGAAACCCGCATTCGCGAGCGGGGAACTGATCCTCCCGAGGCAATTATCCGACGATTAGAGCAAGCACATGTAGAAATTGCCGCCAAAGACGAATTTGATTATCAAATTGTCAATGATGACCTGCAAACAGCTTTAAGTGAGCTGGAGGAAATTATCGATGAATTATGAATTATAAATTAATTAGAAATTGCAGCTCGATCGCTAATTTTTCCAGTGACCCTAATCTCTAGCCCCCATCCCCTAACTATGACTGCTGAAATTATCTGTGTCGGTACCGAATTATTGCTTGGGGATATTTTGAATAGTAATTCGCAATATTTAGCGAAAGAACTAGCTGCTTTGGCAGTGCCGCACTTTTATCAGACGGTGGTGGGGGATAATATCGATCGAGTGCATCGGGCGATCGAGATTGCGGCAGCGCGATCGAGTATCCTAATTTTTACAGGCGGCTTAGGCCCGACACCAGACGATCTGACGACAGAATCGATCGCTAGTTACTTTCAGACTCCCCTCGTCGAACATCCAGAAGTTATCGCGGATATCGAGCGAAAATATGCCCAACGGGGCCGGGAAATGACCGCTAGTAACCGCAAACAGGCGCTGCAACCGGAAGGTGCAGCTATTTTATCCAATCCGCTCGGGACGGCACCAGGGATGGTTTGGCAACCACAAGCGGGTTTGACGATCTTTACTTTCCCTGGCGTACCGCGCGAGATGTACCGAATGTGGCGGGATACAGCCGTTCCGTTTTTAAAAACTCAGGGTTACGGTCAGAATACGATCTATAGTCGCAGTCTGCGCTTTTTTGGAATTGCCGAATCAGCATTAGCCGAGAAAGTAAATCATCTATTTGACTCTGACAATCCGACTGTTGCTCCTTATGCGGGGATGGGACAGGTAAGGTTGCGGATTTCGGCACGCGCAGCGAATGCGGTAGCAGCCGACCAACTAATCGAACCGATAGCGCGCGAAATTCAGCAGCTTGCTGGCGAATATTATTTCGGCAATGATGAGGATACTTTAGCAAGTGTAGTCGGGCAGCTGTTATTGGCTAAAGGTCAAACTCTGGCTGTCGCAGAATCTTGTACTGGCGGTGGCTTGGGGCAGATGTTGACCGAGACACCTGGAAGTTCTAGCTATTTTATAGGGGGGATTATTTCTTATGCCAACCAAGTGAAGGTTAACTTGCTATGTGTAAATCCTGAAGATCTAGCTAGTGAGGGTGCCGTCAGCAAGACAGTCGCTTGCCAGATGGCTGTTGGGGTGAAGACCAAGTTAGGGACTGATTGGGGGGTAAGTATTACGGGTGTTGCTGGCCCTGGTGGGGGTACGGAAGCTAAGCCTGTCGGACTCGTCTATATCGGCATCGCACATCCTAACGGTAGTGTGGAAGGAATTAAGTATCAGTTGGGGAGTCAGCAGGAGCGCGAGTTAATTCGGCAGATGTCGGCAGCTCAGAGCTTGGATTTGTTGAGAAGACGGATCGATCGTGGTAACTGATGTTAGTTTGGGATAAGACCTATTCAAAGTGAGGTAGCAAGCGGTATATATTTGTGCGTTGCGAGTTTTACTGGTGGGGGCAAAACCCAGATCTGGGGGTTCCGACCCCCAGACCCCCCGTTGAGGAGCGGGATGCCGCCCCTCAAACTCCCCTGCATAGGGTTCGATCTGTGTGAAGCGCAGTGCGGCATTCGCTCCATTTTTGGATTCTAGCTGGAAGTTATTAGCTTGAAATCTTCTCTGGCACAAGCTTCAATCGATTCTTATCCCGAACTGATGTTAGGTAACGTCAGTTCGGGATAAGGATTGCCGCTCGATGACTCCTCGCTTCGTTTCCAGACCGCCCTCAAATGAATTAGTTGCTCATAGCAAAAGTTCGTTAAAACGAACTAATCAATTCGGCAGTTCTCTTCAGAGAACTTGAGTTATTAGCCCGTTGGCGTAGCCTCTCGGAACGAGACACTTCCAGTTCAGGGCGGTGCTTAAGCGGAGCAAATCAATTTTCCTTATCCCGAACTGACGTTAGGTAGTAACTCCGGTTAAATAATCATCGATCGAGGATATTTTATCTTGGTCTGGGTACTTTGGTGGTTTTATCGAGTGCTGTCAGGTAGACTGTCTGCGTCTGGATGGCAATCTTCCCCCAATTAAAGCGTTTTCCCAATTCATCGTAAGCATTGTCTGTGAGCCACTTGGCATAGCCGGGATTTTTTAATACTTCGAGGATGCCCCAGGCGAGCGAATTACAGTCCCATTTCCAGGTGACGATCCCAGTTTTGGTGTGTCTGACGACTTCTGCCAATCCACCTGCATCTGAGACGACGACTGGTACCCGAGCAGCAAAACTTTCTAATGCGACGATCCCAAAGGGTTCGTAGAGACTGGGAAATACCGCACAATCGGCGACGGTTTGAAATCGATCTAAATCCTCATCGGACATAAATCCCGTAAAAAAGCACTTTTCCCAAATTCCTAAATCCCAAGCTTGCTGTTTTAATTGGTCGGTATTACCGCCGCCGATGAAGATAAATTTGGCATTGCCGCCGACTTCCCAGATCACTTTAGGCGCGGCATTGAGCAGCACGAAGATCCCTTTTTCATAGGTCATGCGGCCGACATAGTAGACGATTTGTTCGTGGTCGGCGGCAAAGCGCCGCCGAAACTCCCAAAAATCAAAATCTTTCGGGCGTTGTTTTTTTTCTGGTCGAATCCCATTATAAATAATACTAATTCGCTCCCACGGACAGCGGAGGATTTGGCCGACCTCTTGACGCATGTACTCGCTACAAACGATCGTTTGGGTAGCGGATTCGATCAAGCGTTGTTCTTGCGCGTGGACGTGTTCGCTACTAGGGTTATGGATGCCATTATGCCTACCAAATTCAGTGGCATGAATCGTTGCCACGATCGGCACCTGAAACTTTTCGCTCAAAGAGATTGCTGTATCTGCTACCATCCAATCATGAGCGTGAATGAGATCGAAGTCGGGAGTAGTTTGGAGTAAATACGCTGCATATTTACTCATGCTGTAATTCATATTGCCAATCCACTTAAAAATATCTTGGCTGAATCCAGCAACCGGAACCCGGTGGACGTAAATACCTTCGATAATTTCTTTCGCTGGCGCTTGACTGGACTCTACAGTGATTAGATGGATCTCATGACCCAAATTGACGAGTTCTGGGTACAATTCGGCACCGTGGCGAGCGATTCCCCCAACTAGGCGCGGTGGAAATTCCCAAATTAGAACTAAAATTTTCATTACTTAGTGGTTGCGCTACTATCCTCTCCCGATCGAATGTTGGCCATTTCTGCTGTGCATCGAGATATTACTACCGAGCGCCAACTTCGAGGATTGTTGCAATTTTGAGGTAGTTAGTTGTAGAGAAGATTCTCTAGTGAAGATGCAACGCCAACGTGGTAGGCAGATTCCTAACATTATATCTGCCAACCGAGCGATCGGAGATTTATTCAGTAGTTAATGGCAAGAAATATCGATATGACACCGCCAAATCGCCGTAACGTTGAGTTTGACGAGCGCCGCCGTCTAAAATTTTCGGCACTCGATTTTTAGATAAAAAATTCCCCGACTTTTTATTAATTTTGTGAATTAATACGATTGGCTCGATCCTTGCTCCGATCGAATTAAAAGTGGTAATGTTTTACTCGATCCCTAAATTCATTAGCCGATCGATATCGCTACTAAATTTGCGATCGCACAAATTTTTCCAGCCTAGTCATCCCTTTATCGATCGTTTCGAGATCTGTAGCATAAGAGAGCCGAATATGGTCGTCTGCGCCAAAAGGTAGACCAGGAATCGCCGCAACTTGCTGTCGTTCGAGGAGTTGCTGGCAAAATTCCAAGGATTTTAAATTGGTACTCCCGATATTGATAAATAGATAAAACGCGCCATCTGGCATCGCACAACTCAAGCCGGGGATAGCCTGAAGCCGCTCTAAGATCGCCTGCCGCCGCAGGGCGAAGGCTTGACGCATTATTTCCACACATTCTTGAGAACCTTCTAGTGCCGCGATCGCACCGTACTGGGCGAAAGTACAGACATTAGAGGTACTATGTCCTTGGAGGGTGCTAGCGGCCTGAATTAGCTCGACTGGAGCAGCTAAATAACCGACACGCCAACCCGTCATCGAATAAGCTTTGGCAAAGCCATTACTGACAATCGTCCGCTCAAAAATATCCGCGCCCAGCGCACCGATACTGACTTGCTCCACGCCATCATAGATAATTTTTTCGTAAATTTCATCAGATACTACCAAGATCTCGCGATCGACAACAACCTTGGCTAAAGCTTGCAACTCAGCCCGAGGATAAACTACTCCGGAGGGATTCGACGGAGAATTGAGGATAAACAGCTTGGTTTTGGGTGTAATAGCTGCGTTAAGTGCCTCAGCAGTAATCTTATAGTTAGTCGTACTGTCGGTATGGACGATAACGGGCACGCCACCTGCTAACTTGACCATTTCGGGATAGCTCAACCAAAATGGTGCGGGGATAATCACTTCATCACCCGGATCGATGAGCGCCATCATCAGATTGTAGAGCGAATGTTTGCCGCCATTAGTGACTAAAATATTAGCAGCTTGATAATGTAGGTGATTATCGAGCTGGAGCTTATTCGCGATCGCTTCGCGCAATTGAATCTCGCCTGCTGCCGCCCCATATTTGGTTTTACCCCGATCCAATGCTTGTTTGGCTGCGGTTTTAATATGTACTGGAGTATCAAAGTCGGGTTCTCCCGCACTAAAACTACAGACATCCTTGCCATCCTTCTGCATTGTCTTCGCCAGTGCAGCGATGGCGAGAGTCACAGATGGTTCGATTTCACTAATGCGCTTTGCCAATTTCATAACTTACGAATGCTCTCCAGTCATCTCGTTCAGTGCCATTACACTTACCTGTGCGAGCTATGTATTTATAAATATAGTTCCCCAAGCGTAGTAATTATAAACCCAATGTGAATCGGTCGATCTTTAATTATTTTGGAGCTTGACCTGCTAACTTATCGTATCGATCGCCACCATTTTTCAGATTTTCCAGCCGCCCTGTTTGCTAATCGCCCATGATAACATCTGCTCTAGTCACGATCGCGAGTGTTAATTTCGACTCGGTAGTAGATTTCTACACCAAATTTCTGGAATCTACTCCTGTGCCGTATATCCCTAATGTATATGCTGAATTCTCTTTATCAGGATTGCGATTGGGGATTTTTTGTCCCAAAGCCAGCCATCGTTCCACTTTCGGAGTGGCTAAGCCAACAGAATCCAGCCAACCTAGTCAGAGTGCGATGAGTTTATGTTTAGAAGTAGCTAGTTTGGAAAACTCGATCGATACTCTAACTCTGCTTGGCTATCCCCCACCTAGCGAAATTACGACCGCCTCCCACGGACGCGAAATCTACGCCTACGACCCTGATAGCAATCGGCTAATTTTACATCAGTCACATGGGACATAAAGCATCCGGAAGTTTGCACCAAATTTATCACCATAAATCGATACCTTCAGCGATCTCAACAGGAGTGGGTTGAGTTATTATGCAAATTAAAGGCATCTCATTAGCAGTCTGCGATCGAAACCATGACTAAACGCCGTCTCCCAGAAACCACTGCTCGCGTGCGCGTCACTCAACATTCTTGGCAATTCGGGCAAGTTGTCGGCGAAGTTACTGCCGGAGAATTTTGTTGGGAATTTCAATGGCGTTGCCGCGAAGGTAATCTCGAATTAATCGTCGAACCAGCGCTTGGACGCGCGCTGATTCAAGATGCTTTGGGGCGGTTTTTGAAGCAGTGGGACTATCAGTTAGAAGCGGGTGGCGACTACGAATTTACTGTCAGAGCTAGCTTCTAGCAGTCTGAGATCGTAGCCGAGTTCCGATTACGGCAGTTGCCCTACCGCAAGAGCGGTAAATACTGCGCGATCGCTCCAGAAATATTCCGCAGGATCGGTTACGATCGAGATCGGATCGCTGTTAATATCGATCGTCGATCGTTTTCAATTTGGTTAAGTAAACTATGTCTGAAGCTTTAACACTCAATCCCGCTAACGTCGAGACCGTCCTCGATACCTTACGCCCTTACCTGATGGCTGACGGCGGTAATGTAGAATTAGTCGATATCGATGGGCCGATCGTCAAACTCCGCCTTCAAGGTGCTTGTGGATCTTGCCCCAGCTCCACCATGACGCTAAAAATGGGGATCGAGCGGAAATTATGTGACATGATTCCTGAAATCTCGGGGCGTAGAGCAAGTCTTCTAAATGATGAGTTATGAATGATGAATTTATAATCTCACATCTGGCACCAGTACGCGATCGCTAGTAATCACCGTAGATCTTCAGGGTACCCACAAGGGGCACCCCTACAGATAACTTGTAGGGGTGCCCATGTCTTGTCGTTTTTTTATTCGGGGGTTCCCCCCGAATAAAAACGCCGCTTGTGGGTACCCTCGGGTCGTCACAGTAATAGTATCTATGGATTGGGTCTCATATTCCTTGAGCCAATCTCTGTTTTGCTTGTTGCCAGAGCGTTTCTAGTTCGGCGATCGTGTAATCTGTTAGGGGTCGATCGACATATCCTTCCATTTGGTGGATGCGATCGACAAACCGTTGATTGGTGCTGCTCAATCCGGCTTCGGGGTCGAGTTTGAACCACCGCGCGAGATTGACGACGGTAAATAATAAATCGCCTAATTCTGCTGCTTGATGTGCCGTGTCGGGGGTAGCGAGTGCTTCTTTAAATTCGGCTAACTCTTCTTCAAATTTTTCCCACACGCCATCGACATTTTCCCACTCAAATCCCATTGCGGCTGCTTGCTTGGAGATTTTCATCGCCGCAGTTAGGGGTGGGAATTTTTCAGTGTAGCTACTCAACTTATCGCTGAGCGATGCGGTAGTTGTACCTTTCTCTAGTGCCTTGATCTGTTCCCAATTTGCCCTAACTTCCGCTACGTCTGCTACCTGCACATCGCCAAATACATGAGGGTGCCGGCGGATTAATTTTTCACGGATGCCATCGGCAACCTCCTCAAGTGTAAATTGCCCCGCTTCGCTGGCAATTTGAGCTTGTAAAACTACTTGCAACAACACATCGCCCAATTCTGACACGATCGCGTCTCGATCGCCACTGCGAATCGCATGTACAGCCTCATAAGCTTCTTCAACGATATATGGAGTCAAGCTCTCAGGAGTCTGTGCCAAATCCCACGGACAACCGCCGACAGGATCTCTCAATTTAGCGACGACATCGATTAATGATTGGAGCGATGCCAGGATTACAGTAGAATCAGGATTTACCATTGATTTGTCGATCGCGCCGCTCGGAATGAGAATCGAGTTAGGCCGCAATTATTAGTTTAAACGGGTTCGATCGTGCCAGGTAGCGCTCTAATTATTTTACTTTGCAGAATACATGTGCTATAATGAAAAACATTGCGCGGATATGGCGGAATTGGTAGACGCGCCAGATTTAGGTTCTGGTTTCGCAAGAAGTGAAGGTTCAAGTCCTTTTATCCGCATTACGACTAAGTTTCAGCCTTGGGATATTATTCCTGGGGCTGTTGTGTTTTTAAGGCTGATCGAGACGTTTCGATCTGTACCGATCGATCTGGTAGGTGCTGAGTCCGCCATCGCTTTTTCCATTGTGAGGTCGTTTCCAAGCCACAATCATCCTGTTCCAATTCGCGTCGGATCAGGATTTTGGCCATTGAATCCGTTAATGTCGGATCGCGATAAGGAATTGCGGCGCGGGTTTGGAGATGTTCTAGTTCTTGTGTAGATAATGGGGGCAATCCTGCGGGGCTGAAACTCGCGATCGTGCCTGGGGCTTTTCTGCCGACGGGAATAGTATCTGCCACATGTAAGCCAGCTGCGTGCAGCGCTGTCCGCACTGCTGCAGCGCATGAATAAGTCGCAATCCTGCCGTCTGGAGCGCAACAGTGTGCCACTCGATCGATAAATTCGATCGTCCACAGTTGGGGACAGGAAAGTGGTGAAAACGGATCGAGAAAAATGGCATCGGCTTGAAATCCCGATTCGCGGACTCGATCGATCGTTTGGCGGGCATCACCGAAGATTAGTCGTGCTTGTAATCGATCGATCTCAAGGCTCTCATCCTGTGCAAATCGTGTCAATAGTTGCGGGATCGGCTCCTCCCAGCCCGCTAATAACTGATGCTCGATCGCGGCAGTGGGTACGGTACGATCGAGTTCGAGGGCGATAATTTCAACGTGACAATCGGGATGAGATCGCCAGATCGTCGATAATGCCGCAGCGGTATTGTAACCGAGTCCATAACAAATATCTAAGATGCGCAGCTGCCCTCGGCTAGCTTTGTCAGCGAGTAAGGTGGGAATCGAAAACTTATAGATCGATTCTTCTTTGGCACCATATTTGCTATGAAAAGTCTGCCCGAACTCTGGCGAGAAGAAGGTATAGGAACCATCATTAGTAAGGTATGGGTTTAACGCTTGCGGCATAATAAGTATTATTCAATAAACCAGACAGGCCAACCAGCCTTGTCGAACGATCGGAAATTTCTACGCCTAAATGACAATCTCCGGATTCGATCGAGCGGTTCACCTAATCTTAACCTGTTACCAAACAGCGACTCTTAATTACTCCCCGCCTCGATCGCTTATAATCGATCGAGGAGAATTGTCATCACCTCAACCAAAAAAATGCTGAAAGCCGGAATCGTTGGACTGCCGAATGTGGGCAAATCGACCTTATTTAATGCCCTAGTTGCCAATGCAAAAGCCGAAGCTGCTAACTATCCCTTTTGCACGATCGAACCAAACGTTGGGAGCGTGGCTGTACCCGACGAACGGTTGCAGATCCTCTCAACAATCGCTCAATCCGAGAATGTCGTCCCCACGCGGGTAGAATTTGTCGATATCGCTGGCTTAGTCAAAGGAGCCAGTCAGGGCGAAGGACTAGGGAGCAAATTTCTCTCGCACATCCGCGAAGTCGATACCATCGTTCAAGTCGTGCGTTGCTTTGAAGACGACGATATCATCCACGTCTCTGGCTCCGTCGAACCCAAACGAGACATCGAAATCATCAATCTCGAACTGATCCTCGCCGATATCGAGCAAATCGAGAAACGGATCGAACGTGCCAGGAAGATGGCGCGCACGAGTAAAGAGGCGCAACTCGAAGTCGGCGCACTAGAAAAACTCCTCATAGCGCTCAATGCTGGCAAACCAGCGCGTCAAGTCGAGCTGAGCGAAGAAGAGAGCGAAACGATTAAAGGGTTGGGATTGCTGACGCGCAAGCCGATTATTTATGCGGCAAATGTGTCTGAAGGGGACTTAGCGACGGGTAATGAATTTGTCGATCGAGTGCGCGCGATCGCCACTGAGGAAAACGCCCAGGTTGTAATCGTATCCGCCCAAGTAGAAGCCGAACTGCTCGACTTGCCAGATGCAGAAAAAGCGGAGTTTCTGGAATCGTTAGGTGTCGCAGAAGGTGGGCTAAAATCGCTAATTCGAGCTACTTATTACTTGCTCGGACTGCGTACCTATTTTACCGTTGGGCCAAAAGAAACTCGTGCCTGGACGATTAATGTAGGCATGTTAGCGCCACAAGCGGCGGGGATCATCCACTCCGATTTCGAGAAAGGATTTATCCGGGCCAAAACGATTTCCTATGATGATATGGTTGCGACAGGCTCGCTCCAAGCCGCTAAGGAGAAAGGTTTGCTTCGTAGTGAGGGGAAAGAATATCTCGTCCAAGAAGGTGACATTATGGAATTCTTGCATTCATAACACGATCGATCTATTCCCGACTCAATACCCACTATAAAAATAGCAGTAGTCCGCTCGGGCGATCGCTTTGAGAATTTTTTGACTCGAGGCGATCGCAAAGATAACTGCGCCGACAACCAAACCAAACGAGGCTAAATATACACCAAACAAACTGGCGAGTAAATAGCCCAAAACAAAATTAATCGACATTGCTGTTGCTAAAATGCCTAGCACATCTTGTAAGCGATCGAGACTGAGCAAGACGATCGTGTTGAATAAGCCAATTGCAAAACATAAATAGCCAAAACAACCAACGATCGTCAAAATACTCTCATTTAAACCTCGATGTAATACCGAGATTAAAATCAAAGTAATCGACATTAGTAGTCCAAAACATAACCAGATCCGACCGATTGAAGACCAGTATTTTTTCTGAAGCCGCCAAGCCAAACTATCGACTTCCGCTAGCGTCATATGTTTGGCACGTTCGTACCAGAAGATAATAAACTTGTAGCTAAAGTATTCAACTAATGGGACGATAATTAGGAGATTTAGCAGCGCTAAATCCA
Source organism: Chamaesiphon sp. (assembly GCA_965246715.1). Lineage (GTDB taxonomy): Bacteria > Cyanobacteriota > Cyanobacteriia > Cyanobacteriales > Chamaesiphonaceae > Chamaesiphon. The sequence continues at coordinate 123,446 of CBDFFH010000051.1, read as the reverse complement.
TACTATCTTGATAATCTAAATTTTGTCCTGATAACAAACTATAAGTACCGACAGTAGTGATGGTCGCAACTAATCGATCGGCAAAAATAAATCCAAAATAAATAATGCCATACATAAAGTATGGAATCAACAAGTAAATTAAAATACTTAAGTTTGGTAAGGGCACCAACTTACCAAATTTAGGTGCAGTCGATCGATACTTGAACCGATTAGAGAGCGATAGAATCGATAACGAGATAAAGGCGACCGCGATCGTCACGACTTGGGCTTCTAAAGCACTCAATTTAATAAATACTCTCAACACGAAAAAGCAACAAGTTATCCCAATCAAGATCGCTGGTGCGGCAAATCGATATTGCAGACCGACGATGGCAAACAGCATCCAAATCGTGCTGAGGACTGTATAATAAATCCCGGCGACGATAATATATTTATCCGCTGCCACTCCTTGATAAAATCCAAATACCATCCCGATCGACGCAAACACGATCGTCGTAAAAACGCCCATCGATAAGATTGGCGTACAAATCCGATTAGCTTGAATGGGATCTTTTAATCCCATATAAAATAAGCCCCGGCGACCGATCATCTGTACGAAGCCACTGCTAGTAATCAGACTAGCCATCGTGACAAATCCAAACAAAGAATTGAGTTCCGGTGGTAATAAATCGATCCGCGTATCGAGTGGCAAATAATTAAGAATTAATAGAATAATAAACGGAATAGTATAGACGAAACTATGCGAAAATTGAGTAATAAATATATTTATCTCTTCAACGAGTGTCGGTGGTGCTTTGACAACACGTTCTACTGGTTCTACAAAGGGTGCTAAATCTCGTTGAGCATAAATAAACTGTCCGAGTACTAAAGCATTCGGGCAACCAAATTCTACTTCAATTGTTTTGTCGGTATAACCTAATGCTTCGACGATCGCCACGACTTCCCACGGATCGCAAACATTGGGATAATTACGATAAATTGAATCGATTAAATTTTGCAGTGCGTGATTATTCATCGTTTTTTCTCATGCTGTAATCCAACAATCCGCGCTTGACGAATCAAATGATTATAGGTGTCTAAATGGGTTTGGATGCATTTTTTTTGGGTGAACATTGCTAGAGCGCGCTGGCGAGATTTTTGACCGAGATCGCGGCGTTGTGCGGGAGTGATGCTGAGGAGTTCGATCAGCGCTGCTGCTAGAGCTAATGGTTGATTGGCAGGAACTAATAAGCCCGTATCTCCTAGTGCTTCACCAACACCACCCACATCAGTCGAGACGATCGCAGCTTCGCACAACATTGCTTCAATCACTGCATATGGAAATCCTTCCGAAATACTCGACATTGCGACGATATCTGCCTCGCCATAAACTCGCCACGGCTCATTAGTAAAGCCAGCAAAATTAACAGTGTTTTCTAACTTGCATTCTTTGACTTTGGCCTGACAGCGCGCATAATAATCTAAATCTGATGGTTTACCATAAAATCTAAATTCGACATCGGGAAACTTATCTCGGACGATCGCGGCAGCTTCGATTAGTGTTAACTGACCTTTAAGTGAAAAAATCAATCCCATATTCATTACCACCGGATGACTATTGGGTGGATAATCTTGAGGCTTGAATTTTACTGGATCGGCACCATTATAAATAATTTTGATTTTTTCGGGCGGTACATCCCACCATTTTTGCCAGCGAGTATTGTAGCTACATACGGGCGAGACGATATCGGCAAAGTGATAGTTTAATTTCACCATCGCACTAACTAAATAATGCAAAAAGCGACGCACGAATAAGGATGGAATCGACGTGCGCAAATTGAGATATTGCTCGCGAATATTAATCCCATGCTCGGTGAGCAGATAAGGAATGCCGTGTTTGAGCTTACCAACGATCCCTGGCAAACCACAGTAACTGGCCGCCGAAGAGTGAATCAAATCGACTGACGGAATGGGCACGTGGATCGGAATTAACAACCGATAGAGTAATTTGAGCGTTTCGGCGATTTCACCTAGGGTAATCCGCTCTGGTTTGATCTGTGATTGCCAAGCTGTAGCAACTAAGTGTTGAAAGCTATCCCAGACCTCGATCGAGGTCATCGTGTTGTGATAATCATAGCGGAGGAAATATTCATGAATCGAGACGATCGTTTGCCCGAGCGTATCGATATCCATCAGATCGGGTAACAGGACCCCCGTCATCAATCGCTCAAAAATCGGGATAAACCTGTTGCTAATCACCGTTCCCGTCGTCGCAATTTTGCTCTTGAGCGCACGCGAAAACGGAAAGCGCCATCCAAATTCGATCGGATCTTCCATCCCCCATAAGGGCACCTTCAAGACTTGCGTGACGTTGGCAGATAATTGGTAATGTTGTTGGAGATAAGGATTGGCAACGATCGCAAAAATCTTGAAATCCATCTCTGGCATCTGTTGCGTTAGCTCGTGGCACCAGGTACTGACACCCCCACCCAAAAATGGGTAAGTACCTTCGGTTGTCAGTAAGATGCGGGGCTTCATGGGTAGTGAATAGTGAATAGTGAATAGTGGATTGTTATTGGTACCTCGTAAACGATCTTGTGTAAATCTTATCTAGGCTAACAGTAAATGATTTGCTAGCACGTCATTTACTGTTAGCCACTAGCCACTATTCACTTCTTCGGAAAATAAACCGTACCAAATTGCCCAACTAATAAGGTAGATTTGAGATTGGTGAATTCGACTTCGATATGTTGGGTCGATCGATCGATCGGCGGGGCGATCGTGGTAACTAGACCGATCGCTTCTTGATTTTCCATCTCTGTCCCGACTTTGACGACAGCGCGCTGTCCGGATTTTAGCAGAGCGGCTTGTTGTGGGTCTAGATCTACGCCGATCTTCAGCTTGTGGGTATTGGCTAGACCCAATAATTTACTACCAGCAAAGACGCGATCTCCAGGAGACATCGGCAGTTCGAGGACAGTGCCAGCAACCGGCGCGGTAACTTCGATCGTCAAGGGTTCGAGGATCGGCGGGGGAATGACTGGTAGGCTAGTTGGAGTAAATTGTCGCTGTTGGAGTTGCTTTAATCTCGCGGCAATTTGTCGCTCGTCTGATTCGGCGGTTTTTAATTGGGCTTGGAGTTGTTGGAGTTGTCCGGCTTGTTCTTTGAGTGAGAGTTCTTGTTGGAGGCGGGTAGCTTGAGTCTGTGCGGCTTGCTTGGTAGTTGCCGATCGTGCAGCGGCGATCGCACTATCATAGTCCGACTGAGCGATATTTAGATCGGATTTAGCCACGGTCATTTCTTTTTCGGCTTGTTCGACGCGTTCTTGCGAAATTGCGCCCTCCTTTTGATACTGCGCCAGACGTTGATAAGTAGCTAATGTCCGCTCGTAGATCGCTTGTGCGCGGATAATGGCCTCACGTTTTTGCTTCAGTGGCAGCGGATCGGGTTGTGCTGCGACATTAACTCGGACATTAGCAGTAGCTACTTGTTGGCGCAGTGGGGCGAGATTCCGTTCGTAATTGGCGATCGAGAGTTTGACTGTATTAACCCGATCCGTGGCGGCTTGGCGTTCGCCGCTGAGGGTTTGTTGCTGTTGGAGTGATTGTTGTTGTTGGATGGATTGTTGTTGTTGGATGGATTGTTTTTGGGCGGCGATGGCTTCCTTGTGCTGAAGCAGTTTGGCTTGATTCGATCGCTCGGCTTCACTATTGCGAATGGTTAACAATCGATCGCCAGATTTGACAGTTTGCCCGATTTTGACATGCACCGTACCGAGAAATCCCGGACTGGTGGCATCGATCTTGGTAACGTGCAACGGTTCGATTTTGCCAGTAAACGGTAGATCGTGCAGTCGTCCTGCCTGTTCTTGCTGGCTGGGAACGGTGGCAGGTTTATTTAAGCCTTGCCGCAGCAGATAGAGTGAGAAGGTCATGCCCAATCCAGCAATTACTAGTGCAGCAGCTTGATACCACCCGATCGATTTTCGGGGGGGCTGCAATGCGGTAATGTCTAAAATCAGTTCCGAAGGCTGCTCGAAGTCTGGAACTGACAACGTCGATTTGGACTTGGCCTTTTGGATCGTACCGAGACCTGTCAATTCTAATTTATCGGCAAAGTCGCGGCGCTCGATGGTTGGGAGCGACCTACTCAATTCTCGAGGCTTGAGTTCCAATGTCCCAGCTTCATCGTTATTAGTGCTGGGCATAAATTTCTCAAATAATCCCGGCGCAATCTGCATGTAGCCACGATTGACAAACCGAATTGCTTCGCGGATTTCTTCGGCGGGAGCACCTTTGAGAATATAACCTTTAGCACCAGCATAAATCGACTTGGCAACATAGTCGTGACTATCATAGCTAGTCACGACCAATACTTTAGTTTTGAGCGAACTATGCACGATAATTTTGGTCGCCAGTACGCCATCGATATCCGGCATCTCCATATCCATCAAGACAACATCCGGCAGGAGTAATTTCACCTGTTCGATCGCGTCGTAGCCGTTATCGACCATGCCAACGATGTCAAAATCCGCCTCAGTCTCTAGTAGCGACTTGAGCCGTTCCCGAATGCTCTTCTGGTCATCCACCAGGAGAATGCGAATCATGTCCAATTCCTTAGATTTATAATGATGATTGTTGACCAACTCTGTTATCACTATTCGGCCGATCGACTCCTAAAACCGGACGAAAAAACTTTTGATGATGGCGAGCGATGGACGAGATTGTCATCACTAGAATGTCTGCGAACGATCTGGCGGCGATTCCGAGTTAACATTGCCCTCGCCTGGAGCGATTTAGCGATCGCTCATTGCTGGTGTGGCGATCGTTATGTCAGTGATTACAATTATCGATCGAACGATCCGCATGGCGATCGGGATCGTGCCACAGCCTGTCTTTTTTCAGTCATGTGGCGGATAGCAAATAGGCTACTGAGTCAGTGCCGCAAATTGTTGCCAGCACATAAATAATGCTCTTGGTACATGGAAACAGCCTTTCCATTTCCCACCCTTGAGATCCAATAATACTTCGCCTTGCCGATCGAGATAACCAAACCACTCACCCTGCTCGGGATCTGCAAAATGCGCCCAGGTGTAATCATGTACACGTTGATACCAGTTCCAGCATTCTTCCCTACCAGTGAGCCGATACCCCATTGCTAGTGCTACTAATGTTTCGGCATGTACCCACCACAATTTTTGATTCCATTCCAATTGCTGCGGCGGATGACCGTCAGCGTCCATGAAATAGTAGATGCCCCCGTACTTTTCATCCCAAGCAAAATTGAGGATATTTAGCACCACATCTACCGCCCGATCGATCGTCGCCCGATCTTGCCGCCGATTGGCGATATCCATAATAAACCACATCGCTTCGATCCCATGTCCGGGATTAATCGATCGACCTTCAAAACAATCGACATGACTACCATCAGGAGCGACATTTTCGAACATCAGTCCTCGCTCTTGGTCGAGGAAATCATGCATTACTTCCTGCACCGTCACATCCAACACGCGGTCTAGCTCGGCCTCCGGCAGTAACCACGCCATTTCCAGCGTCAGATTAGCTAGAATCATCGGCACTGCCAGCGATTTGAGCGATCGCGTCCCTGGATAGGTCTTGTTATATTTGCCCTTGGGGTCATCCTTGCGCCGTAACACATTTTGATAGGCTTGCAGCGCGACATCCTTCGCCCAAGATTCGCCATCAGCGAGTGCATATTGACTGAAGGCCATCGCAGCAAAACAGTCGGAGAAAATATTATAGGGTTGCACCAGCGGATTGCCAGCTCGATCGAGTGAAAAATACCAATTCCCCTGAGCATCGCGTCCGTGTTCGGCGAGGAAATTCGCGCCATGTCCGGCAATTTTTAACCACTCACTACGTGGCTCTAGCTGGTTGTATAACATCGAGAATGTCCACACCTGCCGATTTTGCAGCCAGATAAATTTATCGGTATCGTAGACCTTGCCAGCCCGATCGAGACAGGTGAAATAGCCACCGCAGTCCCAATCGATCGAGTTTTGTTCCCAAAAGGGTAGGACATTATTTACGAGTGTATCTTTATGTAATTTTGCCAGTTCTTTGAAATCGTAATTCACTAGATTATCCTCGCACCCAGAACGATAGCTATTAGTTTGTCATAGTTTCTAAGCGCGAACCACCCTCCTTCCGGCTCGGCTGCGATTTTCAGTTCGGTAAAATGCCCGTTGTACGCGATCGATCTCGGAACTAGCAACTACCCGATCGACAACTTCGACAGTCAGTAATAATACTGAAGTACGCGTTCGCGGTAAGTAATGAGAAATGAGTATTGCTGATGAAAAATGCCCGATCTAAGCCATAATGCTCTCCCCAGCCAAATGTTATTTATGAAACAAAACCTACTAAACTAGAGTCAATTAGCCATAGTGCCAATTCTTTGCTGTACTTCGTATAAATCATTCCACCTAGCGGGGAATGCCGTTAATTGGAGATTTTTTGATGAATGTTCTGCTGATCTATCCCCGTTTCCCCAAGAGCTTTTGGTCGTTCGAGAAGACGATCGAATTACTCGGGCGCAAAGCGATGTTACCACCATTGGGGTTGGTAACTGTCGCGGCAATTTTGCCCCAAGAGTGGAATTTTAAACTCGTCGATATCAACGTTCGCGAAGTCACCGAAGCCGAATGGGATTGGTCGGAACTGGTCATTTGCTCGGCAATGATCGTTCAGAAAGAAGACTTACTCGCCAAAATCCATGAAGCCAAGCTCCGTGGCAAAAAAGTCGCGATCGGTGGCCCTTACCCTACAGCATTACCCCAGGAAGTCGCCGCTGCTGATTATTTAATCTTAGATGAAGGCGAACTGACCATCCCGCTATTTGTGGAAGCGATCTCACAGGGTAAACCGTCAGGCACCTTCCGCGCACCCAATGGCGATCGACCTGACGTAACAACTACGCCGATCCCTCGGTTCGACCTACTCGAATTCGACGCTTACGCGGAGATGTCCGTCCAGTTTTCGCGCGGTTGCCCGTTCCAATGTGAGTTCTGCGATATTATCGTTCTCTACGGGCGCAAACCTCGGACGAAAGCCCCAGAGCAGCTATTAGCAGAACTGGACAGGCTGTACGAACTCGGCTGGCGCAGGAGTATCTTTATGGTCGATGACAACTTCATCGGCAACAAGCGCAATGTGAAACTATTCTTAGAAGCACTATTGCCGTGGATGGTCGAACATAAATATCCCTTCTCATTTGCAACCGAGGCTTCGGTAGACTTGGCAACCGACCAAGAGCTGATGGATAGCATGGTCAAATGTAACTTTGGTGCAGTATTCCTGGGCATCGAAACTCCCGATGAAGAAAGTCTAGCACTGACTCAGAAACACCAAAATACTCGCAGTTCCCTCAGCGATGCAGTTAACAAGATCGCTAAATCCGGGATCCGCGTGATGGCTGGCTTTATCATCGGTTTTGATGGTGAGAAGACCGGCGCAGGCAAACGCATCGTGCAATTCGTCGAGCTGACGAATATCCCAACTGCGGTATTTAGTATGCTCCAAGCCTTACCCGATACTGCACTGTGGCATCGCCTCACCCGCGAAGGACGGCTGCGCGGTACGGATGGGAACATCAACCAAACTACGTTGATGAACTTCGTCCCCACTCGTCCGTTGGAAGAGATTGCTTATGAGTATATGGATGCCTTCGATGAGCTATACGAACCATCTAAATTCCTCGATCGCACTTACCGTCACTTCCTGACCCTCGGCGAAGCTACATATCCCGATAAGGGCGCAGGTCGCAAGAAACCGATTAGTTTGATGGTAATTCGTGCTTTCCTCATCATCTGCTGGCGACAAGGCGTGGTGCGTTCCACCCGTTGGCAGTTTTGGCGCAACCTCTGGAGCATGTTGCAGGTCAATCCAGGTGGGGTGAGTAGTTATCTAGCTGTCTGTGCCCAAATCGAACATTTCCTAGAGTACAGAGACATCGTGCGGCAGGAGATCGGCGCTCAAGTAGCTGAGTTTCTCAAAGGTGAAGCTCAGGCGAAAGTGGCAATGGCAAACGATCGGGTCGAGACTGTAGCTGAAATGTCGGTTTAACTGCTGTAGCTATTCTCGATCGAAGAAAACCATCACTTGGAGATTTATCTGAGTGGTGGTTTTGTTTGGGAAATTAACGTAAGTTCGGGATAAAAAATCGTGCAAAGCTTTTTTCAGCCCACATTCCGCTAGTTCGACCACCCTTGGGGGTGCGCTTGCGCGTTCGGCTAAAAAACAATAAGACCCATAATCCTGTTTTAGCAATCTTTCTAGCGATTTAGCCTCTTTGTTGCGATCGAAAGCACATTCTTAATAGGATAAGACTATTGAGAATACAATCTCTACGATCCAATGGCTTCGTTTTAATTATTTTTCGATCGCTTGGACTAGCGGAATGTGGGATATACCGCTTGCCGCTTCGCTGTGGACAAGTCTTATCCCGAACTGAGGTTAAATTATCGATCGGAGAGTATGAGCCATCACACGATCGCAGTCTAGAGTGTTGGCGCTGCGAAGCAATGTATACGATCTACCGAATATAGTACAGAGCGAGTCACTGTTCGAGTAATATCTTCAACAACGATCGATTCAGTGTCAACTTAGTATAGTTAAATCTCGATTGGTGTGGTATCCACTACTCAAATAAATGACCGAGATCGGCTAATATGCCAACTATCCGCCTAACCCCGATCGCCGTGGACAACTCGAACGGCTTGCCGTCTGCCACCGCAATCGACTTCCTTAAGTCCACCCAAATCTTATGCAGAATCCATTTTCTGACAAATTCACAGCCGATCGATCGGGCGACCTCAGCGGTATTACCAGTGGGTTCCATAACAAAACTCGTACTGTCGGGCAGGGTAATCGCGCCTGGATGTTGCTAGCAACGGTCGGCTTAGTGGCAATCGGTGGGATCGGCTCGCGGCTGGCTTATCTTCAATTGAGTCAGGGAGCCAAAAATCGTCAGATTGCTGAAAATAATCGTGTGCGAACCGTCGCTAAACCTCCCGTGCGTGGCAATATTTACGATCGCAAAGGACAGCTTTTAGCTGGCAGTAAATTATCCCACTCGATCTTTGTCTGGCCGATGGCCACCAAACGCGAAAATTGGCCGAATACCCGCCGCCACATTGCCGAAATTTTGAATTTGGACGAGGATACCATCCAAGCAAAATTCACAGATGTCAGCATGACAGGTACCAATCGAGTCCGGATCGCGCGCGACCTCACGAATGGCCAAATTACCGCATTGCGAGAATCTGGTGCCGATAAAGAAGGTGTCGATGTCGATATCGAGTCGGTGCGCTATTATCCCAACGGTCAACTTGCCGCTCACGTCCTGGGTTATACGGGCGAAATGAATGGGGAGGAACTTGCCAAACGGCGCGATCGCGGCTACCGATTGGGCGACGTTACTGGCAAAATGGGGCTGGAATCTACTCTCGAAGCTCAATTGCGGGGCGAGTGGGGCGGCACTCAAGTCGAAGTCGATGGTGCCGGTCGATTACAGCAGTTTTTGGGTCAAAAAGTATCTAAGCCAGGGCAGGATGTCACGATTACGATCGATCGCGATCTACAAAAAGTTGCTGAAGACGCGATCGGCAAGAACAAAGCCGCAATTATTGCGATGGATCCCAGAAATGGGGAGATTTTGGCGATGGCAAGTCGCCCCGCTTTTGACCCAAATTCGCTCTCGGGTAGGATTTCCCCAGCGACTTGGAAGCAACTCCAGGGTCAGGATCACCCCTTTGTCAATCGCGCGCTGCGCCCGTTTCCACCTGCTAGTACCTTCAAAATTATCACGACTACCGCTGCCTTAGAATCGGGTAAGTTTAAGCCGGATACGATTCTGCAAACCTATCCTTCGATTACGATCGGCGGTTTTACCTTTGCTGACTGGAATCACGCTGGATTTGGGCCGCTAGGCTTTCCAGGTGCCCTCAAAATGAGTAGCGATACTTTCTTCTATCAGGTAGGGCAGCGCGTCGGCGGGCCGACATTGATCGAGTGGACGCGCAAATATGGCTTTGGCACAAAGACCGGGATCGAACTGCCAGAAGAGGCCAAAGGACTGGTTGCTGACGATGCGTGGAAGCGACTGAATTATAAGATCCCGTGGTCGATCGGGGACACGATTAATATGTCGATCGGTCAAGGCTTTCTCCAAATTACGCCGATTCAAGTAATTGGGATGTTTGCCGTCCCCGCCAATGGTGGCTATCGCGTCCAACCGCATCTGATTCGAGATCCCAAACGGGAAGTACGCCAATCGATGCATCTCAAACCCAGCACGATCGCGACGATTCGCAAAGGTTTGCGTGAAGTCGTCGATGGCGGTACTGGTGCGGTGATGAATTCGCCGACAATCCCTCATGCGGCTGGAAAAAGTGGTACTGCCGAAGCACCGCCTGGCCCTTCCCATGTTTGGTTTGGTTCCTATGCACCAGCGGAAAAACCGGAAATTGTCGTGGTCGCTTTCGGCGAACATACTGGTGGTGGTGGTGGTAAAACTGCCGCGCCAATGGTACTCAAGGTCATGGAAGCTTACTTTAATGGTGGCAAACCGCTACCAACGGATAAGGACAAGGACAAGACTAAAACTCAGGATGGAGATCGGCCAGTTCGGCGTAAAACTCGCGCTCGCAGGTAAGCAGTAATCCACACATCGATTCTCGATCGGCGCTGCTCCAGCAGCGCCGTTACCCAAGCAAACACGGAGGTTTTACCAGCGATGCAAATAAAGCCAGCACTTGTACCGACTCGACCCCTAACCAGAGGTTACTTATGCTATTATTTTTCGAGAAAGCGATCGTTTGAATACATCCACAGTCTAGTTTTTTGAAAAAATAATTTATACTACGATAGTCAATCGTCAAAAAATAACTCACTCTGTTCGCTTTATAAAATCGATGTCTCAAAAACCAGATTATGTTGTTGCTGCCTGGATCTATATCGATAAGAATCCAGATAAATTAAATCACTGGCATACACATTTACTATCTCATCAGATCGAATCAAAGACCGACCTAAATAAGGCGGCTTGTTTGTGGCTGATGAACGTGTACGTCCAGGGTAAAGCTATTGCTAACGCTCGATCTCATCAGCAATATAATTTATAAGAAATTCGTTAATTAATCGATAGTTTTACCAAATCGATCGATATCAACAGGAAGTTAATTAGAGCTGCAGTCAATACTTCTCGGTTAAGAACTGCTAGCGACTGAAGTCGCCGCTAGTGAAGCCAAGTCCGGTTGTTGCCGCTCGCGGCAAAAGCCTGCCTACGCGGACTAACTAGTTTTTAGATTAACCAAGAAGTATTGGAGCCGCAGTAGTTTGCGATCGAAGTTAACTGTTGCAACAGCCAACTTCGATCGTAGCAGATATGCAAACATCCGCTGTTGCATCAACGATTGCGATCGGACAAATTACTTCATTCGTGCAACATTCCGTGTGGATACTTGAGTTACCGAACTCGAAGTTTTAAGATCGGCTGATTTTGAGTTAAATGGGAGACAATCATTCACACCCGTTAACTTCGGAGCTGGTGGCAATAAACCGACAACGTGAGGTACCGGACGGGGCAAATATCCCGGCACGAGCGATTTTCCTTGATAAGCTAGCGAAGTACTCTGTCCGGAATCTACCATTACCGCCTCTTGCCAACCCTCTCGGGCTAATACCTCACCTAGCTCTACCGCACCGATATTCCTAGTTGAAATTCCCAAGACTGGTTTACCCTGACTGTCGAATCCCCAAAAAGCTCGATACCGCGCTTCATTAGCTTTATAAAGATTACCAAAGCTCTCTAAAGTTTGGGGCTTACCTTTTTGCACCAGCCAACCTGCGGCGATAAATGTCTCAGTTACATTTGGTAGCTCGCTCCGAACACCTTCTAGTGTATTGTGTAATTTGGGGTCGAACGGCATAAACTTAACCGTATCTGCACTCATTAATACCAAGGGACGACCCGCACTCTTGATTACTTCGTAAGCGGTACCGGGATGAAATTCCCGATCGGTTTGACTCAATGAGGGGCCGACTAACTGATTTGAATCAGAATCATGCATCATAAAGAAAGCGCCATCGATCCCGGCAACAATATTATTCCGCTCGATTATGTTTGCTACTTGTTCGGGTTTTGGGGCGTGAATTGTCGTTAGTCTACCGCCACTAACAAATACAAACGGAACTTTATTTAATGTTTTGTGAGTAGGTAAAATCGGTTGGGTGAAATCAATAGTCCGTCGCCAAGTAGATGGATGATGCTCGATCGTGCTCTGTGGAGCGGCTCGCGAATATTCATACAATCGATCTCGTAGATCTTCTACGAAGTCATGAATACCACTCATCGCACAGGTTTGGGTTATTCTTGGATCGGTAGCAGCATCCGTAAATTGCGTCCGAGCCAAAATAATTGCAATTGCTGTTGGTGTCGACACCAGTAAGATACTGCCTGTTAGAAACCAATACGGTCGGTCGATACAGCCTAGGGTAGTTCTGATTTTGGTAAGATTCACTGTCTGTTTGGCAGTTGGATTCACCACAACATTATTCGATCTAGGTAAAGACTCGATTAACATAGGTCTAAAATCTTAGATCGAATGCGGTATTTATGCCAAAAAAAATCGATAATTCGCTGAAAACAAGCCAGATCGGGAATAAATCGGTTAATCTAGATCTGATATAGCTATTTCATTAACAAGTTATGACTTTATTAACCGATAATTTAACCGCGCTCGATCGCGAACTATCGAATCGACATATCGATCTCGATCCCGATGGCTACTTTATTATTTATATCGATCGCGAAGCTGGTTTAATCTGCGCCAAACATTACACTAATATCATCAACGATCGTGGTTTGGCAGTCGATCCCGAAACTGGCAAAGTTATCCCCGCAAAAGGCAAAGTTACTCGGACTGGCACGACTCTATTTACAGGGAGAACTGCTAAGGAAGTATGTGTGAAATTATTCGAGCACACTCAACCTTGTCTGGTCAGCATGTTCGATCATGCTGCTTATTTGGGGCGAGAATTAGTGCGTGCGGAGATTGCTTTGCTCTCCGGTGCAGAATACGTTCAAGATTAAAGGTACTACTTCGAGCACAATCCACCTTGTCTGGTCGGCATGTTCGATCGTGCTGCTTATTGGGGGCAAGAATTAGTGCGTGCGGAGATTGCTTTGCTCTCCGATCGCGAATACGTTCGAGATTAGATACAGCACTTCCGTTAGTCATGAGGTACGCCAAAAGATAGTAAAGATACATTCAATAATGAAAGCATTTTCAGTCGATCTTCGAGAAAAAATAGTTGCGGCACATCTCGATCGCCATCACTCAATTAGAGCGGTTGCTAGCATATTTACTGTTAGCAAAAGCTTTGTCCAAAAGCTAGTCAGACAACATAAGCTTGAAGGAAACTTACAGCCTAAAAAGCCAGGTAAACCACGATTAAGTTACCTGACAAATGCTGAAGTAGAGTTAAGAGAATTAGTTGCCGAACATCCCGATGCAACTTTGGCTGAACTGTGTGAATTTTTCGCTGATAAAACTGGCAATTGGGTTGGTCGAAGTGCCATGAGTGACGCATTACGAAAATTAGGCTTAAGTCGTAAAAAAAAACGGAAAGGAGCACCCAAGCTACAACAGAAAGAGTCCTAAATTTGAGAGTAGATTATTGGGAATCGGTTAAAAATATCGACGTGAAAAACTTAGTGTTTTTAGATGAAACTGGTATTCTGCTTGGTTTAGCCAGAACTCATGCTCGGTCACAGCGGGGAACAAGAGCATATACTTTTACCCCATTCTATCGAGGTGCAAAAGTTACCGCTATCGGCGCAATTAGCATTGAAAAAGTTGTAGCATTGATGACAATGGATAATTCAATGGATAGTAGAGCTTTTGAATTATTTGTTAAGGATTTTCTAGTGCCGGAGCTATGGCCAGGTGCCGTTGTCGTAATGGATAATTTATCCTCACACAAATTCGATTCCATTATCCCAATGATTGAAGCTGTCGGTGCTTCTGTTATTTTCCTCTCCCCATACTCACCTGATTTTAACCCAATTGAGTTATGGTGGTCACAGCTCAAGTCTTTTTTACGAATGTTTTCACCTACTACGACAATTATGGTGGATAGAATAATTTCACTTGCAATTGGGTTAATCGATCCTCAACATCTCAGAAATTGGTTTACTAATTGCTGCTATTGTACCTCGTAACAACCGGAAGTGCCGTATGGCAAACCTACCCCTAAGTTCCCAGTTGATGAGAGTCAGCGGTAGGCTGCAAAGATTGAGATCTAATCTTGAGTTTGATACCACCACCAAGTTGCCATCGGAATCACGGTCGCAGCGATTAATAGTCCAATTACAATAATTAGAAAATTACTGCGATTGGCTTCGGTTTCTTCTGCCTTTAAATAAGTTCTACCCACTTCGGGTGCGGCTTTAATGACTGGCGGCCCAGGATCTGCTTGTCCTGATAGTACCGCAACTAATCGATCGGCAGCATCGCTGACAGATTGATTGTACTTGTTCCCATCACGCAAGGGGACTTGCATTGTTTCGGTAGTAATACTCGTGGAGATCGCGTCTGAGAGGGTAGATTTAACCGCCTCGCCAGCTTGAATACCAATGGTGTTCGTGACGTTATCCAGTACGATTAATGCCTGATTTGCTTGTTGTTCTGAATCTGGGAACCATTTCTTAAACAGTTTATCTGTCAACGTCTGAATGGTTTCGCCATAGTCGAGCCGATGAATCGTGACAAATCGGACTTCTTTCCCAGTTTGCTTGGCAAGTTGTTCGAGAGTACCTTTAACTTTGCCTTTGGTCGATAAACTCAAAATATCAGCTTTATCGACAATCCAAGTGGGTACACCTGCGGAAACAGTCGGGATCTCGTAAAGCGCGGTAGCTTGCGCGGGCGCGATCGATAGCTGAAATGTAATCGTAATAATGGCTAGAGTTAGTATAAACTCTCTCCGCACAGCGGACGCTACGCGAACGAAATAAGAACGAAGATGTGACATGGCATAAAGATCTAGTAGCTGTTTTTACTGTACCAGAATCGTATCCACGATCGCTGCGAACAACCTTAGCTAAATTGGAGAAGGGATCTCAAACATCAGAATAATATTACCCAGAGTTGAATCCATTCTCATCGATCGACTTGTCTCGATCCTATAAAACACTGTCTAATCTCAAACTCTCAACTAATGCGACTGTCTGTACCTGACGATCGCTGGCAATTCCAACCGATCGTTGTTGTGGTCTATTCTGGACGCTCCAGTATAATGCGAATGTGATAACGAGTGCTAATGCGATCTTTTCAATCATGCTCGTCCTCCCTGTGGTTATTTACACGTTGTTACTTGCCTAATGTGTGTTCTTATCCTGATTATGGCATAGCGGACGGATATAACTGTAACTTATGTCACCAAACTATAGGTTCTAAAGGATTTCTATATAATTTCTGAGTGTAGCATTCACATTAGCATTGAGAAATGCAACGTAAAAATTTGGCCTGGTGCTCTAACCTCTAGTTGTTGATAACTTGAGACCGAACTCAGCCTCAAATACGGGCTTTTTGAAATCCAAACTCCAGCACTCCAACTCGCACTCATCATTTGGATCGGTAGGGAAAAATGTTAGCTGACACTCACGGGTAGTCAGATTGCAATCGATGCTGAGATCTTTAACCGCCCCAATTCTGCGCCGATCGAGTGCTACCGCGATGCGTAAAATCGCACTAAGTTGGGAGACGATCGAGCGTTGCTCTTTCGAGAGATTTTGTAAATTCTGATGCTTCTTTTTCGGCGGACTTTTGCGATGGTAGCGAGCGACATTGGCAATAATATCGATCTCTGATTCGGTATAACCCAGCAGCTCGCCATAGCGAATCAGATAATAAGAATGTTTGTGATGGGCATCATGACTGACAAAGTGACCGCTATTGTGCAGAATCGCCGCACTCCAGAGTAATTGGCGAATCGATCGATCCCAATGATGCAAGATGCCCAAGGTGCGATCGAATAGACTCAGCGCGAGATCGGCGACTCGCTGACTGTGCGGTAAATCAACACCATATTTACCAGCAATTTTGAGCGTACTGCGTTCGCGAATCGAACCCTGATATTTGAGGCGATCCTCAATCAGCCCCTGCGTCAGCATCCAATCGACGATCGTGCCCTCCCGCAGGCTCCGTTCGCAAACTGACAGCGATTGCATCCCCAGCATGGCCATTGCTTCTTGTAGGACGACAGCCCCAGCAACGATAATTTCGGCACGGCGCTCGGAGATGCCTTCGATCGCGGTACGCTCGGCAATTGTCATCCGGCGCAAGCGATTGATGAGATTGCGGAGTTCGGGCAGGTGGATTTGCGAGCCATGAATCCGATCGGGAGCATGACCGTTTTTATCCAGGTTGAGAATGGTAGCGAGTGTTTCGATCGTCCCAGAAGTCCCCACCATTTTTGGCAGTTCGCCCGATTGGAGATTGGCTTTGATATCTTCGATCGCCCGCTCTAATTGTCCGCGCACGAAGGCTTGAAGATAAATAAACGCTCGATCGCTGACAGGATTGTTAGTAATAAACTCGGCGGTAAGTCGCACCGCACCGATTTTGGTACTGCTGAGGGTACGTGGTTCGTGACTGTCTCCCAGGATTAATTCCGTCGAACCGCCACCGATATCGATGATGATATGGGGTTTGTCATTAAACTCGACTCCTGATAATACGCCCAAATAGATCCGGCGCGCTTCCTCTTGTCCAGAAATTAAATTAACTGCCAAACCTAATTCTGCTTCGATCGAGCGGATGAAATCATAGCCATTTGGCGCTTCACGCACCGCACTCGTCGCTACGGCTAAAATCTGTTGGGTGTTGAGACTTTTGGCAATCTCCTGGCACCGTTTGAGCGCGCCAAATGCGCGGGAGATCGCCTCTGGGGTGAGATTTCCGGTCTGCGGATCCCGATCTCCTAATCGCACTGTTTCCTTCTCGCGGGCGATGATACTAAAAGCTGGCAACTTTGCCACGATCCGCACCACAACCATGTGAATCGAGTTCGTCCCCACATCGATCGCAGCGATAATCGGATCCGTAGAGCCACGCTCCCTCAGTGCGGCAAGTGCGCTTGCTTCGATCTCGATCGAATGTTCAAATCCAGCGTCGATTGTAGGCATGTGCGACCAAAGTTAATAGTATTTACCGATTGCCGCCGCCAAGCCGTTCGACAATAAAGTATTTATTTAACTTTAATCTACATTGATGCCGTACATAGATACAAGCGCAGTTAAACTCGATCGGCAATACTACATCGAAACCCAGCTTCAACTGCTAGTTACCCGTCGCTACTGTAGAATCAGCTTTAAACGTGCGCACCATCCGCTCGAACACCGGACGAGCTTGGCGGGCATTTCGATCGTCAAATACGTAGGTAATTTGAAAGACATCATCGCCTTCTTTTAATAACGCGATCGACTCTTTAAGCTTAGTGCCTTGAATATTGCCAGAGATTGCTAATTTAACGATTTGGCGATCTCCAATCTTAACTACTCGACTGTCGGTTAACTTAAAGCCTGCTGGCAGCATCGCAGGCATCATTTTGGCCATTGCCTCTTGCAGATATGTCAAAGAGGTATCTGCGGGGACTGGTAAGCGCGTGATGAGTACGATACTGGGATTAGCGTTAGTTGCGCTAGTATTCATGGCAATCGCGCGAAATGTCCCCGGATCGCGGTCTAACATTTCTACAAAAGATCCCATCGAAGGAAACATTTTTACGGTCTCCTGGATGAGCGTTTTCGTCTGAGTATCAGATGGAGCACCACCTTCAAATCCATTCGGGACTGTGAATTCTACGCCATTACCTTGAATTACCGTGCCCTCCTCGATCGAGGTTGGTGTGAGTTCTAATTGCTGACTCGGCGCTGGTAAGATTGCGACTGGCGATGTTGGCGCAGCCATTGCTAAATTTGGCGACAGCAATCCGCACAGTGTGATATTTAAACCAAGTCCATAAATTAGAAAACGCATGGGAGTCACCGGAATAAGTATGCAGGAGCGACAGCGTATAAACCTACTGTATGACTGGATTATAGCCTTCATGTGACTCGGTGGGTGTGTTCTAGATCGCTGGTTGTAATTTGCATACTCTCTACCACCGCCCAAAGCGATTTACCCAATCGATACCATTAAATTAGTAATTGCTGAGCCGATTCGCACTCACTCAAAATCGGGACGACCTTACCATCGCTCACGCGTTCTCGATTGGTTGTCTGAAAGATTTGATATGGATTCATTCGGAGTACTAATCTTTGCTGTGTCGATCGAAATTACAAATAATGTGCAAGTTGTAATTATAGATTTATTTGCTTTATCCCCCACGATCTTAGCTCTTATATTCGATTTTGACGATCGGCAATCGCACAACAGATATCGGATATATCGACGCATCGCATTCGGTCATCGGGACAGAAATACCGAACGTCTCTACAAGATCTGAGACTATAGGAATTTTGCGATCCGATCGACTGCTAATTGTAATTTAGCTGGCTCGTGTACCAGAGCAAACCGCACGTAGCCCTCGCCACATTTCCCAAATCCAACACCAGGAGCCGCCGCTACCCCCGTTTGCTCGACTAGCTCGGTGCAAAACTCCATCGAACTATGTGCCCATTGTGGGGGCAGCTTTGCCCAGATATACATCGTTGCGTCGGGGTTGGGTACTTGCCAACCGATGTCATGGAGTGCGCGGACAAAAGTATCGCGACGTTGTTTGAAAGTATCGACGGTAATATGTACTGGAGTTTGGTCGCCAGTGAGCGCTGCGATCGCGCCTTGTAAAATACCTAAGTATTGATTGAAATCTACTACCGCCTTAATTTGGCGTAAAGCTTGAATTAATTGACGATTGCCGATCGCATAACCGATCCGAAAGCCGCCCATATTATAGGACTTAGACATCGTGAAAAACTCGATCGAGACACTTTTGTCCCTGTCCGCCTGAAAGATCGAGGGCACGCTCACATCGCTAAATACCAGATCGCCATACGGGAAATCATGGACCAGTACGAGATCGTGTAGCTGACAGAATGCTACCGCCTCCTCAAAGAAGGCTAAAGGCGCGATCGCGGCAGTCGGATTGTTCGGATAGCTCAACACCATCATCCGAGATTTCGCGAGGACTGAAGCCGGGATATCCCCCAATACCGGTAAGAATCCATTCTCGGCTAATAGCGGCATCGGGTAGACTTCGCCCCCAGCTAGATATACGCCACCTGCATGAGAAGGATAGCCAGGATCCATTAGTAACGCGATATCCCCTGGCTCCAAAATTGCCAGTGGTAAATGAGCCGTACCTTCTTGAGAACCGATCAGCGGCAAGACTTCCGTCTCTGGATCTACCGCGATGCCATATTTATTGGTGTACCAAGTTGCGACTGCCTCTCGAAACAACCGCGTCCCATTAAATAACAAATAACCGTGGGTCCTCGGATCTGCTAACGCCGATTGTATTGCCGCGATGACATGGGGTGCTGTCGGTAAATCTGACGAACCCAATGATAAATCGATAATCTCCTGTCCGAGTCCCCGCGCGCGTCCCTTTGCCCGATCCATATCGGCAAATACATTCGATTGTAATGGCTGAAGACGTTGGGAGAACCGCATAGAAATTATGAATTATGAATTATGAGTTATGAATTGACTTAATTCATAACTTATTTGTTTTTGGCTGAAACCTAGATGGTGGGCAGTGCCCACCCTACACCAGGAGGGGTACTTAATGTGAGTTCGGGTTAAGGATATCTGCTTCGCTTCCGCACCGTCACCGATTTCCAGTCTCCAGGCAACTCTTATCCCGAACTGGCGTTACTTAATGAAGAGGCTGCGCCAACACGCGGAGGTCTCCTCCGCATGTGTGTTACCAAGGAGCGGCTTCGGCCGATAATGCTACAGATTATTATCTAACATCGTTGCTAATTTATCCTTAGTAATTGCCCCTTCGCAAGAGTGGACTACTTCCTCACCCTTAAACAATCGAATGGCCGGAACACCTTCTACCTTATAGGCTTTGACAGTTTCGGGATTGCTATCGATATCCATCTTCACAACCTTAACTCGATCGCTATAATTAGCCGCAATCCAGTCGATCGACGGAGCAACCAATCGACACGGCCCACACCAAGCAGCCCACAGGTAGACTAGTACGGGTTGTTCTGCCTTTAAAACTTCACTGCTAAACTGTGCGTCATTAATGACGGTAACGCTACTCACTTTGATGAACTCCTGGATAATGTAGGGATATTATCGAGCTAGGTAATGGATCTCTAACTTAGCTCTAGTTTCTTATTACCCTCTAGATTAGAACAAAATGCGGCGAGGCGATCGAGGCTAGACTATGATTTTTCACAAAGTTTGTCAGTCCAGATTCAATAAAGGAGCCGCGCATTCATTACCGTCGAGCCTAATCCCACCAAAAATACCAAACTTTACTATCGAGTAAAGCACCCGCTAATTTCAGCAGTGTCCCAGTACCTTGGCTGACAATATCTTCACAGTAAATATATTGTTCTTGTGCTAGTGCAAATGCTGCATCCCGCTCGAGCGGTGGTTTAGTTACTCTCATTTCAACAACATCATTACTAATGCCAGCTACCTCCGCTCCATATTGTTGATGCCATTTTTTGGAGATCGCAATGTGCTCTGCTGGTGCTGGACAAGCATTCCAATTACCAAACTTAATAAATGCAAATACTTGCCAACTAATTACGGTAGGAACGAGCGCAATAGCTACTTTTACGAATGGTTCGCCATTGCTAATATTGAAGGGGATGGTATATTCATTGTCGGATTCGATCTCATCGTTCCATTCACCGATTTCCGCTAGGGTGAGCGGATCGAGGGGATCTCTATTCACCTGAAAATCTGGGTAATACTCTTTTTCCTCCGCCCAACACTGTTCTAAATCTTCTCGTCTTGCTCTGGCTGTATCGGCGAACCATCGATCGGCATCGATGCTGTCAACTTGGGCTAATATTTGCTCGACAGAATTGTTTCCCCACTGAGTTCGCTCGATCGAAATTCCTACTGCTTCAACTCGATCGCCCAATACCACTGGATAATAACCAATCTCGGTAACTAGTCGATATAACTTTTCCCAAAGCTCGATCGCCTCATCACCATTAACAGTTAAGCCATAGACTTTATTCCCATCGACCTCCCAAAGTTCTTCCAATGAATCTCGATCGAGCTGATGCTGAGATAATTTGAGCTTTAAATCTGTTAGTGATATTGCCACGATCGTTGTCTAAAATTATAATTGACGAGCTGAAGTCAGAGATATTTGTGAAGATTCGCTCAAACTCGCCAAATTATAACACCGTCTTTATGGACAATCACCAGATAAGCACTGACGCTGACATAAAATTAATCCAAACCAAGTATTCGGATCTGTCCAAATTTTTAGCGGTTGCAAGGCATGAGATTCGAGGGTATTTGTGAGCGTTGGCAGATGAAATTTTCGCGAAATTTCGGTGTGAATTCGTTCGCCTGCTTGTAGCTCGATCTCTAAATCGAGATCTTTGAGCGTAACTGTTTGATGCGCCAGGCTCTTGAGGTGCATTTCGACCCGACTGGCAGCGGTATTAAAGAAGGCAACATGCTCGAATCGATCGAGATTAAAATTACCACGAAAACGCTGATTGAGATGGCGGAGAATATTGAGATTAAAAGCAGCAGTAACGCCTCGGCTGTCATTATAAGCGGCTTCGAGAATGTCGATCGGTTTTTGGAGATCGACACCTAATAAGAAGAATTCTCCAGGTTGAAGTGCTTGTTGGACTCGATCGAGAAATAAATCGCGCTCGGCATCTTTGAGATTGCCCATCGTGCTACCCAAGAAAATTACCATCCGGTTTTCGATAACTCGTGGCGGTAGCTGTGCGAGTGCTTGTTCATAGGTACCTGCCAAGCCACAAACGTTTAACTTGGGATAGCGATCTAATAAATCTAGTGCGGTAGTGCGGAGAATACCAGCACTGACATCGATCGGGTAATAGTGCAGCGGACTGTCGAGTTTGCTGTAAGCTTCGAGTAAAATATGCGTTTTGCGAGAGCTACCACTCCCTAGCTCGATTAGTTCGCAAGCCCTAGTCAGTCCCACAATTTCGGTAGCGTAAGTTTCGAGGATCGATTGTTCGGTACGGGTGGGATAATATTCGGGTAAATCGGTAATTTGCTCGAATAATTCGGAACCACGATCGTCATAAAAATACCGACAGGGTAAAGTTTTCGGATTTTGCCTCAAACCTTGAATCACATCATTACCATTATCGCTAGCAGCGATCGCCGAATCTAATGTTATCCACTGCAGCCGCTCTGGCGATTTAGTTTGAGTTTCCAATTTGTTTTTGCCTCGTCAATAAATTAATAGTAGTTATTAATAGGGTAACGTTTCTACCCGATTGGCTCAAATATTTTTTGGTAGGGATAATACTTAAATTGGGGGATGCTAAATTGCGGTAACGTTCTGTAAGATCGATATCAGCATCATCAATAGTACCAATAATGGGTACCAATTAAAGATTTTCAGCTAATCTGCACTAATAGTTAAATCGAACGCCACAAATCCCCTAGTCAGTAGTCATTAGCTACTAATAACTACTGCATTTGACAAGCAACAATTCCATTTTGCTGGGATGCTTGAAAGCCTAATAACACAGCTTGAGAACGTTGTTCTGGCGTGCCATGATGCTGGCGGTTATTAAATTCATAGTCACCGATCTGGTAAGCCAAAGAGGCGATCTGCTCGATATCGTTTCGATCAAACGTTACATTTGGCATCGCACCCATATAAAACCCCGCCAAGCAATCAGCCTGAAGTTCGATTTTGGTAATCGTGCTGGGCCTAAATCCGCCCACTGTCTGAGCTGCATGAGCGTATTCATGAGTGAGAATATACGCCAACGCCGCATCACCATATTGATAAGCCATTTGGAGATGCTGCTTGGTAATATAAATCGTATTGCTGCGCGGACAATATAAGCTGCCCGAAACTCGCCCACAGGGACTGGACGTACCATTGGCTACATTCCACCGCACTCTAGGATTGGAGCGCGTGGTATCTACTTGACGCAATCCAGCATACACGGATTTCAAAACTATTTCTGGCCCCAGCTCGCTTGCTTGAAGGGGAATATGCGTGCCGAGTACAGTAATGACGGCAATACCAACGCGAGTGAAAAATTTCCCCAGGTTCATACGGATCGATCGAGTGTGAATGATGAGTTATGTTAATCCCTGCAGAATAAAGGTAGCGATCGCTAGATCTACAGGGGTAGTGATTTTGAGGTTAGTTTCTTCACCTCGGACAATTTTGACAGGTAAATCGCATTTTTCAAATAATGCGGCATCATCAGTCACTTCCCAACCCAAAGCACGTCCGCGATCGTGGCAAGCTTTGAGTAATTTGACTTCAAACCCTTGTGGGGTCTGGGCGGCCCATAAATTAGCTCGATCGGGTGTATCTCGAACTATTCCTAACTCATCTACAACTTTGATTGTGTCTTTTACGGAAATTGCAGCGATTAAGCCCGGACATGTAGCCAAGATCGTAGCACATCGATCGAATAGATCTGGTGTCGCTAAACACCTGGCACCATCGTGAATCAATACCCGTTCCGCTGCTGCTGGCAATCCCTGTAACCCGTTATAAACTGATTCTTGACGGGTAGCACCTCCTAGGATAAACTCGACGGGTTTGGATAGCGATATGTTGCTGACGATCTGCTCGATCTCGGCTCGATCTTCTGGCTGTCCGATAATCCCCACCCAACTAATCGAGCTGGCGCGTTCTACTGCCATTAAAGTCCAAGCTAATAATGGTTTATCGAGGAGCGTGACCAGCAGCTTATTCCGATCGCTACCCATGCGTTTTCCCATACCAGCAGCGGGGATTAATAAATGCATATAAATAGTGGCTAGTGGCTAGTGGCTAGTGGCTAGTGGCTAGCAAACGGAAGTTTTACGCGCAAGCGCACACGACGGAGCATTTTGCTAGATACCAGTCCCTAACTACTTTACTATTAACTAACGAATAACCATACTCACTAATTAAGAGGCACTTTACTGTTAACTAGTCACTAGTCACTAGTTACTAGCCACTAATTCTTCCTAATGAAAACTGTTTTCGGAAATCTCGGATCGATCGAGATTGTCGGAGTCGGCACAGCAGTAGTAGTGGACTGTTGCTGGAGAAAATGTTGATAGGCAATTTTGGACATCTTCCGCACTAGTTCGGGGCCAGCAGGGTCGTTATATGGACGTTCGACCAGGACTGCCGCGATATAAATTTTACCAGAGGGTAGCGCGATCGAGCCGACATCCGCGATCGCGTTGCCGATGTCGCCAGTTTTATGCGCGATTTTGGCATCCTTGCCCAAGCCTTGGGGGAGCATGGTATTGCGGGAAGTTTTGCTCATCATCTGCAACATTTGGCTCCGGGCAGCGTCCGACACGATCTTACCGCGCTCGATAGCCGCGATCGTTCGGGCCAATTCGCTGGCCGTACTGACATTTTTCCCCTCTAAATCTGGGAGTCGGTTATTAATCGCGGTCACTTTAAGTCCCCAAGTCCGGAACCGTTCGTTAAGAGCCAATTTACCGCCTAACCGCTCGATGATGAGATTTGTAGCGGTATTATCGCTGATCGTCATCATTTTGGTCGCGGCAACGAGCACGCTCACTTTCGATCCCAGTGGGCGATCTTGTAAATCCCCAGAACCCTCGGCAATCGATTTTCGATCGATTGTCAGTTGTTCGGCTAATTGAACTTTGTGCCGATCGATATCCTGAAATAAAGCAATTAAAATCGGTAATTTAATCGTACTAGCCGCCGGAAAAACTCGATCGGCACCAGCCGCTGCATATTCACCATTATCTAAATCGACAAATAAATAATTTGCCGCTAATTTACGATTTTTCTGACCCAGAGCTTGTAGCAAAACGGTTAGTTCGGGACTCGATCGAGTTAATTTGATGCTATCGAACCCCTCAGCTGGTAATTTATCCTGCGGTGGTGGCGATGGACTCTGGGTGGCTTGCGGTTTGGGCGGAGTGACGATCGCGATTGTCGTACCCGCAATCGCGCTGGCACCCAGACCCAAAATAATCAGTCTCACTACATAAATAAATACCGATCCCATACGCTCGGCTTCATGCAACGGCTGGCGCTGCTCGTTCCGGTCGCGTAGAGTCTGTCTTCGCACGGCGGCTTCACCAACGGCGCGAGCATAGTTGGCTGTTGATTTTTGAGCCGAATTAGACTGAGATCTCCGCCTTACGTTGGAATTAGAGGCCATGTGCTAGAGATATGGATAGAGAGCGGTGGCTGCAGGTAATATTGTAGTCTGAAGATATGAGTACTGTTGCAACTCCAGTAAATGCCCTCGCGCCTACTGTTCCCAAACTTACTTAAGAATGAGGATTTAATAAGATGCCGATCTACGCTTACCCCAATCTTTGGTAGGGGCAATTCATGAAGCGGCGGTTTTATTCGGAGGGAACCTCCGAATAAAAAAACCGACAAGACAGCGGCTCGCGCACGCCTTTGTTCCCCGACGTAAAAAGCGAGACAAGACATTGCCCCTACCAAAGGAGGAATTGTAAGTTATTTAATTCTTATTCCTTACCCGCTTTTCCCTAAATCCTGCGATCTCTGCGCTGCTGCGATTACGGCTTCAATCAGAGCAGCCCGAAAACCCGAGCGTTCTAACTGGGTCACTCCAGCAATTGTCGTCCCACCGGGACTCGTAACGCGATCTTTTAATTGGGCGGGGTGAAGGTTTGATTCTTTGAGGAGCTGTGCGGTACCTAAGACGGTCTGCAACGCCAGTCGATCGGCAATCGCCCGGGGGAGACCAGCGGCAACCCCACCATCTGATAGCGCTTCGATCGCAATGGCAATATAAGCTGGCCCCGAACCGGATAAGCCAGTAACAGCATCCATCAAGGATTCTGGCACGGTGACGACTTCGCCGATCGCCTGAAAAATCTGGGTGGCTAAGGCTAAATCGCCCTCACCCACGCGCGCACCTGCGGCGATGGCAGTCATCGCCGCGCCGACTGTCGCTGGGGTATTTGGCATCGCGCGGACGATCGCCCGATCGGGCAGTGCGCGTTCTAGTCGATCGAGACTCACTCCTGCGAGGATCGAGATGACCAACTGTGCTGGCAACGGTCGAGCTAAATCGGCAATTACCCGATCGAAAATTTGCGGCTTGATCGCCAGCAGTAATACTGGAGCTGTCGCCGCCAAATTATTATCAGCGGTTACCTGCACTCCATATTCGTGCTGGAGTAATTCCCGCTGCTGGAGGGTCGGATCGCTAACAATTATTTCGTTACTTTGATAAACACCACGATCGAGTAAGCGGGACAAAATGGCCGAACCCATTACCCCGCCCCCGATCGCACCTATTTTGATAGACATATATTACTTTCACCAAGTGAAAGCCTTAGGAGCTAACTCAACCGCGATCGCCTCTACTGAGCTGCATGAATCGCATCATCACCCCAAGTTGGGATCGAGCGTTCTGTCGTGCGATTGCTCCGCGTGGTTTGAGGCGCTGCGGGGCGCTCGACTCCTTCATGAATGACTTGGTTGGGCGTACTTACCTGAACGCAATTTGGGGTAAACAGGAAGATGTTATCGCCAATACGTTCGTAATGACCGTCGATCGCATAAGTCCCACCAGCTACAAAATCAACCGAGCGCTGGGCTTCTTCTTGACGGATCAAGGTCATATTTAAAATAACCGATTTTCTCTGACGAATTGCATCGATTACTTGAGGCATTTCTTCAAACGAGCGGGGTTCGATCAGCACCATTTCTGATACCCCGTGCATAACTCCAATTCCCACGACATTATTCATTTTGCTTGCACTCTGCGATCTATCTACAGTAGTCCGGCGGGGGATGCGACGCTCTTCTTCGAGCGGCTGCGGCAACATCGGTTCTGGCAATGGATATTCGCCGCGATACGCATCGTCCGTCTCGTCATAATCACTGTACTCTTCGTTGAGACCCATGAAATCTTTGAATTTGTTTAAAACGTTCACCTTTAACTACTCCTGCGCCCTGTGGTTAGATGCTTTTTTTGACTTTGAAATCCGACCCTAACTCCTTGCTGAAGACTAGTTCGAGACTTCAAACAGTCGTCAGTTGTTACCCAATCGATTACTACTATATAAACGTGCCGAACGCGGTGACTTTTTTGCTTGGGCAGTATGAATACACTGACTTTGCCTAAATCTGTTAAGGATAATATCACAAAAACTGCAAATATTAAGAAAACCTGTTGAGAGGTGAATATCTACCTGCTTGTGTGCGGTTATCACTAATATTCCGCCATTATGCTTAGATTAACTATCAATTTTTCGACCATGCCCTGTCCGATCGCCGATCGGGATAGTACAAAATGCTGATATATAGAGTAACACGAATTAGTGGCTGCAACGTGGAAAATTTTACGTCAGCATGGCTGATGGTCGCAGACAGCAATCGAGCCAAACCTGGCGATTATACCTACAGAGCAGGTGTAACAGCCGATTTACACTGCATTGCTTAACATAACTTCAGCATTTTAATCAATGAAAAATCATCAGTAGTTAAATACTCTGTTTTAATTAACATCAATTAAATAAATACCTCGTAAATTTACTTTTCGAGTTATATATGCATCATTAGAAAATAGCTATGTAGTTTTTCGCTGAGGAGCCAGACCTGTTGCCAGTAGCACCGATCGGCGATGAAAGCTCGACTTGTCACTGATTTTCCAACATTAATGTGGTTTCAACGTGTCTGTCGCGCTTCGCCACTGGTGTGACCGAACCAAAGAGCGAGTCACTAGAACTGTGACAACAGTGGCACCACAACCGATCGGGCAAATCTAGTATCGAATATTCAGTGCATAGCTTAGAGCCATTCGGTCGCCATAAATTCAATTTGACAATATTAATTAACACTATGTAACGATCGATAACGAGCGATTTTCATTCCTTGATGCGATCCCCGAAAATAATGCTACCCAGCCGAATAATCGTCGCTCCTGCTGCGACTGCTTGTAGATAGTCACCTGACATCCCCATCGATAATTCCGAGATCTGGATCTGGTTCCCCGTTTGGCTAGCGATCTCGGCACTAAGAGCTTTGGTGCGATCGAACAGTTCCCGTACTTGAGTCACGCTTAAACCTAGTGGGGGAATTGCCATCAAGCCACAAATCTCCAACTGATGATAGCGCTGAAGCTGCGGTAAGTCTGCGAGCAGCTCTGGAATACTCCAGCCATACTTGTCAGGATCGGGCAATATTTTTACTTGCAGACAGATTTTTGGCTCGATCCCTAGTTCTAGGGCGACTCGATCGATTCGCTCGGCTAGTTTGAGACTATCGACAGAATGAATCCAGTCAAACAGCTGTAAGGCTTTGCGCACCTTATTCCCCTGCAAGTGGCCGATCAGATGCCAACACAGATCTGGTAAGTCGGCTAATTCTTGTTGTTTTCGCTCGGCTTCTTGAATCTGACTCTCACCAAAGTCTCGGATCCCCGTCGCATATGCCGCTCGAATCGCGCTAGCAGATACTTGCTTGCTAACTGCCATCAATCTTACTGTCGGTGGTAAGTCGCGGCGAATAGTTTCGATATTATGGGCGATCGCTTCTATCATATTGCTTAGCTAAGTGAAGGGGTGTGTGAATATTAGAACTAGGGACAAGCGATCGATACTATTCCCTATTCTGTCTCCCCTATCTCCTATCCTGGGAAATTTTTTTGCATCATTGCCTGCAACTCTTGATATTCGCTTATTTGACCGTTGCGTCTGAGGTTCCGAATCCGAGTATCGATCGTCAGCCGAGCCTCGGCACGAGTCATGGATTGGAACGAGATGTCACTAGCAATATTAGTGACGAGAAAGAACATGCGCTGAGCATAAAGCGTCGTAAATAATTCTTGGTTCTCCTCAACAACACAAATGCGATAGAGCAAGCCGAAGGTGGGGTGGTTGAGATAGTGTTCGTCAGAATTCACGGTAGCTAGTGGATAGTGGATAGTGGATAGTGGCTTGAAAATGTAGTTTATTTGACAACGCCGGAGACAAAGATAGACATATATATATAGTCTTAGAACGATCTCTGCTAACTTATGATGCCCAGCGCCGCAATTTGGGCAGCAGCTTTCTGGAGAGATTCGTGCCATTCACGTTCGGGATCGCTGTCCGCAACGATTCCCGCACCGACTTGTCCCCAGACGGTGCCTTTATGATACAACAATGTCCGAATCAAAATATTTAGATCTAGACCGCCTCGGTAGTCTAGATAGCCACAGGAACCATAGAAGAGATTGCGGGGAAAGGGTTCGAGTTCGGCAATTATTTCCATACATCTGACTTTGGGACATCCAGTAATCGTACCGCCAGGAAACATCGCCCGCATCAGATCGATCGAGTCAAACTGTGAATCTAATTCGCCGCGCACGTTACTCACTAGATGCATCACATGACTGTACCGTTCGATCGACAGTAATTCATCTACTTCGACACTCCCCCACCGACAAACGCGTCCGAGATCGTTGCGTTCGAGATCGACTAGCATGATATGCTCGGCGATTTCTTTAGTATTGGTCGATAATTCTGTGGCTAATTGACGATCGTGTTCTAAGTCTATCCCCCGTTGGCGCGTTCCGGCGATCGGGCGAGTGGTAGCTTGCTGGTGCTGTAACTTGACTAGTCGTTCGGGCGAGCAGCTCATCATCGATCCCCACGGTGTTTGCCAATAGCTAGCAAACGGGGAAGGGTTAATCTGTTGCAATTGTTGGTAGATCTGCCAAGGATCGAGATCGGTTTCGGTGCTAAACCGCAGGGATAAATTCGTTTGAAAGATATCCCCCGCTTGAATATAGCGCTGCGCCTGTATCACGGCCTGTTGATATGCTGCTGCTGAGGTATGAAAATGCAAATCCGCTTGGGCTGGTGTCTCGATAATTGGGGCGGCAGGTAGCTGGCGATCGAGTTTTGAGACTAGATCGTCTAATTCATTAGCGGTGGCGGCAACTAGATATAGAACTCGTTCCCAGTGGTCTAAAACTGCAAAACAGCTCGGCGCATACCAATAAGCGATCGGAAATGGTAACGGATCGGGCTGACGATCTGGTAATTTTTCGATTTCCCAGGCAAGTTCGTAACCCAGCCATCCCAGCCATCCACCTGTAAATGGTAAATGTGTGGGTAGATCGGTTGTTTGTTGTCGATCGACATTCGTTAATAAGTCCCGCAAACAATCTAAAATTTGCCCGACGGGGGGTGTAAAAATCTGTGGCTGGTGGTTAATTACTCGGGGGGAACCAGCACAAATTGAATATCTAGTTAAGATCGATTTTTCTCGATCGGTTACCGGACTCTCTAATAAAGTAGCAATTTCTTCGGCTCGAAATAATCGATCGAAGACTTGCGAACCAGTTAGCTGTTGGAGAGGGAGGATACGGTGCAAGACAGATTATGAATGATGAATGATAAATTATGAATCTAAGAGCACTTTTTAGATCTATGCTCCTCGAACATCTCTCTTAGCGCCTTTTATACTCAGCACGCTCGGGTATTGCTCTCCTAAGCAAATTGATTGCCGATCGCAAATCTAGCCATCCAGAAGACAACGAGGATCGAGATGGCCACAAAGTCAGTAAGACCTAATTTTAATTGGTGCCATTGAACTTTATGGGTATTTGGCGTAGTAAAACCTCTTACCTGCATTGCTACTGCAATTTGCTCGGCTCTGACTAATAGGTTCTCTAGCAGTTTTTCGGCAACAGTCAGCCAGACTTTGGCGCTATTTTTGAATCCTAATTTTTGCCAATTAATCGCCCGAGTATAAACCGATCGCACTAAATTTTGAATTTCTTCCAAGACCAATGGAATGAACCGTAGCGAGAGGGTGAGCGTCAAGGCAATCTCTGTCACTGGGACATTGTAGCGGCGCAACGGTGACATCAAATCTTCCAAGCCAGTAGCAATTTCTTCTGGTGAAGTAGTCAGTAGGTAAACACTGGTACTGTATGCCACCGTAAAAATTAAACTACTGAGATGAATGGCATTATCGATCGATTTTTTAGTAATTTTGAGGTGAATGATGCCAGAGTCGAGCTGAAATAAAATATACCGATAAGGCTTGGCAAGCACTACTCCAGGATCTACTGGCGATCGAGGTTGATGAATGGTATTGATACCATCTGGTGATAACAGACCAACTAGAAAAATTGCTCCACAAATTAACAATAACCAACCCATCTGTTGTTTGAGTGCGCGCCAGGGAATCCCTGCGAGGATACTAATCGCTACTAGTAGTAAAACTAAAGCCACTTTCCAAATTGGATTGGCAAGTACTGGCGCTAATAGAAAACTCAATAACCACCCTAGTTTTACTCTAGGATCGAGACGATGCAGCCAAGTAATGGGTTGTTCTAAATATGTACCGATTGGTAGCGAGCGGAGTAGATCCATCTAGGGTTTAGTGAACAGTGAACAGTAAATAGTGAATAGTAAGAGGTAGTTAGAATAGGTTGTTGTAAGCTTCAATTCAATATTTTCTTCTTGCTTAACGCTTACAACTTTAGCAATTATTTTCTGAGTAGATTATACTTGAAAAACAAATAGTGCATATTGTCCACCCTACTAAAACTACAGAGTAATTTATAGTTAATAATGCCGAGCTACTTACTATTCACTATTCACTGTTCACTATTCACTATTCACTACCCCCTACTTCACCCTGGTTGCCCGATTGGCGATTTTCTCACCTTCCCGTTGTTTCTTCCCACGCCAGAGCAGGCGTAGGGGAGTTCCGGCGAAGCCGAGCTGAGTGCGAAACTGGTTTTCGATATACCGACGATAGTTGTCATTAAACCGTGAGGGATCGTTGACAAATAGGGCGATCGTCGGTGGCTGAGTACTTACCTGAGTGCCATAGTATATTTTGCCCTGTTTACCCTGACGAGTAACCAAAGGATTGTGCCAGGTGGTAGACTCTTCGATCACTTCGTTAATTACGGCTGTACTGACACGCCGACGGTGTTGTTCGACCGCACGATCGACGATCTCTAAGATTTTATCAACCCGTTGTCCGGTCAGTGCGCTCACGAAGATATTTTCCGCCCATTCAGTGAAGTTGAGCCGACTACTTAATTGCTGTTGATAGTCGTAAATAGTATAAGAGTCTTTCTCGACCGCATCCCATTTATTGACCACAATCACGCAAGCACGACCTTCTTCGGAGATCCGCCCCGCGAGTTTTTGATCCTGCTCGGTGACACCATCTTCAGCATTTAGCACCAGTAGGACTACATCACACCGATCGATCGCCCGAAACGCCCGGTTGATCCCAAAGAATTCGGGGCCATAATCGACATTTTTCTTCCGCCGAATCCCGGCAGTATCGATCAGGCGATAATTTTTATCATTCCGGGTAATTACGGTATCGATCGCATCGCGGGTAGTCCCCGAAACCGGACTGACGATCGCGCGATTTTCTCCCAAGAAAGCATTTAACAAACTCGATTTACCAACATTCGGTCGACCGATAATGGCGATCCGAATTTCGGGAGCTTCCACTTCTTCGACCACCGGCAAACTCAGGATTAATTCATCCAATAACTCGCCCGTACCGCTTCCGTGAATGCTGGAAATCCCATAAGGTTCGCCGATACCCAATTCCCAAAAATCAGCGGTTTGGAGGGCACCTACGGTCTCAGATTCGCATTTATTGACTGCGACAAAGACAGGGATTTTTTGAATGCGTAGCCAGGTGGCAATTTCCATATCGCCACCTGTGATTCCTTCTTGCCCATCGACGACAAAGATTGCCGCCGCAGCCTGCGAAAGAGCAGCCAACGCCTGTTCGCGAATCAAAGGTAAAAATTCCGTATCATCGTCGAATACGAGTCCACCCGTATCGACGACCACAAACTCACGATCCCGCCAAAATGCCCGTCGATATGTGCGATCGCGGGTAACTCCTGGCTCATCATGCACGATCGATTCCCTTGCGCCCGCCAACCGATTGACGAGTGTGGATTTACCCACGTTAGGACGACCTATAATAGCAACGATCGGCAGCGACATAAAATTCTGAAGACAAGAGAGCAATATTATATCTTATCTTGTTTATTTGGGATCGATCGATCTTGAGGCGATCGATTAGATTTGTGCTGCAATTTAGCGATCGAGTGGAACTGTCGATTGCGGGATGGCTACCGATTTACACGAGGTATTTGGATTCATTCGCAAGCTAGAATAATGAAAGATAGACAATTACAACAATAGAGTATGCGCGATTCCCTTCGGTTCTTGGTTACGCTGTCGAGCTTCCTCTTGCTGGCTGCGCCTAGCTTGGCACAATCACGACCAGAGCCGACTCGATCGGCATATTTCACTACATTTGGTGGTGGGATGATTTTTCGCACCGAAACCAAACCTGTAACACCAGGTTACTCATTGATACTCGACCTCAGCCAAAATATTCCGGCTGGTGCGGTTGCAGTTGCTGAATTTGAGAACCCAGCAAATAGTAGCAAACCCTTATCTACTACTTATGTCTTTAAAGCCAATGAGAAGCGAATCGGAATACTTTCACCCAATCTCAGTTGCGTTACCAACGGACGGAACTACCGGATCCTGGTTACTCTCTATAGTGATGCAAAACGAACTCGCGTTCTGGGTACTCACGAACAGGCGATAAATTTCACCGTCACCCCAGCCCAAGTGGAGCAGTTCGGTATTCCACTATGTCAAAAGTAGTCAGAGTTCGCCAATTATTTAGTTTAGCAATCGGTCGTCAGCTCGGATAAACTTCCAAGACCGATCGGTTTGTCAGCTCGGATCTGCTGACGGTTAAATTATTATCGATTAAAGACGATTTCAGTCGGCCGATCGAGCATTCATAATTTTATTCCAGAGTTCGATCGCCCAATTTTCGATCGCGAGGACAATCCGATCGAGCCATGCTAAAAATCGTGCGAATGGAGTTTGACTATAACCGATTTCTTCAGATATTGCTTCGATCCAATCTGGTTGATATTCCAGGTTTTGCCAATGTTTTTTTGCTAACTTAGCCGAGTCTTGAAGCTGTCGCGTTGTCGCAGGACGATCGCTCTGTAGTTCGATTCGATCTCTTTGATTTGAAACAATTTTACTGGGCTTGGGATCGATCGGAATTAATTCAAATTCTTGGGGTGGTTGGTAAACGATCGTGCTGTCGGTTGGCGCGGGAATATATACATAATCTTGATAATATCTCCACAACCGATCGAACCACTTGGGTTGAAATTTAGCAACAATTTGACCGATCGCATTGTCTGGTGCGATCGAGCTATCTTCTTCTTTAATCGGTGGAAGTTGAGGGAGATCTAAAAGCCGATCGAGATGTGGCGGTTGGGGTGTAAATGAATATTGGGCGGGAGGCAGTTGCTCTGGAGATTGCTGGTTATTAGCGCGAATATTTTCTAGTTGGACATTGGGCAAATTTTGTGGTCTGGGTTCTTTTTTAAACCAATCAGTCAACCGATCGAATAAATTTGGTGGTGGTAGTTCGCGCTCGAACTTGCGTTCGCCAGCAAGTGATAATGTTGTGCTACCGCTGAGTTTGGTTGCACCGCTGCCAGCTAATTTACTTGTCTGCCATTGATGCCAAGCGAGCGCGATATCTAGCCCGATGCGGCGGCGAATTTCTTGTTGCTGAGCGAGAGTTAAAATATCTAAAATTTCATTTTCATTCGTAACTAATACCAACTGTCGATCGCTTAATAACGAACTAAGTCCGCGAATAGTTATTTTGGGCGCAGTGACTTGGTGGACGCGAGTATAAGTAATTTCGTGTGGAACTTCAATCGTGATAATTCCGGTAGTTGGATGCGATAAGGTGGGAGCGGTAGCAGATCGCTCTACAGTTAAAGAAGATTTTGGCTGAGTAATTTCGATCTCGGATAGCTCGACGAGCATTGAAGTGCCGTTTTGGGTAATTTCGATTGGGTAGCCAGCTACCTTCACTAACTCTAGTGCCTGTTCGATGTTAATATCGGCAGCGGGTTGCTGCGAGAGGATTGGTTGCTGGCGTGGCGGCGGGAGCTGGGGTTGAAAGATTTTGGTGGCCTGTGCCAGCCAGTGGAGGGGAGAGAGTAAAATCTGACCGCTCCAAACTACTGCCACCTTGAGATGTCGCAATCCTTTGGCGCAGCTATCTTTCAATCGATCGGTGCTGCGACTGACAAAGGTAAAAACTCGGCTTTGGTAATTTCCAGACATAACAGGTTAGGTCAGTAACTAGTGGCTCGTGACTAGTGAGGAGAGAGATGCAGGAGATCGATGATATGGTAGCACTGCTTAACAGCAAAGATTTAATTGGCTGGCGATGCACTAATCTGAGGCAACACGATCGCCATGTCGGAAATTTCAGCCAGACCGGCGTAAATTAGGAATACATCGATCTTTTAAATACCTAAGATTCTAGCGAAATTATGGATAGTTCCGAGCAAATTTTTGGATCGTCGCCAGCGGTAAAGATCGATGCTCGGGCTGAGGTGCTGTGCCAACGCTTGCGCGAGTTGAGTCAGAGTATTATTTTAACCGATTGGCGGATGTGCAGCGAGGGCGGCTCTAGAACTGGGGATATTGCTGGATGGGATGAGGCGCTCCCGAACGACAAGGGCTATGTTACCTGGGAGCGAGGTAGTAAAGAGATCTGGTTGGGACAGCAATTAGCGATGCCGACACAATTGCATGGATATCCGCTGGCTGGATTATCTTGTCGGTTGGCATTGACGTGGTGGGCGGAGATCGCACAGGTTTTCATCGATGGGGTGCTGGTACAGGAAGGGGACTTATTCGACCATAGCCCGCGCATTTTGTTGACTTCCAGATTGGTACCAGGAACGTCTGTAGACGTGCGGTTGCGGCTGGTGAGTCCTGGACACGATCTCGGTGCTTTGATGCGATCGAAGCTGGTTTTTGAGTCTGCTGACACCACAAATCCCGAACCAGGCTGGTTGGCAGATGAGTTGATGGTCGTGGTAAAACAGGTCGCGAGTTTTAACCCCGAACGCGTGGGTGAAATCGAAGAGGTTATCGAATCGATCGATTATGATTTGCTCAAACAGAATAGCAATATATTCACTCAACATTTGTTAGATATCAAACAACAGGTTAAATCTATTGCTAGCAAAGATCCACAATCCACAATCCACAATCCACAATTCACAATCCAATTACTCGGTCACGCGCATCTCGACATGGCTTGGTTGTGGGAAGTGGCAGAGACTTGGGAAGTAGCAGAGCGGACGTTTAGTTCAGCGATAAATTTACAACAATTATTTCCTAAGCTGACTTTTTGTCATTCCACGCCAGCATTATATGAATGGATCGAAATTAATCAGCCTGAATTGTTCGATCGCATCTGTCAGCAGATTAAAGCAGGTACCTGGGAAGTCGTCGGTGGTATGTGGATCGAACCAGATCTGAATCTAATTTCTGGAGAATCGATCGCGCGGCAAATTATCTACGGACAACGCTACAACATCTCTAAATTTGGGACATATACTAAAGTTGCTTGGCTGCCCGATACATTTGGATTTTGTTGGCAATTACCGCAATTATTATTACAGGGTAAGATCGATTATTTCGTTACCCAAAAATTCCAGTGGAACGATACAACCAAATTTCCCCATCAATTATTCTGGTGGGAAGCTCCCGATGGGAGTCGGATTCTGAGTTTGATGTCATCAGAAATCGGCGAAGGTATCGATCCGCTGAAGATGATCGATTATGCATGTAATTGGCAAACTAATACTGGGATCGATGAATCGCTATGGTTATTTGGTGTGGGCGATCACGGTGGTGGGCCAACGCGCGACATGCTGGAATTAGCCGATCGATGGTCGCATTCAGATGTATTTCCCAATTTAGAATTTACAACTGCGGTTAAGTATTTAGATAAACTAGCGAGTCGGAAGGATAGTCGATCTTTACCTGTTTGGAAAGATGAATTATATCTTGAATTTCATCGCGGTTGTTTTACCACTCATGCCGATCAAAAGCGATCGAATCGTCAGTGCGAGGATTTATTATATCAAGCCGAACTATGGTCTTCATTGGCATGTATCGTCTGCGATCGACCTTATCCAGAAGATCTAAAGTTGCAGTTAGAAACTGTCTGGAAACAAACATTATTCAACCAGTTTCACGATATCATTCCTGGTACGGCGATCGAGCCTGTCTATGTGACCGCAAATGAAGCTTGGGAAAGTGTCGAACGAGTGACTACCCAAATAATTAGCGATGCACTGAATCAAATTGGCGATCGCATCTCTCTCAATCCCCCACGCTATGCAAATTTGCCGATCGTTATCTTCAACCCATCAAATTGGCAACGCACGGAGTTAATTAGTTTACCAATTAACTATATAGGTGCGGAGTGCGCATTATTTGATTCAGAGGGAAGATTGGTACCTTGTGAGGTATCAGACGGAAATTTATTATTTTTGGCTGCCGATTTACCTAGTATCGGTTATCGAACTTTCTGGCTGAGCATATGTTTTGTCCTCGGTAGGTTTCGTTACGATGAAAGCGATTCAGAGTTAGACAGCTTAGGTGCTGACAACTTTACACTCGAAAACCAGTTTTTGCTGGTGAAAGTCGATTTTCATACTGGAGATATTGCCAGGATCTGGGATAAGCTCGATCGGCGGGAAGTACTCCAGGATGAGATTGGGGGAAACCACCTCGAAGCCTTCCAAGATGCGGGACAATATTGGGACGCGTGGAATATCGATCCTGAATATGCCAAAAAAAGCCTAGCTCCCAGCCGCTTAAAATCGATCGAGTGGCGCGAACGCGGCGAATTGCGGCAGTGTGTGCGGGTAGTCCGCGAACTCGCTGGTTGCGATTTTCAGCAAGATTATATTTTAGATGCTCATTCACCGATCTTACGCATTGAAACTTGCGTCGATTGGCAAGCCGAACATGTCTTAGTTAAGGCTAATTTCCCCTTAAATATTACCGCCGATCGCGCAACTTATGAAACCGCTTGCGGCGCAATCGATCGCACTACAAAACCTGAAACACCAGCAGATAAAGCTAAATGGGAAGTTCCGGCACATCGCTGGGCAGATCTGACCGATAATTCGGGCGAGTATGGCGTGAGTTTGTTAAATGATTGTAAGTATGGCTATGATGCTGGTACCGATTATTTACGATTGACTTTGTTGCGTAGTTCTACTTGGCCAGATCCGATTGCCGATTGGGGCTACCATGAATTTACCTACGCAGTTTATCCTCATGCTGGCACCTGGCAAACCGCCGCAACAGTCCGCAAAGGTTATGAATTAAATTCACCTTTACAGGTTTTACAGTTCGATCGAGAAATTACCGCCGCAAGTACTGGGGATGAATTAGCTTCAGCCAGCAGTCTTCTCAATTTACAAGCGGATAATCTGGTATTGATGGCATTCAAACCATCAGACGATCCCGCACAAACGTGGGTGATGCGGTGTTATGAATGTCATGGAGTTGCAGGAGAAATCGAGTTAACTGGGGATTTAGACTTGGAGATCGATCGAGTGGTAAATCTATTTGACGCGCCAGAGTTGGAGACTCCAAATTCAATAATCAATCCATGGCAAATTAGAAGTTTTGGACTTAAATCTTGATGGCGATCGATCGCTGTCCGCACTGCGATATCTGCACCACTAATTTATGGTAATTAACGTCAGTTCGGGTTAAGAAAAGGAGGGGGCGTTAAGCTAAAAGGTATTACTATCAACGATTTAGCACACCCTCCTATGAATAGTTTAGATGCATTATTCTGTGATATCGACAATTTCTGCCAAAAGTTTGAACCGAGCTGGCACTTACAGCTCATTTCCGATGGGAGCAAAACCCGTCGCCGAGCCAAAAGCCTCTGTTTGAGTGAAATCATGACGATTTTGATAACATTTCATCAGCACCATTACCGAAATTTCAAGCATTATTACATCGACCATGTAAGTGTTTATTGGGCAGATGCTTTTCCCCTATTGCCCAGCTATCAACGGTTTGTAGAATGGATACCTCAGACACTGATGCCCTTATGTGTTTATCTCAAGCAGTGCTTTGGTGCTTGCACAGGGATTAGTTTTATTGATTCCACTTGTTTAAAAGTCTGCCATAATCGACGGATATCTGGACATAAAGTTTTTAAAAATCTGGCGGCTCGCGGCAAAACCTCTGTGGATTGGTTCTTTGGCTTTAAGTTACATCTAGTAGCTAATGAAAACGGTGAACTTCTAAATATCATGCTGACCCCTGGTAATATTGACGATCGCAAGCCAGTCCTAAACTTAGTTTCATCTCTGTTTGGTAAGATTTTTGCTGACAAGGGCTATGTGTCTCAATCATTAGCAACACAGTTATTTGAAGATGAGGGAATAGAATTTTTCGCTAAACCGAAGCGAAATATGAAGAACAAATTAATGCGTTTAAATGACAAATTTTTGAGCAGAAAACGTTCAATTATTGAAACGATTATTGACCAGCTCAAAAATATTTCCCAAGTCGAACATTCTCGTCATCGTAGCCCCGTCAACTTTTGTGTGAATGTTTTGTGTGGTTTAATTGCCTATTGCCATCAGCCGAAGAAGCCCTCTCTTGGATTTGAGTGGGTGTTACCGCCTTCGGCTTAACCCGAACTGACGTTAATTAAGATAAATCAAATTGGAAAACACCAACTGAACACAATCGCTCCCAAAACTCGATCTCGCTATCGGTTCTAACGTTGCGGCTCTTTGGTTGTGGATAGTTCTGTTGTCGTTAAAGACTCCACCAAATGCTGTGGCACGATCGATGCTTGTCGAGCCAAGTCATCTGGTCGAGTGTACCACCAAGCCCAGGCAATTAGCACCGCTTGAAATGGCAGTCGTCCCCAGCGGAACAACGATGAATCGGGAATATGTGGCAGATCGATCGCGTTGACCGCCATATTAATATTAGCGGGAAATACAGCGATAAATAGTAATAATAGTCCCCAAGCCGCAGCTTGACTCACTGGCGGAACTAAAACTCCGATCCCACCTAATATTTCAAAGAACCCGCTAATATATACCAATTCCCGATGGTAGGGCAGGTAGGGCGGCACGATCTTGATAAAAGGATCGGCTACGGCAAAATGCATGATGCCGACGATAATGATGCAAATCGCTAAAATAATGCGAAGTTTTTCTTTTACAGGTCTTTTCGTGGTCGGCTGTGATGGCAAAGATGGCGTAGATGTCATAAAAATAGAGTATTCTAGCTAGAAAAGTTGACCCCGCAGCCAACTATCGATCTGTAAAGCAGCTAAAAGCGCGATCGTTTTCTGGGTTATTCGGGTAAATCTTGGGCGGAGCCGTTGTGCAATCGCAGCCTCAATCCAATGTTGCTAGATTCCGATTGGTAATCAAGCGGCTTCCTGTTCGGAGTTATCAATTGTCGATCTGTAGGCATCTTGAGTGGCGACGATCTGCCAACCGGCTTTGTTGAGTGCGTGAAAAGTAGCCATGCCCTTGGAACCGCCAGGAACATTGTAATCAGGCACCGCCACTCCTGGCATCAGATTGTAAAGTTTCCAGGGATGATGTGCTTGCAAGCGGAGGTGCAAAACTTTGTGCTCGGAACCGAACTTATTTAGCCAACACATTTGTCCAGGCATAGGCAACTCCTATAAATATAGTAGAGGAATGGTAACTGCATGCTGTTTTATCTAGTTCGATCGATTATTCTCACCGTGGAAGTAGTCGGCGAACGCGGAAAATGGTAAATGCACCCGACAAATTAGACTTAGTTGGAGTTATTCGTCCCATTGCTGGGGGAAGTCGATGACGGCGAATCGCTCGGAGCGGGACTTTGACTTGCAGTAGGCGAAGGTGTCGCACTCGGACTAGGAGCAACTGATGGTGCTGAGCTAGAAGGTGTGGCAGGCTGTTGAACTGCGGTCGTTTTCGTCGGATCGGGAACCAAGACCGGCTTTTGAACTTCGATCGTCTTCGTAGCACCAGGTACGATGACTGGTTTGGTAACTTGAATTACCTTTGGCGGTGGTGCTGCTTTTTCAACAGTCCGCTCGATAATCCTAGTTGGTTGCGGGGATTGAGGTGCTGTCGAAGCTGCAGGTACAGAACTAGCTGGAGGATTGATGATGGTTGTCGATGACGGAGTTGGGGTGGGTCGGCTCCAATAATATAAAGCTGCTGCTCCCAGTCCCAGTAAGGCAGCTAGAGTGCCACCAATCGCTAGCCCATTAGCCGTACCGCCATTTTCGGCAGCGCGTTCGCGCTCGTATCGCACTTCTTCGTCTCGATCTCCTGGTGGGCGATTATAGTTGGTCATAAT
The DNA here is from genome assembly GCA_965246715.1 of Chamaesiphon sp. Lineage (GTDB taxonomy): Bacteria > Cyanobacteriota > Cyanobacteriia > Cyanobacteriales > Chamaesiphonaceae > Chamaesiphon. The sequence goes on along the minus strand of CBDFFH010000051.1, from coordinate 81,993 downwards.
TATCGGTGGTTTACTACTAAACAATCGTGCATACCACCGATACTATGGGATTGCTATACAGTTAGTAATCTATTAAAAGGAAGAACATCTGCTGTTTTTCTCTACGTCTAAAGTATATAGTTCGCGATGTATAAATTTAGTAATCAGAGTTGAAGTCCTCCGCTCGAAGCTGGTTGCAATCGCCTGACTGCTCGATCGACACATCAACGCTAATGGTTTAGCCGCAATTTTCAACCTCGATGTCAATAATCACTGTGGGTGATGAGAATCTATCGATCGGGAGAGCCGCAAAATCCCACTTTCTGCCAAGATTCAAGCCAACATTATTCCCTTTTAGACCATTCTTGGACTGGTGCTCGATCTTAAGTTATTGGTGTTGTAAAACCCGGATCTGGGGGAGGCTTCCCCCAGACCCCCCGTTGAAGGGCGGAGTGCCGCCCCTCAAACTCCCCTGCACAAGGGTTAATTAGTTTGCAGCCTAACGCGCTCCGCATTACCTCCGCAATGGGAATCGATTTGTGGGTTTGGAGTTATTGTGTGGGGGTGGTTCCGAAACGAAGCTAGGAGTCATTAATCGGAAATCCCGATCCCGAACTGAGGTTATTTAGGCCATGCAGCTCGATCGGTTGTAAGATTGTCATCGCTGTTAACTAAAATTAAGCTAATTTGAAGAATTGTTAATTTAAATCTATCTTTCGACAGAAGTTTGCATAGATGCGCGCTGTTATATTAAATGCATGAGGTTAAGGATTTGCCAAACAGTTGCCAAACTGAAATCTTGAATCTCAGATTATGTAGTAAGTAGATTATCGATCGCTTTACAAATAATGTATCGATAAATACTGAATCATGAGTGAAGGCCGGGTGCAGATCTCATCTGAATCAAACCTTACTCTCAATCGGGAATAATTTATTCTCATTCAGGATAGATCGAGTTCTTATATTCATAAATTTTGGAGTATTTAGCATGTCTGTATCTACAAAAGTACCATCCGCTTCCACTCCCATCAAAGATCGTAACGCTTGGGTATGGGGATTTACCCCTCAAGCCGAAATCTGGAACGGTCGATTTGCAATGTTAGGATTTGTTGCGGCTCTAATCACTGAGTTTGCTTCCGGTCAGGGCGTTCTACATTTTTGGGGATTGATGTAGTCTAGCTAGCCGCTGTTGCTATCTAAACCCCAATAATTACGGCAAGCGCTCGAGCCGACTACGATTAAAAGTGGTCGACTCGAGCGCTTTCGCTGCTGTCTAAATTACGATATCCACCTACGCTAATTACGGTTACTGGCAAATTTTTTATTAAAGAATATTAAAGCCACCACTCGATCGCACTGGAAGATGTCTGCTTAAGGTCAATTGAAATCCATCTTTTGATAGAAGTTCGCTACCAAACTAAGTGCTAGTGTGAAACTAAAGGCTACGAGTAAGGTTTGGAAAACTAAAACTTTTAAAGCTTTTAATTTTATATCACTTAGTCAATATTTAGGGGAGTGGCTCATGGGCAAAATATTTAGCGCAATTAAGTACTTATCGATCGTCAGCTTACGGATTGTTAGTTTCGCGGCTTTAATATTGGTAATAAATTCGTTTGTCCCTCAGTATGGATATGCAGCGCCAACACTAGGCAAAGGCGCTGAAGAGGTGATTCAACCTTTTGAATTGACAAACCCCGCCGCAACTCGCGAGCAAGCCTATGATGAAGTTGCAGAGCTAAACAAAGATCCTAAAGCTTTAATCAAGGCCGAAAATAAAGAAGAAAAAGCTCAAGAAGATTTACTCAAGCAAGAGGCCAAAGGAATCAAAGTTGACCGTATTACTAAAAAATAGCAAGCGATATAGCTGTTTTTATCATAGTGAAGGACATTATTTAGTGGCTGGTAACTAGTGAATGTACCTCATTCGATGGCGAACCGCTGTGGCTAGGTCGTGCAACTTCGGCACATTTTCGATCTGAGATCGATTATTTTATTTAGATCTCGTTCCAATTTATATCAGGGGCAACCTTACAGATTTAATTATGTGGGGGTGCCCCTTGTATGTATCCTATTTTAAAAGTTCTTCGATATCGCTCGCGATATCTTTGGGATCGGTTGCCGAGGCATATCGTTTGACGACCTTGCCATTACCATCTACCAAAAATTTGGTAAAATTCCATTTGATTCCTTCCGTCCCGAGCAGTCCTGGAGCGGCTTTGGTCAAAAACTGATAGAGCGGATGAGCATTTGAGCCATTAACATCGATTTTTTCAAACAGCGGAAAAGACACCCCAAATCGCTGCTGGCAAAAAGATTGAATTGTCGTTGTCGTGCCTGGTTCTTGTGCGCCAAATTGATTGCAGGGAAACCCCAATACTACCAATCCCTGGCTGGCATATTTGTCATACAAAGCTTGTAGTCCCTGATATTGTGATGTAAAGCCACATTGACTCGCGGTGTTAACGATTAATAATACCTGGTCGCGATAACTACTCATCTCAACAGTTTGACCTTCAATACTGGTAGCCGAAAAATCATATACAGTAGCCGTCATGGGATTTTCTCCAAACAAATGTTAACCTACTCATTATTATCGATTTCTCATCTCCCCAGACCAAAATAGTGCTGGTTGTTGGGATCGTAATGATTCAGCTACTGCAAGTAAAATTTAACTACATAATGCTAACAAAAAATACACAGGGACTCGATCGCTCGATCCCGTTCGGTGGGCGATGAAACGATTGTTAATTTTAGGCGGGACAGGCGATGCCACGAAGCTCGCCGCTTGCACAGCGGATATCATTGGGCTAGAAACGATTACCGCATTGGCGGGGAGAACTAGCAAGCCAGGGGCAGTAGCTGGGACTGTGAGAGTTGGTGGCTTTGGCGGTGAGATCGGTCTGACCGAATACCTCCAAACAATGAAGATCGATCTGACGATCGATGCTACCCATCCCTTTGCTGCCCGAATCTCTTGGAATGCGGCGCAAGCAGCAGTGGTGGTGGGGGTTCCGCATCTGATGCTCGTTCGCCCTGATTGGGAACGACTACCCTCAGATGACTGGATTGAAGTTGATAGCGTAGCGCGAGCCGTAACAGCGATTCCAGGGACTGTAGAGCGAATATTTGTGACGATTGGCAGACAGCAACTCGCGCCATTTGCACAGTTGACAGATCGGTGGTGTTTGATCCGATCGATCGATCCACCAGATCCAGAGATTGTGTTACCACCAGGAAAATTATTACTCGATCGCGGGCCGTTTTGTTTGGAGAGCGAGCGGCAACTATTGCAAGATTATCAAATTCAGGCGATCGTGAGTAAAAATAGCGGTGGTGATGCCACTTATGCCAAAATTATTGCCGCGCGGGAGTTAAATATACCCGTGATAATGGTACAACGTCCGATCGTCCCAGCCTGCGATCGTGCTGCTGATATTTCGCGAGCGGTCGCTTGGTTACACGAACGACTTTAGTTAGTTTAAAATATTATTGTCGCGCTTGAAAGAAAACATGTCTGGTCTTAACGGTGTCGATCTCCGACTCATCGATATGTCTGACGATATCCGTGGATTACAAACTCACCAAAATCGGGTGACTGAATTTCTATTCAATCGCCCACAGTAATATTTTTTTATTATGAGGTTACCTATATATCAATTATATTTTGGAGATATTAAATTAGCTGAAGTTATTACAGAGTCTTCTGATTTTCTTGACGTGTGTGGTTCTTATCGTCTCACCATAGACGATCGATATTCAATTAAAATTCAAAAAATCCTGAAATACATCACTTACTCGATCGCGTCATGCGACGAAGAATTAGATTACAATCGAAAGCAGATCGATTTTAATGCAGAACACGACGAGCTACAGTTTCTCAACTTCATTGAATCCGATCGATGGTGGTTACAAGATGAAAAAAGAGATCGACAGAATATTCAAGTTCCGATATTTTCAGATAATAACGAAATTCACTGGCGGTGGAATCACTAACACTCACTTACTCGTTAGTTCATTTAGCTAGATCGCGATCGAGTATTTCCAATACCGATTTGGGTAGTAATTTATCTTTAAACCAAATTACCTCGCAGGGTAAATCTGATGTTTTGACTCCAGCCTTTTCTAAATTCAAGCGTTCGGAGATGGCTAAAATGAGATTTTGACAGCCGGATTTACGTACTTGAGCAAATTTTTTCTGTAAATATTCCGGTCGCCAATAACCGACAATTTCTAAAATATAATCGCGTCCGTCAGGATGAACCAACCGAAAATCGGGAATCATCACACTCCCAGGAATCGGTAGTAAATTTACTTCTCGCTCCAATACCCATTCGGTTTTGAGCTTGTCCCAGCGATCGGCAAAAGCAGCTTCGAGCATACTATCATAGGATTTACCAGGCGGATAGTGCGTTTCTAGCCCACATTTATCGGTCAGACTATAACGCCCGACTTTAATATTACCCGTGTAAAAATCTTTAGTTTGAAGTGTGGCGCTCAAGCTCCATTTAGTTACATGTAAAATCGCTGGAATTAATTTGGCGATCGCTAGTCCATATCGCGTACTTGCCTTAAATAAACTCGTCGGCCCATCGACTAAAATTGTAAATCCATGGTCGGCATCGCCTTCGATATAGGTCATCAATTGAAACAATTTCAAATACCGAAATAACAACTTATATTGTCCCGGCACATTCCGATGGGCATTAATAGTTAATTGGCTCGCACGATAAAATACGCCCTGAACTTGAGAGAGATTGTAGCGGTGAATTAGCGCCACTGGATCGGGTGCAGTAAATGTCGTTAAAATCCGGTTGTCCGGTAAATCCGCATACAATCCTTGCGTAATCTGGGCGGGAATGATTTCTTGACTTAATTCTTGCGAGAGATTGCTAGCGAGAGTTGCTAATATCGCCTGAGTGTGGGCTACGCTGGGGCTAGCAGAGGCAGCGAGGGCATAAACGCGCTCGCGGAGGTCTGACGGCGGGAGGGGGCTGACAACCTCAAATTGACTGAAAGTTTGACTTTTGAGCAAATGGGCGAACCCACGTAGGATCCGAAAATCGGGACTATCACCTTCTAATTCCAACAGCATCTCGTCTAACTGGCCTTGAGTACCACCAACCATCGACTGAAAACAATCGATATTTGCCATCGTCATCTGAAGATGATGCGCGTCGATGTCGATGCGTTTGGGGACGATGGATTCACCACTATATCGATAGATGAGTAAATCGCTAGGCAGCATGCAGATTTCGATCGGATGAGTAAATCTATTGTGACATAGTTGGATTCCCACTCAGTTGATGTAGCGACTTCACTAATGTTAACGTGAGTTCGGGATAAGGAAACTCGATTTGCTGCGTTCCAACACCGCCCTGAACTAGAAGTTCGGGCTAATAACAAAAGTTCTCTTCAGAGAACTGCATGTTTTTAATCAGTCCATTTCAATGGACTTTCACTATTAGCCCCAAATTCATTTGAGGGCGGTGCATAAACAAAGCTAGGAGCCATTAAGCGAAAATCCTTAAACCGAACTCACGTTAATGTTATATCGATTCCACAAGCCATTATTATCCCGAAAGGTTGCCAGTCCACTCTCAGCGCTAATTCCCGCACCGGAGAAGATGACAATCTTGTGTGGGTCGATCGATTGTGACATAAATTTACGCCAAAATTTTACAATATGCCTGACTCTAGCTCGTTTAGATAAATAAACTCTGGTGCTTTAACTCCAGCTTGCGCTCTTATTTTAACTAACTCAGGCGATTCAAAAAATGTTTTGGCAGCATCGATCGAGGCCCACACTGAGAAATGTACGATTTTATTGGGTCGATCTGCAGATTCGAGCACCTGGTAAGAACGCTCGCCAGCGGCTTTGCGGATGTTTGCCGCTCCATCGAATACTTCCTTCCAGATGGCATAATCGGCCACTTCATGAATGATTAATACATGAGACATCATCTTACTTCCGATCGTCGATCGCCTATTTAACACGCTAAAAATCCTACTGACATCTATTCCAAATAGTACTTTTTAGTTTACAGTTTGGGCATAATTATATCGGAGCTAGTGCCAACTGTCGGTAAATGAAACATAAATTGCGATCGGAGGAACATCAAATCGCAGCTAAACGTCGTCAAGCAACATCAGATCTATTAAATTACGCTCAGCCAAGTGACTGTTAAGTTGACGATTCTGGCGTAACACAAAACTTACCCAAGATCGTCCGAGGTGAAGTTTACCATGCACAAATTACTTACTGCTCTCATCGAGTACACTCGATCGGCACTAGACTGATTGAGATGTACGATAAAACACTGAAGATAAAACTAGGCTCTAAGCTCTAAACTAGTTTATTAAACACCGATGCGATTACAACTATATAAATCTTCTATGAATACTGCTAGTTTGCGGACTTGCCTCTATAAAGGTCTCATCCTCGGTTTGGTGCCAGTAATGACGATCGTCAATCTGCCTGTAAGTAGTTTAGCGGCACCAGCAAAGGCAAAGACACCGCAGACTCAAGCCAAAATCGCCCCTAAAAAGGTCAATAGGGTCGCTGCTCCGCTCCCGAGTAGTTTTGCTGACTCCTATACCCTTGGGGCTGGAGATCGGTTGCGCGTCGATATCTTCAACGTCCCTGAGTACAGTGGTGAATTTTATGTACTTGGAGATGGTGCGATCAATCTTCCGGTCATCGGTGCGATTCCAATTCAGGGGATGACAGTTCAAAGAGCCTCCAGCTTGCTGACGGCTTATTTCTCTAAATATGTCAAGCGTCCGATCGTGACAATTAGCGTGCTGGCACCTCGTCCCGTTCAATTTGCGATCGCTGGCGAAGTCACGCGCGCTGGATCTTATACAGTCCCATTTACCGGCGATAACCGGAAGTTCCCCAGCATCAGTCAAGCAATCCAACTAGCTGGTGGTACCACTCAAACCGCCAACTTACGTCAAGTTCAGGTGCGCCGCGCTGCTACGGGCAAGATTGCGATGGTCAATATGTTTGATGTCCTGCAACGGGGTAACACCTCTCAAGACATCACCTTACGCGACGGGGATACGATTTATATCTCTCGCTCTGAGAACGTCAGTACGTCCGATCGCTTGCGACTGACTGGTTCTAACCTAGCCAATCAGGATACAACTGTCAAAGTCGCCATCTTAGGTGAGGTTGGCAAACCTGGTACTTATACCCTCAAAGGGGATGCTACTGGTTCTGCTACTGGTGGCGGACGCGTCAATCCACCGACTCTAACTGAAGCGATTAAAATCGCTGGTGGTAGCACTGCCTCAGCCGATTTAACGCGGATTCGAGTACGGCGCAACACCCGCACGGGGCCAGGTCAAGTCGTGCCGATCAATTTAATCAGTTTGTTAAGATCTGGTGATTTCGGTCAAGATATCATCCTCCAAGATGGCGATACAATTTTGCTGCCCACGTTGACTGAAATCAATACAGCTAATAGCAGTCTGGTAACTGCCTCCAACTTGGGGCCACAGGCAATCAATCCGCCAAAAGTTGTTGTTGTCGGCGAGGTAAATCGTCCCGGTACCTATACATTGAGATCTGAGGGCAACACCACTAATAACAATACGCAGCTCACGGGAACGCTGGCGCTGCCTACCGTCACCAATGCAATTCAAGCAGCCGCAGGGATCAAACCGACAGCAGATATCCGTCAAATTCAATTGATTCGGACTACCCGCAGTGGCGAACAAAAAATTGCCTTGAATCTGTTTAAGCTGCTCCAGCAAGGGGATACCAGCCAAGATATGATCCTCCAAGAAGGCGATCGCCTGTTTATCCCGCTCGCCCAGAACAGTAGCAACCAAGATGTCGAACTAATCGCATCTTCTACCTTTTCACCTGTGAGTATCAAAGTTAATGTGATCGGTGAGGCTGGGAAAGGTGCATTAGGCACAGTTGAAGTACCACCCAATACAACGCTCAATCAAGCTATCCTGATTGCTGGTGGCTTTAATAACGTGCGTGCCAATAAAAATGAGGTGGACTTTATTCGCCTAAATCCCAATGGTACGGTTACAAAACGCTTAATCAAGCTCAACTTTACGAAAGGCATCGATAACGAATATAACCCACGCCTGCAAAATAACGACACGATCGTGATCGGTCGGAATAATCTGACCCGGATCGGCGATGGTTTCAGCACGATTCTTTCACCATTTAATGGTCTGCTGAATATTTTGGGTGGTGGACTATTTAGATAAGCGCGACTAAGAGCGGATCGAACATTGGGGAGCGTAGCTAGACAAGCAAACTAGCTGCGCTCCCCTTTCGACTAGCTAGTCAAGTACCGATCGAGGATAATAGAGATCTGGTCATCGAGCGGTCTGTCTAGAATTGTTATGAGTACGACTAATTTGCGCGATCTGTACCAACAGGTCATCCTCGAACATTATAAAAAGCCCCAACATCGCGGCAAAACCAATCCGATCGATCGCTATCAAAAAGGTCACAATCCCTCTTGTGGCGACACGATCGAACTAACATTGCAACTAGACTCTAGCGGCGAGCGGATTGCCGATATCAAATTTGAAGGGGAAGGCTGTGCGATTGCCATGGCTTCGGTCGATCTGATGTCTGGCGCTCTAGTTGGTAAAACGATCGATGAAGCCTTGGAACTAGTCCAAACTTTTCAAGGGATGATGAAAGGCACTGCTGAATTTCCCAAAGAACAGCGCAAACTTAATGTGATGCAAGGAGTAGCCCAATTTCCCGTCCGCATCAAATGCGCCAACCTTGGCTGGCATACGCTCAAAGCCGCACTCCAGATGTCTGGCGAAGCCAAAATTGCCGACTTCATCAGCAATGAAGATGAACGAGCGCTCTAGCGAAGACATCACAAATATCAGCTCGAACTCAGATCGTGGGCACAGTCCACCCTACTAGCTACTAATGGAATAGGACGATCCTAGCCACTAGCCACTAGCCACTAGAACACTAGCTACTAACTATGATTACAACTGCTGAATTCTTCAAATATTTCCAATGGTCGGCAATTGCAACGTTAGTATTTGCGGTACTAACGGTTCTAGCTTTAGTTTTAAAGTGGGGATTTAAATACCGATTGGTGGGTGCTACCGGATTTATGGGCGTATTGACTGTTGGCTTATTTGGCTTGAGTCTGGTGCCGATCGTCCACAGTAATATCCCTGGCGCAAAACATTATTCCTTGATTTATGATAACGGTAGCGATCGCGCCACCATCGCAGTCGCGCCGCCAATTAGTGAAACTGGATTGGATGCTACGCTTCGCCAAGCCGCAGCCGATTTGTATTCTTACGGTCGCTCTGGCGCTGTAGACCGCCAACTCAAGATCCGTGCGCGGACGGTGCTCCATCCGCGTCCTGGCGTGTCCGAGCCGTTAGTACTCGGAGAAGTTAGCCGCTCGCTCGGTGGTGGCGAAGACGGTGAATTAAATATTCGGATCGATCGTGCTAATTTAGATAAAGTCGATCGGATTAAGACGTGACGATCTGCCAGCGCGAATGCGCGTAATCGATCGATTACGCGCATTCGCAACCAGAAAATAAATATAGATACCGCGCCCGAGCATCATCCCCAACCGATCGAGTTGTTTAGCAATCGATAAAGTACCGCATTCTATTTACTGGCCACTTCCCTAACTAACTCCCCCGCTACTTATTTGAAAATTTCCATCGGATCTAATTCGAGCGCTCGATCCAATTTATAGTTAGCGATGCGTGCAAGCAGGGAACAATATGAACAGTTGAGATCTAAAAATTTCTCAACACAACCCAGCAAAGGTTGCGATCGAATCGAACATAGGCTAGCTATGGAGCGTCGCTAGCTGTTGTAGCTTCGAGAATCGAGATCGAGCGATCGTTCGCTAAAATTCCGGCATCACTTGCATCAACTGTGAAGTTCTTCGGTATTTTCCAACCTAACGAACATATTTGCAGTTTCAGATAACTAAAATTTAGATAAAAGCTGGTTAACTTCATGAGGATTAATGACGCCAACTTACTTCAACAAGTCGTTAACTACCTAGATAGACATCGCGAGGCTATACGCATCAAAAAAATGCTGTACTGTCTAGGTACAGGTAGATGGGAGAAAGATATCGATTATTTGAATTCGGTTAATACCCAATTTTTGATCGAGCAGATTGTTAGAGAACAAGTAACACTCGATCGATTTAGAACTTTATTACAAAATTTAGTCAAAACCGTCAATAAGCCCAAGCAGTATATCGAAATTGCTAAAGTAATTTATCTGGCGATCGGCCAACTGTATCCAGAATTTCAACAAGAACATGGTGCTAAATCTGTAGTACAACAGTCAGTCGCTCCAGCGCCAATTCCTGAGCCAACTGAATCGCATGTCGATGGAGGGATTCCTTCATCGATCCAACGGGCTTACACTCCCGCACCTACACAAGCCTACAATGGCGGCATTCCCGTGGCGATCGAACGGGCATATGCTCCGGCACCTACCCAGGCCACACAAAGCGTCGATAGAGAGGTAGCATCAGCATTTCAGCGTGCGTACACACCTGCACCCACCCAACAATTCGAGCAAGAAGCCACTGCTGATGAGGTAGATGAATCTGCTTACGAAACTTATTATGACGCGCAGATGCCAGACGAGCTGCCCTTAGAACGGCCGGATGTGCCAGACTACGATCCGTTCGTCTTGCGCCAGAACGTGATGAGCTATACCAACCCTTTACGGGCAAAAATGATTTTGTTGGTGATGTTGTATCCAAATGTCAACTTTGGAAATCAATCAGCCGCAACTATCCGCGAATACCATCTTGACGATCTGCTCCTAGAGGTGCTCAAAACCTACGCGACGATTCACGATCTCGAAGAAAGTATGACCTATGCGGTCGAGCAACTCATAGAGGTTGAGGAGTACGGTAAAGCAGCAAATGGCTTGATCCAATCACTGGTGTCTATTTATTCACTGCCAACGCGCGGAGTGAGATAAGTCAAATCTACTGTGAGTAACTAGCAATGATGGGATGCTCCCATCTCTAACTTGGCGATCGAGTATGCAGAAGCAAGTTCATAACAATGGGGATGCCAAAGACTGACACCCCCATTGCTTTAAATTCAAGGTTAAGTAGCAACAAAAGATTTTGCTGCATCGATCGAAAAGCGCTGGCAACCGAAAAAAGATCTTATTTACGAACTTGTTGTAAGCTTTGGAGCTGGGATAGTAGCGTATCGACTTCAGCTTGAAGTTCGAGAAACTTCTCCTGTCGATCGGCTGGATACATCGCTCTAGTCAACTTGGCAATTTGTCGATCGCGCTCTGAAGTAGCAGATTTAACCGGACGATCGAGGGTTAGGAAACTGGAAGACATGGCTTTGAATAGTTATTTATACTTACTCACACTAAAGGCAATCTTAGCCTGAATTCCACTATTTTGGTTGGGATAGCTTATATTAGGTTTCCGAACTGTCTGCCATTAGGTGGGATGTGATGTTCTTGACGGGCGGGATTTGGGGATTGTTCCGATTTTCGGCTTCTGGATCGACCGCAATGTAACTAGTCACCATCTCATGTTAGATTAGTCTAGCTTGGGATCGGGAAAGTCTGGTGCAAATCCAGGGCTGTGCCGCAACTGTGATGGAGCGAAGACGCGCTTCGAGTCAGAACACCGTATCTAGAGTGTACCCAGGTGGTACTCACATTCACCTATTCCTTGCGTTGCATGAGGAGGGAGTTAGAATTAAGTGTCTGCCAATCGATCGATCTGTCCAGATATCTATCATCCAGCGGTTGCCCGCGATGGACTATTAACTCGACTGCGAATTCCTGGGGGAATTTTGATGGGAGGGCAGTGTTTGGCTGCTGCGTCGCTATTAGAAGCTACTGGCGTGAATTATTTTCAAGTTACCAATCGTGCTAATTTGCAGATTCGGGGACTGGAGGGAGAGATCGCACCTTGGGATTTGCAAACACTAATCGCCGAGGGATTGGTTACCGCAAATAAAGCGGTGGATGGGATTCGGAATATTATGGCAAGCCCGATCTCCGGTATCGATCCGACGGAGCTAATCGATGTACGTTCGTTGGTGGCGGCTTGGAATGAATATTTAATCACGAGTCCCGAGTTGGGGATGTTGTCGAATAAGTTTAGTGTGGGTTTCGATGGTGGCGGGAGTGTGAGTATTCTCGATCGACCCAACGATATTACGTTATTAGCTGTTTCCGACAGTGAATTTTTATTACATCTAGCGATGGGGATGCGGGGTGAGGCACCTGTGAGTGTTGGGGTACGGTTGGGCGTGGATGAGTGTATACCCATGTTAGGGGCGATCGCATCTAGCTATCGGCGGGGAATTGAGGAATTGGGCGGGGATGAGCGACGGAAGCCGCGCTTGCGAGCTGTGATTGAAGCTTGGGGTTTAGAGCGGTTTCAGCGAGTTGTAGAAACAGAATGGAAAGCAGCTAGCATAAGTCGCTGGAGTGCAACGATCGCACCTGAAAGCAGCGAACATCCTACCGATCGGGCTTGTACCCATCTGGGAGTATGGCAGCAGAAGCAGGCTGGATTGAGTTATGTGGGGGGAGTTTTGCCGTTGGGCAGGCTCAATTCGTGGCAATTGCAGCAGTTATCGGAGATTGCCCGTGAATATGGGAGTGGGACGATTCGATTGACTCCGTGGCAAAATGCGATCGTATCGGACATTCGAGATGAGGATGTAGCCAAGGTGCAGGAATTAATTGGCTTGCTAGGGTTGGGTAGTGCAAATAATATTAATGGGCTATTGATGGCTTGTGCGGGTGCGAGCGGGTGTCAGTTTGGGGCGACAGATACTCAGCGGGATGCGATCGAGTTGTCCGAATATTTGGAGTCAAAGTTTAGCCTAGATCGATCGGTGAATATCCACTTCAGCGGGTGCGATAAATCTTGCGCTCAACATTATCAGGCAGATATCGCACTCTGGGGCTGTCCGCAAACAGCAGAACGAAAGTCAGGGTATCGGCTCTGTGTTGGGGGCGGTGACGATAAATTTGGGCGGGAACTACGGGATTATTTAACACCCGAGGATGTGCGGTTGGCGATCGATCGATTGATTCGGGCTTATCAAGAGCGACGGGTTAGTCCCGAAGAATCTTTTCGCGCGTTTACCAATCGTCAATCTCTAGCTCAATTGCAGCAAGTATTTCATGTTATTTAATTCTTCGAAAATCCGCCAGCCGCTCGACTATATTCGGGACGGGGCGGAAATTTATCGTCAGTCATTTGCGACAATTCGGGCTGAGGCCAAATTAGACTGTTTGCCCGCCGATTTCGATCCGGTTGCCGTGAGGTTGATCCATGCCTGCGGGATGACCGATATCGTCACTGACCTAGATTACTCGATCGATGCCGTGCGGGTTGGGCGGCGAGCGTTAGCAGCAGGGGCAACGATTTTGTGTGATGCGCGGATGGTGGCGGATGGGGTCACGCGCAAACGCTTGCCTGCGGATAATCGTGTTATTTGTACGTTGCCAGATCTGCGGGTACCAGAATTAGCCGCACAACTAGAGAATACGCGCTCGGCAGCAGCTTTAGAACTCTGGCTGCCACATTTGGCTGGAGCGGTAGTCGCGATCGGGAATGCCCCGACGGCATTATTTCGACTCTTAGAAATGTTGGATGAAGGGGCACCAAAACCCGCACTGATCCTCGGCTTTCCCGTCGGTTTTGTCGGTGCGGTAGAATCGAAAGCGGCGCTGGCGGCTGACAGTCGCGGTATTCCATTTTTGACGATTCATGGTAGACGGGGCGGCAGTGCGATGGCTGCTGCTGCGGTAAATGCACTCGCAATGGAGCAAGAATAATGGTCGCGATTCAGACAGGAAGATTGTATGGAATTGGGGTCGGGCCTGGCGACCCGGAGTTATTGACGATCAAGGCATTGCGATTATTACAAGCGGCTCCAGTCGTGGCGTACCAATCGGCAACCGATCGGGAGAGCGTCGCCAGATCGATCGTTTCACCTTACTTGACAGGCAAACAAATCGAGGTGTGTTTCCATTTTCCTCGCGCGCTCGATCCGGTGGCGGCAGAAAATCTATATACAGAAGCGATCGCACCAATCTCGGCACATTTAGCTGCGGGTAGAGATGTCGTGGTCTTATGTGTCGGCGATCCGTTATTTTATGGCTCGTTTATGTACCTGTTTACGCGGTTAGCCGATCGCTTTATCACCGAAATCGTGCCGGGGATTTGTTCGCCAATGGCAGCGGCAGCGGCGATCGGCACGCCGATCTGCTATCAAAATGACGTTTTTAGTGTTATTTCAGCAACTTTGTCCACAGAGGCATTGACAGCCCAATTACTGAATGCCGATGCGATCGCCATTATCAAACTGCGTCGTCATTTCGATAAGGTGCGCCAGGTATTGAGTAATTTAGATCTGTTAGATCGCGCCAAGTATATCGAACGCGCCACTGGTGTCGATGAGCGGATCGTGCCGATCGAGGATGTCGATCCGCGCAATGTCCCCTATTTTTCACTGATTATCATTCCGAGTCAGACTCAATTATAGTTATGCACATCATTACTACTGCTGGTTTGGATTATTTTTTGACATGGCAGAATTTTAGTTGTTGGCGAGAAGATTCTCAATACCAGTCTTAAAAAAGTAACAGCGTGCCTTAGAGGATAATTGACTCATCGGGATAATCTTCCTGTCGGTAGTTATAATCTGGGCTAGACTGAAATATACTCGAACACCCGTCAGAGATTGTATGTGGCTGACATAGATGATGAATGATAATTACACGAACATCAAAGACCGACGAGATCGACTAGTGGTTAGCTACCAGAGTTTACCCGAACTCGATCGAGCGATCGTGCAATTGATGTCGGTAATTTATCGCCCAGTTAGTAGAACACAAATATTGGCTTGTCTAGAACATACAAAATTGTGTGGGAGTAAGTCGTTGAATGTCTCAACACTCAAGCCTTATCTCGATCGTTTAATTGGGAGCGATTTATTAGTAGCCAATGGCAAACATAGCTTGCAGATCCAATCGCTAATCGCTGAAATTGCTAGTCGCGATGCCGTGCGGGATGGGCAATTTGCGGTGTTCAGCGAGGCGGTAACAACACTGTTGCCACTCGATCGATATAGTAGCGGCGTGAGTATTTTCCGTAACTATAACGAATTGGTACGGGAAGTTCGATTGGGACTATATAACAATGATGTAAAATTCATTCAAAAACAGCTAGACGACTATGCTCGTTATCAGCATTATGCCGATGTTGTCTCTCTCGGCACTTTATGGCAGCAAATCTGTAATAATCCTTTCGATCGCGATTGGTTTGCGACGCTAGATTTAGGATTAGCAGGGGCGATCGTCGGTGAAATTCTCTTAGATTCGATCGAACAACTTCTGCCAGCAAATGGTGCATTTGAAACCCTTCAGGAGATCGCGCCACAACAGCTCCAAGCCCAACCGAGGGCAGAATCGATGTATGCTCTACTACTGGAACAATTGCTGTTGCGCGGTAAAGTAGCAGAAGTCAAGGAAATCCTCACTGGATTACCATTAGATTGGCGCGACAGATTTAGCCCGTTTTGGGGCTGGCACTACTTTCTCAGTGGCGACGATAAATCAGCGATATTTGAATATGAAACTGCCCTAATTAGCTTCAAGAAAGCTAGTGGCAAGCGCAAATTTTATTTCGCCTCGATGAGTGGTGTATTTTATATCTTCGCACTACTGAGACGGGGAGAAAATGCAGATCTCCGCACAGCTTTGGAACATGTAAAAGTAGCGATCCAGGCGCAATCTTGGCTGAGTTCTACTTATAAAATTCTCGAACAGACGATCGAGTATCAAACTGGCAAACTCGATCGACGCGAGCTGATTCTCACGGCAACCCCCTTTGCCAATCAACATAGTATTGAAATCATCATCCGTGCTTTGTGTATGCATTGGATCGATAAAAAACCGCCCAGTCAGCTATTGCCGGATATCCTCGAAAACTTCTTCGATCGATCGAGTGCGGCTGGTTACCACTGGTTGGCAATGGAAGCGGCGGGAATCTTATCGCGATTAGACCCGAGCAAGAAATTTCAGAGTTATTATCAAAAACAATCGATATCACTACAAAAACAAATTGGAATTACGAATCTGGCAACATTAATTCAACCACAAGAACAGTGGGAATTATGCTTGACTGCGTTAACTAATCTCCACCAAAAAAATGTACCCGTTACTGCCGATCCGGTTGCTAAAGATCGGCGATTAGCATGGGCGATAACAATGTATGGCAATACCAGCTATCTGATCCAACCCCGCGAGCAGAGTCGCAATGCCAAAGGTGAATGGAGTAAGGGGCGAAATGTTGCGCTCAAAAGATTGCGTGGGGCAATCGCCTTAGATTATTTAACGCCACAGGATCTTAAGATCTGCGGTCATATCGAAAGCTACAATATTGGTGGCTGGGGTTCTGCCGATTATCGGTTTAATGAGAAAGCGATCGTGGCACTAATCGGACACCCCTTAGTATTTTGGGAAGACAATCCAGTTTCTAGAATTGAAGTAGTTGCGGGCGAGCCAGAATTAACGATCGAAACTATTAAAGATAAGCGCATCGTGCTGGCACTGTCACCCGAACTCGCGATTGGTAAAAATGTCATGGTGCAAAAGGAGAGTCCGACTCGACTTAAAGCAATTTTTATTAATGAAGAACATCGCCGGATTGCCGAAATTTTGGGCAAACAGAATCGCTTAGAAGTACCGATGGCTGCCAAGGATCGCGTTCTAGCCGCGATTAGTAGCATTTCCAACATCGTTAACGTTCATTCCGATATCGGTGGCGGTGCGGCGAATATCGAGGAAGTACCCAGCGATCCGCAACCCCACGTTCAGTTGTTACCGCATGGCTCGGGATTGAAAGTTGCCGTGCTATCGCGCCCATTCGCTCCCACAGGGCCATATTATAGCCCTGGGGTAGGTGGGAAAACGATTATTGCCGAAGTTGACGGCCAACGGCTCCAGACTACCCGCGATTTGGTGGCAGAGAAGCGGTTGGCGAATGCAATTATTTCCGCTTGTCCGACATTGGAGCGGACGGAGGAACATAAAGGCGAGTGGCTGATTGAGGAGGCGGAAGATTGCTTAGAATTATTAGTAGAGTTGCAAGGTCTCGATGATGTTGCCATGGTTGAATGGCCTGAAGGCGAGAAGATGCGCGTCAGTCGGCAGGCTGGTTTGGCAGATTTTCAGCTGCGGATTCAGCGGGAAAATGATTGGTTTGCTACGACTGGCTCGGTACAGGTAGATGAAGATCGGGTGGTGGAATTACAACAATTGCTGGCACTACTCGATCGATCTCCCAGTCGCTTTGTCCCCCTGGGCGACGGTCAATTTCTCGCCCTCACCGAAGAATTTCGGCAGCGGTTGAATGAGTTGCGTGGGGTATCCGAACGACATGGCAAAGGTTTCCGCATTCACCCCCTCGCCGCGCTGACGATGGAAGATTGGCTCGATGATGTGGAGCAACTCAAAACCGACAAACATTGGCAAGCGCATATCAAAAAGTTGCGTGAGGTAGAGAGTTTTCAACCCGAATTACCGTCAACATTGCAAGCCGAATTGCGGGATTACCAAGTCGAGGGTTTTCGCTGGTTGGCGCGGCTCGCACATTGGGGTGTAGGCGCATGTCTGGCAGATGATATGGGATTAGGCAAAACCGTCCAATCCCTCGCTCTGATTCTCACCCGTGCTGCGGCTGGTGCGACATTAATTATCGCGCCGACATCCGTGTGTATGAATTGGATCGCTGAAGCCGAACGCTTTGCGCCAACCCTAAATCCGATTCAATTTGGTACAGGCGATCGTCAAGCTATTTTAGACAACCTCCAACCGTTCGATCTCGTGGTGTGCAGTTACGGACTATTGCAACAGGAAGATGTGGGCGAAATGTTAGCCAAAATTCAGTGGCAAACGATCGTTTTAGATGAAGCTCAATCGATTAAAAACTTTGCCACCAAGCGATCGCAAGCAGCGATGAATCTCCAAGGCGGATTTAAATTAATCGTGACTGGAACACCAATCGAAAATCATCTCGGCGAACTCTGGAATTTATTCCGCTTTATCAATCCTGGCTTACTCGGTTCGCTAGAAAGTTTTAACGAACGGTTTGGCTATGCGATAGAAAATGCTTCAGCAGATCGCAATCCTCGCAACCATCTTCGCAAACTAATTCAACCCTTCATCCTCCGTCGTCTCAAAAATCAAGTGCTGACCGAACTCCCTTCGCGCACGGAAATCACCCTCCAAGTCGAACTCAGCGCCGAAGAGATGGCATTTTATGAAGCCCTCCGCCAACAAGCGATCGTTAAACTCGCAGACAGCGATGCCCCTGCGGGACAAAAGCACCTGCAAGTATTAGCTGAAATCATGAAACTGCGCCAAGCTTGTTGCAATCCGAAGTTAATTTCTCCAGATATCGGCGTACCCAGCGCCAAACTGCAACTATTCGGTGAAGTCCTGACAGAACTTTTAGAAAATAAACATAAAGCTCTAGTATTCAGTCAATTTGTCGGCCATCTAAGTCTGATTCGCCAATACTTAGATTCCCAAAAAATTAGCTATCAATATCTCGATGGTAGTACCTCAGCACGCGATCGCAAACTCCGTGTCGATGCCTTCCAATCAGGTGTAGGTGATGTCTTTCTCATCAGCCTCAAGGCTGGCGGTACGGGACTAAATCTAACGGCGGCTGATTATGTAATCCATATGGATCCCTGGTGGAATCCGGCAGTAGAAGATCAAGCATCCGATCGCACCCACCGGATCGGGCAAAAACGTCCGGTGACGATTTATCGATTGGTTGCCAAACACACGATCGAAGAAAAAATTGTCGATCTCCACAAGCACAAGCGCGATCTGGCAGATAGTCTCCTCGAAGGAGCCGATGTTAGTGCGAAAGTCTCAACTGCCGAACTGTTAAGGTTGATTAATACACAATCTGAGTAACGTCAGTTCGGGTTAAGGATCTCCGTTTTAGGCCATTCTTGATTGGTGCTTTCCTGGAGGTTGCTGGTGGGTGGAACCCGGATCTGGGGGAGGCTTCCCCCAGACCCCCCGTTGAAGGGCGGAGTGCCGCCCCTCAAACTCCCCTGCACAAGGTTTGGTTTGTTGGCATCGATTAGCGCTCCGCATTAGCTTCGCAATGGGAATCGAGCTGTGGGTTGGGGTCGATTTGTTGGGGACGGTTCCGAAACTAAGCTAGGAGTCATTAATCGGTAATTCTTAACCCGAACTGACGTTGCGTAACGTTAATTCGGCAGTAAGAAGAGCATAGAGACTGAAATCGTTGGCGGTGCTAGAACGGAGCCAATATCCTTAACCCGAACTGATGTTGCGTAATTCTACGGTTAGATAGCAGCGATCGCAATCGCTGCTATCATATAATTCAATTAAGAGCCAACTTTGGCAGTCGAGCGTTGTTTGCGACGACCGATCGGTGCGGGACGATCGCTGCTATCGCTGCTATCGTTATCGCTAACATCATTGGTAACAGGATTAATAGTACGAGTAGTCTTCGTAGCCTTGCCATCTTCAGGTGTTTGCATCATCAACACCAATAGCGGACGACTTTGCAATTCGCGACGAACTAGACGTTGTAATGCTAATTCCAACTCGATTTGCAGTCCCGCCCAGTCGATATCCATCTGTCCGGATTCAAACTTGCGTGCAAACCTGTCCCACCGATCGATCAAGCAATTTTCGATCGTTTTCTTAATTAAGGCGGCAATCAATGACTGTTCGACAGCCGTAATTACACCCCGGAGATTTACCTGCGGTGTTGCCATCATCTTACCGTCAAGACCGATCGCGAGTGCCACCGTGACCACCCCATCGCCAGCCAATTGCGTGCGTTCTTCCATTACCTTGGTTTGGTCGTGGACGATACCCGCATTATCGACGAGTTGGATGCCCGACTTGACTTTACCGTTCTTACTCAGACTATTCTCCGTCAGTTCGACGATATCACCGTTATCGATGATGACCATATTTTCTGCTGGAATCCCAGTACTTTGAGCAGTTTGGGAATGCTTGATCAGCATCCGGTGTTCGCCGTGAACGGGGATAAAGAACTTCGGACGAGTCAGACTCAGCATTAATTTCTGGTCTTCCTGACAGCCGTGTCCGGAAACGTGGATGCCTTTATCGCGTCCGTAAATGACGTTTGCACCCTGCATCATTAATTTGTCGATCGTGTTAACTACCGCGATCGTGTTGCCAGGAATTGGGTTAGCAGAGAAGATAATCGTGTCGCCCTTCTGAATCCGGACTTGGCGATGTTGCCCGTTAGCAATCCGCGTCATCGCCGCCAGAGTCTCACCTTGAGAACCCGTGGTGAGAATCAATACTTGGTCTTTGGGGAGATGATTTGCCGACTGGAGTGGCTCGAAGACATCATCGGGACAGTTGATATAGCCGAGGTTGCGGGCGTGGGCGATCACGTTGAGCATCGATCGACCGACAACGCAGACTTTACGGTTATACTTCATGGCAATCTCGATCGTCATATTGATCCGATGCACGGATGACGAGAACGTAGTGACCATTACCCGTCCGGTTGCTTGGGAAATAAACCTGTCAAGGTTGGGGAAGACAGAACGTTCGGATGGGGTGAAGCCAGGGATTTCGGAGTTGGTAGAGTCACTGATCAGACACAAGACACCTTTTTCGCCATGTTCGGCAAGCTTGGCATAGTCATATGCTTCGCCATCAACTGGGGTATGGTCGAATTTAAAGTCGCCAGTATGGATGACGACACCGACTGGAGTATGCAAAGCGATCGTAAAACTATCGGCGATCGAGTGCGTATTCCGAATAAACTCGACGAAGAAGGATTCACCGATCCGCACGATATCGCGAGGGCGAACTGTCTTGATTTTCGTCCGGTCTGCTACGCCAGCTTCTTCTAATTTACCTTGTAGCAGTGCCATTGCGAGGCGCGGGCCATAGATGACGGGAATGTCAAATTGCTTCAGGTGATAAGGGATGCCACCGATGTGATCTTCATGACCATGAGTGACGATCATTCCTTTGATTTTATGCTGATTCTCGCGCAGATAGGTCATATCTGGCAAGACGATATTGATACCGTGCATCCCATCGGTGGGGAATGCTAAGCCTGCATCTAGCAACAATATCTCGTCGTTTATTTCAAATACGCAGGTATTTTTACCAATCTCATGTAAACCACCGAGTGGGATGATTTTGAGGGTGGGTTCGTTGCTATTTTTGGTAACTACAGGCTGTTTGTTTGACTTGAGAATAGGGGTCATTTAGATAACTTAAGATAAATTTAGACAAAACTGTTGTGTCGGTTGCGTCTATGACAGCAATCCGTTCGCTTAATCCCGACAGCAATTGAATTCTATTAGCTGTTTAACGAGTAGTTAAGATCGAAAATATTGGATGTGGATGACATTCAAGGTTGCGATTTATTCCGCTCCACATTCTAGTCCATCAATTTATGGTAGTAATCGATAGAAGTAGCTCGACCGCGCCTTGGCATAGCCGCTTGGCCTGAGAATTTGTGAGAGAACGATTAATAAATTCGCGAAAACTATGCGCTGGAAATTTGCACTGGTTATTATTAAACTAACTGAATATTTATTATGTTGTTTGAGTTACAGATCGAAGAGTATTTAAACCTAGACTACAATCGATCGAACCTTGTCGCTTTGAAATTTTACGAGTATTAATTCTGTGCTATCGGCACTGCTTGGGGCACTAGCTCTTCAAATTAGACCCGAATTAATCGATATATTTCCCTCGTTACTTTAGTTGTATCATATTATCGAGCTTGGGTCAATCTCTCGGCTGCGTATTTGCCGATCGCTCGGACTACTCTGTTTTTTTACCGATTCTAGACCGTGTTCGTATAGAATTTTTTCGAGTAAAGGTAGCAGTTCGCTGGGTAACTCGCACATGGGCAGTCTCAGTCCACCAACTTCCCAGCCTTGCAGTTTTAATGCTGCTTTGATCGGCATCGGATTGGGCGCGAAAAATAATCCTTTGAATAGTGGGAGCATTTCGATGTGCAATTCGGTCGCGCTCTGATTTTGACCTGATTCAAACGCGCGAATCATTTCCTGGATTTTATTTCCTACCAAATGACTGGCGACACTTACTACTCCCACACCACCCACTGTGAGGATCGGTAAAGTTAGCGAGTCATCCCCTGAGTAAATCGCAAACTCTGGCGGTGTCAGACTCCGAATTTGACTTACTAGATCTAGGTTACCCGAGGATTCCTTAATTGCGACAATCCGATCTAGCAAAGCTAGCTTTGCGATCGTTTCCGGTTCCAGCGATTGTCCAGTACGTCCGGGGATATTATAAATCATCATCGGCAGATCGCAGGCCGAGGCGATCGCGGCGAAGTGCTGATACAAACCGATTTGTGGCGGCTTATTATAATACGGGACTACTTGTAAACTAGCATCTACTCCTAGTTTAGCAGCTTTTTGGGTAGCTTCGATCGCTTCGCTGGTGGAATTAGATCCAGTCCCCGCGATTACCTTTGCTTTCCCTGCTACGGCTGCTTTGACAACTTGAAACAATTGATACTCTTCATCCCAACTCAGTGTTGGTGATTCCCCTGTCGTCCCACATACCACGATGCCATCCGAACCATTGGCGGCTAGATAAGCAGCCAGTTTCTCTACTTCGGCATAATGAACGTTCCCCTCCTTATCGAAAGGTGTAACCATTGCGGTGATGACTCGTCCGAGATCGATCGTCATGTTGTAGATAGTGGCTAGTGGCTAGTGGCTAGTGGCTGGTAAATTCCCCTCTTAGGAGGGGTGGCGTGCAGCGACGGGGTGGGTAGGATCTACGCAGATCGCTAATTCATTTCCTCTGCTAGGGCAGACCCTTTGTGCGCAGGGAGTGTTAAGCTTTCTTACCCTTAAGCCACTTATTCTCAATCAGCAATTCGGCAATCTGCACGGCATTGAGCGCAGCGCCTTTGCGGATCTGGTCGCCGCACAGCCATAATTCTAGACCATTAGGGTGTGAAATATCCTGACGGATCCGACCGACTAAAACCTCATCCTTGCCCGAAGCATCGATCGGCATCGGGAAATAATTAGCTTGCCAGTCTTCGACTAATTTTACGCCAGGAGCGGTCGCTAAGATCGATCGAGCCTTATCTGGATCGAAGGGATGGGCAAATTCGAGGTTAATTGCTTCCGAATGGGCACGCAGGACGGGAACGCGGATGCAAGTTGCCGTAACGCGCAGATCGGGAGTGCCGAAAATCTTGCGAGTTTCGTTGACCATCTTCATCTCCTCTTCACAATAACCATTCTCGTCGATCGGGGTATTGTGCGGAAAGAGATTGAATGCGAGCGGATAGGGGAAAATTTCGGGTGTGGGTGTTTTCCCATCTAAAATATCGCGGGTTTGGGTTTCAACTTCAGCCATCGCTCGGGCACCTGCACCGCTAGCTGATTGATAGGTTGCTGCCACGATCCGTTGAATCGGTTGCACCTGATGTAGTGGAAAGACCGCAACTGCCATTAAAATTGTCGTACAGTTGGGATTGGCAATAATGCCCTGGTGATGAGCCGCTGCTGCTGGGTTGACTTCGGGAATAACTAGCGGCACATCGGGACGCATCCGAAACGCGCTGGAGTTATCGATCGTCACGGCTCCAGCAGCGACAATCTGTTGGGCTAATGCTTTGGACGTGGAACCGCCAGCAGAGGCAAGGACGATATCGATGCCATCGAACGATCGATCGTCTACAACTTCTACCGTAATTTCCGCACCGCGAAACTTTAACTTCGTTCCTGCTGACTTGGACGAGGCAAACAATTTGAGTTCGGACAGCGGAAAATTGCGACTTGCCAGTAATTCAATTAATTCCGTACCAACGGCACCTGTCGCTCCTAAAATAGCAACGCGATATAACTCGGACAAGAAGGATGCCTCCACTGAAAATTGGGTGATAACAACAATGTGTCGATCTTATGTTTGCCGATCGACAGTCTAGCATCCCTTTGGCGTAGCCGCTCTGGAAGAGCAACGAGATCCAGATTTTAACAAATACTCTAGCTAAACTAAATCTAAATGACTATCTAAATAATGCCATCTGAGAACCAGTTCGAGTGGGATCGAGTCAACTATCTTAACTAAATACCAAATACCGAACGGCAATGTACTATGATCTATTAGGTAAATCGTGCAGATAAACTTCGCATTCCATTAGAAAATGTGGCTATAGTGTGTCTGCCAAAGTAGTAGACTTGCGATGCGCCAAGTCAAACCGCGCGCGATTGAAATAATCTCACTGGCTCTAGATTTAGCATATCATAACTACGCGATCTTCCAGACCAATCCCCATCATCATTGACTGTTGTTAGATATAGACACCATGAAAGTTACCCAGGAAAAACTCGAACAAAGCCGTATTGGTTTGCAGATTGAAGTTACAGGAGACCAAACGACTAAATATTACGAACAGGCAATTAAAAAGCTCAGTACCAATGCCAATATTCCTGGGTTCCGTAAAGGGAAAATTCCTCGGCAAGTAATCTTACAACGGGTGGGACAAACCCAAATCAAGGCAACAGCCCTCGATGCATTGCTCGAACCAGCAATGAACGAGGCCATCAAACAAGCTGAAGTGCCAGCTATCGGTAACTACCAAATTACTTCCGATTTTGAAGAGTTGCTCCAAAGCTATGTCCCCGGACAAACATTAATCTTCAAGGCAGCGGTAGATGTACCGCCAGCCGTCGAACTCGGTACTTATACGGGACTAGCTGTTAAAGCTGAAGAAATCGTCTACGATCCGGCGCTAGTCGATGGGTTTATCGCAGAACGGCAGCGCGAGAAGGCGACGACAGTGCCAGTTGTGGGACGTGCCGCGCAGATAGATGATATTGCTGTCGTTGACTATAGTGGCAAGCTCGCAGATGGTACCGAAATCGGTGGCGCTCAAGCCGATGATTTTGATATCGAACTCTCTGAAGGGAAATTTATCGCCGATCTTGTCAATGGGATTGTCGGGATGAATATCGGCGATACGCGGGACGTTGATGTCGTGTTTCCCGCCGATTATCCCCGCGAAGATTTAGCTGCTGCGCCTGCATTGTTTCACGTCGTGCTCAAAGATCTCAAAGCGCAAGAGTTACCCGAGCTAGACGACGATTTTGCTAAGGAAGCAAGCGATTTCGATACGCTCGCCGAATTCCGCGAATCTCTCGTCACCAAGTTCCAAGACCAAGCTAAAAAATCTACCGACCAGAATATCACCACCGCAATCGAACAAGCCTTAATCGATGTCGCGACGGTAGATTTACCCGAAACGCTGATCGAACGCGAGACGATGAATATCCTCAACCAGATGGCCAATCAATTCAGCCAATATGGGATGGATGTCAATAAGTTGTTCACCCGCGAAACAATTCCGAAGATGAAGGAAAATTGTCGTCCTGACGCAATTAACAATCTCAAACAGCAGCTCGCGATCGAAGAAATTGCCAAAAAAGAGAACATTAGTGTCTCCGATGAAGATATCGCCGCGAAGATGTCCGAAATTTTACCGCAGTTAGCCGGACAAGATATCGATGAAAATCGCCTCCATAGTTTCATTACTGAAGATCTCCGCAAGGAAAAAACTTTAGAATGGCTCAAGGAACGCGCCCAGATCGAATTAGTACTTGAAGGTTCGCTCAAATCCGCAGACGATAAAGATGCCGAAGATGACATCGATGGCGAATCAGAAGCGATCGATATCCTAGCAGAAGCAGTCGCTGAGTAAAACTGATTGGCATCTCTTCCCACAAACAGGAGATGCCAATTTCTTGGGTGAATCGAGCGGGTCGATTGCGGTCTTACCGTAACATCCGTACCCGCGAAGTTCCACGCTAAATCGCTCAGAGTGAGTAGAGATTGGTATAATTCAGTTAATATCGAGTAAATCGGTGCTCGACTCTTAAAAAAATATTAGTTCGCAGTTATATTGCCAATAGGATTATGTTTGTATCGAAATCTACTCACGGGTCGATCGCCAGTTACAATCAGAGCGAAATTTATGCAGGTGCCAACGTGGTGCCGATGGTAGTAGAGCAGTCTGGAGTTGGCGAACGAGCATTCGATATTTATTCGCGATTATTACGCGAACGAATTATTTTCTTGGGTACTGATGTAAATGATAATATGGCGAGCACATTGAGTGCCCAAATGTTATTTCTCGAAGCAGAAGATCCTGAAAAAGACATCCAGCTATATATCAATTCTCCTGGTGGATCGATTACAGCAGGGATGGCAATCTACGATACAATGCAACAAATTCGTCCCGATGTTGTAACGATTTGTTACGGTTTGGCAGCGAGCATGGGGGCATTTTTACTCGCGAGCGGCGCACCAGGCAAACGGATGTCCTTGCCCAATTCGCGGATCATGATCCACCAACCGCTCGGTGGCGCTCAAGGACAAGCTGTGGATATCGAGATTCAAGCTCGGGAAATTTTGTATCTAAAAAATCGTCTCAACGGATTGCTGGCAGAGCATACCGGACAACCTTTAGCGAAAATAGCTGAAGATACCGAGCGGGATTTTTGGATGTCGCCTGAGGAAACGCAAGCATATGGTCTGATCGATCGGATCGTCCAGCGGTAACTCGCCCTGTGCGGTAATCGTGATGGTGCTTTGCGCCAAGGTTGACAACCGATCCGTTCCACACCTCAGCTGAGGTGTTGTCAGTAAGCTGTTTGAATGGCGATCGGTATTGACTAAAGTTGCAGCGTGAGCTAACCTGGCAGCGAATCTAAGATCGATCGGTACGAGATCGTACTGACAGCGAATTAGCTTGCGGCTGGCAACTCCAAGCTAATTTGGACTCGATCGCTCGGCGATTTCGGAGCACTCTGAACCGTTAGCGCGATCGCATCAAATAGCGAGTTCATAACTAACAAACAATAGTTACCTTCTCGATCGCGTTGTTCAAAGATCTGATTTACACATCCCACCTATATTTCTTGCTTCACGAAGCACATTCCTTAATAATATGTCAACCACCAAATATGACTCCCATCTCAAGTGTTCTTTTTGTGGCAAATCACAGGAACAAGTCCGCAAGTTGATTGCTGGGCCGGGGGTTTATATTTGTGATGAATGTGTCGAACTATGTAATGAAATCCTTGACGAAGAATTGCTAGACCCGAATGGCCCGATGCCGCATCCTCCGGCCAAAACGGAGCCACCGCGCAAACGGCGCGAAGCCGTACCGATGAATCTGAGTCAGATGCCCAAACCGCGCGAGTTGAAAAAGTATCTCGACGAACACGTTATCGGTCAAGATGAAGCCAAGAAAGTGCTCTCGGTATCGGTCTATAACCACTACAAGCGGTTGAGCTATGCTCAAGCCAAAGGCAGCAATCCACCCGCTACCCCACCCACGGGTGTCAATGGCATCCACAAAGCCAATGCCTCCGATGATGGTGTCGAACTCCAAAAATCGAACATTCTCTTAATCGGGCCGACTGGTTGCGGCAAAACCATGCTGGCTCAAACCCTCGCAAAAGTTCTGGATGTGCCCTTTGCGGTTGCGGATGCAACCACCCTCACCGAGGCAGGTTATGTCGGCGAAGATGTCGAAAATATTCTGCTGCGACTACTGCAAGTTGCCGACTTAGATGTCGAAGAAGCTCAGCGCGGCATCATCTATATCGATGAAATCGATAAAATCGCCCGTAAAAGTGAAAATCCCTCAATCACCCGTGATGTCTCAGGGGAAGGCGTGCAACAAGCCTTGCTAAAGATGCTTGAAGGCACCATCGCTAGCGTTCCCCCCCAAGGCGGTAGAAAGCACCCCTATCAGGACTGTATTCAAATCGATACCAGCAACATTATGTTTATCTGTGGTGGGGCATTTGTCGGACTAGACAAGATCGTCGAACAGCGACTAGGCAAAAAGTCGATGGGCTTCATCCAGCAGGGCGAGAACCTCACCCGCGAACAACGTGCTGCCGATATGATGAAACATCTCGAACCTGAAGATTTGGTGCGATATGGGCTAATTCCCGAATTCATCGGACGTGTGCCAGTGATCGCGACGCTCAATCCACTAGACGAAAATACCCTGGTGTCAATCTTGACCGAGCCGCGTAGTGCGCTTGTCAAGCAGTATGAAAAGCTGCTACATATGGATAATGTTGCGTTAGAGTTTCATCCCGATGCCATCCGGGCGATCGCAAAAGAAGCTCACCGCCGCAAAACTGGAGCCAGAGCCTTACGGGGCATCGTTGAGGAACTAATGCTCGATGTGATGTATGAGTTGCCCTCACGCAAAGATTTGACCCGTTGTATCATCACCCGCGAAATGGTCGAGAAACGATCGACAGCAGAATTACTCATTCACCCTGCTTCAGTGCCGAAACCAGAGTCAGCTTGATTTTTAGTAGCTTAGCTAGAATCCGTTCGGATTAAAAATTACTGATCGCAAGCGCTGTCTGAGATCGCGCATCGAGTTAGGTAAGAGTTGCCTACCTCTAAATCTGTGCCTATTTGCGGATGTCTGAGCCAAATCTACTAGATAGTTGGTACACTTACACCTGAATTCAATCTCTCTCATCAGATAGTATTCTGAGGCGATCGAGCTGTAGAGTATGAGCCAAAATCAATTCACGACTTCTCAATCTTTGGGTTAGCGATCGGGTGAGTGATTTACATGAAATGGCTGATGTACCTATCGATTTAACCGTGTAAATTAGATACATAGATTCAGAGCGCTACTTTAAATTTTTTAAGTATAGCAATACGAATTTTAATAATTCTTTTTTAGTAATGCTTGTGTCACTGTAAATTCACCATTACTAAGGGAAATCGGGGTTTAAGCTTTCATGGGCTGGTAAGTAACTTACCAGCCATTTTTGTTTGCATTTTGACAGTAATACCATTGTGGATTGTGGATTATGGATAGTCGGACATCAATTCAGCAATACCCAATTCACCAACGTTCACGATTCCCGATCCTATTTCTCCAGAAATTGTGTCAAGGTAGCAAGTAACTCTTGTTCCTTAAATGGTTTGGAGAAGTAAGCATTCGCACCGAGATTCATGGCGATTTTGCGGTGTTTCTCGCCACTGCGCGAGGTGAGCATCAGCACGGGAATATGTTTGAACTGAGACTGACCTTTGACAGTAGCCAAGAAGCCATAACCGTCCATCCGAGGCATTTCGATATCGCAGACTACGGCTTGAACGGAGAGACCGGTTTGGAGCTTTTCGACGGCTTCTTGACCGTCTTTGGCTTGCTCGACTAGATATCCAGCTTTTTCGAGGGTAAGGGCGACAAAGCGCCGGACGTTGATGGAGTCGTCAACAACGAGGATCCGCGATCTTTGAGTAGGAGCGGCTGGAGTAGTAGAGTTAGGCAAGATTCTCGTTCCACTCAGCTGCTCGGCCGACGGAGCAGCGGTTTCGATTGCAGCGAATGTAGTTGACATCGTGCTAGAAGAAGTTGCTAAATCGCCATCGATCCAGCGAATAAACTCGATCGCGTCTAATAATGGGACGATCCGACCGTCGCCGAGGATCGTACAACCAGTAAATCCGGGCGGCATTTTAATATTGCCTTGAGGCTGGCGGATCGTGACTTCTTGCTCGCCCCAGAATTTATCAATTTGGAAGGCGACGATATCTTGTCCTCGATCGATGGTTAATACGGTCGGACAATCGATCGTCGGTTGTGTGTTGGTAGTAAGTTGAGGACTGGTATGAGAGAATGCGAGGTATCGAGCTGGCTCGATCAGATGCATTGTCAGATCTGCCCACTGTAGCAATTTCTGTCCAGCAGTATTGATAATTTGAGCAGGATCGAGGAGGAGAATTTCTTCGACGATATTGCTAGGAATTGCCAACCACAAGCCATTGACCTCGACGATCAGGACGCGAATGACGGAAAGCGCAAAGGGGACATTAATAGTAAACGTACTCCCTTTGCCCAATTCGGTATCGACATAAATATCGCCATGCAAAGAGCGAATATTGGTGCGAACCACATCCATTCCCACACCGCGTCCAGAGAGATCGGTGAGCTTATCGGCAGTACTAAATCCCGGCTCAAAAATCAGATCGATCAGTTCGTTATCTTTAAATTTAGCGACTTCGGCCTCGCTGATACCCATTTTCCGAACTTTGGCACGGATTTTATCGAGGTCGATGCCACCACCATCATCTTTAATGGTAATCACAATTTGGTTGCCCCGATAACTAGCGACGATTTCGATCGTGCCCGTGCCAGATTTACCATTAGCACGACGGGTGGCACTTGGTTCGATCCCGTGGTCGAAGGCGTTCCGCAGCAAGTGCATCAACGGATCGTTGAGCGCTTCGAGCGTGCTCCGCTCGATCGGGGTATCGCCGCCTCGGAGCTTGAGATCGATCGGTTTGGCGTGTTGGACGGACAGGTTCCGAATCGCTCTGGGGAATCGATTGAAGAGTTCGGAGATCGGGCGCATCCGGACTTGAGTCAGGCCTGTCTGGAGTTGCTTGGCAGTCCGATTGAGGTCGCGGGTGGTGCGTTCGGTATCGTTGAGTTGGAGGTCGAGGTCGGTGGCGATCTCTTCGATTTGGACGATCGTATCCATCACTTCCTGCGAGAGGAGGTGCGTTTCGCTATAGCGATCGAATTCGAGCAGATCGAGTTGGCTGGTAAATTGTTGAGATAAGGTGTTGTGTGTCTGCTCCCAAGTTTCGGTTTCAGGGAGCGATTGTCGTCCTTCCCCAGCAGTACTGTCATAAACCGCCCGCAGTCGCGAGTTAGATTGTTCTAATTGTTGAACCTTGAGGTGGAGACCAGTGACTAACTGGCGCAGTCCTTGGAGATGGAGATTCAAGCCATTACGATCGATCGTCAATTCACCAAATAAATCCCCAATCTGTTCTAATTGTTTGGTCGCGACGCGAATCGTTTGGTCGGCAACTGAAGTACCAGCTTGCGGACGCTCGGCATGATTATGTTCGCGATGGACGACTGATTCAGCTGAGACTTCGGGCGCAGCATCGAGGGCTGTCAGCAGATCGGCAGCTTCTTTGGCTAGATAATCTTCAGCCTTGGTTGTGGGGTTAACCTTAAAGATCGCCGAGGAGCCATCTTCTGGCCCCGGCAGGAAGCCAGATAGATCGGATAGCAGTGCTGAGGCATCGGTATCGAGATCGAGCGACAGATCGCCGCTGAGATCCAATCGATCGAACGCATTGATGATGTCACCTTCTTCGGTGGGTGAGATCGTCGTCTGGAGGTGGATCGAATCGATCGGACTGAGGGTTTCACCCCCGTCATCGGCAATGGTGGTTTGGAAATGAATCTCATTGGCAATCGTAGTTTGAAAGTGAATCTCGTCCGTCTCATCTCGATCGACGAGCGTCGATAATGCCTCTAACTCATCACTAGCCGTAATTGTCGAGAAAGATTGCGGTACGGTAGCACCAATATCGGCAAATGGATCTTCAAAAGCACCAAAATCGTTGGCGCTGACATTTTCACCAAACGGTGCATAGTCAATATTGAACTCTTCGTCACTTAAATCGTTAATTGTCGGGTGCTGTTCGTAGAGATCGACATCACCGACAAGTACAAAGTCATTCGCATCCCGCCGATCGAATGTGGGAGCGGCATCATTGCGATCGAGGTCGAGATTGCTCCATGCTGGTAGGGCATTTGCCTCGGCCATCGACATGATGCCAGATCCCGGTAGTTCGATCTCGATCGGGAGATTGGCAATTTGACCGATTAGTACCATTGCCTGAGTGCGTCGCCAGGCTGTAAGTGCCAGTGCGGCAATCGCTCTAATTTGATGCGGTTGCGTAGTCAAATGTGCTAAGACCGATTCGCACAAGCTCACTAGTGGCGGTAACTCCAGCATTTGAGCCAGACCACATAATTCCTCAGCACCAACGATCAGCTCATCATACAAACTATTGGTATTTTCACCGCTGGCCACCATCGTTTCTAAGTCAGTCAGACAGCGTTCGACTTCAGTTTCAAAGATAAAGGCGTGAATATCTTCACCAGATTCTGAAGCCAACATATTGGCTTCATCTTCAGGATTGAACTCGCCTAAGCGAGCGCGCAATCGATCGAATAACGGATTGACCCGCTCTGTTAGCCAAGCCTCATCGGCATCGCGACCTTGGCGATTGAAGGCGACAATTTGCCGCAAACAATCGACCGTACCTAATAATAGTTGCTCGACCTGGGCATCGGGCTTGTCGGCTCTACCGTACTGGATAATTTTAAAATAATCCTCCAGATGGTGACCCAAACTAGCTAAGGTAGTAAATCCCATCATCGCCGCACCACCCTTGATCGAGTGTGCCGCGCGCAGGAGTGCGTCCAACTGCTTGTCTGTCACTGCACCAGCACCCAGTCCCAGCAGTCCCGATTCGATCGCGTCTAAATAATCCGTCGCTTCTTCCAAAAATTGGAGTTTGACTTGTTGTTCTTGATCTGAGGTAATCATTTAGGCTTTAGGTTTTAGACTTTAGGCTTTAGGAACTAGGGAGTAGGCAATTTTAATTTTAGTGTTTAGACTTTGGATCTAAGCTCTAGGACTTGACTTTAGGATTGAAGACGCTTGCGTCTAACAGAACCCTAAAGCCTAAAGCCTAAAGCCTAATTCCGATCGGCAGCATCGACTCTAAACTTACCTACCGAAGCTTGCAGTTCCTGAGCGATAGTTACCGTTTGTTGGAGTGAGGTCGATACTTGCTTGGAGGAGTCGGAAGTTTGTTCCGAAATCCGCGCGACTGCGGCCATATCTAGTTTCACTGCTTGGGAAGTAGCTACCTGATCGATGGTCGCTGTCGAGATCGATTGTAGGAAGACATCCATTTGATTGGAGAGTTCGATAATCTGTTTGAGACTGGTCTTGGTTTGCTCGACGGATTGGGTACCTTCGACTACCTGAGAGGTACTCAGTTCCATTGCTTGAGCGACCGCGCTAGTTTCGCGTTGAATGGTTTCAACGATTTTTTCGATTTCCTTGGTTGCTGCGGCAGATTGCGCGGCGAGTTGGCCGACTTCTTCGGCTACGACTGCGAAACCGCGTCCTTCTTCACCCGCCCGTGCTGCTTCGATACTGGCGTTGATGGCGAGCAGGTTGGTTTGGAGGGCGATTTGTTCGATCAAGCGGCTGACTTTAGAAATCTGTTGGGACGACTCACCCAGACGTTTAACTTTCTTGGCTGTTTCGGCGATCGTTTCGCGCAGTTGGCCGATACTATTTACTGTCCGCTCCATCGCTTTACCACCGTCTTCAGCGCTCGAAGCAGCCGACGTTGCAACAGTTGCAGCTTGCCGTGCATCCTGTGCCACCGATTGGATCGAGGCAGTTACTGTCTCGATTTTGGCTAATGTCTCTTGGATTTGGTCGGCTTGTTTGGTTGCCGCAGAAGTCAGCAGGCGGATTTCTGCTTCATTGTCACCAACGGAGCCGTTTACCTGGGTTGCAGCTTGTTTTACATTGGTAACGATATCGCGCAGACTTTCGATAATCGAGTTAAAGAAGTCACCGACGATCGCGATTTCCCCATCGCTGATTTCCGATCGCACGGTCAAGTCACCGTCGGATGCGCCTTCAATTTCAGTTAACAATCTGAACAGTTCTTGTTGGCGGTTTTCGTTTTCTTTGCGGGAAACTTCAGCGCGTTCGCGAGCTAATTCGGCTTCGTATTGACTCCGCTCGGTAATTGCATAAGCACTCATACTCAACCCGAGCTGTTGCGAAAATTCGATCAGATATTCAGTTTCCCAGGCTTCCCACTCATGTAAATTGGCACAGTGGTGGGCTGCCAAAAGTCCGAGTAAGTTATTCCCTTGCAGGATCGGTACGACCAGATTGGACTTGATTTGCAGTCTGTTGTATAAATTCTTATGGTCGGTGCAATAACTGGACTTGCTCAAATCGTTATTGGCAATCGTGCGACCCTGAGCGTATGCTTCTATACTTTCACGGGGAATACAGGCATCCTCGGTCTTATCCTCTAACGCACTGGAAAACCCAGGGAGGACAACTTCACCGATAGTATGACCCCGCAGGTCGGGGAATAACCGATATACTACCACTCGATCGGCAGCGAGTTTTGCCCGTGCGTCCTCCAGAATAAAAGATAATGGTGCTTCCATATCTGTGGGAGATTGAGCGCGGGTGATTGTCGAGAGTAACTGTTCGCGAACTGCCTTATCCCGTTGTTTGGTAGCATCGAGTTGGCCGCGCTCGGAGATGGCGAAGCCACTGAGGGCAGTCGCGATCGGTTGGGCAAATTTAGCTAGATAGGCAGTTTCCCACTCTTGCCAATCGTGCGGTTGGCGACAGTGATGTGCGACTAACAAGCCGAGTAAGTTACCGTTTTGGACGATCGGGACGATCAGATTGGATTTGACGTTCAATCTCGCTAATAAGGCTTTATGATCGGGATGATAGTTATTATCCGCCACGCTGTTATTGACAATCGTGCGCCCTTGAGCGTAGGCTGTCAGCAACTCTTCTGGGATACAAGGATCGTTGATTTGTTCTCTAATCGCACTCGTACCGCCCGCACCAAATGCTTCCCCAGCGATATAGCCGCGATTGTCTGCCATAAAGCGGTAGACGACCACCCGATCGACTTTGAGGATTTCTAACGCTTCAAATAAGATGTGCGATAGCGGTGTTTCGAGATCTTCTAACGATCGAGCACGCGAGATTTCAGCGTATAAATCCGTCCGTTTCGAGCGTTCGGCTTGTTCGTGCAACAGTCCTTGAATTTGATTCGCCATCAAGTTGATATTGCCACCCAATTGACCGATTTCGTCAGCACTAGTGACATTGATGCGACTGTCAAAATCGCCTTGCCCGATGCGTTCGACTACTTTGGCTGCGGCCACGAGCGGGGTTGCCGCGCGATCGGCAAAGAAGGTACCTAAGACAACCGTAAATAAGGCTGTCAATCCAGCCCCTGCTAAGATCGTCAGCATTAGTCCTTGAAGTTCGGCGTATGCTTCTTCATCATCCAGAGTAACTACTGCTTCCCAAGGTAGTTGTTGCATCCCATCTAATTTTTTAAATGGTGCGGCACTAAATAATTCATAATGATCTTGCTCGGTAGCTTTACTAGTATCTGAAGCTACCTTTGCCCGATCTTTGTGGTCGGAAACTTTATTCAGGTGATGCACGATCCCGCCTTGCTCGCGAGCCTGCTTCATGTCTGGCGTTTCTAGTTGATTTGCATATTCGCCATTGGAACTGATAAAGACTTTGTTCGTGCGCCGATCGAGGATATGGTAGTCTTGATGCTTGGTGGCAAGATCTCTCAACGGTACTTCTAATCGCTCGACAGGCGTTCTCGTCCGAATCACACCGACGATCTGACCGCTAACTACATCTTTAATCGGTGCGGCAAAATGGACGACCATTTTACCACTAGTTTTAGATATTTCTGGCTCGGAAATTACAGTTTTCCCTGTTTTTAAAACTTCTTGAAAATACTTGCGATCGAGATGATTATTTAATCTAGCTACCCCTTTATTTTGGACGAGTGGTTCGCCTTTGAGATCGAAAATTGCAATACTGTCATATACTTGATAGCTGACAACATATTGGTCGAGGAGTTTAGTTTTATCCTCTAGTGAAGTGATTGCCGATAGTTTAGCATCGGCAAATACAGGCTGTGCGGCTAGAGTTTCCACATCACCATTCCGCTCGAAGACGAACCGATTGAGTTTATCAGCAACAGCTTCAGCTAGAGCATTCTGGGATTTAGTAATCTGCTTGTCAGTTGCAGCATTAATCTGAAAATAACCGAGCGTTCCAACTGCTAAAATTGGGGTGATACCGAGCACGATCGCGAGCAAAGTTGCCTTAGTTTTGAAGCTCAGTTTATTCCACTTCGAGGTGGGCATCTCTGCTTCGGGATTCAGGAGCGCAGCTCGATCGAAACTAGTCGTATTTGAGTCGTTATACTGATTCATAATGTAGATGATGTGATTTAATATAATAAGCGCTGTAAATGTTAGTTACGGTCGATCGCCTGTTAGTGCCCGCGTATTAATAATCGCTTCGGGATCTAAAATCAATACCAATTCTTGTTCCTTTAAAATCCAGCCCCGCAAATAAGGTGTAAAAGCTGGATTGAAACTGCCAATCGGCGATTTGATCTCATCAATGGCAAATCGAACTACGCCCTGAATCGCCTTCACTGCAACTGCTAGTGGTATTTGTCCGACTTTGAGTAATACCAAGTCGTAACTCTGGCAATGTCGATCGAGTGGTTCCAATCCCAGCAGTTCCGGGAGATCTACCAGCCACAGTAAGCTACTCCGGCGATTGAATAGTCCTAAGACGGTCGAGGGGAGATTGGGGATAACTGAAACCCGATCTGATGGCAAAATGAGAGCTTCCTGGGTTTGGTGCATCGGCACCACTGCTGTGGTTTGGTTGTCGAGTTTAAAGCTCAAAAACATTTCGCCAGCAGTATCGCGCGCTCGTCTAGTTGGTAATGCGGTACTAACACCATTCATAGCTTTTTAAGTAACCAAAAATAATTAAATTGTGAATGATGAATGATGAGTTACAAATAGTAGCCGCTCGGCTACTATCCACAATCCACTGTCGATGATTCACTACTTAGAAACAGACTTAACTGCGTTGATAATATCTTCTTGAGAATAAGGCTTGGTGACATAGACATCCACGCCCTGTTTTTTGCCCCACAATTTATCTAAATCTTGATTGCGCGAGGTACAGGCAATGACCGGAATTTTCTCGGTGTCAGGATTTTTCTTTAACATCCGGCAAAATTCAAAGCCATTCATCCCCTCCATCACTACATCAGTAATTACGATATCGGGATTTTCTTTCGTGACTAAAGCTAGCCCATCTTTGGCATTGTCAGCCGAAACAACTGCATAACCATTGTCTTTGAGATAAAGAGTCATCAGCTTCATCTCTGATGGGGTATCTTCTACAACCAAAATCTTGACCATTTGTGCGATTTTCCTTCTTTGCTAAATTTATTGTGCCCGGAAACCAAGATCGATTAACGCTTGCCCCGATTCCGCAAAGCGGAGGCTTCGCCAACGGGCTAAAGATCGGTGATAAATCGATCGGGTTAGTGATGTTCTACCATCAAATGTCTCGATACCATTTCAATCAATCCGGATTGGGTAAACGGTTTGGTCATATAGTCGGTAGATCCGGCCATTTTTGCTTTAGCGCGATCGATAATCCCTGTATTTCCCGTAACCATCACAATCGGGGTTTTCTTAAATGCTGGATGTTTGCGTAACATCGAACAGAGCTTATAACCATCGATCGTCGGCATCCCCACATCCAATAAAATAATGTCAGGATTGATCCGAATGATCTTCATCAACGCTGTTCCCGAATCGACGATCGGAAATACTTTGAAACTCTCGCCATCTAGGAACCGATTGATTTCCCGTAAAATCGTCGGGCTATCGTCCACACAAGCAATTTTGTAAGTAGCTTGAGCTAAGTCACCCGTGCTGGGATTGTGGGCTGAGTCGTTAGTAGCTACAGCATTGAGCGTAGCGGTGATCGTTTGGGCTTGCTCGGTAAACCGATCTGGATCTTCTGCCGATGCATAAAATTTATGCATTCGATCGAATGGTGGTTGGGGCGGACGCAAGCCGACGATGCGATTATTAATCAACCGATGGAGGTTGTTAGCAACGGCAAGCTCGTCTTGCTTGAGCAGTAAGGATAACTGCCGAAAGCTAAATCCGATCAGGATTTTACTCAACTTTGCCTTGACATCTGGCGTGAGCAAGGGATGCTCGACAGCGATCAGATAAGGACGTTGATAAGGTGATTGGATCGCTGGCTGCAATGCTTGCCATGCGTGGAGTTCTGTTTGACACTCCTTGGTAATAAATAGAAAATTACCGCTCCACCAGATTGGAAAAGCTGCCTCTCGTGCTACTAATTCACTAGTACCTGTAGTAAGCAACAGATAGGACTGCATCACCTCTTTGGTAATACTTTTGACTAGCGCGCCCGCAATTTGCTCGGTAATATGTTCCTGTCCCAGTAACCAGCGGATCGCCTGATAATCGGGGCTAGGATAGGTAGCTTCCAGCCCAGCACCCTTGAGCTGGTCGCGCAAATCGCTGTAAACATGACTAGGTAATGGTTCTGGACTAACCCGACGTAGATGTTGTTCCAGACGTTCGATCGGTTCTAATGAGTGGTTAGCATAAAATAACTTACCCTCATAAAAATACAGCAGCCAAACAATGTCATGGGAAGTAACACGCAAGCAACCTTTAGCTTGGGAAGTAGCTAATTGTTCTAATAATTTAATCGGGTTTAGTGTTTTCTCGGTATCAGCAACGCTGCTAGAACCCTGGTTCATGGCTCAAACTCATAGCTTAGTGGATTTGGGAGGGAGGGCACAGAAATCAAAAAGATGATGATGAAAATGTCGATCGAAGATTTTACAGGTAGAAGTATTGCTTCTTTATGTTTCCCCGATCGAATCGCAAAAATCACATTGGGAAATTATGAATCATGAGTGGTGGGTGATGAATTACGTTGTTATCTAGCGGCAGTAGTAACTTCCTGCTTTAAAAGTGGAACTATATTAGTGGTGCGATCGTTTTAGCATTGGCAGTCTTAGCTATCGCGGGCGATCCCAAGGATCGGCCATTACTCATTGGATCTTTAACTTGTGCTTCTATGCAAGTTGCTGGTGGGTGGAACCCGGATCTGGGGGTGCCGACCCCCAGACCCCCCGTTGAGGAGCGGAACGCCGCTCCTCAAACTCCTCTGCGTAAGGTTTTGCTGATGTGTAGCGAAGCGCGCTTCGCATTAGTGCCTCCAGTAAGTTGTTTGTTAGGGTTGTTTGTGATGAAAGCATTCACAGATCGAACCCAATCGTGCGGAACGCCATACCTCAAACTCCCCGGTGGAAGGTCTAATTGGGTCTAGTTGGTGTGAATCGTGTCTCGCTTTGCATTAGTGCATTCAGTAGACCTCATTCATAATTCATAATTCATAACTCATAATTTTATGGCTATTTATTCTCCATTGCGCTCGCGGCGATTGGCTGCGCAAGACCGAGCCGAGCTAACTCAACGGCTGATTACCTTCAAGTTGGGGACAGAGACGTTTGCCCTGCCACTCGATCGCGTGCACAAAGTCATGACACTCGATCGGGTATACGGCGACCCCAATAATACTGGGTTCAGTTTGACGACATATCAAGGTCGAGAACTCGTCGTTATCGATGTCGGACATCGCATCTTCGGTCGAGCGGTGCAGATTTTACCACCGAGTTCGAAACAAACGCTCGGCGGCATGTCTGATGAAAATCCGTCAGTTGTAAAGTATCTATTGGTGCTCCAACCCGATCCAGATCGGCTAGTCGGACTGCCGATCGATTCAGCGCCGAGCATCCAATCAATACCAGTGTCGGCATTTCAACCTTTGCCAGAAATCTACCGCCAGCATAGTCAAATTCACTGTGTCAGTGCGTTATCCAGCGATACGGCCGAGCGACCCGCGATCTTTTTATTAGATATTGCGGCGATTGTCGGTGGTTAGTGGGGATGTCTGTTGGTAAAATGATGTGGTCAGTGTAATTTGATGCGAGCGATCGACGACAGTTCATTTATCTCATTTATCATTTAACCCTCAATGGCAAATCAGGCATGTATTTCAATCGGAATCGATCGTTATCAATTCCTACCACCACTGGGGTACGGTTCGGCTGATGCCGTAGCGATGGAGCATTTTTTTATTGATGCGGCAGGCTGGAGCCAGTCACAATGTTTGCTACTGACGGATACTTCACCCAAAACTGGCGATAAGTCTACTTATCCCGATCGCGAAAATATCGATCGATGGCTGAAACATTGGTCGTGGGATACGCTACGCGCTGGTGATTTGCTGTGGTTCTTTTTTAGTGGCTATGGCGTAAGCTTTGGTGAGGAAGATTACCTGATCCCGATCGATGGTAAGCCAGAAGATTTAGCAAATACTTGTATCTCGATCCGCCAACTCTACAAACAGTTAAATGATATTGGCGTAAACGCACTCGTTTTTCTCGATGCCAATCGCGCTCAAAATGCCACAGGTGGTGGGGGTATCGGTCACGCCACCGCCAAACTCGCCCAAAAATATAACATCCCCACTTTCTTATCCTGCCAAGCTCATGAGTTTTCGCACGAGGATGCTCGATTAGGGCATGGATTATTTACCACAGCACTACTGGAAACGCTAAATTATCATCCCGATCTCAATCTCGAAACGATCGATGAGTATTTAACCAGTCGGTTGGCAGAGTTGAGCGAACACCATTGGAAACCGCTCCAAACACCTGTGGCAGTCATCCCGACCGGCGTATCGATCCATCGTCCGGTTTTTTCAGCGACGACCCAATCCTCCATTAACTCCACCATTCCTGAAGTCGTCTATACGCCACCGCTGCCACCTAAGCCCGATCTCAACGATAGCTATGCACCATATACACCCCCAGTCATCTCGATCGTCAGTTCGGAGATGATGGGCACTAGCGCGCTAGCAATTAGAGATACACCAGTACCCGCTCCCAAAAGTATTCCCAATTGGGCCAAAGTTGGATTGCTGCTGACGATCGTCTTGGGTGCAGGCGGAGGCGGCATTTACGCGATCCAATCACAGTCAGCTAGAGATAAGGAACAGCAGCTCGTTAAACCTGTCGTCAATAAAACGATCGATGCAAATGTAGCGAGCGTGCCGATTACCTCGATCGCCCAAGCTAGATTGTTTGTCAAACCAGGCGATGCAACTTCGCGGTATATCGCCATCCTCACCGCT
This sequence comes from Chamaesiphon sp., assembly GCA_965246715.1. Taxonomy (GTDB): domain Bacteria; phylum Cyanobacteriota; class Cyanobacteriia; order Cyanobacteriales; family Chamaesiphonaceae; genus Chamaesiphon. The sequence continues at coordinate 41,169 of CBDFFH010000051.1, read as the reverse complement.
CGCAAAATTCCCGCTGATACTGCCGCTGCTGCCGAGGCGCAACAATCGATCCAACAATGGTCGAAGGAAATCTACGAGATCGCCCAAGGCTATGCCGACCGGAAACTCTGGCGACTCGCGATCGATACGGCCAAAATGGTTCCACCCGATGCCACCAACTACAATACGGCGCAGGCGGCGATGGCGGATTGGGGGAAAAATCTTTAATGGGCTTGGGGAGCCACTAACTCAACGTGAGTTCGGGTTAAGGGTATTTGCTTCGTTCCAGTACCGCCAACGATTGAAATCGTGGCTAGTAATGCAAAGTCCGCCTTCTCGGACTAGAATATTAGTCCGCGCAGGCGGACTTTGCATCATGAGCAGAGACTTTAGTCTCTAGGCTCTTCTTAACCCGAACTCACGCTAACTCAAAAATAACTGATAAGCCGGATTGGTGCGTTCGTCCCAGTAACGATATGGGGTGCGATCTAGAAAATCATCCCAAGCAGCCATTTCCGCTGGGGGGACTTCAATCCCGATCGAAATCCGCCCATAATCTGCACCATGATTGCGATAGTGGAACAGACTGATATTCCAATCGGGGTTCATACTATTGAGGAATTTCGTGAGCGCCCCAGTCCGTTCGGGAAACTCAAACCGATACAGCAGTTCGTTTTGCGCCACAGGCGATCGACCGCCGACCATATGCCGCAGATGCATTTTCGCCATTTCATTGTCAGTCAGATCGAGCGTTTTAAAGCCCTCAGCTTCGAGCTTGGCGATTGCAATCGCCGTATCTGCCCGATTTTGGACTTCTAACCCGACAAAAATATGCGCCGATGTGGTATTTGCCATCCGATAGTTAAATTCGGTCAGTTTATACTCGCCCAAACAGGTGCAAAAGCACCGAAAGCTGCCCCGTTCTTCGGGAATCGTCACTGCCAAAATTGCCTCACGATGTTCGCCAACTTCCGCCCGCTCGGCGACAAATCGCAACCGATCGAAATTCATATTCGCCCCACAAGCAACCGCAACTAAGGTTTCACCCTCGATTTGCTCCCGCTCGATATAAGCCTTCGCTCCAGCGATCGCCAGTGCCCCAGCGGGTTCCAAGATCGATCTGGTATCTTCAAACACATCCTTGATCGCTGCACAAATATCATCTGTATCGACTAAAATCACCTCGTCTACATATTCCTGACACAGGCGAAACGTCTCAACCCCAACTTCTTTCACCGCCACCCCATCGGCAAATAAGCCCACCCGATCGAGCTTCACCCGTTCCCCAGCAGCGAGCGATCGGGACATCGCATCGGCATCGACAGGCTCCACGCCGATAATTTTTGTCTCTGGATACAACCGCTTTACATACGCCGCAATCCCTGCAATCAAGCCACCACCACCGATCGCCACAAAGATCGCATGAATCGGCTGTTGGTATTGACGTAAGATTTCCATCCCGATCGTTCCCTGTCCGGCAATTACGTCCGGATCGTCGAAGGGATGAATGAATGTCAACCCCCGCTCTTCGCCGAGATGACAGGCATAGGCATAGGCATCATCGTAACTATCGCCCCACAAAATCGTTTCGGCACCTCTAGCGGCTACCGCATTTACCTTCATCTGTGGTGTCGTTGTGGGCATGACGATCGTTGCTGTCGTCCCTAGCCGTTTGGCTCCCAATGCCACACCCTGAGCGTGATTTCCCGCTGAAGCAGCAATTACTCCTTTGGCTAATAATTCCGGCTTGAGTTTTGCCATCTTGTTATAGGCACCTCTAAGCTTGAAGGAGAAGACGGGCTGCATATCTTCTCGTTTGAGCAAAATTTTGTTTTTCACTCGTTGAGAGAGGATTGAGGCAAGATCTAGGGACGATTCGATCGCCACATCATAAACTTTGGCCGTAAGGATTTTTTGCAGATAGTCGGGATGGGTGGGCATTAGTGGTTTGGTATGTGTGGCGCACTCAACTTGTTAGGGGTGCCCATTCTAGGTACCCACGCAGATGCGGTATAAATCTAGTCTACAATCCTTACTGTCTCGATCGACCCCAACGGTCGATCGATCTTTGTCCAGCCACTTCTCTGTTTTCTGATTCTTACTCCCCTCTTCGTGTCGCAGAAGTTCTGGGGGAGAGGTTCGCGGGGCGATGACACCGATTAAGAGGCACATCAATCCAAGACCGATCGACTAATAAGTACTAGCCGATAATCGATCGACCGCCTCTTTGGATAATTCCCAGCCCAACGCACCTGCATTTTGAACGACTTGAGCGGCAGTTTTGACACCAGGAATCGGAATCACATTTGGTTGTGCGATCAGCCAGTTGAGAGCTACCTGTGCGGGAGTGCGATCGAGTTCTGCACCGAGAGACTTTAATACTGCGATCGTCGGCGCGATTTTTGCCAATCCTTCGGCACTAAATCGTCGATCCCAGCTGCGAGCGCCCATCGGTGGTTTATCTGGTGTATAGCGTCCGGTGAGTAAGCCTTGAGCGAGTGGGCTATAAGCAAGAATCGTCACACCCAATTCGCGTGCGGCAGCCAAAATGCCATTAGTTTCAATTTCACGATCTAAGAGCGAATAACGCACCTGATTTACCGCCAACGGCACGCCTCTAGCGGCCAAGATGCCATAGGCTTCGCGCATTTGGTTCGCACTATAGTTACTCACCCCAATTGACCCGATGCGTCCCTGCTCGTACTCATCTGCCAGCGCATTCATTAGTACGCTAGGGGTGAGAAATAGCTCGAACGGCCAGTGAACCTGATATAAGTCCACCCGCGCCACATTCAATCGTTTGAGGCTAGCTGTCAGCGCATCCGCGACCGATTGTGCTGTAAACCGCCACGGTACAGGGGCAAACTTTGTCGCAATTTGGATCGGCGCTCTCGCTTCTGAGGCAAATTTACCGAGTAATTCTTCCGACTTACCTAAGCCGTAAACTTCGGCGGTATCAAATAAAGTTACTCCCGCCGCAATTGCCGCCTGAAAAGCCAATTTCAGCTCGGTATCCCCATAATCCGATCCGTAATTCCAAAATAACTTGTCGCCCCAAGCCCAAGTGCCAAAGCCCATTTGCGGTAGTTGTAACGTCGGTCGGTCGTAATTTGAGGTAAACATGGTGAAGATTGGTAGTGACGCTATCTATAGTGTAAAGATTTTTTTCGATGAAACAGCGATCGCATTCGATCCAAACTTAAATTTATTCGTTACATTAATTAACAGGAAGACTCGCCCTTCACGCCAAATTCCCAGAGTAGAAAATATGACCGATACTTTAACAAAGCTGACCTACCAAACCGTACAACAGGGCAAGAACTACTTCAGCTTTGCCCACAAAACGCTCGTCGGTCAGTTACAGAAACTTGTGGCACCGAGCATTCGCGCTTCAGTCACCCTACCGATGGAAGTAATTCCCATCATTCAAGCTAAACTCGATCGCTTGATGGCGGCAGATCTCGCTGATGCTGAAGCTGGAATCTACCCCACCAGCCTGTTATTCGACGATCCTTGGGCTGATTACCTGCGGTATTATCCCATGCTCTGCTTGGACATGACCAAAATCTGGGAGCGGATCGATCGCAAACAATATCAAAACTTCTCGCCCAAGGTCGATACTGACGGCTATCCCAGCTACTACGTCCAAAACTTCCACCATCAGACCGATGGCTACCTCAGCGATGAGTCCGCCAATCTCTACGACCTACAAGTCGAGATTCTCTTCGGTGGTTCCGCCGACCCCATGCGCCGCCGGATTTTAGCACCGCTCAAAGCTGGACTCGATCGAGCTTTTCCCAGCATCCCCACCAAACAACAACGCGTATTAGATATCGCTTGTGGCACGGGACGGACATTGCGGGCGATTCGTGCGGCTTTACCACAAGCTGCTTTATATGGCACAGATTTATCCCCTGCCTATCTCCGCAAAGCTAACGAATTATTGTCCCAAATTCCTGGCGAGTTACCTCAATTAGCTCAAGCGAATGCGGAAGAGTTGCCATATTTGGACAACTATTTTCACGCGATTACTTGTGTCTTCTTGTTCCACGAACTTCCTGGCAAAGTGCGTCAAAATGTCATCAACCAAGCATTTCGGACTCTGCAACCAGGTGGCACCTTTATTATTTGTGACTCGATTCAACTCTCCGATTCGCCAGAATTAGCCCCAGCGATGAAAGGTTTCGATGAGATTTTTCATGAGCCTTACTACGATGACTATACTCGCGACGATCTCAGCCTGCGACTTACTAATGCTGGGTTTACAGATGTGCGGATGGAAGTTCATTTTATGAGTAAATATCTGATTGCTACCAAGTCCAAGTAGTTGGACTGGTGCTAAGGAACCCGGATCTGGGGGTTGTCTCGATCGCTTTTTGTCGCGTCGGGAAACCCGACGGGCGCGCATCGCTCCGACCCCCAGACCCCCCGTTGAGGAGCGACCCAAATCGCGCTGAGGTCTCCGTCTGGCGATACGTCTCGCTTCGCTCGCCTACAGCGTGCGTTTGGGTCAAGACAGCGGAGTGCCGCCCCTCAAACTCCCCTGCACAAGGGTTGGTTTGTTCGCAGTGTTACGCGCTCCGCATTGGCTCCGCAATGGAAATCGATCTGTGGGTTGGGGTTGTTGTTTGGGGGCGGTTCCGAAACGAAGCCAGGAGTCATTAATCGGAAATCCTTATTCCGAACGGAGTGGCTGTGCCACCAACAACCGATTTGCCTTCGGTAATGCTATTCGATCGCCGATCTTCCAGTTCCCATCAAATGTAGGCGGAGACATCTTCGCCACAGGTGTCAGCGAGGTAGGAGAGGGCGCGGAAGCGCAAACCGACAGTTTGGTCGAAGAGGGGATTTAGTTTGCACAACGGTGGGATATGGACGATTTTGCGACCGAAGAGGATGATATCTCGCTCGAAGGGACATTGAGAAGGGATAAATTTGCATAATAACCGTGCCAACCTCGGCTCGGCGATTTCTAAACCGTCGAGCCATTCACGCACGGACAATAACGGATCGCGTGCGGTGGGATGTGCTAATTCTCGATCGAATCCAATCGTGCTGGCTAAGGTGTCTAAAATCTGAGTATCGACATTGAGCGCTTGGTGAAATTCGCGCAAGATCGTTGCTTCAGGTTGCGAATACGTCCCATCTGCGACAGCAACCATCATCGCCGTCCGCAAAAAGTTCTCCGCAATTTGCCGATCTGTACCAAAACTTGCGGCTAATTCACTTGCCTCGATCGCCGCGAGATGATTGATGTCGATATTCGCAGCTAGTTCGGCTTGAGTGAGATCGAGAATGGCCGAACGTTCGGCGGTGCTGAAGTCTCCATCGGCCCAAGCGATCGCCAACAATCCCCTCAACCACGCTACGATCTGTATATCGGTATAACTATTCATTTCAGTTGGTTCTTGACGCTAGCTCGACACTTACAGCCTGTATCATCATCTATTATATTTAAAACTAGTTGGGTTTAGATCGAATGACGACTTTTTTAGTGACTGGAGCTAGCGGTGGCATTGGTACCGAACTCTGCCGACAAATACAGGTAACTGGTGAGACGGCGATCGCGGTTTGTCGATCGGATTCTAAAGATCTCGAAAAACTGGGAGTGCGCATCGAATCAGGTATCGATATTACGTCAGATGCATCCATTGCCGATTTAGCGAAACGCTTGCAGGGATTGACAATCGACGTGTTGATTAATAACGCTGGCATTATGGAGCGAAATCCGCTTAATAACTTAAACTTTGACAGCATCCGTCACCAGTTTGAAGTCAACGCTATAGGTGCATTGCGGGTCACTCAAGCACTACTGCCCAATCTCCAGGCTGGTGGCAAGATTGCCCTGATTACCAGCCGGATGGGATCGATCGATGACAACACTTCCGGCGGTTCTTATGGTTATCGGATGTCAAAAGTCGCGCTCTCAATGGCGGGTAAGTCTCTCGCGATCGATCTCCAGCCGCGCCAGATTGCCGTAGCAATCATTCATCCTGGGCTAGTAAGTACCGCAATGACTGGGTATAGCGGTATTCCAGCGGCAGAGTCAGTCAAGGGAATTTTACAGCAGATCGATCGTCTCAATCTCCAAACTTCCGGCACATTTTGGCACGCTAACGGGGAAGAATTACCTTGGTAGAAGATCGATCGGTTCTACCAGGTAGTAAAAAATGCCAGCGATCTCGCGCTCCAGATGCGGCAACACCCCCGACTTCTCTAAGAAGTCAGGGGTGTGTCTTAAACTATGTACTTGAAAATGAGGCTCGAACGATCGATGCGATCGCAGATTATGTCCAATACAACAGTCTCGCTGTCGAAAAACGTCGTCGAATCTCGCTTTCAAAAAAGCGTCGCAACTCCTTCATCGTGCTGGAATCATACACGTATTTCACGCCACCAAACTTGTTCCGTTTCTGAGCGCGCGTCTCCTCATCCAGATCGAGCTGCGATTGTGGATACCAAGTTTGCAAGACCTCCTTCGAGCCAGGGGTAAAGCGGTGGGTAATCAGCTCGAACGTAAGATCGCAATCGAAATCGAGAGCTTCCTCGATCGAATCAAACAAGCGTGTATAATGTTGATGCCAATCTTCGATCGCCATAATCGGTGCGATAACCACGCCAATCGGATAACCACCACCACCCTCACTGCGTGGTAATGCCAACCGCCGTAATGCCTGCAATCTCGCCCTGACCGATGCCGTCCCACCTTCAAATCGTCCAGAAACTGGCGCGGCATTGACACTCACCCGACAGCGGGTGTGTCCGTTGTGCGGCAAGTCGAGGAGAGTATCGACATTATCGAACTTGGACACCCATCGTAAATATGCATTCGGCCGCGTGCCAAAATAGCGAATGCATTCAGCAAGGCTACCCGTCAGATGCTCGATGCCCAATGGATCGGTATAACAGCTCACCTCATAAGATGTGGCGCTATCGCCCTCATAAGCTGCCAAATTTTCTAAAATCTGGGGCAAGTTAGCAAAAGCACGAATCACTGGCGGCCCTGACAAACTACCCGCTAAATAACAGTATTGACAATGCGCTGGACAACCTTCGGCAAGATGAAACTGCCAGTCGGCAGATGGCGGAATCGGACTAAGTTTGAACGAACTTGGTGGTGCTGTGACAACAGCTAAAGTGCGCTTGCTAGTATTATATGTCTCGCGATCGGTCGCACCGCGCACACCGGTAATGCGATTGTGTGCCAGCTCTTCGATCGGTAAATTCAAAGACTCAACGCGGGATAAAATCTGCTGACCCCACGGTTCGGCTAAAGCTGCTGGAGTAAACAGAACACGCTCAGGCAACCATAAGCGAGCGGACTGTGCTGCAGGGGTTGCCGTAAGAAGACTTGTCATGTTGGAGTGCGATGCCTTCAGTAGATACTTCTATTTTAACGGCGATCGAATCCACTGAGTTCCCATAACTAATCGGTTTTCAGCACAATCGATCTACGGATTTTAGCAATAGCAAAATCATAATTATTCAGATCTCAATCTAAATAGCTTTCCAGGTCGCAAGCGACTAGCGAGCCATCAAATATCGGGCTAGATCACGTCGTTTCTATGGTTTGGCTGGATCGCTAAAGCTTGGGCATCTAATAATTTGTCAATACACAATAAAAAAGGGGCCTAGCCCCTAGCTTAAAATGTGAGGAATTAGTAAAAATTAACTGTTAGCGTGCGGGACAAGCGCGATATTGAATGTGATAAACCAGACCACGGTGTGCTAGGTCGAACGAATCCACTGTCGCCATGCCTTTACCGCGAGCGGTCATCGCTGCATTGACGCGCATATTGGTACTCGCACCACAAGTCGACCAAACATCAGCTACAGTTGCTAATTTATCCCGAACGTTATAGTTAGTTTCGCCATTAAAATTACGGCTAAAAACCGGGCCACGTGCGCCAGCGAAGAAATACTCCGCTCGCAAACTTGCAGAGGTCGATGGCGCAACGTAGCCCCGGTAATCGGCATCATAGAGAGAGATTTGATAGCCTTGGGGTACTTTAATCGGGATGCTCAAGTTACAGCTTTTACGGCTTTCGCTAGGGTTATTACCCATAGCGATAAACTTATCGAACAAAATGCTCAATTCTTGTCCGTCTGGGCTGACAGTCACGCTGGCAGAATTCGCTGGACAACCATTGCCACCATAGCCAGCACCCATAATTTCTACTTTACTAGTAGTATTTGCAAACACCGGCGCTAGGGAAGTAGCTACGAGTGTAGCTGCACCGAGCAAAGCTTTGAATAGTTTCATAACAAATGTCCTTCAATTGAGTAATAATTGTGAGTTGAACCCCACCCACTTTGAGAACTGGGAATTTTTCAAGCTGGATCGAACTAATAGTCAACCGTTCTTTGAGCCTATTGGCAATTTGGCGATAACTATTAGTTCGATCGGGGAGGGGTAAAATCGTTAAGTACGAGTCCGATTTAAATTCAGAAAAGTTCTCGATCGATTTAATTAACATGGCGTTTTATTCTATTTAAAAGTTCCCAAGTAAATCGATCGCTCGAATAGTTGTAAAAATAAGCAGCCCAAGCTGGCACGACGTGAATTCAAACAGTTTCAACTCTACTAAAGTAGATGTTATTCACTTTTGAAATGCTCGCTCGATTGCGAAGAATTGCGATAAAACATCGCAGGATTAGATTTATTTTGGCTTATATCCATCAGTAGATGTCTGCCAAATACTTAGACAGCAGCAGCGTCAGCTTGGTTCACTGTAATTACTAAGTATTTTAGAGAATTACGTAATATTGTTAAGTTTAGTTTGACCGTATCGGTCGATTTCCGTAACAATGTATGCATCGAAATCGAGCGTGTCGATGTTAGCGTATTAGTAAAGTTTAGGAGCGATCGGATGAAAAATCGGTTTTGGATGTGTTTGGTGGGTGCGATCGGGGTAACATTACTTCTGCCTAGTCTTGCTAGCGCCCATACTGGCGTTAGCGACCCCAGCGGATTTTGGCACGGATTGGGTCATCCGATCGGGGGATTAGACCATGTATTGGCGATGGTTGCGGTTGGTTTATGGGCAGCGCAGATTGGCGGCAAGGCACTATGGTTGCTGCCAAGTTCCTTTATGTTGGCAATGGCAGGGAGTAGCGTTCTCGGTCATTTGGCACTGCCCTTGCCCGGTGTTGAGCAGGGTATCCTCGCTTCAGATTTTGGCTTGGGGTTATTGCTATTGGTAGCTCCACGCTTGCCACTAGCGATCGGCATGGCGATTGTTTCGTGCTTAGCGATATTTCATGGCTATGCTCATGGGGCGGAGATGCCTGCCACTGCTGCTGGATTAAATTATGGTGCAGGTTTTATCCTCTCCACTGCTGCACTCCATCTGTTAGGCATTGGGATCGGGCTGGGACTAGATCGGTTGCAACCAATTTTACGCCAGCAATTGTTTCGATTTGGTGGTGCCACGATCGTTGGTGGTGCAGTTTATATTCTGATAAATAATTAGGTAATCCAACTGAAATCAGCTACTTATCGGTAGGTGAATCTGGGAAAAAGAATCCAGTCGTTACCGCGAGATCTTGTTCTTCCGGTTCGGTAACGACTGTTACTTCTGGAGTCGTTGTCAGTAATGAGTCGCCAGGATCTTCCGTTAAATTCGTCTCTCTATAAGCGAAATCTGGCGCGAATGGGTCGAATGTTGTCGCAGCTCGATTGGGTGCAGTAGCGGCGATGGTAGCGGTCTCTGCGGCAAGTAACAATGGCGATCGATCTCTTCCAGCTGTCTCGGCCGTGGGCGTTGGTTGGTGAGTGCCAGTAGCGAGTGTCGTCAGCGAAATTTCGGCATTCGCACCGATTTCCGTGGCGATTTGGAGTTGAATCCAGTTTTCAAACAACTCATCCAAGAGCGCTTGATGCATATTTTCATCTAATTCTGGCTCGATTAGGTCGTTCAACCGCATAAAACCATAAAAGCGATCGAGTTGAAATAATGTGGATAATTCACCTGGCTTGAGTTTACTCAATATCGACGCAATCGCCGGATTCACTTCACTCAGCAGCATCGGCCCGAGCGTACCACCGCGTTGCGCTGTCTCATCCTGGGAATATTTAACGGCAAGTTCGGCAAAGGAATTTTCGGCAGATTGAATCCGAAAGAATAGTTCTTGGGCGATCGCACCATCTTCGACCAGGAGGATCGAATACGATACCCGATTTAACCTGTCACGCACGGTTTCAAAATAGCTACTAACTTTGTGCCCCCACCCAGCTTGTTTGAACTTGTATAACTTAAGTGTCCGGCTGGTAATCGCCGCTAGTTGCTCGGGGTTCATTCCCTGAAAAGGCAGAATGCCCGCTACCTGCGCGGACAACCGATCGAATTCTTCCTGAGTGGGGGTCAAATCGATGCGATATTCCTCAGCTACCCGATCGATCGTTTCGTCGATGAGAATTTCACGCAGCAGTTGGGGTAATAATTTCGACTCATGTAGTTGCTGCAAAACGCGATCGTACGGAATTTGACTATCCCCAACCTGAAGTGCTAAATTCATAAACAATTAGTAACAATCGGTCTGTTTAACTCACAATGAAGAGATTATAGTCCGAATCTCGATCGGGTTGCTGTAAATTAATCCATATAAAAAACCCCCAATTGTTGGCGATCTACCTGGTAAGACCGACAACGATTGGGGCGGATTTAGTTAGCAGAAACTTCTTGAGCCGAAGTTAAGCTAATAAATCACAAGTTGAACACACAAACACTCTGTAGTTCATACTATAGCATTGAGATTGTATAGTCAATGAATATAAAAGTATGGAAAAAGTAGGGGAAGAAGTACGATCTAGTCAATTTAACCAGCCCAGTATTAGATTGTAATTATGGATGCCGATCGCGCTATCGCAATCATTGAGACACTTTTGGCTCCCAAATCCTTAACGGCAATTCAGCGCGCGATCGTTTGTGGTGTCATTGCGGGAGATAGCTACCAGCAGATTGTTGTGGCGGCTGAAATCAATAAATCCGGCGATCCAACTAAAAAAACCGTCGGAAGATACCAACTCGGTTATGTCAAAGAGACAGGCGCTCAATTGTGGCAGTCTCTTAGCCAGCGGTTGGGACAAAAGGTGACCAAAAAGAGTTTGGCAGCGGTATTACATTGGTACGCCAAGCAGTCAGGATTCAGTCTAGAACCAAGCCCAGCTGCTCTGCCGAGCCAGAAGCTCGAGGCGAGAGTCGCAGATTGGGGTGAAGGCATTCAAGCACTAGACACCAAGCTCGAAACCGAGCGGCGTTTTTACGGACGAACCGACGAATTGGCGACGTTGACGAGTTGGTGTCTCCAGTACCGCTGTCGGACGATCGCGCTCATCGGCATGGGCGGGATTGGCAAAAGCACTTTAGCATGGGAATTAGCGCACCAACTCGCAGCGCACTTCGAGCAGACGATCTGGAGATCGCTACTGAATAGACCATCAGCAACCGAACTTTGTGCCGATTTATTAAAATTTTTTAGTTCGCACCAGAGTGACGAGCTGCCAGATACCCTTGAAGGTCAAATCGCCCTCTTAATCGATTTCCTCAGCCACAGTCGCTGCTTGCTGATTTTCGATAACGTCGAATCGATCCTCGCTGGACGAGTCCAATCCGGAAAGTATCGATCGGACCATGAAGACTACGATCTCTTATTTAAATCGATCGGCGAACTCTCACATCAAAGTTGTTTGCTGCTAACCAGTCGAGAGCAACCATATACGATTACCCGATCGCAGATCGCCAACCCGCAGTTAGTACGATCGCTGAACGTGGGTGGATTGGCCTCCGCGCCAGGGCATCACTTGATCCAATCTTATGGTTGTGCGGCTCTGCCAGATTGGATGTGGCAGGAAGTTTACCAGCACTATGGCGGCAATCCACTCGCACTCAAAATCGCAGCACTTACCGCTGTAGAAATGACTGGCGGTGGCGAAAAAGTCTTCGATCTCTATCCGTTAATGCGTCAGGGTAAATTACCATTTCAGGGCATCAATGATATCCTCCAGCGTCAATTCGAGCGCTTGTCGGCTGTCGAACAGCAAATAGTTTACTGGCTGGCGATCGAGCGCGAACCGATTAACTCCACCCAATTACGCGCCAATCTCTTACCCGACCCCCAGATATATAGCGAAATCTTCAATGCGCTGCAATCTTTATTACGGCGTTGTATCGTCATTCGGCAAGAGCAATCCTGGACGCTTCAACCCGTCACGATCGCGTATGTGACACAGCGGGCGATCGATACGCTCGTTGCCGAACTCAGCCCTACGAATCCCTCACCCAAACAGCTCCAACAACAGTTTATCCACCTTAATACCTACGCCATTATTTGCGCGACAGCCAAAGATTATTTGCGTCACGCCCAGATCCAGTCGAGTCTCCGCCCGATTCTCGATCGCTTGCTCTCGAGTTGGCCCAGTCGCACGGCTTTAACCCAATACCTTCAGCAAGTTTTGAGTAGATGGCAATCTCTAGCTCCGCCCCCACCCGGTTATCTCGCAGGCAATATCCTAAATTTATTAATCGAGCTATCACCAAATCGCACGCTCAATGAATTGGACTGTTCTGGATTACCGATTTGGTCGGCTTATCTGGTCGATGTCGAGCTGCTGCAGGTCAATTTTGCTGGAGTGGCATTCGAGCGATCTGTATTTACCCACGCCTGTGGCAGAACGATCTCTTCCACTTTCAATCTGATTGGCGATTTGGTGGCAACTGGCGATGCCAATGGCAATATTTATCTGTAGCGACTTGCTCAGAGTCACTGGGTGACAATCGAGCGTCGATATTCCAATTGGGCCAGCTCTTTGGCATTTTTGCTAGATGGGTTGCTGTTGGATAGTCGCAGTCTCGCTCTCCCGCTCCGGGTTCTGTCCCATCAGTAGCCTAATTCAGCGCCGAGAACGACACGTCGTGACAACTAGCTTTTTCGCGATATTCATACGGGACTTCCAAGCGATTATGTTAAAATAGCAAAGTTGTTAAGCCATGCACCGTCTTTGATTAACGTATCTGACATCGATACCCTAGCCCAGGAACTTGCGACGATTCAACAGACTGGCTCTAAAAAAATTGCGCTCCTCGGTTCGCGCCACGTCCCGATCACCCATCAGCATCTGATTGAGATGATGAGCTACGCTCTAGTACTATCCGGAAATCGTCTGATCACGTCTGGTGCTGCTGGTACCAATGCTGCTGCTATTCGCGGTGCAATTAGGGCCAATCGCGATATGCTAACGGTGATATTGCCTCAAAGTCTCGATCGTCAGCCCCGCGAGTCGCAAACACTGTTGCAGAACGTTATGCATCTGGTAGAAAGTCCGGGTAATGACGCGATGTCATTAGGCGAAGCTAGTGCTATTTGTAACCAAGAAATTATCTCTCGTTGTCAGCAGTTGATCTGCTTCGCCTTTCACAATAGTGCGACATTGCTCCAAACCTGTCACGAGGCCGAAGAACAACATAAAGTTGTGACCTTATTTTACTTCGACTAAGCCACTCGAACCATTCATGCTACCAGCCCGACCGCATTACACCTGTATATGAATTTCGCAAATTTTTCTACGTCTACGATTCTACTCGGTTCGATCGCGGTGGCGGCATTCTTAGTGTATGTTCCCTATCTAATTGTGGCGATTACTCGCTTTCAAGTGGGGTTTGATATCTCGGCACCCCGCGCGACATTCGATAAGTTGCCAGACTATGCCAAACGGGCTTCGTGGGCGCACCAAAATTCTTGGGAAGCCTTTACACTTTACAGTGCCGCCGCATTGATGGCCTACGCCACCCATCAAGAGTCAGCGACGGTAGTAAACTGCGCGATCGGCTTTACTGTTGCTCGGATACTTTACTCAATTTTTTATATCATTAATATACCGCTCGGTCGATCGCTGATGTTCGGTGTTGGCTCGGTAGCAATCTACACGCTCATGGCTATGAGTATCACGAGCACGATGATTAAATAGTTTAGCGATCGACTTAGCCTCAACTGACAAATAAATTTTGAATCAAATTAATTCATCATTCATCATTTATAATTTACAACTTATTATGGCTTCTACTTTTTCTTTTGATATTGTCAGCGATTTCGATCGCCAGGAATTAGTTAACGCTCTCGATCAAACAACTCGCGAGGTTAGCAGCCGTTACGATCTCAAAGATACCCAAACCACGATCGAACTAGCTGAAGACAAAATTACGATTAATACCGCTAGTGAGATGACGCTCGATGCCGTCCATGACATGCTTCAGTCCAAAGCAGTCAAACGCAGTCTCTCACTCAAAATCTTTGACTACGGTAAAATCGATGCTGCCAGTGGCAATCGCATTCGTCAAGAAATCACTCTCAAAAAAGGTATCAGCCAAGAACATGCCAAGCAGATTTCTAAACTGATTCGCGATGAATTTAAAAAAGTCCAACCATCGATTCAAGGCGACGTAGTACGGGTAACTGCGAAGGATAAAGACGAGCTGCAAGCCGTCATGCAACGCGTGAAACAAGAAGATTTTCCGGTAGCTTTACAATTTACTAACTATCGCTGATTGCTCTCTAAAAATAATAGGCTGAAAATTAGCGATATATTTAATCTTTGTAAATATTTCGCCAATTACCAATTTGATTTGAATTAAACTTCTCAAGCATCAGTTCGATTTTTCACTCATCTGTTTCTGGATCGATCGTAATATTAATATGCTCTTTCTCGAGCGCGCTGCGCGATCGCTAATTCATCAAAACTCAAAAGCGATCGAACCACCCCATTCATCTCGGCATCGATTCTCTTGCTCCAGAGCCTAAACCAACGAATCGAGCCTTACCAGAAAGGTAATAAATAGGCTCTCTCGTAGTTATGGTGATAAGTTTGGCTTATTGAAATTGGCGAAGCTAATTTTAATAAGCCAAACTCATCAAGATGATGGTTTTAGTCAAAACCTCTCTGTGCAAGAGTTTCATCTCTTTCGATCTGACGATTGGCAGTAAAAATTCAGCCAATCTAACAGTAAAAGTTAGCTAAAAGTTGAAGTTGAGTAGATGGGCAAAATTCCGCTTTCGCTACATTTTCCCCCATAAACCCAGGAGAGCCGATCCGTGCGCCAAATCGACGCATGGCACGATAGCCAATCCGTACAACCCAAGGTTGAGCATCTGGCAAACGATCGTAGAGTTGTCGAGTTGCCATCATTGTATCGTCGGCTAGTTCAAATTCTCCGGTTTCGATATCGATCGCGACAATCCTACCACGATCGATCTCTTCATCGATTTGTTGGCACACCTGGGATTCATAAATTTCATCGCCACGTTGAGCAAATTCTTTTTTGCTGTAGCGGGGCTTGCGTTGAGCGGAGTCGAAAAGTTGTCGAATTGTCATAGGTTTAATCTCTCAATAGATCGAGTTTCTAACCTGCGCTAGTGCATCATCGCCTGGAATTACTCGTACAGATCCATCTCGCACTTCATCTCGGCGTTTTTTGCTGTCGAACTCCAAGCTGATTGAATATTGGTATCGATGTCAAATTCTAGGCTCTCAATTAACTTGTCTGCGAGGATTGCTCTAGATGCGCTAGGCAAGGATAATATTAAGGATAATATTTCTGCTGTCAATCGATTCTCCACGGAGAGGCTATCGCCAACGAGTGATATCATGCTGATTTTTCCAGGTGTTAACCGTCCCTCTATTCTAGCAAAATCCTTCGCAACTCAAAGTCGATCGAACCCCTCACCCATTCATCAAGGGCGATCGATCCTCTTGCTCCAGAGGCTACACCAACGTTAAAAATAATAAAATCACGATTGGCTTGACAGTAGATCGAGACATCAGCCATAATGTAAACGTACATAGTGTACGTTTTGCTTTCTGTGGGAATTATACTAATACTAATGTCAACATTCAACGCTACCGATGGAAGGAAAAACTTTTTTGACTTGATCGATCGCGCCCATCATCAGGAGCGAATTGCGATCGAACGTCATGGTAAACTCGTCGCGGCGATCGTTAGTTATGAGGATTTAGCCAAACTAGAAGCTTTGGAAGATGCTATTGCTACAGCACAATTGAAACAAGCGATGGCTGAGAGTACTGGATTTATGACGGCAGCAGAATTACTGGCAATGCGATCTATCGATGTCTAAACAATATCTGCTACTAATTAGTAAATCGGTTGCGAAAGATCTGCAAGATTTGCAACCGAAGCAATACAAACAAGTTGTTGCTAAAATCCTCTCATTAGGTACAGAACCAATTCAACAGGATTGCAAGGCTCTCAAGGGAATTGTGGGTGGTTATCGTGCAGACCAAGGCGAGTTTAGAATTTTATATTATATTCAGGAAGCTACGGACGAACAATTGGGGCAAGTTCAAATCTTTCGGGTTGGTAAACGTAATGATGATGAAGTTTATCGCAGTTTATGAGGCTATGATTGCAATATAAATGAGATCGAACCCCTCACCTATTCATCAAGGGCGATCGATTCTCTTGCTCCAGAGACTACACCAACGAATCGAATGTCATATCCATGTTTGTTGTTAAAATAGTGATACAAATCGAGAGTGACCAAAATGCCTATAACAACTATCGAACAATTGGCAATTGAGAAGATACGCAGTTTACCTTCAGAGCTACAACAACAGGTATTAACCTTTGCTGAGTTTTTGGAGTTTAAACAGCAACAATTAGAGGATGAAGGTTTACTTAGAGCGATGCAAGAAGCTAAAGATGATGAAACGATCGATCTTGCAGAAGCAAAGTTATACCTCGGTCGATAATGAACACCAGATATACAAAAAAGTTTCTTAAAGATTTGAAGGCTCTGCAAAGCACAGAGGTTTATGAAAAGATTTGTGCTTTGGTATTGGAGGAAATACCCAGCGCGGAAGATTTGAGCACCATTGCCAATTTGTCAAAACTCAAAGGTGATGATACTGCCTATCGGATTCGGGTTGGAGATTATCGGATTGGCTTTTTCTGGGAAGATGATAAAATTGTGATGAGCCGAGTTTTACATCGCTCCGAAATTTATCGTTATTTTCCCTAGAAATGAAGTATCGATCGCGAGTACTCATCTATACATCAGATCGATCGAACCACTCACCTCGTTCAGATCGACGATCGATCCTCTTGCCCCAGAGTCTACACCAACGAATCGAGCCTTACTAGAAGTATAATAAAATCACGACAAAATCGAATGTTAGATCGATTCTCCATGGAGAGGCTACGCCAACGAAAGATTAATATTGTTAATTAGGTGATAGTCGATCGATAATAACGTCAACCTTGTTGTCAATTGTATTCAGCTTTCTTAAAACGGTCGGGCGATCCTCATCCAAGGATATCAATAGATTTGCCATCCATTCCTGAACTTGGACTAATCGTTGAGATAGAGCCTCAATATTTCCCATTCTCTGCTCGTGTTCCCGCGTTCTTTGTTCTTGAGCTAGTCGCTCTTCCTCCCGATTTAATCTATCCTCTGCGGCTTGATCTAACATTGCCTGAATCGCACGAGAATTAGATTCAACAACTGATTGTAAGTTGTCTTGTCTAGTTTGCATCACTTCTTCTCTAGTTTGCATCGATTCCTGTCTAGCTTGTAGCTCGCGCTGCGCTACAAATAGTTGCTGCATCAACAGTTGCATTTCGTCAAACGTCATCAGTCTTATTCCTATCGCCTTACCAATCTATTATAGCGAAGACCGATCGATCGAATCACCCACCCCATTCATCAAGGGCGATCGATTCTCTTGCTCTGCTAGGCTACACAATTGTCAAATCGCGTTATCAATCGTCCAAGAATAGATCCTCTAGATCTCGATAACCACTCACCACTCTAGCAATATTAATTCCGTCTGGAGTAGGATCATAAAAAATAATATAGTCTTCAACTACAAATCCTCTCAAGTTTGACTCTAGCCTTGAATAACTCTTTCCCATATTGGGGAAATTAGCTACTAATTTACACTTTTGTCTAATTAGATCGAATAGTTGACTAGCTGCTTTACTATTTTGAACTGCAATATAATTGCAAATTTCATCGAGATCTCGAATCGCTGTATCTGAAAAAGAGTAGCTACTCATAGATCGTTGTTTCTAGCAATTAAATCGATCTTTGCTTGCAGTCTTTCAAATACCAGTTCTCCATCTGTTATCTGCCCGTTAACAATTTCGGCGGTACCTACTGCAATCTTCTGGCGAAGTTGTTCGATTTTATTAGATCGGGCTGCTAATAGTTTAAATGCTTCGGAAATAACATCGTCAGCAGTCTGATACTCGCCACTCTCAATCTGCGATCGAATGAACTGTTCTTGTTCGGATTTTAATTCAATATTCACGCTCTTTACTCCATATCGACGATCGAACACTAGTCCAATTCTAATTTAACAAACAGTGCGAGAGATAGCAAAGCAGATCGAGTCACCCACCCCATTCATCTCAACGATCGATCCTCTTGCTCCAGAAGCTACACCAAAGAATCGAGCCTTACCAAAAAGACAATAAAATCACGAGCTTATCGAGTATGATATCTGAACGACATTTTTCAAGTTACTATGGCAAAGCTATCTCCAGAGATTAGAGCAACTCTGAGTCAACAGAAAGAGGAACTGTTGGATATTATAGATCGAGCAAAATCTTTGGAATTTACACTATTGGAGAGTATTGGCGAAACTTTAGAAACAATCTCGACCTTAGAGCAACTTACAGAAATAGCCGAACAAGCTAAAACCAGGCTTTCTCAACTATCAACGTTGCACTTACGGATTGCTGAAGTACAACCCACAGTTTCTAACGATCTGCTAAAATTAATAAATGATGCAATCTCTAATATTCAGAATCGCATTCCTGCGTTAGAGCGGAGTCTAGAAGAAATCGAACTAGATTGGAGATTAAAATGAGTTTTATCCCTACTATCCCAGATCCAGAAAAAATCAAACAAACTTTAGCTAAAGCACATCAAAATTGTCAGGAAATGGAGTTAGCAGGTATTCAACTAGAAGAAGTTATTGCCAAACTCGATCGAGAGATTTTGACTCAGCGCAAACAACGATTAGGAAAAGTATTAGAACAAGGACAAAATTAGCACGATCGAACACCCCCATTTTAGCTTGGGGAGTCATCAGGTCGATTTTTCCAGAAAGATAACGAGATCGCGAATATCGATCGAATATTTATCATTTTATAGGCAGTGGTAAATGACTGATTTTGATGAAGATACCCATATTACCAGGGTGAACGCACTTAAATTTCCTACTATTTAAAATCCTCGCAAATCAGTTGCAGATTTGAATTACGAAAAGTATGAAAGCTTTAATGGTAAACAAGTATAGCCAGTTAATTATGTTATATTTATTGGAAATTCAGATCGCGTCAAATGAAGCTAAAGCCAAGGCATAGTATCGCAGAACACTTTGGTGACATAAAAGACATTAGAATTGAACGGGGGAAAAAACACAAACTAATCGATATTATCACGATCTCGATTTGTGCAGTAGTATGTGGAGCAGATGGATGGGAAGACATAGAGCTGTATGGCATCACCAGAAAAAAATGGCTGGAGGAATTTCTAGAATTACCGAATGGGATACCATCTCACGATACATTTGCACGGGTATTTTCACAAATTAATCCTGAAGAATTCAATAAATCTTTCCTGCATTGGATTAAAGGAATAAGTAAAATAACAGCAGGAGAGATAATCGCATTTGATGGAGAACAATCTCGAAATTCAAGAGACGAAAAAAATGGTAAAGGAGTAATTAATACGGTCAGTGCTTGGGCAGCAAGTAATAGATTAGTATTAGGACAAACAAAAGTCGAGAGTAAATCAAATGAAATTACTGCATTGCCTGAGTTGATTAATGCCTTAGATCTAGCTGGATGTATAGTGACAATTGATGCAATGGGATGTCAGCGAGAAATAGTCAAGAAAATTGTCAAAAAAGAAGCAGATTATGTAATTGCTGTCAAAAAGAATCAACCAAGTTTATATGAAAGGGTAGAACAGCTATTCAAACAGGCGATTAAAACTCGTGGTGAAAGTCTGAAAACGCATAGCTTCAGCAGTAGAGAGATGAATAGAGGTAGAGAGGAAACTCGTAATTACCTAATGATATCAGACATTGCAACATCAATAGATCCATTGCTAAAATGGCAAAATCTGACTAGTATTTGCATGGTAGAATCAGTTCGAGTTGTCAATGAAAAAACCAGCGTAGAAGCTCGTTATTTCATCAGTAGCTTAGAAGATAATGTTGAAAAACTAGCAGAAGCAATCAGAGGTCATTGGTCGATAGAAAATTCACTCCATTGGGTACTTGATGTTATTTTCAAAGAAGACATTAGTCGAATTAGAAAAGATAATGCTCCAGCTAATTTTGCTGTTTTAAGACATATAGCAGTTAATATAATGAGTCAGAACAAGAGTCGAAAACTAAGTGTTAGGAAGAAGCGATTTCTTGCGAGCCTTGATGAAGAATATTCGCGCGAACTTCTAGAGGCTATTTTAGCCTAAATTTAACTAACCCCAGAGTATGAATTTGGCTAAATATCTTTAGCCGCACTTTTGCCGGACTAAATTGAGTTAATTTAACCTCGTCTTTGGTTTCGATTTTATTGATATTGTCGTAATTGTAGTTAAGCAATCGAATATCATTAATCGCCTATTTTAGTGGCTCTCGATCGAAATAAATCCTGTTTTGATGCGTTCACCCTGCCCATATTACCGATCGAGAAGGTAATGAACGTGCTATTGAAATATTAGAGTTTAAATTAAGAGATCTGAATTTCTATGTTCGTCAGGGTGCTATTGATGAATTGATAAAAATTAATAGCGAACGCTCGATTCAAATTTTATTCGATGCTCTCAATAGTGGAGATCGAGACTTATGCGATCGTATAACAAATTCATTGAAACGCAGTATTAGCAAAAAACAAATTGAATTATTGATTAATGTATTGCAGAATGGATATCATCGCGCTCGTGGCATATCTGCTGAAATGTTAGGTAGGATTGATGATGAGCGAGTGATTGAGCCTCTGATATTGGCAGCGCAATCTGAAAGCTGTTGGATTAGATTAAAAGCAATTCGATCTCTGGCTAAAATCGGTAAACAGAAATCAGTTGAGCCATTAATTAGAGCCTTGCAAGATCCAGATCTTAATATCAGAAAAAATGCCATTACTGGAATTACAATTATCGGAAGAATACAATCGGTCAATCTAGAACAAGCGATCGATCCTTTAATTATTGCCCTACAAGATTCGTCTCATGCCGTGAGAATGCGCGCCGCAGGTGCATTAGGTGTAATTGGTAATGATCGAGCAATCGAACCTTTGATTGATAGCTTACAGTCAGAACATCATCAGATACGTCTATCTGCATTTTACGCAGTAGTAGGGATCTACGGGATAAACAACAAATTAACATTGAGATTATCATTACAAAGCCAATTTCAGGATGTTCGATCTGCAATGGCTCGATTATTACCACAAGTTGATTATAAAATAGCGATCTTTGGGTTAAGTGCGGCAATGGAACACTCTAATCGTAAAGTTCGCAATGATGCTAGTCGTTACAACTTTTTCGGTACAGTTATTTCCAGAATAGAAACTAAAGAGAACTTTAGTACTGCGATCGACTTAGCCATTAAGGGATTACAACATAAAGATATCCGTGTTCGGATAAATGCAGCACAGTCTTTAATTAGAACTCCAACTTCATCATCTTTAGATGAAGGATTAATTGCTGTTACTGCTGCATTAGTAGATTGTCTCGATTTTCGTAGCTATGTACGCCGAAGTATTGTTGTCAAAGCTTTAGGTGCTGTCGGTCAACAAAATGCGATCGAACCTTTGTTGAGCATCTTGAAAAATGAACAAGAGCATCGAGCGAATATTCGTGAAGATGTTGTGGATAGCTTACAGCAGATCGTCTTTCGATTGGGGAAAAATATTTCAAATCCACAAAAAAGCTTAATAGCTGAGGGATTGACAGATGCAATAAAAGACGAGTCTTGGAAAGGAACAGAGCGTGCAAGTATTCTATTGGCAAAAATACACGCATTAGATTAGTGCAAATTGGATAATGTGCAATTCGATCCACTGACCTTCCGCGAGTCTCTCCTTGGAAAATCGATCGCCCCAAACATCTATCAACAACCGCCACCTATTAAAATAGAACAACCTAGATACAGAAGCTAAATCCAGATGTTAGAAGCATATCGCCAGCATACAGCCGATCGAGCCGCATTGGGAATTCCCCCATTACCACTCGATGCCGAACAAACCAGTGCCCTCTGCGAACTATTACAACATCCACCTGCGGGTGAAGAGGCTAACCTAATTGCATTATTGCGCGATCGAGTTCCACCTGGAGTAGATCCGGCTGCTTATGTCAAGGCTGGCTTCCTGACTGGTATCGTCACAGGTAAAATTACTAGTCCGTTGATTGATAAGATCGAGTCGATCGAGCTATTAGGTACAATGTTAGGTGGTTATAACGTTCGATCGCTGATTGACTTACTCCACTCTGATGATACAGAACTCGCTACAGCCGCAGTCAAAGCACTGAGCAAAATCGTTCTCGTTTACGACGCATTTAACGATGTCTGGGAACTCTCCCAAACTAATCCCTACGCCAAACAAGTCATCGATGCTTGGGCGAATGCCGAGTGGTTCACCTCACGCCCCACCCTGCCCGAAACCATTACCGTCACTGTCTTCAAAGTTCCAGGCGAAACCAACACCGACGACTTATCCCCCGCAACTGAAGCTACCAGTCGCCCCGATATTCCCCTCCATGCCCTCGCGATGCTGGAAACTCGCCAGCCAGGGAGTTTAGCCACCATTGCTGAATTGAAACAGAAAGGACACCCCCTCGCCTATGTTGGCGACGTTATCGGTACGGGTTCCTCGCGCAAATCGGCGATTAATTCCGTCCTCTGGCACATCGGCGCAGATATTCCCTGCGTTCCGAATAAGCGCACGGGTGGTTATGTTTTGGGTAGTAAAATCGCGCCGATTTTCTTTAATACTGCCGAGGATTCGGGGAGTTTACCGATCGAGTGTGATATTACCATGCTCGAAACTGGTATGGTCATCACCATTCACCCCTACGCTGGCAAAATTACCAACGAATCCGGCGCAACCCTCTCCACCTTCAACCT
Organism: Chamaesiphon sp.; assembly: GCA_965246715.1. Classification (GTDB taxonomy): domain Bacteria; phylum Cyanobacteriota; class Cyanobacteriia; order Cyanobacteriales; family Chamaesiphonaceae; genus Chamaesiphon. Next base: position 18,038 of record CBDFFH010000051.1, on the reverse strand, counting down.
CAAACCCGACACTATCCTTGATGAAGTCCGCGCTGGCGGTAGAATTCCCCTGCTGATTGGGCGTACCCTCACCGACAAAATCCGCATCGCCTTGGGATTACCCCCCAGCACCATCTTTACCCGCCCCACCCAACCGACAGATACAGGCAAAGGCTACACCCTCGCTCAAAAAATGGTCGGCAAAGCCTGCGGATTACCAGGCGTGCGCCCTGGGATGTCCTGCGAACCCTTAATGACCACCGTTGGTTCCCAAGATACCACGGGGCCGATGACTCGCGACGAACTCAAAGAACTCGCCTGTCTCGGTTTCAGTGCGGATTTAGTGATGCAGAGCTTCTGTCATACCGCCGCCTATCCCAAACCAGTAGACATCCTCACCCACGAAGAACTCCCCGACTTCTTCGCCCAACGCGGCGGCGTAGCCCTCCATCCGGGCGACGGCATCATCCACTCCTGGCTGAATCGGATGCTCCTCCCCGATACCGTCGGCACAGGCGGCGACTCCCACACCCGCTTCCCCCTCGGCATTTCCTTCCCCGCAGGCTCCGGTTTAGTCGCCTTCGCCGCCGCTCTGGGTGCGATGCCCTTAGATATGCCTGAATCCGTATTAGTGCGCTTCACAGGCGAACTCCAACCCGGAGTCACCCTCCGCGATGTCGTCAATGCGATTCCCTACGTCGCCATGCAACAAGGCTTACTCACCAACGACAAACAAAACAAACTCAACGTCTTCTCTGGGCGGATTATGGAAATCGAAGGCTTACCAGATCTCAAAGTCGAACAAGCCTTTGAACTCACCGACGCAACCGCAGAACGTTCCTGCGCTGGCTCGACGATTAAACTCAGCGAAGCCACCGTCACCGAATATATCCGCTCCAACGTCGCCCTGCTCAAAAACATGGTCGCACGCGGTTACACCGATGCCCGCACCATGTTGCGCCGCGTCGCCCAGATGGAAGCTTGGCTGGCCAATCCCGTCCTGATGTCCGCCGATGCCGATGCCGAATACGCCGAAATCATCGAGATCGATCTTAATACAATTACTGAACCGATCGTCGCCGCCCCCAACGACCCCGACAATATCAAACTCCTGAGCGAAGTCGCTGGAGCTAAAATCGATGAAGTCTTCGTCGGCTCCTGCATGACTAATATCGGTCACTACCGCGCCACCGCCAAAGTCCTCGACGGCGAACCCGCAGTCACCACCCAGTTATGGATCTGTCCCCCCACCCGCATGGACGAATCTCAACTCAAAGCCGAAGGGATGTACGCGATCTTCGATGCCGCTGGCGCACGGACAGAAATGCCCGGATGCAGTCTCTGTATGGGCAATCAAGCCCGCACCGCCGATAATGCCACGGTCTTCTCGACATCCACCCGCAATTTCAATAACCGGATGGGTAAAGGTGCCCAAGTCTATCTCGGTTCGGCAGAATTAGCGGCAGTTTGTTCGCTGTTGGGGCGGATTCCCACGGTACCGGAATATCTGGATTTGATGAGTAAGAAAATCAATCCGTTTGCAGGGGATCTGTATCGTTATCTGAATTTCGATGAGATTACGGGATTTGAAGATGAAGGTCGAACTGTCTCGGTGGATGATGTCAGAAAGCTGGCTGAGGTGTAAAGGGATAAAAGTTAATTAGAGTAGAGTTTCCGCCCTCTCTGCTCATACTGACTAGATTTGCGTAATTAGGCTGAAGCACGAAAAGCTTGTACTATTTTATACTGCACTATATCCTAGTTCAAATTGTGAGTGTACACCATGAAAGATAGCGAAAAAGAAGCTGACCAAGAAAGAGCCGCAGCCATCCTTGCCGCAGCGGGTGGAGCCGCTGCTGGTGCTGGAGTCTCTACTGTAGTTGGTGGAATGGGATTAGCAGTAGGTGGTACGGCTGTAGCGATTGGTATGGCTCCCCTTGCTGCTGCTGGGGCAGTCATCGGATTAGCTGGTTACGGTTTAAGCAAATTGTTCAAGTAAATAGAGGATATTTCTGATATCTTAAAATTGATACATTTTTAGTTTTTGGGTTCTGCTAAATCTCCCTTTAAAAGGGAGATTTTAGTATAAATATTCTATTTTTTATAAACATTTTTATGCCTAGCAATCAACCTAATTCACTGCAAAAATTAGTGCGGGGATGGCTTCGAGATAGAATTAATGAAGTAAATCACAAAACATCTAAAGCTTTTAAAGCAACTAAAATATCTCAATCAAAAACTCTAACGACATCAACAGAAAAGCCCTCACGCTATATCCCTTTGGCTGTCCGTGTTGATGTTTTAAGTCGTGATGGCTATAAGTGCATATTTTGTGGACGTAATTCTAAGGAAGTTACTTTAGAAATTGACCACATTCTTCCATTCTCACGCGGAGGAAGTAATGAGATTAATAATTTACAAACTTTGTGTTTTGACTGTAATCGAGGTAAAGGAGTTAGAGAATTGAGATCGATCTTATAACTGCGATCGAATCAAACCGCAAAACTCGATAAAATCTTGAAGAGTAGGCAAATGTTCGGCTTGTCTCTCAGCCCTATTTTGTAACTCTTTTAAGTAGTAATCTTCCTGAACATCTCTAGGCTTAGTTTTAGAATACTGCATATTCTTAGCCGCAAATAATTCCTTTAAATAAGCCTCGTGAAAGTGAGCATGAACACCGTAGTCATGTTTACCCATTGATTCTGGACAGTTATCAGAGACATTATAGTAGCGAGTGTACTCCAATAATAGCTGCGATTGAGGTTGACGAGAATATATTTTGCTATTACCCAGAAACCAAGTCTCCATACACCTATTTTGGATAACTATCTTTAATTGTGTATTTTTCAAAGAGAGTTCTTTGCTAATCGAAAGCTCCTGAATTTTATCTCGAACTTCCTGCTGCATATCCTCAACGCTATTTTCCTCGGCATCTAGGCAAATAATAAGGTAGTCATACCTTTGAATATCATTAATCTCTTCAATAGCTGGCTCTAATATCTCATAAATAGCTGGATAACCACCAGCAGTGATTAAATAATAATTGTTAGCTTGAACTTTACCAGGATTTTTTACCCGTTGCAATTCTGGCAATAAATAACTCAGCCAGGATGGATATACTTTTTGCTCTGTTTTGCCCTCAACTATAAAATACAAATTCATCCTACCTGAATTCCCTCAGTATAAGCTGGCAGATTGAGCAGTTGAGTAAATACTTTGTGTCTAGAGCCTGACAACTCCTCATAATCAGTTGCATTTGTAGCCGTTACAAAACTTCCCTTTCTAGTAATTATTTTCCAATGTTGCATCGGAATTTTATTAACAATATAGGGATGATGACTAGTAAAAATAAATTGAATATCTTTCCGCTCATTCAACAATTCTGTTACCACGTCAATACAATTAACACCTAAGCTATTCTCAAACTCGTCAATTAGCAGAATACTACCCTCGGCTAATAAATATATCTCTGTGATGTGAGCAAGCGTTTTCAACATTCCCATCGAGAGATTTGATTGAGTAATCCATCGATCTACCCCTATCTCCTTTAGTTCTAGAGAAAAAACAGGTAGTGGTTTGTTTGTTAATTGATATCTTAGCTGTTGTGTTGATATTCTAAAATTTTCAACTTGGGGAAAGATTTCAATAAAATCAGCTTTAATTTTGTCGAATACCTCTCGATAGTTAATTTTTAGTAACCGTAATCTATCGGCTAAAGTACTATTTGCATTTCCAATGATTGAAAGTGATAATTCCTCGGTTTTTTTGTTGAGGATAGAACTACCTAATGATCTTTTTTGACGTTGTTGAGTCTGACTATCAATAATTAGACGTAGACCATTGATTATTGGAATAATTTTGTCTTCGGATTGAAATATTGTAATTAAGCTTTCTGATGGTGAAAGCTTTGGCATTGTTTGCTCTTCAAATTTTATGATCCCATCATTTCTACTAGTAATGCAGCAACCATTTAGATACAGCTCTTCTACGTCTAAAGTAAGCTCATTTTGTTCAATTTGCAAATATTTATTTTCGACAGATTCGTCAACAATACGTTTGTAATTATTGATGATTTTGAATTTACCCCTCCATTGGTAATTTAAGTCAGGAGTAGTAAAGAACGTAATATCCCATTCAACTCCATTCAGCGATTGATTACGCCAAGGAGTTTCAAATACAATCTGTTTAAGCGATCGAATAACTTCTAAAATCCTAGTCTTTCCTACACCAGAAACACCTACCAGTAGATTCACAGAGCCAAATTCCACGGGTGCTAGTTGCCAACCTGTAACATGGTTATGGTAAGAAAGTTTTTCGATTCGCATGGTTATCCTGCCAAGTAGGGATCTGATTTAGCAGTCCGACGGGTATTCTTACTGTCTCGATCTACAGCTATGACTATTTTAATATATTCGATCGGTGAGATTCAACTAGAGACTATGGGAAAATCGATCGCGTTCGCAAAGCGTCTCGTAGAGAAGCGCACCGCTAGGCGATCGCATTTGGCTGGTATGGCGGCAAATATAGTCACCTCGACTGGCTCTTGCCGGACGATCGATTCACCCGTATTGGTATAATGGGACTACAGAGAGGACTAAACAAGCTTTAGATCTGATATGACCAACATTTCCTATCCCATTTCGATCCATCCACCACAGAGTGAAAGCGATCGCGTCGAGCTATCGCAGCTATTAGAATACCTCGATCGATCGCCCTCCGAAGTCAATCGCAGACTGCAAATAATAGTTAGAGCAATCTTAGCTGGAGAATCAATTTCGGTAGTTAGCCAAGAGCGCAACTTATCGGGCGAATCTCTACAGCCGCAAGATAAAATTCGTGCTGAAAGTCTGCGAGAAATTATTGCAATGACAGAAGAGGAGGGGGGATATGAAGATAACTATATTCGATCGGTGATGGCGAGCATAGATGAATGACCAAAAAAGCTTTGCTCGATGCCTGTGCTATCTTTGGAATGCCAATTAAAGATACTTTGTTTACTGCTGCATTTCAAGGAGTTTTTCAACTTTATCTTTCCGAGGAGATTTTAGATGAAGTCAGCCACAATCGCATTAAGAAACAGTTATCTACTCCAGAAAGAGAAGACCACTTTCAGCAACAAGTCAGAAAAGCGTTCCCTCAAAGCTTTATCGATGCACCTTTAAATTTAATCGAGTCCATGACCAACGACCCTAAAGATCGCCATGTGTTGGCTGCTGCTATTGTTGCTGGCGTAGATTATCTAGTCACATACAATCTCAAAGACTTTCCGGTCAGATCTTATCAAGATTATAATCTTTCGGTGTTGCATCCAGATGATTTTTTGTTAGCTCTTTGCGATGATTGCGGCGATGAAGCATTAATAAATGTTCTAGAAGAGCAATCTCGTAATCTAAAGAAAACGTCAATATCGCCATTACAAATTCTTGATAAATTAAGAATAAATAGATGCAATAAATTTGCAGACAGGCTCTATAGAGCGATCTCCGATCGCTACTCTCTCTAGAATTTTGCATCACCACGTTAGCATGATGCAAAATTCTATCATGTTCGGGCGATCGAGTTGACATCCATAGTAATGCCCTTAGATATGCCCGAATCCGTATTAGTCCGTTTCACAGGTGAACTCCAGCCCGGAGTCACTCTCCGCGATGTCGTCAATGCGATTCCCTACGTCGCCATGCAAAAAGGCTTACTCACCAACGACAAACAAAACAAACTCAACGTCTTCTCAGGGCGGATTATGGAAATCGAAGGCTTACCAGATCTCAAAGTCGAACAAGCCTTTGAACTCACCGACGCTACCGCCGAACGTTCCTGCGCTGGCTCGACAATTAAACTCAGCGCAGCCACCGTCACCGAATATATCCGCTCCAACGTCGCCCTACTCAAAAATATGGTCGCACGCGGTTATACCGATGCCCGTACCATGCTGCGCCGCGTCGCCCAGATGGAAGCTTGGCTCGCTAATCCAGTCTTAATGTCCGCCGATGCCGATGCCGAATACGCCGAAATTATCGAGATCGATCTTAATACAATTACCGAACCGATCGTCGCCGCCCCCAACGACCCCGACAACATCAAACTCCTGAGCGAAGTCGCCGGAGCCAAAATCGATGAAGTCTTCGTCGGCTCCTGCATGACAAATATCGGACACTACCGTGCCACCGCCAAAGTATTAGAAGGCGAACCCGCAGTCACCACCCAGTTGTGGATTTGTCCCCCCACCCGCATGGACGAATCCCAACTCAAAGCCGAAGGGATGTACGCGATCTTCGATGCCGCTGGCGCACGGACAGAAATGCCTGGATGCAGTCTCTGTATGGGCAATCAAGCCCGCACTGCCGATAATGCCACGGTATTCTCGACATCCACCCGCAATTTCAATAACCGGATGGGTAAAGGTGCCCAAGTCTATCTCGGTTCGGCAGAGTTAGCGGCAGTTTGTTCGCTGTTGGGGCGGATTCCGACGGTACCGGAATATCTGGATTTGATGAGCAAGAAGATTAACTCACATCTTGCACCAGTACATAACAACTGATTTTCGCAGGAGTCAAAATATGAGAAAAAGGGCGTGTAAAAACATTGATGAGAACAGTGAATACCATTCTCCCGTACGCCCAATTAATACTCTACACGTTGTTAGAGCTGATGCCCAGTCCCTATCAGAAACTTAGTCTCCAAGCTAGTTTCGCTCTATTTATGGAACCTAAGAATGGTCAAATGTTACCAGAACATGGGGTGATTAAATCACCTGCGGCTTTGAGCAGATTTTTCAATGAATATGGGTGGCCAACCAGAGCCGTGATTCGTACGACTCGCCAACATATTTTGAAACAGTTGAGTAATTACACAGCCAAAGGACAAAGACCTTACTTGCAGGTAATTATCGATCTGACTACATTGGAGAAAAGGGGGAAATTCAAAGCATTTGCAACGTTGATACATATTCTCAACGGTAAGCGAGGACTGCATTTGGTTGTACTGTACTTAGTCGTTGGACAGTGGAGAATACCTTGGGCGTTCCGTTCCTGGCGTGGTAAAGGCACAACTACTCCTGCTCAATTGGGGCTAAAATTGCTCCGCACCTTGCCCAAGAAACTCACTTACCGCTTTCGAGTCCAAGTATTAGCCGATACTGGATTTAGTAGTGTCGAATTCCTCAACGGGGTCAAAAAACTTCGTCATCAAGCAATTGTTGGTATACCGAATAACCGGAAACTGGCAGATGGGAGACAGATGAAGATGCTAGGCAAGAAGGGTCAACAAGTTAAGCTATCAGGTTTAGAGGGCGTGGTTACGGCTTCCTGGTTCTACTTAAAACGGGATGGTAAGTTGGAGAAAAGATTTGTGATTTCGACCCGCGCTCTTAAAGGCAGTACGATTGCTTGGTGGGGCAGTCGTCGATGGGCAATTGAAGGATTTTTCAAGACTGCTAAATATCGATTTGGGCTGGCTAGCTTCGGTCAACAAACACTTTTAGGTGTATACCGTTGGCTGCTTCTGAGCTTTATTAGTTTTGTACTCACCCACTGGGTCTATTTATCCTCAAACGTAAGCCTTCCGCCTGAGTGGAGACAGGAATCTGAGCTGGCACTTCAACAGTTAATGCCACAGATCGCAGTGAGTTTACTTTTAGTAGAAATCGATCGGAAGCGAGACTTTCTGCTCTCGCAGGGTCTTGCCTTGGAATTAGTCTCGATCTAAATCTAGTACTTATATTCTGGTGCAAGATGTGAGTTAATCCATTTGCCGGAGATCTGTATCGTTATCTCAATTTCGACCAGATTTTTGGTTTTGAAGATGAGGGTCGAACTGTCTCGGTGGATGAAGTCAGAAAGCTAGCCGAAGTCTAAATAGTTAGTTAAAATGAACTATAGGTTGCAAAAAGACATATTTTGCAACCTATATAATAGTGAGTTGAGTCTAAACAATGAGTAATAAAGCAAAATGGAATTTTGAAGATGAAGAAATTCCTAGTATTGAGCCACATACTAAAATAAAACATTTAATTCTAGAGCAATATATTGAGAATTTAATATATGTCATGCATGGGAAAACTCAGTATGGTATTAAATCATTTACATTGGTAGATGGCTTTTGTGGTGGCGGACAATATAGAGATGAACAAAATAGGTTCTTACCTGGATCGCCAATTAGAATTATTGAAGCAGTTAGAAGAGGATTTCAAAAATCAAAACGAAAATATTCCCAGCCATTAGATGTACAATGTATTTTCATCGACAGTAGTCAAGATCATATTAATTTTTTGAAAAAGTCTGCAATGCTTTGTTTTGAACTAGGTGAGCTAGTAGACACAGAAAAGCATATTTATAAAAATCAAGAACATGGACAGTTAATAGAACAATGTGAATTCATATGTGGAGAGTTTGAAAATGTTATTAATTCTGTATTCATCAAGTTAGATATTCGCAAGGGACATTCGTTATTCTTTCTAGATCCATTTGGATATACAGACGTATCAATGTCAACATTTAGAAAGATACACGATCTTCCTAAATCGGAAGTAATTTATACTTATATGATTGATTTTATCAGGAGATTTTTAAGTGAACGTAATGGTAGCTTGTCTAATTCTTTCAATAAAATACTAGAAGCACAGGATTATTATACACGAGCAGATTTAGAAAATACATCCGTTGGACAGCAGTGCTACTTAAAGGATGAAACATTACGTCTTTTTAGAGATAAAGGTTTCGAGCAGAGAAGTAATCAAAATCCATTAATATTTACATTCTCGCTCATACCAAAGGGACAAACCATTGTTATGTATTATTTAGTACATATGTCGAGGAATATCAAAGCATTAGAAGTTATTAAAGAATGCTTTCAATCAACTAATAACTTAGACTGTCAATATCATTATGAGATCTATGGTTATGGTCATAGAACACTAGATTTTTACAATGAGAACTATAATGCTATTCAGCTTAATACAAATGATGCAAACAGTTTTGAATCTTCAATCATGGAAAAATTAGAAAGCCAAGTTGGTAGTTTGATTTTAGATGGTTCATCAGATGGAATCACATTTGCAAGTATTAAGCAAAAAACAATGGAACTTAATCCAGCTAGTTCAAAAATGTATATGAAGTACATTCATCAGTGCCAGCAAGATCATGAAGTTGAAATAATTAGGAAAGATAAATTGTTTACGGGTTTGAATTTACAAAATGGAGATTTTATTAGACGAAGGAAGAACAAACAGCTATCTATATTTAAAAATATTTAAGTAATAATTATGTCTATTGTTAAAGGTAGTGAAAAAATCATTAATCCCCTACAAAGAAGTGCATTAAAAAAGAAAGGTCTTTGTGACTATGTTATAAATATAGCTTCTGGATGTTTGCACGGATGTACTTTCTGCTATGTACCATCTACACCCGCAATTAGAACGAGGCAAGATGAATTAAGAAGTCGTGGTATTAGCGATCCTCAAATGAACTGGGGAGAATACTTATTAATTAGAGAAAATATACCAGAAAAACTAGATGACATAATTAGTCGAAAAAGAGTTTGGGATGAAACTCCTGAAGGAAAAGGAGTTGTTTTGATGTGTTCTGGAACCGACCCTTATCAAAATAAACACTGTGCAGATATTAGCACTAAAAGTATTGAAGTGCTAATGAAACATAAAAAAAGAGTTAGAATTTTAACTCGTGGGCTATTGTGGACTAAAGACTTAGATATATTATCTAATCCTAATATTATAATCGGTATGAGTATCCCTCATTCAGATGATGATTTAAGCTTTAAAATAGAACCTCATGCACCTTCTCCTACACGTCGATACCAATCTCTAGTTCAAGGTCACAAAGCTGGATGCCGAGTTTATGTCGCGATGGCACCAACTCCTCCAACTATGACACTAGATGACTTTAGATATCATTTAGACAAGCTTTTACAAGTTAATCCAGAAGTTATTTTTTGGGAACCTATTAATGCTCGTGGGACAAATGGGAAAAGAATGGTTGAGGCTGGATTAGATTTTGCCAAACTTATCTCGCATAAAAAGCCTTGGAGTGAGTATTTTATCAAGCAATGGAATTATATTGAAACAGCAGCAACTGAATTAGGCTGTATTGATAAAATTCACATTTGGCCAGATCCAGAACTCAAAGGATATGTAGATGAAGACAAGCTTAATCATTGGTTCCATAGACCAACTGTAGAGAATTGGTAGAGATAGTAACAATGTAAATAAATACAATTGAAAATATGAATAGCTGAGGCCCTCAAAATGATAGAAACTACAATCTTAGAATACCTGCACAAACTACCTGATTCGCTTCAGCAAGAAGTACTCCACTACACTCAGTTTTTGCTAGAAACTCATGCTAAAAGCACTTTGCAACCACAGAAGAAGCGGCAAGCAGGTTTTCTAAAGGGCACATTTGCTCTACCACTGCCTGATGACTTTAATAAGCCGCTAGAAGATTTTCAGGAGTATGTGGAGTGACTAATCTACTTCTAGATACTCATGCTTTCATCTGGTATTCAGAGAATGACTCCAAATTACCCGAATCGATAAAAACAGAAATTGAAACGGTCGATCGAGTTTACCTTAGTATTGCTAGTCTGTGGGAAATTGCGATTAAATTAAGCATCGGTAAGTTGTCACTGCGATCGAACTATGAATCGATCGAGGCTAGTCTATCACCTGCTGGAATCGACCTGCTACCAATTTCGTTTGCCGATACAGTTAGGATAATCAATCTACCACTTCATCATCGCGATCCATTCGATAGGATTCTCATCGCTCAAGCCATTACTAATTCTCTCACTTTAGTTAGCTGTGATGCTGCTTTCACTGCATACCCAATTCAACTACGATGGGAATAAATCTAAACTAAAGACTATGGGAAAATCGATCGCATTTGGCTGGTATGGCGGAAAATATAGCCACCTCGACTGGCTCTTACCCCTACTACCATCATCACAACATTTTTGCGACGTATTTGGTGGCTCCGCTGCTGTCATCATCAATCGCCCTCCGTCTCCCGTTGAAACCTACAACGATATCCACAGCGAAGTCGTGAATTTTTTTCGCGTCCTCCGCGACCACAAGGAGCCGCTAATTGAAGCCATCGGCTTAACCCCATTCTCCCGTGAAGAACTAGCATTAGCCAGCCAACGCCAAACCGAAGGAATTACCGAACTAGAGCGCGCTCGGCGTTTTTTCGTGTGTGCTAGACAAGTGCGAACTGGACTCGCTCAAACATCCAGTGCGGGACGTTGGGCGCATTGCCTATTAACCAGTCGCGCTGGGATGTCAGGAGCCGTGTCTCGCTGGCTCGGTAGTATCGACGATTTATCACTCATCGCGCAAAGACTATTGCGCGTTCAAATCGAGAATGCACCCGCGATCGATGTCATCCGACGATATGATAGTGCAGATACTCTATTCTATTGCGACCCACCTTACCCACATGGTGCCCGTGGCGACTTTAAAGCATACGCCCATGAAATGACCGATACAGAGCATCGAGAACTCGCATCGGTACTTAGAAATGTCCAAGGGAAAGTTGCTTTATCGAGCTACCATTGCGATTTGATGGATGAATTATATAGTGATTGGTATATCGTGGGAGCTAACGCAAAAATGTGTCATTCGGTCAAGTCAGCGCGGACTGAAGTACTGTGGATGAATTATGAACCACCGAAAGGAATAGAATGGACACACCAGCAGAAATCCTCGCAATCGCCCTCCAAAGAGCCAACACTGACATAACTAATTCGATTATCAAGAATGAAAGTGTTCGCCAAAGGATAGAATTAATTTGTCGTAATATTCGCAACAAGGCTCTATCTCGTTTGATATTGTCCTGTTGTTTGGCAAAGATTCACAAACCGCAAGTAGATATTCGCAAACCATACACCGAAATTGATGGCACCGATACATTTTCTGGTCGTACTTATGATGAAGCGTATATCGGACAATTCATCGCCGAACATCGTCTTCCCTGCAATACCACAACTGCATTCCTGACACCCGCACTTCGCAACCGTAGCGAACCACTCACGCCAAATACTAACCTAGTCGGACGACCACCAGAACTTTATAAAGCGGCTCTACAATTACTCGACGATGTTCATACCGGAATAGTAAGTGCTGACGATTTACTAGCTGAAAGCATTCGTGTTTTGTTGATTGTCAAACATGAAAATCAGCAGCGAATCGAAACACTTTTGGCAGGAGTACAGCCATTAGCTGGTGCGATTCCATTGTCCTCAGAGAGTATTGTTGCTATTATTAAAAGCCATCTGGTAGGGCGCAATTCGAGTAGATTACCAGTGTTAATTGTGACGGCTGCATATAAAACAGCAAGCTTACAATTAGGCGAACAGGCAAAAGTTCTGGCAAGTCACAACGCGGCTGATAAACAAACGGGTGCGATTGGTGATGTCGAAATAACCCTCATTAATGACGAACGAGTTTTAACTGGCTACGAAATGAAAATGCGCCCAGCAACCAGAGAAGATATCGATCTTGCCGTCCAAAAGATTTTAGATAAAGACATCGATAATTATATTTTTATCACCACATCAGAAATTCCGCAAGAGGTAAACAATTATGCTAAAAGCCTCTACGAAAAAACAGGTGGAGTAGAAATAGCCGTGCTAGATTGCATCAGCTTTTTGCGTCATTTTCTGCATTTATTTCATCGTTCTCGCACAAGGTACATTGAAGAATATCAGCAGCTTGTTTTAAGTGAGCCAGATAGTGCCGTGAGTCAACCCCTAAAAGAGTTATGGCTTTCATTGAGAAGCGCAGCCGAAAGTGGCTTAGGAAATGGTGAAGAGTAGCTTCTGTCACACCGCCGCCTACCCCAAACCAGTAGACATCCTCACCCACCAAGACTTACCCGACTTCTTCGCCCAACGCGGTGGAGTCGCCCTCCGCCCTGGCGATGGCATCATCCACTCCTGGCTCAATCGGATGCTCCTCCCCGATACCGTCGGTACGGGTGGCGACTCCCACACCCGCTTCCCCCTCGGTATTTCCTTCCCCGCAGGCTCCGGTTTAGTCTCCTTCGCCGCCGCTCTCGGTGCGATGCCCTTAGATATGCCCGAATCCGTCTTAGTCCGCTTCACAGGTGAACTCCAGCCCGGAGTCACTCTCCGCGATGTCGTCAATGCGATTCCCTACGTCGCCATGCAAAAAGGCTTACTCACCAACGACAAACAAAACAAACTCAACGTCTTCTCAGGGCGGATTATGGAAATCGAAGGCTTACCAGATCTCAAAGTCGAACAAGCCTTTGAACTCACCGACGCTACCGCCGAACGTTCCTGCGCTGGCTCGACAATTAAACTCAGCGCAGCCACCGTCACCGAATATATCCGCTCTAACGTCGCCCTGCTCAAAAACATGGTTGCACGGGGTTATACCGATGCCCGTACCATGTTGCGTCGCGTCGCCCAGATGGAAGCTTGGCTGGCTAATCCCGTCCTGATGTCTGCCGATGCTGATGCCGAATACAAAGAAATCATCGAGATCGATCTTAATACAATTACCGAACCGATCGTCGCCGCCCCCAACGACCCCGACAATATCAAACTCCTGAGCGAAGTCGCCGGAACGAAAATCGATGAAGTCTTCGTCGGCTCCTGCATGACAAATATCGGACACTACCGCGCCACCGCCAAAGTCCTCGACGGCGAACCCGCAGTCACCACCCAGCTATGGATTTGTCCCCCCACCCGCATGGACGAATCCCAACTCAAAGCCGAAGGGATGTATGCGATCTTCGATGCCGCTGGCGCACGGACAGAAATGCCAGGATGCAGTCTCTGTATGGGTAATCAAGCCCGCGCCGCCGACAATGCCACGGTGTTCTCGACATCCACCCGCAATTTCAATAACCGGATGGGTAAAGGTGCCCAAGTCTATCTCGGTTCGGCAGAGTTAGCAGCGGTGTGTTCGCTGTTGGGAAGGATTCCGACGGTACCGGAGTATCTGGATTTGATGAGTAAGAAAATCGATCCGTTTGCAGGGGATCTGTATCGCTATCTGAATTTCGACCAGATTTCTGGTTTTGAAGACGAAGGTCGAACTGTATCGGTAGATGAGGTGAGAAAGCTAGCCGAAGTCTAAAAAACATCGCATGAAAAATCCCCTCCTCTGCGCAGGCAGACGCTTCGCGAACGGAGGGGTGCCCGATAGGGCGGGGTGGGTCAGATCTACGCTAATTACTAGAGATCGCGATCGATCGCCAGTAACTTCGATAAACTAGATCTGTATTTTGAGTTTATTGGTAATGTCTGAGGAATTGGAAGATTCGATCGAGAATTGCGATCGATCTAAACAGTCAGAATCGATCGACAGTATTCCATTGAATCCCAAACATTCGGGGCGAGATAGTGCAAGCGGAGATCTACCCACCCCGCCCTACGGGCACCCCTCCGTTCGCGAAGCGTCTGCCTGCGCAGAGGAGGGGATTTGCATGAGGGAGATGATGTTGTTAGGTTTCATTCTTCAGCCCAAGTTACAGATCTTCTCTCGTCCAATCTTCAATGATTAAATTAGGAACTTGCGAAAAATCTCGATAGTTACGAGTTAGCAAAGTAGCTTGATTTGCTAAGACAATCGAGGCAATTCGTAAATCCTGTGTGCCGATTCTAATTTTTTGCTGTCGCAGTTGATGATAAATTAATTCTGCTTCGAGATCGAAATCTATTTGCTCGAATTCTTGTAAACTCTCGATCGTCAAACGCAAATTTTGGTAAGCTAAAGCAAGTGATGTTTTGCTTTTGGGATCGGATGCTTTACTAATTACACTCAACCGACCGCGTAATTGCTCTTCCGCAGTAATGACCGTGATGACTACTCGATCCTGTTGATGCAATGACAACCGCTTGATAAGTTGTGGGTTTTCTCTTTGTAAGAGAGATAAATGGTCGGTATCTAAAATCCACATACTCACATTGGTTATCTGTTCGATGCACTAAGAATTCAAACTATCTAATTCATCTCGGTAGGATTGAATCTCTTGTTGAAATTCTTCAAATTGTGGATCTGTCTTGAATATTCCCGCAGATCTCAACCATCCCCGCTCCTGCTCTCTGTGCTGGTTCATGGGCAATTCTAGCGAAACTACTTCGACTGTCTCTAGTTTCTCGATAAGATTGTTTCGCAGGCTACTAATAGCCTGTTCTCGACTATTTTCTACAGCGGTACAATCGGGAACTTCCAATACAGACGCAACAGTTTTTCCATCTGCTCGTTGCTGGAGCAGAATATTTACTTTTATACTATTTTGGTGAGCTTTCATGATGTTTGGCTGCTCGGTTGGTGAGGACGTACATCTATTGTATGGCATTATCGAGGGTCGATCGAGCATCTGAGATCGTCTATGCTGACTATTCGATAGACAATCATCGCGGTGATGGAACACCCACAGGTACGATCTGGTGTACCGTCTTCACCCACCAGTGCGAAGTAGCCTAACGGTCGTGTTCAGCGGCGGCTAATAACTTTCGCATCACCACCCAGATCTTGATACCGTCCGCTGCAACACGGTTGTTGTGCCGCTGTCAACATCACTACCCTTCAAGTTTTACGTACTCCTCTGTTGGATGAGAAATTGCATAAGCAATATCCCATTGCCGGAATCCTAAACTTTGATATAATTTTGCAGCGATTTCATTCTCTTTTCGATAACTGGTCGCAATGATCTCAACATCGGGGCATAACTTGAGGCGGCGAATGACCTCAAGCATGGTGGCTCGTCCATACCCTTGCCGCTGATACTTCTTATCCACCATCAACCGTATAATAAATCCTACACCCGCAGCGATCTCATACATCGTGAATCCAAGCATGGGTACTTCAGGTTGTTCGTAACCACACGCAGCAGCATCGTAAACACCCAAAGGAAAAAGGGCGTTGCTGGATTAAGGTATGATTTGGCGATCGAGTGGTACTCGCGCTCTAAGATCGTGACTATTAATTGATGTGGGAATTGGCACTCGATCGAATTTTAGATAGTGAGCGTCGCGGGTCACCCGCAACGCAATAAGTAAGCGAATTGAATGCTTGAGCATTTGTGTAGATTTAGAATAGCAAAGTGTTTTGCGTTTTAGTCGAGCTAGATAATGTCTCAGTCTAGTATTTTCTCCTTCTACTCTGGTCATGTAAGTCTTGCTAACGATTTGGTCTCCATCAGGAATAAACATTGGGTAAACTGGCCACCCATCTGTGACATAGAAGTAGCATTTCCACTTATTTACTACCTCATCCCATAAAGGTTTAAATGTTTGAGCACTGTGGTCTCCTAATACCCATCCTAAAATTCCTGGGCGGAAGTGATCTACTGCTGTCCACAGCCAGATTTTGTTTTTTTAAACCCCACAAACGTTTCTAATTCATCTAACTCACCTACTTCCGGCGTTAGCTCTGGGTCGTAATAATCTGGTAGGAGTTCACCTACTTGCTTCACCCAATCCATTATCGTTGTATTATGAATTCCTTTGACTCTCTCAATTGCTCTAAATCCCATGCCATTTACATACATGGTTAAACATTCTTGTTTAATTTCTTGGGCAGATCCTCTGGGAGATTCATAATTCTCTATAAATTGCCTACCACACTCCACACAAATATAGTTCTGCTTCCCTCTTTTGCAACCGTTCTTATTGATGCGGACTGACTTACATTCAGGACATTCCATTACTTTTAACCCAAATTAATTATTGGCGATCGATACCAATCATACCTCAATCCAGCAACGCCGGAAAAAGATTGGGGTCAACATAGGCTTCTCCGAGAGATTGTGTAGTGGTTGCAACTAACTCCTTCTGAGACTCTGACACCTGAAGATTCAGACATTCTCGGAAATTCTCTCTCGTAACTCTGCGTAAATGAACTTTAACCACAAACTGACTGCCCCAAATTGCACGACTTAAATGTTATCTAGCTTAACAACTCAACTTAAGTTGTTCCTTACGATCGCTTTACCAATAACGCCTAATCAACCACCTAACAGATCCGCTCCAAGTCGCTTCACTTTGAATACCAAAGAGTAAGCTTCAAATCAATGCCACAACCCAGAACGAAGCGGTACAAATATTATTAGGCGGAAACTTTCCGCCCATTCACCCAAATTCGGGTAGATATACTGAAAAATTCAGCATATTCCCTATGCAAAAGCAGAAACTTTCCACCTATCATCCTATTTAAGGTGGATCTGCTGAATTTTTCAAATTATTGTAACATTATGCAAACTCCGCCCAAGAAGCTCCTAGACCAAGTTAGAGACATAATCCGTCTTAAGCATTATTCCTACCGTACAGAAGAAACCTATGTACAGTGGATTGTTCGATACATTTTGTTTCACAATAAGCATCATCCCAAAGACATGGGAGTCGCAGAAATAGAGGAATTTTTAACTCATCTAGCAGTCGAAGGAAACGTGGCTGCCGCCACTCAAAACCAGGCTCTCAATGCCATTTTGTTTCTATACCGTCAAGTTTTACAGATAGAACTTGCCGATCAAATTAATGCCATCCGTGCCAAACGTCCACAGCAAATTCCGATCGTGCTCTCTCCCGATGAAGCCTTTGCCATCATTCAGCAAACCACAGGAGTTCATAGGCTGATACCGTCGGCACAGGTGGCGACTCCCACACCCGCTTCCCCCTGGGCATTTCCTTCCCCGCAGGTTCCGGTTTAGTCGCCTTCGCCGCCGCTCTGGGCGCGATGCCCTTAGATATGCCCGAATCCGTCTTAGTCCGCTTCACAGGCAAACTCCAGCCAGGAGTCACCCTCCGCGATGTCGTCAATGCGATTCCCTACGTCGCCATGCAAAAAGGCTTACTCACCAACGACAAACAAAACAAGCTCAACGTCTTCTCTGGGCGGATTGTGGAAATCGAAGGCTTACCAGATCTCAAAGTCGAACAAGCCTTTGAACTCACCGACGCTACCGCCGAACGTTCCTGCGCTGGCTCGACGATTAAACTCAGCGCAGCCACCGTCACCGAATATATCCGCTCCAACGTCGCCCTACTCAAAAACATGGTCGCACGCGGTTATACCG
>CBDFFH010000050.1:0-19165 GCA_965246715.1 Chamaesiphon sp. | reverse complement strand
AAGAAGTAACCACTACCTGCGTCCTCAATCCTGGGGCAGTCCTCAAGATCGGCCCCTACACCTTCATCCTCCAAAATGACGAACTGATTTTTGCCGATCGGGGTGACAGTATCCGCCTCGATGCCGAACAGATTACCCGGATCGTCCAACTCAAGCAAAAACGCAGTTTGTGTCTGCTCAACGATGTCTCGCTGGCAATCGAACCGGGTCAATTTGTGGCATTAGTGGGCGGGAGTGGTGCGGGGAAATCGACGCTACTGCGCGCACTTCTGGGCATCGAACCTTGCGATCGGGGGACTATTTATCTCAATGGCGATGACCTCGCGAGTAACTTTAATATCTACCGCAATTCGATCGGTTACGTGCCCCAGAGCGATATCGTTCATACCAATCTCCAAGTCAAAGAAGTCCTCGCCTATGCGGCCAAGTTGCGGTTACCGCCAGATGCCGACATTCCCGCGATTGTCGAAAAAACCCTCCACCAGATCGAACTATTCGAGCGCCAAAATACCCTCGTCAAAAATTTGAGCGGCGGCCAATTAAAGCGGGTCAGTATCGGTGTCGAATTGCTCACCGATCCTAAACTCTTCTTCCTCGATGAACCAACGTCCGGTCTCGATCCTGGATTGGACAAAAAGATGATGCAACTCCTGCGGAAGTTAGCTGACAAGGGGCGCACGATCGTCTTAGTCACCCATGCGACGAGTAATATTACCATGTGCGATCGGATCGCGCTGATGGGTTTAGGCGGCAACCTCTGTTATTTTGGCCCCCCGAAGGACGCGATCGATTATTTCCAAATTCCCAGCGGTGATTTTGCAGATATTTACATTCAGCTCGAAACCGCCGATGCGGTCATGCAAACCGCTACTCAGTTTAAGGACTCATCCTACCATCATGAATACGTTGCTAGTCGGTTGAGCATCCCCACTGCAACCGCTTCCGATCTCAATCGGCAGCCGCCCCCACAACCCGTCAAGCAATCGATCTTCAAGCAGACCAAAATTTTGACCCAACGGTATCTGCAATTAATCCGCCGCGATCCGGTCTATTTGGGCTTGTCCTTGCTGACAGCACCACTAGGGATCGAGTTAATTTCGATCGCCACCCAAACCAAAGAGATTAGCGCAACCAAACCATTTGTCCATCCGTTTGTCGGGTCGCCCGATCCTGTCCGCGCAGCACTAGCGTTAAAAGTGTTATTCGTGTTTACCTGTGCGGCAATTTGGGTGGGTTTGGCAGGTTCGCTCCAAGAAATTATCAAGGAGTCGGCGATCTATTTACGCGAACGCTTGGTGAATCTGCGCCTCTCTGCCTATGTTGGCTCTAAAGTAGCCATCTTGGGCGGATTAGCAATAGTTCAGAGTATCCTCGTCACCATCGTCGTCCTGATCGGCTTTAGATCTCCTACTTCGGAACTGATTCCCTGGCCGCTCGGTCTGACGATTACGACATTTTTGACAATTTTAGCAGCCTTCTCCCTGGGCTTGATGGTATCGGCTGGAGTCAAAAATGGTTCTCAAGCCAATAGCGCTTTGCCACTATTATTGCTGCCGCAAATTATTTTTGCGGGGGTATTATTTAATATGGAAAAAGTGGCAGTCGGTCAATATCTCTCGTGGTTGACGATCGGGCGGTGGTCGATCGGGGCATATGGTACGCTCGTCGATATCAATCTGTTGATTCCCCCCGCAAATAGTACTGCTGGCAAGGATCTGTTTGAAGCTGCCATCGAAGCATCGGCAGTTTACAATGCTACTTGGGCTAATTTGGGCACTAATTGGGGCATCTTACTGCTCCATACCGCAATTTATTTAGGCATCACCAACTGGTTGCTCAAACGCAAAGATACGATCGCCAGTAGTGCGCCTAAGCGATCGCCAGTTAAGAAATCTACTCCTTAGTTTAGCTGACTTGTGTTGCTGGAGAGCGGGAGAGTAAGGGACATCGATCGCAAAGCAGCAGAGCGGATCTTAACATCAGCGATGCTGCTCGATCGGCAGGACTAGACCCATAGCACTGACGAATGAAAAATTTTGAGATAATTAGTCGCCGCTAACACTTAAATCTCATCATTATTAGGCTCGATCGCGCGCGGGACTAATTTTTGATGACGGGGCTTTTGAGTGGCTTACGCTCTGGTTTTGGCTCGAAGACGATCGGACAAGACCAATCAACATCCCACCATTTACAATGTTGGATGAGATCGTTAGGATCGGGCAGCAATCCGAGTAGATCTTCGCGCGTCGTGTCCAAAAACGCACCAGAGCCTACATCCATAAACACCGTATTCAGCAATTTAAAGTGCTGTTTGATCTTAACTTTTTCGCCTTTGTCGTTATGGTAGACCCTACTCTCAAAAAATTTATTTACCCTACCCCCATCCCTAGACCACTGATTGGTGCTACCGGATTTCACCCACTGTACGGTGCCATTGGCAAAGTAAACTATCACCAATTTAGGATCTTCTACTTTCTTTTCGTTCATAAAAATCGCACAATGAATGTGTAGAGCAGTAATTTTATCAGACATCGATGAGTTTAGGTGTCGCTTCGGCTGTATCACTGCTGTGCGAATAAAACAATCATCGATCGATTCGCAACGGCGATCCCCTGCGTGCCGTTCCCGTGACATCGCTGTTTTTAGCGATCTCAAGTCTGGGTCTGCAACCGATGTTAGCGACCTTAAACTTTATATTATATCGTGTTGTTATGAGTGCGCAAAGGCAATCGCGTGAATTGAGATATTTTTAGCTACAAAAATTGCGGTGCAAATCGCTCGATGTGTCGCCCAACCAAACTTCTAGCGATGTTCGATGACAATCTCGTCGATCGTTTTTAGAACTTTGTTAGTGATGCGATCGTCCGCACCCAAAATAGATCGCAGTTGCAGCCATTATCGCTGTTCGAGAAGCCCAATCGGGGAAGAGAGACAAGACAGGTGACAAGGCGTTCGGGTGGATTGATTTCCTCTACAATAGATATATCGCCGCTAGCTGAGTTCCAATTAAAGCGGAGACATCCCGATCGATCTGACAGTCACGACTGGCGAACCAACATCGCAGTTGTTGGACAAACTCTAGCTCGGCAACCCTTGTATGCATCATTACTGCGATTATCAACAGCAGTCGCTCGATCGATAAGAATAGCTAAATTTTGGTCGATCCTCGTACTCAAACGTCCGAGCCAGCACATTTTCAATCAGCAAAACAATTTTAACTACGAAGTTTAGATCGATCGATGAAATTTAACCGTAAATCATTTATTGCGATCGATAAACGAAAGCTCAAACAGATCTTTGGTTGGTTATTATTCGGCATCATCATCCTATTGTGCCTGAGATTGCGAGCGCTTAGAACCTTGGCATTTATTGCGATGTCGATTGTCCTAGCTGGGATTTTCGGCGGCGCGATTGGGACTATGTGTGGTTGGGCGATCGTCTTCATCCTCGGTGGGGCGATCGCGATCGGCATGTGGCTGCAAAGACTCGGGGCAAAATTTACTTCGTCTTGGCAATCCAAACCAGCTGATTCGGACTATTTTGAGCGCCAGCCGATCTCAACATTTTCGAGACTACGCTCCGTCCGATCGCAATTACGCCTTGCAGCTTCACAATCTCGATCGGAACGCTTGCGCCTGATTACTGAATTACAGGTGTTGATTCGATCTCGATCGCCAAATTTATCGATTCAAGACTTACAAGATCTGAATTTTTTAGGCCGCGAACATCACCAAATTATCGATGAAGAATCATGGAGTGCCGTGCGCAGATTGCGAGTCGATCGCATCGCCCAAATTCGCACTTCTCGCCGGACTAACGGACAAAATCTACCCGCTGGTTTAGTCGAGGATGAGGAAGAGAGCGAATTTATCGTTACTTACTCCGATCTCCAACGTTATGGCGCGCTCGATGATGATGACGAACCCGACGGGATCGGCGATCTGACTTGTGAATACAACGCACATTCCCTCTTTCTCCGTTGTGCTGTGAACCCTGGGGTGGATACTTGCGAAGGCTGTCGTGATTATCGATCGCGCGATCTCGCAGCTGGTGAATATCGATCGGTGCGATCTAGCTAAACATTCGATCGCAAAGTTTTCTATAATGCTAACGGCATCTCTGTGGCGACTCGATCGTCCCGATGAGTAGATCGCCGATCGAATGTTGTTATCTCTGGTGATGTCGTGCTTGCAGCCCTCCTCTACGGTAAAGAAGATCTTCGCCTCGAAACCCTCGATATCCCTCAACCGGCACCAGGAGAAGTAATCGTCGAAATCGCCGCCGCAACTACTTGCGGTACAGATCTCAAAGTCTGGCGGCGCGGCGGACATGCCAAAATGCTGAAGCCACCCACGATCTTCGGACATGAAGGAGCGGGTAAGATTATCGCAGTGGGTGCAAGTGTGACCGATTGGCAGATCGGCGATCGAGTGGTCGCAAATAACTCTGCCCCGTGCTTTAATTGTTTCTTTTGTGAGCGTCAGGAATACTCCCTCTGTCCGAATATTACCTGGAATAACGGCACCTTCGCCCAGTATCTCAGAATTCCAGCCCCGATCGTCACATACAATCTCCTCAAGCTCCCCGATGCGCTCGACCCGGCTCTGGCTGCGATGACCGAGCCATTGGCTTGCGTTTTACATGGTGTAGCGCGAAGTAATTACACCCCTGATTCTAGAGTAGTTATTATCGGCGATGGCGCGATCGGGTTGATGTTTGTCGCAGTACTAGCGGGTCGATGTCGCTCGGTGTGGCTGTTTGGCGGTAACGATTCGCGGTTGGCAGTGGGCGAAAAATTAGGAGCAGATCGCACTTGGAATTATCGTCAGCGCGATATTCCTAGTACTGTGCGGGATTTAACCGAAGGCTGGGGTGCGGATATCGTCATCGAGGCAACGGGAGTACCGAGCGTCTGGGAAACCGCGATCGCCTGCGGTCGTCCGGGTGCAACAATCAATTTATTCGGTGGCTGTCCGAAGCATACAACGATTAGTGTCAATACCGACAGGCTACACTATAGTGAACTAACGCTCAAAGGGGTCTTTCACAATACGCCCGATCGCGTTCGTGCTGCGCTCGCATTGCTAGCTAGCAGACAAGTTCCGTTTGAACTCTTAATTAGCGATCGTCGTCCGCTGGCAGATTTAGCGCAGACATTTGAGGATATGAAGGAGCGTAAGGTGATTAAGGTAGCAATGATACCAAATTAATCGATGACCTCCCCCAACACTGAACCCACGCGACCTAGACCGTTCGACGTAATGAAAGTTATTGTTCGATCGCTATTTTAGTGTTTAGCGGCGTAGTCAAATAACATGTTAGTCATATAGCGATCGGTCCATTCAGTGCCAAAGGATTTTTCTAACACTCGGCGAGTTTTATCGTTCTGTTGTTGACGATCGCAATAATTTCGCTGTCCGGCTAAGATCTTCGCAATCTGTTCCCACTCTGTCACTGGTTGGGTGCGAATAGCAATTTGACAGTGAATCGAGAGAAATTCCTCAACGCGATCGACAAAAGCTGCTTCCTCTGACGCATCGATCGGCCGCACAAATAAGCAATAATCCGAAAAAATATCACCCCATTGTGGTAGATCGCGGGGTTGAGCAAACTCGTGCAGATCGAGTTCGGCTAGTCGCGATCGATAAGTCTGTGGCAACGAGCGATCGGCAGTTACCGGAGATAAATCGACGATCGCCGCACTAACTCCCCCTTTTCCCGAGACTATATCCGTACCAAATATCGGCAGCGCATAGCCAGGATTGGGAAACATTACACAGTGCAAAATATCTAGGGTGTTACCAACTTGGGCGAGTTCCAGATGCAGTTTCCGAAATTGGAGCGTTTGGTAGCATCGATTTTCAATCACTAGGCGTTCGCCTTCGAGGGCACCTTCGATATAGCCTAAATCGGCGGGAATTTGATAAGGGGCTAAATCGAGATATTGTTGCCACACCTGTTCGATCCGATCGGCCAACTTTCTAATTAATGGATATTGTTTACTGCGTAACGATCCTTCCATGTAAATTATGTATGTGGTTAAATTGCTCAACTCTAAGCAATCGATCGTGCAAATTTTGTGCAGAGCGAGAGAATATAACGTATATTCACAATCGCCGATTATTAATGAACAAATATAACCGAATGTAAATGAATTGTTGCATTCGATCGACAGAAGCCACGGGATCGACTGGCTGAAAAGCTTGCCAAATAGACATCTCTCAATTTGGCAACATTTCTTAATCAATTTTTCAGGGAGGTCGAGAATATTTGCACAAATATTGCACGACTAAATTGCTTTAATCAAACGTGGTTCAAAAGAAATTGAATTCCTGAATAGTGAAACACTAAGAACTCAATTTATTCGATCGATCTCTATATAACTTAATTGGGATATAAAGATTATCGATTGAGTCTGTAGTCAAACTCTGTTAACTTTCACGTCAACTAAATCAAGGTTGGAATCGTATTTTTAGATCTCATGAATTAGAGATGTTGTAAATTTCAATCCGACTTGTTTTTATTAATGTGTCCTAGCTTGAGTGGACGATGCTAAGTCACCGATCGACTTTTGAACCTTTAGATTAAATCCTGTTCGATGATGTAGGAGATTGTTCCATGTTAGATGCTTTTACTAAAGTAGTCGCTCAAGGCGATGCTCGTGGCGAATTTGTCAGCGATAGTCAAATTGATGCCTTGAAAAATATGGTTGCCGAAGGTTCCAAGCGAATTGATGTAGTCAACCGCATCACTGGTAACTCTTCCGCGATTGTTGCTAACGCTGCTCGGTCGTTATTTGCCGACCAACCCCAACTGATCGCTCCTGGTGGTAATGCTTATACCAACCGTCGCATGGCTGCTTGCTTACGCGACATGGAA
Source organism: Chamaesiphon sp. (assembly GCA_965246715.1). Taxonomy (GTDB): domain Bacteria; phylum Cyanobacteriota; class Cyanobacteriia; order Cyanobacteriales; family Chamaesiphonaceae; genus Chamaesiphon. Next base: position 12,286 of record CBDFFH010000050.1, on the reverse strand, counting down.
ATCATCCTCCGCTATGTCACTTATGCGGTCTTCGCTGGCGATGCAAGCGTATTAGACGATCGGTGCTTGAATGGCTTACGGGAAACTTATGTTGCGCTCGGCGTTCCTGGTGGTTCCGTAGCTACTGGTATCGGCAAAATGAAAGATGCCGCAATTGCGATCGCTAACGACCCCAACGGTATCACCAAAGGCGACTGTAGCTCCCTGATGGCTGAATTAGGCTCTTACTTCGATCGTGCTGCTAGTGCAGTCGGTTAATTCGCTCTGTTTCAATTCAAATTTTTTGCAGATCGCTAATATTACAACAGCTAAGTAAACTATGAAAACTCCTTTAACCGAAGCCGTCGCTACCGCTGATTCTCAAGGTCGTTTCCTGAGCAGCACCGAACTCCAAGTCGCTTTTGGTCGCTTCCGTCAAGCTGCGGCTAGCTTAGATGCTGCCAAAGGTCTGAGTTCCAAAGCTAAATCCCTCGCTGACGGTGCAGCAAATGCTGTTTACCAAAAATTTCCCTACACGACTTCCATGCAAGGGAATAACTTTGCTTCTACCCCCGCTGGTAAAGCTAAGTGCGTCCGCGATATCGGCTACTACATTCGGATGATCTCCTACTGTCTAGTTGCTGGTAGCACTGGCCCAATGGATGACTACCTCATTGGTGGTTTGGCTGAAATCAATGCGACTTTCGACCTCTCCCCTAGCTGGTACGTTGAAGCGCTCAAGCACATCAAAGCCAACCACGGTTTGTCTGGCGATGCGGCTGTAGAAGCTAATTCCTACATCGACTATGCCATCAACGCATTGAGCTAATCGCTCTTTGAGCTTCCCAGAATAACAGGATGTTTTGCTAGCCAAAGTGGTCGGTTGAATATGCTGTGATTCTGGGACTTGTTGTTTTTATCCAGTTATTGACAACTAAAACGTTAGTAACTAGTTACTAGTTACTAAATTTAAGGAATTAAACTTATGACAAGTTCTACGACGGCTACGCAATTAGGATTTGAGCCATTTGCTGGCAATGCGCCAGTGGAATTACGCATCCATCGATCGGAGAGCGACCTGCAAGCCGCAATTTGGGCTGCTTACCGCCAGGTATTTGGCAACGACCACATCATGGAGAGCGAACGCTTACGCAGTGCTGAGTCGCTGCTGCGTCAGGGCGATCTCAGTGTGCGTGAATTTGTGCGTGCGCTAGCACAATCGGAGTTATATCGGAATAAGTTTTTTTACTCCACTCCTCAAGTGCGATTTATCGAGCTAAATTGTAAGCATCTACTCGGACGCGCGCCTGTCGATGAAGCAGAAATTACCTACCATGTAAATCTGTTTAGCGAACATGGGTATGAAGCAGAAATTAATTCTTACCTAGATTCCAACGAATATCAAGATAATTTTGGCGACTCGATCGTCCCTTACTATCGCGGCTTTGCGACCCAACGCGGTCAAACAAACATCGGTTTTAATCGGATGTTCCAACTTTATCGCGGTTATGCCAATAGCGATCGCGCGCAGGGCAATAATAAATCTGCGGCGCTCACCCAAGATTTAGCAGCTAACTTACCATCGCCGATCCGCACGCCTAATTTTGGCAAAGGTTTGGGTGGTACTACCAAAGGCGAACGCGGACAATTGTATCGCGTGCGCTTCACACAAGCTGCTAGCAATCGCACCACCCAAATTCGCCGGAGTGTGAGTGAGTACATCGTCAGCTACGAACAACTCAATTCCACTCTCCAACGACTCAACCAGCGCGGTAGTCGGATCGTCGATATTGCCTGCGCCTAATCGGGTGTGCGAGAGGGGTAAAGTCGGAGACACGGAGTAAGAAGTAACAGATTAGTGAAGAAATTGCTATCTATACACTTCCGATCCTTTTCACCCCCTCTTCCCCTCTCCCCCTCTCCAAACCTCCCACTAATCCCAGGAGAATCCCCAGTGGCAATTACAACAGCAGCTTCGCGATTGGGTACGAGTGCTTATAGCAACTCCAGCCCGATCGAATTACGGAACAACTTTTCATCAGCCGACGCTCAAGCAGTTATCCGTGCCGTTTACCGTCAGATCTTAGGTAATGACTACCTGATGACAGCCGAACGTTTAATAGCGCTCGAATCCTTGCTCTGCAACGGTAAAATTACCGTGCGCGATTTCGTGCGGGGTGTAGCTAAGTCGGAATTATATAAAAATAAATTCTTTTATTCCAGTTTTCAAACACGCGCGATCGAACTAAACTTCAAACATTTACTCGGACGCGCGCCCTACGATGAGTCAGAAGTAATCGAGCATCTCGATCGTTATCAAAACGCCGGTTTTGAAGCAGATATCGATTCCTATATCGATTCTGCTGAATACGAATCCAGCTTTGGCGACTCGATCGTCCCTTATTATCGGGGATTTTCGACCCAAACCGGACAAAAAATGGCCGGATTTCCTCGGATGTTCCAGCTCTATCGCGGCTATGCCAATAGCGATAGCTCTCAGGTAGCTGGCAATAAATCACGGTTAGCCTCCGAACTCGGACGCAATGACACTTCCGCAGTCATCCCGCCTTCTGGTGGGACAAATGATGGATTTGGTTATCAACCTTCCGAGCGCGGTACCATGCCCAATCGTACCTTCGGTCGATCGATTCAGGGCGAGTCTTCACGACTCTATCGGATCGAGGTCGCCAGTGCCAATCTCCCACGCTATCCTCGCGTCCGGCGCGTCAATAAGGAATACATCGTGCCTTACGAGCAGTTATCTAGCACCCTGCAACAGATTAATAAAATCGGTGGCAAAATCGCTAGCGTCACACTCGCTCAATAAATTAGTGAACAGTGAACAGTGAATGAGGGAATTGCTCTCGTTCACTATTCACTCAAGCTAACCCCTTTCGCCTTTCGCCTTTTCCCTTTTCCTAAATTCCTAATACATCGGAGAAACCAACAATGTTAGGACAATCAGCATTTTCCAGAGGATCGGTGACTACTTCAAACAATCGGATCTTTGTGTATGAAGTTAGTGGATTGCAACAGAACGCAGAAACAGATCGCTGCGAGCATCAAATTCGCATTAGTAGCAATACATTTATGCAAGTTCCGCTCGATCGCATGAACGAAACCATGCAACGGATCGTGCGTTTGGGTGGAAAAATTGTTAGCATTCATCCTTTAAATGCAGCCTCACAACAAGCTCCATCAAACCACCAAGGCGGATCGCCTAACAAATAAAACTAAGATCGATCTAGCGATCTCCAGCACGGCTAATCGTGCTGATAGTTTACATCAGAACCCTAAATTGTTAGTTTAGGGTTTTTTAATATGTGAATATTCAAATCAAAGCTACAATAGTTCGATCGGCTACCATTTCTAAAATTAGCCTTACCGATTAGGATATGCAAGAACGAACTTTTCCGGAAGTTGATGGCTTAATTTATATCGATAATTTTCTAACGGACGTAGAGCAAGCATGATGAATTGTTGGCGAATATCGATCGGAATATCGGCACCAAAGCATCGCAACTAAATTTATCACAGCGATCGATGCGGATTTGTGATTCTCCTAGGGGGAGACGCTGCGCGAGCTAATAAAAATATATAATTGGTGTAGCACTATGGCGGCGATCGCGGTCTCAGTCACCTAGACTGTGCGGATATTCTTATGACAATCGATTTACAGATAATAGTGGGAGTCGCGCGGTGACTCTGGAAGAACGAACTACTGTCGCAGGTGAAGTGCCGATAGCCAGCAGTGCGGCAGATCGATCGTGGCGATTTTGGTTTACATTACCGATTTATCCATATAAAAAGCGCCGCACCATCTGCACGGAAGTAATCCCCGACACAATTTGGACATTCGACCAGGTTCAGGGCATTTTATATGTAATCGTGCCGATTCGGATGACGGTAATAAAGCTCGATGGTGGCGGTTTGCTCGTCTATGCACCCGTTGCACCTACTGCCGAATGCATTCAGTTAGTCAATGAATTAGTTGCCATTCATGGCGATGTCAAATATATCATCCTCCCCACGATTTCGGGGCTAGAGCATAAAGTTTTTGTCGGGCCGTTTGCTAGAGAGTTTCCCCAGGCGCAGGTGTGGGTGACACCGGGCCAATGGAGTTTTCCGGTGAATTTACCGTTGAGTTGGTTGGGGTTTCCGATCGAGCGCACCCATACTTTACCCGCAGATAGTAGTGATACGCCGTTTGGGGATGAATTCGAGTATGCGATCTTAGCAACGATCGATTTAGGGCCAGGACAGTTCGCTGAAGTTGCATTTTTCCATCGTCGATCGCGTACTCTATTAGTTACCGACTCGGTAGTTTCCCTTCCCAGCGAACCTCCAGCGATCGTCCAGTGCGATCCGACTGGATTGTTATTTCATGCTAGAGATCGTGCGACTGATTCCCTTATTGATACGCCGTTGCCGCTGATAAAAGGATGGCAAAGAATCTGTTTGTTTACCCTGTATTTCCAGCCCAGCAGCCTCAAAATCGCAAATTGGATCGAAACAATTCAATCGTCATTTATGGCACCCGATCGATCGAAACAGAACTACTTCGGGATATATCCCTTCCGCTGGCAATCGCACTGGGAGGAGGGTTTTGCCCGATTGCGCGGCGATGGCAGCATCTTCGTCGCGCCCATTCTCCAAACCTTAATCCTCAATCGCGCTCCTCAAGCAACGCTGGCATGGGTCAACCGTGTCGCCCAATGGAACTTCGATCGCATTATCCCCTGTCACTTCGATGCGCCGATTGCGGCTAACCCGCAGCAGTTTCGGACTGCTTTTGATTTTCTCGCTCGTCCCAGCACAGCCAATAATCATGACGATCTTGGATTATTGCAGCAGATCGATCGACAATTAACATGGTGGCGGATTATCGTTCCCAATCGGAAAATATGAACGATCGTCATCGATGATTACTAGTAGTGTCACGATAAATTAACCAGTGAAATCGCACGGTTATTACATAAAATCGCCCCGACAATCTACCAAATAATTCAGCATCATTTAATCTCCCCACAATTATTATCTCGATCGTGAATAATTCTACTACTGACTTTGCTACGATTTTAAATCGGGCAGCTACAGATTCAGCTCGTCCGAGTAGAGCGGAGCTGGTGGCGGCATTACAAGCAGCAGAAATAACTGCTAGAAACCAAAAATTAGCAATTCCATTTGCATCGCTGTTGGGAGAATGGCGCTTGTGCTTTGCGACTGGAGCGAGTAAACCCAAAAAAGGTAGTGCAGTGAAACTGGGTCGGGGTTATTATTTACCTAAATTTACACCTGCATCGATTACATTTACGCGTGACGATGATTCATCGATTACCGGGACGGTTACCAATCAACTTTTAGTCGGTACTGTAAAATTTAAATTCACTGGCCCTTGTCGGTATCCAGGGAAGAAGAATCTGCTAGCATTTGATTTTACCGAGATTCAATTCAAGATTTTGGGTGCGACAATTTATCAAGGCAAAATTCGGAGCAAGAGAGCGGGACTAGATTTCGACACACTCGCGATCGCGGATTTACCATTTTTTGCTTTTTTCTGGGCGAGCGACACGGGAATTGCCGCACGCGGACGCAGTGGTGGACTAGCATTATGGGTGCGGGAGTATACACCAGCTACTTAACTAACCCAAGTTGCTACCTACATTCAAAGCAGTTAAAACAGCTCCTAATCACACAAAGTCTGCCTTCGCGGACTAAGATTTCAGTCCGCGAAGGCGGACTTTGCAACATTAGCCCCGATTTCAATCGGCGGCATTCGCTCGGTAGCAACTTGGGTTAACCAATAACTTCTATTCACCATTCACTCATCCACTAAAAATGAAAACGATCGATGAAATCAACGATAAAATTAGTCGTAAGCAAGCAGTGGTATGGACGGTAGAAGAGGTGAAGGCGAAAGTTGCCGAATTAGGCATTGAAAAAATTGCCGAGCTGGTAGATGTGATTACTACAGGCAGCTTCGAGCCGATGGAATCATCGGGGGCAATTCTCAATTTGGGACATACCGATCCGCCAATTAAGATTCGATCGTGTACGTTGGATGGGGTACCTGCTTATGCCGGATTTGGCGCGGTAGATCTGTATTTAGGGGCGACTCAATTAGTCGATTATACCGGCGATATTGGTGATGGAGACGATCGCAAGGAGCGAGGTGGCGCACATGTAATTGAAGATTTAATTGCTGGGAAAAGCGTTAATCTCCGCGCGATCGGTCAAGGTACCGATTGTTATCCACGCGCGGCATTCGACACGACAATTACGAAGGATTCAATCAATCAATTTTACCTCTACAATCCCCGTAATTTATATCAAAACTTCATCGTTGGGGTAAATGGTGGCGATCGTCAGTTATACACTTATCTCGGCCCATTGCAGCCCCGATTGGGCAATGCTGTCTACTCGAATACTGGCGCAATTTCACCACTATTAAACGACCCCGATTTAGAAGTAATCGGCATCGGCACGAGAGTGTGGCTGGGAGGCGGTATCGGCTATGTGGCATGGGAAGGCACCCAACATTTCCCGCTCCAAAAGCGGATGGAAAACCGCACTCCCATCGGCCCTGCGGCCACTCTAGCACTCATTGGCGACGCAAAACAGATGAATGCCAAGTGGGTGCGTGGGTGTTATTTCAAAAATTATGGCCCTTCGTTGATGTTGGGTGTCGGGGTACCGATTCCAGTATTGAATGCGGAGATCGTCGCTCGCTGCGCGGTTCAAGATCGCGATATCGTCGCGCCGATTGTCGATTTTTCAATCCCTCGGCGGGTGCGGCCGACGTTTGGACTGGTGAGCTACGCTCAACTCAAGTCGGGGAAGATCAAAATTGAGGGGAGAACCGTCAGAGTAGCTCCACTGGCGAGTATTCATCTCTCTAGACAAGTCGCGATCGAGTTAAAAGCGGCAATCGATCTGGGTGAGTTTCTGCTGACAACACCTGTCGCATTACTACCGCAAGATCGCACTTTTATTCCCCAAGATCGCCGTCAAATGCCAAGTTTGTTGGAAGATTGAACTGGAGGCGAACACAGCTAATCAAAGTTGAGCCAATCGTGTAGATTCTCGATCCGCGTAAAGTCGATCGCTACATCGTATAAGGATTCTAATTGCTCGAGCGATAACGATCGCACTCGGGCGAGTAAGTCACTCGGAACCCCACCTAATTGGCGCATTAGGCAACGTTTGACGATCGTTTCGGTTGCTTGTCGCGCTTGCTCTCGACCATACCGATTCTGTTCTACCCAATTAGTTGTCATTTGCATGATTGGCACTTTCCCTAAGATTGTTTTTACGCTCTCTGGCTGTGGTTGAAACTCGGCATTTGTCACTGCAATCAACCTCCATGCGTAGCTACACATCATATATTCCATCGCTATTGCCGAGCATCTACCGATCGAGATAGGTTTGAGGTGGCGATCGCTCGCGATTTATACCTAGATTGGTTCTTGGCGTTTAGCTCGAAGTTTTGGGTCTCCTGGGTATTTGGTGATAAACGTTATTTGTATTAAGTCCTGTAACGCTTTCAAGACCGATCGCTGCCGAAAACCGTAGCCTAAGATACATTTTCTACCCCAAACCCAGGAGAGCCGAAGTTTTATCTCCAAAACGATCTTAATGTTCGCTAATTATATACAATCAAGTGAATTTACTTTGATAATAAACTTACATTTTCTCGAAATTAACAAATATTTATAGCGGTTCCCAAGTTAGTGAAGCACAGTAGATCTTTGACTAGCTTAGATTTAAGATTCCAAGATGTATCTCAGTAGACCAAGAACTGCTATATGAACCACATTAGTTTTAGTATGGCGATCGCACTCGGTATAATTTTTAGCCAACCGAGCGTCGCGCAAACTACTTATCCAGTCACAACTCAATCTACTGCATATCCAATCAGAACACAAGTTTCGCCAGCAATTAAGGCTGAGATTGAGAACATATTTCAATTTGGTAAATTCGATCCCAAGCGGGCGATTGTATTGCGGACAAAACTCCAGCCTCTGGCAGATATTAACGATCCGGTGGCTTGCTATTTTCTAGCAAAAACGTACGATTGGTATGAATTTGGAGTTGGTAAGGAAAGCGATCGGGCGATCGCTTTGAAATGGTATCATCGAGCGGCAGAATTAAACTATTTTCCAGCAGCTTACCTCCTGTATCAGACTTATTTTTATCGGTTTATGGGTGTCGAAACCGATTATGCCAAATCGATAAAATGGTTGAATAGATCGCTCTTACTCGCCGCTAATTCAAATAAAGCTGAAGTTTTACTTAACTTTGCTCGGTTGAGTAATCCCGATACTAAGAAGCTGTTTGAAAAGTATTGAGAACGCCTCTGAGCCTCTGTGACAAGGCAATTGTAAAGTAAAAGGGTCTAAAAACAGACCCTTATAATGACACGACTAGCATACGACACAGACCTCACAGATGACCAGTGGCAAATTTTAGAACCGTATATTCCGGCGGCCAAACAAGGAGGTCGTCCTCGGAGCTTAGAGATGAGAGAAGTGCTCAATGCAATCTTCTATCTGCTGGCTAACGGGATTAAATGGCGAGCAATGCCCCATGACCTACCAAAATGGCCGAGTGTTTACACCTATTTCCGCGCATGGGAGGCAGATGGGACATGGCAGAAACTCAATCATGAATTACAAGTAAAGGTGCGACTAGCAGCCGGAAGAAATGCCCAACCGAGTGCAGGGAGCGTGGATAGTCAATCGGTGAAAACAGCCAGTGGGGGTGAGGAGATCGGATTTGATGGTGGCAAGAAGGTTAAAGGACGTAAACGAACCATCTTGGTCGATACAATGGGTCTGCTGCTGGGTGTCTGTGTGCATAGTGCTGGACGCTCCGACCATGCGGGGATGATTTTACTAGCCACGTTCTGGGCTTGGTTATGGCAGTGCCTGCAAGTGATTTGGATCGACAGCACCTTTGCTGGTAAGGAATTTGTGGCAAAGATCGAACGACAGTTTGGCTGGAAGTTGGAACATCTCAAGCGTACTGATGAGAAACCTGGTTTTCAGGTTATTCCTAAACGTTGGGTGGTGGAGCGGACTTACTCCTGGTTTGGACATTATCGGCGTTTAAGTAAAGACTATGAATTTTTGCCCACTACCAGCGAAATGATGCTGTTTGCTGCTATGGTTCATTTGATGGTTCGTCGATTAGAGCCTAAAACTCATGCTGGGTAAGCTATCCTCAAACTTTTCAAACAGGTTCTAAGGACGAGCCGATCGAGGTTGCTAAATATATTCCGAAAAGTATGACCGCTCACCTAACATATCTTCAGCAAGCTTATACGATCGATCCGCATAACACCACAGTTGCCGATTGGTATGGGGATAGATTGTATGCAGCTAAGCGTTACGCAGAGGCATTGAAGGTATTAAGTAACAGTGATAATGCTTACACTTGGGAAAGAATCGGTCGGATGTACGAACTCGGACAAGGCACTACTACCGATATTAATAAGGCGCTCACTTGGTACAAAAAAATGGCGATCGATGGTAAGAACCAAGAAAACGATCTCAATCCAGTTAGTGAATATGGCAAACACAATATATATCGATTGATTTGCCTCAATAAAGTAACTTCTCAACAGGCAAAACCAGTTTATACTCCCGAAGATTATCAACAAGTGTTCGGACGTTGGGCAGATATTAAATGTAATACTAGTCGAGGCTGATTGGGAGCATCCCACTTTTTATTAGTTTTATGTAGATAAAGCGTATGTACTAGTATGGCGATCGAGAAATCTGGTGAAAATAGCAGCAGAGGGAGCATAATCTTGAGATAATGGGGTCAAGTAAACTAAGGTAGTGTAATGAGTCCAGAAGAGCAAAAAGAACTCGATCGACACACAAAAGCTATTGCCAAAATATTGTATAAAAATACACCAAAAGAAGAACTAACAAGCTTAGGAAAAATCGAAGAAGCGGTGAGAGCGAGAATGCAAGAGTATGTGATGCCATCCGTCGGAATTTTTTTATCGAAAATGTCACAGTCGAAACTGGAGGATATAAAAGACAGATCCAAAGCATAATTGGAGAATTAGCAATCACAAGCAAACAGGCAGCCAAGCTAAATATCAAAAGTCATACCCAAATCAGTCCGTATTTGGAAGCTTGTTGCTTGCGTATAAGTGCATCAATTTCTTACGAAAGGACAACAGAGGAAGTCAAATATTTAACTGGAGTGGAGATATCAAAAAGTGCCCAACAGAGGTTAATTCACAGACAAGAATTTGAATTGCCTCAAGCTGAGACACCCGTGGCAGAATTGAGTGTAGATGGGGGGAATATTCGAGTGAGAACCCCAAAGGGAGAGGTGTGTAGCTGGAAAGGATACAAAGCAACAGTACTACATCAACAGCAAAAAATTGCATCATCATTTCAAGAAAATGAGACGATCGTTAATTGGGTAAATAGTCAAGAATTAGCTCCAGTTGTTACTTGCTTAGGTGATGGCCATGACGGGGTATGGAATATCATCAAGGAATTTGTACCTATTGGTGAAAGAAGAGAAATTCTCGACTGGTTTCATTTGATGGAAAATCTCCATAAAATTGGCGGTTCCAACCAAAGATTATTTGCAGCCAGAGAATTACTCTGGTACGGAAAAGTTGATGAGACGATTAAGTTGTTTGGTGATTGTAATCTCAAGCAAGCTGAAAACTTTTGTGCTTATTTAGAGAAACATCGTCATCGGATAATTAATTATTATTATTTTCAAGCCGAACAAATCTGCTCTATTGGTTCTGGTTCCATTGAGTCTACAATTAAACAGATCGATCGCCGGACTAAAATTTCTGGAGCGCAGTGGAAATCTGAAAATGTTCCTCAAGTATTAGCGCATCGCTGCGCCTACCTCAACGGGTTAATTTGCGACCGCTAAATAAAAAGTGGGATGCTCCCAGGCTGATTTAGATACTAATTAACGTGAGTTCGGGATAAGGAAACTCGATTTGCTGCGTTCCAACACCGCCCTGAACTAGAAGTTCGGGCTAATAACAAAAGTTATCTTCAGAGAACTGCAGGTTTTTAATCAGTCCATTTCAATGGACTTTCACTATTAGCCCCAAATTCATTTGAGGGCGGTGCATAAACAAAGCTAGGAGCCATTAAGCGAAAATCCTTAAACCGAACTCACGTTAATTGGTGATTTAATATTCCAGCCAATGTCGATCGGTGTTTTAAAGATTTAACAGGTATTCTGTCCAAGTAAAAACACCACTTTTCGTTAGTATTTTCACCTAAAATTTACCCTATCCCCTATCCCCTATTTCCTAACTTTTACAGTAAGTCTACTGATATACCAAGAGCGTGAAATTAAATACACTCCCTTTCCCAGGAACCGACTCAACCCAGATTTGACCGTAATGCGCGCGCACGATTTGCTGACAGACAGACAATCCGATCCCATAACCAGATTCGGTGAGATCGCGATCGAGTCGATACCGATCTTGAAAAATTCGCTTTTGATTTTCCTCGGGAATACCCAATCCATTATCGGCAATACTAATCTGAATGGTTTGAGCGGTGCGATGTAGCGCACTCACATGAATTTTGCCGCAAATAGGTGTGTATTTGATCGCATTATCCAACAGATTGGTAACTGCTTGGCGTAACTTATCTTCGTCACCGTAAATGGGCGGTAAATCCTGGGGAATATCGGTAGTAATGCTTTGAGATTTGATCTGAAACTGACTATCTAATTGCGAAATTACCCCCGAAATTAGTTGGGTAAGATCGAGCTTTTGAGGGCGCAATGCGAATTCAGTATTTGAGTCTGCCAGTGGTTGTAAAATATCCGTGACCAATCGATCGATCGATTGGAGTTGCAACCGCGCGCGCTTGATTAACTTTTCGATCGTCACTGGCTCCAACGAGTTCGCCCGATAATCGAGGGGATTGTGGATGATTTCGAGCGTCCCTAATGCTAACGCCGCTGCCGTGAGCGGATTGCGCAGATCGTGAGCTAAGACAGAGATCGCGCGATCCTGCAATTTCAATCTGCTGAGTAGCTCTTCTTTTTCTTGCTTGAGCGTAAAAACTTCATCCGTTAATTCGATCAGTTTACTAACATAACCGATCGAATCGCTCAGCACTGCTTTTGCTAGGGTTGGTTCGCTGGGTTCTGACGCAACTGGATATTCACCATAGGTTATCGTCGAATCCCCCCCGGCGGTGGCAATATCGCCTTGCCACCGTTCCCACCAGTTATCGATTCGATCGATGAGATTGCTGCCTGCCAAAATTTGGCGCGGGGGTGGATAGAGCTTAAC
>CBDFFH010000049.1:0-137777 GCA_965246715.1 Chamaesiphon sp. | reverse complement strand
ACTTGCATATAGTTACTAACTCGATATTTACAATTTAGCCTAACAACTATATCAGGTAGTTATGCCACCGAGATCGGTAGTATACATTGTATATAAGTTCGATCCTTTACCATTAGATCGAGAGTTCAAATATCTGTCAAAATTCTCGCGCGATTCACTTAGCAAATGTTACCGACTGTCAACTGTCTACCGACATTTCCAAGCGATCGGTGCTGCGGGTTGGAGATCGAGGATTTGGGTTTCGCGATCCAAAACTTCCTCGACTCGGCGATAAATTGCTTGCGCTTCTGCTAAAGAATTACCGATACTTGTCAATCCCACTTTACCAAATTCCGATAGGCAACCCATGAGATGAAATACCGTTCCCGTCTCGGTACTTGTATTGAAATGCAAGCGATGATGCGCAATAATATCCATCAAATCGTTGGGTAATAAGCCACGATAGTGGGGATGCTGGAGATTATCCGAGGCCACATAATATTTGGGCTTGCCTTGCTGACTATAAAATAAACCATCTTCTAATCGATAATAACCATTAGTGAGGAATTTTAGGGTCATAAAAGGATGCGTAGTTCCACCTTTACGGAGGTTGATTTCGATCGCTTCTAAATCCCACATCCCATCAGCGGTAGGTACGGCAATAAAATCAACACCAAACCGTTCGATAACACCTTTAGCTGCCAGATTTTCACCCACCTTTAATCCCAACTCTTGGAGTTGAAGGCGATAACCATCGATCGCCGGAAACTCACACCCTAAGAAGATTTGCCCGTCAGGGCCACCTAAAAGTTGGTCGTGAGTGGAGATGATTTCGACTACCCCTGTCGGCGAGATCGACCCTTGAACGCTGGGAGATTGTTTGCCTTTACCTTCGACAAAGGCTTCGACGATCGCGCCGAGATGACCGATCTTAGCCTGGAAGTTCGACCAGGTTTCATTTCTGCCCTGAAAACTGAGCTGCGGGAAAGCTTCATCGATCGCGCGGACTTTATCGGCATGAGTGCCTGGAGTGCCTAACGATCGCAAATCGAGAATCGCATTTCCTTCGCCAGAAAAGCCCTCATTTAGCTTCACCACCAATCGCAATAGATGTGGCTGTCGCTCCCATAAAGCCGCAGCAGCCTCGGCTAAATCATCAGCATTAAATACCAATTCGCTCCCGTCCGGAAATGGCAATCCACATTCAGCAAAAATCTGGCGACTTCCGGCTTTGGTGCCCCAATATAATAAATCCGGGTCGAGGGCATAAAGTGGAATATCTAATTTTAGGGCGAGATCGCGTTCCAATGCGGTGGAATTATAGCAAATCATCACCGATCGATCGGGACGCAATGCCTGCGCGATCCGGTTGAGCAAGCGCGGACGATCGAGGATTTTTTTGGTCAGCGGTTGGAGCGAATAGTCATAAGTGGAAAATAGCAGCAGCCGCTCGCGCGCGTGGGAGAAGGGAATTCCTGGTAATAACTGGAGATAATAATCGATCGCGATCGGCGATAACGGTTGCGAGGTCACATAAATCAGCCGCGTGCGGGGATTTCGCAACCGCATCAACGAAAATAATAACCGCTCTTCATAATGAATCGCCCCCTCGACTTTGACCAGTTCGTCTACATCCAAACTGACAGAAGGAATCACTAAAATATCGCTGTCGCTATCGTTATCGATCGGCGCATCTAAGCTATGCCACTGAGTTTGCAGCCGCAACTGCAATTTTTGAAACTCGGTCTGGGTGTGTTGAGATCGATCGTCAACCGTCATCGGAATGAGTCACCTAATGGCTGAGGAATTGAGCAGTTTCTTGGTGTGATGAAGAGGCTGCTCTAAAAGTATAAATCATTGGTGGTGTTGGCGATCTACAGTACCAGAAGAGACTGGCGGTTGAAACCGCGCCTAGATAATCAAAGTCCGCCTACGCGGACTAAAAGCATCGATTTGCACTGCTCTGCTTAGCTACTCAATACGCGACGCGCAAAAGCTCTAGGCAATTGACAAGAGGAATTATTGGTAATTCCAGTATGTGGATAGTATAAGCTGCCACCCCGAACTCTCAAATCGAAGATTATGATTGAAAGATATAGACGCACTTGTCTATTGCTATTGACTCAAGAGTAGGTAAAAGATGGAAGTTGGGGTACCTAGAGAAACCAAAGACCAAGAATTTCGGGTGGGATTGACACCCAGTATCGTCCGCGCTTTAGTCGATCGTGGGCATCAAGTATTCGTCGAAACCAATGCCGGAGCTGGTTCTAGTTTTCCAGACGATCGATATCTTCAGGCTGGTGCGAACATCGTTGCCACCGCCGCTGAAGTCTGGAATCGGGAACTGGTCGTCAAAGTCAAAGAACCGCTGACGACAGAATATGCCTACTTGCAAAAAGAACAAATCCTCTTTACCTACCTCCACCTTGCTGCCAATCGCGCGCTCACCGAACACTTAATCGATAGTGGCATCACCGCGATCGCCTATGAGACCGTAGAATTACCCGATGGGAAGCTGCCCCTCCTCACCCCGATGAGCATCATTGCCGGGAGATTATCGATTCAATTTGGCGCGAGATTTCTCGAAAAACAACAAGGTGGGAGCGGCGTACTCCTCGGCGGCGTTCCTGGCGTACAACCAGGGCGAGTCACGATCCTCGGTGGGGGGATCGTCGGTACGGAAGCCGCCAGGATGGCGGTTGGGATGGGCGCACAGGTGACGATCTTGGATGTAAATGTCGATCGATTGAGCTATCTCGAAACCATCTTCGGTTCCCGCGTCACATATCTATATAGCAACGCTCACAATATCGAAGCCGCCGTCCGCAGTGCCGATCTCGTCATTGGCGCAGTCCTCATCCCTGGCAAACGTCCGCCTACCCTAGTCTCTGCGACTCTAGTAGCCCAGATGCAGCCAGGATCGGTAATAATCGATGTTGCGGTCGATCAAGGCGGCTGTATCGAGACAGTCCGCCCGACTTCACATACCAATCCGGTTTATGTAGAGTCGGGAGTCGTGCACTACGGCGTACCGAATATGCCTGGAGCAGTCCCCTGGACGGCAACTCAAGCTTTAAATAATAGTACAGCGCCCTATGTGCTGAAATTAGCCGATCGCGGTTTGGATGCGTTAGATCTCGATCTGAATTTAGCTAAAGGGGTAAACGTTCGATCGGGCAAAATCATCCATCCTGCTATGCGAGAGGTATTTTCCGATTTAGCTGCGGGTTGAATGAGTGTGCGATAATCCCACGCCGCCAACACCGCCAGCGATTGAAATCGCGGCTCGTGTTGCAAAGTCTGCCTTCGCAGACTGAGAGATGGTAGTGGAAAATCCCCTCTGGGGAGGGGTGCCCGTAGGGTGGGGTGGGTAGATCTACGCAACCTATTTAGAACATCCACCCGTCCCAACACCGATCGAATCGAGATTCATTCACCATCGTCGATCTTGGCTCCCAAGGCGAGGAGGGAATCAATTTGGGCGGGGGTTAAGCCTTTGACGTTGGTAATATTGGCACCTGCACAGAGACGGGTATCGATCGTGCGAAGGTATTCTCCAGTTATTAGATCCCATTCCTTAATTCCAGGATCAGAGCCGAAAGAGTCGAGAAATTGTCCATCTGTACTCATATCAATTCCTGTTATCAAACCCGATCGATCCTCAAAAGTACGCTGACAGATGCCCTCCTTGAGATTCCATTCCTGAATAATTTTCTGATTTTCGCTTGTGGAGTAGATCGACTGTTCATCGGCACTTAATACAATTGTGCTTATCCAATCTTGATGACCATTAAAAGTCCTCTGACAATTGCCTTCCTGGAGATTCCATTCCTTAATTGTTTCGTCCTCACTACCTGAGTAGAGCCATTGTCCATCGGCACTAACTACGATTGCACTCACCCAACTTTGATGTCCGTGAAAGGTTCGCTGACTAGTACCATTTGTTAGTTTCCATTCTCTAATTATTTTGTCGCCACTGGAATAGAGGAACTGCTCATCGACACTCAAAGCAAAGTCTGTTTTAGTGCGGGTAAAAGCAAATCGAGGATCGCTTTAGTCAACGGATTTCTACCAAAAGTCTCCCGCAACTTTTCCAGCGATTCCGACTTAAACCCTGCCAAAGGCGCAATTAATTTTCGCTCACCCTTATCATCCACATCCCGCTGCCAATAATCTGACCATTTATACAACTTTGGCGGCAAACTCTCATCAATCCCCGACTGAGCCTGCGCCACCTCCAGAAAATCATCCGCCAATAAACCCAACTCCGCCGCGAACTTGTAAGCAACAAAAAACTCCAACAGAGAGCGATGTGCCGGACTATAATCCCCATCATCATCCCGAATTAACATCGTCTGCCCCATCATGTCATAATGCCAATGGTCGAGATGCTTCTGCTCTTTTACCTCATCCTTAAATAACACCCGCAACCTGTCGGGAAACTCCCGATAATTCAGCGTCATTTTATCTTCACTCAACATTTCCCACGCCAACTCACACAAGAAATAGAGCTTATCCGCCAACGACGTAAACGTCCGCCCCGTCGTAATATCCCGCTCCATCTTGTGCCGCACCGCATAGAGATACACCCGCGCTAGATCGATCGGTTTTCCCGCCGCAATCTCTGGTAAAGCCTCCAATACAAATTCCGCCATCACTGCCCGCCGCAACAGATCCAGCAATTGGGAATTTGCCATCACCAATTCCACCGTCGCCAAATTCGTCCGCCGCGCTAATACCTCCCGAATCTGCTCATCATCGAACTTCATCAACTCCAACGTCTCAAACTTCGGAGCTATTGCAATCTGATTCGCCGTCGAAGGAATCCGTTCCCCGCTCAAATTATCCCGCTCATCCTGCGCCGTCGGAAAATGTTCCGTGCGACAAGTCAAAATCACCTTGGCATTTGGCGTAACTACCTTTGCCAATTCCCAGAAATTATCAGTCATCTTCTGGGTATCAATCTTGTCCGCCATCTCATCGAAACCATCAAAAATCAGCAACAGTTTCCCCATCCGGTTCAACCTGTCGAACACATCACTATTGAGCCGAATATTATGCTGCGTATAAAAGAATCCCGCCAGCACATTTTCCACATTCAAAGCCTTAGCATAATCACGCAACGGAATTACCAACGGCAAACGCGGACGCGGCATCCCCTTGGATTTTGCCGCGTGATAATCCTGCAAACATTTCCCCGCATAGTGCAACGCAAACCAAGTTTTCCCCGTCCCAAACTCACCTAAAATCGATACATGCTCGGTGACTGGATTCTCTAACCACCGATCGATATACCGATCGATCCCCCCATCTGCCACACTATACTTACTCGTCCCCCGCAACGTCCGCGTATCCGCATCAAGTTCGCCCTTAGTACAGCCCAAATCGACATAATAGCGATCGATCTCCCGCCGTTTAATCTCCCGCTCCAACCAGTCTAAATAAGGCGTAAAATTCGCATCCTGGTCGATTAATTCATCAAACGTCAGACAAGTTAGCTTCTCGTCATCCGACTTACTCAAAGCCTGTCGCACCGACTGACTCACCCACAGATTTGTCACCAACCAACCTTCATCAACCCGCAGTTGCGCCACACCTCTTCGCAAACTATCCAGATCGCTCAAACCCGCCTCATGAATAGTGGCACGAATCAACACTCGATCGAATCTCGATCGTCTCACAGGTACCTGAATCACCCACTCTACATACTTTCCTTCCTGTCTGGGTAACCCTTCAAACTTAAAATCCAACGCCCCAAACCAATCAAAAATTTGCTGTCCAAATTCCTCTAATTCCAGAATTACAGGCTGGTTGACATGCGCTAAATTAGATTTTCGGGTGATGCTGGTTGGTTCGATCGCAGGTAAATCGACAATTTGCTCCCAATCAACACTCACTGCCTCGCAAATAGACACAAAATTCTGATGCTTAATTGGCTTCTGCATCCAAAACCTGTCGAGCGTAGACTTAGAAACATCTGCCCTAACTTGCCAAGCAACCTCAGTCTTATTCCAACCCTTATGTCGCCGCGCTCGCTCGACAATTTCCAATCCTATTGCTGACGTGCTGAGTGTACTTGCCATATCTTGACATTCTTCTTTGCTCTACTTCAATTTTACATCAGTTTTGCTTCAAACCAAAAAATAGCGATTAATTTCAGGAAGATAGATGTATAAATGCAATTAGTTGTATTTATATGCAATTATCTGCAATCTGTTGCTCGGAGTGACATGCAAGTAAATCAGACTACTCAACCAATTAACCAAGATCCGACGATCTGTAAAACAGCAATCGCAAACGATCGAGAGTATAAAATAACTCAAGTCGAACTCGATCGATTCGAGCGACAATTAGCTGACATAGATCGTGAAGACCAAAATTTGCATCCGCGATTAATTTTGGGGCGGATTAATAGCTTCAAAAGAACTATCGATCGACTTAAACAAGAACTTGCAGAATACGAGCAACACAACGGCGGCAATATCGGTTAATTTCCGCCTCCATTTTCATATCGAATTTTAACTCGATCGCGCTTGAAATCAAAAGTAGGGGCAATTCGTGAATTGCCCCTACTTTTGATTTTGGAGATTATCTATCAAGTAAATCATCACCGAGTGCAGCAACTACTATTTCATTAAATCTGTTGGATCTAGAGCGATAACACCTCGAGGAGTTCCGGCTCGATCTCTTTGCAAAAAAGAATCATATCCAAAGGTAGGCTCAAGTTCGCCACCAAATATCTCTGATTGACGATCTCTCTCATTCACAAATAGAGGATCGAAAAGACGCAATAAATGAAGGTGAAGTGACCTTCGACAAGGATGGCAAGCGATTAATGTATTAGGTAAGGCGATTTCATTTCACGCCAAACCTCAATCAAATGAACAGAAAACATATCGCACGTATCCTCAAATGTTTGGAAGTAATCCGATCGATCGCGACGATCCTCGATACTTTATATTTATTCGCTAAGTTTTTCCATCGTTGAAATTAGCTCGATCGCGTTAAATTAATCTCACTAAACTTAATGCGATCGAGTTGCAGATCCAGTTGTTTGTACAACCTCAATCTCGCCCGTCTTGACATCAGCCGTCCACTGGGTGCGATCGCCTTCTCGCCAAAATCGCAGATCGACCTTGGCATTGCCGATCGCCAGTTGCTGTAAGGTAATATCGGGCAACCATGTTGGTAGATCTGGATCGACGTACAACCGACCATTTGGTGCGTCGGCTTGCAGGCCGAGAATCGCTTGGAGTAGGTGAAATACCGATCCTAACGCCCAAGCTTGGGGGACGTTGGCTTGGATGTATTGCACGGGAAAGGCATTTGGTTCGGCGGGGATACCTGTATATGCTTCAGGCATACGATAGTGCTGAAAGTGGCTGGCAGCGCCGGAAATCCCACGAGCGATCTGGGCGGCTTCGGCAGTGAAGCCGTAGCGTTTGCAACCGAGGGCGATAATACCATTATCATGCGCCCATACCGAGCCACAATGATAAGAGTTGGGATTGTAACTGGGATGCTTGGCTGAGAGCGTGCGAATGCCCCAACCGCTCCACATATCGGCATCCATTAGCCGCTGGACGACTTTCTTGGCCCGATCGGGACTAATAATGCCGCTCCAGAGACAGTGACCGGGATTTGAGGCGATCGATCGTACTGGCTGTTTATCGCGATCGAGCGCAAAGGCATAATATTCGAGGTCGTCACACCAGAAGGACTGCTCGAAGCGTTGTTGTAGCTCACTGGCTTTGCGGCGTAATTCGATCGATCGATCGGGTTCGCCTAGTGCCTCGAATACTTCCGCCATCCGCATCCACGCATCGAAGACATAGCCTTGCAACTCGCATAACGCGATCGGTGTCTCGACCAATTTACCATCGGGATAGACGATCGCATCACCCGAATCTTTCCAACCTTGATTTTTGGTAGGTTGCGAAGACCGCGATTGGTATTCTTGAAAGCCATCGCCATCGAGATCGCCATAGCGATCGATCCAGTCCAAACACCGCAGTGCCACGTCCCGATATTCCTGCAATAGCTTCAGATCTCCCGTCCATTTCCAGGTTTCGTGCAGCACGATGGGATATAGCGGGGTTGCATCGGCAGTTCCATAATAAGGGCTATGCGGAATGCGCTTGAAGTGTGCCAGTTCGCCAGTCCGCAGTTCGTGGAGGATTTTACCAGGTTGGGCATCGCGCCAGTCGTCGATTTCTGTAGCTTGCAGTTGCCCGAGTTTTTTTAAACTACCCAAGGCCAACTTCGGCTGCACAATCATATTTTGCAAGCTAGAAATCAGACTATCCCGCCCAAAAATACTGACAAACCATGGTACTCCAGCCGCCGGAACCCACATATTGTCGCCGAGGTCGCGATCGTGCAATCTGAGCGCACTCATATCTTCGAGCGATCGTTGATACAGTCGGTAAATCTCCTCTTGAGCAGTGGCGATGTGGGTCGTGCTGTCGTACCATTGCTGCTGGAGGGTTGTTAGTTCGGGTGGTAATCGATCGCATGGAGTTGTCGGCGCGCGATCTTCCTCGCCATCAATTTTGAGAATATAGTAGCCACAGGTATGCCAGCTTGCGCCCGCTGCAAGTTCCACTAAAAAGCTAATTCGACCGTTTGCTGACTGCGGTGGTGAAGATGCATTGCGAATTTGATAACTCAAGCTGCGATGAAAATCATCATTTTTGTATGAGGTTGAGAATTCTTGCTCTGCTTCATTTGCCGTAGTGACGATGTTGCCGCGCCGCACGAAATGATGGGCTTTGACTTCATAAATATCGGCAAAATCCGATCGTAGCGCAATTTCGAGGTTAAATTTAACTGGAGTCAAACCGTGGTTAACGATGTCGATATCTTCGTGAATTCCATGACTGACGATCCGATTTAAGGTCAATGCTAGCGTTCCTGGCGCGATCGTGCCTTGTTCGGTTTCAATTGCTGGATTAGTGAGATAGACCCGCGAAGCATAATAGGCAGTCGTTGCTGAATTCAATCGTACCCAAGGTTGACCGTCAGCAAAAATGGCATAATAACTCACAAATCGAGTATCGTTGGCAAACACTCCGAGTTCGCCCTCGCTACCGATCTGCCCGTCTAGCTGCGTCACCATAAACGTGTTGCCTTGATTTATCGTTAGCACTGCGGGGCCGACATTTACCTGTAAAGCCACAATTTACCTCGATTTATCATCATCTGCTACTTAAATGGTAACGAAGATCGCTCGGCTCACAGCAGTTCGATCGCGCTGTCCAAAACGAACGGATATCGGGCAATCTGAGGTTGAATCTCACCCGAATCGAAATCTAGACACCGAAAAAGACGCACTAAAGTAATGCGTCTTTTTGAAGTATCCTAATATTGCTTGAGCACGATCGTTGCTAGTTATTTAGCAGCCAATTTAAGCTTTCTTTTCATCCGGAATGCTGCGGTACCACCAACTAGCGTACCGATAATAGTGAAAGGTTCGGGAACCGCTTGGGCAGAGCCAGCGGAAAAGTTGGCGATAAAAGCAGCATCTCCACTATAGTTCTCCCAGGGAGTTGTTGTTCGCAGGTTGAAGTCATATCCATTGTTGTTGTAAACAAAATGTATAATATCGAGCAAGAATCTAAAATCATTAAAAAGCTGTAACTTATCGTTACACGATTGCGGCAAACGATCGACCGATAATTGAAGTAACCTCATTTTTTCAGAACTCGGTATGACTCAAACCATCAGCGTCAAAACCAACCAACTCCTTAAATTAGATCCGCTTGTGGTACCCGATCGATTACTACTTGGCCCTGGCCCATGTAACGCGCATCCCACAGTACTTCAGGCAATGAGTACTCCGCCATTGGGACATCTCGATCCAGCATTCTTGCAGATTATGGATGAGATTCAGTCGCTATTGCGTTACGTCTGGCAGACAGACAACCTGCACACGATCGCCGTCAGCGGTACTGGCTCGGCAGCGATGGAAGCCACGATCGCGAATATCGTCGAACCTGGCGATGTGATGCTAATTGGGGTCGCCGGATATTTTGGCAATCGCTTGGTCGATATGGCAGGACGTTATGGCGCGGCGGTGCAGACAATCTCCAAGCCGTGGGGACAAAATTTCTCACTTGACGAACTCCGCACGGCAATGGCAACCCACCGTCCCAAAATCCTCGGATTGGTTCATGCTGAGACATCTACTGGGTGCAGACAACCGATCGAAGGTGTGGGCGAACTCTGTCGCGAGTATGATTGTTTACTCCTGTTAGACACCGTAACCAGCCTGGGTGGGGTGCCGATTCACCTGGATGAGTGGGGGGTAGATCTTGCCTATAGTTGCTCTCAGAAAGGCTTGGGTTGTTCGCCTGGGGCATCGCCATTTACGATGAGTCCGCGTGCGCTGGAGAAATTATCGAATCGTCAGACAAAGGTGCCCAATTGGTATTTAGATATGCTGTTGTTGGGTAAATATTGGGGTGCGGAGCGCGTCTATCACCATACGGCACCAATCAATCTTTACTATGGGTTGCGGGAAGCACTGCGACTGGTGGCAACTGAAGGCATCGATCGGAGTTGGCAACGTCATCAGGAAAATGTCGAGTATCTATGGTCGAGCTTAGAAGCGATCGGGCTGAAAATGCACGTCGAAAAGCAATTCCGGTTGCCGACGCTCACGACTGTCTGCATCCCTGATGGTGTCGATGGCAAAGCCATTGCACGGCAGTTGCTCGTCGAGCATAATATCGAAATCGGTGGCGGTTTGGGCGAATTAGCGGGTAAAGTTTGGCGGGTAGGGTTGATGGGTTATAACAGTCGCAAAGATAGTGTCGATCGACTGATCGTCGCCCTCGAAAAAGTCCTGAAATAGGGGATAGTGGCTAGTGAGTAACGTCAGTTCGGGTTGAGGATATTTGCTTCGTTCCAGTACCGCCAACGATTAAAATCGTGTCTCATATTGCGAAGTCCGCCTTCGCGGACTGATTAACTAGTCCGCGAAGGCGGACTTCGCATCATTAGCCGAGACTTCCAGTCTCTAGGTGATTCTTAACCCGAACTCACGTTGAGTAGTAAAATCCCCTCCTGGGAGGGGTGCCCTTCAGGGCGGGGT
The DNA here is from genome assembly GCA_965246715.1 of Chamaesiphon sp. Taxonomy (GTDB): domain Bacteria; phylum Cyanobacteriota; class Cyanobacteriia; order Cyanobacteriales; family Chamaesiphonaceae; genus Chamaesiphon. The sequence goes on along the minus strand of CBDFFH010000049.1, from coordinate 126,703 downwards.
GGGTATAGATCTACGCTCCCCTCGCATTTAGCCAGTTCCTTTAAACAATCCTTGCGGACGGAACAGCAAGGTCAACACCATTAGAATCAGCGCGATCGCGAGTTTGTATTGCGAACCAACGATCGGGACGGCGACTTCTTGGGCGATCCCGATAATAAATGCGCCCGCGATCGCACCATAAGGATTGCCGATGCCGCCCAGGGTGATTGCGGCAAACATCGGTAAAATCAAAAACCACCCCATATCGGGACGAATGACGGTAACTAAGCCTAGCATTTGACCGCCCAATCCAGTCAGACCCGCCGCAATCACCCACGTCCACAAGACAACGCGTTCGACATCGATCCCGGTTACGCGCGCGAGATCCACGTCGTCGGCGACCGCGCGCATCGCTTTACCGATTTTGGTATTTTGTAACAAAAAGTGTAAGCCAGCGATCGCCAGGATGGCTAAACCCAGGACGACTAATTTATAAAACTCTAGTTTGACCCCAAAGAAATCGATCGCTTCACTGACGGGTAGATTATATCTTTTGGAAGGACTACCCCAAATTAGTAAGATCCCATTTCGCAAAAATAACGCTAACCCGATCGAAATAATCACCAGCGTCGTCGAGGTTGCCCGCACGCGCCGCATTCGCTTCCACAACAGCGCTTCAGTCAATAGCGCGACCCCAATCGTGGCGAGAATACCCACCAACATCGATACCCAAATATTATTCAAACCGGGAATCTGGGTATGATTTAGCATCCAGGCGATATATGCTCCCAAAGTCATCAAGTCACCGTGAGCAAAATTTGACAGTCGCAAAATGCCAACTGTCAAAGTTAAGCCAACTGCACCGAGGGCAATAATACTACCCAAGGCAATGCCATTTACAATTAATTGGGGATCCATGTTTTGTCTGATATCGCTGGAAAGATTTTACAGTACTTGAGCGGTAACTAACTGGTAACTCCGCGATCGATTCCGGCAATTTGGCAATATCTTGGATTCGATCGGTATTTATCGACACCTGGCAAAGGAAGCGGCGAATAAATTCGCTGCTAGCTAGACGAAGTCCACCTACGTGGACTAAGAACTATCCAGTATGCGATCGCGTAGTGGGTAATTTGCATACTTAATTTCAGACATCCGCTGACAGCAAGATACACATCCGAAACTATACTATTGAGAATAGTCATCCGCTCTTCCTAATATCTAGGAGTCTCAAGCAGGATAAATTTTTCATTGGCGCTTTAAAAAGACGCAGTTCCCAACCGTATCAGGAGTTTTTTAATGAAAGCGCAAGTATTTCGGGGAGTCAATCAGCTCAGTTATGAAGATGTGCCAGTACCGGAAATCGCAGCAGATGAGGTATTGGTGCGGGTTAAAGTAGTTGGGCTATGCCAATCGGACATCAAAAAAATTCTTTATCCGCTCTACGAACCACCCCGGATCTTCGGACACGAGACAGCGGGAATTATCGATCGAGTAGGTACCGATGTCCAAGATTGGCAAGTCGGACAGCGGGTGGTAGTGATGCACCATATTCCCTGTATGCACTGTAGTTACTGCCTCCACGACAATTTTTCAATGTGCGAAGTTTATAAAAATATCACGACTACCGCTGGATTTGCGCCTAGTGGCGGGGGTTTTGCTGAATATGTCAAAGTGCCAGGACACATCGTTCGCAATGGTGGCTTGATCCCGATTCCCGATCGCGTTACCGACGAACAAGCGAGTTTTGTCGAGCCGACGAATTGCTGTCTCAAGGCGGTCAAAAAAGCAAATATTCAAGCTGGCGATACGGTTTTAATTACGGGTGCTGGGCCGATCGGATTGATGTTTATCATGTTAGTCAAACATTTTGGCGCGCGCGCGATTTCGACCGATCTCATTCCAGCGCGGGTGGAGAAGGCATTAGCCGTAGGCGCAGAGGCGGCTTTCGATGCACGCGATCCCGAGATTACTGCCAAGATTCACGCGCTGACTGGCGGGTTGGGCGTAGATACTGCCATCCTCGCAGTACCCAGCGATAAAGCATTTTTCCAAGCTTTGGATTGTACGCGCAAGGGTGGGAAGATTCTGTTTTTTGCGGAGTTCCCCGATGAGCTGGAGATTCCAATCAATCCGAATGTATTGTACCGCCGAGAAATCGATTTGATGGGGAGTTATAGTTCGTCATTCCGCGTTCAGGCGCTCTCAGCCGATCTGGTGTTCAACCATCGGATCGATGTGGATGCGTTGATTAGCGATCGATACCATCTCAAAGATCTCGATAAAGCAGTAGCTCAAGCCACCAAACCGACAGCAGAGACTTATAAAATCTTGTTGTATAACGATTGATTAGAAACTATGATTGCTGCAAAAGATACTTTCCCCAAATTCACGCCTGAAGAATACTTCGCTTGGGAGGAACAACAGCAATGCCGTCATGAATATATTGATGGTGAAATTTATGCGATGACCGGTGGGACTCTAAATCATGGTCGTATTGCTTTGAACTTCGGAGCTTTATTAAAAAGCCACCTCCGAGGCAGTGGCTGTCAAACAGGTAATTCTGATTGTAGAGTCAATATTCAAGGATCGAATGATTATGTTTATCCCGATCTGAGTGTTACCTGCGATCTCCGCGATCGAACTGCTACTCAATTTATCAGTTATCCATGTTTAATTGTTGAGGTACTATCTCCTACTACGGAGGCTTACGATCGAGGCAATAAATTCAGAATGTATCGGCGAAATCCGATCTTAAAAGACTATGTACTAGTGGATGCAAATTCAGTCGCGATCGATCTGTATCGCAAAGATGAAGCTGGAAATTGGTATATCCTCAATTATCAGGCAGGAGACACGATCGATCTAGGCAGTATCAATCTAACATTTTCGATCGAACAAGTCTATGAGGATATAATTTTTAAGATTGAAGCATAGTTGAGATTCGCTTTTTTATCGATTCGATCGACAGAGTTATCAAATCTCTCCTCCTAAAAACCTACTAATAACCTGGGTAATGCCTTGTGCTTACCCCACATCGATGAGGGTACCCACAAGGGGCACCCCTACAGATCCTAGATCGCGATCGACAGATGGATGAATTTTATCGAATCGCTGCATTTAACAGTTGTGTCAGATCTACTACTACTGTACGAGCGACTCCCTGCGATGGCTTACTAGTCTCTTGTCCTTGCCTCTGAACATCTGTGGCTGATTTGAACTTACCACAGATGGTATTGCTACCATCAGTAGTTATACAAGCAAGTTCGATTGCTTTGAGAGTACCGCATACAGTCTTGCCATTACTAGCAATGACGCAAAACAGTGCATCATCTGCGTGAGCTGGATTGCCGTAAACGGAAAGGCTAGCAAAAGTCATCCCAGCTAGAATGCTAGCTCTGTGAATGAGGCGTAGTAGTGTCATGATTTTACCAAGGGGAAGAGGTAACATATTTCTAGACGCTCCACTATAGTACGAATTAGGGCATAAATAACCGCCAAAAGTAGCCCGATCGAGTTTTTTTGCTCCACCACGAAATTTAACCGAAACTATCGATTGAAACCATGAATCAAACCGCTCGCGATCCTAAACTCGATATTATTTTCGTCCCCGCTCGCACCAATACACCACTGGGCACGATCGTGCTGTTGCATGGTTGGGGTGCCAATAATCAAGATCTTGGCGATCTCGTACCGTATTTCAATTTACCTGAATACCAATTCTTGTTTCCTAATGGCCTCTTCGACCATGAATATAGCGAGGATGGGAAAATGTGGTATTCCTTTACAGGTGCGGGTCAATTGACCGATCGCAGTATCACGCAATTAGTAACTAGTCGCGAAGTTTTGACAACCTGGATTGAGTCTCTTCCAGCATCTACAGGTATCCCACTCGATCGGACTTGGATTGCGGGGTTCTCTCAAGGTGGTGCGATGACGCTGGAGATCGGGCTGGATTTGCCTGTAGCAGGGCTGATCGTCCTCAGTGGTTATTTACATCCCGATCGGGTTAAACCCCAGCAAGCTGCGCCACCTGTCGCGATCGTACATGGCAGGCAAGATGATGTCGTCCAGATCGCGGCTGCGCGCAAAAGTCAGGAAGTCCTGACACAGTGGGGCGTTGATGTGCTGTATCAGGAATTTGACATGGGACACTCAATCGTGCCAGAGGTATTGCAAGTAGTCAGGCAGTTTGTTACGAGTAAAGCTTAAATAATGAGTATTTTTGTGAATCCAACAGTCATTAGTGGGGAATAATGGTTAATAAGGCTAAGATTTAAATATAGCTGCTACATTCGACTAAACTCGTTCAGGAGATTCGATCTATGACCACAATCGAGATGTCTAAACGGAATAGTATTCCTAACCTAACTAGCGAAGAAGTAGAAGAACTCGCACTACGGTTGGAGAGTGACGATTATGGCAACCCATTTGATGGTTTACAAGATTGGCATTTCTTGCGCGCGATCGCTTTTCAACGCCCAGATTTAGTCGAACCCTACATTCATTTGCTCGATCTGGAAGCTTATGATGAAGCGTAAGTTAGGGGTTAATGACCAGAGAGTAGGGTGGGCAGTGCCCACCATCCATAACTTATTACTTCAGTCCTAGGGTATGGATATATTTATAGAATTCTACTTAAGAGCGCACTTTACCTGAGTATTATTTCGATCGTTTAGATAGATGATAATGCCTGGAACCTAGTTGGTGAACAGTGTCCACTACTACACTGCCAACGATTGAAATCGTGGCTAGCGTTGCAAAGTCCGCCTGCGCGGACTGAAATATTTAGTCCGCGCAGGCGGACTTTGCACTCCGAGCAGCGGTTTCTAACCGCTAGGATTATAGATAGCAACTTGGTTTAATTTAATGCGGGTTCTTGTTGGAATTGGTGGTGGAATTGCGGCGTATAAGGTGTGTGAGGTAATTTCTAGCTTATTTAAGGCGGGAATTGAGGTAAAAGTAATCCTCACCGATGGCGCGCAGCAATTTATTACGCCGCTGACTGTGGCAACGCTATCGCGTCACCCAGCTTATACCGATCGAGATTTTTGGCAACCGCTCCACCAACGTCCGTTACATATCGAGTTGGGTGAATGGGCGGATCTGTTTTTAATTGCCCCACTCACTGCAAATACACTAGGGAAATTAGCCAATGGATTGGCAGATAATCTCTTAACTAATACCGTATTGGCTTCTACTTGTCCGATTTTACTCGCTCCAGCGATGAATACTGAGATGTGGGAGCAAGTAGCCGTGCGCCGCAATTGGGATTTGTTAAGGCAAGATTCACGTTATCATTCGGCTGGCCCCGATCCGGGATTGTTAGCTTGCGATCGAGTTGGGATGGGGCGAATGTCCGAGCCTAGCGAGATTTTACCCTATATTACTTCGCTGCTCCATACTCGCGGTCATCGCGATCTAATGGGTAAGCGGATCTTAATTAGTGCGGGCGGTACTCGCGAATTTTTCGATCCGGTGCGGTTTCTGGGCAATCCAGCGACGGGGAAGATGGGATTGGCACTCGCGCGCGCGGCGGCGCATCGTGGCGCGATCGTTACCTTAGTACATAGTACGCTGCCAGATCTGCCGATCGATGGCCCGATCGAAGCTTTGGCTGTGGTTACTAGCGAACAGATGCACGATCGAATGCTAGCTCGCTTTACAGAATCGGATATAGTAATAATGTGTGCGGCGGTTGCTGATGTGAAGCCAGCTAGTTATAGTAGTGAAAAGTTACCAAAAAAGTTGCTCCCAACCGAACTCAAATTAGTTGCAGTTCCCGATATTATTGCCGATTTGAGTAAACGCAAGCAGCCCCATCAAAAGTTAATTGGATTTGCGGCTCAGACTGGAGATATTATTACTCCGGCACTAGAAAAGTTACACCGCAAACAATTAGATGCGATCGTGACTAATCCCGTAGACTTACCAGATCGCGGCTTTGGTAGCGATCGTAATCAAGCGGTATTACTCAAACGTAATGGCGAGCGGATCGATATTTTGCATTGTTCTAAACTAGCAATGGCGCATCAAATCTTCGATAATATCTAAATGGACGAATGCTGCAAAGATCTTTAGTTATTTAACTAAGCTACATACCACAAATAACAAATAGATTATGTCCGATATAGCCTTAGAAAGAATCTTCGATCGCTTGCGAAAAGATTTAGCTAGAGATACTTTAATCCAAACAACTACCGATCGATTGCGGGATAAACTTAATGCCGATCGAATCGTATTGTACTATTTTTATTATAAATGGTCGGGACGAGTTACGTTTGAATCATTGAGCGATGAAAAGTTCTCGATTATGGGTTCGAGCGGCCCCGATGAATGTTTTAATGGCGATTATGCCGCACTCTATGAAGCCGGACGCACTCGGGCGATCGCCGATATTGAAGTTGAACCGATTGCAGACTGTCATCGAGACTTTCTGCGCGAACTTCACGTCCGAGCCAATCTTGTCGTTCCAGTGCTAAATCAGCGGGGGTTGTGGGGACTATTGGTAGCGCATCAATGTCGATCTACTCATGCCTGGACTCTAGCCGAGATTGCGGCAATGCAAGCAGGCGCAAATGACTTAGCTGTTGCTCCGAGCATTCAACAGAGTTAGGGCATTGCTGTTAATCCGATGTCACTACCCAATACATTGAAATTATTGACATTATCGCTCGTCAAACCTTATTGAAAAATGTCCGATTTAAGGAATGTTCGATTGTCAGTGCTGAGGTGTTTCGGATTTGTCGCAGCTTATCGATCGAGCTAAATCGCAATTTGGGTTAGCTATTAAAATCCATAACGTACCGATAACGTAAAAGTATTATCGCGGTAAATATTAGAATTAGGGCCGAGGGTGCGGCGAAAATCGATCTCCGCAGCATTCCAGCCTAGATACAACATAGAATTGGCGCTAGGATCGAGTGCGAGGCTAAGATTAGCCCCATAGGGATTGGTGGAAATATTTCGATCGGCGAGGGTATAAAATGCGCCGACATTCAATCGATCGGTTACTTTCCAGCCGAGCGTAACTAGTGTTTTGGTATCTACCGCATCTGGTAGCGCACCACCAAAAAATTGCGTCCCGCCGATCGAAACATCGCCCAGATTGACGCTCATCCCCGCACTGACAAAACTTTGAGCCGAGCGTACGGGGAGCGACTGGATCTTGATAACGCCGTCGGGGATATAATTGGCATTTACGCCCAGCGTCAGATTATTGCGGGGATTTGCGCCCAACCCGATCGATTGATTGGCATTAGCATAGAGTTGAGTCGCATATTCCGGATCGGGATTGAGATAGCCGACCCCACCTACACCGAAACTAAACCCACGCGGATTGACGACCGAAAAATCGGTACCGACATAGGCTTTGATATTTTGGTTGACTTTGGAGGGTGCGTTGAGGCTGACGATCGCGCCGGTATAATAGCGCCACAGGTTATTTTCGCCCATACTTACCCCAGTAAAACTCAGATGGGGGTAGTAATCGGTGCGCTGGCGCAGCGTCTCGACATCGACCCGATCGACATCCCGATTGTAGACGGTGACATAGCCTTGACCGTAGGCATTTTGCAAGCTGCCCGAATTAAACCCGAAGTTATTGAGATTTACCGCTACCGGAACGCTACCGCCCTCCCCGCCACCGCTATTGACGATCTGCGGGTCGCGGCGAGTATTATAGTAATAATCGCGGACGAGTTCCCGATCGACTACTGGAGATAGACCGAGCCATAATGCGTTATGACTGGCTCCAGGCGGAATTTTGGGGTCTTTGCCCTGACTTGCCGCATAACCGATCCCCGATTGATAGACTGTCTGGCTGTTATCCGGAATTCTGAGTGCATTGACTGCGCGATAGAGGTTGGGATTGACGACGATCCGCGCTCCTGGCTTACCTGGGGCGATGCTGGGCTGAAATTCGGGTAAAACTTGACCGAGGGCTTGAATTCCGGCGTTAATTTCTTGGTTGCGATCGATATTAATGTAACTTGCCGATCGAATCGTCCGGCCGATTACCGATTCGGTACCATTGGTGGCAAAATTTTGATTCATCCGGGTGTAGTTCACCGCCACCGCCGAACTGATATCTTCGCGCCGACTGCCCGTGAGCGTGGGATTTGACGACCAGGGGGTTTGAACCAATCCGATGGCGGGGATATTGAGGTCGATCCCCGCTAGCTGTCCATTTGCACCACCTTGAAATCCTGGCTCCCGAATTGCGGCTACCGATGCCGGCGTAAGTACTTCGCCAAATGTTGAGGTAAAATTTACCCCTGTCGGCTGTAATTGCCGATTGAGATTGGACTGGTCGATCGTAATCCCTGGCAGAAACGTACAAATGCGCCCCGAACCATCCAAGCAGTCGGCATCGAGACTGATTTGCTCGCGCACTCCCAGTAATGTTTGGGGTTTAGATACAGTCGCGATGATATTGCGATCGCGATCTACACTCCGCACGCCGACAGACTCGATTTTACTACTTACCCGAACGACGCTATCGCTGGTAACGCTTTGGATATTTTCGACCCCAATGACCTTATAGATATCAAAGTTGAGGTCGCTACTCCGAAAGTTTCCCGATTCAAATCCAGTCTTAACCACCGTACCAGTGGCTTGTGAGACTTTATCGCCATTGAGGATAAATTGATTGGAAAACGGATCGACGGTATTGGGATCGAGTAAGCGCGGTGGGAGAATAAAGCGCGGATCGCGTACCGTGTTTGGTTTGGGTGCGACTGGCGCGTTGGGCGAGATAACGGCTGGTGTATTATTTGGCGGGAGGATTAACTCGGGGGTGAGAATCGAGTTAATCGGTGTATTGATACTTTGGGTGGAAAATGTTGGGTTTGGAGTGAGGGGCAGTGAAATGGGCAGCGAAATTGGGATCGGCAGGGAGAATGGAAGTGTAACGGGTGTTGTCGTCGCTTGGGCGATTTGTCCAGTTAGTGGTGGCACTGTCACATTAGCTGCCGGAGTTTTTACTGGTACTCGATCGCGCTTTGGCTCGTCGTCGCGGCGTTCGTTAGTGGTTGCGCCAATCGCTTGTCGATCGGCAGGCGGTTGCTGTACGGTTGGTGTTGCGGCGGGTTCGCTGACTGCGGTAGTAGCAACCCGTGCCGCAGCTTTGGCTCGCTCGAATATTTGACTTGAGGACAGATTATCGCTGTCGAACCGATCTGGATCTGGCTCGGCTGGTGTCGTCGCGCTAGCATCAGGAGTTGCGATCGCTACATACCAACTGACGATCGCGATGAGATAATAGATTACTTTAGAGAGTGTTTGAACGTAAGCTAATAACTGTGAAAACATAATTATTAAAATTTTTCTCAGGCGCTCGTCGCTAGACGACGTGCCAGCTTCGCCGATCGATCCGTGACAAAAATATCCATCCTAGCAGGTTCGGTCAGCATGAGCTACATCGCACCAAATCTAGAGATGGATAAGTTTTTAATTAAATCAAGATGAGGTCGATCTACCCAATCTCTAGGAAGTGAATCGATCGACCTGTCGTTAGTTACTATTTGAGGATGGGGATGTAGCTCAAACCAGCCGAGGAACCTTGGTAATCGTAGACGACACCGGTTTTAGTTTTGTTATCAGTGTTGTCGATGACTTTACTATTAACAACCGACTTAGTTGTGTTATTGGTATCTTTCCCAGTAGTGAGATTGTCGTTACTACCGCTCTTCTGAACGTTAGAAGCTACATCAGATGAAGTCTTATCAGTCCGAGTGTTAGTAGCTGTATTATCTGTTGTAGAAGATTTAGAATTAGAGTTGTTGATATTGCTAACCACCTGCTGATTTGAGGTTTTCTCGCTAGTGGAGTTATTCGTTAGCGCGGTTGCATTATTTACATTGGTTGCGATCGAATCTTTTGTAGTCGAAGCACCAGTAGCAGCGAGGCTACCATCTTTAGTGGTAGTAGCACTTCCACTCGCACCAGAACCAGTAGCAGCACCAGTACCAGTACTAGTAGTACCAGTTTTGTCTGTTGTAACTAGAGACCCAGGATTGTTGGTTGCTTTGCCATCTTCAAAAGTCGTGCCTTTAGTGGTGCTGTTATTAACTGTTGCTAGGTCGCCTGTTTTCTTGTCAGAACGTACATCCGAGTCAAACGAAGTGTTTTTGACGCTAGCTAACGTATCTTTAGAAGTCGCTAAGGTGTCTTGGTTATTGTTCCGCTCCTCAGAGAAGTTGCGGACATTCGATACATCGCTGGTATTGGTGTATTTGAATGTTACTGGCGCACTGATCCCTTCAGCCGTAGCACTAGTACCTACTGTATTAGTGCCTACTAATGCAGTGCCTACGATGACGGAGGTGCTGCTACCACTGCTAGAGCTAGCCTTAGCATTAGATTCGCCCGTAGCGACAGCGGCAGAGAGTTCTTTTACGCCGTTGTTACCATTTGCATTGGTAGTACCACCAGGATTGAGGGTAGCGTTACCGACGGTAGCACCAGTATCTTGGAATTTGATCGATACGGCAGCAGCAGTAGAGCCAGTTGCTGGGAGAGCCGAAGCAACCATCGGATATCCGACAGTAGCTGCAGTACCACCAGTTAAGAGCGCGAGTGCGATTTTACTAGATAATTTCATGATTGTTTTATTTCTAATTGGGATCGATTAGTGTATAATGATCTGGTGTTTTTACTTTTTAGCTCGTTAACTAGCGACTATCTATTTGCGATAGCAGTAGAGCACTAACTCGATCGACAATCGGATCTGAGTCAGCCGAACTGGTTGCTGTCACAATCAACCATCGAGTTAGCGGGTTTCCTTTTAACAATTTAGCTACAAAAAACCACACCCTGTAACGAGTACAGTGTTAAATAATTCCATTGAAATGGTACGAAGCTAAATATGGTTGGCTGCGCCCAATCGATCTTCCGAGACTATCGAATGCCGAAGCATCGTATTACAAAGAAAGTCACTTCAATCTGGATTCTATTTATTACTGTGCTATTTCCAAAGTGTTTACTTGAGCGTGCGAACTATTAAAAATGTTCGTACCGAGCTGTTTGCTGTTTTGTAGCCACTTGTATCTTACGTCTGTGCTTGTGTTTTGACAACAAGTGTATAGCAGTTCAAGCTACATGGCTGAGCTAGCTACGCGTATACTTACGTGATTTCAGCTAAGTATGTAACTTATATTTCAAACTTACTGCCGATCTTAGATAAGTTCAGCCGATCGGCTATATTAAAAATTACGTATTACATGCATTGTGAGTTTGCCCATCCACATTATCAATCGCCAAGCTTATGGAATTTGCCGATCGGATCTTAGAAGTTGCCAGCACTACTGCTCAGCGAGTAGGTGCCCGATTACTGTTAGACTTTGGCCGCGTTCAGGGATTGGAAAAAGCCGATGGTAGTCTAGTAACCGAGTCGGATCGCTGGGCGGATGCCGAAATTCGATCGAGTATTGCCGCTGCTTTTCCCGAACATGCGATCCTTAGCGAGGAAGCCGAACACCGCTTCACCGATGCCCAATGGACATGGATTATCGATCCGCTCGATGGCACGACAAATTTTACGCGGGGGATTCCATTGTGGGGAATTTCGATCGGGTTACTCTACTATGGTGAGCCTGTATTTGGCTATGTATATTTCCCACCGATAAACCAGGCTTTTCACGGCTATTGGGCGGGAAATTCTGGCTTAGATCTACCGACGGGAGCGTATTTGAACGATCGATCGATTCATGTCAGTCAGGACGAGCCAGGGAGCAATCAGTTCTTTAGTTTGTGCGCGCGCAGCATTCAGGTCTGGAAACCGGGATTTCCGTGTAAGATTCGGATGCTCGGGGTGGCTACCTACAATTTCTTGGCAGTGGCAGCTGGCGCGAGCTTGGGCGGAGTCGAAGCTACTCCTAAAATCTGGGATGTGGCCGCAGTCTGGGCGATCCTCCATGCGGCTGGAGGGGTGTGGGTATCGTTACGCGACGAACCGACTTTTCCAGCGATCGCAGGTCGAGATTATGAAAATTATGCGCTACCGAGTTTAATTGTCAGTCGCACCGAGTTGCAGGAGCTATTTTTACCGTGGATGGAGACACTTAGAACTAAGCCAACTTCGCCCGATCGAATGAACTCCTGAGTCCACTCAAAGACATTTTGTTTGGGCTAGCCCTATAGCCCGCGATCGAGCCACGGGCGAATCCAGTCTGCATTAGACTTCAGTAGAAGTAGCTGTGGGTGCAGCGTTTGCGGCAGCAGTGACTTTCTCTTGTGCGCGTTGCTCGCGTTTTTTGCGCTCTGCTTCTGCTAGATCGGCCATGACTGCTTCCATTTGGACGAGTTTATCCAAGTTGCTCCGATAGGTATCGAGATCCTTTTGCACCTTATCCGTAGGCAAGTTCAGTGCTGTCCCGATTTGTAAAATCGCCGCTTCCCGTTTTTTCTCATCTTTGAGTAAATCTGGAGCAGCTTGTTCGAGAATAGTAAATATCCCGATCCCGAAGAGGCGACTGTATTTAAATTTAGGATTGCTGGCGATCGTTTTGAGGAGATCGGCGATTTGCGCTCCCATGCCATCGCTAGTCGGCTCGCTCAGCCACTGCACGATATCCTGCTCCTGCATACTCCGAGCAAACTCTTGGACGGCAGCGGCATCATCACGGTATTTCTGAGCATCGCCACCCATCGATTGCGTGAGTGCGACAAAGATCGATTGCTTATCGCCTTCGGGACGATAACTTGCCATAAACCGATCGAAGCTGCTGACTACACCCAGCGCATAAATCGGATTGTAGGCAAAATCAACATTGGTAGAAAGTAAGTGCATTTCTACCATTAATTCTTCTACCACCCGCCGATAAATCGAATTGATCGGGCGAGTATGTTGAGAGTAGAAATTGCGCTTGGTATCGGAGACAGTACTCTGGTTATTCACCGGGCTTTACATGAAATGTGGTTAACAATACTTAATTATCATCGATCGCGACCTCAATAGGCAAAGATCGCGATCCCCGCTAGAGTGCTGCGGCGGCTGTAAACTTGAGCTGGAGCCAGAGATCGGTCATTAATCGCAAATAGAAACTATTATCTTTACAATTTTTATGCTTTTGTACCGATACCTTTAGGCGATTGAGAAGGCATTCTAAAGATGAGGACGATTAACCAGATGGGTAGGGATGAGTGGTATGCGGCAACATCTAAATATAACAATGCGCTCGATCGTGGTGGGATCGATCGCTGCGATCTGCTTCCAGTCGCAGCCAACTCAGGCAGTAACGCTGATAACCAATGAGCCGATCGGTACCGGAAAAATTAAGGCCGTTAACGCGCTAAGTCAATACCAGCAAGGATTGAGTTCGGTCGCAGCCGGAAATTTGACACAAGCGATCGTCAGCTTCGATCGGGCGATCGAACTCGACCCCCAATACATTCAAGCTTACATCGAACGAGGCAATACGAAAGATGCCATTCGCGATCTGCCTGGTGCAGTGGCCGATTTTAGCAAAGCAATTACGCTCGATCCCAAATCCGCCCATGCTTATTACAATCGCGGCACTACTCTAGCGAAAACTGGTAAAACTACAGCAGCGATCGCCGATTATACCGCTGCCATTGCGATCGATCCTCAATATGCCGCTGCCTATATGAATCGAGGTAACAATCTCGACGATCTGGGCAATAGTGCTGCTGCGCTGGTCGATTTCGATCGGGCGATCGCACTCAAACCCAATTATGCCCTAGCTTATCTCAATCGCGGCATCGCCCACGAACGTGCGGGTCATCGTGCCAAAGCCATCGCCGATCTCAATCGCGCGGCAGGTTTATTTAAGGCGAGTGGCGATTTGGCTAAATATCAGAGTGCAATGGAAATGATTCGCGCAGTTGAGTCTGAAGTCAAGCAGAAATAAGCATTCTCATATCTTGCATCAACACAAAGTTACTCGTGATTTAGTGGCCAGTGACTAGTGGCTAGTGGCTGGTTTTAACGTTAGTTCGGGGTAAGGATTTCCCGGCGTTGCTGAATTCAGGTATGAAGCGTAGATTTTGCCCTCACCCCCAGCCCCTCTCCCAAGCTTGGGAGAGGGGAGCCAGAGCCGGAGGCGAGGGCGGAGTGAGGGCGAATCATACCTCAATTCAGCAACGTCGATTTCCGATTAATAACTCCTGGCCTCGTTTCGGAACCGTCCCCGACCAATCAACCCCAACCCACAGATCGACCCACAGTGCGAAGCTAATGCGAAGCGCGCTACGCTACCCATAAACCAACCCTTGTGCAGGGGAGTTTGAGGGGCGGCACCCCGCTCCTCAACGGGGGGTCTGGGGGAGGCCTCCCCCAGATCCGGGTTCTACCACACCAGTAATTTTTGCAGTAAAGATCTCTTCACCCTAACTCACGCTGAATTAGTAACTAGCGACGATCGCGAAATCCGCCAGCATACTTAATATCGCACATCACCCGATACTGTCGGTGATAACCACAGGAAACACCCGTCACGCGAAATTGCGGTTGAAACATATTCGTGCGATGGCCGCGATCGGCGACACCATCATCGATAATCAGATCGCGCACGACTGCTCGGGCCGTGTTCGGGCCATAAGCAATATTTTCACCAGCGATCTGTTGCCACTTTCCATAGCGTTCCATCCGTTGGAATGGCGTATTGCCATTGCTGCTATTATGCCCCGTCGCGCCTCTAGAGCCTTGGTCGCGAACGTGGTCGCGCGCGGCTAGACTCAAGCCTTTGGAGTAGGTTAGCTTGCCGACAGGTCGCGTTTTTTGTAAGAACTTTATCGCTTCATCGATCGCGGGAGTACCTTCTTGAGTCTGGAGGTATAATCGATCGCTCAAGCGCACTCTTTTACCTTCAAATTTACCGCGCCATGCCAACATTACCTGACGATAAGCGGGGGGATTGGATCTGGCGAGATTCATTTCGGTAATAATGTCTCGTTCGATCTGTGAAAACCCAGGTGAGGGGGTAGCTTTCACGGTTTTTTTGGGCTTGGACACTGGTGCGGATGCGGTTGGCTGAGATTGTTGCGGTTTGGGGAAGTTATCGAGAGATGGTAGCTTGCAAGCTGTGGATACCGATAATAAACTTGCAGCAATGGGATAAATCCAAATTTTTTTCACAGCCAGTCGAGCCAGAAGACGATCTTTACTAAATTATTCAACTAAATCCGATAATTATTTGGAAGAGTTAAATAAATGTAGCGCAATCTTTACAGATTGGCGAAAGAATTGTATAAACTGTAGTGTTTGACACGCCAGCCTGTGAATTCAATCTCGATCGGTAATTATCTCGCGCATCTGGAGTAAAAATTGTTATGAATCCATTAATCGGCATGCTCGCCAGTCAACTCGGCGGCCCAGTCATGCAACAAATCAGCCAACAAATCGGTGCCGACCAAAATACTACTCAGTCGGCGGTAAGTATGGCTTTACCCCTACTAGTAGGGGCGATGGGCAACCATGCCACCACTCCAGAAGGTGCAGACCAAATCCAGCAAGTCGCGCAAGCAAACGATGGCTCGATTTTGAACAATGTCATGAATTTTGTCTGCAATGCCGGTGCTGGCGGCATCGGGAGTGCATTGCTCGGGCAAGTTTTAGGTGGTAGTACGCATAATGCCATGGCAAATGCGATCTCCCAAAATACTGGACTCGATAGCGGCGCAGCAGCGCAACTACTCGGTATCCTCACGCCATTGGTGATGGGTGCGATCGGTAAAACCAGTCAGGAACAAGGCGGTTTAGACTCTAATGGCATCTCCCAAATGTTGGGCGCTAATAACGGCGACAACGACCTGCTAGGCATGGCTGCGAAGGCGATCGATGCCGATGGTGATGGTAATGTGATGGAAGATATTGGGAATATTATCAGTAAGATGTTTTAACTAGTTTGCCTAGTGGCGCTCGATTAAGTAATGTATCCCGATCGATCGTCACTAATCTGCTAAAATAAACTGCGGTTTGGGGCTGTAGCTCAGTAGGATAGAGCGATCGCCTCCTAAGCGATAGGCCGTGGGTTCGATTCCCGCCAGTCCCATTAGTTCTTTTGAATCGAACGATCGAGGTAACTTTGGGCTATCATTTACCAGGAGCTACTTAGCTTCTACTTTACCCCCAAGCTCCTTGTAGCATGGCGCATCCCCGCTCCTTTCTCCGATCGCATTCAGCTTCTACCTCCAAAAAACGCGCTCGCCGTCATCGGTGGCGGTTGTTAAAGTTACTCTTACCAATGTCCCTACCGCTCGCACCGATTGCCTGGATGGGCTACCGCGAAGTCGAGAATACCTGGCTGCAACCCCAGGTAATTTTTGTCTTGGGTGGTGAAGAAGAGCGTGAAATATTTGCTGCCAAATTTGCCGTCGCACACCCCAATCTCCCCGTCTGGATTTCTAGTGGCTCGCCACCAAATTATACCAGACGAGTTTTTCACAAACTTGGGATCGACCCAAACAACTTACATCTAGATTATCAAGCCAGCGATACGGTCACCAATTTTACAACTATGGTCGATCGATTTGAAGCTAGAGGGATTACTAGTGTCTATCTAGTCACCTCTGACGATCACATCCGGCGAGCCAGAACGATTGGCGAGATCGTTTTTGGGAGTAGAGGGATCAAAGTCAAACCCCTGACGATTACTACTACCAGATCCGTAGAACCACTGCAAAAAACCGTTAGAGATGGGGTGAGATCGCTAATCTGGTTGACGACTGGTTATAGTGGCTCGCTCGGTAACAAAAACTAAATTCTCGCTCCGGTTCGTTGCCAATCAAAGCTTCAGCAGGCATTGTGTGTCTTATCATTGACGCAGCTCCACATCATTGTAATAACTCACGTTAAAATAGTTTAATTAATTGCACCCATTGCTACCGACTGCTGACATCGGAATTCATAATTCATCCTTCGACTACGCTCAGTACAAGTAATTCATAATTCTCCCGCATGTTACTAAAATCTACTACCCGTCACATTCATATTTATACTGCCGAAGTCACAAATAACGAACTAATTCCCAGCGAACAAGCATTAACTTTGGATGTAGATCCAGATAACGAATTAGTCTGGAGCGAAGACGCGCTGCGGAAAGTATATGGGCAATTCGACGATTTGGTAGAATCTTACAGCGGAGCTGATTTGACAGAATATAATCTGCGACGGATCGGCTCGGATCTCGAACATTTCGTGCGATCGCTTCTCCAAAAAGGCGAGATCGGCTATAATCTCGACAGTAGGGTGTTAAATTACAGCATGGGTTTACCCCAAGTAGTCAGTAAAGACGCTGATTAGTCAGTTGCCCACTGTTCTATGTGCTTTTTGATGCACCTCTATATCTCGTTTACTCAACTTTATATCTCCTATTCCCTCTTCTACAATCGTGTAAGTAAGTAGTTGGGGGTAATTTTTTATCAAAATATCTGGGAGTCAGATTTAGCTTGCAACAAGATCGCCCGATCGACAATCCGTTAGCGCGCGAAGTTTTGGCTGAACAGATTTATCAATTATTTTGCCAACGATTACAGGCTGGATGGTTGGTAGCTGTTAATGGTAAAATTGCGATCGATCTTACCGAGCGAAAATTAGCCGAATTCACCCAATCTTCACCCAGTTTTATCGCGATCTCCACCTGCGATCCGATCGAGTTTATCGCTGAATTCATAGCTGGATTACGCCTGGGTATTCCACTTTTTCTCTGCGATCCTCACTGGGGAAAGGTAGAGTGGGAACGAGTTAATAATTTAACCGCCAAAGTCGATCGAGATTGCCATCGTCATTGCATCATGATTCCGACTGGTGGCTCGTCGGGAGCAGTCAAATTTGCCACTCATACCTGGAGAACTTTGAGTGCTTCTGTCTGGGGATTTCAAGAGTTTTATGCAGTAGCTAAAATTAACTGCGTCTGCGTTTTACCGCTGCATCATGTCAGTGGTTTGATGCAACTCATGAGATCGCTATTGACTGATGGCAAGATATTAATTATCGACTATCATCAGCTTTATATCACTTCGAAACTTCTCCATCAAATCGATCGCGATCGTTATTTTATCTCGCTCGTACCCACTCAATTACATAAATTATTAGAATTAGATTCAATTTGGCTAACTGGATTTAAAACGATCTTACTCGGCGGCGCACCACCCAGTCTAGACTTATTAAGTCGATCGAGAAATTCTAGACTTCCCCTAGCTTTAACCTATGGGATGACAGAAACAGCATCACAAATTACCAGCCTCAAACCAACAGAATTTTTAGATGGTAATAATAGTTGTGGCAGAGTTTTATCTCATGCGAAAATTAGCACGCGATCTCCTGGAGATGATGGTGTAGGCACGATTCAAATTAAGGCTAAATCGCTAATGCTGGGATATTTTCCAGATCTAGATCCAACCCAATATTTCGACCCTGACGATCTGGGAATAATCGACGATCGCGGATATTTAACGATCGTCGGGCGCAATAGTGGCAAAATTATCACAGGCGGTGAAAATGTGTTTCCGATCGAGGTTGTCAACGCAATTATGGCAACCGGATTAGTCATAGATACATGGGTAGTCGGTTTACCCGATCCTTATTGGGGACAGGTAGTTGCTGCTGTATATGTAGAGGGTGACTTTCCAGTTTCACAAGAGCGACTAGTCAATGCGATCTCCGGTAAGCTGAGTAAATATAAGATCCCCAAACACTGGCTGAAAGTATCCCAAATTCCCCGTAACTCACTCGGTAAAATCTCGATCGATGCAGTAGAATTACTAGCACGAGAGATATCTGCTCGAGCGAATTTAAGTAACTATTAGTTCCACTGGGCAAGCCAATGAACGATCGATTCTGGCAACTCCCGCCGCTTTCTGAGTTGAGGCTCGATCGCCACATGTCTGGTCGTGACTGTAGCAGCAACTCGTTCGCTCATGAAAACTCGATAGGCGATCTCAAATTTATACTCATCGACGCAAGTAGATGTGAGTTCGATATTAATTCGATCGCCACAATATAATGGTCTAAAAAAATCAGCAGATACATGAGCGATCGGTACAGCAAATTCAGAATTGCTCACAAACGATCTTAGCTCGATTCCTGACTCAACTAAAGATGCTTCATAAGCTATATGGCAAATCGATAATATACTGGCAAAATACACGACTCCTGCCGCGTCGGTATCCCGAAACTGTACCGTATAGTCATAACAAAAAGACATAAATCGATCGGTTGTAAGTCTAATTTTAATTATGGCAGCGATCGAAACCCACAAAGGTTGGGGCGATCACACCAATAATAACGGCTGACACTGGCTCAGTGCGAGCGCTAACTGTTCGACCTTCACGGGTTTAGTTACGTAGTCATACATCCCCGCAGCGAGACAGTCTTGCTTGTCGCATTCTAGAGCATTGGCAGTCATCGCAATAATTGTCGGACAGCGATGTTCGGGGAATTCGGCAAAAATTCGCCGCGTTGCTTCTAAACCGTCCATTTTGGGCATCTGTAAATCCATCAGGATCACATCATAAGTATTATGCTTGAGCAGTTCGAGCACTTCCAAGCCATTGATGGCAATATCAGCTTGGTAACCGATGCGCTTTAAGATGTGGATGGCAACTTTTTGGTTGACCAGATTATCTTCAGCCAAGAGAATGCGTAACGGAAATGTCGGTTGATAAAGATCGTAGTTAGATGGTTTTAGTCTGGGTGTAACCATCTCGAGATCGGCTCGATCGCCTAAAATATGTGAGAGGACATCTTGGAGTTGAAATTGTTTGATCGGTTTATTTAAAATTGCCGCAAAATCAACTTGTGCCGCCTCAATTTCCATCCGGCTGATACTCAACGAGCTGAGCATTACCAACGGTAACTTTTTATATTCGGGAATTTTCCGAATTTCTTGAGCGAGTCTGAGACCGTCCATTCCAGGCATTTGCATATCCAAAATTGCCAGATCGAAATGACCGCGTAGATTTAGTAATTTGAGAGCCTCGGCTCCGGATTCTGTAGGATGCGATAACATTCCCCAAGACTGAGCTTGAAGCGCCAAAATTTTACGATGGGTGGAGTTATCTTCGACAATTAATAAGCGCTTGCCTTGAAGTTTTTCAGTCTTTTGTTGCTCCTGCTGACGATCGTGATGCAATCTTGGCGCAGCTTTGGCCATAATCGTAAAAAAGAAGCTCGATCCACTCTCGCCATTACTCTCTACCCACATCCGTCCACCCATTAATTCGGTCAGTCGCCGACTGATGATCAGTCCTAAACCCGTCCCTCCATAATTACGGGTAGTCGAAGAATCGACTTGACTGAAAGCTTTAAATAGTCGATCGATCTTATCTTGCGGAATACCGATGCCAGTATCTTTAACAACGAATCTGACCTCATAAGTCGGGCAGTCGGCACTGACGATTGGGTCTTCATCGATCGGGGTAATTTTTCTCGCGGTTACGCCGACGACCACTTCACCGGAATTGGTAAATTTTAGGCCATTACCAACTAAATTAACCAAAATTTGTCTGATTCTAGTGACATCACCAACGATCCAACTCGGAGTATTCTTATAGATTAAATAAGCAAGTTCGAGATTTTTTTCAGCTGCTTTAGGAGCCAACAGATCGAGCGTTTCTTCGATACAGTCGCGGATGTCAAATGGTTGATAATCTAGTTCGAGCTTGCCCGATTCGATTTTGGAAAAGTCCAGAATATCATTGATGAGGGTTAGTAGCGCATCGCCACTATGCCGGATCGTACTGACAAATTCATGCTGTTGGGGCGTTAGTTCGGTATCTAATAGCAACCCCGTCATGCCGATCACCCCATTCATGGGTGTGCGAATTTCGTGACTCATAGCTGCCAAAAACGCGCTTTTAGCTTTATTCGCTGATTCTGCGACTTTTTTGGACTGTTCGAGCAGATGATTCTGGCTCTGAAGTTGCTCTGCTGTCTGACGTAGAGCTAAGTTTGAGGCTTCTAGCTCCCGATATAATTGCGATTGGTTGAGGATGCGCTTGACGCGTTGGCGCAACACTGCCCAGTGAATCGGTTTGGTAATATAATCGGCAGCACCTACCTCATAAGCTCGATCGAGCGAACCGCTATCATCCAATCCAGTGATCATCAATACTGGGGTCAGATCGCCACCAGGTAGCTGTTGCAAGCGTTCGCAGCATTCAAACCCATCCATCCCTGGCATCACCCCATCCATCAACACGATATCTGGCTGCACTTCTCGATAGGTAATCAGTGCTTCTTCACCATTACAAGCTGTGGCGACTTGGTAGCCATCGATCCTCATTTTCTCGTGCAGTAACGATCTGACCAAATCATCATCGTCAACGATGAGGACTAGGGGCGGATGATGCGGTGGGTGTCCGATTGTCATGTGTGATTCGATCTCAGTTATCGGCGAACGACTGAACGACTTTTGGTGTTGTTGAGGGGTGCGATCGACTATCGGTATTGCGTCAGCAGTCTGAGGGCATATCATCGGTTGAGATTACTAAGCACCGAATCGGTGTTGAGAAAATGGATTTAGACATTGGAGATCGGGCTATTTTCTCCTGTAAAACTATTAATCCCCAAGATCGACGATGAACTGACATATTGTCTCAGATTATCTCTGTAATTTAGTAACAATTTGTGCTCGAACGATCGCCAGCCGCCATCGGCCCCAAACTAATTCTCAGATTGCCGATAACTGGCAACGGTTCTGTGGTACCATCCTGTGTTATCTGTGACCGATCGCGATGCATCCGCCCGATCGATAACGCAGGTCAAACTCGATCGCTAAATGGTGTGCCTTGAGAGCAAAGCATCAGCTAAGCCAAGATTACCACCCTCTATAAACTCTTTGCTCCTTTGACTGTAACTTCATGCAATTGCGAGATTCCCTCCGCCGAACTAAGATCGTTGCTACCATCGGCCCTGCAACTAGTAGTCCTGAAGTCCTAAAAAAACTAATTCAAGCTGGAGCGACAACTCTCCGCCTCAATTTTTCACATGGGACTCACGACGACCATTTGGCAAATATTCGGCTGATTCGGCAAATCTCGTTTGAACTCAATCAGCCTGTTGGAATCCTCCAAGATTTACAAGGGCCAAAAATTCGCCTAGGGAAATTTGCCGATGGCTCGATCGTCGTCAAAAACGGCGATCCGTTCACACTGACGAGCAAGATTATCCCAGGTACCCAGACGATTAGTTCTGTTACCTACGATACGCTTGCTGAAGAAGTCCCTGTCGGTTCGACGATCCTGCTTGATGACGGTAAGGTCGAGATGGTAGTCACCGCAGTCGATACCACTACTCATGAATTGCACTGCAAAGTAGTCGTGGGCGGGCCATTGTCCAATAGCAAAGGGGTAAATTTCCCTGGGGTCTATCTCTCGATCAAGGCGCTCACCGACAAAGACCGTCAAGACTTGATGTTTGGATTGGATCAGGGTGTCGATTGGGTTGCTCTCAGCTTCGTCCGCAACCCCGCCGACATCCTCGAAATTAAAGAACTTATTGCCAATGCTGGCAAAGAAACCCCCGTAATCGCCAAGATCGAGAAACATGAGGCGATCGAACAAATGGAAGAAATCCTGATCCTCTGCGATGGGGTGATGGTAGCACGCGGCGACTTGGGTGTAGAATTACCCGCCGAACAAGTCCCCAGAATTCAGAAACAATTAATCGCCACCGCCAATCGGTTGGGGATTCCGATTATTACGGCTACCCAAATGCTCGATAGTATGGTGAATAACCCCCGTGGTACTCGCGCCGAAATTTCGGACGTAGCCAATGCGATTCTGGACGGTACTGATGCCGTCATGCTCTCGAACGAAACCGCTGTCGGTATCTATCCGATCGAAGCTGTCGAAACGATGGCCAAAATCGCCTTAGAAACTGAAAAAGAAAAACTCTCCCGCCGCTGGGAAGACAACAAGCGATCGATTCCCAATGCCATCAGCGAAGCCGTCGGTAATATCGCCGAACAACTCGGAGCCGCCGCCATCATCCCCTTCACCAAAACCGGAGCGACTGCCCGCAGCGTGTCCAAATTCCGCCCATCCAAGCCGATTCTCGCCGTCACACCGCATGTAGATGTGGCGCGGCGACTACAGCTCGTTTGGGGAGTTCAACCGATGCTCCTGCTCGATTTACCCAATGTCAACGATAATTTCCAAGCTGCGATCGAGATGGCCAAGCAAACCAATCTACTGCAAGAAGGCGATCTCGTGGTGATCACTTCTGGTACCCAAGGGGTAGCTGGCTCTACTGACTTAGTTAAGGTTGAAGTCGTCACGGCGATTTTGGGTCAAGGGATCGGGATCGGCCACGGATTGGTAACTGGTGCCGCCTATGTTGCACGCACAGCTCAAGATGTCGCCCACTTTAATAAAGGAGATATTCTGATTGCGACAAAAACTAATGCTGAGTATCTAGATGCCATTCGCAAGGCTGCGGCAATTGTCGTCGAAGAAGAGGGAATGACTAGTCATGCAGCAGTATTGGGTTTGCGCTTGGATATCCCTGTAATAGTCGGTGTCAAGAATGCCACTAGTACGATCCGTAGCGGCACAGTGATTACGCTCGACATCCAAAAAGGTCTGATTTATTCTGGTGCGATTAGTAGTTTTAGTTAATTCACAATTTATCCCTTGTTTCCTGACTTTTTACCTACTAGTGTCGAGCGACTGACAGAGCCAGATTCGATCGAATTTGCCAAGCAGATTCAGCGGGTGGAGATCGCAACACCATTACTCCCTCAACCAATTGCTACCAGCTATGTCCGGCAAGGTGAGGGTAGAATACCGATCGTGTTTTTACATGGATTCGATAGTTCGATTTTTGAGTTTCGGCGAATCGTCCCGTTAATTGCTACAAAACAACAAGTTTGGGCGATCGATTTATTGGGATTTGGGTTTACCGAACGGTGGCCAACTTGTCAGTTTAGTACGAAAAGTATCCAAACTCATCTGTATGCAACTTGGGAGCAATTAATCCACCAACCGATGATTTTAGTTGGCGTATCGATGGGTGGAGCCGCCGCGATCGAATTTACCCTCGCACATCCCGAAGTAGTCCATCAACTGATTCTCATCGATAGTGCCGGATATACTCAACCACCTGCGATCGGGAAATTTTTAATCCAGCCTTTAGGTGCGTTAGCAACTAAATTTTTATCTACTCCTAACGTGCGGAAAAGTGTGAGCGAAAAAGCTTATGTCGATCGATCTTTCGTAACGGATGACTCGCTAGTATGTGCGGCTTTGCATCTAGAAATGCCACACTGGAGCGAAGCTTTAATTGCGTTTACGCGGAGCGGTGGCTATGGCTATATTATCGATCGATTGTCAGAGATTCAGCAAGAAACTTTGATTTTGTGGGGCGATCGCGATCGAATTTTAGGCACTAAACCAGCACGATTATTTAGCGGGAATTTACCTAACTCTCGACTGCAATGGATCGAAAATTGTGGCCACGTTCCCCATTTAGAAAAAGTGCAAGCTACCGCAACTGCAATCTTAGATTTTATCTCTTAAGTAGGTTGGCGTAAATATTTATAACATTAAAAAATCCTAAAATCTAGGTGGTGGGCAATGCCCACCCTACATATTATTTCAACTCCTCAGTTTCATGCTTTTTATTATCTTCTTTCTTTTATCACTCCAGGAAAGGTAAAATCGCTCTCGATCGATAGAGATGTCTTCACGCAAGCGATCGAGAGCTTAATTACTAACAGTTTCAATTTTCACCGCCCCCAATTCTAAAATGTTAGAAATTAGCTCTCAAACCTTAGACAGCAAACGATATTCGATCGAAAGCAAATTTAATCTTCTGGCGAGAGTAATAAAAGAGGGATCTATAGCAATCTTTCAAGCACTGGCACTTGTTTTGCGGTCAGTTCTCGCCCTCTTCGTCGCCACAGACGGCTCATCTTCTTACTGATGCCCAATTCTTTGGCGATTTCCCCATGACTTTCTTGTTTATCTGCTTGTAGCACTATTTTGGCTCGCAGGGCTATTTGTTGTGGCGTACTCGGTTTTTTGAGCAAATGTGCTAGTTCTTTTCGCTCTAATTCATTCAGTTCAATTGGCTCTGCACTTAGTCGGGGCACTATCTTTCTGGCCTCCTGAAGTTCTTTCCTAAATAGTAACTCTATTTGAGCCGCTCAGTACTAGTTCGATCGCCTAAAAAACAATAAGATTCAGAATCCTTTTACATCAAGCTTTCTAGCGATTTAGTTTCTTTTTAGCGATCGAGAGATTGTTCTCAATAGTCTGAGCTTATTGAGAATATAACTGCTACGCTCCTATGGCTTCGTTTTAATTATTTTTCGATCGCTTGGACTAGCGGAATGTGGGTTCCAGAGAATGCTATCAGATTTTAAGCCGATTACAGGGTCGTGAAGTAGTTGACTTGTACTGAATTTAGGCTGGTGATAGAATTCTTGTGTCTATTTGATGCTAATTGTCCTTAAGTTGAACTGTTTGAAGCCGATTTTCTGGTTTAGTTGTGCTCAAAAATTTGTCTTGCCAATTTTACCTTAATCTTCGATCCGATCGAAATTTCTATTGAATTCAAATTTAGAATCTCTATATTCCCTGATGAGGCGATTCTTGCTGGTAGTTCGTATGCTTTCATAATAATTTGATATTTTACGATTTTGGCTTTGCCTAGGTTGATTCTATCTATAAATTGTCGATCGAGAGCCGAGCTAGGTGGCGATTGCTTGGGTTAAATGCTGCTTCAACACTTGCTTCAGATATTTCCCTGTATGCGAAACCGAATTTTTCGCCACCTGTTCCGGTGTCCCCATTGCTACTAATTCTCCCCCTTTATTACCACCTTCGGGGCCGAGATCGATCGTCCAGTCGGAGCAGCGAATCACGTCGAGATTGTGTTCGATGACGATAATGGAGTTTCCCTTATCTACTAGTCTTTGCAGCACGTCTAGGAGCTTGTGAACATCGTAAAATGAGAGTCCCGTGGTGGGTTCGTCGATCAGATACAAGGTTTTGCCAGTGGCACGTTTGGAGAGTTCGGTGGCGAGTTTGACGCGTTGGGCTTCGCCACCAGAGAGTGTGGGGGCGGTTTGTCCGAGTTTGACGTAGCCTAAGCCGACATCTACCAGCGTTTGTAGCCTGGTGGAGGCGCGGGGGATATTTTGAAAGAAGTCTAAACCTTCTTCGACGGTCATATTTAGGACATCGGCGATCGATTTACCCTTATATTTAACTTGGAGAGTTTCGCGGTTGTAGCGCTCGCCTTTACAGACATCGCATTGCACGTAGACATCGGGGAGGAAGTTCATCTCGATGATGTTTACGCCTTGTCCGCTACAGGCTTCGCAGCGTCCACCTTTGACGTTGAAGGAAAATTGTCCAGCTTTATAGCCGCGCGTTTTGGCTTCGATGGTTTGGGTGAAAACTTCGCGGATGGTGTCGAATACGCCTGTATAAGTGACGGGATTCGATCGCGGGGTGCGCCCGATCGGTGATTGATCGATGATAATGACTTTATCGATCGCGCCGATGCCTTGGAGTTCGTCCACATCTTTGGGAAATGGTACCCGCTTGGTGAGGTGATGTTGTAAGGCAGGGTGAAGAAGTTCGTTGATTAAAGTCGATTTCCCCGAACCGGAGACACCAGTAACCGCGACTAATTTGCCCAAGGGAAACTCAACATCGAGATGATTGAGATTGTTCCGACAAGCATTTTTTAATACCAAACTGCGTCCATTGCCCTCGCGGCGGACTGTTGGTGTCTGGATTCCCAGTCTCCCCGATAAATATGCCCCAGTGATCGAATCTGCGGAATCGAGGAGCGTTTGCAGATCTCCCTGACAGACGATATTACCGCCATTTACCCCAGCACCAGGGCCGATATCGACGATATAATCAGCAGCCCGGATGGTATCTTCATCATGTTCGACGATGATTAGCGTGTTCCCCAAGTCGCGTAATTTCGTCAGTGTTTTCAAAAGTCGGCCATTATCCCGTTGGTGCAAACCGATACTCGGCTCGTCGAGGACATATAATACTCCAGTTAAACCGGAACCGATTTGGGTTGCTAGCCGAATTCGTTGCGCTTCACCACCTGAAAGTGTCATCGCTGCCCGATCGAGTGTCAAATAATCTAATCCCACGTCGAGCAAAAATTGCAATCTAGCGATGATTTCTTTGAGAACGAGTTCGCCGATTTTTGCTTGTTTATCGGTGAGTTTTAATTGATGAATTCGATCGAGACATTCATCGATCGCAACATTAGTAAAATCAAGAATCCCATATTGTCCCAACTTAACCGATCGAGCTTCTGCTTTTAGGCGTTTACCGCTGCACACTTCACAAGGTCGATCTGTTAAGTACTGTTCGAGCTTTTGTTTCTGCAATTCTGAGGCATCATTGTACTGGCGATCGAGGATTTTTACCACCCCTTTAAAGCGGCGATGGTCGTCCACATCTTCCATCCAAATCGGCTCATCGCGACCGTATAAAACCAGGGCTTGCTGTTCGGGAGTAAGTTTCTTCCACGGCGTATCTAAGGCAAAACCGGCTGCCTGTCCCAAGCTATATAATAGCGACAAATAATAAGAGGTATCCTTATCCGACCACGGGGCGATCGCATGATATACCGAAGCATC
This sequence comes from Chamaesiphon sp., assembly GCA_965246715.1. GTDB lineage: Bacteria > Cyanobacteriota > Cyanobacteriia > Cyanobacteriales > Chamaesiphonaceae > Chamaesiphon. The sequence goes on along the minus strand of CBDFFH010000049.1, from coordinate 99,143 downwards.
CGGATCGGGAACGATTAATTCTGGATCGAACGTGCGCGAACTGCCAATGCCATGACAAGCCGAACAAGCGCCGTAAGGCGAGTTAAACGAAAACAATCGCGGCGATAATTCTTCCATCACCGCCCCATGTTCGGGACAAGCGAATTTCTCAGAAAAGACTAATTCATTTGGTAAATCTGAGTTATTTGGATCGGCTTCATCTTTAATAATTGAGATAATGGCAATTCCTTCACCATGCCGCAAACAAGTAGTCAAAGAATCAGACAATCGCGATTCGATTCCTTCCTTATTTACCAATCGATCGACCACAATTTCAACGGTATGACTTTGATTTTTATCTAAGACGATTCGATCGCCTAATTCGCGGACTTCACCATCAACACGAACGCGTACGAATCCTTCGGATGTCAGGCTCGACAACACCTTTTGATGCGTACCTTTTTTGCCCCTGACGATCGGTGCTAAAATCTGAAACTTAGTTCGTTCTGGCAAATTGCGAATCCGATCGCTCATTTCATCGATCGTTTGGGGCGCAATAGATCGCTCGCAATGCGGACAATGCGGTGTACCAGCACGCCCAAATAATAATCGAAAATAATCGTAAATTTCAGTAACCGTACCGACAGTCGATCGGGGATTATTGGAAGTAGATTTTTGATCGATCGAGATTGCCGGACTCAAACCTTCGATCGCATCGACATCCGGCTTATCCAATTGTCCCAAGAATTGCCGCGCGTAGGCACTTAGAGACTCAACGTACCGCCGCTGTCCCTCTGCAAAAATAGTGTCGAACGCCAGCGAAGATTTTCCCGAACCAGACACCCCGGTGAAGACAATTGCTCGATCGCGTGGTAGCTCTAGGCTAATATTCTTGAGATTGTGCTGCTTCGCACCACGGATGCGAATGGTGTCTCGGTCGTTTGAAGCCATAGGGTAGAGCAAATAATTTGCGATGGAGCAAACCTATGTTTTAACACATCTTGATGACTTAGATCTGTAGCAGATCCACAGCAAGATAGAGCTGATTCGATCGGTTAGCCTCGATTTTAAATCCAGTCCGGATGATACTCGACTGCATACTGGTTAAGCACATCTCGATCCGCAATCCCAATCCCCCTTAAATTACCGTAGACATACAGCGTAACGTGTGGGGGTGGTGAAATCGGTTGTTTTCTTAACAGGCTTGAAAGTTGCTGATAAAATCGATCGATTCCAGGTAATACCACTAGTTGAATGATGCTTTCGGATTGGATTACCTCGAACGTCCCTTCCTCAGTCTCACTCAGCTCCAGCGGCGGTTTGATGACATGATAATATTTTTCCTCAAATGCCCACTGCCAGTCGATTTCATCAGCAATCTGACTCAAGCAATCTCGATATTCCATCTCGCCGATCGATCTCAGTAGTTTTTGTCCCAACTTAGAGCCGATAATTGTGAGATGAAATTCTGACTTGATACTAAAAAGTCGATCGCCAACAGCCAGCAAACGGGGTAAATTTGTTAGTCGCTCGTTGTTTATCGGTAGAGTAACGACTCCAGATTCAAGATCGTAAAGCATTTTCTAACTCGCTTTTAGTGTGCCAAGGCACAGTTTGATGATGCAGTCGCGAATTTATTCGCCCAACTACTGTTCATGTCGATCGCCCTTAAGTATTACAATCGATCGATAGACCGATCGGGTAGCAGCACGGTTTTTGAGATCGAAGCCACTTGAAATAACGTATCGAGGTAAAACGATCGTGACAGATATTCAAACTCCTCAAATTCCACAACCACCAAAATTCGACGATATTGGAGCCGAACGTTGGCATCGCCGTCAAAAATTGGCTGCTGCCTTGCGAATCTTTGCCAAATTTGGCTTTAATGAAGGAGTCGCCGGACATATCACCGCTCGCGATCCGGAAAAATTAGACCATTTTTGGGTCAATCCCTTTGGCATCCATTTTGGCCTGATTCGTGCCAGCGATCTGCTACTAGTAAACGATCGGGGCGAAGTTGTTGAAGGCAACAAACCCGTCAATCAAGCAGCTTTTGCCATCCATTCTGCGATTCATTACGCTCGTCCCGATGTTATTGCTGCCGCGCACGCTCACTCCATCTATGGCAAAAGTTGGTCGAGCTTGGGCAAACTTTTAGATCCACTCACTCAAGATGCCTGTAGTTTTTACCAAGATCATAGTTTATTTGAAGATTATAGCGGCGTAGTACTGGATCCCAAAGAAGGCGCAAAAATTGCCAAAACATTAGGCCAACATAAAGCCATTATCCTTCAAAACCACGGCTTACTGACTGTCGGACACACTATCGACGAAGCCGCCTGGTGGTTTATTACGATGGATCGCTCGTGCCAAACCCAACTTTTAGCTGAAGCCGCCGGAAAACCCATCAAAATAAAACCCAAAATAGCTGCTCTAGCTCAACAGCAAGTCGGTTCCCATAATATCGGCTGGTTCTGTTTTCAATCGCTCTATGAAATGATAATTACACAGCAACCAGACTTACTCGAATAGCAGTCAAACTCGATCGAATCGTACCAACCTATAAATAGAAAACCCGCTCCATTGCGGGGAAACTTTAAATAATTATCGGAGGCATATCCGAGTCTAATAGCGGCAAATTCGCCATTTTCAGGTGAATTCAGAGGGATTCACACCACCTAAACTTAGAACTAAGATCCTCCAAACATCCGATCGCCGGAGTTATTGATTTTGGGTATGATTTACAAATTATGCGAATGGGAAAACCTGTGGTAGGGACAATTCATGAATTGCCCCTACCACAGATTATATACATCACTTCAGCAACACCCGATCGCTAATGAGCATCTTGCAACTCATAAAAATCAGGTGAAACATAATCCTTCCGCAGTGGATAACCCACCCAATCCTCAGGCATCAACAACCGCTTGAGATTAGGATGTCCATCATAGACAATCCCATACATATCAAAAGTTTCACGCTCTTGCCAATCAACAGTTCGCCAAATCCAATATACAGATGGCACTACCGGATTTTCACGCGGCAAAAACACCTTAACTCTAACCTCTTCTGGTCGATCGGCATTATCGCTCAGCTTAGTTAAGTGATAAAAACTCACCAACTCATCCCCAGGCCCTACATCATAACCACCCTGACATTGCAGATAGTTAAATCCATAGGCATAAAGTGCTGTGGCTATCGGTAACAAGAATTGCGGCTCCACCTTGATGACTTCCACGCCTAGATTGTCATTAGCTAACGCAGTTTGATCCAGGAACCCATTCTGTGTCAGCCATTGAGACACTTTGCCAGCAGGCACGATTGGTGCTGACGCTGGAGCAATTTCGGTAGCTTCTTTAGCTTTTTCTTCAGCCACGTTCGACCTCCTGTTTTTGAGCTGAGACTAGCGCTGGTGAGACGGGCATTCCCATCGCCGCAGCGATTTCTGCTGGTGGATTGTCATGAGTTCCCGTTTGCAGATACGCTCCTGTCAAAATCGGCGGTACGACCTTCATGCTATGAGTCGTACTGTAATAACGATGGGTTTGGTTCAATTTACCCCGTTCCTGCATCGATTCATTCCCAATCTTTTTCCGCAGTTTAATAATCGCATCCATGATCGCTTCAGGGCGCGGCGGACAGCCAGGAAGATAAATATCTACCGGAATGAGTTTATCGACACCCCGCACCGCAGTCGGCGAGTCAGCACTAAACATCCCACCCGTAATCGTACAAGCACCCATCGCAATTACATACTTGGGTTCGGGCATCTGTTCGTAGAGTCGCACCAGTGCGGGTGCCATTTTCATCGTAATCGTCCCAGCCGTGATCAATAAGTCTGCCTGACGAGTACTCGCACGGGGTACTAATCCATATCGATCGAAATCAAATCGCGATCCGATCATTGCCGCCATTTCAATAAAGCAGCATGCCGTACCAAACAACAGCGGCCACAGACTAGATAACCGCGACCAATTGTAGAGATCGTCTACCGTCGTCAGAATTACATTCTCCGACAATTCGGTGGTAACTTGAGGTCGCTCGATCGGATTGGAAATTCGATCGTCATCGTTGACAATATTGGGGATCATGACCATTCTAAGGCTCCTTTGCGCCAAGCATAAACTAACGCAATTACCAGAATTGCGATGAAAACAAGAGCTTCAATAAAAGCAAGTAAGCCTAATTGACTAAACGCTACCGCCCACGGGTATAAGAATACTGTCTCTACGTCAAAGACGACAAAGACCAACGCAAACATATAGTAACGAATATTAAATTGAATCCACGCTCCGCCGATCGGCTCCATCCCTGACTCGTAGGTAGTTCGCCGTTCGGGGCCACCACCACTCGGGCGCAGTAGTTTAGATGCTGACAAAGCTAGGATCGGTACCAAGCTACAAGTCAGTAAGAAGCCCAGCAGATATTCATAACCGTTTAAGACAAACACAGATTATTGATAGTCATTAAGGAATAAAGACCGAACCCCAAGCTGTCGCACAATCGCTCTTGAAAATCTCCTGACTAGATATAGTTGCAAGATTTTCGATCGGTATGACCGATGCCGTCCCAGCTAAGAACTCAATCTGCTTACTATTTTATCCATATATAGGTAATAGGGGCTAGGTTTCGGGGAGTGATTGTCCCAATCTGCAATTTTCACCATCCCATCCTTATCTAATCCCCAACCAATAAGTGACTGTCGTGAGGGGTTTATCCTAGCAACTGCAACTGTCAATACACCTCAAACAGAGCCTAGCAAAGCCGCTCGAAAGCATCAACTCAGTGGGAGGTAGAAGTAGACTAGGTAAAAGATTAGATCCTAAAATCGCCCAGACTGCTACTGTGGCTAATTTTCACAACTCATTTGCGAGAGAGCGCGACCCAAATTTTCCAAAGAATTCGCACAGCCGGGGAGAAAGGCTAGCACCAACAGGAGTCAAAGGTATACGGCCACTGGAAAAAAATATTTTGCGTGAAAGTATTGACAATCAAAGACAGACAAGCTATATTAGTAAAGCGGTCGAGGGAAACGGCGACACGGAAACGACGGAAGTCGCTCCTAGAGCCAAACTCTTCACCCTGAACCTAGACAACTATATAGTTTGAAAGCCGATTAAACCTCGTTAATTTCGTTAACACGATTATAACAGCTCAACTCAGTTATGGGAAGAGCAGACGAGTAGAGTCTTAAAATAATACAAATCGAGCCAAGTTAGTGGCTCTTCATATATTATGGAGAGTTTGATCCTGGCTCAGGATGAACGCTGGCGGTATGCCTAACACATGCAAGTCGAACGGGTGTCTTCGGACATTAGTGGCGGACGGGTGAGTAACGCGTGAGAATCTGCCTTCAGGATGGGGACAACAGTTGGAAACGACTGCTAATACCCGATATGCAGCGATGTGAAAGATTTATCGCCTGGAGATGAGCTCGCGTCAGATTAGCTAGTTGGTGTGGTAAAGGCGCACCAAGGCGACGATCTGTAGCTGGTCTGAGAGGATGAGCAGCCACACTGGGACTGAGACACGGCCCAGACTCCTACGGGAGGCAGCAGTGGGGAATTTTCCGCAATGGGCGCAAGCCTGACGGAGCAATACCGCGTGAGGGAGGAAGGCTCTTGGGTCGTAAACCTCTTTTCTCAGGGAAGAACACAATGACGGTACCTGAGGAATAAGCATCGGCTAACTCCGTGCCAGCAGCCGCGGTAATACGGAGGATGCAAGCGTTATCCGGAATGATTGGGCGTAAAGCGTCCGTAGGTGGTTTTGTAAGTCTGTGGTTAAAGCGTGGAGCTTAACTCCATCACGGCCATGGAAACTACAAGACTAGAGTGAAGTAGGGGTAGAGGGAATTCCCAGTGTAGCGGTGAAATGCGTAGAGATTGGGAAGAACACCGGTGGCGAAAGCGCTCTACTGGACTTATACTGACACTGAGGGACGAAAGCTAGGGGAGCGAAAGGGATTAGATACCCCTGTAGTCCTAGCCGTAAACGATGGATACTAGGTGTTGCCCGTATCGACCCGGGCAGTGCCGTAGCTAACGCGTTAAGTATCCCGCCTGGGGAGTACGCACGCAAGTGTGAAACTCAAAGGAATTGACGGGGGCCCGCACAAGCGGTGGAGTATGTGGTTTAATTCGATGCAACGCGAAGAACCTTACCAGGGCTTGACATGTCTGGAATCTCGGCGAAAGTTGAGAGTGCCTTCGGGAACCAGAACACAGGTGGTGCATGGCTGTCGTCAGCTCGTGTCGTGAGATGTTGGGTTAAGTCCCGCAACGAGCGCAACCCTCGTTGTTAGTTGCCATCATTCAGTTGGGCACTCTAGCAAGACTGCCGGTGACAAACCGGAGGAAGGTGGGGATGACGTCAAGTCAGCATGCCCCTTACGCCCTGGGCTACACACGTACTACAATGCTATGGACAAAGGGCAGCCAACTGGCGACAGTGCGCTAATCCCATAAACCATGGCTCAGTTCAGATTGCAGGCTGCAACTCGCCTGCATGAAGGCGGAATCGCTAGTAATCGCAGGTCAGCATACTGCGGTGAATCCGTTCCCGGGCCTTGTACACACCGCCCGTCACACCATGGGAGTTGGTCACGCCCGAAGTCGTTACTCTAACCCTTGTGGAAGAGGACGCCGAAGGTAGGGCTGATGACTGGGGTGAAGTCGTAACAAGGTAGCCGTACCGGAAGGTGTGGCTGGATCACCTCCTTTTAGGGAGACCTCACAATATCTCGACCGAAACAATTTGGATTAAGTCAGATATATGTTATCCCAAGGTCGAGCGAGTTATCGAGAGTGGCTTTCAAACTTATATTCTAGTTCAGCTGACCTGGGCTATTAGCTCAGTTGGTTAGAGCGCACCCCTGATAAGGGTGAGGTCTCTGGTTCAAATCCAGAATAGCCCATCTTTTCTTATCAGTTGTAAATTTAGCACCTAACTGAATTCAAACACCAGTAACTGTTAAACAAACTAGGGGGTTTAGCTCAGTTGGTAGAGCGCCTGCTTTGCAAGCAGGATGTCAGCGGTTCGAGTCCGCTAACCTCCATTGGTTTCCACCATCAGCTAAAACCAACACACTCAGCTTCAAACTAGAATCAACCAGCAAACAGCGGAAGTGATTTCAGCACCTACTAACTAAAAAGTAGTCTGCTGGACTTAAAGTCCAGTTCGCACCTTGACAACTGCATAGTAATCAACAAGTCAGGTAGTCGTAATCGCAAGATTACAGACAATCCAAACTAATTTAAACTCATGACAAAGTTGAAGCAACAAAGTGAATAACAAGTTGTTTGAGTAAAGTCATGAAGTGGTCAAGCTACAAAGGGCTTACGGTGGATACCTAGGCATACAGAGGCGATGAAGGACGTAGTTACCGACGAAACGTCTCGGGGAGCTGGCAGCAAGCTTCGATCCGAGAATCTCCGAATGGGGCAACCCTAAATACTGCCACCTGAATCTATAGGGTGGAAAGAGCTAACCCAGTGAATTGAAACATCTTAGTAGCTGGAGGAAGAGAAAGCAATAGCGATTCCCTAAGTAGCGGCGAGCGAAACGGGAACAGCCTAAACCAGAGTGCATGCACTCTGGGGTCGTGGGACAGTAACGTGTATCAGCTAGATTAGACGAAGCATCTGAATAGTGCATCATAGAGGGTGATAATCCCGTAGTCGAAAATCGAATTGAGCTAACTGAATCCCGAGTAGGCCGGAGCACGTGGAATTCCGGTTGAATCAGCGAGGACCATCTCGTAAGGCTAAATACTCCTGTATGACCGATAGTGAACCAGTACCGCGAGGGAAAGGTGAAAAGAACCCCGGAAGGGGAGTGAAATAGAACATGAAACCGTAAGCCTACAAGCAATGGGAGATCGATTTTAACGATTGACCGTGTGCCTGTTGAAGAATGAGCCGGCGACTTATAGGTACTGGCAGGTTAAAGCGAAAAGCTGTAGCCAAAGCGAAAGCGAGTCTGAATAGGGCGAATTATTGTCAGTATTTATAGACCCGAACCCTGGTGATCTAACCATGGTCAGGATGAAGCTTGGGTAACACCAAGTGGAGGTCCGAACCGACTGATGTTGAAAAATCAGCGGATGAATTGTGGTTAGCGGTGAAATGCCAATCGAACTAGGAGCTAGCTGGTTCTCCCCGAAATATGTTGAGGCATAGCGGTAATGATTATAGTCTGGGGGTAAAGCACTATTTCGGTGCGGGCGGAGAAATCTGTACCAAATCGAGATAAACTCTGAATACCAGATGCACACATTGCCAGTCAGACGGTGGGGGATAAGCTTCATCGTCAAGAGGGAAACAGCCCAGACCATCAGCTAAGGTCCCCAAGTTATTGCTAAGTGATTAAGGAGGTGGGGTTGCACAGACAACCAGGAGGTTTGCCTAGAAGCAGCCACCCTTGAAAGAGTGCGTAATAGCTCACTGGTCAAGCGATCCTGCGCCGAAAATGAACGGGGCTAAGCAATACACCGAAGCTATGGACTTATGTTTACATAAGTGGTAGGGGAGCGTTCCATGTTAGGTTGAAGCCGTAGCGGCAAGCAGCGGTGGACGAAATGGAAGTGAGAATGTCGGCTTGAGTAGCGCAAATGTGAGTGAGAATCTCACAGCCCGAAATCCTCAGGATTCCTTCGGCAGGCTCGTCCGCGAAGGGTTAGTCGGGACCTAAGGCGAGGCCGAAAGGCGTAGTCGATGGACAACGGTTTAATATTACCGTACCGTTAATTGTTGGTACAGAGGGACGGAGTGGGTCGTCACCAGCCAGAGATTGGTTGTTCTGGTGCAACTGTTCGAGGTGTTGAGAGTCGGCGAAAACGACTTGAGCTGAGGCAGGAGTCCGGCGAGCTACGGCTCGTTAGTGGATGAGATCGTGCTTCCAAGAAAAGCTCTAACTACCATAAGCAATTAACGCCCGTACCGGAAACCGACACAGGTGGGATGGTTGAGAATACCAAGGGCCGCGAGATAACTCTCTCTAAGGAACTCGGCAAAATAGCCCCGTAACTTCGGGAGAAGGGGTGCCCATAGCAATATGGGTCGCAGTGAAGAGTCCCAGGCGACTGTTTACCAAAAACACAGGTCTCCGCTAACTCGTAAGAGGAAATATGGGGGCTGACGCCTGCCCAGTGCCGGAAGGTTAAGGAAGTCGGTCAGATAGCAATATTGAAGCTGGCGACTGAAGCCCCGGTGAACGGCGGCCGTAACTATAACGGTCCTAAGGTAGCGAAATTCCTTGTCAGGTAAGTTCTGACCCGCACGAAAGGCGTAACGATCTGGGAGCTGTCTCGGAGAGAGACTCGGCGAAATAGGATTGTCTGTGAAGATACGGACTACCTGCACCTGGACAGAAAGACCCTATGAAGCTTTACTATAGCCTGGCATTGTGTTCGGGCTTCGCTTGCGCAGGATAGGTGGGAGACGTTGAAGCAGTCCTTGTGGGGATTGTGGAGTCATCAGTGAGATACCACTCTGGCGAGGCTAGAATTCTAACGGTTGCCCGTTACCCGGGAACCGGACAGTTTCAGGTGGGTAGTTTGACTGGGGCGGTCGCCTCCTAAATTGTAACGGAGGCGCGCAAAGGTTCTCTTAGATTGGTTGGAAATCAATCGTTAAGTGTAAAGGCAGAAGAGAGCTTGACTGCAACACCAACAAGTGGAGCAGGTACGAAAGTAGGCCTTAGTGATCCGACGGTACTGAATGGAAGGGCCGTCGCTCAACGGATAAAAGTTACTCTAGGGATAACAGGCTGATCTCCCCCAAGAGTTCACATCGACGGGGAGGTTTGGCACCTCGATGTCGGCTCATCGCAACCTGGGGCGGAAGTACGTCCCAAGGGTTGGGCTGTTCGCCCATTAAAGCGGTACGTGAGCTGGGTTCAGAACGTCGTGAGACAGTTCGGTCCATATCCGGTGCAGGCGCAAGAGTATTGAGAGGATTCCTCCTTAGTACGAGAGGACCGGGAGGAACGCACCGCTGGTGTACCAGTTATCGTGCCAACGGTAAACGCTGGGTAGCTATGTGCGGAGTGGATAACCGCTGAAAGCATCTAAGTGGGAAGCCCACCTCAAGATGAGTACTCTCACTACAAAAAGTAGGTAAGGTCACGGGCAGAACACCCGTTAATAGGCTCTAGATGGAAGTCCAGTAATGGATGCAGTCGAGGAGTACTAACAGACCGAGGGCTTGACCTCGTAAATCAAGATTTGGATTTGCCATCCCTGACAATAAATATGTTGATTACTCTGCAGTCTTCAAGGTGTGCGTTAAAACCACACCTGCTTGGTGTCTATGGCATAGTGGTTCCACTCCGATCCCTTCCCGAACTCGGTTGTTAAACGCTGTTGCGGCGACGATAGTTGGGGGGTTGCCCCCTGTCAAAATAGCTCGGTGCCAAGCTTAATACTCGAAAAAGCCTATCACACTATGATGGGCTTTTTCATATTTGATTCTATTAGAATCAAATGGTTATTAATAATTAGTAGAATTAGTTGTCTACGTATTTTTTACACTGCCCATCTTCAGGCTGCTCTTGAGATAGAATTAAAAAGTATTTAGATATTTTCAACCAGAAGTGTTGAAGGATAGAAATAACCAGTAGAAAATGACCCCATTCAGATAAGCGGAGAATTCGCAATAAGCAATGAAGAAATTGGAGAGTTTTATCGAAGTCGTTGGCAAATTGAGTTGCTGTGGAAGTTTTTGAAGCGGTGCGCGCTCGTCGGGTTCCCCGATTCGTGACAAGTTAAGAAAAACCGAGGGTTGTCAAGGGGAGAAAGAAAAAATGTCAAACTGTTACTAGCAAAGAGTTAGAACCAAATTTGACACATGCCTAAAAAGCGGACAACAAATCGCGACCACGCCAAGCGACAACAACGTCCGATGATGGAAGAGGAGGTGATAGCAGCACAATTAGAACAGCTAGTCACGCCAGCAGTACTAGCACAAGAAAAGTACTATCGCCAACTCGGAATGAGGGATAGAATACTGAATCTGCCGCTGATGGTAGCAGCAGTGCTGACACTAATTTGGCGAGACGTAGCTGGAGTCAGAGAACTCAGCAGAATACTCGCCAGAGAAGGATTTCTCTGGTGCGAACCAACACAAGTCAGCCAACAAGCATTATCACAGAGATTTTTGACATTTCCCGCTGAAATATTTGAGCGAATATTTAGAGAATTACTGCCAGAATTCGAGCGAAAATGGCACAGTCGCAACAAAAGACAACTACCCTCCAGTATTCAATTTGCCCGAACTAAATTTGCTAGAGTTTGGGCTAGTGACGGTTCAACATTAGAAGCAATCTTCAAGAAATTAGAAAGTCTGACAGATGTGCCAAAAAATCAATTAGCTGGAAAAATAGGAGTAGTCATCGATCTAGTAACCCGACTACCAGTAGAAATTTGGTTTGAGTCGAATGCCAAAGCTAGTGACATGAAGTTTGAGGCAGATATCCTAAAGCTAGTCAAGCCCCAGACATTAATTTTACTAGATCGAGGATTTTGTCATTATCTGTTTTGGCAACAACTAATCGAAAGGAATGTTCATGTAATTACCCGCCTAAACAACAAAGCATCATTTACCGTCGAGAGCGCATTCACGAATAGTTACAGCATCCGCGACCGAATAGTAACAATGGGTGCTGGTAATAAAACAACTCCATGTATCACGATGAGATTAGTGGAAATCAAAATGGGTAAAGCTTGGTACTCTTATCTAACTAGCGTGCTTGACCCATTAATTTTACCACCCTACGTAGTTGCCGATTTGTATGGTAGAAGATGGCGAATAGAAGAGGCATTTAATATTGTCAAACGATTGTTAGGATTGAGTTATATCTGGACAGGCTCACTTAATGGTATTAAGTTGCAACTCTGGGGAACTTGGCTATTTTATATTGTATTAGTCGATCTTGGCGATGCGATTGCTGATGAGCTATCTCTTCCTTTTGACCGCATTTCTTTAGAGATGATTTATCGTGGTCTTTACCATTTTTATGTTGCCCATCACAAAGGTTTAGCTACCGACCCCATTAAATATTTTGCAGCTCCTGAAAATAGAGATTTAGGTATTATTAAATCTATCCGAAAGCCATTCAAGAAATTAATGATTGACCCCTTTCCCGACCAAGCGAGCAGGGAAGGCTCATTCTTTTTTGAGCCTTCCGCTCAACCCGGCTTGACAACTGCGCTCGCTCCTTAACTTGTCACGAATCGGGTTCCCCGACGTAAAAAGCGCAACAAGACAGATGCACCTAAAGTTGGAGCGATTAATAACTAAAAATATTGAGGGGATTGAGATTCAAATATACTTCTGATTTTCAACATCATCGATCGATGAAATGATAAAATATTTACTCGACGAATGATACTAGTGCTAAGATCTCAAGATACGATCGCAAACGCTTGATGCTGCCTACTGTCATTTTACCTGGCTATCTCGAAAGTGCAGATGTTTACCTACCGCTACAACAAGCTCTAATAGAAATTGGAACGCCGACGATAACTGTACCGTTACGGAAACGAGATTGGTTGCCAACTTTGGGAGGTAGATCGATGATACCCATTTTACGCCAACTCGCTCGAACGGTCAAAGCAGCATTAGTAGATAATCATGCCTCGCAAATCAATCTCATCGGACATTCAGCAGGTGGATGGATTAGTCGAATTTATTTAGGTGAAATACCTTATACGATTCATGGCGATGTTCCGGAATCAGTGGGGTTGTGGAATGCTAAAACCAAGATTGCTAACTTAATTACCCTTGGAACGCCGCATATTAGTGGCGAACGCTGGACGAGGAAAAATCTCAATTTTGTCAATGATAATTATCCTGATGCGAAATATATAGACGAGGTAAAATATATCTGTGTTGCTGGTAAATCGATCTATGGAGCCAAACGCATAGGTCAGTGGCTGGCATATAGTAGTTATGAGATGACTTGCGGGAGGGGGGATGTTTGGGGTGATGGGATTACACCAATTATTGCCGCGCATTTAGTCGGAGCTGAGAATATTACCATTGAAGGAGTAAAACATTCACCACGTACGGCAGGTATCTGGTATGGTTCGCCAGAGGCTCGATCTCAATGGATTGGTTATTTGAGTTAAAGCCAGGATCTATTTTCGATCGACCCAATATTTTCAGCATCCTGTCGAAAACGAAACAGCCGGAGACCCATGCGGTGCAAGTAAGTTCATAATCAGGGTTGTGTCTATGTGAGGACATCGCATGATACAGCAGCCTTTGCAATTGCGATCGAGCGGCTGTGCGCTGAGGATTTGGATCTAACTTATCGATCGAGCGGCCGAGAATGCAGTAAAATCGAAGCCACCTGCTGTCGATAGCATCTATCGTTCCAGTAGTGGGCACCCGATAAGTATGTATCGGTATTCTCCGGCCTACTCGATCGGGATGTTAGGAATTAAACTGGTTGCTAATCGATCGTCAATACACACAATCCACATCAATATCTTATGGCAAAAAGTATCGCCGATCCAGTTGGGACATTGAATGTCGGTAACGTCGTCTCCGCAGGCGTGACACTCTATAAATCAAATTTTAAGCGTTACTTTCAGGTGTCACTGAGGTCAACTGGGTGGGCGCTAGCGATCGGACTATCTGGATTTGCGCTAGGCGTTGTTGCGGCGATTTTATACGGCACCACCAAATCATGGCTGCTAGCGATTCCATTAGGGTTAGGATGGATTGTATTTTCGTTATATTGTTTGGCTAAATCGGCTACTAATCGCGCTATCATTTGTCGGCTTGCCTATCAAGAATCGATCGACCGCCCGGAAACCATCGACGTAGCTGCCCAACAATTGCAACCACATACCTGGAGATTTCTCCGACTGGCACTATTGTTGGGATTGTATATGTTTGCAGTCTATATCGTTAGTTATATCGTCCTGATAATTGCCATCGGTTTAGTATTTGCACTAAGTGAGTTTGCTTTAAAACCAATAATTGGTTCTTCGGTAGCCTATTTTCTGCTTGGTGTGTTGACGATCGGCTTATTTTGTCTATGGATCTTGGTCTTGATTCGCTACTATGCTGGTTGGTTTATTGCCGAACTACCAATGGCGATCGAACCTAACAAATCGGCGAGTTTGAGTCTGCGACGGAGTAGACAATTGAGTAATAATACGACAGGACGACTAGCACTAGTCATCGCGCTTGCATTTGGGATTACTCTACCAATTAGTATTATTGGCAACATCCCATATTTCATCGGGCAATTTATGTCTAATCCGACAATCTCACCCGATCGCTCGGCACAAGCAGTTGGTGGGATGTTGACTTTGGTTGGACTCGTCATTGGTGCCCTCAGCGAACTTGTAGTCATGCCGTTTTGGCAAGCAATTAAAGCCGTCATTTACTACGATCTTCGCAATCGCAATGAAGGTAACGATCTGATTCTCTAAATCCGCTCTTTGCAATCGCAACGCAGGCAACGATCCGCTCCGTTAAATCCGTTTACTAGACACTACCCACCGCTCCATGCATTTTTTAAAGCGCGTTAAATCCCAAACACCAGAGAGTGTCGAATTAGAATTTGTGCTGGCTGGAGTGGGCAATCGTACCCATGCGCTAATTATCGACTATCTAATTTGGGGATTTACGCTGTTTATCTTATTGGTAGTGTGGGCGCTTCTTTACGCTCAAATACCCTGGTTTCAATCGCCAACTGTTAGTCCTTGGCTTAACGCCATCCAAATCTTAATTTTATTTGGAGTTTATATCGGTTATTTCGTCCTATTTGAAACGCTGTGGCGCGGACAGACACCTGGTAAACGTTATGTCAAAATTCGGGTAATTCGGGACGACGGGCGCAATGTGGGCATCCAACAGTCGATTTTACGATCTCTACTACGGCCGATCGACGATCTGTTCTGTTTGGGATTGCTGCTGATTCTGTTTACACCGCAAGAAAAACGCCTCGGAGACTGGGTTGCAGGGACGATCGCGATTCAGGAAGGTCAAACAGTCGCAGCTCAAAATATTACGCTCTCACCAGCCGCAGCAGATTTGGCTTCCAGATTAATCGAAACCGGGCAAATCGTCGCCCTTACTCCCGATGAATTTGCCACGATCCGTAACTACCTACAACGTTACCCATCGCTCTCGCCAGCAGCTAAGATACAAGTAAGCGATCGATTGGCGCAGCGATTATTAGAAATTATCAAATTGGACGATCGACCGCCTACTCTCGATCGACATCTGACGATCGAAGCAGTGTATCTCGCTTACCAGCAACAGTTTCGAGGCTAATAATTAATAATGACGATCGAATCAAACGTCAATCCAGAAATTTATCAAGGACAATTTGGCACCTTTACCGTTACCGATGACGATCGGCAAGGTGTGGTAATCTATCGTGGTGCTTTATTAGTAGCAGCAGTTTGTTTTGGCGCTGGCACGGTGGCGGTATTAGCTCAGTTCGCTGGTGGTGGCATAACTGCCAATGTGCTCGATTTAGTGACTTGGCTGTATGTTGGCTTTTCAGTAGCATTGGGGATTGCCCTCTCGACCATTCATATTTATTTGGGTATTTTACATCGCACTTTGCAAATATTTTGGGCAATCGGTTGTGCCAGTGCATTGGGTTTGGTGCTGGAGAATCACATCCCGCTAGCGGAGATCGTCTATCGACAGCCAGTAACGTTGCTGGGTGTGGGCTTTACTTTTGCGGCATTGACAGGGATCTTCTTTAAAGAAGCTTTTTGTTTCAACCGCTTTGAAACCAAGCTGTTGACGGTATTAGTGCCCGGACTATTACTGGGACATTTAGCAAAGCTGTTACCATCAAATGTCGAAGCGATCCTCTTAGCTCTGTGGGCGGCACTATTTCTGGTATTTGCGCTCCGCAAAGCTGTCCAAAACATCCCACCTGATATCGGCGATAAATCAGTATTTGAATATCTAAAATCCCAAAAATCAACCAACGATCGCTAACTAATAATCAAGAATGTATAGCTCCGTAATATCACAATCCCATGATTGGTCGAGCGAGATCGATCGAGTCAGACAGAGATTCGATCGGGAATTTAAGCAAGAAGCCGTCGAACTCCCCGCTGAAGTAGAAGCAATGCCGATCTTTCGCGAGTGGATAAGTCACAGTCTCGCAGCAAAGATTACCTCGCCATTTTGGGAATTAGCCAAATTCCAAAAAAATCATCGGTGCTTGGATATCGGCTGTGGCGTGAGCTTTTTGATTTATGGTTGGCGAGAGTGGGAAACATATTTCTACGGGCAAGAAATCAGTACCGTTGCGCGTCAGGCGCTAAATTCACGCGGTTCGCAACTGAACTCGAAGTTATTTAAAGGCGTGCAAGCTGGAGCGGCACATCAGTTACAGTATGAGAACGATACATTCGATCGGACTGTTGCTACTGGATTTAGTTGTTACTATCCCCCTGAATATTGGAAACTCGTCCTCCAAGAAGTCAAGCGCGTCTTAAAACCGGATGGGGTATTTGTGTTTGATGCGATCGATCCCACTGCCGAACTGGCGGAAAACTGGGCGATTTTAGAAATGTATTTAGGTGCAGAGGTACATCTCACCCCATTGGCACAATTTACCGAACTCGTCGCCGAAGTTGGTGGTAAAGTCACCACCACCAAGCCCGGAGAGTTATTTACCATGTATCAGGTAAATTTTTAGTTGAAATTAGCTCAAAAATTGAGGTAGGGGCAATTCATGAATTGTCCCTACCTCAATTTTTGAGTTTACCCCTAAAATAAATCATTCCTAAATTCAGCAATGCCGTTTTCTATCTTCTAAAACTTTACCTTTCCGTATAACCACCGAACGATTAATGTCGGGCAATTTTTCTTAAACCATCGCCAAGCAACGATTCGCACTACGGGCTTAGACTTTCTCGCCACCAATTTTGCCACAGAATTAAGTGGTTTTAGGCGAATCTTTTTGTCGATCGCATTGACATATCCGACATCATACAAACAATCGATAATTAATTTAATCGTAGCCTCTTCTCGTCCTGTCAAACTATTTAACAGTGTCAATACATCCTGCATCCGCTGAGCTTCAATCAGACTTTTCTCGGCCGTAGTTGACAAGTTGACAATCGAGCTAGCTGGTACTGAAATAATTTTATTCACGATCGAATTTCTACTAACGATTCTCTCACAGCGGTTGGAGCGGCGCTCGATCGCGGCAACCGATCGAGCAACATAATCTTACTATAACGATTTAAGTTACCCCCATCGCTCATCGTTAATATTTTCCGCCAGATCTCACAATTATCGCTCGATCGGGCTATTTAATCGGGTTGCGGTTGGCGATCTTTGGAGCAGTGCTGTCATTCTTCGTTGCTTTAACCGTAGTCAACCCTACAGGAGTGTTGCTGGGGGTATCTTCATCAGCAGCGGCGACTTCATCTTGCGTCGATGTATCTTTTTCAGCGTGCCACCAAGTATTGTCTGCATGTTCGATCATAATGCAGCCAGCCCCAAAAAATATCCCAGATACTATATTTCCCAGGCCAACTAAGAGTAATTTCTTAAATTTGGTTGTTTTCAAAGCTTGGCACTCCTGGTTGAATAACGTAGTTGTTGGGGATTGAGGTTGGTTCCTTACTTAAACATCGTACATTTCAATTTTAGCCAAATTTAGCCAGATTTTTGTTCGGTTAGAAACAAATTGACTTAATTCCTGCCGATTGAGTTCCACATCCAAACCGAAGTGGTGCGACCGATCCCCGCAACTCTAGTAATGTCAAAGCTTCTACTCTAAATATAGACGCGGCTAGCGGGAATTCCTTGCCAATCTGTCGCGGCAGGGACGCGTTCGCCCTTCATAATTAGCGACATCGGATGGAGTAAGACATCCGATTCTAACAGCGAATCATATAAAACTACTGCCGTTGTGCCCAGTTGACAACCCCGATCCAAGCGCACCCGCTCCATTTTCATCACGCGGTCTTCAAATAGGTGAGTTTGGAGGGTACAGTTATGGTTGAGGATGACATTATCCCCGATCGAGATTAGGTCGAATTCCGTAAAATCGGTAGTATCGATATAGACCCCTTTGCCGACACGCATTCCCAGTAAGCGCAGGATAATCGAGGCAAAGGGAGTACCCAGAAAGAACCCAAGACAGCCCGCTACCACCATCGATTCATACAAGCCCGTGATAAACTCCGTCCGCCAGACAAAGTTGCTCCATAATGGGATCGTACCTGGTTTGTACCGTCCGACAACCAACCATTTGAGGGCGATGACAAATAGCGTCGAACCGATCGATGCCGCACCGTAAATCAGCGGAAAAATCGCGCTCACCAGCAAAAAATGTAAATAATTGGGTAGGTTGAATAGCTCTAAATAGTCGGGTAAATTGAGCATCGTCACTTCCATTCCCAACAAGACGATAAAGTGAATGCTGCCAGGTATCGTGACGCGGCAAAACTCTAGTGCCAATCGCTGCCAATACAGATTACGCCCGGGTTTGTAGGTTTCGGCAGCGGTATATTCATCGACGATCTGACGGTGGGGAATATAGATCGCTGGCGAACCCATCCAGGCGCTATCCGGCTGCATTAAATCCCGATCGGTTGGCGGTACTGACATACAGCCGATCAGACAGTTATCGGCAACATAGCCGTTCCCAGGCACCAGCGCACCATTCCCGACGAAAGCTTGGCTGCCGATTTGCGTGTGCGCCAGCCGCAGCCAACCATGCTTGACTTGGCTGGCACCGAGCGATACCGTATCGGCAATAAAGCTCTCCGAGCCGATCGAGAGTAAATCTGGCGTAATATGACTAGCGGTAGAGATTTCTGCCCTCGCACCGATCTTGGCACCCAACAGCCGCAACCAAGGTAGCAAATACAGCGTAGAATACAACGTCGGCACCATTTCCAAGCTCATCGCCATCAATCGATCGATAAACCAGTGTCGCACGCCAAAACTACCATGTAATCGATAGATACCAGGGCGCACTTTTCCAGTAAGTAATTGTTTGAGGATGACTACCTGCAAACAAAATACCCCAGTGAATGACACACTGCCGACTACCGCACAAGGTAACACCCATACATACCAATGTGTTGTACCAACTAATTTACACCACAGCAGAAAGCCAGGAATCGCCGCGATCGCTGGTACTAGTAATTGACCGATCGACCCAAGGAAATAACCTAAATATGCTAAAAATGATAGGCCCTGAGGGGCAGGATGTGCTGGGAACTCATAATTATTAGTTGCGAGTTGCAACCGCGCAGGAGAGCCAACCCAAGCTGCTGCTGCGGAGATGGTGCCATTGTCGGGCAGATAGGATAAATCGCCTAATTGGGCACCATCTGCCAGGTGACTATTTAATCCCAACGATGAATTGGTACCAACACAGCAATCCTCCCCAGTGGTAATCCGCCCGATTTTGAGCCAGCCATCGATAATCTCATAACCTAACAGGCGGCTATCGTTACCGATGCTCGTCCGCGCACCCAGCTCGATCGTATCGAAGGTTAATAATTCAGTGGTAGCTAAATAAACATCTTTGCCAATTTTTGCACCCATCAACCGATAGTACCAATTTAATAATGGCGAACCAGTTAGTAACACGATCGGCACGAAAGATTGCACCTGCTGCACGAACCAAAATCGCCAATAATAAGCACTCCACAGTGGATATTTACCTGGTTTAAAGCGACCGATAACCAACCACTTAATGCCAATACTCAGCAAGATCAAAGTAGGATACATCGCAATCACTAGGGCACCAGAGATCGCCCCCGCACCAATGCGACTAAAAGTATCATTATCATCAGTAAGTGAGTAGTAAACAAAGCCAGGAATTAGCAGCGGGAGACTGTAAATAACGTACATGAGATACACGCCGATACTCGCCCAGAGCGTATTAACGGCTTTAAGTTTGGCAGTAATCGATCGAGTGGGTGAAATATGTGCTAGCTCTGATTTTGAGCTACCCATCGCTTTCGAGCGAGCAAGATCGAGCGCTCGATCTTGCCAGCGCTGGCTCAATGCTGTAGCTAATTTGGCAATGGTCGGATATTGGTAAATATCAACGACCGCGAGATCTTGAAATTGCGGAGTTTCGCGTAATTTAGAGACGACGATCGCGGCGAGTAATGAATGTCCGCCGAGTTCGCTAAAAAAGTCATTGTCGATCGAAATCCCGGCGATCCCAAAGATCGATTCCCAGGTATCAGCGATCGCTCGCTCGACGGGATTACTCGGCGGAGTTCCCGTGGTTTTCTGGTGTAAATTAGCCCCAAAATTTACAGGTGCGGGCAGATTTTTGCGATCGACTTTCCCGCTCGGTAAGGTGGGTAAGCTATCTAAAATTTCGATACTCGCAGGTACCATATAAACGGGTAACCGCGATCGCATCGTCTCCCAGATTTCGGTCAGATCTAGGATGGCCTCCTGACGCGGCACGAGATAAGCAATCAATCGATCGACTTCAACTACCGCCTTAACCGCCACTACCGCCGCACTTACCCCCGGACACTGCATGATAACCGATTCGATTTCTGCTAGCTCGATCCGAAAGCCACGTAATTTTACCTGTCCGTCGATCCGTCCGAGAAACTGAATTTCACCATCAGCCGTCCAACTGCCTAAATCGCCCGTTTTATACAACTTGTCAGAGGTATCGGGATCGAAGGTAAATGGGTTGGGGATAAATTTCTCCGCCGTCAAATCGGGACGATTGACATAACCCCGTGCCAGACAGATCCCACCGATATGAATTTCGCCCTCGACTCCAGGTGCGACAGGTTCTAATGTCTCATCGAGCAGATAAACTTGGTATGTTGGTAACGGTTTGCCGATCGTGATGGTGCGATCGGGATGACATTCGTGCCAGGTACTGACGACAGTAGCCTCAGTCGGCCCATAAGTATTAATTACCCGCCGTTTGTCATTACACCAGCGCGTCGCCAATTCCTGGGGACATTGCTCCCCACCCAAAATCAACAACCGAATGGTCGGCACTTCCACCTCCATCATCGCCAACAGCGTCGGTACGCAAGATAATACTGTCACTTGCTGCTCGGCAAGAAAGTGGGCTAAATCCACACCCGAACGGACTTGCTCGATCGATCCGACTACTAACGCCGCACCCGCCGCAAAGGCACACCAGACCTCCTCTACCGACGCATCAAAGGCGATCGAAAATCCCTGATAAACGCGATCGGTAGGGTTCACATGATAAACTTCGCGATTGACAACCTGAATGTAATTAACGCTACTGCGGTGCTCGATCTCCACCCCCTTGGGTCTACCTGTGGAGCCGGATGTATAGATAACATAGCTCAAGTCGCGATCGCTGATGGGCACTTCATCATGAGTGAGTCTATCAGCTGATTCTAATGTTAGTTTTGCTTGTGCGCGCGCGACACAAACGATATTTGGGACTTGAAGATCTTTATCCTCAGCCAGCGCAGTGGTAGTGACGATCGTTTGGATCCCACAGTCGGCCAAAATATACTCGATCCGATCGGCTGGATACTCGGGATCTAGTGGAACGTATGCCCCACCTGCTTTGAGAATTGCTAAGATCGCGATGTATAATTCTGGCGATCGCGGTAGCAATAATCCCACCCTGGAGCCACATTCGACGCCTTGTCGCCTGAGCAGGCGCGCCAATTGATTCGAGCGCGCTTCGACTTCGCCATAATTGAGTACGGTTGACTGGTAGACAATTGCTGGATGCTGAGCCTGAGTATCGGCTTGACTTTCAAATAATTGGTGGAGACAGTCGATCTGAATCCTGAGATCGGGGCAGAGATTGCTCGAATGGGCGATCGGGATCATCGATTTCGATTAGGGTAAGGATATGTGGCTGAGACTAAGACATTTGGACGAGCGATTTAAGCAGCGATCGATCGGTTTTTAGGATTGAAGCTTTACCAGGGATCTGCCACCAACCTCCGGCCAATTCAGCAGGGGAGATCGGTTTTCCACCGGGCGCACATTTGATGTATTACCAAGTTGCAAGCCTAGCTAGTAGCAATCTACTTTATCGTAATTATGGTAAATTATTCACTCCGCTGCAAAAGTTGTCGAAACTGCTCCCTAGTGCCGTAAAACACATTTAAATCTACCAAGGTGTTTATCCCGGC
Source organism: Chamaesiphon sp. (assembly GCA_965246715.1). Lineage (GTDB taxonomy): Bacteria > Cyanobacteriota > Cyanobacteriia > Cyanobacteriales > Chamaesiphonaceae > Chamaesiphon. Next base: position 77,035 of record CBDFFH010000049.1, on the reverse strand, counting down.
TATCCGCCCACGTTCGCTATATTGCCAAAACAGCCATGGGCGGTTGGCCCGATCGAAATTAGGCCGGCGATAAAAATCGCTAATCCAGATTGAATAATCGGTAAATTCATTTTGGAGATAAGCATTGTAGAATTCATGCGTAACATACAAAATCGGCTGCCGATGATATACAGCAGTAATCCGCCTAATATAATCGGTTAATTCTTGCTTCAGCTCGGCTAGCGATGGTCGGCGTTGACAATTACCACTAAACTCTAAATCGATGACTGGCGGTAAAATATCTTGACTAACAGGAACGGTATCGCTAAAATTTTGCGCTTGTAACGAACCAGCCTTACAAAATGTAAAGAAATGATATGCACCTCGATCGATCTTGGCATTCTTTGCTCTGAGCCAATTGCGATCGAATCGAAGATCGCGATAGTCACCGCCCTCTGTCGCCTTGATAAATACAAAATTAACTTCACGCCGATCGATCTTCGCCCAATCTATTTCGCCTTGATGTTCGGAAAGATCGATGCCCTGGATGGGAAATTGTTGTCGAGTCGGGCGATTGATTTGAAGGATACCAGTATAAAATAACGCGCCCCAAATCGATATCAAGAAGATAAATATCCCGAACGCTGCTATGAGCCTGCGCTTGGTTCTCAAGATTTTTCTTGTGAGCATTCATTTGCTGTCGGATCGCCGTAAATAAACAAGTGTTGACGGGCGAAATTTTCACTGGTGGCTGAGTTTCTAGTAAAAATTTACTCAGTGCCGATCGATTTGACATAGACCCGATCGCATCTGGGTGTCTCTACTCCGGTGGCTGGCTGATAACCATTGAGTTCGTACAACCTGACGGCATCTTTGAGGCTGCTGGCAGTTTCGACCCAGATTTGGGTATATCCTTTCTTGGTAATAACGCGCTCCAATTGCGCCAGTAGATACCTGCCTAAGCCCTGTCCTCTAGCAGTTGGCAATAAGTACATTTTCCGAATTTCTACCGCCTTCTCACCCCGATTACATGGATAATATGCGCCCGTCCCAATCAATTGACCTCGATCTTCCACCACCCAAAAATCACCGCCCCGATCGAAATAATATGTCTCGATATCCAACACATCGCGATCGGCTCCATCTGGCTCCCAGTCCAACCCATATTCGGCTAGGATATTGCCAATTATTGCGGTAGTACCACTACGATCCTGAAATTGCCACTGCCGGATGAGATAATCTTGATAGCGGGCGATCTTCTTCATGATTCACAACTCAGTTCATAATTCATAATTTAACTATGAATTCGTGGTTGATGATACAACGTTGCTAACAAATCGCTTTCGACGATCGCGAGTTCACCCAATCGCGACTGTACTACCTCCCGATCGAAATAAGTATCGGCTAATAGCCAATAGAACCCGAAATGACGCGCTTCCGATGCCATCAAGCTCCGATAAAATGCCGCGAGTTGAGGATCTGGGAGATGGGTGCCGAGCAATCCCAATCGCTCGTGAGAACGGGCTTCAATTAGACCGCTCACCACCAGGGAATCGAGCAAGCGATTTGGTTCTTGAGTGCGAATTTGACTCATCAATCCTTTGGCATAAGGTGGCGCATTTAGTGGTGCGAGCGGCACCCCACGCTGTTCGAGGATTTGATTGACGAGATCGAAATGTTCTAATTCTTCCCTTGCGATCGCTGTTAGTTGACGTACCAGCTTAGGATACGATGGGTAACGAAACATCAAGTTAATTGCTGTTCCGGCGGCTTTGCGCTCGCAATGGGAATGATCTAATAAAATCGTATCCAAATTGCCTAACGCCTGTTCGAGCCATGCTAATGATGTCTGTTGGCAGAGAATATTCATTGTCGGTAGTACACTAGCAGTCATTTGCTTGCCCCAAATAAAAATTCATGAATATAGATATTACGATCGCTAGAATCTAGCAACGATTTTAGGTGTCTCAGCTCGACATGTTCGCTAGATTTCATTAATTACAAATAATTAGATTTGCAAGCGTTACATCTAGCACCTTCCCGTTAGGATTAAAATGAAGAAACACGGTCTAAATTCTCAATTTTGCGATCGAATCGAGGAATTATAATAAAAGAAGAATTTACTGAGTAAGCCCCCAACTTTCAGCGTATATATCAAGTCGCTACCAACTACCGGAAGATCGGTTTTACCTCGCTCGTTCGAGTCCAGCAATTACTACTCTATGTTTAATTTATTTCACAAAAAGAATAGCAGCAACCCCCGACAAATTGTAATTGGTGATGTACACGGTCATTTTGATGGCTTATGTAAATTAATTGACTTTTGTCAACTCGGCGTGGACGATCGAGTGTATTTTTTGGGAGATGTCATCGATCGTGGGCCAAAGAGTGCAGAGGTAGTCAAATGGATTCGGGAGCGAGGCTATCCGTGCTTGATGGGCAATCATGAAGTAATGTTGCTAGCTTCTTTTAATGATGGTGATATCGATGAGATCGCCTTACGGCACTGGTTGCCCTCTGGCGGCGATACCACACTCGCCAGTTATGGTAACAATGGGATTCCGCAAGACGATCTCGACTGGTTTGCTAGTCTACCACCTTATCTAGATTTAGGCGATATATTTTTAGTCCATGCTGGTGTCGATCCCTTTCTGTCCCTAGATCGCCAAAATAACGACCAGTTTTGCTGGATTAGAGAAAAGTTTTTGAGCAATCAATTCCCTTATTTCCCCGACAAAACGATCGTCACTGGGCACACGATTACCTTTACCTTACCTGGCGTGCGTCCTGGCGAAATCGCCCAAGGCCCAGGCTGGATCGACATCGAAACTGGTGCCTATCATCGCAAAAGCGGCTGGTTGACAGCGCTGGATCTCACCAATGCGATCGTCTATCAAGTCAACGTCTTCTCTGGAAAACAACGCAAACAACCCCTCGATAAGATTGCTAAAACCGTCGAGCCAATCAAGGTGAAGTTTACGGGTTAGTGGCTAGTGGCTAGTCATGTAGGGTGGTCAAATTGCTGGCTTTCGATCGCGCCGCATTGATGATACGAATCGGTTGGTTTATGCTGTCGCAAATGAATACCTAACCGTTATTTCATGTCGATATCATTATAATTCCTGACATAGAATCCACCCAATTCCGCTAGCCAATATCCGTCGATCGCTGGGATGAGAGGATTAGCTAAAATTTCCGCTAGACTCGATCGCCATGCAGGGGTTGGACGGGAGCGGCGACCGAGATAGAATGAGCGAGAACGGGATCGATATTTTGTAATTTTGACCGATATGACCGAATCTTTACCCTTAGGGCAAGCCGCGATCGAGGTAGAAGATCTCTCATTTGCCTGGAAACCGGGCAAACTTGTCTTGGATCGGTGTTCGCTGGCGGTACCGCGAGGTGAATTTTGGATGTTGCTGGGTACGAATGGCAGCGGAAAATCGACCTTGTTACAGTTGCTAGCAGGGTTGCTAACACCTCAAGTCGGAAGTATTCGGATTCAGGGAGGATTGGGGATAGTATTCCAAAATCCCGATCGCCAATTAGTAATGCCGACTGTGGGTGCTGACGTAGCTTTTGGTTTGGTTGCCGAGCAGCTTAGCATGTCCCAAGTCCACCATCGTGTCAATGAAGCACTTGCGGCTGTCAATTTAAGCGAGTTAGTCCGTCGGCCGATTTATGCCCTCAGTGGCGGTCAAAAGCAGCGTGTCGCCATTGCTGGCGCGATCGCCAGACAAATAGAGGTAATTTTATTTGATGAGCCTACAGCCCTGCTAGACCCTGATGCCCAGCTAGATCTCGTCGCTCAGGTGCGAGATCTAGTTAAAAGTCGCGGATTAACTGCCCTCTGGGTCACTCATCGCTTGGAAGAATTAGACTATTGCGATGGCGCATTTTTACTCGAACGGGGTAAATTAGTCGATCGCGGCGAGCCAGAACGGATGCGCCAGAGATTAATGCGGGAGATCGGTGGTTGAGGATTTTGGGCGCGCATGTCTCAAGACCATCATCCCTCACTCAACGTGGGTCGGTGGTACCGATGAGAGCGCATAGCACAATGGAAATCAATGATTTTTTCTTTTAGGAGCTAATTGTGTATAAATCTGAAATTGCAAATTTACAGAATTAAATTAAAAACTTAATTGTAAATCCTGAAACCGAAAATAGGTTTTCATCCATTAACACTGACCCCATCATGACCGATGGATGATGGGGTCGGTATTTGAATAAATTTTATTAACGATCGCCGATCGCAATTAGCAGCTTATTTATTGGCAATAATTATGCTTCTTGCTCGGAATTATCGCTTTCACCTTCACCTTCATTTTCACTAGATCCGTGACTGGTTGCCATATTCAATCCAGTTTTCAGTACTTGAGCGACTGTTTCTCCCCCAGGGACGTGGCTGGAGACATTATCGATGACTTCAGAAGTATCGATGCCAACACTTTTGGCAAGGTTAGCAGCTTGTTCAAAGAAATTAGGATCTGACATATATTTCTCCTAGCTAGTAAATTAGAATCGACATGTGAAATCTCTTACAACTACTCTGTAGATAGATCGAAGGTAATTAACTCCGCCACTTCAATACTTGCGACTTGACTGGATTGTTAAAACTGCGTTGCTCGGCGCTCGATTTCATAAATTCCGATCGCAATTGATAGTACCATTTCGCTTGAGTATCGGCATCGCGAATCAACATCAACGGTGGAGCGTATTGCAGCCCAATTTGTTGTTTGACCACCATATCCCGATCCTGCCCGAGAAAAGTACTGATAAAGGGCATGATAATGGGTACTAAAGGTTTGAACCAGCCGATCGTGGTATAAAACAATGTCGTTACTTCTGTCTCCGTCTCCGACAATGGCGTAATTACTGTCATATTGCAGACAATATTTGTATTGGTGATAATCTGCTCGATTCTCACCCCGGGTAGCTGAAAGGAGATTTCTACCTCGGCATCACCACCGACTAAGCGATAGAAAAATGTTTGGCGCTCCAGACGATGGCGGCGCATCGTAAAGCCATAAGGCGAAGGATCGAAAGCTTTGATCTCATCGGTGAGAATAGTGTCGTTGCGCCACCACCACGCGCGATGGACGAATGGTACGTGCGAAGGATCCATCAAGCCGACGACTGCATGATCGATGAAACAGGGGAACTTCATCGTATATGCCGCTTGATAAGTTTCCTGCTCGAATTCAGGCACGATTGGTACATCAACCACTGGCTTGACATCGCCGCGTTCCGAGTCGGACATATAAATCCAAATATTTCCCTGTACCTCCTGGACTGAATACCTCCGAACTTGAAACTTACTCAAATCTAAATCTTGGTCGGCACTCAATGCTGGAATTGCTGTGCATCCACCTTTTTCGTCAAATCTCCACCCGTGGTAAGCACATTCGATTTCCTCACCACTAAATCGTCCGCAGCTCAGCGGGACGGCGCGATGGGGGCAGATATCGCGCAGTGCAAACACTTCGCCGCCATTGGTGCGTCCAAACACAATCGGCTCGCCCAAGAGTTTTTTGGCAAACATCCGACCTGCTTTGAGCTGTCCGCCGGGAAGGGCATAGTACCAAATATTGCGGAGAAAAGTTTGTTTTTGTTCGCTCACTAATATTTTCCCAATAACAGCACTTTCGATCGGTTGCCCACTAAAAGTTAGTCTATATTATAAAGGTTTGCGGATCTAACCCAGTCAATGAGTGGCACGTACAAAGCTACAGGTATCAATCTCAAAGCAATTCCGATCGGTGAAAACGATCGATTGGTAACGATGCTCACGCGCGAGCATGGTTTAATTAAAGCGATCGCGCCGGGTGCTCGGAAGTCAAACTCGAGTCTGGGCGGGCGGAGTGCGATTTTTGTTGTCAATAGTTTGTTGATTGCCAAGGGGCGCTCGCTCGATAAAATCACTCAAGCAGAAACGATTACTACTTATAGTGGTTTGAGTGGCGATCTGAGTAAACTAGCGGCAAGTCAGTATCTGGCAGAGCTAGTACTAGCACAAGCATTGAGCGAGCGTCCGCAGGAAGATTTGTATCAACTTTTGATGCTGCATTTAGGTCGATTGAATGATTTGGAGCGCGGTGACAATACCGGATCGATCGCACATTTGTGTCAAGGGATTTTTCACCTGTTGGCGTTAGATGGGATCGCACCACAAGTCTATGACTGCTATCTTACTCGCCGCGCTCTCGTGCCTGATTTTACGCATCCTGATTGGCAAGTTGGGTTTAGTCTCGAAGCAGGTAGTACGCTGGAATTAAGCGCACTGGAGCAAGGCGATCCTAGTGTAGTGGTTAATTACCGTCTGAGCGCGCTGGATCTGCTGTTATTGCAACACCTTTCCGATCCTAACCTCGATCGATTGGAACAACAGATCGATCTATTTCCACTAGAAATCATCTCAGACACGAATTTAGCTAGCGTGTGGCGGCGGGTAGAGCGGATCTTACGCCAATATATTCACTACCATCTCAATCTTCAAATTCGATCGGCAGCATTAATCGACATGTAAGACACTGATCCACGCATGGGCATGTCAACTAATTTTAGGCTGCAAAGAAGTGACCGCCTCAGCCACTATTTTGATAAAACCGCTACACTGAGATCGGTCAAACGAAATAGATGTGCGGATTTCTACATCACTGGATGGTAATTTCACAACTAACATGGGTTGAGGTAATGTTAGTAATCCCTTCCTTCGCGCATTGCGAGAGCGCCGCAATTTTAAAAATCAGGCGTTGCTGGATTGAGCGCCGACTCATCGGGGTAAGATTACAATTTCATCCCAGGATTTGGCAACACCACAAATCAATTTGTCAAACCGATCGCATTTTCCGCCTGAGCTTACTCACCCAGCCTTAAAATGGAAGGTATATCTCAAATCGGTTTTTAAAATCATCACACTTTAAAATTCAGCGGTTATCGCCGTCCTACCACATTATTAAATGCGACTATCTGATTTTGACAAAGCACCAGAAAACGAATTAACTGTTTCTAGCCAGACAGAGATGTCTAGCAGTTCGTCACAGCAGGAAAATTTCGTTGGAGAGGAGGGGGCGGTGGTACCAGAAATGCAGGCTGAGACTGAAGCTCCGCAGCCAGGATTTATTACCATTCTCAAAAATCGCAACTTCCTCACCCTCTGGAGCGGACAGATCTTTTCCCAGTTAGCAGATAAAGTTCTACTGGTGCTGATGATTGCAATTATTGAGAGTCAATTCCAGTCTGAGAATCAAAGTATCAGCGGTTGGGTATCGGCGATCATGATTGCCAATACCATTCCGGCGATCTTATTTGGCTCGGTGGCAGGCGTATTTGTCGATCGCTGGCACAAAAAAGAAGTGTTGGTAATTACCAATCTCCTCAGGGGTCTGTTATTAGTGGTGTTGCCATTACTGTTATGGTTGACCAAGGGGCAAGTGGTCGCCAACTTACCATTAGGATTTGAGATTCTGCTAATCGTTACTTTTGCTACGTCAACTCTCGGGCAGTTTTTCGCCCCAGCAGAGACAGCAACAATTTCGATGATTGTTGATAAGCCAGATTTACTTTCAGCAAATTCGCTGTATACGACCACGATGATGGGTTCGTTGATCGTGGGGTTTGCAGTGGGCGAACCAATTTTAGCTCTAGCCGATAGTTTTGGTGCGAGCCTTGGTCTTGGGGTAAATATCGGTAAAGAAGTGTTGGTTGGTAGTAGTTACATTCTGGCAGGTATTCTCCTGTTGGTGATGCGGACGGGTGAAACCAAACAAATCCCGACTGGGGAAGAACCGCATATCCTAGCCGATCTGCGGGATGGGATCGGTTATTTCAACACGCATAATAAAATTAAAGGCGCGTTGATTCAACTAGTAATCTTTTTCTCTGTGTTTGCAGCGATGACGGTGTTAACAGTACGGATGGCCGAACTCTTACCTGAAATTAAAGCTTCACAATTTGGGTTCCTGCTGGCTGCGGCTGGTGTCGGCATGGGCTTAGGTGCCGTGATTCTAGGTTATATCGGTCAGAAATTTTCGCACAATCAATTGAGTCTGTACGGATCGATGGGGGTAGCGGCTACCCTAGTTGGTTTGTCTTTTTCCCAGTCCCTCTGGCTGAGTTTATTATGCTTGGTAACAATGGGTATATTTAGTGCGGCGATCGTCATTCCCATGCAGACGACCATTCAATCCGAAACGCCAGAAGAGATGCGTGGCAAAGTATTTGGACTTCAGAATAATGCAATTAATATCGCACTGAGTTTACCTCTAGCACTGACTGGATTTGCAGAGACTGCTGTCGGTGTCCCAACAGTGCTACTCTTTTTAGCAGCGATCGCGGCCATCGGGGGCATTTTTACTCAAAAATACAATTTAGGGGAGTAGCGATCGAGCGGATATTTCTGCGATCGACAGTACTTAGCAGATCTTTTAGCACCCTTACCCATTCAAACTTGTCGTCGATCGGTGCGAACATGCCTAATTCATAATTGATAATCCCTGATGGAACCTATTATTCAACTACGTGGAGTATCCCAATCCTTTGGTAAGAGCGTAATTCTAGATAAAATGGATCTAGATATTTATCCTTGTGAGGGTTTGGGGATTATCGGCCCATCCGGTACTGGCAAATCGACGATTCTCCGGATTATCGCTGGATTACTGATTCCGGATGAGGGCGAAGTTTATATCCAAGGTAAACTCCGGCGCGGCTCGATCGAAGATGGCAACGATGCGATCTATATTGGCATGGTGTTTCAGCAAGCTGCCCTGTTTGACTCGCTGACAGTAGAGGAAAATGTTGGTTTCCGGATGTTCCAGCAGTCGCATATCCCCCGCCACAAGATCCGCGAGTTGGTAGAAGCTAAGTTAGAAATGGTCGGATTGGGGGATGTGTCCGATCGTTATCCCGCACAATTGTCTGGTGGAATGCGCAAACGGGTCAGTTTTGCCCGGGCGATCATGTCCAATCCCGAACATCCTGAAGATAACCCGGAAGTTTTGTTGTATGACGAACCAACCGCTGGATTAGACCCGATCGCGTCTACAGTAATTGAAGATTTAGTCAGAGATCTCCAACATGCCGATGGTGGTTGTAGAACGCATGTCATGGTTACTCATCAAGACAGTACGATTCGCCGGACTACCGATCGGATTGTCTTTATCTATCATGGCAAGGTGCAATGGGACGGTAAAACTACTGAAATCGACACTACAGATAATTCTCTAGTCCGTCAATTTTTTAGTGCTAGTACGCACGGCCCGATCCATGTGATCGATTAGGCGAGCGGGAATAGTAAATAACCCAAGTTGCTGCCGATATTCAAAGCGATTTCCATCGACGGTATTTCAATAGATAATCCAAGTTGCTACATACTGAGTACCTGCGACTAAAGTCGCGGCTAATATTGCAAAGTCCGCCTTCGCGGACTAAGAAATTCAGTCCGCGAAGGCGGACTTCGTATTCCGAGGAGTGGTTTTAACCACTTTGAGTGTAGGTAGCAACTTGGGTTAATCGGCACTACCAACCTAACCCGCCTCTTTATTCCGCCACGATCGCACCAGCTCGATCGCTTGACTAGTCCAAATCTGGATGTTATGACCGAATCTTTGTGCTTTTGCGGGAATAGTATTGGTAAACGCCCGGATCTTTACACCTATAAATTTAATTAGTTCGATCGATCGGGTTTGCCACTTATTTGGTTCTGATTCGACTTGTTGCGGTTGACCGATCGTTGGGGACGATGGTTCTGCCCGCTCAGCCCGACTGACTTGTGGGGAGGGTGGAGTTATTCCTGCTGTAGGCTGCGGAATCACCACTGGAATCGGCACTAAAATCGGCTGTGGTGGAATATCGGCTGGCGGTTTGGGAGTTATCGGCGCTGGAGTCGCTACGGGATTTGGATTGATGATTATCGGCATGGTTGGTGGTGCTAGCGCGGTCTGAGGTCGATCGATCGCGATGGCTGGTGGGGATGGCAAGCTATTTGGTAATTGTGGAACGACTAAGACTGGAATGGGGGTGGAAATTTGAGGTGCAGATGGCACGCCACTTGGTAGCTGTGGGACGATCTCAACCGGAATAGGACTTGCAGTTGGTTGTGGTGTTGGCGAGATTGCAACTGGACTAGGAAGCGCTTTGGGTGCTAGTGGATCGATCTCTATCGGACTAGTAATTGGGGCTGGTTGTGGGGTTGGGACGCTCGCAACTGGAGTAGGAAGTGTTTTGGGTTGTTGGGGTGCAATTGCTATTGGACTGGGACTTGCAGTTGGTTGTGACTGTTGTGGTATAGGGGCTACTGGGGTAGGAAGTGCTGTTGGTTGTGAGGGCGAAGTTGCTGGTGGACTAGGGATGGTGATTTTTGATGCGATTGGTGTTGAGGTGTTGGCGGCAGGACTGGGGAGAGGTGGAACCACGCTAGGAGTTGCAGCAGACGGCGAGCTACTGACTGGGGGGACTGGATCTATGGATCTAGCTGGAGTCGTTATTGCTGGTAATGGATTTGGATTTACAGCAACATAATTGGGATCGATGAGTGAGAGCGCGAGATTTGGCTCGATCTCACCTTGGATCAGTTTAGCCAGACTATCTTTTTTCTGAGGATCGTAACTAAACGCGCTAACTGTATCGTTATAGACGTTGGGAATCAAACTACCTCGATCGTCAACCAGTTCTAATCTCACCCAGTTTTTGCCCTGCTTGAACCCTTGGAGATAGATCGGTGCCCAGCGATCGACAATAAACTTTTGGTTATTGATGGTGACGCGAACTTTCCAATCGGGGAGCGGATCGTCCCGATCTGTTGCTACTCGCTCGGGTGCATTCGTTAGATAGTAATCCAACATAATCGGCTCCGCTCCATATATACCCGCAGGGCGGCTATAAGTAAGAAGTGGTCGTTGGGGATCGGGATTATTTTCCGCAGTTTTCGTCAGAACGTGAAAGGTGGTTTGAGCGTATGCACCCTCATTTTTAAAGCTTTCATGCCACGGACGCGAGGCAAATACCCGGATGGTATGGGTTCCAGCCGCTAAGTTTTCAAAAATCAGGGGGTGAGTCAGATCGTAAACACTTTTATATGTCTGCTTGTCGAGAATCACATGTAAATGATTGCCCAATCCTAACGCAGCACTTTTGAACAGCGGCAGATCGCTGACTTTTAATTTGACACTGACTCGATCGTCAGCGAGTATTTGGTCGGGTTGTGGACTGAGAATACGTACTTGTGGCTGAAATTTAGCCACGCTCGGCGCTAATTTAGTAATGCTTTCGGGGATATTAACTTCGGAGAGTGGCCCATCGGTATTCACTAGCTCGCTAGTGGCGATCCCCTGTTCGGTTTCACTGGGTGTTGTTGTCGTGGGTTGTCGATCGAGCCGCTGTGAGAGCGATTCACAACCGATCGCCCCGATCGCCAGGATCAGCACTAAGCACGATCCCACGAGTCGCTTGACTAATTTCCACTTCAAATTCGCTCTCAGCACCGATACCTCTATTTCACGAGTTACTAGTTGGCACTGCTTATTTTACTAGGATTGGCGAGTTTTTACTTGACGATCTAGCTTTTTGCCATATTTACGAAGTTAGGGGGATGTTCCCGGTTTGTTGCGTCCGATCCTTCCGCAGTTGAGGATCGATGTACATATGTAAACAGCATTTTTCCCAACGACAGTGTAAACTTCAAAGCAAAAAAGATTTTTGCCCGGTAAATCGGCTGGAAACCTTGCTGGAAAATGTTTGTGATAATTATTAAGTTTGTTTAAAAAAAATGTATTAAGCTTGACTTTCATCACGGTTCCATCGATTTAAGATCGACACAAGCATTTAAGGCTGCGACTTTGAATTATTGTTAACGAATGATGAATATGGGTAAGTCATCAACCTATAATCCAATGAACAGCGGTACTGTTAAATGAACTTGTTTTATTTATCCTAAGTGCAGCTCGGGCTTGCACCTTCGGGATGTAGGCAGACGAGCAAAGTTTTTAGCTCCGTTTCACTTCAAGAGCAATCTTGAAAAACGGGCATAGTTGGGTATAACTTCGTTCCTGGTCTAGAGAGGAGAGTCCTCATGACAATTAGTCCCCCAGAGCGGGAGGCAAAAGTAAAGGTAGTCGTAGACACGGATCCAGTTCCTACTTCTTTCGAGAAATGGGGTAAACCGGGTCATTTCGATCGCACCCTTGCTAAGGGACCAAAAACCACTACGTGGATTTGGAACCTTCATGCCAACGCCCATGATTTCGACAGTCACACTAGTGACCTAGAAGACGTTTCGCGTAAGATCTTTAGTGCTCACTTCGGTCACCTCGCCATCATTTTTATTTGGTTGAGCGGGATGTACTTCCATGGTGCCCGTTTCTCCAACTATGAAGCGTGGTTGACTAACCCCACTGGGATCAAACCCAGTGCCCAAGTCGTCTGGTCGGTTGTCGGTCAAGACATCCTCAATGCCGATGTTGGTGGCGGTTTCCGTGGGATTCAAATCACCTCTGGTCTCTTCCAAATGTGGAGAGGCGCAGGTTTTACCAACTCCTTCCAGTTATATTGCACGGCTATTGGCGCGCTCGTCATGGCTGGGTTAATGCTCTTTGCTGGTTGGTTCCACTATCATAAACGCGCTCCCAAACTGGAATGGTTCCAGAATGTGGAGTCGATGATGAACCATCACTTAGCTGGTTTGTTAGGTTTGGGATCCCTTGGTTGGGCAGGTCACCAAATCCATGTATCTTTACCAATTAATAAGCTGCTGGACTCTGGTGTAGCTGCTAAAGATATTCCCTTACCCCATGAATTTATCTTGGATCCTTCCAAGATGGCAGAACTGTACCCCAGTTTTGCTAAGGGTCTGACTCCATTCTTTACTTTGAATTGGGCAGAATATGCAGACTTCCTCACTTTCAAAGGTGGTCTGAATCCTACTACTGGCGGTCTGTGGTTATCGGATCAGGCTCATCATCACTTAGCAATTGCGGTGCTATTTATCGTTGCCGGACATATGTACCGCACGAATTGGGGCATCGGTCACAGCATGAAAGAAATTTTAGAAAATCATAAAGGTCCCTTTACTGGCGAAGGTCATAAAGGTCTCTATGAAGTACTAACTACTTCTTGGCATGCTCAGTTGGCAATCAACTTAGCAATGTTAGGGTCGCTCAGCATCATTGTGGCACAACACATGTATGCGATGCCTCCTTATCCTTACCAAGCAACGGACTACGCGACTCAGTTATCGCTGTTTACCCACCACATGTGGATTGGCGGTTTCTGTATCGTTGGTGGTGCCGCTCACGGCGCAATCTTCATGGTTCGTGACTACGACCCAGCAATGAACCAGAACAATCTTCTCGATCGGATGTTACGTCACCGCGACGCGGTAATTTCACATCTGAACTGGGTCTCGATGTTCTTGGGCTTCCATAGCTTCGGTCTGTATATCCACAACGACACCATGCAAGCTTTGGGTCGTCCTCAGGATATGTTCTCTGACAAAGCAATTCAGTTGCAGCCCGTGTTCGCTCAGTGGGTGCAAGGTCTGCACACTGCTGCGGCTGGGAACACTGCGCCAAACGCACTGAACACTGCTAGTCTCGCTTTCGGTGGCGATACTCTCGCAGTCGGCGGCAAAGTGGCAATGATGCCGATCGCATTAGGAACGGCGGACTTCATGGTTCACCACATCCATGCTTTCACCATTCACGTCACTGTCTTAATTCTGCTTAAAGGTGTACTGTTCGCTCGTAGCTCGCGGTTAATCCCCGATAAAGCTAGTCTGGGCTTCCGGTTCCCTTGCGACGGCCCCGGTCGGGGTGGTACCTGCCAAGTTTCTGGTTGGGATCACGTCTTCCTCGGACTGTTCTGGATGTACAACGCAATTTCGGTTGTAATCTTCCACTTTAGCTGGAAAATGCAGTCGGATGTTTGGGGGACAGTATCGCCAGACGGTACGGTCAACCACGTTACTGGTGGCAACTTTGCTGCTAGTGCGACGACAATCAATGGTTGGTTGCGTGACTTCCTGTGGGCACAAGCTTCTCAAGTTATCAACTCCTACGGTACGGCGCTGTCGGCTTACGGATTGATCTTCTTGGGCGCACACTTCATCTGGGCGTTTAGCTTGATGTTCCTGTTCAGCGGTCGCGGCTACTGGCAAGAACTGATCGAATCGATCGTTTGGGCGCACAACAAGCTCAACGTCGGCCCAGCAATTCAACCTCGCGCTCTGAGTATTATTCAGGGTCGGGCTGTTGGGGTAGCACATTATCTCCTCGGAGGTATTGCGACAACCTGGGCATTCTTCCTAGCTCGATCGATTTCGATCGGTTAGCGAAGTCAACGTCGATACTTCAGTAGCGAGAATAGTGGCAACTGCTCTAAATATCGCTACTGAACCGAACCCAGTTAGCTGGACTTCGGTAGCAACATTAAAGTAATGCTAATTAATGCCACACGAGATGGTTGCGGTTAGCTTACGGCCTACTACAATCGTCTCGTCTGTCAGCGAGGAAACCTGATAAGAAAACTATGGCAACTAAATTCCCTAAATTTAGCCAAGACCTCGCACAAGATCCGACTACTCGTCGGCTCTGGTACGGGATTGCCACGGCTCATGATTTTGAAAGCCATGATGGCATGACTGAGGAAAATCTTTACCAAAAGATTTTCGCAACTCACTTTGGTCACCTCGGCATTATCTTTCTGTGGGCTTCTGGCAACCAGTTCCATGTAGCTTGGCAAGGTAATTTTGAACAGTGGATCAAAGATCCACTAAACGTCAGCCCGATCGCTCATGCAATTTGGGATCCCCACTTTGGGCAACCAGCAGTTGATGCTTTTACTCAAGGTGGTGCATCTAATCCTGTCAATATCAGCTATTCCGGTCTCTACCAGTGGTGGTATACGATCGGGATGCGGTCGAACGATGACTTGTACATGGGTTCGATTTTCTTACTCGTGCTTGCTTCAGTCATGCTGTTTGCTGGTTGGTTACACCTCCAACCTAAATTCCGCCCCAGCTTGTCTTGGTTCAAGAATGCTGAATCTCGCCTCAACCACCACTTAGCTGGTTTGTTTGGTGTGAGTTCGCTAGCTTGGACGGGTCACTTAGTCCACGTTGCTATCCCTGAATCTCGCGGTCAGCACGTTGGCTGGGATAACTTCCTCTCCACCCTACCTCACCCGGCAGGTTTGACTCCCTTCTTCACTGGAAATTGGGGTGTATATGCAGAAAATCCTGATACCGCTCAACAACTCTTTGGTACATCCACAGGTGCTGGCACGGCAATCTTGACTTTCTTGGGCAGCTTCCATCCTCAGACTCAATCTTTGTGGTTGACTGATATGGCGCACCACCACCTAGCGATCGCGGTGATTTTCATCGTTGCTGGGCATATGTATCGGACAAACTTCGGCATCGGTCATAGCATTAAGGATATCCTCAACGCTCACCGTCCGCCCGCTGGTAAGTTAGGTGAAGGTCACAAGGGTCTGTATGACACTGTGAATAATTCCCTCCACTTCCAACTAGGTTTGGCATTGGCTTCGTTAGGTGTAGTCACTTCCTTGGTGGCTCAACACATGTACTCCATGCCGCCTTATGCGTTCTTGGCACAGGACTTCACTACCCAAGCTTCGCTGTATACCCACCACCAGTACATTGCTGGTTTCTTAATGGTTGGTGCCTTCGCTCACGGTGCGATCTTCTGGGTACGGGATTACGACCCAGAGCAAAACCGGAACAACGTGCTCGCGCGGATGCTAGAGCACAAAGAGGCAATTATCTCCCACTTGAGCTGGGTGTCTCTGTTCTTAGGGTTCCATACCCTCGGTCTCTACGTTCACAATGATGTCGTAGTTGCCTTCGGTACACCTGAAAAACAAATCTTGATCGAACCCGTGTTCGCACAGTTCGTTCAATCCGCTCACGGTAAAGTGCTCTATGGTTTCGATACCTTACTATCCAATGCCGATAGTATCGCTTCAAATACCAATGCAGTTTACCTACCGGGTTGGTTGGATGCGATCAACTCTGGTAAGAACTCCTTGTTCCTAACCATCGGACCTGGTGACTTCTTAGTTCACCATGCGATCGCATTGGGTCTCCACACCACCACGTTGATCTTGGTCAAAGGTGCATTGGATGCTCGCGGTTCCAAACTAATGCCCGACAAGAAAGACTTCGGCTACGCCTTCCCTTGTGATGGCCCCGGTCGTGGTGGTACTTGTGACATCTCAGGTTGGGACTCCTTCTACCTCGCGATGTTCTGGATGTTGAACACTCTAGGGTGGGTAACATTCTACTGGCACTGGAAACACCTCGGTATTTGGCAAGGTAACGTCGCCCAATTTAATGAGTCTTCGACTTACTTAATGGGTTGGTTACGCGATTACCTCTGGCAGAACTCCTCGCAGTTAATTAACGGTTATAACCCTTACGGGATGAACAACTTGTCTGTATGGGCATGGATGTTCCTCTTCGGACACCTCGTCTGGGCGACTGGCTTTATGTTCTTAATTAGCTGGCGTGGTTACTGGCAAGAGTTGATCGAAACACTTGTCTGGGCACACGAGCGGACTCCATTGGCGAACTTGGTTCGTTGGAAAGATAAGCCCGTTGCGATGTCGATCGTTCAAGGTCGTGTAGTAGGTCTAGCTCACTTCACAGTTGGTTATGTCCTCACTTATGCAGCTTTCCTAATCGCCTCTACTGCTGGTAAGTTCGGCTAAGTCTGAAGTTATTATCGGTTGAATAGAATCCCTCGTCACATAGTGGCGGGGGATTTTTAATTTAAAGATATAAGACCCCGAATCTCTTAGCCCGATGGCGATTTTAACCCACTATTCCGCTAGTTCGACCACCCTTGGGGGTGCGCTTGCGCGTTCGGCTAAAAAATAATAAGATCTACAATCCTGTTGTAGCAACCTTTCTAGCGATTTAGCTCCTTTATGGCGATCGACAGCATATTCTCAATAGTCTTAGCTTATTGAGAATACAATCGCTACGATCCAATGGCTTCGTTTTAATTATGTTTCGACCGCCGCAGACGGCGCGCAAGCTTCGCTTGGACTAGCGGAATGTGGGTTTTAATGTGCTGCTCTATTTGTGCTATGACCTCGTGGGCACGAGCGATTACCTTCGGTAGCAAACCCAGCCCAACGTCCGGCTTGGATGCCGTAGGATTTGCTCGCACCACCAGGTCAAACTTAGTGGAGAAAGATAATTTTATCGGGTAATTCTTTGACCGTGACTCGATCGTTTGCCACAGGGGAGGAACGGAGCCAATTCATTTAACTCGTGATAGTGGGTGGCAAAAATAGTCCGCGCGCCGATTTCGGTGGCAAGATATTCTGCAACAAACCACACGATCGAAAGTTCGTCAAATGGTTAGACAACACCTTAAATCGTTCCAGTTGTGGGAGAGCTAGCAACGGCTACCGATTTGATGGGGATTCTCCCTGCGATATAGGCAAACCGTCCCGCAGTAGTAGCTAAATTCATCGCCTGAGCCATCAGGGGGGCATCCTCAGCACAAGCGATCGCGGTATTGATCAAGAGGGCATCCGCGCCGATTTCCATTGCTTGAGCGGCTTCGCTGGGGGTACCGATGCCTGCATCGACGACAACGGGTACCTTAGCATTTTCGATGATGATTTGAATATTCGCCAGATTTCTAATTCCCTGCCCCGAACCGATGGGCGAACCTAGGGGCATTACAGTCACACAGCCAAGTTCTTCTAAGCGTTTGGCGAGTAGTGGATCGGCATTAATATAGGGGAGTACGGCAAAGCCCTCTTTGACTAACTGTTCGGCTGCTTGGAGGGTACCGATCGGATCTGGTAAGAGATATTTACCTTCAGGGATGACTTCAAGTTTGACAAAGTTATTATCTTCCTGTCCGAGTAATTTGGCCATTTCTCGGCCCAATCTGGCCACGCGTACTGCATCCTCGGCAGTCTGACAGCCAGCGGTATTGGGTAGCATCCAGATTTTAGTCCAATCGATCGCTTCTGCCAAGCCTTCATGTCCAGCGGCTTTGGTTTGCACTCGGCGCACGGCCACAGTAACGATTTCACAGCCACTAGCAATGATGCTGTGTTGCATTTCGGCAATGCTGCG
Organism: Chamaesiphon sp.; assembly: GCA_965246715.1. GTDB lineage: Bacteria > Cyanobacteriota > Cyanobacteriia > Cyanobacteriales > Chamaesiphonaceae > Chamaesiphon. The sequence goes on along the minus strand of CBDFFH010000049.1, from coordinate 58,941 downwards.
ATATTTCCCCGTACCCGTCATCAGTCGGGAGTTAAAGGTTTTACCTGCAATAATTAAAGGTCGATCGGACATGGGATTTTAGATTTTGGATTTTGGATTTTGGTCACAACGCTGAAAACTTCATTCAGCTAATAAGTTTAAAACAGAGCGATCTAAACTCGCCAGCAACGATCGACTCTCAGCTGTCCCCAAAAACTATCCGCTCCTAGTATTAGCAAGCTGCTAACACTAGGAGCGGTCTAGCGGGTCTGTTCGCTGGAACCTGGCTGCTGAGAGAAACTCTATTACAGAACAGGAATGAATCTAGAATGATTCTAAAAAAGACAAACCTACGATATTCTAGAGGACAGTCCCAGCACTCAGCCGGCTAACTCCAGTTTCGAGACCCAGACGTGTACTACTCTCGATCATGGGCACCACCTCCTAATTGACTAATTGGTTAGCTGTTCGGAACAACGAGTACATTACTACCTGCACTTAAGCTAACATAGCAGTGCGCGATTGACAATCTCGATCGATGTAAATTTAGTTGAAGCGATTGGGAGAGTGAAACCTAACCACCTCAACAAATTAGTGGAGCGATCGCGAATGAGATCTGCTGGCTCGAACATCCGAACATTCGATCTGTCAATATGCTAAGATTTTGACAGAAAGGGAGTAGCTCTCAGTCGAGTTTGAGACTGAGCCATTCGAGTCAACATACTGGCGATGAGCCTGGTTCGGATGACAGATTTTTAGGTTGTGATTGACAACAAAAATTTGGGAGCGAGACTTTCACCATGTTGCACATCTATTTGGATGTGGGGCAGGTGAAGTCGACCGCGCCTGAAACCTCGCTCCACTCCGAGCTAATATTACAGGAGTCGATCGAGTTGCTAGAAGCATTTACCCAATCCTTATTGTTGATTACCTCCGCCGAATTGGGGGACAAAAGTTTTTTAATTACGATGATTCTCGCGTTTCGCCACCCTCGGCGCTGGGTGTTTATCGGCACGACATTGGCATTAGCGATTATGACTGTGCTATCGGTACTAGTCGGTCTCATATTTACAGTAGTCGATCTAAATTATCTGCGTTACGCTGAAAGCATCCTGTTCCTATTTTTTGGCCTGAAGCTACTGGATCGAGGCTGGAAAATGTCGCCAAACGAGGCAGGTGGAGAGTTAGCCGAAGCTGAAGCTGAGGTTGAAAAAGCCGAGCGTAAATTTGGTAGCCCCAGTCCGATGAAGATGGTACTGGAAGCATTTACCTTAATTTTCATTGCTGAATGGGGCGATCGAACGCAATTTGCTACGATTGCATTAGCGGCAGCAAATAATCCTGTGGGAGTGTCGATCGGGGCGATTTTGGGGCATACGATTTGTGCGGCGATTGCGGTCATTGCAGGGAGATCGATCGCGGCAAGAATTTCAGAGCGCTCGATTACACTCATTGGTGGCGGCTTATTTGTAATCTTTGGCATCCTTGCCCTGTTTCAGCACTAAATAAACAGCTATCTTCTGTTGTTGCGAATGGACTTCACCAGTATTGTTTTAATTCAGATCGCCGTCTTTTCCTGTGTGGCGACATTGTTGCCAACTTCTCGCAGCAATTCTAGCAGCAAAATGGCGGCAATCGTCGTGTTGGTGGTCTTCGGTGTAAGTTGGTATCTCGTGCCGCAGCAAGCGGTGAAAATCGGGATGGCTGCATGGGTGGGATTATTACTACTACCGATGTATCTGATGTATCGCCTTGAAGCTTTGGTCGCCAACTCACAGTATCTCGCCGCCAGTCGGTTGGCGAAGTGGCTACGATGGCTATTACCAACGGACGGGATGTGGACTTATCACCACCTCTTGCAGGGAATTTCTCTAGCTCACATGGGGCAAATTGAGGCAGCAGATGCGATTTTCGATCGCTATCAATCAGACGATCGGACGGAACTCGATCGCTCGGCGACAGCCTTATTATATCGTTCGACCGATCGCTGGCATGATTATGTGGCGTGGGTCAGACAGCGGCTAATTTTGGTCAGACGGATGACCTTGGCAAAAATAAACCGCGCGTTGCCAGAAAAAAAGCTCGGACAAGGGATGACACTGGTTTACTACGTCCGGGCGCTGGCAGAAATCGGCGACCTGCGTGGCTGTATTACCGAACTAACAAATTTGGAACACGATCGCCAAATCAATCTCCAGCAGTTAAATCTTGTGCGTATGTATATCCTCGCCTTTTGTGGGCGAGTCGAGGCGGTGAGGCAGTCATGTCAGCGGATTCTCGCGATGTACCCAGAGACGGTACATCAATTTTGGATTAGCACTGCTGAATTGGCTAACGGCAATGTTGAGGCAGCAAGAGCCGACTTAACTCGACTTCAGCAGCTAACTACCGATCGATCGATCCAAGAAGATATCACTTGGCGATTGTCTCAACCATTGCCGGATTTGGACAAGCTGACTCCTGAAGATTGGAAGATCCTCGGCCAAATTGAAGCCCAAACCGCTCAAGAGGCCAAGTATAGCAGCCAGACACCTGCAGATATATCCACTCCAGCAACTAATTTTATTATCTTGGTCAATGTGCTGGTTTTCTGTGCCGAACTATACTGGCAATATCGATCGGGTAATCCCAAGGCAAGCTTTATCGAATGGGGTGGATTGATTGCGCCATTAGTTGTCGGTGGCCAATGGTGGCGAATTATCACCGCTAACTTTCTCCATCTAGGATTTTTGCACTTAGCGATGAATATGGTGGCGTTGATCTATCTGGGTAAGTTCGTCGAATATCGGTTGGGTACATTCAGATTTATCATTACCTATATCTTTGGGGGCATCGGTTCGATGGCAATGGTGACTTATATCGATACCCGCTGGATGACAGAACCACACGTAACAGTTGGTGCGTCGGGGGCGATTATGGGGCTACTGGGGACGATGGGGGCGATTCACCTGACGGGATGGCGACGCGGAAAGGCAATATCTGCCGCACGACAATTTCAAGCAGTGTTGTTTAGTGTCGGCTTTCAGTTGATCTTCGATCTCACGAACGGACATACAAGTATCGTCGGTCATTTTTCAGGATTATTATTTGGATTTTTGGTAGGTTTGGGATTATTATTATTTGGTACTAAAGACTAACTTCGATCGGTAATTATCTCATATAGGATAACGACACAGACCAGCATCACCTCACTTTAAACGTATCCTCAACTACCCCTGTTAAGGTAACAAAAGCATGACTAAGTAGTGAGAAGCCGGAAAGTAGCAACATGAGGATGATTGGGGTCATACTTCTTCTTGGCGGTCGGCTTTTTAGCCCCTCGTAGAGATGATAAGAAACGTTTGAGATTTACATGACTGGCACAGGAGCGTAAAAACTCCGCCAACAACACTACATTCATCTGTGCAAAAGGTTTCCAATCATCTACTTCGAAAGGTTTAGCATCGCATAGATTCAATAACTTATCGCCACAATTTACCGCTAACACCCAAGTCAACGGATTCTGATGCTCGATTTGTTCTCTTGCTACTTGCGGTAACTGCTCAGATTTTTTTAGTTGCAACTCGATGCGAATTGACTCGATCCATAATCGATCGGATCGGTAAGGTTAGGTTCGATTATCAGAGCTAAAATCGAGTAAACTCGTAGATTAGATCGCATATTAGCCGCGATCGATGACTTTAAATGGCTCTCCTGAGCTTGTGGGGTAAAATGTATAAGTCAATACAAATAGTCGAATGAGATTCAATCTGAATTATTTATTAAATCTGCCAGGGGTGATGGTAGAAACATGTGCAGAAGTAGAAGAAATGATATCACTAAAGCTAGAGATATTAGTCGAAGGGATGAATTGTCCACATTGCCAAAAATATACAGAAGAGTTACATCAAATGGGTTTGAATGGGTTTTACCTCCGGCTGCTTAACCCGAGCTGACGTTATCTAGGCGCGACGGAAGTTGTTACCTCCAAAATTCATGAACATCATCAAATTACTCAAACTCAGCCGACTCCAGTCGATCGATATTATCGCCCCAATTGCGACAGGTGGATTTGTAGTTTTGCTATGGGAATCGGTTGTTTATATCAACCAGATTCCCCCATATTTATTACCACCACCGAGTTTGATTCTCAAAACTTTAATCCAAGAATGGCCGACGCTAATTGCTGCTTTAGGGATTACTGCTCAGATCGCCCTAGTTGCATTACTTCTAGCTGTAGTCTCTGGTGTAGCGATATCGATTTTGTTCGCTCAAAGTAAATGGATCGAACGTAGTTTGTTTCCCTACGCTGTTTTATTACAAACTATGCCGATCGCGGCGATCGCGCCGTGGATTATTGTATTATTTAAAAACAATACTTTTGCAGCTCTTGTCGTTTGTGCTTGGATTGTGGCGATATTTCCCATCATTGCGAATACGACGTTCGGACTCAATAGTTGCGATCGAGTATTAACTCGCGTCTTTCAACTTTATAGTGCATCTCGATGGCAAACTCTGATCTATCTACGATTACCTAGTGCCTTGCCTTATTTTTTGACTGGCTTGAGAATTAGCGGCGGGTTGGCACTCATTGGTGCTGTGGTAGCAGAATTTGTGGCAGGAACTGGTGGCGTGAATTCAGGAATCGCTTATCAGATCTTGATCTCTAGTTACAATCTTCAGATCCCGAAAATGTTTGCGGCGCTATTGATGACAACGGGGTTGGGAATTGTGATTTTCACAGTGTTATCGATCTGTTCGGGATTGGCGATCGGACATTGGCATGAAACGAGAGATCGTCAGTTCTAATGCCGCAGAATCAAGCTGAATTCTTAATAAATCTATCTATCTAAATTAGCTAAAATGTTCGATCGAAATAGACGTAAATTCTTGCAGTATTGCTCGCTAGGATTGGGAGCGACAATCTTAACAACAGCTTGCGATCGGACTGGCAAATCGGCCTCGACAGTTGCGATTAATACTGGTAAATTAGACAAGATTAACTTTGGACTATCCTGGGTTGCTGAAGCCGAGTATGGTGGCTACTATCAAGCCGTCGCTGAGGGTATTTATCAGAAGCATGGATTGGATGTCAAAATTATTCAAGGTGGGCCTCGCGTTAATAATGGGTTGTTATTAATGTTGGGTGGGATCGATTTAGCTGTCAGCACGGGATACGAAGCAATTAAAGCGATCGAAACCAATCTTCCCAAAGTTACTGTCGCCGCAATTTTCCAGAAGGCTTCATCGGTAATCATCGCCCATCCAAATACTGGCGTGAGTTCGATCTCCCAATTAAAAGGTCGCCCGATCTATGTTGCCTCGGCTGGAGCCTCTACTTATTGGCCATTTTTCCGGAAGAAATACGGGTTTAGCGATAGTCAATTACGTCCTTATAATTTTGATATCAAACCATTTCTCGCCGATAAAAAAGTCACTCAACAAGGGATCGTTACTTCCGAACCATTTTCGATCGAGAAAGAAGGTAAATTTAAGCCAGTAGTTATGTTAGTAGCCGATGCTGGTTATAATCCTTATGACTTTACGATCGAGACCACCAAGAGATTGGTGGAAACCAAACCCGAATTAGTTCAAAGATTTGTCGATGCTTCAATTAAGGGATGGTACAGTTACCTTGCCGATCCTACAGCCGGAAATAAACTGATTAAAAAAGATAATCCGGAAATGACCGATGAGTTATTAAGCTATAGTATAACAAAACTCAAGGAACTTCAAATCATTCAGGGTGGAGATGCCCAGACCAAAGGGATCGGCATGATGACCGATATTCGGTGGAAAACTTTGTTTGATGATATGACGAAAGTAGGGGTATATAAATCAGATACTAACTATCGGGAGGCTTACACGACGCAGTTTGTTGGGAAAGGTAAAGAGTATTACCAACCCAACCTTTTTTAAGTCGGCTCGCGGCCCCGATCGATTAGATTGGCTACAATCTGCATAATTTGCCATCCCAGCGCCCAACTAAGTAAAAAGACTTATGGATGGGAATTTTGACCGTTGTAGATCGATCTTAACTTCTGTAAGATAAAGTTATGAATTAGCACCCACGCAAACTTCAGCACATAGAGTGAGAATTTTCACCCTCAGCTACATTAAATCGATATTCGAGCATCCCGCCAACGTTACGACTCATTTATTACCCACGGCTTTGATGCTATGCATGTATACTGCACCCGCCCAACCTGTCACACCCCGCTCAACAGTATTGCCGAGCTAGAAACGGCACTCGTTCCGGGACAATCGTTTCAGCGGTATTGCACTAGCTGTCGGATGCCATTAGTCCTCAGTGGTAAGTATATCCCGATCGAGCAATTAGGGGCGGGAGCCTTTGGCGTGACATTTGTGGCGATCGATCTTAATATCAAAGGTCGCAGATGTATTGTCAAACAATTACGTCCGACGACCATATTAAAGCCCGACCAAATCTCAAAAATCAAAACCTTATTCGAGCGCGAAGCGCAAAGCTTGGATTTACTCAGCGAGATACCCAAAATTCCGACGCTATTTGACTATTTTATTGTCAAAGATACCGATCCAAATACCAATATCGAACAAGAATTATATTACTTAGTTCAGCAATATATTGAAGGTGAAGATTTAGCAGCTCCGATCGGTCGTAACGAGCGATATTCATCCGCTCAAATCGTCACTTTCTTGTATCAAATTTTGCCTACTTTAGAAGCAGTTCACGATTGCGGGGCGATCCATCGCGATATCAAACCAGCAAATGTGATGAAATCGAGTAATGGGGATATTTATCTCATCGATTTTGGTGCGGTCAAGCAAGTAATGAATGGACTGCCTACTCAACAATCGATCGTCATCGGTACCGATGGCTATGCCTCTCCCGAACAAATGATGGGTGGTGCGGTATCGCCTGCTAGTGATTTGTACTCGTTGGGCGCATCCTGTATGTCACTAATGACTGGCAAGAATCCCAAGGATGAAGGGTTTAGGGAGATGTTAGGGAACTGGCATAGTAGTATCGACATCGCTCCCCAGTTGGCGAATATTTTGTCGCGCATGACTAGCTCCCAGGCTAGAGAACGCTACCAGTCAGCAGGAGAAGTACTATCTGCACTAGAAGAAAGCAATCTCTTGCCCGAAAATCTGCCGCGTACTGGAGTGAGAAATTCACCATCCAGACCGCTCTCAGCGCCGATGGGTTCACAGCCGTGGTCTTCACCACCCCAATCTTCCCCGTCGCCGACGACACCCACACCCATCCCCTCTCTGACTCTGTGGCAACCGCTGCGTCACTCAGCGCTATTTGGTTCGGGTAGTTGGCTCTTAGCCGTGGCGATCTTTAGTTTCTTGGGTACGGCGTGGTATTTTTCGGGATTGTGGTTGGCACTGTTGGCAGCATTGGTGATATTTAGCTATAGCGGCGGTAAATTTGATAAACTGCAACTGCTGGCGATCGCCGTGATTTCCAACATCGCCATCTTTGCGATCTTTTCGCCAGCTAAAATCGGTGGGATGATGACTGGTGGCATCAAAGGAATTTCGATTTTAGTACTCCTCACAATTTTGGTTACAGCAATCTCTTTTGCATTGTTGACATTATCCAAACTCTTGAACCAATCGAGCGGTAACCAATAGCAATTCTTGGTGAGGAAAATAATGCGACAACAAGTAGAGACCAGACTGCAATTAATTAGGTGAGAGGGAACAGATGCTCGATCGAAAAAATTTACCGACAGCGATCGGATTAGCTGCCTCTTTAGCAGTAATTGTGGTGACGCTGTTTCTACTCAAGTCATTCTACGATCCGCCCGCAACAGCATATTCTGGATTGGAGCTAGCCCAAAAAATCGGTCGCGTTGGCAACCTTACCGGACATACAGACGTAGTATCATCGTTAGCGATAACCAGCGATAGCCAAACAGCCTTTAGCGGCAGTCACGATCGCACCGTCAAACAGTGGGATTTACGCGAAAATAAGCAAGTCAAGACACTGGAGGGAGCTGGGGGCGCGATCCTCTCGTTAGCGATCGATAATACATCTCAAAACCTTGCCAGTGGTGGCATGGACGACACGATCCAGGTCTGGGATGTCGCTACAGGCAAGCTCAAATCAAAACTAGACTCGGCGACCAAAGGAGCTTATGTAACGGCGTTGGCGATGACTCCCGATGGGCGCAGTTTGCTAGCTGGACGCACGGGCAACTCGATCGAGAAATGGGATCTCGAAACCAAAACTGTTTCGCAGACTTTTAAAGATCCCACCGCACCCGTACTCACGGTTGCAGTGAGCAAGAATGGTGAATTTTTGGCTGGGGGTAGTTCCGATCGCCAAGTCCGGCTGTGGCACTTGGGATCGAGTAAATTACTGTACGATCTCTCTGGACATACAGGTTGGGTAACAGCCACAGCGATTTCACCTGATAGCAAGACCCTAGTGACAGGGAGCATCGATAACACCATTAATTTGTGGGATATTAGCTCTGGTAAAAAGCAGAAAACTTTTCGCGCTCATGCTTATTCGGTCTCGGCTGTGGCGATTTCTCCCGATGGTAAAATGCTCGCTAGTGGTGGTTTCGATGGCGAGATTCGACTATGGGATCTCAACTCGGCTCAAAACCTGAAAACTTTTTCAAATGCTCATAGTAAGGTAATTACCGCTCTGGCCTTTAGCCCAAACGGACAAACGCTGCTCAGTGGCAGTGCGGATGGCGACATTGGGATCTGGCGGGCTAATTAATCTAAGTTGCTACCTACACTCGAAGCGGTTAAAACCGCCGCTTGTGTTACAAAGTCCGCCTTCGCGGACTAGTAAATTCAGTCCGCGAAGTCCGGTTGTTGCCGCGAGCGGCAAAAGCCTGCCTGCGCGGACTAATAATTTAGTCCGCGCAGGCGGACTTCGCATCATTAGCCGCGACTTCAGTCGCAGGCAAGAAATAGGTAGCAACTTGGGCTAATTAATCGCACCAAAAGCGATCGATCTGCGATATGGTCATCGAATGGCTAATCGATCGCATCTCTCCTAAATTTATCGTGGTAAAAATTACGCGGACTTCAATTCAAGCTGGCAAACTAGAGTGGTTTTATCGGGAAGTCCAACCAGTCGGCTGGGAAGATCCCCAGACCGCAATCTTGTTGCATGGACTGCCATCCCAAAGTTTGAGTTGGACGGGATTGTTACCATCATTAGCTGAAAATGGGATTCGGGCAATCGCGCCGGATTGGATCGGTTTTGGTAATTCTAGTAAGCCGGAACCGCGCGACTTTGCCTACACTCCAGATGCCTTTGTCGGCGCATTTTCCGAGCTAATGGATACTTTGAGTCTCGATCGAGTTTCGTTAGTAGTCCAGGGCTTTTTAGGCACTGTTGGGATACAATATGCGCTACGCTATCCCGATCGCGTCGAGAAGTTAGTCATTCTCAATGCCCCGTTGACCACGAGTGCCAAATTACCGTGGAAGCTAGTGCAGTTGGGATTACCAGTTGCTGGAGAAATGCTCGTACAAGATCCTCTCTCAGTCGAGCGGACGCTCGAAGCTGGCTGTAAATTGACGATCGAAGATAAGTATCTCGAAGCCTATCGTAAACCATATCTCAAAAGTTCTGCCCCTGGTCGCACGCTCCTGGCTACCATCCGTAACCTCAAATTAGCCGCATCCCTGACTGAGATTGCTACTGGCTTGCCAAAATTAGATCTTCCGATCCAAATTATCTGGGGGACGAACGATCCCTGGCTCGATCTCGCTCAAGCTGAAAATTGCGTCAAATCCTTGAAGCAAGGGGAATTAATTCAGCTGCCTACCGCCGCACACTATCCTCAAGAACACTGGTATGCTGATATTAAACAATCGATCGTGCCGTTTTTGCGAAAGGATTAGGGCTGAGCAGGTAGGGTCGGCAGTTTCCAGCAGATATATTTGAGCCGATCGCTAGATTAAAATATTGCTGTTATACTACTTTGAAATGCCAGATACCCGTGGAAACACCAATAAAGATCGGAATTATTACTTGCGGGGACTAAGTACCGACAGTTATGGTACTGTCAATGGAAGTCGATAGTCGATCGCTACTAAATCTTACACGCTCATTGCTATGTCTGACCTGCCGTTTACTCTGGATCAATTACGGATTCTCAAGGCAATTGCTGCGGAGGGTAGCTTTAAACGCGCCGCTGATAGTTTATACGTGTCGCAACCTGCTGTCAGTTTACAGGTGCAGAATCTCGAACGTCAATTGGATGTACCGTTATTCGATCGCGGCGGTAGACGGGCGCAATTAACTGAAGCCGGACATTTGTTGCTCAGTTATGGCGAAAAAATTATTACACTCTGCCAGGAAACCTGTCGCGCGATCGAAGATCTGCAAAATCTGCAAGGTGGTACGCTAATTGTCGGCGCTTCGCAAACTACCGGGACGTATTTGCTACCTCGGATGATTGGGATGTTTCGCCAAAAATATCCCGATGTATCGGTGCAATTGCACGTTCACTCCACCCGCCGCACGGCTTGGAGCGTAGCCAACGGACAAGTAGATTTGGCAATTATCGGCGGTGAAGTCCCCCCGGAATTACAAGAATCGCTCGATATTCTCCCCTATGCTGAGGATGAATTCGCACTGATTTTACCTAGCAATCATAGTTTGGCGGGGATGAAAAGCATTCCGAAAGAAGAGTTGTATAAATTGAAGTTTATCTCCTTAGATTCGCAATCAACAATTCGGAAAGCGATCGATCGCGTCTTAACCCGTTGCGACATCGATCCCAAACGCTTGAAGATCGAAATGGAACTCAACTCGATCGAAGCGATTAAAAATGCCGTTCAAGCTGGCTTGGGTGCTGCCTTTGTCTCTTCATCCGCGATCGAACGGGAGTTGGAAAATGCCACATTACATCGAGTTCACGTCGACGGTGTGGAAATCAAAAGAATGCTGGCAGCAATTGTCAATCCCAACCGCTATCGATCGAAAGCCGCCGAAGCTTTTGCCCAAGAAATTCTCCCTAGCTTTACCAATTATGCCTGGGATGCAAATAAGCTCTTTTCCAAACGTGTCAAAGCTGAAATCGATATTATTGACGAGGAAAGCTGATAAATATGCGTTACGCTCGTCGAAAATATAACAGCGAAATTGCTGCTAAGTTAGCCACTATCCTTTCCCCAAAGAAATCGATACCGAACCAGAGACGATGAGAATTGCGCCGACTAAAGCAAGTGGGGTAATGTGCTCCGGAGCGACTAAACCAGGTGCGAGCCGAGCAGTCAGACTCATTGCCACGATCGTAAAAATTGGTGCTAGCGCTAAGATCGCACTTACGCGCGAAGCTTCCCAGTGTTGAAGCGATTCGGCAAAAGCACCATAGGCAACTACGGTATTTAAACCGCAAAAAATTAGCGCGAGCCACTCGATCGAGTTAAGCTGAAGTAGGATCTGGGGTTTGGCTAGCATCCAAAATAATAGCCCGCAAGCGCCATAAATAATCCACATGATATGTGTAGAATCCAATTTGGTTAATAATTGCTTTTGGATCAGCGCATATACCGCCCAACTCAGTCCCGCAATTATTAGCATGATGCTACCACTAATATATCGATCGCTATCACTAACCAATACTTTTAATTGTTCGTAAAAGAACCCGATAAATCCCGCAACTAAAACACCGACACCCATCCATTGATAGCGGGTATAACGTTCCTTGAAAATTACCAATCCGCCCAAACTTAAAAAGACACCCGCTAACTGAATTAACACTTCGGCATGCGAAGGCGATGTCGCTTTCAATCCTAATACAAAGAAAATAGGCTCTTCACTAGTTAGTATGCCAAATTAATGATTGAAGTGCCAATTAAGCAAGCATCTATTTCGGAAATTCTCAAAATTAGTAAATCCATATGCTGAACGTTTGATTAGTTTTAGCTTGTTATTAATTCCCTCCACTACTCCACTAGTTGTTCCATTGTCAAAATAAGCCAGTATTTCATCAAACCATCGATAAATTGTCCCTTGACTTTTGACAAAATATTTTTGAGCTTTTGACAGCCATTCCCCTAAGCCTAGTAATCCCTCATTCCAGCTTTCCTTTTTCTCAAATATTTCTCGAAAATCCTCTTTCAATTGATGCATTTTTCCGAGCTGACTTGATACATTTTTTACCTGAGCTAGCTTGTCTTTCTGTTCTTCATTTAAGTCTTCTTCGTTTTTCAATATTGGATACTTACTATTAGTTATTCCTGCTAATATAGCCGCTTTCTCCGCTTTTTCTTCTGGGGTTTTTGCTTGCTTTATTTCTGCTTCGATTTTTCGCTTCTCCTTCTTTCTTTCTCCATCTAATTCTTGATTTATTTGTACCATTATATGGAATCGATCTGCTACTATCTGAGCTTTTGGCATCATTTCTATTGCTAGACTTTTATATCCCTGCCATAAGTCTATGCTTACTTCTTCGATTCCTTCTAATACCTCTGACCCCCACTCTCTCAGGACTTTCTTAATTTCTTCTTTGGTTCTTCCCTCGATAATTGCCAATAATTTAGAACGATCTATGTCTATTAATACTGCACAATATTTTCCCTGCCCTTTAATCAATGCTATTTCGTCTATCCCTAATCTTTTTAATCCTATTGGTTTTATTTTTGATAAATCTCCTGATGCATCCTTTAGCATTCTTTCTATTTCTTTCTCTGTTACCTTCCCCTTCTTCGCTACACTCCTAATGTCATCTGCTAATACTTCTTCTATTATCCGATCTGCTAATCTTTTCGTGTATCTTCTTCTTGACTTGACAAATTCTAATTCTTCGCTAAATGGTTTCTGGCATTTTTCGCAGTTGAATTGTCTTCTATTTATTTCTAAAAATACCGCTTGCCCTCCCCAATCCAAATCTTTGATTATTTGCCGATGGTTTTGGTGTAACTTGTCGCTTTTCAAACCACAGCGTTGGCAAACACTTATTTTTTCGCTCGACTCAACTCCTAAAATTATTCCAATTCCTTCATGTTGGTGCTTGGCATTTACTTTTACTCCCGCTAGATTTAGTACTTCTGTTAGTAGTTGTATTTCCTTTTTGGTGAGCATTTTCTTCTGGTTTGTCTCAAGATCGCTTTCAATTAGATTATACTTAATAACAAAATGCCCCCAATGTCAATTATCACTCCACTTTTATGGCAATTTCACATATTGATTAATTTCTATTTGCCACATTTGCTATCGATCGAGCATACTAAGTAGTGAAGAGCCAGAAAATATAATTACCCGTCAACCCAAGAATTGCGAGCGCTAGTAGATAGACAGGTACAGCTCGCAATCGAGCAACTTTCGGTAAATTTCCTTGCTTTGCTAAGTAACAGCCAAGTAAAATAAATGCAGTAGCAAATCGAAACCAATTAATCGTATAAGCATCTAATTTTTTTAGGACGATCGCGAGTGCAACTGGCACCAATCCCCATAAAACGACGGTAATCAAGGATAACCCCAATCCCAATCTCCAGTTACCAGTCGTCCGATGCAGTTCCATTACTTTAAGTGTCGATTATTTGTAAAATCTTGTAGAGTTTATATCCTAACACCGATTAGATCGAGAGCGTAGAAAAATTATAACTATGGATGATAATCTTAGATCGATCGAAATTGTTATCGATCGCATTAATAGTTCGTCACAACAACGAATTACTTTTGCTGAATATATGGAGTTAGTATTGTATCATCCTCAAGCAGGCTATTATGCTAGTAATGCCGAGCGAATAAGCGAGAGTGGTGACTTTCTCACAGCTCCACATCTGGCGGCTGACTTCGGAGAGATGTTGGCGATTCAACTACATCAAATCTGGGAAATATTAGCTCATCCTGCCTCATTTAACATCGTTGAGATGGGAGCGGGACAAGGCTTATTAGCAGCTCAAATTTTAGAGTATTCACAACACGAATATCCGGAATTTTTTCGATCTATCGATTATATTATCGTCGAGACTGCACCAGCGATGATTGCAGCACAACAGTTAAAATTGCATGCTTTACCCGCACGTTGGTGTGAATGGGATGAGCTTCCCGATGCTTCGATCGTTGGCTGCTTTTTATCTAACGAACTTATCGATGCTCTCCCCATTCATCTAGTAACACTCGTCTCTGGAAAGTTGCAAGAAGTTTATGTAACCCAAAATCTAAATGGCAGATTTAGCGAAGAGATTGGTGAGATTTCAACCGATCGATTGCATGAATATTGGCGACTAAATCAGATCGATTTACTAGCTAATAAATACCCCGATCGCTATCGCACCGAAGTAAATTTAGCTGCATTAGATTGGCTAGAAACTGTATCCCAAAAATTGCAACGCGGGTATATTATCTCGATCGATTATGGCTATACTGCCGATCGCTATTACAATCCCATGCGTTCTCAGGGCACATTACAGTGCTATTATCAACATGCCTATCATAACGATCCTTATATTAATATCGGTAGCCAAGATTTAACCGCACATGTAGATTTTACAGCATTGCAAAACTATGGTGAATTATTAGGCTTGCAAAACGTCGGTTTTATCCAGCAAGGGCTGTTTTTGATGGCATTGGGTTTGGGAGAGAAGATCGCCGCAATTTCCGATCGTAGTGGCGACATCCAATCTCTACTCAGCCGCCGCCAAAATCTCCATCAACTTATCGATCCGATGGGTTTGGGTAAATTTGGTATCTTAATTCAGAGTAAGGGTTTAACCTCCGCCGAAGCAGCTAAATCGTTAAGCGGTTTAGCGATCGATCGAGCCTACTAAGATCGCAGTTATTCGATCGACAACATTTAGAAAATTGAGGTGCTAATCGCTATTACTATATCTCATCGCAGTGGAAACTGTCGTACGTCTAATGATGATATCTAGCTTTCTATTGACTTCATCAAATTTACGATTGGTATCCAGTCTAAAGAGATCGAACTCGGCGCGAAATGCATCGATCTTATCTTCAACTGCATCGATTTCATTATATACCCGATCGAAAGCTAAACTTAATTCTGCTGCTGTAATTTGAGTATCTTCTAACCGTTGAATGCGTCGATTAAAACTTCTCAATTGCCGATCGATTTCACGATCTCGATCCGGGAGTTGGCTAGCTGGGGTCATTTACTTTCTAATTGCTTGTAGAGCATCGACAGATCTATTATAAATCGCTAATTATCCAATGTAAATCAGCAAACAGCATAGGTATGTAATATGACTGGTTATCGATTTACATATTCTGTCTATCAGCGTCCATTCAGCCAACCACTGCAAACGAGTCAGGGTATTTGGGCGGTGAGGGAGGGCATCATCATTCAGCTCACTGACGATCTCGGCAGATCTCATGCTGGAGAAATCGCACCGATTCCGTGGTTTGGTTCGGAATCACTCGCACAAGCGATCGCATGGTGTCAGCAGATTGGCGATAATATTACTCGCGATCGAATTTATCTCATTCCCGATACTTTACCTGCCTGTCAATTTGGGTTTGGTAGTGCGCTGACAGCTTTTAGTGATAACGAATCGATCGATCGAGCGCAGCCGGAAATAAGTGCATTATTGCCCACAGGTGCTACTGCAATCGACGCATGGCAGGCATTATGGGAACGAGGATATAAAACCTTTAAATGGAAGATTGGGGTAGCGCCAATAGCCACAGAACTGGCACTCTGGCAAGATTTAATCGCGGTTTTGCCACTGGATGCAAAGCTGCGTCTCGACGCTAATGGAGGATTGACTTATCTCGAAGCAGTGCAATGGCTAAAAATTTGTAGTCGCGAGCCGAGAATCGAATTTCTCGAACAACCGCTAGCACCCGATTTACTTACTGAAACGATCTACTTGAGTCAGATTTATGATACTTCGATCGCGCTAGATGAATCTGTCGCAACATTCGCTCGACTTCAAGCTATTTATCAACAAGGTTGGCGAGGTATCTATGTTGTCAAAGCTGGAATTGCTGGGTTTCCGTGGCGATTGAGTGAATTTATCGATCGACATCAACTCGATGTGGTGTTCTCTTCAGTCATCGAAACAAGTGTCGGCAGAAATGCCGCAATTAAGTTAGCATCGAGATTGCAACTAAAGCGAGCGATGGGTTTTGGGATAGATGCCTGGTTTGAAGACGATCTTTAACCCACATTCCGCACTTCAATTTTTACGAAAAGCAATCCATAGCTAAAATCAACCTGGAAGTATATTCGTGACATTTGCAATATCAAAAACTCGCTCGAATGAGCATGACAATTTTCTAGTCTTTGCCGATCTTTAAAAACTAATTGGTCGGAAATATTCAATAGTGGTTGCAACAATGAATCTCTTTAATACATCATGATAAAATTCAGTTAGCTAAATAGTATTTTTGACAAGCTTCAGGTAAAAACTCTAGAATTCGGCACCGCTCTTCAGTCAAATTACTAATTCTTTCAATCTCGTCAAGCTGAAAGTAATGAATTCCTTGAAAACACTGGAATATCCATCTTAGAGCTGGTCGATCTGTTGCTTTATTCAATTGATTTTTTACTGAAGATTTTCTGGCTTTCAGACCATTCCTGATTTGTCTCTGTCCAATTGTATACACTAAAAGACTTAATCCCATCAGCATCATCATTGTTTCTACTCTTTCGGGATTTTTGACAAATAGGCTGTCTGCAAAAAACAATGGATTTTTGAGAAATCTAAATCCTCTTTCGCAGGATTGCTGCTGCTTATATACAGTTAATATTTCCGAAGTTTCTAATTCAGTTTCGCTTAGTATGTTAGTTGCCAGTATAAATTTTCCAGCTTGATTTTTGATGTCATCAACTAGTTCTTTGTTTTCGATCGATCTACAGGTAACGGTATGAATTTCTTGTCCTTTTTTGTTGACTTTACTGAAAGTTTCAATTTGAACTATTTGATGATACTTTAACTTAGCTTGAATCTGTTCGATTGCTGTCAGTGCTAATGATACCTGCTCAAATTCTAGCTTGATTATTTTGTTGATTTCCTTGCTAGCTTTCTCTGCTTCTTTTTCTAGGCGATCGAGTATTTTCTTTAAATCTGATTTCTTTCTTTCCTCGCTTTCTACTATCATCCATCTTTGTTCTATCCCTCCATATATCACTTGTGATGACGAATACCGACAACCTTTGCTGCTACTATCTTTCAGGCTTTCACTTTTTACTGTTCTAACTAAATCTTTTGCTTTATTTATCGATAATGGTACTCGGCTTATCCATTTTAAATCTTTGATTAATATTAGATTTTTTGCACTGTATAAAGCACTATCCGCTATCATGATACTCTCAAAATCTGCTTGCTGTGAGTACTCGACTAATATTCTTCCAAACATTGCTTTGTCTGACTCATTCCCCGAACCTCCTCTAATAAATATTGGGATATCTCCATCACTACTCACTATTAGATCTAGTACACACTGTTTGAGATCTGGTCGGTGGTCTCTTGAGTATCCTTCTGTAATAAATATTGGATTTTCTCTAGTTACCTCTAATCTCTGTTCTTCCGTTTCATCACGCTCTCGATTATTGTATTGTCCATGCAAATGAAATGAAGTTGAATCTAAATGAGAATACTTAGTTGATATTTTGTATTTCTTAATTACTGACAAACCAATAATCAAAAAAATATTATTCAGCCCATATTTATATAACTTATCCATCACTCTTCCGAGTTTGTCATCATTCAATTCCTCTGCTTTGACTCCTGCTCCTAATAAATGTTCTACAGCTTTATCTTTGAAGAAATTTGAAAATAAGTATAATGGTTGTGCAACAAATCCCAGCCCATTTAAAATAATTGCTTTAACAACTTCTCCACAATTAATCTTTTCTCTAGAATCTGTCCCTAATAATTCATTTACTTTTTCTACAATTCCTATTTCATCTATAATTCCAGCTACTATCCCTAAATGGTCTAGATTTTTAATCTCAATCTCTTCTAATTTATAATTCATTTGTTGATAAAGTTAATGGGAGTTTTAACCATAATTTTATCACTAAATCACTGCTTCGGTTGTAGTATGGAGACTGTTCTGATTTCGTCTTTTAATTACGTATTTATTTGTCGAATAAGTAATAAATAAGTCTAAGTGTCTGTCGTTAAAATTGAAGTGCGGAATGTGGGCTTTAAGCAATCTTGGTTTGTGCAAACATCAGCTGAACTCACAACAATTAAAATCTATTTCTAGAAACTTAGCTAGATTTTTCCTACTAAAAATTTAGAGCGATCATCGACCACTCTAAAATCAAACTATCTAGTTTATCCACCAACTATCAAACATTAGCCAAAGAAGCGATCGGATCGGAAATAGTCGCCGATGGTGCCTGAAATTCACCCGTTGTAACAAACTCTAATCGCAGCTTCAACCAAGTGACAAACTGTTTATTTGTTGAAATAATCGCACTTGCAGGTTGAGGAATTTTTGACTTGACGCTAGCTAATTCGGGCGCATCTAAGAACGCAGGTCGATCGATAAACCAAAAGTCGATTTCTTTCTGATTTTCGTGATAATTTCGCACCCGTTCGCTCAGCACTTCATCGAGAGCTTCTTCTTCACGTAAAAATTTATAACTGGCAGCGATGTAGTAGTAGGTTTGCATGTTGTTTAGGGAATAGAGAATAGGAGATAGTGGCTAGTGGCTAGTGGATAGTGGCTAGTGGCTAGTGGCTAGGAACTGCCAATCCAAAATCCAAAATCCAAAATCCAAAATCAATTGCCTTTCATCGCGGCTTTCATCTCACGAATGGCTCGATCGATTCCCACGAGCACCGCTCGACTGATGATACTATGGCCGATATTTAATTCTTCCATGCCAGGCAGACCCGCGATCGGGTAGACATTCCAATAAGTCAGTCCGTGTCCGGCATTAATCCGTAAGCCAGCAGCCAACGCACGATCGCAGCCATCCTGTAAATTAGCTAGCTCCCGTTCCCCACGATTGGCCTCACAAGCTTCGGCATATCGTCCCGTATGTAACTCGATGAATTTTGCTTTTACCTGTGCTGAAGCGTCGATTTGGGCTGGATCTGGGTCGATAAATAAGCTGACCGGAATCTCCGCCGATTGTAATTTATCGACTACTGATTTCAGTCGATCGAGTTGTCCAGCAATATTTAGTCCCCCCTCAGTCGTCACCTCTTCCCGGCGTTCCGGTACGAGCGTAACATAATCCGGCTTTACCTCCAAAGCGATTGCGACCATCTCCGCCGTCGCTGCCATCTCTAGGTTCAATCGAGTGCGGACGGTTTCGCGCAATAATCGAATATCTCGATCCTGCATGTGCCGCCGATCTTCGCGCAAATGGGCGGTAATTCCGTCGGCACCAGCCAATTCCGCTAATACCGCTGCCGCGATCGGATCGGGTTCTACAGTCCGTCGCGCCTGTCTAATCGTCGCAACATGGTCGATATTTACCCCAAGCGTCAACAATTTTTGATTCTCCTCGTTCGGTTGTAGTGTAAATTGGTAGTAGCAAAACTCAGTGATTGCAGATCGAATTGAAAAATGGCGCTACCTACAATTAATTAATTTTGTGGGCACTATCCAAATAATAGGCTAACATTAGCCAGTACCAGCAGGAGGACTATTCCTTGTCTCGTAGATATCTTTTTACCTCCGAATCTGTGACCGAAGGTCACCCTGACAAAATCTGCGATCAGATCTCTGATACAATTTTGGATGCTCTACTCGCTCAAGATCCTTACAGCCGCGTGGCAGCAGAAGTTGTTGTCAATACCGGACTCGTACTGATCACTGGCGAAATCACGACCAAGGCTACTGTCAATTATATCGACTTAGCCAGAAAGAAAATCGCTGAAATTGGTTATACCGATGCTGATAATGGGTTTTCGGCTAATAGCGCTTCGGTGCTGATTGCCTTAGACCAACAGTCACCGGATATCGCCCAAGGTGTAAATTCAGCTAAAGAATGTCGCGACGATGATAACAGTCATCGCTTTGACGAGACTGGTGCTGGAGATCAGGGGATTATGTTTGGGTATGCTTGTAACGAAACACCCGAATTAATGCCTTTACCGATCAGCTTGGCACACAGAGTTGCCTTGCGCTTGGCTGCCGTGCGGAAGCTGGGCGAATTGCCGTATCTGCGTCCCGATGGCAAGACTCAAGTAACTGTTGCCTATGAAGATGGCAAACCTGTCGGGATCGATACGATTCTGATCTCGACTCAACACGATGCTGCAATCGGTGAGATCGCAGATGATGCTGGCGTTCAAGCCAAAATCAAAGCCGATCTATGGAAAGCAGTAGTTTTACCTGTCTTCGCCGATTTAGCGATTAAGCCAGACGACACCACCAAATATTTGGTCAATCCGACTGGGAAATTCGTCATCGGTGGGCCTCAAGGTGATGCTGGCTTAACCGGACGGAAAATTATCGTTGATACCTATGGCGGTTACTCGCGTCATGGTGGTGGTGCTTTCTCTGGTAAAGATCCCACTAAGGTCGATCGTTCGGCGGCGTATGCTTGCCGTTATGTTGCCAAAAATGTCGTCGCTGCGGGCTTGGCTGAAAAATGCGAAGTGCAACTCAGCTATGCGATCGGTGTAGCGCGTCCTGTCAGTATTTTAGTCGAAACTTTCGGCACTGGCACGATCGATGACGATCGAATTTTTGAACTGATCGAAGAACACTTCGAACTACGTCCGGAAGGGATTCTCGCGACCTTTGGCTTGCGAAATCTCCCCTCAGAACGCGGTGGTCGGTTCTATCAAGATGTCGCTGCCTACGGTCATTTTGGTCGATCGGATCTGGATCTCCCTTGGGAACAAACCGACAAAGCTGCTACGCTCAAAGCTGCTGCTGCGAAGTTTCAAGCTGCTAAAGTCGGTTAGAAGTAAATCTCGGAGTTATCTAGCTCCGAAATTAGCGATCGATAATTTCACTAGAGATCGGGCGATCTCCAGCTAAAAAAAGTAAGGGTACTCCTTAGAGTACCCTTACTTTTTGAATGTTAAATTTGCCCCAACAGTCTGCCGTTCTCATATCGTTAGTTCACTCGTGTAGTTCGATCGCTTGTTATGTTGGCATAACCGATACGTTAGACTAACAAATAAAAGCCGTTGATGAGTTGAGAGTAAACCTCGTGCTTACCGCTACGAGGTTTACGCCACCTAAATAGAGGGTGCCCGACAATTTCATCACAGGATTGGGCAACATCAAGAATAAAATTGTTTATATCCCTAGGAGTCTGACTAAGATGGTAGCTCAAATTCAAGACTTTGATGCCCAGCACTGGGTCAAGACTCGATCGTCACTCGATCCTCTCCAATCCACCTTTCTGACTTGGACGGGTGCGATTTATGCTTTTGTTCCAGGGGAAAAGCGAAATCGCCTGTTTAAAATGGTCGGTGTGAGTGTTTGTCGGTGTATTCCGACGGGAGAGGGGAGCTGGGATTTTACTTCCAGAGAATTAACTTATTACCTGCACCCAGAGACTGGAGAAATTTTGCGGACATGGCAAAATCCCTGGACTGGAGAAGTCCTCCCGGTGATGCATGTTGCCAATAACCCCGTCCAAGGGATGTTTAGGGGCAAGTTTCCGGCACGAGTAGATGGAGACGACACCACGTTTGTATTCGATCTATTTTCTACTTATCCCAATCCGCTCGCAACCGATCCCAAATTTGCGGCATATAGTCCCAATCCCACTTATCAAGCCGCCGAATTATTTAAACTTACCGTGCCGACGCAAGAATTATTGAATCCAGAAATCATCTCGGTTTCTCAACTGAAACTATGCTGGGATCGGATCGGCCCTTGGATTCCGTGGATGAAAATGGGCAATCTCCCTGGTAATTTAATTTATAGTGCTTATGGCGGGAAAGTCAGTGGGGTGAGTGGTTTACCGCAATTGCTTCAGGATGAAATTAAGACTCGCATGCCGCTATATCAAAATGCACCAGCATCTTTGTTAGATGTGGACGATGTTACTTCATGGCTGTATTTCCAAAAGCACTTTGATGCTTATTTAGCTGGGGAAACTTTCCCATTGCCACAATCAGAAGAAATTTAAGGAATAAGTAACGTGAGCCTGCCTTCGCGGACTTGGCAGTGCTAGCCCCGATTTCAATCGGCGGCAGGACTCGATCGAACCAAATATCCTTAACCCGAACTCACGGTAACTAGAAACATTAAAACTATTTTTAGGGAACCTCGAATTTGCTGCTTGTGATGAGACTATCTTTAGTAAAGCTAATTTGACTGGTGTTAATGCTAGTGGTGCTGGTTTCATCGATCTCTTCAACGATCGATCGAGATGTATATCACCTTCAACAAACATTTCCATTGCAAATAATGATACACAAACGATCGAATACATTTAACACTTATCGAATTTTGAGCGACTATGTGTTTGTGGGCAGTGCCCACCATACAAAATTGAAATCTAAGTTGCCACGGTTGTAAGTGATGCGTAACTGTCGATCGATTCTGCTGACAGCGCCTCATAGGTTTTCCAGCTAATCCCGGTCAAGTGAATGATTTCAGCTGGGGGTGCGAGTAATATTGCAGTCATAGGTTTAACCGAAAAGCTATGAATTTATTTTAGTCGTTCGCTTGCCAGCTCGATCGATCCAGAAACTATTAAGATAAATCGTCGTCTGGGAATATCTAGTTAATTAGTCACGATGAACCCCATCCAACCGAATCCTGCGCATCGTCTAGCGCCGATCGATATTATTATCCTATCCAATGGCCCCGGCGAAGTGACCACGTGGGTGCGTCCTGTCGTTCGTGCGTTAAGAGCTAAGTTAGGCATGGAGCGAGATCGGGTGCGGATTTCGGTTGTACTATCGCCATGTCCGAATGCGAGCGGGAGAGAAGTGCAGATTGTCGAGACTTATCCAGAAGTCGATCGAGTGCAGGGTGCGGAGCATTTTACCAAGTTTTTGGTGTGGGGCAAAACCGCCGAAAATTGGGATTGGCGGGAACGGGGGGTAGTTATCTTTTTGGGTGGCGATCAGTTTTTCCCTGTCGTAATCGGGAAAAGATTTGGTTATCGGACGGTAGTTTATGCCGAATGGGAAGCGCGATGGCACGGTTTAGTCGATCGCTTTGCGGTAATGAACGATCGCGTCATGGCAAAAGTGAAACCGCAATATACCGATAAATTTACGGTAGTCGGCGATTTGACGATCGACAATCGGGACGATCTTAATTCAACAGTTGAGAATGCTAATACACCAAGTCAGATCGGACTTTTACCTGGTTCTAAAGCGGCAAAACTGGGGATGGGATTACCCTTAATGTTGGCAATTGCGGAATATCTGCAAGCAGCTCAGCCACAGCTAAAATTTATCATTCCTGTCGCGCCGACGATCGATATTCTCACCCTCGCTAGCTATGCCGATCCCGCTCGCAATCCGGTAATCGCGCTAGTCAATGGTGCAACTGCGACGCTAGTGACGGAAGCAGCGCATTCTTATCTTCTGACTGCGAAAGGTTTAAAAGTCGAATTACGCACGGAACATGATTGGTTGGCTGAATGCACCCTCTGCTTGACGACAGTTGGGGCAAATACGGCTGAATTAGGTAGCTTGGGTGTCCCAATGATAGTTCTGATTGCACTGCAACAATTGGATGCCATGCGCGCTTGGGATGGGCCATTAGGGATCTTAGTTAATTTACCGCTACTGGGAACGCCGATCGCCAAAATCGTCAATATTACTGCGTTTCGGATGATGGGAAACCGGAAGTTCGCATGGCCGAATCTATGGGCGAACGGCGAAGAAATCGTACCCGAGTTAGTAGGATATTTGGATGCCAAAAACGTCGCTGAGTTTGCACTCGACTATCTCGAACATCCAGAAAAATTAGCAGCGATGCGATCGCGATTGCAGCAAGTCAGAGGTGAAGCGGGTGCTGCGAATAAGTTAGCGGCGATCGTGGCAAGTCTACTCGATTGCTAATTACTGACAAAAACAAAAAATAGACCACCAGTGAATAGCGATCTAAGTTGCAGTAGTTATTGGGTAACTAATGTAACCCATCATACTCGTAAATCTACTTTATATAAATCAGCCAGTTGATGGATCTGCCTTACGTCAAACGGCTGACGTTTACAATTTTGCGGCACTGTTCGGCTGAGGTGTGCGCTCTTGACGATCGTCGAGAGCAGCACCCCGTGCGCCGATCGGTATTGTTACAAGCGCATCTTAAGGCGTTGCTGATTTGTTCTCAAAATTCAGAGTAGGGGCAATTCATGAATTGCCCCTACTTTGGATTTCAGGAATTATCCCTAAATTCAGCAACGCCCATCTTAATTTGTTAGGCCAATGCAGCTTTAATTTTGGCGAGTGCTGCGGCTTCGCCCGGACTTACTTTCGGATTGCCCGAACCGAACAAACCGTTACCAGCAGCATTTGCGACTGCTGCGGCACAAGCATAAATAAACTGTTTGAATTCCGTCACTTCTTCAGGTGTTGCCTTAGTACCGATCGCGGCGATGGCCAAATCTACAGTTGCAATCGCTTTAGTCACGATCGCGCCAGACTCGACATCTTCGGCTTTGACATCCATTTTCTGGCGCTCGATCTTACCGCTAGTGAGCGCCGTCTCCGAAAACGCCGCTTGGACGATCGAGTTATTGGGATATTTCTTCGCTGCACCTACGATTTCTTTGCTCAGAGCGACAGCTTCGATCGCTGTAGAGACGATCCCCAGATCGGCCATTGCTACTGCCATCCCGATCGCGCCAGGAGCTTCGGCAATCGCACTTAATTCGTCAGGAGTGTATGTTGCCATGAATTAACTACTCGATTCGATACGACTGATTGTATCTTAGCAGTTTCAAGTTATTCACTTGGATAAATTATATATTTAGTTTTAAGTAATGTGACAGATCGATAGCGCTCTCCTCAATGTCGATCGGCTGTTCATAAACTTAATAACCTGAAGCACACCGATCGCTCACTTGGTAAGAAAAGATACTATTTTAGAAAGATTAAAATATCCGACTTCGATCTCAGGTAATATAATAATAGGTAAAGTTTACTCGACGAGCCTTAACGATCGTCGATTTACGGTATTTTGATAATAGCGCAGAGTAGCCGATCGGCTCTAATTATGTTTGCCATTTGATAAGCAAACCGATCGAGTACACTATCCAATCTAGACTAATTCCATGAATATGCTAGAGAAAATTAGGATCGATAAATTTCTAATTCTAACAATATCGATCGCGCTAAGTGCGATTTCGATCGGATACATTCAGCCCGTTGCTGCCAAGAATGTTCCCGCCCAAGTTCGGGCAAAGTCTTTTATCGAGCTGTGTCGCAATCGTAATAAAATCGGTGCTGATGCTAAATATACAGTCGGAGTAATCCTAAAAAAAGTCTCAACCACTGATTGTAAAACAGCAGATCGTCAACTTCAGGCAGCGACTACACTCGAGCTAGACAACGTAAAAATTAAAGATCTTCAACCTTTATCATCGTTAACTAAACTTGTTAAGCTTTCGCTTAATTCCAATCAAATTGAAGATCTGCGACCGTTATCAGCACTAGTCAATCTTAAAGAACTATCGCTATATTCAAATAAAATTAGTGATATTCAATCGCTACTACCGCTTACCAATCTAACTTCGCTGATCTTAGTCGATAACAAGGTGCGAGAGCTACGCCCATTATCAGCACTAACTAATCTAGAGTTACTCTCACTCAATTCCAATGAAGTAAAAGATATCGGTCTGTTAGCATCTCTGACAAAACTCCAAGATTTATCGCTGAGTTCCAATCAGATAACTGACATCCAACCTTTAGCAGCTCTTGTTAATTTAACTTCACTATCGATCGGCAGCAATCAGATTACCAAGATCGAGAGTTTATCATCGCTTTCAAAATTAAATTCTCTGACATTAGGTAGTAACCAAATTCAAGATACCCAACCGCTATCATCGCTAAAAAATCTGACATTTCTGACACTTAGTAATAATCAAATAACCGATATTAAAAATTTGGCTGCACTTACTAATCTAAATTTTCTAGACTTAGATGGCAATAAAATTGTAGACATTCAGCTATTGTCATCGATGAAGAATAATCTAAATTCATTGTCATTAGCGAGCAATCAGATCGTAGACATTAAATCTTTGTCAGCCTTTGGAGAACTAACTTTTCTATCTTTAGGTAACAATCAAATCAAAGATGCTAGACCACTAGAGTCGTTGAATAAACTAACCTATCTCGATCTAGAAAATAATCAGATTAAAGATATTCGATCTTTATCGCGGTTGAGTAAATTAATAGACCTGACATTAGAAGGTAATCAGATTGATAATATTCAGCCGTTATCATTTTTAAATAATCTCGAGCGGCTTAGTCTAGGTAAAAACTCGATCGCAGACATCAAAAATTTAGCAACATTGACTAAGTTAGAACGACTAACTCTCAACAAAAATCAGCTTAAAGATATTCAACCATTATCATCGCTGTCTAAGTTAAGTTCGCTAGATCTAGAAGGCAATCAGATCGAAGATATTCAAGCTTTATCATCACTAACTAAGCTAGAACGACTAGCGATCGCTGATAACCCGATCGCCAATAAAAATTGCCCACTTAAATTTAGTACGGCTTGCAACTTTGGAAACAAATAGCCGCACCGATTACTGTTGGAATCATCACATGAGTTCGCCGATTCGCTTTAGTGCCATGAGTACTCTCGGAAACAAGAAGTCATCGAGCATCGCGTCAGTCGGCTCGATACGCTAATTGAAGTGGCGAATCGCTTGATGGATGACCGTAATCACCTCTTGCGGCAAAAGACGGGCCAGGAGTGGTTATTTATTGGCGAAGATTTCGATCGAGCGGGAATTCCCACGGCGCTACTCGAAGATTTATTTGTAACTTATGCCAACATTTTCCGGGAGTTGCGGACGCATTTAATTTTTAGTTTACCAATTAATCTATTTTATTCTAGTAAAGCAACTCAACTACCTTTTGCTAGCGATCGCAGTTTCGTACTTTCTGATACGCCAGTATTTCAGCCAGATAAAACAGCCAATCAAAAAGGGAGAGATGCGATAACTTTGGTACTCACAGCAAGGGTGAATGTCGATCTATTTGCACCCAAACAAATGAATCGGGCGATCGTTGCTTCTGGTGGTAATTTGAGCGATCTATTTTCATTGGTAAATTATGCCGCAGATACAGCGATTATTCGTGGCGGACAACAGATTGAGGCGGACGATCTCGATCGCGCAATCTATAATTTACGTAGTGATTATGAGCGGCGATTGGGTCAAAGTCCTTACGATCCAGACCCCGTTACCTATCCTGAAAAAGCCGATCGATTGATGGAGATTTATAATGATAATCCCAAAGCTCAAATCACTGATTCCGTGATGTATTCACTATTAAATGCGCGAGCGATCCAAGAATTTAATGGTAAGAGATGGTTTTGTGTGCATCCGCTGGTGGTGGATATTTTAGTCAAACAAAAGAGGATTCAGCCACCTGCTAGTGTTTTAGTGCCTGGGGGCCTAGAGTAAATGTCCGAAACTGGCAGTATTATCGACATTCAGAATCGGTTGCTATTGTGGGCAAATCGACCCGAACAAGGTTTAGTGCGGGTCGAGTTTGCTTCGGAATTTTCTCGTCAGCAGGTAATTAAATTTCTGCGGGAAGCTTTAACTGCCAAACAATTATCATTTGATGAAATCGAATTACCCACTCAACAAGATCCAGAGCTAGTTGTCTCGACATTAATCGATCGATTGGCAAATCTCACAGGGGTGATTTCTATTACTGGATTTTCAACGGCGTTTAACGATCGAATGTCTTTGCCAGAAGCTCTCTGCATTGTTAACTTCAATCGCGAACGTTTTCTAGTTTCAGGTGTGAAACAAATTTGGTGGATGACTCCAGCTTTTATGCAAACATCGATTCACGCGATGCCAGATCTCAATCGCTGGTTTAGTCTCAGGTTACAGTTGACAGAAGCAATCCGCACTAATCAATTAACCGAGATCGAACCAACCCTAGATTTTGCTCCGGCTAGTTATGCAAATATGGCGGATACTCACCATCGGGTAGAGAACTTATTAAAGCGATTCGATCGAGCACAATCGGCACATTTGCCTGATGATGAATTATTGAAAAACTATTTATTACCAGCATTGGAATCTTTGGCAGAAGTTGGCGCACAACAAGAGTTACGAGATTTGACTTTGCAGTTTGAGGGGCTATTGGGGCGGTTGAAAGTTAATGATTCTCCAGATGTCGCCAATAGTTTAGGTAGACTTGCTGGACTTTATTATGAACAAGGACGATACAGCGATGCGGAACCATTATTCGTCCGCGCCCTGGCAATTAGCGAACAGCAACTCGGAGCCAATCATGCAAACACTGCCACTAGTCTAAATAATTTGGCACTTTTGTACGAATCGATCGGTAGATATAGCGATGCGGAAACATTATATGTCCGCGCCTTGACAATTAGCGAACAGCAACTCGGAGCCAATCATGAAAACACGGCTACTAGTCTGAATAATTTGGCACTTTTGTACAAATCGATCGGTAGATATAACGATGCCGAACCATTATACGTCCATGCCATCTCAATTTTGGAGCAACAATTGGGCGCAGATCATCCAAATACCAAAGCTGGAAAGAGAAATTTGGAGCTACTTCGATCGACCATTACTGCAGCTACCACGGCATAAATTGCTAAAATACAGCCAGTAGATAGGGTTTGGCGATCGAAATCAACATGGAAGTTAGAATTATTCGCAGCAACAAACGTGCAAAAACTGTTAGCGCGCGGGTAGTAGATGGCCTACTCGAAGTTTTGGCTCCTGCTGGTTGTCAGGATAAAGATCTCCAGCCAATTATCGACAAGTTGCAACAACGGATCGCAAAAAAACAACAAAAACGCAATCTTAGTGCCGCAGATTTAGATCGAATCGCTCAACGATTGAACCGCGAATATTTCCAGAATAATCTCAAGTGGCACTCGATCGAGTGGTCTACTCAACAAACTAGTATCTACGGTAGTTGCACGCCAGCGCTAGGTACGATTCGGATTTCGCATCGACTGACGAAGATGCCACTATTCGTTCAAGAATATGTCGTGATGCACGAGCTAGGACATCTGCTCGAAGCAAACCACAGCGCTAAATTTTGGCAATTAGTGAATCGCTATCCACTTACGGAGAGAGCTAGAGGCTACCTGATGGCGGTAGGATTGGAAGAGTTAGAGTAATTGAAGATCGGATCCTCAACTTACTGCACTCGATTTTAGGGCAAAGCATTGCTGGATATGAGTATGATTGACAATCGTGACGATCGGCAACATTTAGGGTTTGTCTCAAAGTGGCTGCATCCGCAAATTCATTTGAGGTAGTGTAGAAATGCAGCTAGGAATCATCGATCGTCTATCCTTATCCCGAACCGACGTTTGTTAACGTTGGGATGACTGTTTGAATTTTTGTAAAGTAATCGCGCGATCCCCAGCAAAATCTCGCTCGATAGCAGTTTCAGCAAAAAAAGTAAGTTAAGATCGCAGGCTAGCACTGAAATTGATGATTCGATCGATCGACAGATCTTTGACCTCCAGCATGAATCCCAGATCTAGTGTTTTTTCTCCTAATATGATTGGAGACGCTCCGCGAACAGATATTTGAATTCATAACTCATAATTCCTAACTCATAATTCATTTATGCCGCATCCTCTCCACGTCGCCTTTATTTGGCACCAACACCAGCCCCTGTACAAATACCGCGATGGTAAGTACCGACTGCCGTGGGTTCGTTTGCACGGGACTAAAGATTATTTGGATCTGATCTTACTGCTAGAAAAATATCCCAAATTGCATCAGACGGTAAATCTAGTCCCATCGCTGATTTTACAGTTGGAGGACTATATTGCGGGCACGGCTTTCGACCCATATCTAGAGCTGGCATTGATGCCGCTCGAACAATTGCAAGCTGCACAGAAACAATTTATCATTCGGCACTTTTTTGATGCCAATCATCACACGCTGATCGATCCGCATCCCCGTTATCGAGAGTTATATTATCAACGATTGGAACGTGGCGAGCCTTGGTGTTTCGAGCATTGGGTCGATCGCGATTATGGCGATTTATTGGCGTGGCATAATTTAGCTTGGTTCGATCCATTGTTCTGGGAAGATCCAGAGATCGCTCATTGGTTGAAACAAGACCATGACTATAGTTTGAGCGATCGGCAGCGGATTTATTCCAAGCAACGCGAAATTTTACGCCGGATCGTCCCCAAACATCGCGAGATGCAGGAAACGGGACAGTTGGAAGTCACGACTACGCCTTATACCCACCCGATTTTACCCCTATTGGCCGATACCAATGTCGGACGGGTCGCGATTCCCAATATGACCTTGCCCAAGCAGCGATTTAGCTGGGCGGAAGATATTCCCCGCCATCTGAGTAAGGCATGGGATATGTATAAAGATCGCTTCGGTCGCATCCCACGCGGTCTGTGGCCGTCGGAACAGGCTGTCAGTCCAGAAATGTTGCCCTATGTCGCCCAGCAGGGGTTTAAATGGCTGTGTACCGATGAATCTATTTTAGGTAACACCCTCAAGCATTTTTTCCATCGCGATGGGAATGGGAATGTGCAGGAGCCAGAACTATTGTATCGCCCTTACAAGGTGAGTACGCCCGATGGCGACCTATCGATGGTATTTCGCGATCGACGGTTGTCGGATCTGATCGGCTTTACCTATAGCGGGATGCCAGCCGAGACGGCGGCGGCGGATTTAGTCGGACATTTACACTCGATTTCTCGATCGCTGATTGCCAAAGAGGGACATCAAGGGACTAGCCTAGAACAACCGTGGTTAGTCACGATCGCCTTAGATGGCGAAAATTGCTGGGAACACTATCACCTCGACGGTAAACCCTTCCTCGAACATCTCTATCAAACCTTAAGTGACGATGAGAGTATCAAGCTCGTCACTGTCTCCGAATTTACCGATGCCTTCCCCACGACGGCAAGTTTTCCCGCACACTCACTCCACACGGGTTCCTGGGTCGATGGCAGTCTGACGACCTGGATTGGCGATCCGGCCAAAAATCGAGCCTGGGATCTGCTCACTACCGCCCGCGCAGTTTTAGCCAGTCACGCCGAAGCCACTGAAGCAAATAATCCCGCCGCCTGGGAAGCTTTATATGCCGCCGAAGGTTCCGATTGGTTCTGGTGGTTTGGCGAAGGACACTCATCTAACCAGGATGCGATGTTCGACCAACTGTTCCGCGAACATTTAGTCGCGCTCTATCAGGCTTTAAACGAACCCGTACCTCCGGAATTGAGTCAAGCCGTCGAATCTCACGAACGCAAAACTAGTTACCGTCCAGAGAGCTTTATTCACCCGACGATCGATGGTAGTGGCGACGAGCAGGATTGGAATCTAGCTGGACGCTTGGAAATCGGTGGTGCGAGTGGGACGATGCATCAAAGCAGCAGTCCGATTCAGCGGATTTTCTATGGTGCGGATCACCTGAATTTTTATCTCCGCATGGACTTTACCACTGGGGTAAAACCGGGGCTAGAGATTCCCAACGAGCTAAATTTGGTGTGGTTCTATCCTAAAGAAGTCATGCATAATAGCCCGATTCCTTTAGCAGAATTACCCCGCAAAGAGCCGACGAATTATCGCTTTCATCACCGCTTGCTCGTCGATTTGACCACCAAAAATACTTGGTTGCAGGAGGCGATGGATTACGATCGCTGGGAATCACGACCGAGTAAGGCGGAAGTTGCTTGGGATAAGTGTCTGGAGATAGCGGTACCGTGGGCGGATCTAAATCTGGAACCCGATTATGGGTTGCAGATGGCATTATTGTTCTCTGATTGCGGTCGTTATCGCAGTCATTTACCCGAACAAGGTTGGATTACGCTACAAGTGCCATAATTTTTTGGTTAGAGATCTTTCCACAGAAAAGATCTCTAACTTTTAACATTAAAAGTGTTGCCGGATTAAGGGATAAAGGCGTTGCTGAATTGCCGACCGCAATCAACACATATATGATTCTGCTTAACTGCTTTATGCCCATTCTTATTTACAGGAGTTGACTTACATTCTGGGCATTTAATTGACTCTGACTCGATGTTGATTATTTTTATCAATCTTGCTCTCGATCGTCAGATCGTACCTCAATTCAGCAATGCCCAATTTTCCTTATTCCGATCTGACTTTAATTCATGTTCGTTTTTTATTTGGATCGATCGCGGCTAGTAGGATACTCGATCGATAATTTTCACATGTATTTACGCCTAAAAAAAATACCCTCCGCAGAGAGCATTAATTAGTTAAAACAGGATAATTTTGTTTTTTAGAGAGACTAACAGCTCCGATTCAAACTAGAATCTGAAAGTAGTGCGGACGGTACCAACATATTCAGTGGGGTTAGCACTGTTGTGTTCGGGACTGGTAATCAACAGCAAGCCAGGAGTTACGTCGATGTTGTCGTTCAACTTAACTTTGTAGAGGGCTTCGAGGTGATAAGAAGTATCGGGGTTACCAGTTGAAGTATTGGTCACACCACCAATGGAAACGCTCCGCGAAGTAAGTTTTGGGGGAATCCCAAATACAAATCCGAGGACATTACCCTCTGCACCAAAGTCAGGGAAAGCGAGGGTGATTGCATAGTCACTCATGCTGGCACTACCACCACCATTTGTTTGATTAGCTTGGACGAAGCCAGCCCAACCAGAAATGACAGCATTATCGCTAATTTTATAAGTAGCGAGGATCGAATAATGATTGGCGGTCGTATTTTGGTTGGTAGTAGCTGCTAATGTGCCATTGGCATTTGGCGTACCGCTGGGATTAGTAGTAGCACTAACAATGTTACTGTTAATCGCAGTAGTACTGAAGGGGTTATTGGCGGCACCACTCCCAGTTGCGCCAAATAAACCGCCAGCGTTGTTGTAGCTAAAGCCGTATAATGCGGCGATGCTGAACTCTTTGCTAGGAGAGTAAGTCAACTGCGATAAAATCGCGCTTTGACCTTGAAAGAAACCATTGCTTGGGGTGACGGTAGAAGCGTTAGAAGCACTCACACTAGCGCCAGGAACTGCATAACCCACATCGATACTCAACTCATCGCCGAGTTTTTGGGCTACGGTAACAGCCGCCCCATCACCACTGAGCCGGAAGATTGGGTTGTAACGACCGAATCGCGAAATCGAACCATTCCCCCCACTGCTCAATTGTGGATTCAATGTGGGTTGGTTATCGTTGAATTCATAACCAGTAGGTGCGACGCGGATTTTGGTCGAGTCACCGAGCGGGAAATCATACTGGAACAGCGAAAGTACGCTGTTGTTGTCAGTACCATCATTGCCATCGAAGCCCAAGCGGGTCATGCTAGTCCCCGTAGCGGTGGTGAGGTTAGTCGTGTCCCGAGCTTGGAGACGACTTCTCAACCGATCCTTACCAGTGAAGCTAGTATCGAAATTGAGTCGCAGCCGATTAGTGAAGAAATTATTGCTGCCGAGGCGAGCCGCAGTTGAAGGAACGCCACCATAACCACCGAAATTGATAATGCCTTCGCCAACTAACTTGGTAGTAGTGGAGAAACTCTTACTGGTAATCCGCTTTTCGAGTGCGGCAAGGTCGCTATCGAAGGTGGAAATTAAGGCCTTGATGCTGTCGAGATCTTGGAGCGAAACTTCTGGCTCGACAGGTTCGATGATGACTGTTGGCGCGGGTGGAGCTACTGGCTCAACGGGTGCGACTGGCGCTGGAGCTACTGGTTCGACAGGTGCGACTGGAGTTGCTTCTACTGGCTCGGGTGCGACTACACGTCTTTTTTTGATTGCTGGTCTGCGTCGTCTTCTCGCAATTAGCTCTTCCATCGATTGGAGGCAGGTGCTGAGACTGGTTGTAAATACTTGGCGATTTAGATAGTCGCGCTTGGTAGTAAACAGGATGTTGTCCTGCGGCAAGCACTCATATTTACTGGCTAGCTGTTGTAATGTCTTGTATGACCAGTCAGTGCGCTGAACTTCTACACCTGGCTGGGCTTCGGGGAGCGCTGATTCGGGTTTAGTTTCTGCCTTGACAGCAGTGTTGCCAGTTACCAAAATAGCAGTCAATAATATGACTGAAGCTACTTTACTGCCCAGCTTAAATAAAATTCTATACATCGTTGGTCTAATTACCTCACACCTATTTTTCGAGAAGTTATTTAGTCGATTTTATTCTTAATAATTTTAAAGTGTGTGGAAATAAAATCGTATTTACTGCTACAAGTTTAGCGAAATATAGTATTAGAATATTGTAGTTATCGATACTAAATTTCTCTAAAGCTAATGCCATATTCATAGCCTTATCAAGGTTTAACAGAACTAAGGATCTAACATCAATCAGAAGAATGGCTAGTAGCTACTACATATCCCATAACCTATTTTATATTTAATTATTTCTAGCTACCTCATTCTAAAAACACCCTCCGAAGAGGGTATTAATTAGTTAAAACAGGATAATTTCACTCCGTAGAGGGACTAACAGCAAAATCGATTCAAATTAGAATCTGAAAGTAGTGCGGACGGTACCAACATATTCAGTGGGGTTAGCACTGTTGTGTTCGGGACTGGTAATCAACAGCAAGCCAGGAGTTACGTCGATGTTGTCGTTCAACTTAACTTTGTAGAGGGCTTCGAGGTGATAAGAAGTATCGGGGTTACCAGTTGAAGTATTGGTCACACCACCAATGGAAACGCTCCGCGAAGTAAGTTTTGGGGGAATCCCAAATACAAATCCGAGGACATTACCCTCTGCACCAAAGTCAGGGAAAGCGAGGGTGATTGCATAGTCACTCATGCTGGCACTACCACCACCATTTGTTTGATTAGCTTGGACGAAGCCAGCCCAACCAGAAATGACAGCATTATCGCTAATTTTATAAGTAGCGAGGATCGAATAATGATTGGCGGTCGTATTTTGGTTGGTAGTAGCTGCTAATGTGCCATTGGCATTTGGCGTACCGCTGGGATTAGTAGTAGCACTAACAATGTTACTGTTAATCGCAGTAGTACTGAAGGGGTTATTGGCGGCACCACTCCCAGTTGCGCCAAATAGACCGCCAGAATTGTTGTAGCTAAAGCCGTATAATGCAGCGATGCTGAACTCTTTGCTAGGAGAGTAAGTCAACTGCGATAAAATCGCGCTTTGACCTTGAAAGAAACCATTGCTTGGGGTGACGGTAGAAGCGTTAGAAGCACTCACACTAGCGCCAGGAACTGCATAACCCACATCGATACTCAACTCATCGCCGAGTTTTTGGGCTACGGTAACAGCCGCCCCATCACCACTGAGCCGGAAGATTGGATTGAAGCGACCAAAGCGTGTAAGCGACCCATTTGCGGAACTGCTCAATTGTGGATTCAATGTGGGTTGGTTATCGTTGAATTCATAACCAGTAGGTGCGACGCGGATTTTGGTCGAGTCACCGAGCGGGAAATCATACTGGAACAGCGAAAGTACGCTGTTGTTGTCAGTACCATCATTGCCATCGAAGCCCAAGCGGGTCATGCTAGTCCCCGTAGCGGTGGTGAGGTTAGTCGTGTCCCGAGCTTGGAGACGACTTCTCAACCGATCCTTACCAGTGAAGCTAGTATCGAAATTGAGTCGCAGCCGATTAGTGAAGAAATTATTGCTGCCGAGGCGAGCCGCAGTTGAAGGAACGCCACCATAACCACCGAAATTGATAATGCCTTCGCCAACTAACTTGGTAGTAGTGGAGAAACTCTTACTGGTAATCCGCTTTTCGAGTGCGGCAAGGTCGCTATCGAAGGTGGAAATTAAGGCCTTGATGCTGTCGAGATCTTGGAGCGAAACTTCTGGCTCGACAGGTTCGATGATGACTGTTGGCGCGGGTGGCGCTACTGGTTCGACGGGTTGAACTGGTGCGGGGGGTGTCACGACCTCGGGAGCTACTGGAGTTGCTTCTACTGGCTCGGGTGCGACTACACGTCTTTTTTTGATTGCTGGTCTGCGTCGTCTTCTCGCAATTAGCTCTTCCATCGACTGGAGGCAGGTGCTGAGATTGGTTGTAAATACTTGACGATTTACGTAGTCGCGCTTGGTAGTAAACAGGATGTTGTCCTGCGGCAAGCACTCATATTTACTGGCTAGCTGTTGTAATGTCTTGTATGACCAGTCAGTGCGCTGAACTTCAACACCTGGTTGGGCTTCGGGAAGTGCCGATTCAGGTTTAGTCTCTGCCTTGACAGCAGTCTTGCCACCGATTAGAAAAGCAGCAGCAAATACAACAGATGAAACCTTAAGAAGCTTAAATACAAATTTATACATTAATTACACCTAATTCCTCACGCCTAATTTTTTTACAGAAGTTACCAAGTCGATCTCATTACTTGAATAACCCTAGCTTTCGATAAAGTTTTAGGCCAAATTCAACTCATGTCGATCGAAACTGAGATAGCTTTGTTGAGATAGTACCAGCTCATCTTGGATATTTACAAGATTTGAGCTATGGATAGTCTACGGTATTTAGATTAAGCAAAGTTAAGCGATAGATTATGAGTTAATTATCTATAGATTAACGAAAGATTAATTAGTGTTGTACGTTAGTTGTAGTTCTGAAAATAATGTTAAATGTTTGGAGTGAAACGATCGAGCAACAGCGCTCGTCAGACAACTAAAATCTAAAAGTAGTACGGATGCTGCCAACATAAATTGGCGGATTGCTGCTGTTATGTTCGGGATTGGTAATCAGTAAAATACTTGGAGTAATCTCTAAATTGTTGTCAATTTTTAGTTTGTACAAAGCTTCGAGATGCAGTGACGTAGCCAGATCCGAGCTGCCGTTACTGCGATCGATTAGTTTGGGTGGGATGCCTACTACAAATCCGAGGGTATTACCGACACCACCGACATCAGTAATTACTAATGTCACAGCAAAATTACCGATCTGCGCGCTGCCCCCGCCAACAGCCTCGCGGCGCGCATCGGTCGCGCCGACCCAACCTGAGATAGCGATCTGGGAACTGAGTTGATAATTTGCCGAGAGCGAGTAATGATGGGCAGATGTGCGATCGCCATTAAAGGGATTATTCGCGCCTGTACTGCCAGTATTGCCCATGATACCGCTGCCATTGCTGTTGTACGCACGGGCATAGGTTAATCCTAAATCCAACTTTGAATTGGCGTGATAGCTGAGTTGCCCGATAAAGGCATTAGTACCATTAAACAGTCCATTACCAGTTGCTGGATTCGCGGAGAGCGGACTAGGAACGCTGTAGCCGAGGGTAAAATTTAAGTTTGGCGTAAGTTGACGATCGAGTGTTATCCCCATGCCATCGCTACTCAGGCGATAGATCGGATTGTATCGACCGAACCGAGAAGTCGCGCCGCTCCCCGCACTGGCTAGGAGAGGATTGAAATTATTGAGATTATCACTAAAGGCGCAACCCATTACTTCCACGGTTAATTTGGTCTGCGGATCGATCGGTAAGGTATATTGCAGAATCGATAAAATTGTCTGCTGACCTCTGGGCGCATCGTAACTCGAACGCGTCATATTCGTCCCAGTTACACTAGTATTTAAGGGCGTACTATCGGTAGACTGAACCTGAAGTTTGAGGCGATCTTTGCCGCTAAAAGTTGTCTTGATATTTAGCCGCACTCGATAGTTAGTGTGGGTATTACTCCCCCCACGAGTAGCTGTAGGTATGACTCCGCCATAACTAGTAGTGCCCAAGATCGCTTCGCCATCGATCGTCGTAGCGGCTGTTTCGGCTGTTGCGATACTTGGAGCCAGCCAGCCGATAACAATTGCCAACAGATAAACAAACAGATTTGACTTACCCGCTTTGGCTAAGAATCTCCACATATTATCGATCGCTTAAATTAATTTATCGGTGCGAATTATTGAGGCAACTGCGGCATTGCAAATACCCACTTACCATTGCGTTGCTGCACCCGCACGATTGTCGGTTGTAAGGCGCGATCGCCTGTTGGCAAGAATGTCACTGGACTGCTAGCGCCAAGCGCACTAAACCCCACTCGCCCCAGTGCCTGTTGTAATCCTTGTCGCGTACCATCGCTTTGCTGCAATCCAGTGAAAATCGCCATCCCGGCATCGAAAGACATCGCTGTGCGCCAGCTTACCTGCCCGCCCCACAGCCGGCGCGCGCGATCGACAAAGGATCCCGCTTCGGCATTGGGATTTGGCTGCCAGGGCGTTACGAGTGTCAATCCCGCGATCGCATAACCCTGCTGGAGCGTTTGAAAAGTATTTAAGGTCGGACTCGAAAACAGTGCCAAGCGACCGCGATTTTCCTCGGCAAGTTGAAAAGCTTGTGGCAATCGATCGATATGTGATGAAATAAATAGCGCATCGGCACCGCTATCGGCTACTTTATTGATGATACTAGTCGCATTAAAATCGGCAGCAGAAACATCACAGGAGACACTAGCAATTTCGCCACCCACACGGGCAACTTCCGCGAGCAGATCGTCGCGAAATGAGGCATTATCACCGGCACTACTATCGAAACAAATTGCTAATTTATGTTTGCGATCGATGCGCACGATTTGGTTGGCGAGAGTAGTAGCTAATACTTGACTGGGAGGAACAGTTCGAAAAATATAGCTGCCGATGCCAGACAGCTCTTTAGTCATGCTGGTGGGTGACACCATCACCAGTCCAGCTTGTTGGTAAATCGGCGCAGCCGCCACTGAAGGATCGGAGGCATTACTGCCAATTACTGCTACTATCTGCGGATCTCGAGTCGTTTTGGTGGCAATTTGTTTGGCAAATTCGGACTTGTTATCATCGTTGTAGATTTCGATCGCAATTGGAGTCTTACTCGTCGCAGCTTCTGTTTGTACCTGAGCGACACCCCGCAAAATTTCTTGTGCGACATTGAGATTAGTCCCGATCGGTACGACTACCGCAATTTTCTGGAGTTTCTGCCGATCTCCCACCTTAATAATTGCCAAGCTATTATTCAGATAAATTCTACTTTCGGGATCGTTAGGATCGTTTTTTAAAGATGTTTGAAAGTCAGCGATTGCTTGGCGATAGTCACCCTTCGCAAAATTTTTAATGCCGTCGCTTTTTTGCTGCGAGTCGTTAGTTTTAATGAGTAAGCGTTCGCCGAGACTGGTTCGCTCGAGCAGAGGGTTATTGTTACTACAGCCATTGATGAGGATTGCTAAGCTAATTACCGCATAAGCGATCGGCAAACAGTATTGTTTTCGATGAGTTTGATTCATAATTGACGATCGAAGTGGATGCTCGAATCTACACTTAGGTCTTGAGCGGTCGATCGCTGATTATGTAATGTTCGTGAATAAGTTTTGAGTAATTAACGTCAGCTTCGTTCCCTTACCACCATCGATTGAAATCGAGGCTAATATTACAAAGTCCGCGTATGCGGACTAGTTAATCAGTCCGAGTAGGCAGACTTCGTATCATGAGCAGAGACTTTAGTCCCTAGGCTCTTCTTATCTAGAAATATCGTTAATTACGCTCCGAATTATTTTAACTCTTCAAATTCATTATTTCGATCGAGCCTAACTAACGAATATTTAGGTTTGCTGGATTGGACGTATTCAATCCAACCTTGTTGATTTTGAGGATTGTCTCTAAATTTGAAGTCAGGAATGGCACCGCCGATCTCAAATTTAGGTTGGAGCCTTAGGCGATCGTTTAATTTATGGCGAATCTGAAGATTGAGTTCTCGATCGGCAGATGCATTTGATGAGTCATCCACAATTATTGCAGTCAACCCGGTATAAACTGCTTTAGTTGCTGCATATGCTAATGCTGTTCTCCAGGTATTCGGGCGATTTTTACCCCATATTTTTTGAGATGCTGCAATAAAAGATCGGGTTTTGGGTGTCCGAAACCAGGGATCGGGAACGATTAAGCCTGCTAATTTATTTTTTTGTCTGTTTAAATCGATTGTTTGAATTGAGAATAAAGTCGGGCTACTATAAATTTTTAAATTCTTGAGTTTAGGCTCATCGCGAATAATTTCTAATAGGCCGATCGTTTCTTGGATTTGGTTGACATGTGGAGAAATTAGCAGAGCATTAACTTTTTGCGCGATCAGTCTTTGGACGATCTCGGTTTTTTTGGTATTTAGTTCGCTTTTGAATGAAAATTTGCATTCGCGGTCGTCAGGCGATCGATCGAATTTATTTCTTAAATTGTCAGCGACGCGCTGATTGTAAATTTGATTGTCATCGCTATCCGTATCACCACAAATATAGACGAAATAAGATTTATTACCTTCAGCATCGATCGCGATCCGATCGGCCATCGGACTGGCAAATACATTCATATCTTCCACCATTTTATAGATGTAATCTCCAGAGAGATTAGTACTAAAGCTTGTCGGCGAGATCGCTACCAATGCGTGACTTTTGTAGACACTTTGGGCGGCAACTGAGGCATTACTTGCATTATGGCCGACTACGGCAAGGATCGAAGTCTCTTTGCCAAATTCTTCGGCAACATGCTGGGATAATTTCTGTTCGTTGTTATCATTAGCGATTGCAATTAATAACGGTTGATTGGTAGCGATCGTTTCTTCTTGTAACTGTCCGACTCCGCGTAAAATCTCTTTGGCAACCGATGGATTTTTCCCGAGAGGAACGCTAGTGCCGATTTTCAAAGGCACCGTCTTATTGTTACTCCAATCTCGCAAGATTTCAGCATTTCTCAGGAAAATATGGACATCAGGCGGAACTTCGTTCTGAGATTTAATATAGCGATCGAATTTTTTGGCAGCATCAGCATAATGCTTATCCTTAAAATAATTAATTCCATCAGTGAGCAGTTGTGAATTATGCGCACCAGGCACTTCGATATTTGGTAATAATTTGTCGCCGACACTGATATTCACATCACTAAAAAATAGTGGCATCGATGGGACTGTCGCAATTTTCATCCAAATTATCGCGATCGATGTGGCAAGTACCAAGCCACCAAAGAGATATTTCTTTGGTGTAACTTTAAAGATTTTGACGATCGCTATAAATAGTTTGTAAGCAGCTACAGTTAATCGATTGGGCTTAAAAACTAATTGACTCTCGTAGGGATTTTGGACGATCGTTGGAATATCCGAAGCATTCGGTGCATAGTCATTTTCCAGATTGAGACGGAGGTATTGCCGCGCGCGATTGAGCGCGATATGTAACGGGATACCTTGAGTAAACTCTCGCAAAAATTGCTCGATAAAATCTTGGGCGACCCGATCGTGTACCATCTCTTTCATGACGATCGCATGATTGATATGTAAGTCGATCAGCTCTCTCGCTAAATTTAAGCCATCACAGCTATTAAATACAGCGAGTTGTAAGCCGCGATCGACTAAACTTTTAAATAGTGGTTGAAAGTCATCATCTAATGGCGAAAAATATTCGGTTTTATTAATCCAGATTTTGGTCGAGCTTTTGCCCCGCTCGGGCGGTCGATCGGGATGGGGACTGGATTGAGAATGCCCGACAAAGAAGATACAATGACAAGGCTTTTGGAGCTGTTGTTTGAGTTCGCGTTTAGTCGGTTGAGTGACAGTTTGATAGTCGATCGAGGGATGATATTTTAAATAATTATCGAGCGAACGTCGATCGGGTTCAGTCTGAATCCCGATATTACTGCCAAAAATTACCAGTACCTTTAATTTACCTGTAACTACTTTTGTTTTGAGGGCGATCGTACTAAACGCAATCTCCGCACCTGGATATCGCTGGGTAAAAAAGTCCCACCGATGCCAGGGTAAACGTTGGATCGCCAAACTGCGCTCGGGAGTGAGATTATTAGTGCGTAAAATAAAGGTAATCGTGCGGGGTTTGCGCCATTCATGCGCTCGCCAACTGGGAACGTATTCGCTCAATGTTTGGCGAATCTCCGCCAATCCTTGGGTATTTAGAGCTTGATTGAAGGCGGTAAATAACTTTTCGCTAGCAGTCTGACAACTATCGAACGTAGCACCGATATTGGTCTCGATCGGATCGTTAGTTGCAGGTACCGAGATCGCCCGATGTTCGCCCCACCGAGAGCGTTCGCCCCAGGCTAAATATAGATCTTGCCAGTCTTGCCACAGCTCGAACACCTCCGTCATCGCTGGGAGAATCCCTTGCACCTCATCGACGAGCAATCGACCATTGGCGGCATTTTTGACAATCGAACTCACCTTAAAGCCACCTTCAGTCCCAGTATGCTCGCTCAGATCGAAGATGACTATTTTGTGCATGACATGGATACTCGGTGCTAATAACAGGGGTCTGTGATGTTAAACCCGAAACTCTTCGACAATTTGAGTTTCATCTAGCG
The DNA here is from genome assembly GCA_965246715.1 of Chamaesiphon sp. Classification (GTDB taxonomy): domain Bacteria; phylum Cyanobacteriota; class Cyanobacteriia; order Cyanobacteriales; family Chamaesiphonaceae; genus Chamaesiphon. Next base: position 16,704 of record CBDFFH010000049.1, on the reverse strand, counting down.
TAATACAGGCTCCAAATCGATCGGCTCGATCTGCAACAAAATATAACTGAATCCGTGCGTCTGGCGACTCACTTCTGGCGGTAGCGATAAATGGATGACCCGCACTATCGAGCACGGTTTCACCACGTTCGTCTTGAAGTGCTAATTCCAATCCTGGTGGCAGACAATCGCGATCGCTACCCGTTGCATACAGTTGGATCAGGATTGCCATGCGCCGATCGGGTTTTTCCATCATCGATACCATCAAGGCAATTTCCTCACCTTGAAATCGCATCCCCAAATCGAGAATGCGGCGGATGGGGAGCGCAGGATGCCGCTCGTCGATTATCCACAGGTACTCCGCAGCTTTCCACCGGATCGTTTCGAGGGGTGAAAGCTGTAGCAATCGGACTAAATCTTCAACACCCAAGATCCGATCGGGTTTGGCGATCGCTGATTGACTCTCATACAAATGCGCGATCGCGGCAGCGATTTCTGCTGGGGTAGTCAGAGAAATCCCCCGAAATTTTTGTGGGCGCAGTCTGGACTCTAAATGATGAGCGCGCAGGTGGCGGACTGGACTTAATTGTGGTGGATCGATAAAGTGTTCGACCGTACTCCACCCATCGCAAATCGCGGTAGCGAGCCGATCTCGCCAGCGGCTGAGCTGAGTCTCCTGGGGTCGTCCGATCGCATATCGCTCCAACCATTTGGCCTCATTTAACAGCGCACCCCACTGTGAAAACGGTAAATCTAATCGCGGTGAAAAAATGGAACGATGTTGTTGGAGTCGATCGATCTCGGTTATGGCAGCCGCTGGGGCGAGCGTCGGTATCTGCTCGAGCGACGATCGGGCGGCAGTCAATTCTGCGATGGTATTCAATTCGCAGGCGGCGAAAAATTCCGCTAGATTCGCCATCGTATCTGCCCCAGCAATCTGATAATTCCGAAAAACTCGATCGAATTCAGCCGTTGCAATGAGCGCTCGATGCGAGATAAACCCCCACAACTGTAAATATTGCCGATCGAGATCTACCCGCACGGGAATGTAATAATCAGCCGCCCAATTTGGTAAGTCCACCCATTCTTGGGGTACCTCAAATTCGGTCAGATCGATTGATTGACTCGGAATAAATACCACTTTAGTCTCACCGAGCTGGAGTGCAAACCCATTGACTAACTTCGCGATAAATTCTAGTCGCAATACCCCATTCACAGCGCAGGGGAAAGTCGATTTTATGGCAAACGTGCCAATATTTTGACTCAGCCAATCAGTTAGCACCGTCGCACACAGGCGATTGAAATCGACCTGACTGAGCGCCAGATCGTCGCTCGCTCGCTCGGTTAGTGGTAACTTTACTGGCAGTTGTCGATCGGTTGATAAATCGATCCACAGCTGTTCGGGATAAATTTGACGTAACTTTTCCAGGGTTAAGACCATAATTTTGAATCGAAATTTATAATTACTGATTGAGTGAGCTGCGAGGGTTTTATGCTAGTGGAGATCGCTAAACCGCGCTAATAATCGCTCTATACTTGTGGTCACGATTTCGGCTGGGAGTTCTAGCGCGAGCTGCTGCGCCATTGCCGCAACGACGATCTCATTGGCAGATTGCCGATCGACTGGTAACGCCAGCTTCGTCAAATACTGCGGCAGCACGCGATCGAAATATGTTTCGAGCAATAGACTCATCGTGGCATCGATTTCTAGATCTGTCAGCGGTGGCGGTTCGTTTTTGAGTGCGGTATGAATGCGTTGGAACAGATATTTGCGTCCCTGCCGTAAATGTAAGGCTACCGTTCCCGGATTATTTGTCGAACCAAAATTGTGATGGATGATATTCCCGATCTGTTGTTGCTTGAGTCCCAAGCCGTAATACAATAGAAATAATTGCTGGCACGACGCTCGACCCTTCGATTTTGGTGTTGGTTCGTCTAGCAATTTAGTCAGCTCCATCCGGACAATCTGCAAAATATCCTGAGTTGCCAATGATTGGAGCAAATCCCCCTCGGATAGGAGATTGGTTTCACTCCAGGAAATCGCCACAGTACCAACTCCACCGCTTGAGATCGGCGCATCCAGTGACACTGACGGACGTAATTCATAGCTGCGAATTGCCCCGCCAATTAGTTCGATCTGGTGTTGGATCTCAGCTCCAGTCTGCTCGATCGATTGTTGACTTACTTGCTGATAATATTGCCCGATCCGAGCGAAATCAGCAGCCACCAATCGATTGACAGCAATCCCCGTTTGCGATCGATACAGCATCAAAGATTGCCATAAAACTAGCAACTCACTAACTCGATCGGCAGGATGCAAGCATAACAACGCTTTCTTGACTTCCCCGCGACTATAACGTGCGGCTACCCCTAGATTGGTGCGCCCAAAATTGGGATCGCCAGATGTCTCGCGCAGAAACGGAAAGATCGAGTACCGAATCCGGCGATCGATGAAGGCTTTAAGATGATTGAGTCCGCTGACAAACTGGGATGTCCCTGGCTTAAAATTTGCCAGCACGAGCTGGACTCGATCGGGATCGATCGTTTTACTGTAGGCATAGCTAACGATCTCTTCAAATAAGTCGATCGATCTGCTGCGATCGGGCAACAGTTGCCAAACCTGCCAGCCAACTGTCGCACAACGCTGCATAAATAGGGCGATCCAATGCAATCTCAGCGTCGGATCTGCTGGCGATTGTTGCAGCCGATCCAGCCAATGTTGGGCGAGCAAATCGATAATACTCGATCGCGCCAAGCCATGTAACGAGCGGACTTTCAGACACCACCGATCGAAATGTGCTTGCACATTGGCGCGATCGGTAATTACGCTAGGATCGATCGGTTCGATCGGTTCGAGCTGACTGCACCAACATTCGATCGATCTCACTAGTCCTGGATGCACTTGCCAGCCGATCCAATTTTTTGCCCCTGGGTCAAAACGCTCGTGAAGTAGGTAGAATGGCTCATACATAAGGATCGTGCGCTGTAAAATAGGCAGATAACCATTGGCTATCTCTAGATTGGGAACCTCGCGCGGCTTTTATGCAGTTAGTTCTAAAATATTTGTAAAATCGATTCTTTTTGGGTTTACGGATCTATTTGTAATCGGGTTGCGGAGCGATCCCACCAGTCCGATCGATCGGCCAATACCGGACGATTGCCTTACCAACTATTTTATCTTTGGTAATAAATCCCCAGTAATGACTGTCGAGACTATTATTGCGATTGTCACCCAATACTAAATACTGACCTGCAGGAATAACTCGATCGGGTGTAAATTGCGGGTCGGATGATTCGGTTTTCGTCCAAGTATATGTCGGCGGCTCCGCAACATACTTTTCGGATAATACTCTGCCGTTGACATAGACTTTACCATTCTTGACTTCAACGAGATCGCCAGGTAAACCAATCACGCGTTTGATAAAGTTTTCTTTGAGGTTGAGTTTTGCTGGTGGCTGAAATACGACCATATCACCGCGCGCCGGATCTGCAAACCGATAACTAATTTTATCGACCATTAACCGATCGTTAATTTGCAGCGTGGGTAACATCGAACCAGACGGAATGTAGCAAGACTCAGCCACATAAGTCCGAAATCCAAATGCAAAGACAGCACTTAATAAAATAGTTTTGCCTGTCTCAACCCACGGATTTTCGACTGGAGATTTTGGCGGTTTGACTGACGATCGAGATTTTTTAGCGCTCATAAACTTACTTAGAGTACAGAATGATTTGATGAGTTAGTGCAAATTTGTTGCGATAAGAGTTGCCACTATCTACACTAACAATATTCATTTTCCGAAATCTCGACCTCAGTGCGATATTTTAGATCGACTCATACCGAACTTTTACTTATAATCCGGTTGTGGGTCGATGCCACCAGCACGGTTAATCGGCCAAAATCGTACTACTGCTCTGCCGACGATTTTATCTTTAGGTACGAACCCCCAATAATGACTGTCATAACTATTATTTCGGTTGTCACCGAGAACTAAATAATGACCTTCAGGTACTTTACCATCGGGGGTTAACGCAGTACTGCTCCAGTTGTAGTGTGGAGCCTCGTCGAGATAATTTTCGTTGAGTACTTTTCCGTTGATATAAACTTTACCGCTTTTGACTTCGATCCGATCGCCAGGTAAACCGATCACGCGTTTGATAAAGGCATCCTTATATTTTTCGCGTTCGAGTTGCGCGGTAGGATTGAACACGACAATATCGCCGCGCGAGGGATTTGAAAATCGATAACTAATTTTATCGACGATCAATCGATCGTTAATTTGCAACGTTGGTAACATCGAGCCAGACGGAATATAACGTGCTTCAGCTACAAAAGTCCGAATCCCAACCGCCAAGAAAACACTCAATCCAATTGTTTTAACAGTTTCGAGCCACGGATTTTCTGACTTGGGGGTAGGAGTCGTGGCTTCTGGTTGAGGTTGTTCGCCATCCAATGGTTCGGGATCTGGTTGCTTGTAGTCTGGTTGTTCGTAATCCATAAAAGCAGATTAAATTGTGAGATAAGTAGGTGCAAATTTATGTAATATTCGAGCTAAGCTCGCTGGCTACCGATCTGGCTGATGCCTAAGTTACTCGATCGAGCGTCAACAGCTCGGAGCGTTTTGTTGTAAGATCTTAGGCAGATCGATCGACATATTCGCGCACTAATTTAAATGTAGCGAGATCGGGGGATAATTGTTATGTATGGTTGCCGCTAGTTGAAAATTGTCTAAAGACCATTATGCCCTGTAAAATAGCCGATTGAGTATGAACGCAAATTCCTTATTAATCCGTCATGCTCGCATCCTCTTGGCTGATGGCTCGTGGTTGGTGGGCGGATGTCTTGGTTCGAGACGAACGCATCGTCGAGATTGCGGCTGAGATTATCGCGACCGATGTAACTACAGAGATAGACGCGACTGGATTGCTTTTGTTGCCAGGAGTTATCGATCCGCAAGTCCATTTTCGGGAACCAGGATTAGAGCATAAAGAAGATTTGACCACAGCCAGCCGCGCCTGTGCTAAAGGTGGGGTGACATCCTTCCTCGAAATGCCTAACACCAAGCCTTTAACGATTACTCAAGCGGCGTTAGATGATAAATTACAGCGCGCGGCTCAAAAAAGTATCGTCAATTATGGCTTTTTCATCGGGGCAACTCCCGCAAACCTCCCAGATCTGCTATCTGCGCACCCCTGCCTGCGGCATCAAGATCTTTATGGGTTCCGCCCATGGTGACCTACTAGTCGATACCGCTGCTAGCTTGGAGCCGATTTTTGCGCGGGGAGAACGGCTGATTGCCGTTCATGCGGAAGATCAAGGACGCATCGATCGACGTAAGCAAGAATTTTCAGGGATTACCGATCCTGCCATTCATTCTCAGATTCAAGACGATATCGCCGCCCTCAATGCGACTAAGCTCGCGCTAGAATTATCTCAAAAATACCAGCGGCGGTTACATATTCTCCACCTCTCTACGGCGATAGAAGTCGAGTACCTGCGCGAACATAAACCAGCTTGGGTAACAGCAGAAGTCACTCCCCAACATTTGCTGCTGAATACCGATGCGTACAGTAAGATCGGGACGCTCGCACAGATGAATCCACCCCTGCGCGGCCACCATGACAACGAGGTGTTGTGGCAAGGGTTATTGGATGGAACGATCGATTTTATCGCCACAGATCACGCGCCGCATACGCTGGAGGAAAAAGCCAAAGGTTATCCAAATACGCCTTCTGGAATGCCAGGAGTCGAGACAGCGTTGCCCCTGATGCTCACTCAAGCAATCGCTGGTAAATGCACGATCGAGCAAGTCTCGCAGTGGATGTCTACTGCCGTAGCTAAAGCTTATAACATCCCGAATAAAGGCGCGATCGCGATCGGTTATGATGCGGATCTAATCTTGGTCGATGTCGAAAATTACCACCCAGTAACCAGAGCGGATTTAGAGACAAAATGCGGCTGGAGTCCCTTTGAGGGCTGGGATCTAACTGGTTATCCCAGCTACACGATCGTCAACGGCAACGTAGTTTACGATCGGGGTAAAATTAATTCCGATGTCAAAGGTAAAGCCTTACAATTCTCTGCGAGCGATCGAATTTAATTAGAATAAGGGCGCGACCCGATCGCTAGCTTTTGGATTGAGTACTTGTTGCGGCAACGGTTTCATAATCGCGATCGTAAACCAAGCCATTGGCAAACACGCGATTGTTTTCTTTTAGTCTCGATCGTTTATGTCGCTCGAACCTTACCAGATTGTCGCTCGATCTCAAGCGAGTTACTCCGCGACTATTGAGTCAATTTCAATTATCACCGATTGTCGTTGTAAAAACGTTGGTAATCGGATAAGATAAAAGTTGTCTACCTATGGTAAATCGCTATGTTAGCTCGATCGCGAAGCCTTCCTTTTGTTACTATTCCAACCATTCAACTTACTCCTTCAACATCCTGGAACTCTTTCGAGCAGTTTCGGACATCGGGTGCGAATACTCTTTCCACTATTACTGCTGGAACTGTAGGAACGCTCCAGACTAAAACTGGACAGTACCGCATCCTCAATGAAAATGATTTCCAACAGCTTGTCGGTTTAGCTACTGATGTCGAGCGGCTTCAGCAAGGTTTGAGTGTGGTGATGAGAGCTGTAAGGGTAGTCGAAAATCATCCTGAAGATGCGGACACTTTAGCTTTATTAGTGGAAACAGTATCGATGTTAGGGAGTATATCCACTGTTTTACCAACGAGATCTAGTTTTACACCCTTGGAACCTGAAGATATTCCAGCAGAATCAGAGGATGAAGTCATCCTCGCTCCAGAATTGCTCGATCGTCCATTAGGGTAAGTGCGTGTCAGATTTACCGATGGATTTAGCCGCTCTAGAAGTAGCGTTGAGAGATTTATCTCATGATGAGAGCGCGGTACAGTTAGTGAGAAGTTTTGCCCAAGGGTTGGGGAAAACCAAGCAGCGACAGCAGATATTTAATGCGCCAGGTGCTTTGGTTCGGAGTCCACTGGATTATGATGCTGCTGTCTCTAGTAGTGCGATCGATTCAACAGAGGACAGGTTTAGTTTATTGCAAGGCGATATTGTCAGTACGGAGGCTGCTTATCTACTGGGTGAAAGGTTGACTGGGATGAAGTTTGTGGTGGCTTCTGCTACCTGCGATCTGGTACCAGGGCGGCGAGACTATGCGGCGTTGTTGCGGATTCAACCAATTACGGTGGATACTCCCCAAGTGAAGGATTTGTTGGGACAGTTGTTGAAGTTCCAATCGACACAACGGTTGTATTTACCGCCACTACCGCAAGATCCGCCAGATACTTTGGCAAATGCGGTGTTATTTGATGGCATCATTCAGATTGAGTTGGAGCGACTGCTGTTGGCTACTCGAATTGGCAGTTTGAGTTTGGTCGGATGGCGGATTTTTGGTTCGATCGTGCGCTCTTTGTTCGCAAGGACTGGAGATGGAGAGGTGCGCTTGAGAGGGTAAAGGTTAATACATAGCAAGCGATTGAGGTTATTATCTTCGTTGGCATAGCCTCTCTTTAGAGAATCGCAGGCAAATTGCAATATATGAGGTGACAGAATTATGAACAAAATTGGCTGCCCAATCTGCAAATATTATCAGTTTGATGGTAATTGTACTGCCTTTCCTGATGGCATTCCGATGATGTTTCTTTCAGGAGAGAAATATCATACAGAGCGAATGAAGTTTCAGGAAAACGATCTTGTTTTTGAGTGGATTTCTCCTGAAGATCAGGGGAAAAGAAGATCGGAAGCGATCTCACGTCACAAGAAAGTTGCTGTATAGAAAAAAGGGTTGAGTACAATACTCGACTCCTTTTTAATAAGTAAAAATAAGCACATAGAGTTTGATAAGATTGGATCTACCGCGCACCATTTTGTATTGCTGAGTTGGCTAGATCTCGTAAGAAAGCTTTAGATTGTGCTAAATTACGATTCTTACCATCTGCATATTCAGTAATTTGAATACTATTCCTGGGAACATTCCAACAAATTTTTTCTGTTCTTGGCACCAACATTAATATTATCTTTATTAACATTAAATTGACGAGCGGCATGGACGTATGTAGCGATGGCCGGCTGGCTAAATATAGCCAAAGCTGATACCAGAGCGGCAAATATTTAGGTAGATGATTTCATTAATTCTCGATCGGGGGTAAGATGCTTGATTTTTAGCTCTATCAAGACTCTCAAGCTCTACCGATGAGCTTTTCATACTCAATCGATAGCTCCTCGGACAAAGTAACATTGACAGAGCTACAGCTGAGTATAATTCATCTGGCGACATAATATAGATTGACACTAATAAAATTTCAGCGTATCGTCCAGAATGTTATTAAGATGGGAGCTAATTTTAAACTAGATGGCTAATTTTACACGTTAAAAGGGCTGGCATTACCCACCCTCCGGATGCTCGATCGTGATTTATGAATATCTTTCTTCTGCCCATGGTTCGCCATGATTATGGTAGCCATTGCGCTCCCAAAATCCAGATTCATCGTGGGAGAGAAATTCTAGGCCATTAATCCATTTGGCACTCTTCCACGCATAGAGATGCGGTACCACCAGCCTCAACGGGCCACCATGTTCGAGGGGGAGCGGTTCGTCAAAGAGTGTATGAGCGAAGAAATTATCGGGATTTAGGAAATCTGCCAGCGGGATATTTGTCGTGTAGCCACCATAGCAATGTTGCATCACATGAGTTGCGGTGGGTTCTACGGCGATGAGGGTCATAAAGTCACTGACTTTTACCCCTTTCCAGCTCACATCCAGCTTCGACCAGCGCGTTACGCAGTGAAAGTCCGCAGTAAATTCATGTTGCGGCAAATCCATCAGCTGTGCCCATCTCAGCGTCTTTGCAGTGGCTAAGCCCCAGATGCGGAGTTGCCATTGTGCGGTTTCGATCTGTGGAGTTTGCCCATACGTCATGATGGGAAAACCTTTAGTCAGGTATTGACCTGGAGGTACTCGCTGTGATTCTTCGCTCTCAGGTTTACGAAAAAATTTACCGATCGTCATTCAGTTATCCAGCTTATGGAGATTGGTTATCGATTACTACTAGGGTAACTAATTTTAGGTAATTCGATCGACCACTAGATCCATCTCACCAATCACCAATCAACACAGACTATTCGGCCTCTTCTTCTTCTGGCTGAGGATAAACAAAGCTAGTCGATCTGCCAGTCAGGACGGATTTGCCCAACGACAACGCTTTTCTTGCTTGGATTGCAGCTTTGTTGCGCCAAGTAGCACGGCGCTTATCGCGTTTGGATTTGGATGTTTTCTTCTTAGGAACTGCCATAGGAATATATATTTAGGCACAGCCTTCCTAGTATAACAGGGGTAAGGCAGCAATTTAGCTACGGTTTTTACCTCAATCGATCGCGATAAATCGATCGGGGGAGAAATTATGCGCGAACGTTTAGCTAACTAATACCGCACTAGTAAGCTCCGATAAACCCCCGTACATCCGCTAAGGAGTAGGGACTTAATCGTAAAAATAATGTTATGATTTGTTTAAATTCCCTAATAATTCACCACATTTAGCTGGTGCGCGTTCGGAACGGAAACTATCAACCTGCTGCCCACACCACATGGTTTTTTGGAAGAGTTTATTTAGTGGCGGCGATCTAGCTACTGAGTCAAAAGAAGGTACCGCCATCGGCACTCCCATACAAGTAACTGGAATTAATCCACCCCCAAATACCCAAATTTTTCTCAGCACCGATCGCGATCTCGATCTTTACGAGTTGGAGGAGTTATGCGACATTGTTGGTTGGTCGCGTCGTCCGCTCCGCAAAGTCAAGAAGGCGATTCAGCATAGTTTTATCGTAGTCTCGATGTGGGAGGTCAAGGGTGCGACCAAGCGGATGATTGGGTTCGCACGCGCTACTTCCGATCATGCATTCAACGCCACCGTTTGGGATGTGGTCGTGCATCCCGATTATCAGGGCAAGCGGTTGGGGAAGGCAATGATGAAATTTACGATCGATAAAATTCGCGCGCAAGATATCAGCAATATCACATTGTTTGCGGACTCTCACGTTGTCGGCTTCTACAGTGGGATGGGATTTGTCGAAGATCCGGAAGGGATTAAGGGTATGTTTTGGTATCCCGACTGATTTAACAACAATTTTTAGTTAATCTCGATCGATCTGTGCTATGATTGCTAAAGCGCATTCATAACGGGGTGTAGCGCAGCTTGGTAGCGCGCCTGCTTTGGGAGCAGGATGCCGTAGGTTCGAATCCTGTCACCCCGATATATGCTAAAAGCCGTTGGATATCTATATCCAGCGGCTTTTAGATATCAGATTAATTTATCAGTTTTCGGATCGGCAGCGATCGCCTGACCAAAAGCAACCCGCAAAAATGGTGGTGCCAGAAATGTTGTAATAATCACCATCACGATAATAGCTACTTCTAAGGGCTTGGCGATCGCGCCGCTAGCACTCCCGATGCCGGCAAACACCAAACCCACTTCACCGCGTGGAATCATCCCCACGCCAATTGCCAGTCGATTGATACCTGGTTGCCCAAATACCACCCACCCCGTCACGAGTTTACCAACGATCGCGATGGTAATTAGGAAGCTAGCAATTAATAAACCATCCCGATTGGCCGCAATCGCCGGGTTCAGGACTCCTAAATCGGCGCGCGCGCCAACCGTCACAAAGAAAATCGGTACCAACAAATCCGCGACAGGTTTGATTAATTCATCTAATTCATTGCGGGCATCGGTTTCATCCAAAACCAATCCCGCCGCAAAGGCTCCGAGAATCGCTTCGAGGTGGATGGCATTGCCCACAAATGCCATGAAATAAGCAAAGATAAATGCGGGAATCACGATATTACCGCGAGTCTTCAATGTTTCGACGACAGTAACAAAAGTTCGATCGGCCACCCGCCCCAATAAGATCGCACCGACCAGAAATACTGTCGCGCTGACGATGAGGTAAATAACATTCCTAACATCGATTTCACCCGTTTTGGCCAAACTCGCCACTACCGCGAGCACAATAATACCGAGGACATCATCGATTACCGCCGCACCGACGATAATTTGACCTTCCTTGGATTGGAGCTGTCCCAGTTCGGAGAGGACTTTCGAAGTAATCCCGATACTAGTCGCAGTTAATGCCGCACCAGCAAAAATCGCCGGAATCGCTGCCACATGGAATAAGGTCATCAACCCCACAGTCCCAGCAGCAAACGGCACAGCCACCCCCACACAAGCCACAACAACTGCTTGCACCCCAACTTGTTTTAATTGCCGCAAATCGGATTCTAAGCCGATTTCAAATAGGAGCACGATGACTCCTAATTCGGCGAAAACTGAGATAATTTCACTTTGGGATTCAAAGACACTAGCCGCAGCGGTGGGGGTAAGCTGATAAATCGATTGTAGGACGGACATGATGCCCGAATCTGCGGCAGCCAAACCACTATCGGGAAAAATAACTAAGTGTAAAGCCGATACCCCGATGATGACTCCTGCCACCAATTCACCCAAAACAGGTGGGAAATCCCAGCGGTTGGCAATCTCCGCCCCAATTTTGCTACCCAAATAAATTATCACTAGACTCAGCAGTACTCCAGTCAGCAAGACTGGAGAATTTTCTGCAGCAACTACAGCCAGTAGTGGTTCGGGAAGAGAGAATCTAGTTAGGTCATGCGTAATTGTAGCTACCGACGCATCGATCGAGATAGGTAAGAACATAGGCTAGATGTTTGGAGGTAAAATAGATCGAAACATCTATCTTCCCTCAACCCTAACCCGTTTCACATGGCAGAGCAGAGCAAATTACCACAACGGCATCCCCAAGAGAAGATCGATCGCGCGATCGTCGATCGATTATTAGAAAGCGATCCGAGTGAAAATATGGCTCTTGCCGAACTCGCTAGACTGAGAATCCGTTATCGGGGATTTCCAGGTGCGGCAGAAATCCAAGCACATCTCGATCGATTATTAGTCAAATGGCAACTCACTGAAGAAGAACTTTTTGCCAAAACCCGCGAGTTGCATAATAACGAACAGATTTATCAAGTCAAAGCCAAGAAATATCAAGAACAAGAAGACTGGAACTAAAGTAGCTAGATCGATCGCAGCGATGATAACTTTTAATCGAGAACGAAATAGGCATACGCTTAAAAGCGCATAATTTCCCGATCGAATAAATCGGGTTGCGGTTCGATTTCCCATACGAGTCCGTCGCCAGGAATGAGTCGGACTTCTAGATACAAACGATCGATCTCTGTCAGCGCCAAATCTTCATTATTGGTAAACGGTGACAAATCCTCAGCCAGCAGCCGTAATTTAAACCCACGCGGAATCGGGAGGGCGCTAGCGCTATGCAACTCAAATCGCCATAAATCGGTTCCTTTCGGGAAAATCCGCAACTCATAAGACCGTCCCGCGATCGATAATTGCCGCAAGAATGCTTTTGGAGTGGCTAGCTCCGTACCCCGTGCCAACACCAGACTAGGCTCCATTGTCATCGTTTCCCAGCCGACTTGCTGTGCGAGTTGGGAGACTCCAGCTTGAAACCATTCAGTTATCGACCAGGGTTCGGGCAAACCCAGTCGGTGCCGATATAACTGTTGTCGCCACCCGCCATGTTCCAATAAAGCCCCCCAGAGGGCAAAGGGGACTGCCAAACGCGGTCGCAGTTCGCTGGGGTTGCCCAAGCGATTGAGGAGGTTTTCAGCTTGTGCTAGCGGCAGCTGCGGTAAGGGTCGGAGATCGGCACGGAGTACTTCTGTCGGGCATAATTGCCGCGACAGCCATAGCACGTTGATGTCGGCAATTAAATCTTCTGTGTCGAGACTGTAGGTGCGATCGAGCGGATCGTATCGGCTGTGGCGTTTGAGCTGGTTGTGGCTGGTATAGCCTAATACCCGAACTTCATCTACTTCCGGATTGACATAAATCGAGAGATAATAGTCTCCAGCCCAACTGGGGAGATCGACCCACTCTTGAGGCACCCGCAATTCGGCAAAATCGATCGCCGTAGTGGGAATCAGTACCCATCTACAGCCATTGAGATCGATCGCCGAGCCGCTCACTAGCTCCCAAAAACTGGGCAGGTTGGCGGCATTCGTCCACAGCCGCGCTTGCGGATCGCTTTCCTGGAGCCAAGGCAAGACCGCATCCAGACAGGCTCGCTCGATCGCGGCTCGCCAGCAATTGCCAGTGGTAGTGTACGCAGTCTTGGACTGTCGCCAAAATTGTGATTGCGAGTTGGGGGGGATTTCTAGTTGTAAGGCGGGGATATCAGTCATAGATGAGAGAGTAGGTGCGTTCATAAATTAAGTGCCTCATCAATTTTGGGCAGGCAGGTCGGCGGAGCCATAATGTACCTTCAACCATTCCTCGATCGCGATACTCATAAGATCGATTACGTTCGGCGTTATCGATTCATGCACTTTCGTTTGACTCCATTCCCCTAAGGCATTTAAGAGGAGCTGTCTAACCCGATTGAGCCGTCGCGAAATGGTATATTGCTTGGTCATCAATTGGGTGGCGATCTCTTGTTGCGTCAGCCCCTGCCCATAATACAGTTGCAACAACCGTTGAGATGGCAGATCGACTTTAATTAATGCTTTTAATAGCACCTTTTGTAACTGAGATCGCTCGGCGGCACGCGCTGTCTCGGCTTCGCGATCGATCGCACGTGCCAACAAGGAATCTTGAAAGGTGGATTCAAAATTATCCAAGAATTCGCCAGTTTCGGCGAATGGGTGCGGTTGAGATGCCGAAATTAAGGTCGGATAGAGATATGTCCGCACCGCTCTACCGCAAACAGTCAGCCATTGGGCGATCGATTCGCCATCGCAGGCAGTGGCAATCGTGGCGATCTCCCGCACGCGTTCTCGATCGTACAGCTTGGCAATCTCTGCAAAGATTGCTGGCTCTGGTTGCTGGAGTTTTCGCAACCCGGTTTCGGCTGTCGGGGCATAAATGGTTTTAAAACATTGCCACGCCAAAATATAAGTAGCGATCTGCTCCCGAGCGAATCCCAAATTTTGGAGAGCGGCAATTACACGTTTGTGACTGACCTTGTGTAATAGTGCCCAATCGGTGCAAACATCTACTTCTTGGCGCTGACGCAAGGTGTCTTTAATTGCATTAGTAAAAGCTAAGCTGGCATAATTTTTTAACTCAGTGCCATAGTGGGGATTAAAACCCTTGATTACTCGATCGATTTTGACGATGGCAATTTGAAAAAAATCCGCGATCGACTGTCCGCCAGACAAATTTATTATTAATTTTTGAGCCGAGCGATAACAAACCTCTTGCAGATAAGCCGCCAAATGATTTTTGGCGAGCGCGCTCGGTTCTTGTTGCCAAAGTTGGTGCCAATATAACGCCCAAAACTGAGGCGAGATGTGGCGATCGTCAGCTCGATCGAGACATGCTTGCATACTCCGTCGCAATCGTCCATCTACGATCCAGCCAGCGATCGTATCGTCTTCAAAACATAAGAATGTAGCAAAGATTTCCATGACAGACTGACGCGGGCGCATGATGGTTGAATCCCCATTAAACTCTTAACCTTTGTAAACATATTGTAGCAAATAAGTTATAGTAGTTGTTACAATATTACAATGATGTATCGCGTTCGATGTTTCGAGCTAAACTGGTGCTAAATCACCCTCGATTATCGGTTATGCATATGCTGCGATCGACAACTTCTCGTCGTTTCTTTTTAACTTGGTTATTCTTGTCGAGTTGCGGAGTTAGGCGAGCGATCCAAGGCGAACAATTGACGATCGGTACCCTTAATTATGATGCGGGAACGCAATCGATCGCCCAATACGATCGGTTCAAACAGTATTTAGCAGAACAGATGCAGTCGTTAGTGCAAATCGAACCTACTTATAACGAAACTAAAGCCCTAGAACGAATTAGCGCGAAAGCCTGGTCGCTGGTATTCGCACCACCGGGCTTGGCCGCAATTGCCATGTCGCAATACCAGTATACTGCGCTGGTTCCTCTTGAAGGACTCGATAATTTACGATCGATCTTAGTAGTCAAAAAGGATAGTCCCTACCAAGATTTGAAATCTTTGATTGGTAAAAAACTCGCGCTCGGGCAACCAGGTTCGGCCACGGGGTACTATTACCCGCTCTTCAACTTATATGGCTCGACCCTATCAGAAGTCATTGTCTCAGCCACGCCCAAAGAAATTTTAGCGGCGGTAGCAGCAGGTACTGCCGATGCTGGCGCGTTGTCGGTTCAAGAATTCAATAATTACCGCACGGCGATCCCGCAGACAGAATTCCGCATTCTGTTTACCGATACCCATAGAGTGCCGATGGGCGTAATACTAGTTAGTGCGACAGTCGATCTAAAAGTCCAAGCATCGCTCCGCCAAATTTTGAAAGATACCCCATCGCCCATCGCGCAAGAGGTTGGGTTGATTCCTAATGGTACCGTTCCGGACTATAAATATACGATCTCTGTCGTCGAGCGCGTCCGATCGATCTTTGCCTCCGATCGATCTCCAGCAGATCTACTCAGGCAAAAACCAGTCCGGCTATTCGGGGATAGCCAGAGCGCACCGAAGAAAGCAACCAATGTCAAGTAAATTAGCTACTTACTGCGAGTGCATAACTAGCTAGACCCACCCGTAAATAGCACTAGAAGGTCTACTACCAAGTTTAGTAGGAAGCGAGGACAAAATGGTCGAGCATCGAAAGGGTGAATCATTCGTACAAATCGTGTACGCTAAAGTCCAATCCAATGGCAAAACTGAATTAGTGCCATTGAAACTCTACGTTGATGGTTCTTTAGAACAGCTCCAATCGACGCTATCGCCGTCATCGCAGGCTGGTAACGATAAAATGCTATTAGCTAATCGGTATGAGATGCAACGAGTATTAGGACAAGGTGGGTTTGGGCGGACTTATCTGACGCTCGATCTCTATCGGTTTAATGAACCCTGTGTTGTCAAAGAATTTTTGCCCCAGTATGAGGGTGACGTTGAAGCGCAAAAATCGCGGGAATTGTTCGAGCGGGAAGCCAAAATTCTCCATCAGATCGATCGCGCGCAAATCCCCAAATTCTATGCGTGTTTTGAAGAAAACAACCGTCTATTTATCGTCCAAGAATATATCAAAGGTCAGACTTATTCAGCGCTATTGCGCGAACGCCAACAACAAGGCAAGAACTTCTCTGAAGCCGAAGCTATCGAGTTGTTAAAAAATCTATTACCCGTGTTGAGTTATTTGCACGATCGTCAGATCGTCCATCGCGATATCGCCCCGGATAATATCATGCTCTCGGATGACTGCCATTTGCCAGTCTTAATTGACTTTGGGATCGGTAGATCCGCGCTGATTCAAAGTCAGGAGTCAGCGCAAAATATCGGTCGATCGAATTCTGCTGGTACCCAAAAATCGATCGTCGGCAAACTCGGTTATGCACCCTACGAACAGATCTGGCTGGGACAAAGTTACCCGAGTAGCGATCTCTATGCCCTCGCGGTGACCATAATCGTCCTTCTGACTGGTCTCAATCCGCAAGCCTTATGCTTGCGGGATAACTGGCACTCTCAAGCAGTGGTAAGTGATGGTTTAGTGAAGATTTTAAATCGGATGTGGGAGGAGACCCCGATTCACCGCTACCAAACTGCTGCGGCTGTTTTAGCTGACTTGGAGCGGCTCTGTGCAAATCCACAGACGCAGTTGAGTCCACCAGCTAACA
>CBDFFH010000048.1:0-23108 GCA_965246715.1 Chamaesiphon sp. | reverse complement strand
CAGCAGAGCTGTCTGCGGGGAAATATTTAGGACTAGCTGTGTACCGAGTGAGTGGGGTAGCGCGTTTCGATCCAGATACATTACAAGCCCCAGGGCAAGAATTTCCTCACTGTTTAAAACCTTACCAGCAGGGATGTTTCGCAGTAGCGGACAACAGAGTTTTGGTGTGTGAACACTGCCACGATCGTTAATCACCCAAATCTTTACCACAATCCGTTGTGTAGGGTTGCGACGATCGGTAATGCCTAATTCAAACAGATCGATCTATTGTTAACAACTTCTCATCTCTATTAAGGATAAAAGCAATGACCCCACACCAGGATATTTCTGCTCCCGCACCAACTACCAATAACTTTTCCGAAGTTGCTACTCCAACCAGCTTAGCAGGTACAACAACCTCTAAATCTTGGTGGCGCAAGCCAGTTCAAACTTGGAACAACCTCTCAATTCGGGCAAAAATAGTTACATTATTGGTGACAGGAGCCGTTATTCCAGTAGTGGCTGTTACGCAAGGGATTCTGAGTCTTTCTAAAGAATCAGCACTCAATCACCTCAAAGACAGGTTAAAGATCGAATTGCTAATTCTGGAAAAGTCGGTAAATCCGAAACGCGGCAGATCGAAGATGATGCTAGGATCTTGGCTCAGTCTGTGACAGCAGCCGGAATTAACCTTAACGATCCGGCGACGACATCGACTCAACAAGCTAAGCTCGCATCTTTCATCCAGGCGGCAAAAGATCTCAAGCCTAATGCCAGTTTTTATCTAATTACCAACACCAAAGGGCAAACGATCGCTCAATCGGTGCAAGTAGTGCGTGATGATGTTGCTAAATATCCACCGTTGCCAACTGATACCAATGCCCCAACTCAATTTATGCCAGGATCGAGTCAAGCTAAAATTGAGTTGGGCGATTTGAGCATCGTTCGAGCAGCCTTAGTAAATTCACGTCCTCTATCTGGTGTGGAACTCCTCAAAAGTGAATCCTTACAGCGGTTGGGGCTGGCTAAGCAAGCAGAGATCGGCATTCGATCGCAAACGACCAAAGGCTTATCAGAGCTGAAGCAGCCTTATCCAGAGGGTACCTTTGATGTCGATCGTGGTAAGGTCGGGTTAGTACTAATGTCAGTTCACCGATTAAAGTGAATGGGCAACAGGTTGGTACTGCGATTGTCGGGCACTTTGCTCAACCGCAACTACGATCTGGTAGATAAACTCAAAAGTGAGACAGGTGTTTCGACAGCTACCTTATTGCCCAGGATTGGCGGGTCAGCACTAATGTTCCCTATACCGACAAAACCACGCGAGCAATTGGCACCAGAGTATCCAAAGCCGTAGCCGACAAAGTATTGAATCAAGGCACAGTGTTTCTAGGCGATGCAAATATCGTTGGAATTGACTATGTGACAGGCTATGGGCCGCTGTACGATCATCGGCAACAGTTAGATCCCAAAACTGCCAAACCGATCGGAATTTCCTTTGTGGGTGAGCCACAGACGCAAGTAAATCAGGATTTGCAACAAACTGCATTAATCGGTTATGCGATCGGTGGGGGAATTTGGCGATCGCGCTGTTGCTATAACTCCACTGCATCGCTCCATTTCTCGACCGATTCAGCGGTTGACTGAATTTGCCGATCTAATTGCCGGAGGTCAATCTGGTGCTAGGTTAGAGGAAATCGATCGCCAAGATGAGGTGGGAGTTTTAGCAGCGTAATTTAAACCAGATGGCGCAGAACATTGAAGCTAACTTAGCATTCCGTGAATTAGAAGCCTTACAACAACGTCAACAACGGGAAACATTAGAAGCGAAATTCTCAAATTAGTCACCGAAGTTGAAGGCGCAATGGATGGAAATTTAACAGTCCGAGCCAGTATGGATTCGTTAGAGTTGAGTACGGTTGCTGATTTATTCAATGCGGTGATTGATAGCTTGCGAGATATCGCTGTGGAAGTAAAACAGGGGACGGGTCAGGTGAGTGTCTCCCTCGAGTCTAACGAACAAAACATTCGCCAGCTTTCCGCCACAGCCGTCGCCGAAGCCGCCGAAATTCGCGGCACCTTTAATTCGATCGAACGAATGACTGACTCGATTCAATCTGTTGCTACCAATGCTAACCAAGCATCAGCGATCGCTAATAATGCTTATACGATCGCTCAGGCAGGTACTGAGGCGATGGCGCAAACGGTAACTAGTATTATGGGGCTGCGGACAACTGTGGGCGAATCGGCGCAGAAGATGAAGCGGTTGGGCGAATTCTTCTCAGAAAATTTCTCAAGTAGTCACCCTGATCGAAGAAATTGCACTGAAAACCAATCTCTTAGCGATTAACGCCAGTGTAGAGGCTAGTCGAGCTGGCGAACAAGGACAGGGCTTCACTGTAGTTGCCGAGCAAGTGGGGGCATTAGCCGAACAATCTGCTGTCGCCACGCGTGAAATCGCCCAGATTGTAGCGGCAATTCAAGCAGAGACTAAAGATGTCGCTGAAGTCATGGCGAAAGGCACCACACAGGTAGTCGATGGTACCCGCTTAGTTGAAGTTACCAAGCAAAAATTAAACCAAGTGCTGCAAAGTTCTCAGGAGATCGATACGCTGATGAGTTCTATTTCTACAGCGACAATTTCCCAGGCTGAAACGGCTAAGGCTGTTACCCAACTGATGCAGCAAGTGACAATCGCTTCCGAAGAACGTTCGGTTTTCTCTAGCCAGATGGCTTCATCCATGCAAGCAACATCACAAGTGGCGAAAAAACTCGAAGAAAAAGTCGCTCAGTTCCAAGTATAAATCTAGCAGCTATTGGATAAAGGTGATGGATAAGGATTGGCAGATCGCATTTAAGTTCTTGGATGAAGCGGACGATTGTTACGATCGAATTGAATCTACAGTGCTGAGTTTAGCTAATGCGATCGCCGATCCTCAAGCACTCGATGAGGCTTTACGCGCGGCTCACTCAGTTAAGGGGGGTGCCGCAATGATGGGATTTACCCCACTGAGTCAGATCGCTCACCAGCTCGAAGATTTTTTCAAAATCCTCAGGGTACGCTATCAGACTAAACCCATCGATCCAGAGGTGGAAACCCTGTTATTACAAGGGGTCGATTGTCTGCGGCAAGTGGGCAATCTCCATCGTCAAGCACGATCGATCGATGAGAACTGGTTATCGACTCAGTCTCAGCCTATGTTCGATCGATTGCGCCAGCACTTGGGCGATCTGCGTCCCGAAGATGAAGATGCTCTATTATCCCAAGAGGGCGAAGTCAGTCCAGCCATTTTATTATTTGAAAGTGGAGTTAAGACAGCCTTAAATCATCTAGAGCATCAATTCGATCGATTATCACCCGCCCAACTCCTGCAAGCATTGGCAGCAACGGCAGATGAATTGAGTGAATTTGGCCAGATGGCTAAGTTAGAGCGGTTCATCGCACTGTGTGCGTCAGTCAAAATTCAGTGCCAGCACATCGATCTCGCCCAAGCCACATCACTGGCTCGCCAAGCTCTAAAGATTTGGCGTAAATCTCACTCTGTCATACTCCTGGGCAGATTCGAGCAGATCCCGACTCAATTACCCGCACGATCGCACCAACCAAAACCAGCAAGCAGCTCAGACTTAGAAATCGATCGTCAAGTCTCCCTCACCGCAGCTAGTTTCAATCCCGCTCTCGTCGGGATCGATGGACTCATCGACATGGAATCGATCGATTTAGCCCTGCTCCAGTCCGAGATGGCTAATTTTGGGATTGATGACGAGGGCGAATTAAGCGCCGGATTCGATGAAATTCCATTACCGATCGAACTACTCGATGAGTTAGCCACTCTAGATGAGCCAGACTCGAGTGATATCTATCATTGGGACGATTTCGATCGACAGCAACCTGAGTTCGCCGATCTCCTCTCCCTCGATCGAGCACCACAGGAATTACTGAGTGAGTTAGCCACTCTTGAGCTGCCCGACTTACCTTCGATCGAGATTGATGAACGCCAAGTTATGGTGGCGATCGCCCCCCCGATTGCCACATTACCTCAAGCAGAAGTTCCACCGATCGCGACACCACAAGTCAAGGTGGCGGCTCACAGTCAAACTGTGCGCGTACCCGTTGAATATCTGCAACAATTTAACGATGTCTTCGGCAAATTAATTTTAGAGCGGAATGCCATCAATTTACGCCTAGCAGAAATTCAAAACTATACCGGCTTATTGCGCCAGCGCATCCAACATCTAGAGGGATCTAACCAAGAACTGCGCCAATGGTACGATTTGGCTGCTACTGAAGGATTAATGCCGATTCACGCAACAACTAGCCCAACTCATCCACCATCCGTCTGGTCGCATTTTCAGTCAGAGTTTCCCACCGACTCGGCTCATCCAGCAGAATTTGACCGCCTAGAAATGGATCGCTATAGCGATCTCCACCTTGTTTCCCAAAATCAAATTGAAACGATCGTCCAGTTGCAAGAAGTAACAGCGGATATCGAACTAAGTCTGCGGGAAATGAACCATTCAGTCAGTAGTTTAAACCAAACTACCCGCACGCTCCAGCGAAATATTACTCGGACTCAGATGCTCCCCTTCGCGGATGCTGTCAAACGCTTTCCCCGGCTGATTCGCGATCTGTCATCACAGTTTGGCAAATCTGTCAATCTCCAGATCGTGGGCGAAAATACCGGAATCGATCGGGCAATGCTCGATCGGCTGAGCGATCCACTCATTCACTTACTGCGTAATGCTTTCGACCACGGCATCGAAGATCCAGCAACTCGGCTGGCTGCTGGCAAACCCGATCGAGGGACGATCGTCTTATCAGCTAGTCAGCGCAGTGGTGAGACGATCGTTACGCTGTCTGATGATGGCGGGGGGATTAGGCTCGATCGCATTCGCAACCGATTGCAACAGATGGGTTTACCGATCGAGTCAGTCGCGACAATGACCGAAGCTCAATTGCTCGATACCATCTTTGAACCAGGTTTTAGTACTGCTACCAGTCTCACAGAACTATCTGGGCGCGGGGTGGGGATGGATGTCGTTCGGACTAATATCGAACAAGTTCGGGGCAATATTCAGGTCAAAACCCAACTTGGCGTAGGCACTACCTTTGTAATTCGGGTACCCTTTACGCTGTCGATCGTTCGCATTATGTTACTAGAACGGGCGGGTTTTGTCTTTGCCGTCACTGTAGATAGCGTCAGAGAAATACTCGATTTCCAGCCCGATCTCCTCACCGCCGATGGGAATAACATTGCTTGGCAATCGCAAGTTATTCCCTTGATTGCCTTGGAGCAAGGAATTTCGTTTAACCGCAGCCAGAGATCGATCGAATTACCCGGAACGCCGACGATTGCGACACCGACGATCTTAGTGGTGGGTGAAGATCGGTTATCGGTAGCCTTTAGGATCGATCGCTATTGGGGCGAGCAAGAAGTTACTAGTCGATCGATCGATCGCTTAATGCCGCTAACTCCAGGTTTTGGTAATTCGATTATTTTAGGCGATGGTCGTGTCGTCCCACTCGTCGATCTGATTCAGTTAGCAGGCTGGATGTCTTCGGCTCAGCCCAATTCTCCCACCAACCCGATCCCGACAGTTATAACAGCGGATCGATTGGTTTCGGCTGTGTCCGCACGCACCAAATCCGACACAATTTTAGTCATCGATGACTCGATCGCTGTTCGGCGTTATTTGGCTGTGATGTTAGGAAAAGAAGGTTATCAGGTCGAACAAGCTAAAGATGGACGAGAAGCCGTTGAAAAGCTCCTCGGTGGCTTAGTAGTGCAAGCTGCACTCTGCGATGTCGAAATGCCCCGTCTGGATGGCTATGGAGTACTAGAAGCCCTGCGATCGACTGAGACTTTTGCAGATCTACCGATCGTCATGCTCACTTCGCGCAGTAGCGATAAACATCAGCAGTTAGCCATGAATTTAGGCGCTTCTGCCTATTTTGTCAAACCCTATACTGAGTCAGAGCTGTTAGCAACTCTGAGTGCTCTAATTGTCACAGCCCGATCGCTCGCTCGGGATGGCGGTTAGAGCCTCACCATCCCCCACTCGATCGGGCTTAATCTGCTGCTCTAATCCCGGTAAAATACTCTGGCTCGTTGCCAGGAATCCACTTGATATTACAACCAATACTGGGACGTTGATTGGCATCTACATCCTTTCCTGCCAATAGTAACTCGATCGCGTGGCGTAAATCTTGCCCCGTGACTGGTTTACCATTAGAAGGACGACTATCATCTAATTGGCCGCGATAGGCTAGATGTCGATCGCCGTCGAATAGAAAGAAATCAGGCGTACAAGCGGCAGTATAAGCCTTAGCCACTGATTGACTCGGATCGGGACAGACGGGGAAATTAAACCCTTCACTCTGAGCTAGCGCCTGTAAATGTTCGGGAGCATCATCGGGATATTTCTCGATATCATTAGAACTAATTGCGACGATCTCCAAACCTTTTGCCCCATAATCTCGACCAATTTGGGCTAATTGAGCTTGAACGTGTTTGACAAACGGACAGTGAACGGAAATAAACATCACCAGCAATGCTGGTTTACCAGTAAAGGTATCGAGCGAAATTTGCGATCCACTCACAACATCAGTGAGATTAAACTCTGGCGCACTCACGCCTAAAGATAGCATTGTTGATGCAGTTCTGACCATAACGAGCGTGCCCTATTTTAAAGCCTACGCTTATTAGCGTAGCTCAATCTAACTGCCAAATTATCTGACATTTGAATTTGAGGGCAGATAAATTGATGACAGAGATTGGAGCAATCCAGTTGCTGTTTTACCGTATTCTTCAACTTCGATCAGTTGCTCCACAGCATAAGTCATATTTTCTTCAAAATCCTGAATTGTCGGATAGGTTTTGAGTACTTCTAAGAGTAGATCGTCGAGATAGTATTCGCGGATTGAGGCAGTTGATTGACTGCCAAAGTTCATATTCGGATACAACATCACCAACAGCAACATTTTGGCGCGCAGCGGATTGGTGTAACTCATCACATTCTGTCGCAACACAAATAGATCGTAGTCGAGAACTTCCGGTCGATCGAGTGGTGACATCTCCGTGGGCACCTCTGGTTCGCAATAAGTTTCGTATGCAGATTCATCTACATCATCGCTGACAGGAGTTTCTAACTCAAGTTGTGGAGTTGGTAGTGGTTCGGCAATACGTTGAATTACAGCAACGCCATGCCGATCTTCACCATTCTCGCTGAGATATTTTAGTTGGGTGGGTTCGGGCGTAATCGCTCCAGCACCGTTCTGACTGAGAGATCTTGGCTGAGTGGGTTCGGCAATATCCGCAGGCTGAATCGGCACCGCCACAACTCGATCGGCGGTACCATCTACATTGGCATCGAGATCCGCACCATCAGATCCAGCGATCGATGCTTTTACTGGTGGTGAGGCTGTTGGGGATTTACCACCGCCATGTGCCTGTTGGAATTCAGGGTATAGTTGCCCGATCGACAGATAAATAACTTTGGCAACTTGAATATAATGCTTGGGTTTGTTAACTGTTTTAACGAGTTCTTGCAATCTGACTCTAAATAGATCGAGTGTTTGATTCTCTCTGGCGATCTGCTCGATTAAGTACTGGGAATTAATTGAATTTAGATAGTCAACATCTTTTTCCCATCTGCTAGTACACAGACAGTACAGCATTTTTTTGATCCGACCCGCTTCTTGATGTTGTTCTAGATAGTTAACAATTTGTTGAAGTAAATTTAGATCATTAATCTTCATAGAGTTAACCAGATTTATATTTAAATTTCAATTGAACGAACCGATCGGGAATATTCGCCAGGATTGAAAATTGCGGTAAATCTCCACAGCTCCTCATCAGTCATCCAGAGCAATTGCTAAATTTCGATCGCTTTTTATATTATTCCCCATAAATATTCATTTCGATCGCTCAGACGTGACTAGTGCGAGCTACTTTGCTCAAATTAGTTCGATCGATCTGAATCGCTAACTCACTATCTTCCCCGCCTCCGAGCGAACGAACAACTTCGCCCAAGACTAGTGGTTCAGAGATGCCAGGCTGTGGATGAACGATCGTCCGAGCGCGGATCTTGAGTTGTCGATCGACTCGCCCCGATCGACCATATGAGTATAAATCGGCTGCGGCTTGGCGTAAAGTCGCATCCAATCCAGCTTCGCTAATTGGGGTAGCTACAGCAATTGTCGCTCGATCGCTACCATTATCATAGATTAAGGAATAGCGTAAAGCTCCAGGCACATTACTATGGACGATCGGCACAAAACTCAAGCCTAATAAGCCGACAGTTATCACTGCCATAAATCCCGTTGCGCCTACCAGCCGGTATTGAAAACCCCACTTGAGAATTAAAGCTAACACTGTGATTGCCGCAAATGCTAAGGTAGCAATCCCCGACCATTGAAAATATTTAAAAAACTCAGCAGTTGTAATCATGATTAGGGATGAGGGATTAGGGATGAGGGGATCGGAGAGAGGGATTAGCGATTAGCCATTATTCATTCTCATTACTAATCACATCGGCAATCTTAGCTTCACCTGTCATTTGGAGTGCAGCTTTGAGTGTATGCCAACCGAGGTTAGCACATTTAATTCTGACGGGAAATTGAGCGACACCTTGCATCACATTGAGTTTGCGGTGCTCTTTCGGAAATTCTGCGGTGCCTTTCATCATTTCTTGAAAAGTTTTGACTAGCTCTAAAGCTTCAGCTATTGTTTTTCCTGCCAAAGCACCAGCCATGAGATCGACTGAAGCGAGGGCAATCGCGCAGCCTTCTCCTTCAAATTTGATATCGGTAATTCGTTCGCCGCTATTATCTAACTGGAGTGTCAGTTCGATCGTGTCGCCACAGGATGGATTGTGTCCTTTCTGATAGCGATCGACTGGATTGGTAGTACCTCGATGTTTTGGCTTCTTATAGTGTTCGAGGATGACCTGTTGGTACAGATCTCGCAAGTTAGTCGTATTCATATCAATTTAACCGGATCGATGACCAGATCCTTATTATCCTCGATCGCTACTCGTGTAGCTAGCAAACAGGGGTAGAGAATATTAATTATCCTCTACCCCGTACTCGCGATCGGTAATTTTAATCGCGCCTAGAATCTGATTAAATTGAGCAGACCATTGAATGGAGTGAGAATCGTACTGAATCCATCACCAATTCTGGTCAGACCATTCCGACCGATCACAATCGTATCGTTATTTTGCAGGCGGGGATTCCGATCGTTATCGATGCCCTTAGTGAAATCGAGCTTGATCATCCGTTTAGTGACGCTACCATTGGGGTTGAGACGAATGAAGTCAACCTCACCCTTATTAGCCCGAACGTTATCAAAACCACCAGAGGTTAATAGCGCTTGGTTGAGAGTTGTATTGGATGGTACTTCGATCGTGCCACCTTTACCAGCTTTTTGAGCTATTTCTCCGATGACGTTGACCTTAATCGTCCCAGGAGAGATCGTCGAAGATGCGATCAGATCGACATCTTGAGCATTAGTAGTCTGGGCGACAGGAATAAACAATCGATCGCCTTCTTGGAGAATAATATCCTGGCTGGTATCTCCTTCTTGGATCAGCTTAAACATATTGATGGCGATTTTCTGTTCGCCACTGCGTGTCGTCCGAATTAGTTGAATTTTGCGAATATCCGCAGTAGGTTTAATTCCTGCGGCTGACTGAATCGCGTTACTGATCGTGGGCAGAGCGACAGTCCCAGCTAGTTGGGTATTATTATTAGTCGTATTACCCTCACTCTTAACTGTATAAGTCCCCGGACGATTGACTTCACCCACGACGACGACTTTTGGGGGCGCGATCGCTTGTGGACCCAAGTTAGAAGCATTAACTAGGGTAGTATTCGTTCCACCCGCTGTAGTGCTAGTGGGCAGGAGAATCGTGTCACCATCTTGAAGAATGATGTCTTGGCTAAAATCACCAGATTTTAACAGGTTGAGCAAGTTAATCGCTACGGTTTGACCGCTACCCGTACGAGTATTGCGGCGGACTTTGATCTGTGTGAGATCGGCCGATGCAGTACTTCCGCCTGCTGTTTTAATTGCTTCAGTCAGAGTGGGTGGAGTGACACGACCGATGGCAGTACCTGTCGAACCAGCAGTAGTACCAGTCTCGCCCTTGAGGGTATATGTACCTGGCTTGCCAACTTCACCCAAGATCGCAACTTTAACAGTGGCATCCTGATTGGCAAGGTTAGAACCAGATAATCGCAATCGATCGGCAGCACTCACGTTCTCAGAACGGGGAATAAAAACTGTATCGCCATCGCGCAGCGTGATGTCTTGTCCACTATTACCCCGTTGCAGCAGATCGAATAGGTTCACATAAGCGATTCTGCCAGTGGCGGCGCGACGAATCTGGATTTGACGTAAATTAGCCGTTTGGGTGGTACCACCTGCCAGTTGGACAGCTTGGCTGATGCTCGGGAATCGTCGATTTTCGGCGGTAAAAGGCACGGTATAAGAGCCGGCCCTAGTGACTTCTCCAGCGATCGCAAATTGAACGGGACGAGGGGCTAGAACGCTAATCGTCACGATCGGTCGTTTCACATAGCGAGAGAAATAAGCTGTCAGTAATTGAGATGCTTTTTGAACGGTCTGTCCTTGAATCGGAATTGCACCTACAACCGGGAGGTTGATCGCACCATCACCTAAAACGTAAAATTCACCACTATATTCTGGAACGTTAAAGATATCTACCCGCAAGCGATCTCCAGGGCCGAGTGTATAGGAGTCAGCAAAACTGTTACTTTGGTATGTAGTGGTAGCAGCCTTTTTTGTCTTAGCAACTTTGACTGGAGTCTGCGGCTTCTTCTTTGCCTTGGCGGGAATGGCCCAACTACTTGCTGGGAGATTGACGATCGCCAATACTGGCACCAAACCCAAGATCAGGCTTTTGTATAGGCAAATCCGCAAACTAGCAGTATTCATAGAAGATTTATATAATTAGTTGTCGTCGTGTCGGTGGTTAATAGACTAGTTTAAGGCTTAGAGGCTAAATTTTATCCTCAGTATTTGTATATTACCCAGAAAGAGTTCTTATGCTCGGTCAGCCAAGTTAATCTGCTGGTTGGGTAAACGAGCGGGTTAAGCATCTAACTATTGACAGTCAAATTCGATCGCGCGATCGATGGCGATCGTCACAGCTTTTACTCACCCATGTCTATTCTGTCCTGCTCAAGAAGACACCTAGTTCCGATTTAATGTTCCATAGTTGCAGCTTGCCGATCGATCTTATTTAACACAGATTGTGAGCTAGATCGACCAACTTCAGAGCGATCTTGACCACAGGTCTTGCCAAATTTACGCCAAACGGCGAACAATGTCACAATAAATTTATCCTGACGATCGAATCTCAATGTTACCAGGCGATCTACTCATTTATCGATACAGCGGCGAATCAATCGTCCCCAAACGGATCGAAATCGACGCTCATCATCTTCAGATGGCGATGGATAGCATCGATTGCTTTCAGTCGATGGTCGGCGGTACTCAAGCACAGTTAGATGAAATGCTGTTGCAACTAGAAGGAGACAATCCCGATTTTCGGACTAAGCGAGGATTCGCGCATTTACTCAAGAGTCAAACCTTCAGTAAATTTGAGATTGTTAGCCCGCTCTCGCCCTCAGCACTCCGCGAACGTGTTTATGCCCTCGCAGCTACTGCTAGCCCCTCGGTAGACCATAGTAAGGCGACATTAGCCACCTTAGCAAGCAATCTTTCCCAAGAATTAAATCAAGAAGTTCTCCCTGCCCAAATTACCCAGGGTT
Organism: Chamaesiphon sp.; assembly: GCA_965246715.1. Lineage (GTDB taxonomy): Bacteria > Cyanobacteriota > Cyanobacteriia > Cyanobacteriales > Chamaesiphonaceae > Chamaesiphon. Next base: position 11,329 of record CBDFFH010000048.1, on the reverse strand, counting down.
TGTATGCAGATTTACCCGATAATCGGATTTTGACTGAGTTTATTGCACCCGATCCGGTGGCTTTACTACATCGCTACAATCTCTCTCAAGTTCAAGGGGTATTTTATCGAGCGAGTCAATTAACTATTAATGCTCACCGCAATGTACCTGGGCAATATAAGCTGTTATTTCGCTATTTAAAATTGTTTCAATTGATGACCTATATTGAAGGTGATGCCGACCATGGGTTTACCATCCTTGTAGATGGGCCGACTAGTTTATTTAAAGCTAGTACGCGCTATGGATTGGCGATCGCGAAGTTAATTCCGGCAATTCTACATGTGACTAAATGGAGTTTGAGTGCGACTTTACAAACTAAAGATTTCTACACCGGAAATATTAAAGTCGGGCGTTATAGTCTCACCGATAAATGTGGTTTAGAAACTCATTATCCGCCAGGAAAATCTTATGATAGTCTGCTCGAAGCTGCTTTTGCCGATCGCTGGGATAAGCTCAAAACTGAATGGAAATTGGAGCGAGAAGTAGAGCTATTGCCGATTCCTGGCAGTGTGATGATTCCTGATTTTCGATTGGTGCATCCCGATGGGCGCAGTTATATTTTAGAAATTGTCGGTTATTGGCGACCGGAATATTTACAGAAAAAATTCGCTCAAGTGCGCAAGTCTGGCTGTAATAATCTCATTTTGGCGATTTCCGAACGCTTGAATCTCGAAAAAGCTGGAGTTAAATCAGCCGATCTCCCGTGCGAAGTAATTTGGTTCAAGGATAAATTATTACCTAAGTCAGTATTAGAAATATTAGATCGAACCAAGTCCGAATGAACGGAAAATTTTTACCGATCGCTAGAAAAATTAGCCCCGCCAATCACTAAGATCGACGGGCTAATTTTAGAGTAATTAGGTTAGAACTTACTGAAGAAGTTAGAACCACTCAGCTACAGCTTCCTCTTTAGTATTAGTATTGCGTGAGGGGGTAGCTCGATCGAATGTCATGTGGACAGAGCGTTGTTGCTCGCCATCTTTGGCTACAGCCACGATCGGATAGTCGATATTCCCATCCTGGAAGGACATTTGGAACCGGAAGGTACCATCAGGATTGAGCTTAATTTGTCGTCCGCCGATCGAAACTGTCGCATCGGGTTCGGTTGCACCGTAGACGATTAATTCGGCATCTGCAATCAACCAGAATTGACGGTTGCGATCCATTTCCATCCCAATCCCAGACATCCCCACGCCAGACATATTCACGCCCGAAGTGGTAGGAAGTGACCACAGCCCAGCTCCAGAGGGGAAGACAAAGGAACTAACCGATTCTAACGGTGAGTGCTGCATCGAACCATAGAGCGAACCATTAATTCGCATCATTTGAGTCGATTCGCCCATGCCGAAGATGCGATCGTAAATTTCATTGCCGGCTTGAGGAGCTGCACCTGCGGTACTATCAGCAGCATCAGCATCAGCAGCAGCTTTGTGGCTGGGGGGTACGAGCTCGACGAAGGTTTGACCTGCCAATTCTTCTTCCCAAGGTACAGTGATGAAGATATCTTCGATCCAGTCAGAGGGATAGACAGGGGGAATACTTACAGATGCCGATCTAGCTAAAACTAACCAGCGACCATCACCACAACGATAACCGATATCGATCGTGTAAGCGCGATCGCTCACGGGGATGGGGATATACCATTCCCGCGCCATTTCATCGATTGGGTACTCTTGGATGCTGTGGGGACTTTGATGCTCTAGATTGATGTCGGTAACATCATAAATACGTAAAGCTAATTGTTGTCCACCATGATAGCGCAATTCATTTTTGTGTTCGATCGGGATATCCCAATAAGCATAAGCCCACTGAGGATCGCGAGGTAGTAATACGATCCGACTTTCCCCGTAACCGCTGGGTAAATCACCCAATCCTTCATCTGCATTTGCTAATTCCGCAGCAGTAAGATCGACATCGACTCCGAGTTCAAATTTTCCTGCTTCCACTGCTAATTGTGCCTCTAATTGTGTAGATGGAGTATGAGTAGACTGAGTACTCTGAATTTTCTGAATTTCTTCGAGGAGTTGGGATTTCCGCATCCTGCTGTACCGTGAGACTCCACAAGCACTCGCCACGCGGCGGAGCTGTCTGAGCGTCATTTCTTCTAATGAGTTGTCTGGCGTCACGATCCGACCTCCGAGTAGGGTGTAAATCACAAATCCAATCGATTTGCATTCACACTTGTTGTCATCTAGTAAAGTTTGCTGTTGTTTTAGTTAGTCGATCGACTAACTGAATTTGAACTATCGATTAAATTTCTAGAATTTACGTCGATCGAGTGATTAATTCGATCTCATGTGACTAAATGATGTTTATTAAACATTTGGCAGTTAATTGAAACTAGTTAAGTCTAAAAATAAATTATCTTTTGAGTTAACAGTCAAACTTAATTGCGGTATATATACCTATATAACAAAATTTCACCCAAGTTCGTCAAGGGGGGATCGCGCTTAATTTAGATGGTTTGACGGGTTTGCGCCATTTCAGTCAGATTAAATGTCATGATTTCTTGACAAACAACTCGATCGCAGCTTGTACTGTACTCATGACAATGGCGAGCCTTTTGCCTTTTGCCTCTTGCCTACCCTCACGATATCTCTGTCGCCCTCATCAAATAAATTGGTATGACGATTAAATGCCCAAGAATTCAATTAAGATCGCGGGGACGGGAATCAACATGAGGATGAGCACCCCGATCGTCAAAATACCGCAGACATCTCGCCAGTGATTAAGTTCGGAGACATCATTGAGTGCGGGTTCGTCGATCGCCGGAATCAGGGAAATCACAATTGCCAAAAATAGTAAATCGGCATTACCAACCCCAGACGTTTTGAAGCGGATGATGCCAATGATAACCAGCAGAATTTTACTTAATTGACTGATAATCGCACTGGTTTTTTGCCCGAACATTGCATGGACGATATAGCCACCATCCGATCGCCGTAGTGGCATTAAATTAATCGTAATAATCAGCAAACCGATATAAGCCGCGATCGCTACGCTATGTAAATCGATCGCGCGATCGGCCACAAAACGGCTACCCAGGGCGACTTTACTCAGGAGTGCCATTAACAGTGAAAAGCGAGGATTGAAGGCGTGGAAGCTAAATAGAGTAGCTTTGAGATCGATCGGGACAGTTACTGAGTGTGCCAATCCCCAGATAAATAGTGGAATTGCTACGCTCAAGCCTAATAATGAAGCGACAAATCCCAGATCGAACACAGCCTTGCGATCGGGAATTGGTGATTGAATTTGGACCAAACACCCGTAAGTACCTGGGGGAAAGGGGAGCGGAATCAAATACGGTACGCTAGTCTCGATCCGATAAAATCGTGCAACTAAATATCGCCCCAAATCGCGTAACCCCAAAATCGAAATAATACTTAATGCATAAGGGCAGCCAGCTTTAACAATCTCGAGCAAACTACTACTGGTAAATCGGGCTAGGGCTGCCCCAAAATACGTGGTAGGCAGCAGTGTCAGGAGTACTAGCAGGGCAGCGATCGTATAATCGAGCCATCGTCGCGATCGGGTAATCTGGGTATACTGGGGACGCGGAACTAGAGCGAAAAATGGCTTGCCAGTAGATAAACTATATTGAAATAAAATAAAAAATCTGTCGCCAAATAAGTTTTGAATATTTTCAACAATGGTGGCGTATGCGGTATCTGAATTAGTGCGTAATTTGCCCCGACATAATACTGCTTGGGGACGATACTCGATTTTTTCCAGAAAGAAGATATTCCACGCAAAACAAGTTCTTAATGAAACTTCTTCCTCTGGCTCGATCGGTCGCAGCGCAATTAACTCTGTCTGGGGGTCTAGTTCCGGTGTGGGGATAATTTCAGCAGGTTCGCCAGATCGATCTTCTGCTGTGCCATTAGGCTGATTTGGTGGGATCGATCGGGGCTGAGGTTTGCCCCATTCTAGCAATCGCCAATATGTAAACCAGCAGACCGAGCAAACCAAAATTACCACGGGTATGGGCGGAATTTGCTTGCTCCAGGTGACTGTCGCCCCAGTTAATAACGGCGGAGTCATCAAGATCGCCCACAATATCCACAGTGGAACTGTAGTCATCCGACTAACAGTTCGATGCAGAATAATGTATGTCAAAATTCCCGATAAAATCAGGACGAATAGTAAAGGCAACCACATGAATATAATTATTAGTAATCGATCGAACTATCACCATTACAGCTTGACAGCAACCGAACAATGATTCAAGAGCTGACCTCATCAGCATTAACAATTCCGGTTAGCGGTATTTGCGATTGCTAGAAATTGGTACAATACAAATCGTAGCAAAATACCTGCTCTTATGCCGCCAGAATCTGACTGTTCGCAATTATCATCTCCTATCAGAGCCAATATTGGTAAACTCCCGACTGAAATTCTGCCTGGTATTTTTGCATTTGCCGCCAATCGAGACACATTGGGCGGTACTGCCTATGCGATCGTGACGTCTGCGGGTAACATCTTAGTCGATAGCCCAGCTTGGAACGATCTAAATCAACAATTTATTACCGATCTCGGTGGAGTGAAGTGGTTGGCAATCACTCATCGTGGCGGTATCGGTAAGGCTACGACCATTGCCACCCAATTAGGCTGCCAAGTGCTGATCCAAGAGCAAGAAGCTTATTTACTCCCAGAACTCAAACTTACTACCTTTCAGGATCGATTTAATCTTAAAGATAGCATACACGCGATTTGGACTCCCGGACATTCACCCGGATCGGCATGTATTTACTATCGTGGTACTGGTGGTGTGTTATTTACGGGCAGACATTTACTCCCAAACCAATTGGGCGAACCCGTACCACTCCGTACTTCCAAAACTTTTCACTGGCATCGCCAACTTCGCAGCGTCGATGCAATCTGGCAGCAGTTTCCGATCGAACAACCGCTCAGTCATATTTGTCCTGGCGCCAATATTGGTTTACTCAGAGGCAAAGGCTCGATCTCGATCGGTTAGGACGCGAATGTCCCAAGCTCTAGATCGAATGTTACGCCAAGAGTAGACCCTAATTCTGCTACAGTAAATATGCGATATTTAGTTATCATAAAATCTTTTACTTCTCAATTAAGGAAATAATTATGGACTTTGATTTTCGGATTTTGATCGTCCTTGCACCACTTGCAGCCGCTGCGGGTTGGGCAGTTTTCAATATTCTTCCTGCTGCGCTCAAACAAGTCCAAGAACTGCTCAAAGAGAAAAACTAATTTTAAGTCGTTGGCAGATTTGGATCGATCGTCGTCGAAGTTTAGCATTCCCCATCGGAACGGTGCCGCTCGTAAAAGAGCAGTCGAGAATCGAGCGCCTAGGGACTAGAGACTAGGATTAGTTGGGCTCGAAGAGTTTTTAAAAATTAATTCTTTACCAATCGCTAGCCACTAGCCCCTAAAATCCCTCGAGTTGATCTACCCGCAACCAAATATTGGGTGTGGGCACTTGTCCGAATTTGACGAGGGCATAATCACCACGTAAGTCTAAGATCTCACCTTTGGTTTCAAATAAATATTTAGGAAACCGTGCATCACTAGCTTTAGCTTCTAGACTACTTGCTAGCTTACTGGCGATCGCCCGAACAGAATCTCCTTTTTTTACTGCCATCATCTCAATCCTTATTGCTGCAATAGTTCTTTACCAGCATACACTCAAGCAGCCTATCCATCCCTTCCGGTTGGTTTAGGCTGCTAGTTCGTTAACGATCTAATTTAGCGTCTGCGGCTGCCAAATCCAGAACTAGAACGGCTGCGACCGCCGCTACCAAAACTGCGATTTGAAGGGCTAGACTGACGACGGAACGAAGAGCCAGATCGCTCGGATTGACGGAGCGTGCTGCTACCAAACCCGGAGCCTGTCGAACGTGTTCTTTCGACAGAGCGGTTTGAATTATTATTATTCCGATCGAAGTTATTATTCAATCTGCCAGTCGTCCGTAATGTTGTCCGATTGACCACTGCTGGTGGGGGGCTATTGTACCGCGTTTGATAACTCTGTACGGCTTGACCATAATTAGTCCCAAAGCCGCCATAACCTGACATGCCACCATTACTGTATGCAGGTGGTACATAATAGTGAGGTCTGAATAACATATTACTAATTACCTGTCCGGCGACTTGTCCGGCGACAGCACCTGCAAACGGCTTCCAGAAACTCGATTCTTGTCTGACTACGACGTTTTCTCGTTGTCCGGTTTGAGGATTGGTTTGAGCCTCGGTGACATTATGTACATACTCAATTTTGAAGTCTTCTGGCATGTGCAGCGATGTCTGACCACTTTTCTGATTTTAAGTAAATCTTTTCATTCGCTTTGACTTCTTCATCAGTCAATCGGGCCATCTGAAGATTGGTGGTACGGTATGCTGGTGGCGTTCCAGCAGGTGTATTTAGCAACATTAGGGTATATTCACCGTTAGCATCGTTATAAGTAACTTGCTGGACGGGATATTTGCCTTCAGCGATCGGCTTCTGATTGGTATTATTGCTAATCGTGGTGGGCTGTTGATTTCGTACCTGAGATGACCGATCTTCATTTCCAGAGCCGCAGGCTACGGAAGTTATCGACAAGGTCAAAGCCATAAAAATTATCACTAATCGACGTAACATATAAACTGATTTCATGACTATTGTGTTTTCTTATGTTAGCTAATTCTCAGGTCAATTTACAATCTATAATCTCAGCTAAAAGTAGACCTTAGATTGAAAATATAAATCTAACTTTTATCCTCATAATAACCGATCCGAGAACTACTAAATACCGAATAAACCGATCGATAAGATCTGGTTAACCACATCTTTACTAAAACTAGAGGATCGAAATTCAACTAATTATCCCCTATGCCCTAAGTTTACTTACAACGGAATTAACTCAGGGAAATTTTGAAGAACTTGGTCGTCAGTGAGTTCGTCACCAAATCGAGCGGGAGAGAAGTGAACGTAAATTGCGCGAAGACGTTCTTGATAGTGGAGATTAATTAAAGATTTTAAGCCAATCTTCAGGGCAGACATATTCGAAAGATCTGCTTCGAGATTTGGTTCTTCACCTTCTAATGCTACCGTAAGCATCACGATCAAATTGCGAGTTGGCGGTAAGGTTAATTTCTCATTTGGATTGTTGGGTGTACTCAGATCTGGTTCGCTTAAATACCGCCCCGCAGAATCAGTAAATAACTCATTGGCATAGTCACCAGCTGCACCTTCATCCCAGAATACATCACCTTCATTCGCTGCCGATTGCCAGTAAGTATCATATTGCAACAGATTTTGACAGATTTCGACTAAGCCTTCACCCACAATTGTCATGTCACCATCGGATTCGATCGCTTGTCGCGCAGCTTGATTTAAAATTCCCAGTAACGGCGATACTTCTTCGCCACCTAAATGGATGAAAATTCGGGCGACGACAAATTGGTTTTTGCCTGTCAATTTATTAAACTGGTCGCGTAAGCTCATAAAAAGAGAGTAGGTAAATGGATAAACACATAGGGCGCAGAGAGGGAATTTGTGTAAATATATTTCAATTAGTTACTATTTTCACTCCATCACTAGCCACTAGCCACTATCTCATCCATTCTAAAACACGATTCCAACTCCACCAGGGGTCACGATCGAAATTTAACTTTTGACAAGTTTTGTTGCTGATATAGCCCACATGTCCGCCGTGAGGAGTAAGCAAGAGATCGAGATTCGATCGAGTGTGGGCGATATCGCGCAATTGGTCAACTAGAGTCGGATCGAACAGGGGATCGTCTGCGGCATAAATAATCAGCAGTGGTTTGTCGATATCTGCTAAAAAATATAGGGGACTAGTGGCAGCATAATAGTCTTCTACCGTCGCAAAACCCAATCGCGGGATTACTAATTCTCGATCGAATCCCCAGATTGACGTAGCACGCTCGATCGCCTGGGGGTCGATCTCGGTCGGATGATAATGATGGAGTCCCCAGGCTAATTTTCGCAATTCTTTAGAGATCGCTCGCTCTAAATATTTACCCGTGGGATGTGCCATCAGATACTTCAAAGATCGATCGGATTCTAGACTAGGACAAATAACTGCTCCGCCCGCAATTTCCGGAACATCCCGACCCGCCTTAACGCCCCATAGAGCCAATTGACCCCCCAACGAGTACCCAACTATCCACATTGGTGCCGGACAGCCTAGCTGGACAGATTGGCGGGCGATCTGGACATAATCTTCACCCTCATGGATACCGTCGGAAGTAAGTTGGGGTGATAATTCAGCGGTCTTGCCATGGGCGCGCCAGTCAAATAACACGACAGCATAGCCTTGGGCGTAGGCTTTACGACCTAAAATTCTTAAAAACCATTGATTCTCTAAAGTTCCAGTAATTCCATAGGTAGCGATAATTGTGCCTTTGGGATGGGGCGGAATTGCCACAATGCCAAAAATCGGCACACCACCATCGCCAGAGAAAATATGTTCTTGATAAACTGGCTCTGATTCGATCGTATATTTTTCCCAGTCTCGACTCATGCCCAATGCTGAATATAGTGTCATGGCTAAACCGGATTGCAGCCACCAGGGGGGTGTGTATTGTGGATTCAATGGAGTCTGAGGGTATGGGTCGTGGGGTGCTGATGTTTTTCACCCAGTAATATTTCAATAATATCTAATTTTTAGAGTGAGGTAGTCTATGATGTGACCTGGTGGGCATAATGACTAAAAATAGCCAACTTAGGGTTACCACAATCGTTGCAGATCGTCGCCGAATTAGATAGCTATGGATACACTAAACCGCGATCCTCATATTGCAGCAGTCATCTTCGACCTTGATGGCGTAATTACTAATACGGTTTACTTCCATTATCTCTCGTGGCAAAGATTAGCCGACGAAGAGGGAATTCCGTTTGACAAGATGACACACGATCGAGAAATGTTAGGGCTAAATCGGGAAGATGCGCTGTGTTATCTATTGGGCGATCGGCAAATTAGTTTAGAACGGCAGCAATTATTATTAAGGCGGAAAAATACTTATTATTTAGAATCGATCGATCGGCTAAATTGCGAAAATATTTTACCAGGCATTAGTAATTTATTAATGGAGCTTCGTGGTGCGAAAATTAAAATTGCCTTGGGTTCTTCGAGTAAAAATGCCAAACTAGTCTTACAAAGATTGGGGATTATCAATTTCTTTGATTTTATTGCTGATGGTCATAGCGTACCCGATCTCAAACCCGCTCCAGATATTTTTCTTTATGTTGCTGAGGCGCTGAAAATTCCGCCCGAGCACTGTTTAGTGATCGAAGATGCTCCCGCAGGTATTGTCGCAGCTTTAATGGCGGGAATGTGGGTGATAGGGGTTGGGCCATTCAATCGATTGGCGCAAGCGCATTTAGTTTTACCAACTCTTGCGGAGATTAGCTGGTCCGACATCTTAGCAAAAATAAATTAACAATTGGTGTCACAGCATTAATCAAAATCTGTTGGGAGGTTGGGATTTCATTTGACAAGGGAAAATATTTTTTACAGTCAGATATTCGGGAAAACAAATGTTTTGATTAGAGTGCCACAAATCCCCACAGTAATTGTAAGCACAGAGATCACAAATGCCCACAGGCGTGTATCCTGTTTGTCAATTCTAGTATCGAGTTTATCGATTTTGCGATCGACTTCAACCAAGCGAGTATCGACAACTTTAATGTCCCCACGGACTTCCTTAATTTCACCTCTAACTTCGGAGAACTTGATATCCACGTTGGCAAACCCTAACCGCATTTCTAAAGTTAGATCTGCGATCTGATTAGACAGCGTAGCTATCGCTTTGGTATTTGCGTCAGTACTCCTGACAATAGATTCGATTGCACTTTTAATTTCAGTGATGTCTCGATCTGTAGATTGTGTCATGATTGTTGATAACTATTTAGTTCCGTTTAAACATCCTCGTTAGGTTGGTTGCTGGTGGGGATGTTGTTATGTTTATATTTTATTTCGCTCCTGAAGCGATCGGGTAAAGTACTCCTAACACATATAGATTGGATCCAAAATTCTCAAGCTGGGCATTACTGATAAAATAAGCTATACCCGCATCTCTAACATCACAGCAAAATTATGCCATTAGACGTACCGAGCGCGATTTTACAACGTCGATCGATTAAAAATTTTAAGCCAGACCCGATCGCTCCAGAACTACTCCGTCAACTCGTCGAACTTACCGTTGCAGCACCTAGTAGTTTTAATCTGCAGGACTGGCGGATTATTATCATCCAAGATCCTGCTCAAAGAGCGGCGCTAGCGGCTGCTTGCTGGAATCAACCCCAGGTAGCTCAAGCACCTGTCAACTTCGTTTTTGCGGCAGATATTAAGGCTGGTGAGAAGGATTTAACACCGATTTTGCAACAGGGTTTAGAGACTGGTGCGTGGAATGAAAAGACTGTGGGTTATTTCCAAAAATCTATTCCCGAATTTGCGGTTGGATTAGGCGATAAAGCGCGGGAATATGCCATTAAAGATGCGATGATTGCCGCGACTCATGCGACACTCGCAGCCGAGAGTTTGGGTTTATCTACCTGTATGATGAATGGCTGGCTGGAAGATAAAGTCAAAGCAGTCATCGGTGCCGAAAACGATCCAGATTTAGCGATCGCATTAGTACTACCGATCGGTTACTCTGCCGAGCCACGTAAAAATCCTGGTCGAATGCCATTTGAATTTAATGTATCACTCGATCGGATCGACAACCCTTATCGGGGATAGAAGTTAGTGGACAGTGGACAGTGGACAGTGGTTAGTAGTTAGTCGACAAGCAAGGAACTCTAGCCCCTATCGATTAAGCCTATTCCCTATCCCCTATTCCCTATCCCCTATCCCCTATTCCCTATCCACTAATTTCCTAATTACTGAACCAAGGATAATGGAGGATTTGCCGCACTGACTTGACGCTCGATCACATTATCGATCAAGCCGTAGTTTTTGGCTTCCTCAGCAGACATGTAGAAATCACGATCGGTATCTTCTTGGATTTTCTCTAAAGGTTGACCTGTATGTTTTGCCAACAGATCGTTTAATCTGCCCTTAATATAGAGAATCTCCTTGGCTTGGATGGCAATATCTGTTGCTTGTCCTTGTGCGCCGCCTAGAGGTTGGTGAATCATGATCCGCGAACTAGGGAGACTCATCCGTTTCCCTTTTTGACCTGCACTGAGGAGAAATGCGCCCATACTGGCGGCAAATCCCATACAGACAGTACAAACATCGGGGCGAATTTGATTCATCGTATCAAAAATTCCCATCCCCGCCGAAACCGAACCACCAGGGGAATTGAT
>CBDFFH010000047.1:0-206683 GCA_965246715.1 Chamaesiphon sp. | reverse complement strand
TGCGCCTTGCTCTGCTTTGCGTTTCCATATTCGACTGGCTACACTTTCGATTTTAGGTGGATGAACCGAATGCGATCTCACAAGACAATCACCATCATTATCCCAAACCATCTGCCTCAATCGATGCCAACAAAATCCATGATGGGTTCTGATTTCGATCTTTTGTGCGGAGATCCATTGTTGAAAGTTTTTAGTAGGTGCATTGCCAGGGGTTAGTTGCAATCCATCTATACCTAAGTTAATTAGGTCTTGTGCCGCAGGTTGCATCTCACGCCCTTGAAGACAACTTAAGGCAAGAAATAACACGATCGTGCTAATAAGATTAACATTCTCGATTTTAATACCGATTTAGGATCGAAAACACCAAAAAGCTTGAGATTTCAATCCTCAACAAAATTATTGATGTATAATAAGTCATCGATTATATGAGCTTTTGGACATCAACTATGATGCACGGCACCACCCGAACGACGATTGCTCTACCTACAGGATTACTGGCAGCGACAGATCGAGCAGTGACAGATGGCAAGGCAAAGAGCCGCAATGAGCTGATTGCTAGAGCAATTCAAAGAGAATTAGGCACTAATTCGACGTGCAGAAATTGATGCCGATCTCTCGCAGATGGCTCAAGATGCTGAGTACCAAGCCGAGGTACTGCAAATGGAAGCAGAGTTTGCAATGGCTCAATGGGAGGCATTACAAACTATCGAGCAACAATCGTGAGAAGAGGAGATGTTTATAATGTGCGATTAGATCCGGTAGAGGGGTCCGAGCAAGGCGGATCTCGTCCGGTAATTGTGGTGAGCCGTAATTCAATTAATATAGTAGCCCGACAGTATTAGCAGTACCCTGTACTACCTATCGTTCTAGTAAAAAGGTTTATGTGACTCAAGTTTAATTTATGCCCAGAAGGGGGATTGAGTAATGATTCTATCGCTTTAGCAGAACAGGTCAGAATTCTATCAAAATCTCGTTTTGGTGAATATAGAGGTAGTCTCTCCAGTCTCTCGATGGAAAAGATTTCGATCGCCTTAGCTCTAGCGATGGACTTACCGACACAAGAGGATTTCGAGGCTTCCACAAGAGTAGAAAATGGGGTGAATAAAACCTCGAAGCAGAACATGCCATCGCATTGAAATACAAGACGATCGAATTTTTATGTAAAGATACCAACCTGACCTGCTTCGGACTGGTATCTTAGTAAGAGGGCAAATGAGATCGCCGTGGAATTTTTTAGATTTAAGAGGTTGGTTGAGTGATGGCAGCAGGTGCATTGCTATGGCAGCGATATCAAGATTGGTTGTATTATCACCCAGGGTTAGGCTTGTACTTAGATATTAGCCGAATGCGATTCGATGATGCGTTGGTTAGCCAACTGCAACCCAAATTTGTCAAAGCATTTGCCGATATGGCAGCTTTAGAAGCGGGGGCGATTGCCAATCCTGACGAACATCGCATGGTCGGACACTATTGGTTGCGAAATCCAAGTCTTGCGCCCACTCCAGAAATTAGTACCGAGATTACTTCAACGATCGAGGAGATCGATACTTTCGCCCAAAAAGTCCACTCTGGCGCAATTCATCCCCCCCACGGTGGTAAATTCACCGATTTGATTTCGATCGGGATTGGTGGTTCGGCATTGGGGCCACAATTTGCATCGGAAGCATTGGCTCCAACTATACCCCCCCTCAATATTCACTTTATCGATAATAGCGATCCTGCGGGGATCGATCGCATCCTCAGTCGCATCGAAAGTCGGCTGGCAACTACGCTAGTCATCGTCATCTCCAAGTCTGGAGGTACTCCAGAGCCGCGTAACGGGATGCTTGAGGTGCAGGCTGCTTATCAGGCTCAGAATCTCAATTTTCCGGCCTATGCGGTAGCTGTCACCGGAACTGGAAGTCAACTCGATCGATTGGCGGAGTCTGAGGGCTGGATCGAGCGGTTCCCGATGCCTGATTGGGTTGGCGGACGCACTTCTGAATTATCGGTAGTGGGATTATTACCAGCAGCACTTCAGGGCATTGATATTCATGCCATGCTAGACGGTGCGAGAGAGATGGATATCGCGACACGGATTCCCGATCTCAAAACCAATCCTGCGGCTTTACTCGCTCTAGCTTGGTATGCATCGGGCAATGGCAAAGGGGAAAAAGACATGGTTGTCTTGCCCTATAAAGATAGTTTGTTATTATTTAGCCGCTATCTTCAACAATTGGTGATGGAATCCCTCGGGAAAGAAACCGATCTCGATGGCAAGAAAGTCTATCAGGGTATCGCCGTCTACGGGAATAAAGGCTCTACCGATCAACATGCTTACGTGCAACAGTTGCGCGAAGGTGTCGCCAATTTCTTTCTGACGTTTATCGAAGTTTTGCACGATCGCGAGGGTAGCTCTCCCGAAATCGATCCTGGCGTAACTAGTGGCGATTATCTGTCTGGTTTTCTCCAAGGTACCCGCCAAGCATTGTATGAAAATCAACGTGACTCGTTGACGGTGACGATTCCAGTAGTGGAGCCGAAGACAGTAGGTGCTTTAATCGCTCTGTATGAGCGGGCGGTAGGCTTATATGCGTCGATTATTCACGTCAATGCTTATCACCAACCAGGGGTAGAAGCGGGTAAAAAAGCTGCTGCTGTCATCCTGCAGTTGCAAAGCGATGTGGTGAAGGCATTGCAGGAACTCACAACTCCGGTTTCTCTGACAGAACTGGCTGCTAAAGCTGGCGCACCCGATCGAGTGGAAGCAATTTATAAGATTCTCCGCCATCTTTATGCTAACGATCGCGGAGTTGTCTTCACAGGCGATCTCGCCCAGCCTGGAAGTCTTCAGGTGTCTTGGGTAAATAAGTAAATAGATTTATTTAACTACCTGCTCTACATGTCCCTGACTTCTTCGAGAAGTTGGGGATATGTTTTTAGTAGTTATTTTCGATCGAGTTGTGTCAATACTAGAGATAATCGATTGTTTAGGAATGAATATTTGATGTCTACCGAACTGTCTGCGGCAAAAGTAGAGAAGTTGATTATTGATGCGATCGAGCGTAACGCTACATCGCTCGAACTCAACTATTTTGATATCAATCGCATTCCAGATATTATCGGTCAAGTAACTAACTTACAAACATTAAAAATAGCAGGAATTAGAGTCGCAGAATTACCCGACAGCATTGGCAATCTAATTAAATTAGAAGAACTATTTATCATAGGCACTAGTATTAAATACTTACCACTTACTATCGGAAATTTAAGCAACCTTAACTTATTACAAATTACAGACAACAGACTTAGAGATTTGCCGGATAGTATAGGAAGTCTATCAAGTTTAAAACGTCTGGGTTTAGACAAAAATCCTTTAGTAACACTCCCTGAAAATATTGGTAAGCTAATTAATTTAGAGGTACTAGATTTGACTCGCTGCAAAAATCTTGAGCACTTACCAGATAAGATTGGCGCTCTATCTAAATTAAGAGAACTCACGATCTCTAAATCTAAAATCACTAGTATTCCAGATGCAATCGGAAAGCTTTCTAAACTAGAAGATCTTAAGTTAAGTTCCAACTATCAACTATCATATCTACCAGACGCAATTGGTAATTTAATACAATTGAAATCGTTGTGTTTGTACGAGAATGGGATCGTTCATTTGCCAGATAGTATTGGTGAATTAGCTAATTTAGTTTGCCTGCAAATAACTAGTAATTACATTTCAGAATTACCAAATACTATCAATCAATTATCTAATCTAGAATTTATCGAATTAGACACTTGGCGGGAGTATACGTTGCTAAAAATTGATGCCGATGTCGATGAAGAATCGATCGTGTTACTCAAGATGACTTGTCCGAGTACCGCACATATTCATGTATTGCGCGTACCGCCAGAGATGGAAACTGCTGAAGTAGCGATCTCTTGGGTAAATTGGGGAATGTATCCGGATGAATTTAAAGTACAAACTTAGCCGCAGAGGGGTCTAAATTTACTAAACCACATTTCTGCGATATCCCCGACTTCTTTGAAGAAGTTGGGGATATGCCCCAACCAGTTGGGCTGTTGTTAGATATCTAACGAATATACTCTTTAAGAATACTATTACGATTAGGATGACGAAGTTTGCGGAGGGCTTTAGCCTCTATTTGACGAATGCGTTCGCGCGTGACGTTGAAGATCTGACCGATTTCTTCTAATGTTTTCATCCGTCCGTCGTCCAAACCATAGCGCAGGCGTAAAACATCGCGTTCGCGTGGGCTTAATGTATCGAGTACGCCCTCCAAATCTTCACGTAGCAAACTCTTCGATACTTGATCTTCGGGCATTTCGCCGTCAGCTTCGATAAAGTCACCGAGGCGAGAATCTTCTTCTTTACCGATGGGGGTTTCCAGCGAGATCGGTAACTGGGCAGATTTAGCGATAAACCGCAGTTTTTCGATCGTCATTTCCATCCGAGTAGCAATTTCTTCCTCAGTGGGTTTGCGACCCATTTCTTGAGAGAGTAATTTAGTGGTTTTTTTGATCCGCGAGATCGTTTCGTACAAGTGGACGGGGAGGCGAATCGTCCGCGATTGATCGGCGATGGCGCGGGTAATGGCTTGACGAATCCACCAAGTGGCATAAGTCGAGAATTTATAACCTTTCTCATGATCGAACTTCTCCGCCGCGCGGATCAGCCCCAGACTGCCTTCCTGAATCAAATCTTGGAAGGATAGACCGCGATTCATATACTTTTTGGCGATCGAAACTACCAGTCGGAGGTTCGATTGCACCATCTTATCTTTGGCGCGGCGACCTAAAAATAGCCGATGGCGAAACTGATTGAGTGGCATCGCTGCAACCTCAGCCCACTCCCGATCGTGGGGTTCGCGATCGAGATCGTTGAGGAGTTTTTCCCGCATCCGTTCGAGTTCGAGTAGATCGGCGATTTTCCGGGCGAGTTCGATTTCTTCATCAGCACGGAGGAGGCGAATTCGCCCGATTTCTTGGAGATAGAGCCGAATCGAGTCTTCGGTAAATTGCTTTTTCTTGGTTTGAATGCGACGGCGGGAGGATTTCACCTTCCCTGGCTTGCCATCCTCCTCTTCGACATCAGATTCACCGTCTGTGTCCGCAGTAAAATCATCGGCATCAACATCTTCGTCGATTAGTAGTTCTAACTCGGTGTCGGAGTCTTTAGTCGTTAGGGTTGCGAGCATGTTTTTAGCCTGGGTCATGTGTGAGTCCTCTTACTCCTATCTATAACAACAAATAATGTGGGTACTATAATTAAGCAGACAATAGCTGGGTTATTTACATATCTTCAAAAATGCCAGACGGTCTCTAGTGTTTGCTCTAAATCGATTTACTTGCCTGAAAGAGTAAGCAATCAATCTTCCCCAATCTCCTCTAGACTCCCCCGAACGATGCCAGTTGACGCACAAGCTTCGTATTTAGACAAACCGCTCGCTGCGAGGAAAACCTTTTTGATTGTAGCTCTTATTAAAATTTGTGCCAGTTTCGATTGTTAATAAAAATATCAAATTATGGTCGGTACACTCTCATAAGTCGGGTCACTTAGAGAGATCGTACCTATAATGTTTCCATTTAGAAGTACACCTCACTAAAAGTTCACCAGCCGAGGCTGGGAACTTCCCGAAATAATGTTAAATATTATTATTCAACGGGCGATATTCAGTTAGCTGTATTGAGGCTCGAATCACAAATAGTAATACTATCGATCGATCGAGTTATCAAGACGTATTTGCTTGGATAGAAGTTCGACTTAAATAAGTAAATATCTAACTAAAACCTCAGGTGAATATAGGATAGAGCAATTAGTTAATGCGCTCACATCCATAGTCTAACTGTTTAGTTTCACTTTGCCCACCCGATTTAGTAGCACAAGTGTGCGTTAATTTGCTGAACTTAGCAGTTTTCTGGCAATTTATAGTACGTGCATCTCGAAATCTCTCGTCACCTCCTGAATTGTAATTTACAAATCATTATTTTGGGTGAGTCGATAGTCTTACACATTTGGTACAGTAACAGACAGGGTGCCGCTCCAGGATGACTAATTATCGCTGGATTTTTTGGTGCTGCGCGGCTCGAACCGAATGCGCGAACCCGCCCACAACAGTTTTTCGCGCAGCGTCTGATAATAGGAGTAATTATCGCGGAGAATGATAAACTTTGCCTGACAGTCGGCCATCCGCACGTCTACCCGTTGTCCCGGCCAAATTGAGGTAGCGAGAACGCCATCATTCCAGAGCTTGGTATTGAGTTCGTAATCGCCTAACGGCCAGATACTGACCGTCGAACCGGGTGGGATCACGATCGGGCGACTGGAGAGGCTCAAGGGGCAAATCGGCGCGATCGAGATTGCGGCAATTCCGGAGTGAACAATCGGCCCATTAGCAGAGAGATTATAACAAGTAGAACCTGTCGGCGTAGCAATAATCAACCCATCACCTTGGTACCGATCGATTAGTTCGCCATCGATTTCCATCTCCAGAAAAGATGTTAACATCCGATCGGCAGCCGCAGGCTTGATACACATATCATTGAGCGCCAGAAACATCTCACTCTCGGGTACGACCTCGCGACTGTTGCCATCAAACAAATGCGCCTGAAGCATCATCCGTCGCTCGATCGCATAACGATCTCCGGCTAATCGATCCCAGACCGTTTCTCCATCCGCTTCAGTATTAAATAACTCCAATGGTTCGGTCAGAAATCCCAAATGACCGCCAACATTTACCGCTAAAATCGGCACACCAGCAACGGATAAATTTCGCGCTGCGCCTAGTGCCGTGCCATCACCGCCCAACACGATCGCCAGATCGATCGGTTTACTAGTAGATGCCAAAAATACGGGATATGGGTTATCTTTGGCTCCGCTCGGACCCATCAGTACATCACAACCCCGTTGTTCTAGTTGTTTGGCACACTTTTCGGCAAGACTTTTGCTCCCGCGATCTCCAGCTTTATGAACGATGATGATGTTTTGAAGTTGCACGGCGAGTTAGGGGATAGAGAATAGCAACTATTATCGATCGAAACAGTACCGAACGAGATTGGGGATTTACCTTCGCAGGAGTTCTACAATAGTGCCACGAAACCCTATCACATTTGGTCGATCGCGTTGCAAATATAGTCGCTCAATCTTTAGAACCCACATTCCGCTAGTTCGATCGCCTAAAAAATAATAAGATTCAGAATCCTTTCACATCAATCATTCTAGCGATTTAGCCTGTTTTTGGCGATCGAAAGATTGTTCTCAATAGTCTGAGCTTATTGAGAATATGACGGCTACGATCCTATGGCTTCGTTTTAATTATTTTCCGATCGCTTCAACTAGCGGAATGTGGGTTAGAATCGATCGAGTATCGGAAATTAATTGCAATAGCATTGAGACATCCACTCCAAAACCGCATTACTCCTTTACACCCCAAGATTGCAGGGCTTGAAGGGCAAGATTTAAAACTTGAGTATTGCCCTGTGCCTTGGCTAAACGAGCTGCTGTTTGCACATCAGTAATCCCACCAGATCGATCGCTCAATTTTTCATATTTCAATATTCCTCTGGCTGCATAGGCATTTACATATTGTGGATTGAGGGAGATCGCGCGGTTGTAGTCAGCGAGCGCACCTTGAGGATCGTTGAGTTTGTCTGTCTTCAGCAGTCCGCGATTATTGTAGGCTGTTGCATAGTTCGGATTGAGGGCGATGGCTTGGTTGTAGTCAGCAAACGCACCTTGAGAATCGTTGAGTTTATCTTTTTTTAGATTTGCGCGATTGTTGTAGGCTGTTACATTGTTCGGATTGAGGGCGAGCGCACGGTTGTAGTCAGCGAGCGCACCTTGAGAATCGTTGAGTTTATTTTTTTTTAGATTTGCGCGATTGTTGTAGGCTGTTACATCGTTCGGATCGAGGGCAATGGCTTGGTTGTAGTCAGCGAGCGCACCTTGCAGATCGTTGAGTTTATCTTGCTTCAGAATTGCACGATTGTAGTAGGCAGGTGCAAAGTTCGGATTGAGGGCGATGGCTTGGTTGTAGTCAGCGAGCGCACCTTGAGGATCGTTGAGTTTTTCTTGCTTCAGAATTGCGCGATTGTAGTAGGCAGGTGCAAAGTTCGGATTGAGGGCGATGGCTTGGTTGTAGTCAGCTAGAGCAAGCAGATATTCCTTTAACTGAGCGTATGTGACAGCCCTCGAAAAGTAGGTGGTTGCATAGCGAGGGTTGAGGCGAATCGCCTGACTAAATGCTTGGATTGCTTGCTGTTTGCCAGCTCGAATATCGCTGCCTGGTTCGACTAATTTATTAAATCCGGCAATAAAGTATTCGTCGGCAGTATTAGTTACGGCTGCGGATGCTGGGGTGACTGGATCTCGATCGCCTAATCTTATCCCCTGTTGGGCTAAACGCTCAACTACCCAGCGCACGGGAATTCCTCGATTGAGTCCGATTTTGCTGCCTACCTCCGCACGGCTATAGCTCGCACCCGATTTAGAAGTATCTGGTAACTCGGTATTGTCCCGATATCTCTCCCCTTGTCCGTGGATGGCGACGATGCGACCATTTTTATCGAATACCCCGCCACCGCTCATCCCTGGTTGTGTTTCGGCATTATAGACTACTGTATAACCCCCTCTGTCATCAGTCAGGCGTTTGTTGACCACCGCGATCGCGCTTCCACTATTAAACGAATAGCCGCGTGGCTCTAGAGGATAACCCGATGTATAAACGCGATCCTTCACCTTGAGGCTACCTAGTGGCGCGATTTTAGCAATTTGGAGATTGCTACTACTCCTAAACTGAATCATTGCCAGATCGAGATCTTTACCCAAAATCTTGACGGCAGTAGCGGGGACTTTCAGGGAGCTACCGTTACCAAATTTCAATTGGAAGGTTTCTTTAGCTAAGGGTGCGGAGCAAGCAGGCTTACCAGGGCAGACGACGTGACGATTGGTGAGCATGGTATAGACATCGCCTTGCTTATGGACGATAACGCCCGAACCGATCGATTTGTTTTGGGTGAGGTCGATTTCGACGGTAACGGCTTTGGCAATGGTGGCGATTTCGGCTGGAGTCTGGGCGATAGCGGCATCAACGAGGCAGACGAGGGCGAGAGTTGTAGTACCGAGGAGGAAGGAAGTTTTCACGTTCGCATAGCGTCCGCTTTGCGGAATCGAGTTATAGCAACCGCCAAGGCGGTTAAGACAGTAAGAGCGGATAATAGACAAGCAAGCCCTGAGTAAATACTGAATGATGCCAAAGCCATATAGTTACGACTTACGTCAAAGAGTAATCGAAGCAATTGAGCTAGATGGGATGAAAAAAAGTGAGGCAGCACAGGTATTTCAAGTCAGTCGAAATACAATTCACTTGTGGCTAGCGCAACTCGCCAAGACCGGAGATTATCAAGCAAAACCAAATGAGCCAAGAGGAAATGGACATAAAATTACAGACTGGGAAAGATTCAAAGAATTTGTGAGAGCAAATGGGGATAAAACTCAAGAAGAAATGGCTAAATTATGGGAGATACCAATTAGTGACCGAACAATCTCAAGAGCCTTAAAGAAAATTGGATTTAGTCGTAAAAAAAAACTTATGGGTATCGAGAAAGGGATGAAGAAAAAAGAAGAGAATTTAAGGAAGAGCTAGCTAAATATAGCCGAGAAGAGCAAGTCTATATAGATGAAGCAGGAATGGACAATAGAGATGAATATGGCTATGGATATAATGAGATAGGGAAAAGGTTTGAGGCACTGAAAAGTGGAAAAAGAGGCGGGAGAATTAATATGATTGCAGCTTGGTGTAATGGACAATTATTAGCACCATTTACTGTAGAAGGAGCTTGTAACCGTAGCGTATTTGAAATCTGGCTAGAGACTTGTTTAGTCCCAATATTAAAAGCTGGACAGGTAATAATAGCAGACAACGCTACCTTTCATAAAGGTGGACGGATTCAAGAAATAATTGAAGCAGCAGGATGCCACTTATTATATCTTGCACCTTATTCGCCAGATCTCAACAAGATTGAGCGATGCTGGTCATGGCTCAAAAGCCGCATCCGCAAGCAAATGGATAAATTTCCCTGTCTTCGAGATGCAATGGAAGATATTCTCAGCAAAGCGTCCTAACCGCCTTGGCGGTTGCTATATCTCAAACTTTAGGAAACAGATAATTTATGAAGTACGCTGCATCTGTATTGTAAGTTAGATCTCGCTGCTGTCTCTTTTACCAGAGGATAAAATTAATGCCAGTTTGACGGAAGGATTACCGTTGGCGATAGCCTCTCCTTGGAGAATCGATGACTCCTGGCTTCATTTCCGTAGCTCCTGCGGTGAAACCGCAGGAGCTACGGTGTACACAAAAGTCGGCTGAGCTGCGTTTCTAGATCTAAATCCCCCAAACCCCCTTAAAAAAGGGGCTAAGATCCGGTCAAAGTCCCCCTTTTTAAGGGGGATTTAGGGGGATTCCCACCAATTTTGCTGCGAGCTAGAGATCTGTATACAGGGTAGCCGCAGTAGGCAATCTCGATCGATACTATCCCCTAGTGCAAGAAGTGGCGGGTGCCTGTAAATACCATGACGATCCCTAGTTCGTTAGCAGCCGAGATCGAGTCATTATCGCGCATACTGCCGCCTGGTTGGACGATCGCGGTAATTCCGGCTGCTCCTGCCGTCCGCACGGAGTCATCGAATGGGAAAAAGCCATCGCTGGCTAGCGTCGCACCCTGTGCCAGTTCCCCAGCCTGTTCGAGGGCAATTTTGACCGAACCGACACGGTTCATTTGTCCGGCACCTACACCAATTGTAGTGCGATCTTTGGTCGCGACGATCGCGTTGGATTTGACATGTTTACAGACTTTCCAGGCAAATAATAATTCCTGAAGTTCGGCAGCTGTCGGCTGTTTAGTGGTGACGATTTGCCAGTTTGTAATGGTTTCGATCTCTTCGTCGGCAGCTTGCACGAGCAGCCCACCAGCGATAATTTTGACATTATCTTTCGTCCCCGTTGCTAAATCAGCCAGCGTCAAGACGCGGAGATTCTTTTTTGTAGCGAAGATGGCGGCAGCTTCGGGGGTACATTCCGGCGCAACGATACATTCGAGGAAGGTTTTGCTCATCGAGATGGCGGTATCGGCATCCAGCGGACGATTGACGGCAACGATCCCACCAAATGCGGAGGTCGCATCGGCATTGTAAGCGCGATCGTATGCGGCTGATAAGGTATCACCTATCGCCGTCCCGCAAGGATTGTTATGTTTGATAATCGTTGCGGCAGGAGTATCGTTAAACTCAGCAATAATCCGCCGTGCGGCTTCTAAATCGACGAGATTGTTATAACTGAGTTCTTTGCCCTGCAAGATTTTGGCATTCGTCCAACCGGAAGGAGTCGCACCAGTTTGATACCATGCGGCTGGTTGGTGGGGATTTTCGCCATAGCGGAGCGATTGGATCGATCGACCGAAAAGTTGATAATTTGCTGGTTCGCCTGCTTGCTCTGCCAAATAATCGGCGATCGCGGCATCATAAGTAGCGGTATGTTGGAAGGTTTCTAAGGCTCTAGCTTGACGAAATTCGATCGAGGCTTGCCCGTTATTTTGGGTCAATTCAGCCAGATAGTCATGATATCGATCTGGATTAGACAATACCGTCAGATGGGCGTAATTCTTGGCGGAAGCACGGAGCATGGCGGGGCCACCGATATCGATATTCTCGATCGCATCTGCTAAACTGACTCCTGGTTTGGCAATCGTCGCAGCGAACGGATAAAGATTGACAACGACAAGATCGATCGGACGAATCCCCTGCTGTTCTAAATCTGTCAAGTCTTCCGGCACATCCCGCCGTGCCAAAATCCCCCCATGAATCTTGGGGTGCAATGTCTTCACCCGCCCGCCCAAAATTTCCGGAGCACCTGTATATTCCGCCACCTTCATCACGGGAATCCCTTCAGCTTTAAGCGCTTGAGCGGTACCCCCACTACTGACGATCTCAAAATCAAATTTTTCTACTAACTGACGGGCGAAGTCGATGAGTCCAGTCTTGTCAGATACACTCAGCAGTGCTAAACGAGCCATAAATCCAGTGTGGGGGAACGACGAACAGTTTATCAGTATAGCTGGAAGTGGGGAGGTTGGATTAGTCTAGATGGCTGCAATTGCCTCAATAGTCGCTCTTCTCACAGACATCGATCGACTCGCCAAAGTTATCTGGTTTGATATTTATTATCGATCGAGTCTTGACTCAATCGTGAGTGGTCGATTGTCAGATCGATCGCCACAGCAAATAAACATAAAAAATTGCTGACGAAAATATCGCCAACAATTATCAAACTTACCTGCAAGCAATTGCAGTCTGTCATACCTATTTATGTCACATTTACATAAATTTAGGGATTGCCAGATTGAGCTAATTTATCCTTGAGTTCGGCTAGTTTGCCTGCCCAGCGAGGATCGGGTTGGAAACTATCGGTAGTAGTGCTAGTGTAAGTCTTGCTACCGCCACCACTGCTTTTGTTACTATCCTTCCGGTTAGCTTTTTTGCCACCGCCACCAGTACCACCGCTGGTATTGCGCTGAGGGGTAGGAGTCGTGCCACTAGCGCCGCTAGCGTTACTATTTTTATTGCTGAGATTTGGTTTGGGCACGGAACTAGGCTCTCTAGGTTCGCTAGGTTCGCTGATTTCGCCATCCTCATCTTCTTGTCCTTTCGCTTTTGGTAAAGCTTTTTCAATTTTGATCGGCATTTCTTGGAACATCGCACCATTGTATTTCTCAATGATTTGGTCGGCTTGTTCGTCAGTTTCAACAGTTACAAACCCAAACCCGCGACATTTCCCAGTCTTACGATCTTTAATTACTTTGACCGATACTAATTCACCCGCATCAGCGAATACGGTTTGGAGTTCTTCGCGCTCCACATCAGATTTTGGCAGGTTGCCCACATATAAACGAATAGACATAGAAAAAATTCCTCCAGAGTGGAATTGAATTAGCTTGCTTGCAGGAGTTTCCCCGACAGGGGTCACCTTAATTGTTGGTGGACAAACAGTAGTACTAGACTGGCCGGGGCATTTCCATCATTGTAGTTGAGAGTCTCGATGCTTCTCATTGACAGACTTTGCCAATGAGATCCGAGCATAGAGGTTGGGACGACGAAATAACAATTCGCAACTATCTGTTTGTCAATGCTCGGATCTAACATTCGCAATTGCGATCTCTTAGCCTAAGCACTATGATTTTAAGGTTTTTTCATAAATTTTGTTACACCCCTACTTAAATTATCACGTCTGTGTCTGGTTAATGTGAGCAAATCGCCAACAAATTGTGGAAACTATTAGTTATGTTCTAACTTAAATGCCGTCAAACCAATGATTCCCTCGCACCGATCGACAACCGTTCCATTTTTAGCGATCCAGTTACAAAATGCCGCTCGCAGAGGATCGAGAACTCCCCAGCGTCCCTCAACCTCTCCCAGTTACGGACAAGCCTTCAACAATTAGTGAGGGTGTATGACAGGGGCCGTTCCAATCGATATCCGCACCGAGCGCGATAATCTGTTTGAGGGCGGTATAGACATTACCGCTAACCATCGTATCTTTAACTCTGCCGAGAATTTCACCATTTTTGACGCGGTAGCCCAACTCGACATTAATGGAAAAATCGCCGGACATCCCAGCGCCGCTACCAAGAATTTGGTCGATAATCAGGCCCGAGTCTAGATGTTTGACTAATTCATTAAAGCTCAAAGTACCAGGTGATACCGTGAGGTTGACCAATCCAGGTGTCGGATAGCTGCCCAAACCCGATCGAAAGCCATTGCCAGTCGAACCGGAGCCGAGCAACTGTCCGATCGTGCGATCGGCATAAAATAACTTAAGTTTGCCTGCCTGAATCAACGTCAACGCTCGCGTTGGCGAACCTTCATCATCAAAGGGGCAGCTAAATGGCCCCTGATGTGGCTCTTGAGCGAGCGTGAGTAGGGGTGAAATGACGGTTTGACCTAATCTGTCGCTCCACGGTGAAGCCCCTTCAATCACTTGTTTGCCATTGAGTGCCGCTTGCACGGTTTCCCACAGCATATCGGCGGCTTTGGCAGTAAATAGCACGGGTACTTTGCCCGTCGGTGGCTTGACATTCTTGCGCGCCCACTGAAGCCGTTTGATGACGCTCTGCGCGATGCGATCGGGATTTAGTTCGCCACGCTGAGTTTGCCCATCGCCAACGCTCAAGAGATCGTCGCCGCGTACCCATTCGACAGCGAGATAACCGCTGAGGGTGGTATCGGTATAGCTACAATCCAACCCCAGACTATTTACCAATCTGGTGGTTTCGATATCGCAGTCCCATTGACTGCTACAGAGCACGTCGGGAAATTCGGATCGCACTACTTCGATCGCGTGTTTGCCCATTACTAACAGTTCCTCAGTCGGAATCGTCTGCCCCAAATCTGGGTAGACATGCTGATTCGCACCGTTCAATTCCGGGATTTCTGGCTCGTTGAGCTGGGACAATTCGATACTTTTGGCCACCAATACTTGTGGCTCCACCTCGCCATAGGCGACTGCCAATCCTGGTTTACCATCTTTCCACAACCGTAACGCAATCCCTTCGCTCTGTGCTGATTCCAATTGCTTGAGCCGATTGGCTTCAAAGAAAACCGGACGGGATAAGGATTTGGCTTGGTAAACCTCGGCGGCTTCGGCTCCTGCTTTATTCGCTAGATCTAAAAGTTGTTCGGCGATGTCCATTGGGCGATGGGGGATTGGAGTTTAGGGTTTAGGTGAAAATAATTCGGTAGGGTGGGCACTGCCCACAGCTGGATTGGCGGCTATCTCAAGCTTCTAAATATCGATATTGTCATACTCAACTAATTTTGCTATTTACTGTTTCCTAGCCATCATTCAACGGTGCGACACAGAATACTCGTGACATAATAATAAGCTCACACATATCGGTGGGCAGTGCCCACCCTACTGGCTTTGTTCTAGCGATGTGCGCTCCGTCTTCGACACGCCTCGTTTCGCTCGTCTACGGGTTCCCCGAGGCTTTAGCGCATTGAGACAGTGGCTAGTAACTGTACCTCATTCGATTGGGAACCGCTAGACCCCTCATTTGTCACTCTCGCTAAGGTGTGAAATTAGTAAATCTCTCTGATTAGTTTCTCGGTTGGGTTTTGGGTCGTATTTTCTAACATTTTAGAATTGGGGAGTGTGAAAATTGGAACTGTTAGCAACCGATCTGCCGATCGATCGAGCAAGGCTGGTTCTATCGATCGAGTGTGATTTTAGAGCTTCCAGAGTGACAAACAAGGGATACTGCTGAGAGCACGACTGGCTCGAACCTGTCTGTGGGCAATGTCCACCCTGCTCTGGCTGGTTGTCCCCGATCGAAAAAGCGACAAGACAGGCGTTGGGGGATGTCAGATCGGCCTTAATTATTTGGTTCGTGCAAGAGCCAAAATCCTGCAAACTCTTCAGTCTCAGGGTTATCTTGAACGGCGATGAAATGGACTCCACGAGCTTGGGATTTGCCCGACTCAAATCGAGCGGCTTCTTGCTGGGTGGTACCATCTAGCCGCGCCAAAATCCAGCTGTCAGTAGCGCCTGTTTCTAGTAATAGCGTAGACTTGGGCGCGGGTTGATAGCGGACTGAGACTATCTCCACTCCGGACATCCAGGCTGCCATCGGTACGGCTCGACCCGAATATAAAATCAAGCCAGGAATTTGCATCTCTGGAGTCACTCCCACCATTGCTAGCGGAAACGCGTCTCCAAAACCGATTTGCCAATCGCTCATCTCCGCAAACTGACTGGCTGCCAGATTCACAAACGCCCACTTTTCGCCGATCAGCGCTTCGGGCAAAGGTTGTGGCGGATCGGAAAACATTTGCACCGAGGGATTGTTCGTCGGTTGATAGTTTGGCTGCTGGGGGTAAACTTGGCTCATTCGCTCGTCTAACCATTGCTGAACCGCGATCGTGCGCCGACTTGCCGCTGACGGAATGCCGATATCTTTACAAGCTTTGGTAATCATATTATTCATCTGCTGGCGAAAGAAGCGAATCCGCTGGGGGGATTGGTTGGCTGCTGCCATTGCTGCTTGTAAGGCTTCGCCCAACCACAGCGAATTTACACGATCGCTCGGACAATACTGTGAGTAGCGAAATAGCTCGGTAGCTGATTGTTGGGTAGTCGATGGACTTTCACACACCAATAACTCCCAAACCTTCTTCTGTCGCTCATCAACCAGGGGGCGTGAGTAAAAATCGATTTCCCAAATCACTCCCATGTATCTTCTGTTCTGCCGCTTGTGTTGTGATTTTTACAATTAGTCCCCAATTATCGGCGATCGCCGGACATTGGTAAATAGGAAAGTCGGATGATTACATCCAAATTTGACCGAACGCTTGATAGGGCAATCGCTCGGCGCAATACCAGAGTAGCTTGTAACATTCTAAGGTCGAGGTCGCTCGATCGCCATGTTCCACTGCTGTTGCAGCATCTTTCAATGTCGTAATTACCAGTGCCAATTGTTCGTCTAGGACTATTTCTCTAAGATACTCGCCCGTGCGTTTGTAAAAACTTGACGGCTGGGGAGATGACATCAATTGTAATAAAGCATCCACCGCTACCGGATGTCCGGGTTGAAATTTACCGAGTTGATATGCATAACGACGTTGGGATTCGGCATTATTTACAGTTGCTAATTTTTGTTCGAGTTCAGCGATCGCAATACTAATATTTCGCTCGCGAGCTACTTTTTTACGCCGGTGGCGAGAACTACTCGGTGGTGTCCGCTCGCTGGCAAGTTGCTGTTGGGCTACAGGATGAGTCGGCGCGATCTGCCGGAGATTAGCTAAGGCCGCAATTCGATTGGCGCGCTCTGGTGAAGATTCGATCGTCCGGACGAGTGTCTCGATTACCAGCGATAATAGCGGATTGTTTTCATCGTGCTGTAAATTTTCTACTAATAATTTACCTAACGTAAAAGCAGCTTTCCGTTGAATCGACTCGCGTTCTCCTGTCTGAATAATTAAAGTGAGCAACCCAATCGCGATGCGATTGGGTTGAGGATCGATTTTTACCAATGATTCGCAAATTTTAATCGCCAGATCGTTACGATCGACTGATGCTAATGAGTCGATTAAGACCTCGATCGCCAGCTGATTTCCCGGATCGAAGACTTTGCCCAAACTGTGCGCGGCTTGCCAACGCAAGAACGGATTTTTGACAGTGCGGAGAAATCTTTCTAAGCCAGAAATTGCGGCAACTCGATCGGTTTGGCGGAGTACCAATCGCGCACCATCTTGAACTGGTGTTGGATAATATTGCCAGGAATTTTGCTCGGGAATAAAGGTGGCAAATCGCCACTCTAATAAGCGATCGACAATCTCTTGAGTATCTACAGATTCCGGAAATTCGGCAATTGCCGCTGCTGCGATAAAGTAAGCTCGATAATAATAGAACTTTCCCCGATCGATATTAAAGTTAATTAGAGCGCGAATACAAGCTTCTTTTTCCTCGATCGCCACATCCGTTCTGCCAAACCAGAACAAAATTGTTTCATGCCAATACGGATTAAAAATGGGTGTATCGATCGGATTACGCGATGGCAAAAAATAATGCCAATCGGTTATCGCTCGGGCGGCAAAATATTCTTGAAAAGTGGGGTGATAAAACGCATAAATCTTCGCTCCAGTAGCCACTGCAATCCCAACCCGATTCAGCCATCCTAATTGGAGTGCGAGTTCGAGTAAATCTGGCTCGAGGATCTCCAGGACGAGATCGTGAGGTAACCGAAAACGGATCCGATCGATTTCGATCGCATGGAGCGCAAGTTGACTCAATGCTCGATTTAACTGTTGGCGTTGAGCTAAAGTTGTGGGAAATCGATCTTGTTTCCATTCATAAATAGTCTCGGTAAATTGTTGATATAGATTAGATTTGGTACTCGGTAATTTACCCTGTGTTAATAGCCACGATCGACATAGTAATGCCAACCGCAAGGGATTTTTAATCGCATCTCGCAACCTTTGATATTGAGGTTGGGCGAGTTCGATCGCGAGATTATCTCCTAAGTTGGGACGCTCGCGAAACCACCCCTGAATAAATTGACGCACCTGATTTTGCGGATGAGTATAGCCGTGACTCAAGCTGAGATTGCGATAAGTAGTAAAATTTTCTAGGGCATTTTTACCGCTATCCCAGACATTCGATCGACATGTCAAAATGATATGCGCCGTACCTACCCAGCCACGCAATTGCCGGGATAAAGTTGCTAACGAAATACTCGCATCAATGGCCATTTCATCGACAGCATCTAATAGCAACCACACATTACCGCGATCGCATTGAGCGACAAAATCTTGCTGGAGCTGCGGATCGACTGTTATCTTTCTAGTCGCTGTCTTGAGCCAGTCTTGTAAGAGGTAATTTTCTAAAGTTTCCCCCTGAAGATCGGCCAGCGAAATCCAAATCGGTAGTAATTTCAGATCGAGTAATCCTGCTGCCAATCTTTGCAGACAAGTAGTTTTCCCCGAACCAGGTTCGCCGATAATGCCAATCCGATTGGGTGCGGGATTAGCGACTAATTGTGCCAACAATCGATCGACATCGGGCAACGTACTTTCACCGATTGCTTCTCCTTCATCAGCGCGATCGTCTCGCACGTCAAAAACAGTCGGTTGCTGTCTTTCCATCAAGCCCAGCGGCACATAGACCTCTTCCAGGCTAAATTTAAGTTCTTCCCCGATCATCAGTGGATTGGTGGTAATCCGCTGATACTGTCGATCGGTCAAACTCGATCGAACTAGCTCGAGCCATCGATCGGTTGTTAGACTTTTTTCGCAGATCGATTGACGATTTTCAGCAACCACTAAATTTCGAGGCGATCTCCTCTGCTCCCATTCGGTATCGAATCTTTGAAGATTGGCAGATCGATCGAATCTGTCGTACCATAAATTGAGGGTGAAATGCCAAGTTTCCGAGCCACCTTTGCTAGGGCGATTATCTTCAATAATTCCCAGAAAATCGGTCAGACATTTAATCGATTCTTTGATCTGTTCGCCAGTAATTACGCTCCCAGATAAGCGAGTAAGATTTTCTAAATATCTTACCTTTGTCCGCACCACACATCG
This sequence comes from Chamaesiphon sp., assembly GCA_965246715.1. Classification (GTDB taxonomy): domain Bacteria; phylum Cyanobacteriota; class Cyanobacteriia; order Cyanobacteriales; family Chamaesiphonaceae; genus Chamaesiphon. Next base: position 187,563 of record CBDFFH010000047.1, on the reverse strand, counting down.
CTTGTCAGTTTGCCAATGCAACTGGATATCGCGCTGTAAGTTGTCTAAATGGCGCTCTTCGATGTCTAATTCATCATTGGCAAAATCCACCAAGACAGTAAAAAACTGGCTGGCACGTTGTTTGACGGCATTACCATAGTTAGGACGAGGCATCTGTCGATATTTATGAACGTTCGAGTCAAAGTTAAACCCGCTGTTAGACAACCATAGTCTGTAGTAAACAGAGTCGATATATGAGCAGCGGGTTAAAAAGACTTAATTACCAAATAATTTCTTGGCAGCTTTTTCGCTTCTTTCTTCTGCTGTTGCCATTACTTCAGCCATATGTTCGAGCATCTCACCAGGATGATTTTCCAATACTCGAGTAGATAGTGAAATTTTGCCATTTGGCTCGTCTAGCTCGATAATCATCGCTTTGATCTCTTGCCCGATCGTAAATAGTTTCGTACAATCTTCAACCCGATTTTGACTGATTTGTTTGATATAAATCAAGCCAGTATTGCCATCAAATTCGACAAAGGCACCAAAGGGTTTTAGGCCGACGACCATCCCAGTAATTAATTGACCCTGTTCGAGTTGAGCGAAGTTGGCACTGCGCGATGCTTGACGTTGTGAGAAAACTAATTTGTTAGTTTCTTGATTGGCTTCGATAATTACGGCGGAAATACTCGTGCCAACTAAAGATGCATGGTCGCGTTCGACTAATTGCGATCGCGGAATAAAGCCGCGAATACCTTGGAAGCTAACCGTTACACCACCTTTGTTAACACCAGTTACCTTGACTTGGATCGATTCTTTATTACTTTGGATTTCGCCAACTTGATTCCAGGCATATTTTACCTGTAATTGCCGCTTGGATAGGGTAACTTGTCCATCCGCATTTTGTTCGCGAACGATTAAGAATTCTTGTTCGTCACCAATTGGTAATAATGCTGAAAGATCTGCCGATTCATCTGCGGCAACTTCAGCCGCCGGAACAAACGCGAGGGATTTACCGTTAATGTCTACATAGACTCCATCGCTATCATAACTATGAATTTTCCCCCGTACTAGATTGCCGACCTCAAAGCTAACTGCTTCAGCATCTAAAGCTTTAGCAAAGTCATCCATCGAGAAGATTTCGGCTGAGGATGTTTTGGTGGTACTCATTTAGTGGATCGTGAATAGTGAATAGTAAAAAGTGGCTAGTCTAGTTGCTAGTAGCTAGTTTCTGAAATAGTTCTTTGACGTGTTGCCAAGCATCAGCAGTAGCCGTGGGATTATAGCTATCGCGCAAGTCACAGGCGAAACCATGTCCGGCATCTGGATATTGCCAGATGTGATGGGGAACGTGATGTTCGGTCAGTGCGGTGTCGATCTGTGCCACCTGTTCGGGCGGGATACTCGCATCGTCCAGACCAAAGAACATATACATCGTACCCGCGATCGAGCCTGTTTTACTCACTGTTGGCTCCCCACCCCCAGGAGTAAAGGTTGTAATTCTGCTACCGTAGAAAGATGCTGTCACCTGAATGTCGGGCAATGTCGCTGCGAGATATGCGACGTGTCCGCCGAAGCAGAAACCGATACAGCCAAAATCTGGCTTGACTTGCGGTAAACTCCGGAGGTATTCGATCGAACCGCGTATGTCTGAGAGTAAGTCTGCGGCAGTAGTTTTCCCGGCATAATTACGTCCTAATTCTAGCTCAGTTGGCGTATAGCCGAGATCGAGACCTGGGGCCTGACGATCGAATATCGCTGGAGCGATGGCAACATAGCCCATCCGCGCAATCCGTTCGGTGACGGCACGAATGTAAGCATTGACTCCAAATACTTCTTGGATGACAATAATGCCAGGAAATTGACCAGAAGCGCTTGGTGTGGCAAGATAGGCTGAGATCTGCTCCGTTCCACTGTGGATGGAAACTTGCTGGCTTGATACTTGCAGGTTAGTCATCTAGATTAATCTAACTCTCTAATTTTGCGGGCATGAGGATTAAAGACCGATCGAGCTGGCTGATTCGCGCTGATTCAACTATGCTAACAATCCTCGATCGATAAAATCAGCTATTTAACAATTTAGAAGCAATTTAAGTATAAAAAGCAATCTATACTACGGAATTTACTTCCAACAAGTTCGACTACTCTCTGAAATTTAGGCGATCGCTGTTGAAGAAAGTAGAGTAGGATTGCTGGTGCTGTCAGATCGATCCAAATTAAATCACGTACAGATATTGAGGAGTCACTAAATCGGCTATGGACAAGCATCAAAATCGCATTCAACATTTACTACCAGGAAAATTCTTGTGGATAGCGATCGCCGCTATATCCTGTGCGATATTCGTAATGTTACATACTATTTTGGGTAGTGTCACTGCGGATGCCTTAGTTGCCAAGACGGGTGTGGCTCAGACAGTCGATGTCGCCCAGGACATCGTGAGTTCGATTCCGCTCAATTTTGATGTGCCCAAAAATTTCCAAGCCAAGACGATCAAAGAAGCAACTTTACCCAGTAATGAAAAAGTAATCGCGCTGACATTTGATGATGGCCCGTGGCCTGAAACCACTGAAAAGATTTTAGCAACGCTAAAGAAAGAAAAAATCAAAGCTACTTTCTTTACGATCGGACAACCTTTGAAATCTTATCCAGAAATCGGGAAAAAAGTGCTTGCAGACGGACATGCGATCGCCAATCATACCCTCCATCACTGGTATAATAAGATGAGTCCACTAGTCGCTCAACGTGAAATTGAGGACACGGCCAAAATTATCAAAGAAGTTCTGAATGTGGAGACTGCGTATTTCAGACCGCCTGGTGGTGTCTTAACTAATGGGTTGGTATCCTATGCTCAGAGCAAGAAACAGTCGGTGGTGATGTGGTCGGTAGATTCTAATGATAGTCATCCCCATCGTCCTTCACCAGCCGCGATGATTAAGACCGTAGTCTCCCAAGCAACTCCTGGGGGCATCGTCTTGATGCATGATGGTGGTGGCAACCATGACAATACCGCCAAAGCTTTACCAGAAATGATCGCTCAACTTCGCGCTCAAGGTTATACGTTTGCAACGATTCCCGAACTGCTCGAATTAGCCTCGATCCCCGCAGAGGCTCCCACCGCAAAAGCAACACCAACGGCTCCACCTACAGCTACAGGAAAGATTTAAACTAAGGTTATCTAGGGTAGTCACATCGAATATTTGAGCACGATCGAGAGTTTTGCCAGATCGATCGACTTACCCTGCTAATAGTGGGAATATTGCTAGTTTAAGTGGAGATTTTAACGATGACAGATCTAGTAGCCCAGACATGCATTCCTTGTCATGGTGGCGAAATCGCCATTACGCCAGCCGAACTCGCTGCTTTCCAACCGCAAATTCCAGACTGGTGCCCGTACGAAGTCAATGGCGAACAACGGCTCGAACGCTTATTCAAATTCAAAGATTTTAAAACCGCGATCTCCTTTACCAATGCGGTTGGCGACTTAGCCGAAGCCGAACAACATCATCCCGCGATCCTCACTGAATGGGGCAAGGTTACTGTCACCTGGTGGACGCATACGATCGGTGGCTTGCATCAGAACGATCTGATTATGGCAGCAAAAACTGAGGCGATTGCCAAGCAGTTCATCTAAAAATTACAGATTTTTATCAACCATTCTCTTCAGCAACTGCAAGATGTCTATTGAACTGCGATCGACAACTGGCAAAAAAACCGCAGGACAGCCGATTGTCGTGCGGTTGATTCATTGGCTGAATATCCTCAGTCTGTTTGGCATGATGACCAGTGGCTTGCAAATTTATAATGCCAATCCGGTATTTGGCGGACGCGAAGGTCTACAGATCCCGTGGCTGTTTACGCTCGGGGGGTGGTTGGCTGGGGGACGCAATTGGCATTTTGCATTCATGTGGATTTATGGCTTAAATCTCCTAGCATATGGAATTTATATTTTGGCAACGCAACGATGGCGCGATCGATTTGTGACGGGGAAAGATCTTAAAGCCCTACAAGCCAGCCAAAATACCAAGCGCAGACGCTATGCTTGGCATCGGATCGTTTATACCAGTATCATCCCGATTCTACTACTGGCGATCGCTAGCGGCTTAGCCATGTATCAGCCAGTGCAATTTTATTGGTTGTCGTCTTTATTCGGCGATTGGCAAGCATTACGCACCGCGCATTTTATGACCGTTCCGCTCGTGGTGTTATTTACGCTGCTGCACTCCACGCTGGCGTTAGGGATCGGCGAAAGTAAAATCGCTACTGCATTTCTAGCGATCGAAAATAGTGCAGAGATCTAAAGTGTATCGATCTGAATTTGAGATTGGAGTGCCGAGATGAGTACGAACGAAGAATTACCAGCATCGGGGCAAATTTCGCGCCGTCAGCTCTTGCAATGGCTAGGGGCTGGTTTACTAGTCAATGTTGCGGGAACGCTGCTTTATGACCCGATCGGGCGGCTTTCCATGCCCGTTAATGAAGGGGTTGAGGCATTATTATTATCACAACAGCCAACGCCAGAATTTCCGCTAAGTGCAATCGAACCCGATCGATTGATTGTAAATAGTTTTAAAGGGACACCCGCGATCGATCTAGCAAATTTTCGATTACAACTTACTGGGGAAGTTACTAAAAACTTAAGTTTGAGTGTTGCCGATCTGCAATCGCTCCCATTTGCATCAATGGTGATCCGGCATGTTTGCGTGGAAGGATGGGCGGCAATCGTGCAGTGGGGTGGTATTCGCTTGCGGGATTTATTGACTTTGGCACAACTCAACCCGAGTGCTAAATATGTCTATTTTAAATCTGCCGATGGTTATTATGAAAGTTGGGATTTAGCTTCGGCTTTACATCCACAAACTCTATTAGCTTATCAAATGAATGGCCGACCTTTGCCGCCAGAAAATGGTGCGCCGTTGCGATTGGCTGCGCCGATTAAGTTAGGCTATAAACAGAGCAAATGGGTGACGGAGATAGTAGTAACCAGTCAATTATTACCCAAACGCGGATATTGGGAAGATCTTGGGTATGAATGGTTTGGTGGCTTGTAATCGCAGCTGTTCGGAGCGATCGACTTTAATCAGGCATTGTTGAATCGGGGTAGAATTTTCTTGTAGGAGTAATACCCCTACAAAAATTGTTTGTGCATTTCATACCTGAATTCAGCAACGCCTTTAATCACTCTACCGGGCCGACATCATGATTATTTCCTTGCAGAGGTAGATCGAAAATTGACTCAAATAAGCAGTGCGATCTTCAGTTAATTTGGTTTTTAAAAAGAGTCCCCTCTGGTATTTTCTTAGCTCGGTTAACGCTGCCTAATAAAAATACAGCCAAACGGGAATCATTACTAGAAAAATTAACGTACTAACGATAATACTACTAGCGACGAGATTGCGATCGAGATTATATTCTTCTGAGAGAATCAATCCAGCAAAAGCACAAGGCATCGCCGACATTAATACCAACCCCAACCGTGGATCGCCAGTTATCCCCAGCATCGAGATGGCAATCCCGACAATAGTAGGCATGACGATCGTTTTGAGAATGGCTGGAATCAGCGCGAGTTTGAGACTTTGCCAGCCCTGAATCTGGCTCAGCCGGATGCCCATCAAAATAAATGCACCGGGAATAACTACCCAAATCGAGGCGTGAAGACCTGATTCTACTACTTCAGGGATTTTTACACTCCGTGTCAGCGAACCTAGCGCAAATCCCCACAGCGAGGGCACAGACAGCAAATCTTTGAACTGCATCCACCAATTATTAGTCGCAGTACCTTGACGACCATAGTAACTAGAGACTAGTACTCCCAATCCATACGTACCAAACACATTTTGGGTAACGCTATACAGCACTGCCCAACTCAAATCCGTTGCCGAAACAAAAAATGGTACGATCGCCAGTCCCACAAATCCGGTATTGCCCAGCATCGAACTGAGCATCAAGCTCCCTTTGACTTTGGGTGATGGGGGTGGTGAGTCAGGTTGGAGCCGCTGACAGATCTGAAGACTCAACCAACCTAATGCTAAACCTAAGAACAACGACGCGATCGTAATCGTCGGCGCTAGGCGAGCGCGTTCGTCGAAGGTCGTTTGCCGTGCTAGCGAGAAAATCTCGATCGGTACTCCCACCCAATAGAGACTCCGCCCCAACCAATATGCAAAAGAGGAGGGCAGAAATTTAACAGATAGGATGCCTAAGCCCGTCCAACAAATTAATGGAGTGTAAGCTCGGACGAGTGGATCGATCGTGTAATCTATGTATGACAATCTAGGCGGAGTAAATTAATATTTACATTAAATTATGACAAACTGTCCGAGCGCATCCGCCAACGGATTAGTTCGGCGGTAGGACTCATACGTGGGGAGCATCGCGCTTCAGAAATAACAAGTAGAGCATAGGCGCTAGTGCAGCTACCAACTAGCCACCAGCGAGGGTTTTAATCACAGCCATGTCCTTGACGTACCAGCGATCGTCTTGACGGACGAGATTGTACTCAACTAGTAATGTCTTGGCATACGAACGACTGGGATTCAAGCGTGAGTTCTCAAAATATTTGGCATCTTCGGTGACTTTAGCCTCGATCGTGGCAGTTTTTGCGGCGGGGTCGATCTGTGGCAGCGGCTCGATGACTACTTTCGGATGCGTATATTGCCAGTAAACTCCATCTGCCTTGGCTGTTTGGGCACGATCGAGTGCGGTAGATAGCGCGGGTTCGACCAGAATGTCTTTTAAGCGATCGGTTTGATAGCTTTGGCTTAAAGAGCTGGCTTTGGCGCTCAACCACTTGGACACGGTTTGTTTGGCAAGATCGGCACTCAAGGCTCCACTTGGAGTCTTGGGCAATGGTTGTGGGTCTGGACGGCTTGCTTCTAGCGCTGGAGTCGGCAGCACCGGACTGGAAGCATAAGTTGTAATCGTACTCGGAATCGGTGACGGATCTGCCAATCCACGTAACATGGCGTTTACCAACCAGACGACTCCCCACAAGCAAGCAATCCCACCCGTACCGACGAGCAAAATCCGAGGAATGTTAGGCTTTCGCCGCAATCTCCTCGAGCGCACCATCTTTCCCGTCGGTCGTGCTTTCGGTGTGGGCACTAATTGACTGGTAGCTGCGGGTACAATCGGGGCTTGATAGCGATCGTCCTCAATCGCTCCTGCCTCAAACTGACCATCGATCGTCCTGGCTGTCGGCATTGAGGGGCGACGGCGTTGGCGTTCGTGTTCTAAATGAATTAACTTGTTGCCATCGGCGATACTCTCAACCTCACTTGCAGTCGGGATGGGTGCGGGGACTGGTGCTGTGAGTGGCTGTTCGACCCGCATTGCTGGAGCGACTCGACCGCTACCCAGCCGATCTTGCGACGATTGCCAAGCTGTATTGAGGCTGCCAGAGCGACTATTGGCTGGTGTCATCGATCTAGGATTCAATTGTGGCGCTGCTACTTCGTTAGCATAGCCAGAGAGATCGCCAGATGCTGGCACATCGATCAATTTAGGCCCGGATGTCGCCCAGCCAGAAATATTACTATCGGCGGCAGGCACGCGTTCGGCAAAATCTTGAACGTCTCGATCTTCAAAGTAAGCATCGATCGATGGGTCGCTCTCGATCGTATCGCGGAAACAGGGAAACACTTCTTCTTTTAACCAAGATTCGATGTACCAGCACAATCCTCGGAGTAAATCGGTGAGTCCTTGAGATTGCTGGCGAATGACTAACAATGCGGCTGATTCTGCGGCAGCGTCGAGGATGCATTGGGCTTCTTCAGTTTGGCCGAGCAATAAGGCGCAGATCGCTTGCTCGATCGTGACATCTAGTCTTTGGCTGAGTCGATATTGTAGAATTTGTTGGGCGGTGTAGATCGATTGCGGATTGCGATAGGCAAAACCTTGCGCGACCAGTGCGTGAACGTGGAGATAGGTACAGGCCAATTGCATAACATTCAAGGCACTGGTACCCAACTGGTAGGAATCTCTCGCGACCTGACTGAAGAGATTGCGTTGTTCGGCAGCCGTTAGCTGCGGCAGCGTTTCGTGAATGAATTGGATCGTCCGATCGCTATTGAGTCCAAATCGCTCTTGGCATAGTACTTCGTTCGTACAGGCGCATTCCAATAGTTCTTCTAAAAACTGAATTCCCTGCCGTCGTCGCTCGTATTGTTCGAGCGGTAGTGCAACTAAAGAGGAGACGCGGTAAGGCCGTAAGCGATCGAGCCGCCGATCGATTTGTCCTTGAATCTGCGGAAATAAATCTTCCTGAACCAAAATCTTTTGGGCGGTTTCAAAGTGGATCGTTGCTGCTTCAAAACAAGAATCTCGCCATTCCCGATCTCCCAGTTCCAAAAATGAAAAGATCATCGTCAGCACGATATCTGGCTTGAGCGGAATCACCCGATCGCCTGCTGGGGTGCGTTTAAACTTATTGATGGCGGCTGACTCGACATGAACCATCGGTTCTGACGTGCGAAGATTGCCACTAGGAGTCAACTGTATGGGCACATGCGGATGGAGGCTCCCGCTATTGCTATTGCGCCCGTTGTTGCCCAAATATGGCATGCAAATGCTGTTAATTTCTTCGTATTCACCCCGCTCGAACAGGATTAACAGCCCACCCAAAAAGTGTTCTGGCGCAATTTCTAGCTCGGGACGGCGATCGAAGGTTGCTGGTGCAGTACTTTCATGCGTCGAGCCAGCGTTAGCTGCCATTATCACTGAGGATGTTGGGTTTGCTGCATACAGTTGGCGTTGGTGCGGATCGCTCAACACCCCATAGGCAACGGTAATGAGTTGTTTGCGAGATTCGATCGCGGCATCTGAGTATCCTTGTCTCGGCAATTGCAGTAGGCGATCTCGATACGCCTGCTCTAGCTCCGACAGATTGCTCTCGGTTATCGCCAAAATTTGATAATAATCAAGCGGAATTCGCACAGTTCACCTAATACACCATGAACGACTTTGGAATCGGTTATCGGTCGTCAGCGGAAGATTAAATCGCCACCAGCGAGTGGGAACGATTGCTACCGCTTGAGAATCACCGATTGTGACAGATAAGATCTAGTTGTTTGTCTGCTATTTTTTGGTTAGATTCTTCCAGACAGTCATCGATCTGAACAATATATTACTTCAATTTGACACGATGTTATCGATCGAAATAACTCACAAATAATTATCCAATGACATTATAGGTGATACTCGAATCGATCGCCGATCGCCGACAGGATGCTGCCACAGCCAAGGAAAATATTAAAATGCCAATTTCCACTGCCGACCGATAACCGCTAAAATATGCCGCTAACATCAGCATGTACACCAATTCATTTGGTATAGATTTTGTATACCATTTGATGATTGATTTTGGCAGATGTTGGCGATATTTTCGACTTCAAACTCTCCCTAGTAAGTAGATCTGACCCGAACGCTCGGCGGGAAATTTGGCAAGAACGAGTTAATTTTAGCGGAGCGATCGGTTCGAGTTTTAGCAGTTGCCAGCGCGATAATAGACTCAATCGGGCGGTTTTTACTCCTTAATATTCTCGGAACTTTCCCCATCGATCTACGGTCATCACAGCCAAGCAGATCTGCTACTTTATCAGCTCCAATCCCTCACACCACCTTGCAATTAGCCGTATGTATAAATATCTAAACATCTGGAGTTGGGCCATCTTAGGTGCCGTCCTAACAGCTGGAAGTGTGGGGGCGCAATATGGCCCACCGACACCCAAAACTAGCGTCCCATCCGGTGGCACTCAAGCTCGATTTATGTGTGAATCGATCGCTAGCCAGTATACCGTTACTTATCATCCAATCGATCGACCTGGAGATCGGTATCCGTGGGCGGTTCCCAGTACGATGGGTAGCAATTGGAATGCCGCCAAACGTTGTACCGAAATCGCCCGTCGCCTTGAGGAGTACCGTCGCGATGGACTTAAGGAACTGCGGACAGATCTCAAAAATCAGTATGATATCGTCTGTGTCACCACCGAAAAAAATGGCGAGTGTCGGATTGTCTTTACAGTACCCACAGGCAAAGATGCGATCGCTACTAGAGATGCGGTATTTCGCAATCTCACGCTCGCAGATAGTGGGCAACAGACTACTGGGGTCACTACCTTCGCCGAAGGGAATAATAATGGTCTGAGTAAGATTTTGGGAAATAGACTACCAGGGATTGGCACCACTGACGGCACTACTGGGGCAACGGCAACACGTTCGTTCCAAACCAAAGACAGTATCGACTTGCGCCCATTTTTATCGACCCAAGATGGCGGTACCGCGACACAACTGCGTCCGAACAATACTAATACTAAGGATAGTGGGCTGGGCAAATTGAATCCCGATCGCTTTCGAGATGGCAAATAGTCAATCATAATTTAGTGCTGAAATTAGGAGAACTAGCTCAGGCGCAGCAAAAATTCGTTTTCAGCACGTCATGTCGATCGTTATAAATGTCTAGAGCAACTATAACCAAACGATTCTAGGCTCTACTTACCAGCCACTAACCACTAAATTGCTCTGCCCTAACCCCTCAACTCGATCCCCTAACCCACGATCCCCAAAAAAAATCTGTAAAAAAGTAAACAAATGTTGCGGTCTATTTGTTAGGCTTACTTAAATACGTTTTGTGGAAGAAGGTCGGAGCGATCGTGGATATTCAAATTGGGAAAGGGAAGACAGCACGGAGAGCCTACGGGTTTGACGAAATAGCCCTAGTGCCTAGCGGGAGAACACTAGATCCCAGTTTGGCAGATACTAGCTGGCAAATTGGTGGAGTAAAACGCGAGATCCCGATTATTGCCAGTGCAATGGATGGGGTAATCGATGTCCGTATGGCGATCGAGTTGTCAAAACTCGGCGCGCTCGGCGTACTCAACTTGGAAGGGATTCAAACACGCTATGACGATCCCAACCCGATTCTCGATCGGATTGCGGCTGTAGGCAATGATGGATTTGTCACCCTAATGCAGGAACTCTATGCCGAGCCGATTAAGCCAGAATTGATCGAACGCCGAATTGCTGAAATCAAAGCAGGCGGAGGAATTGCCGCAGTTAGTGCTACACCCGCAGGTGCGGTGAGATTTGGCGATGCCGTCGCTAAAGCTGGTGCCGATCTATTCTTTATCCAGGCTACCGTTGTCTCGACTGAATTTCTCGCTCCCGATGGCATCCAACCGCTGAATCTAGCTAAATTCTGTCAGGAAATGCCCATGCCTGTGATTTTGGGTAATTGCGTCACCTATGATATTACCCTCGAATTGATGCAAGCTGGTGCAGCAGCAGTCCTTGTCGGAATCGGCCCAGGTGCAGCTTGTACTTCGCGCGGAGTACTGGGTGTTGGCGTACCCCAAGCTACTGCCGTTGCTGACTGTGCGGCAGCAAGAGATGAGTTTTTCAAGCAAACGGGTAAATATATCCCTGTGATTGCCGACGGTGGCTTAGTCACTGGTGGCGACATTTGTAAGTGTATCGCTTGCGGTGCCGATGGTGTAATGATCGGTTCGCCGTTTGCCCGCGCTGCCGAAGCACCCGGACGCGGCTTCCATTGGGGGATGGCCACTCCCAGCCCGGTATTGCCCAGAGGTACGCGGATCAAAGTCGGCACGACTGGCAGCTTGCAGCAGATCTTACGTGGCCCTGCCAAATTGGATGATGGGACTCACAACCTCTTAGGCGCACTTCAAACTAGTATGGGCACGCTCGGTGCCAAAACAATTAAGGAAATGCAGCAAGTCGAAGTGGTCATCGCCCCTTCGCTCCTGACCGAAGGTAAAGTCTACCAAAAAGCGCAACAGTTGGGGATGGGTAAATAACAGCTTTTCGAGATCTCGGTCTCGGCTTGAAAGGTTACGGTGATGGCGATCGGTAAATTAATTAATTTCTTAATTTTCCCCTAATCCCTAACTCCTGTCTTGTTGCTTTGCTTGTCTTGTTTCCCTGATTGGCGCGCTCTGGATGGGAAACAAAGGCAGGCGAACACTGCTAATCCCTAACACCTAATCTTAATGGTGCTGTTACAATTGAGATAACGGAGGCTGATGTTTCCGTTCACTCCTCACACCACATTCCGCCTGAAACACTTAACCGTGTTTTGGGCGGTTCCTTTATGGATGGAAATTATCTGGTAATCTGACCCAAATGGCGCTGAAGATAAGGCGAAAACACTTCGTAAATCAGCGTCAACGGCTTACCGTGATGCCAAAATAAATAGTGACGACCCCACAAAGAAGTTTCCGGCTCACCAAAAGCATCGGCCAAAGCGGGCGACTCGCCACAATAGATGCCCTGGACATCCCGATACAATTCCGTCCGTAGCTTCGCCAAACTCGCCCAAATTGGCAAAGATTTATTTTCTAAATACTCATCTACATGTCGCGCCTCCCACCAGGAGGTCGCATAAGCCAATCGCTGACCCGAAGCCGTCCGTAGCCACACCTGACGGCGCACCCTCGGCCCTGGCACCATTTGTAACGAGCTGGGAGCATTATCTTCAGCCATCCCGATCGTGGACATATCGATAACATCTACTTCGGTCGGTTCCCCCGTTAGTAGTTGCAAATGCCGCGTCGGCGAACCATCCCCCAGTAGTAACATTTGCCATGCTGGTGGCAACTGACTGTGTGGTAAACCACTTTTAACTACTTCAGTATCGCCTTGCCAGATCGGTGTCAGCATATTCCAACTAGGAGTAATTAAATCGTTATGAGCGCGATCGGTCGTAATCGTCAAAATACTTAATAAATCTTGATATTCTCTGTTCTTATGATAAACCGATCGCCTCAAATTAGACATTCGATTTTGGATTATGGATTGACTAATCTCTATCTCCTATTCCCTACCCCCTATTCACAGATTGGTAGAAATCGCCTGCACCGGACAAGTGGGAATGCACTGCTCGCAGACGATACAGCGCGATCGTGTGAAATTTAGTCGGAATGTCTCCGGATCGAGATTCAATGCCTCCGTTGGGCACACCCCCGTACACAGCCCACAATCGACACAAATATCTTCATCCACCGAAATTTCCTTATTTGCTGTCGATACTTGAATGCCTTGCGATCGCATCCACTCTACCGCTGCCTCCAGCTCGTCGATATCGCCAGATAATTCGACAACTAACTTCCCAATCTGATTCGGTGCTACCTGCGCGCGCAGAATATTTGCCGCAACGTTAAAATCCTTGGCCAGCCGATACGCCACTGGCATCTGAATCGCACGTTTGGGGAAGGTAAGAGTAACCCGTTTTTTCACAGTGAGAATGGGGAAAGCGATCGCTACTATTTTACGCCCTAAGCGTTCGGCATGGGCGGCCGAGCACTGTGGAATGGCACAAGGGAACAGAGACTGCTAAGTAATAATCCAAAATCCCTAGCTAACGTCAGTTCGGGTTAAGAGATGCCTGGAGACTGGAAGTCTCGGCTTGTGCTGCGAAGTCCGCCTACGCGAACTAGTTAATCAATCCGCGTCAGCGGACTTCGCAGGGTTAGCCCCGATTTCAATCGGCGGTGGTACCGGAGCGAAGCCAATATCCTTAACCCGAATGACACTAGCCACCAGAGTTCGTAAAATCCGACTTACCCCCAGTTTTACTAATCAACCGGATGTTCTCGATCTGCATCGACTTTTCTAATGCTTTAGCCATATCGTATAGCGTCAGCGCGGCGATCGATACTGCTGTGAGCGCTTCCATTTCTACGCCTGTCTCGGCTTTAATCGTCACCGTTGCCAGAATTTGGAAGCCAGGTAGCTCGCGATCGGGTGTTAATTCAACAGCAACCTTACTTAAGGGTAGCGGATGACATAGCGGAATCAGATTGGCTGTCTGCTTGGCTGCCATGATGCCTGCAATCCTCGCAGTACCTAAAGCATCACCTTTGGGCGCATTACCCGCCAGAATCGCCTCTAGCGTACTCACAGACATCCGGACTTGCCCGCCAGCGACTGCGGTACGCTTGGTTATCGCTTTATCGGCAATATCCACCATCTGGGCTTCGCCACTGGCAGTGAGGTGTGTCAGTTGGGAATTTTGGCTGGGTTGAGTATTTTGAGGAAAATTTTGCACGATTTGAAAAAGGTATGATATAGTTAAGAACGGACTGGGGCGAGTGGCTTAGTGGATAAAGCATTTGGCTACGAACCAAAAGATCGGGGGTTCGAATCCCTCCTCGCTCATATTAGATTAATCGGGTCGCTGACTAGTTCAGCGACCCGATTAGTTTTTAGGTCTATTCGGCGAGCTGGTTATTTCGACTCAGGATGAGTATCGGTACAGACACCCTCACTCATTTGATTGAGCGCATTTATCATCTGATACAGCCGTCCATAATCACGGCGATCGAATTTAAATGCGATCCGAGGTAAATCAACAGTCGGATCGTCTAACTCTTGAGGTAGCGCGAGAGTTCGGGCGATCTTACCGCCAGCTGCCAAATCGCCAAACTCAGTATTGAGTAACTCTAAATCGCGATCGCAAATAGCTACTTTCAATCGAATCACGAATTCGCGATCGACATAACGACTGGAGTGATAGACGCGGTAAAAAGTCCGAATCGTCTCCGCTGCCACATGAATATCATCGGTCATCGTATACAAACTCGTATCCTCGGGACTAATCAGTCCTGGTGCGGCGAGATTTTTGCGTAAATACAAATCCCAATCCCGCCAATAAGTCCCGCCAGGTCGATCGACTAGTACCATCGGTACGGGGCCGTAGCGACCGGTTTGGCAGAGCGTCATCGTTTCTAGGGCCTCATCCTGAGTACCGAACCCGCCAGGAAAGAGTACTACCGCATCGCTCTCCCGCAGGAAAAATAATTTGCGGGTAAAAAAGTACTTGAACGCGATCGCTTTTGGATCGCCAGCGATATATTGATTGGCACCTTGCTCGTAGGGTAGTTGGATGTTTAACCCAAATGAATTTTCTGCTCCAGCCCCTTCATTGGCGGCGGCCATGATGCCACCGCCAGCTCCGGTAATCGTCATAAACCCTTGCTCGGTAATCAGTTGCGCGAAATCATGCGCGAGTCGATACTCTGGAGCCGCTGGACTAGTACGCGCCGAGCCAAATACTGCAATCTTGCGGACGTGCCGATAGGGATGAAAGACCTCAAATGCTCGCTCCATATCCCCGATTGAGGCACTGAGAATCTTCCAGTCTAACCGATCGATCTCAGCCTCAGATAGCCGTAAAATTGCCTCAAGAGCGCGCTGAATCCACTTACCATTACTCATGTTCGGCAAGCGGTCGATCGTGGCGATCAGATCGCTTTTGAGGTTAGATAGAGCATCGATATTTGACATCTAAATAATTGTCCAGCTGCTACTTACTATTTTATCGATTCATGAAAGAAAAGCGCCTCCAGCCTGAGTTAGCATGAGACGCTCCCCCAAGGGGGAAATAATATTTACTTGGCTAAAATATTTTGCCAATCTAGCTATCGCTAACTTGCTAGTCATCGGCAGACAGTCAAGATGGGGTGACCGAGCGATCGAGTTTTGGTGACGATCGTCCAGTCTTATCGAGTGGAGACTAGAGATTCACCAATTCTCTAAAATTTAGTAATTCTAATAATAAATTAACTATGTCGATCGCAGTTTAGAGATACTTTTCGAGGGTATTCGAGAGGGTTGCTTTTGGAACTGCGCCAACTACAGTATCTACTTTTTGACCGCCCTTAAAAATCATTAATGTCGGAATACTCCGAATCCCATACTGACTGGCAACATTAGGGTTATTATCAGTATTGAGTTTGAAGACTTTGATTTTGCCCTCATACTGAGCGGCAATTTCATCTACAACTGGCCCTACCATGCGGCAAGGCCCACACCAAGGTGCCCAAAAATCGACTAATACTGGAATCTCACTATCAAGTACATCCTCTTTAAAAGAACCGTCTGTAACTTCAACTGCTGACGACATGGCTCCAATCCTTTGACTTAGTTTTTCTTCAGTTTGCTGTATGCAATTTTACCATAACTAAATAGTGACTAGTAAATAGCCAAGAGCAGTCAAAGTTAACTTACACACATCTATTCCCACATTTAGATTAAGTTATTCAAAGTTCTGCTAACTTATATGTTGGAAATCGTGTCAGCACCGACCTTTTTGCTATCCACTATCCACTATCTTGTTGCAATCGATCGGCGAGATTCGGTAGCTCTGTACGTTAGTTTTCTAGACGTAGGCGCAGCCTCTGAATGAAACACATGCGGAGGACACCTCCACATGTGTTTCGGTCGCTCCGACAGGATCGAAGCGCACAGCGAGTACCTATTAGTAAGTTTCTACGTGCCAGCGACCGGATCGTTTCATCTGACTGCGGTAATCCGCCCATTTTATGTCAGATTTAGCCGCAGCCATAGTTAGAGCCGCATCGATGCCTGTTTCCATGCCTTTTAAACCACAGATATAAACATGGGTTTTTTCTTGCTGAATCAACGACCAGAGCTGGTCGGCGTTTTCGGCAATCCGATCTTGGATGTACATTTTGCCACCATCAGCATTTTTCTGTTCGCGGCTGATTGCGTAGGTAAGCTTGAAGTTATCGGGATATTTTTCCTGAATCTCCTCGAGTTCGCCTTTGTAGAGCACATTGGGAGTGGTCGCAACCCCGAACACCAGCCAAGCTAGTCCTTTAAATTGATAATCGGGATTGGCATGACGTTCGTTGTCTTTGAACATCCGCCAGAGGTAAGCGCGGAAAGGTGCAATGCCAGTTCCCGTTGCCATCATGATGACGGTTGCTTCAGGATCTTCAGGAAGAAGCATTTCTTTCCCCGTCGGGCCAGTGATTTGGATATCATCACCAGGCTTGAGATTACAGATGAATGTCGAACAAACGCCTTCAACTTCTTTCCCAGTTTTCTCGTCTTTGTACTCTAGCTTGCGAACGCACAGCGAGACAGTTTTATCATCAACATCATCACCGTGACGAGTGGATGCGATCGAATAAAGGCGCAGTTTTTGGGGCTTGCCTTTAGCATCCGTTCCGGGTGGTACGATCCCGATACTCTGTCCTTCAAAGTAGGTTAGATCGCCACCGGAAATATCGAATTTGACATGCTGCACCATCCCGATGCCGCCTTCGCCGAGTAAGTTATCGTTGGAGACACATTTACCAACGAATGGAGCGTTAGGACGATAGATGTTAACTGGTACATCGGCATGTTTCTTGGCTGTTGGTGCTGTAGTAGCTGCGGTTTCGACTGGAGCAGCTTGGCTACTGGCAACTGAAGTCGGTTCGGATGCAGCCGCCAACGGCCGAATATTGAGAATTTTGCCGCCCAATTTAGCAATCCGCCGCATTTCTTGATTCATGCGCTGGTAAGGAACGGTAATAAAGGTACTACCGCTGCGCCGAATTTTATCATTGGATCGATCGGCCGATCCATCCCGCAAACCGATGATTTCGTAGACGAACATACGATTGTTAGCTGCTGAGTTATCAGCACTACCGCTCAGACTTGGATTGTACATTGCTATTTTATATCTCCGAACCCCAAATAATAGGTGTCATTGTAATTGTAAGTCACTCCAGATTGTCAAAAAATGACAATATCGAGATCTCTGCCAGTTCTAAAACTAAAAAGCAGATAACATTCATTTTATAAACATATCCCAGCCAGAATACCGTAGCTGTGCCCCATTGCACAAGTGCGAATCGACTAAATACCAGAAATCACGATCGGGTGGGTGCGAGTATCTAGATCCCCATAACGCGATCGAGCCAAATATCCAGATGGTCTCCCGATCTCCGGATCCCGATCGAAGCTATAATGTTCGCTGGATACAGTTTTAGATCGCCAACACCCATCCTCGATCCAACTAGAACCGATCGCAGCGATTGCAGGTGCAAGAATAAAGACGTAATACATAATGTACGGTTTTCTCTTGGCAATCATGTCAATGTCCCGATTCGTTGGCGTAGCCTTTTCTGTAAAGAGAATCGATAATTGCAACAGCATCGGCCAGGCAACAGATTTTTCGGGAACGATGCTGTTGCACATGGAAAATTATTCTGTAGCTGGTTCGATGAGGATGACGGATTGAGGTAAAATTTTATTTCAAAGAACTAGAACTTAATACTTACAAAAGATTTCGATATAAGAGGATAACTATGGTCGGCAAAGTGGATCGTGTGGTGTTAATTGGCGTTGCTGGAGATTCCGGCTGCGGTAAGTCAACGTTTTTACAACGGATTATCGACTTATTTGGGAAAGAATTTGTAACGGTAATCTGTTTGGACGACTATCACAGTCTCGATCGATACCAGCGGAAGGAGCAAAAAGTCACAGCACTCGATCCGCGTGCGAATAATTTCGATTTGATGTACGAACAAATCAAAGCACTCAAAAACGGCGAGACAATCGATAAGCCAATCTACAATCATGAGACCGGGTTAATCGACCCCCCTGAGAAAATCGCCCCCAATCATGTTGTTGTAATCGAAGGGCTACATCCGCTCTACGATGAAAGAGTCAGAGGATTGCTAGACTTTAGCGTCTACCTAGATATTACCGATGATGTCAAAATCGCGTGGAAAATTCAGCGCGACATGGCGGAACGCGGTCACAGCTACGATGATGTCTTGGCTGCGATCGAATCGCGTCGTCCAGACTTTGAAGCCTACATCGAACCCCAACGCGGTCATGCTGATGTAGTCATCCAAGTGCTACCGACTAAATTGCTCGAAGATAAAGAAAGCAAGCTCCTACGCGTGCGCTTGATCCAGCGTGAAGGTGTCTCTGACTTTGCTCCAGTTTATCTGTTTGATGAAGGTTCGACGATCGATTGGCGGCCTTGCGGACGCAAACTTGAGTGTCCGTACCCTGGCATCAAAATGTTCTACGGCCCCGACATGTACTATGGCCATCCTGTCTCCGTACTAGAACTCGACGGACAATTAGGTGCCCTCGAACAAGTAAGTTACATTGAGAGCCACCTGAGCAATATCTCTACCAAGCATCATGGTGAAATGACTCACTTGCTGCTCCAACATAAAGAATATCCTGGTTCCAATAACGGTACGGGTTTATTCCAAGTAATGGTCGGTCTCAAAATGAGAGCTACTTACGAACGCTTAACTTCTAAAGAAGCTAAAATAACCGCCAGAGTGTAAACAAATCGAGTAATAAATGAACTCGTAGTTGGCTAAATATGAGAGGGAGTAATTTACTACCCTCTCTTTTTTCACAATTAACGGCGTTTGATTATCGGCGATCGGGAGAAACTACAAAATGACTGATTCAACCATATTAACTACCGTGCCAGTTACCGTATTAACTGGATATTTAGGTGCTGGAAAAACCACCCTATTAAATCGAATTTTAACTCAAGAGCACGGTCAGAAAATTGCTGTAATCGTCAATGAATTTGGTGAAATTGGAATCGACAATCAATTAATCGTCGATGCCGATGAAGAGATGTTCGAGATGAATAATGGTTGTATCTGTTGTACCGTGCGTGGCGATCTGATTCGGATTATTGCCAATCTGATGCGGCGACGGGATAAATTCGATCGATTAGTCATTGAAACGACTGGATTAGCCGATCCCGCACCCGTAATCCAAACTTTCTTTGTCGATGAAGATGTCCAGGAACAGACGCATCTAGATGCAGTCATCACGGTCGTTGATGCCAAACATATCACTCAACATTGGGATGCGAATGAGGCGATCGAACAGATTGCGTTTGCCGATCGCATTTTATTAAATAAAGTAGATTTAGTGACGACTGAAGAGCTAGATACTCTAGAAACAAAAATTCGCCAGATTAATGCACTGGCAAAAATCTATCGCACACAAAATTCCGAAATCGATTTAGATCGTATCTTAGGAATTAATGCCTTCGATCTCGATCGTGCTCTCGAAATCGACCCCCAATTTCTGGGAGAAGAAGCTCACGTACACGATGAAACTGTCGGATCGATCGCCTTAGTAGCTGAAGGCGCGATCGATGTTAAAAAATTAAACGTCTGGATTAGCGAACTCCTGAGCAGCCAAGGGCCAAATATCTTTCGGATGAAGGGGATCTTAAATATTGCCAGTGACGATCGCCGCTTTGTATTTCAAGGCGTACATATGATTTTTGACGGTCGGCTCGATCGTCCGTGGAAAGCCACTGAAGTCCGTAAAAATGAATTAGTATTCATCGGACGGGATTTAGAGGCAGTGGGTCTTAAAGCCGCATTTATGGCTTGCCTGAGTTAGCTACAATCGTGTTTACGAAAGCGTTCTTGGCAACTTTTTTCCCCACAGCAGAGCGCCTAAGTCCAAACGATCGAACCTAGGCAACGTGCGATCGGGTTAAGAACAGCCCAGAGACTGAATTCTCGGCTCATGATGCGAAGTCCGCCTGTCTTGAAAAGGTGCTCGGTCAGGTCGGGTTCCCCGATTCGTGACAAGTTAAGAAAAACCGAGGGTTGTCAAGGGGAGAAAGAAAAAATGTCAAACTGTTACTAGCAAAGAGTTAGAACCAAATTTGACACATGCCTAAAAAGCGGACAACAAATCGCGACCACGCCAAGCGACAACAACGTCCGATGATGGAAGAGGAGGTGATAGCAGCACAATTAGAACAGCTAGTCACGCCAGCAGTACTAGCACAAGAAAAGTACTATCGCCAACTCGGAATGAGGGATAGAATACTGAATCTGCCGCTGATGGTAGCAGCAGTGCTGACACTAATTTGGCGAGACGTAGCTGGAGTCAGAGAACTCAGCAGAATACTCGCCAGAGAAGGATTTCTCTGGTGCGAACCAACACAAGTCAGCCAACAAGCATTATCACAGAGATTTTTGACATTTCCCGCTGAAATATTTGAGCGAATATTTAGAGAATTACTGCCAGAATTCGAGCGAAAATGGCACAGTCGCAACAAAAGACAACTACCCTCCAGTATTCAATTTGCCCGAACTAAATTTGCTAGAGTTTGGGCTAGTGACGGTTCAACATTAGAAGCAATCTTCAAGAAATTAGAAAGTCTGACAGATGTGCCAAAAAATCAATTAGCTGGAAAAATAGGAGTAGTCATCGATCTAGTAACCCGACTACCAGTAGAAATTTGGTTTGAGTCGAATGCCAAAGCTAGTGACATGAAGTTTGAGGCAGATATCCTAAAGCTAGTCAAGCCCCAGACATTAATTTTACTAGATCGAGGATTTTGTCATTATCTGTTTTGGCAACAACTAATCGAAAGGAATGTTCATGTAATTACCCGCCTAAACAACAAAGCATCATTTACCGTCGAGAGCGCATTCACGAATAGTTACAGCATCCGCGACCGAATAGTAACAATGGGTGCTGGTAATAAAACAACTCCATGTATCACGATGAGATTAGTGGAAATCAAAATGGGTAAAGCTTGGTACTCTTATCTAACTAGCGTGCTTGACCCATTAATTTTACCACCCTACGTAGTTGCCGATTTGTATGGTAGAAGATGGCGAATAGAAGAGGCATTTAATATTGTCAAACGATTGTTAGGATTGAGTTATATCTGGACAGGCTCACTTAATGGTATTAAGTTGCAACTCTGGGGGACTTGGCTATTTTATATTGTATTAGTCGATCTTGGCGATGCGATTGCTGATGAGCTATCTCTTCCTTTTGACCGCATTTCTTTAGAGATGATTTATCGTGGTCTTTACCATTTTTATGTTGCCCATCACAAAGGTTTAGCTACCGACCCCATTAAATATTTTGCAGCTCCTGAAAATAGAGATTTAGGTATTATTAAATCTATCCGAAAGCCATTCAAGAAATTAATGATTGACCCCTTTCCCGACCAAGCGAGCAGGGAAGGCTCATTCTTTTTTGAGCCTTCCGCTCAACCCGGCTTGACAACTGCGCTCGCTCCTTAACTTGTCACGAATCGATCGACCCGACCACTTGGGGAAACCCCAAGACCTACTGGTCTAATGGTCGGCGAGCCGACCAAATGCACTTTTCGCTTCGCGGACTAAGATAACGTCAGTTCGGGTTAAGGATATTGGCTCCGCTTCAGCATCGCCTCCGATTGAAATCGGGGCTAACACTACAAAGTCCGCCTACGCGGACTGATTAACTAGTCCGAGTAGGCGGACTTTGCATCATAAGCCGAGACTTCTAGTCTCCAGGCATTTCTTAACCCGAACTGACGTTAAGATATTCAGTCCGCGAGGCGGACTTTGAACCACTAGCACCGATTTCAATCGAGTGCGGTGCTAGTGCGGAGGCAATATCCTCAACCCGAACTCACGTTAGGCAAATATCAGTTAAGCTCCTACGCTCCCACTTCCGCAGGCATGGTTTTCATGAGCGTAGCCATTTCGATCGCATTGAGTGCATAACCCCAACCGTGATTTCCCTTAATCCCCGCTCGTTCTAAAGCTTGAGTCATGGTATCCACCGTCAGCACCCCAAAAATTACTGGTGTACCAGTCTGAAATGCAACATTAGCAACACCTTTAGCTACTTCCGAAGATACATAGTCAAAATGCGGTGTATCGCCCCGAATTACTGCGCCCAAACAAATAATCGCATCATAGCGTTTGGATAGCGCCAATTTCTTTGCCACCAGTGGTACCTCAAAGCACCCAGGCACCCACGCATAGTCTACCTGACTACCATCAGGGTCGATATCGATTCCGTGTCGTTTGAGACAGTCCTGACAGCTTTCTAGGAGTTTATTAGTAACGAGGTCATTAAACCGACCGATAACGATCGCAAACCGCAGAGAACTATCTGCGACGAGAGTGCCTTCAAAAACTGACATCTAAAAATTATGAATTACTTGTACTGAGCATAGTCGAAGTATGAGTGATGAAGCCAGTTACTAGATTGGAGGCTTTCTAGCAAAGCGATCGACTGTAATGACGACATCGATGCGTTCTAACAGTCGATCTTCATACCGAGCAATCTAGACGACGAGGAAGTTCAACACACCTACGACCACGACTAAAATCGTCCAAGCTCCCGAACCGACGAACAGGAGTTGTTTCGATCGATCCCAGTTTTGTGGTGCTGCGTAAGCAACAGGCACACCGACGATCATCACGAACGATAACAGCACTAGCGCAAACAGTGCCAGATTGAAAATTACGATCATTATATATAGGCTCCCAAAACAGCAATATTTTAACTTAGCTACTTAAAAATTTAGCACTTCTTTGGGTGGTTGTTGTTGTTTGTTAATAGTTGGGTTTGGTCGATCGGCCGGAGCTTCGGGATCGCGCTTGGAAGTTGGGGTGGGTTTCCCCGCCACTGTCGCCCCTAGTAATGACTCTAGCGCGTATACTGGCACTTGCAGAAAATAGTTGCGCTGAAACTGCTCTTCCTCAATCGCCGCCAGAAATAAGCGGACTGGCACTAGCGAGTACAGATCGACCGCCTTAGTTGTTGCCTCGCGATCTAATTTAAGTGTGAGTAGCTCGGTACGACTATCGAATGCTAGGCAAAACCCCAGTTCGACCAGCGTATCCAAACCTAATTTCAACGCGCGATCGCCGATATTTAGCTTCGTCTTGAGCTGCTGTAAATTGACACTCGTACCAGTATGACTGAGGTATTTGGCAATGCCGACTAAATTTTCAAATACTGCTCGACTGCTGGTAGTATTCGCGGTCTGATAGCTGAGTGCTAACTGCCGATTGGTATAAACCGCTTGACGGCAATATGTTTGTAATTCAGCCCAATCTTTAGGGCATTCTTTGACCCAGAAGATCGGTTCTGATTCGAGCGCAGCGGGAACTGATTCCCGGCGAAAGTCGAGGATTTTGAGTGGCTGCTGATGATTGCCTACTGGCGACTGGCGTTCGGCTACAGCCGGACGCACTTCCACCAATCTCACTTCAAACCGTTTTTCATAAGAATTAAAATCTAACTCAACGATCGCATCGCAATTTACCTGCGGAATTTCATGCTCGTAATGTCCCCACCACATCCCTGGAAATCTGGACTTCGTCGTACCGTCAGCTAGCTCGAATGTCGTGCGAATATAACGAACGGTATTACCTTTGAAGTCTTTAATATTTTTATTTCGAATATTAGTAAACGTACAATTTTTAATTAGCAATTTTGGCACTGGATTACCCATCCCATACGGTTCGAGAAGTAGTAATTCCTCGAACAATTCTCGCCCGCCAGCGACACTTAATTCCGCACATGTAACTACCAAGTCGGTCGCGATCGAGGGTGCGGGTATTTCACCGAGGGAAGATCGGAGTTCCCGATCGATCGCCTCTGTAAATAGCGGAATATTATCGACATTAATACTCAATCCAGCCGCAAAGGGGTGACCGCCAAAGCTATTGAGTAAATGAGCCTGAGAATTAACTAACTGATATAAATCGATGTTTTGGGTCGATCGAGCTGAACCTCTAGCAATTTTAACTTTTTCTTTACCTGAGTCAGCATCGCTAGTCGTACTTAATAAAATCGCAGGCTTACCATGCTCTTGAGCGATTTGTCCGGCGACTAATCCTAGAACTCCTGGCGACCAATTATTATCGACAATTACAATTACAGAAGTAGTCGATAAATCTAATTCATCTAGCTTTTTTTGAACTTGGAGTGTGGTATTCTTTTGCAGTTCTTTCCGCCGCGTATTTGCCAGTTCGGTTTCTGCGGCTAATTCATGACAGCGATCGACATTTTTACTAGTTAATAACTCTACCCCAAAACTAGCATCGCCATGAATCCGACTAATCGCATTAATGCGGGGGGCAATGCCAAATGAAATATCTGTCGGTCGATCGCCATTACGTTTACACAACTTTAATAACTGATGTACTCCCGGACGAAACCCCTCAATATCTGGTTGATTTTGTAAGGTCAACCGCTTGATGCCCTGCTGGGCGAGATAACGACAATCGCCTTTTAATTGGACGAGATCGGCAATCAATCCGATCGCGACTAAATCTAATAAATACTCGATCGGCTGACGGGGAATATCTGGCAAAGTCTCGTACAAACCCTCGACTAATTTATAGGCAACGGCGACACCAGAGAGATGAAATAATGGATGCGTAGATGCAAAATAACGCGGATTGATAATCGCCGTTAGCGGTGGGCGTTGTGCTGGTAACGTATGATGATCGGTAACGATGACATCGATACCTAATTTTGCAGCATATTCTACTTCTTTAACATTCGTACTGCCAGTATCGCAAGTGACAATGAGATTGGTTCCTTGCGCCGCTAATTTTTTAATCCCAGGGAGATTTAGCCCGTGCGACTCCTTCATGCGATCGGGGATATAATAATCCAATCGTTCGACCTGTGTGAAAAACTGCCCCAAACCATCCCAAAGTACGCTAGTAGCCGTCACGCCATCCGCATCAAAATCACCCCAAATCGTCACCTTTTCGCCGTAAATGTAGGCCTTTTTTAATCGCTCTACCGCCGCTGTCATTTCGATCCCAAAGGCAAAGGGACTACTCGGCTGATATTTATCACAATCTAAATAACCAGGGAGCAAATCGATAGCTCGCATCCCCCGTTGCCATAACAATCTCGCGGCGTATTTACCATTTATCGTTGGTTTAGACGCACGTACCGCAGTGATAAATTCGGGGGGGATTTCAATTTGGGGAGGAAGTTGCCAGTCTAGGTTCAAATTTCACCATCCGCTATTCCGGTCTCTATAGATTAAGCAGTATACACGAACTATTAGACATTGGATAGGGAATACTAAAAGTGTAGGGATAAAGAATATAAAAAATGCACCAGAAAAAATTGGTACCCCCAGAGTTACAACAGATTAAAGCTTACGAAATTTATCAACAGCGATTGGATCGAAGATCGGCGGGAGACCACATTGGCAATTGGGAGAAAGCAAGACTATCCGTAGTCATTAAGCCCCTTACTTAACGTCCTGAATCCGAAGCCACCAATTTTAGGTAAAATATAAATCTGTCCAGTATTTCATCGGAGACCGAAGTTCTTATGGTAGCTTCAACTTATAAAATCTTACTCGAACATACCGCTGACGGTCGATCTTCAGCTACTGTTCTGGAACTTCCCGATTGTCAAGTTACCGCCATCACCGATATGGAAGCCATTAGTCAAGTCCAAGCAAGGCTCACAGAGCGGTTGGCTACTGCGAAGATTGTCTCTATCCAAGTTCCATCTCCACAACCGAATAACCCCTGGATTGAGTTTGCGGGTATCTTCAAAGACGATCCAGATTTTGCTGAAATTGCCCAAGCAATTAGATCCGAACGAGTTTCAACGGAAGACGCAACTTAAATTATGAGTCTTTGGATTCTAGACACCGACCATGTTTCCCTGTTTGTAGAGGGAAATTCACAAATTAGAGATCGAGCAGCTGACAAATTTCCTGATGTTGCTATTACGATTATTACCGTCCAAGAAATCTTCAATGGTTGGGCAGGGAGGATTAATGACCCAGCACGAGTACATCAACTAGTCTGGCTTTATACAAAGCTCTGGCAGACCACAGAATTATTCAAAAAAGTTACGATCCTCAACTTCACAGAAACTGCTCAAATCCATCATCAAAATCTATTGTCTGAGAATAAACTACTGGCAAAGAAGCGGTTAGAAAAAGATACAAGAATTGCGGCAATCGCGCTTGCTAACGATGGAATTATGGTAACTCGCAATCACAAAGATTTTTCTCTGATTCCTGGATTAAGATTGCAAAACTGGGCGGACTAGCGAGAGATCGGTGGGGGTAAATCGATCCACAAAAAAAGTCCGCACCTGCGGACTTAAGTAATTAATGTAATCGAGCGTTAACTTAACGGCGAGCTAATTTTTTGGAGATCTTCCGGATCCGAATCGATAGCGGTGTCACTTCAACCATTTCGTCACCACTGATGTATTCTAGGGCGCGTTCGAGGTTCATATCGATCGGTGCTTTGAGCTGTACTAATTCTTCACCACCTGAGGCACGATGGTTGGTTAACTGTTTGCTCTTACAGATATTTAACTCTAGATCTTGAGGACGGTTGTTTTCGCCGACGACCATTCCTTTATAAACCTTAGTTCCAGGCTTGATAAAGAACGTACCGCGATCTTCTGCACCCATGAGTGCGTAGTCGGTAGCAGTACCTTCTTCAAAGGAGATCAGTACGCCATTGCGCCGAGCAGAGATATCGCCACAGATCGGACGATATTCGAGGAAACTGTGGTTCATAATCCCCGCACCACGGGTCATCCGCATGAATTCACCTCGGAAACCGATCAAGCCACGAGCAGGAACGACAAATTCCAGGTTGGAACGACCGTTACCACCGACGACCATATCCTGCATTTCGCCTTTACGTTGACCGAGACGCTCGATACAGCTACCAACTGATTCTTCTGGTACGTCGAGTACCATTAACTCAAATGGTTCGCATTTGATCCCACCGACTTCACGGTAGATTACTTGCGGCTGGGAAACTTGGAATTCGTAACCTTCACGGCGCATATTCTCAATCAGAATACCGAGGTGAAGCTCTCCGCGTCCAGCTACTGCAAATTTGTCGGCTTCATCGGTTTCTTCCACCCGCAGGGCAACGTTAGTTTCCAGCTCGCGGAATAATCGATCGCGGACTTGGCGCGAAGTTACCAGCTTACCTTCAGTCCCGGCAAATGGAGAATCATTGACACAGAAGGTCATCTGAAGGGTTGGTTCGTCTACCTTGATCATCGGTAGCGCCATCGGAGTATTCGGACAGGTAATCGTCTCACCAATGTTTGCGTCCGCAAATCCAGCGATCGCAATGATATTTCCCGCGCTGGCACTCTCGATTTCCACCCGTTTCAAGCCATCAAAGCCTAACAGCTTAGTGATTCGGCCTTTAGTAATCGTGCCATCTTCCGTAATCAGAGCAGCCTGCTGACCCATGTTGATGGTGCCATTATGAATTTTTCCGATAATAATCCGACCTAAATATTCAGAATAATCTAGGGTCGTAACTTGCAATTGCAAGGGCTTCTCAGGGTCGCCGACTGGAGCTGGAACGTGGTGAAGAATCGCCTGGAACATGGCTTCCATGTCGGTGCCTTCTTCTTCCAATGTATTCTTGGAATAGCCAGCCAAACCGGAGGCAAACAGGTAGGGGAAGTCGCACTGATCGTCATCAGCTCCGAGTTCCATAAATAGATCCAAAACTTTATCGACAGCTTTGTGGGGTTCGGCTTGAGGTCGATCGATTTTATTAACAACGACGATCGGACGTAAGCCTTTTTCCAGGGCTTTTTTCAGTACGAACCGAGTTTGCGGCATCGGGCCTTCATTGGCATCGACGATCAGGATACAACCGTCAACCATTCCCAATACACGCTCGACTTCACCACCGAAGTCTGCGTGTCCGGGGGTATCGATAATATTGATCAGAAATTCTTTGTACTTAACAGCGGTATTCTTGGACAGAATGGTAATTCCGCGTTCGCGCTCGATGTCATTGGAGTCCATCACACAAATAGGCACGTCCTCCCCTTCGCGGAAAATACCGGATTGCTTCAAAAGTGCATCAACAAGGGTAGTTTTACCGTGGTCTACGTGCGCGATGATGGCTACGTTACGAATGGGAATGCTCATAAATTGTGGAGTTAGAACTCTAGTACGATCTGTTGCTGCCGATCGAGATTTACAAAAAATTGTAAATATCTATGAATAATTGTAGCCGATCGGGGGTATTCTTGCTGTTCGCAGAGAGCGCGGAGAGAACGGAGAACGCAGAGATGTGGTTTGTGGGTGAGGAGATTAAGCAAATTTGATTAAGCCGCGATCGATTATTTCACTTTTGCTATTTACTCCAGTCAAGAGGATTTGGTCTGAATAGACTTCGACAATGCCGAAGCTGTGGACGCTTTGGGCAAATGCCATCTGACTGGTTTTGATTTTGTAAAGGCTGGCACCACCACCACCACATACGAGATAAGTCGTGCCATCGATCGGCTGCGATCGTTGATAGTTATGATCGTGTCCGTTAATCCACAATTTAACTTGGTGTTTTTTGAGGATCGGTGTGACATCACGTTGCATCACTTCATTGATGCCATACTGGCCATCGGAATAAATATTATGATGTCCATAGACGATATTCCACTTAGCTTTACTCGCCCCTAACTCGCGATCGAGCCAAGCTAGTTGGGTTTGGCGATCTGCCGAGCGAGGATCGACGATCGAGTTAGTTTCTAACACAAAAAATCGGACATCCCCTTTACCGTGGGTATAGTAACGTTTACCCTGCATATTGAACTGTGGATAAGCGACTTCGCGATCACCATTTTCCGATCGCACATCATGATTGCCCAAACAGGCATAAAACTTTACCCCGCGCTGCAGGAGATCTTCATAAGGAATCGCAAACGCCTCCTTAATCTTGGCAAATTCTCCGTTAGTGTAGATATTATCTCCAGCTAACAGCACCGTATCGAATGGCTTTGCTTGATGGTAGCGAGCTAAAGCACGGCCGACGGCATATTGATGGATATCGCCGCTACCCGTATCGGCAACAACAGCAAATCTTTGGAGTAATTTAGTCTTCGGTACGGGGACGGAGGCAATTCGATCGTCGAGCTGGTTGGCAGCTAGGGTATCGGAGAGCAGTTTGCCACCCCCAGCCAAACCCAAGCCAGCGCAGCCAGCTCCAATCAAAAATCGACGGCGGTTAGTACTCATAAATTTTGATGATTTGTAATTGGCTGACCTAGCAAAGATAATAGATTAAGATGGAGCTGAAATAATCGAGGTCGACTGCATAAGGCCAATGAGTTAGATCTCCTCAGTCAAGCAAAGACATCGTAACTATTCTCGATCGCACTCATCAAGGTAGATCGATCGCGCCATTCGATCTTTTGCGAGATCGGTAACCAAGGTAATTCAATTCCAACATGGTGGTATGGCAAAACACTCTTAAAAACTTGCGATTCGTGCAAGCAATCTAAATTATGGCACCCCGATCGAGAACAGGTAAACTCATGCAAGGATTATTTGGGCGGTTTGCAAAGAAAACTCCAGCGCCAGAAGTTGCTAATCCCAATAATCGTAGTAATAATAAGCGCGATCGATTAGAAGATATCGATCTACCAGATTATTCCAGTACTGCCAGCTACGATGACGATGATGAAGAGACTAATTGGGCTGATGCTGAGGAATTAGAAAATGAAAATAACCCAATTTTACGTCCGCAACAGATCGTGCCAGCAGTAGCACCCCCGTCAGCATTTACAACTCCCGATCCAGATAATTGGGATGAGGCATTACCCGCCGCGACGGTAAAAAATAGCAACCGCCAAGAAGCACGCCGGGGTAAAGAGCCAATATCCGGATCGCTAACTGAAGATGTTTGGGATGAAGATCTCCGGAAGCCGACATTCTCAGGTAGCGATAATCTTACTTCCAGCATCGCTGCAACTACGCCAATGGATCGAGCTGTGGGTTTGTGGACGGCGACAATCCACCA
Source organism: Chamaesiphon sp. (assembly GCA_965246715.1). Taxonomy (GTDB): domain Bacteria; phylum Cyanobacteriota; class Cyanobacteriia; order Cyanobacteriales; family Chamaesiphonaceae; genus Chamaesiphon. The sequence goes on along the minus strand of CBDFFH010000047.1, from coordinate 157,185 downwards.
ACTCCGCCGCATCCTCCCAGCCTCAGTGCGCCAATTATCCGATCCGATCTTGACAGCGATTGTCATTGCATTGGTAACTGTCACGATCTGGTTTATCGATAGTTTTGCGTTGCCAGGATTCGATCCATCAGTTGCCACAGTGCCAGCTACATCCGTCACAGCCCCACCCAAGCTTGCCAGTGCGCCACAAATTAGTCCCGAGCAGGCGTTTATCGAGGCAATTCAGACTCAGCTCGCCGATATTACCAGCCAGTATCCAGATAAAATCGTTCAGACATTACAAGTCGATCTGGCCCGCGATCGCTTAATCGTCCAGCTCGATCCGGTTTGGTATACTCTCGATGCCGATCGTCAGAATAATATCGTCGATCGGATGTGGAATCAAGCCAAGGCTAATAATTTTAGCAAGCTAGATATTCAAGATGCTCAGGGGAGATCGATCGCCAGATCGCCAGTCGTCGGACGCGAGATGATAATTTTACAACGTCATCAGATATCTTAAAATCTCGATCCTATGCCAGCTATTCCAGTCACAACAGTTAAGAGTGGTTATCGAGCGCAATCGATCGATACCAGTATCGATGCTGATGTATTATTTTTTCACCATCTACAACAATTAACCCTACAGCAAAAGGCACTACGGGTGCAGCGGCTCGATCGCAGTATTAGAGAATTAAGTCCGATTAAAAAAATGGTCGAAGATCCAATTTCACTAGCAATTAATATCTCTAAGCTGCTCGATCTCTGTGATATTCCTTATTATGTTGGCGGTTCGCTGGCAAGTTCTCTATGGGGCGAACCGCGTTACAGTGAAGACTTAGATTTAGTTATCGTGCTTCTACCCGATCGAGTACCAGAGCTAATTGCTGCGTTAATGCCGCAATTTTATATTAGCGAAGTGGGGATCGCTGATGCGGTTTCGGGTCGATATTCTTCTTTTAATGCCATTAGTTTGGCTAGTGCCGAAAAAATCGATCTCTTTGTTTCACAATCTGATACCTTCTCGATCTCCAAGCTAGATCGACGAATTAGTTTTGAATTGCCAACAGGCGATCGCATCTGGGTCTATAGTCCTGAAGATATCATCTTACAAAAGTTAGTTTGGGGACAGGGCGATCGATCGGAAAAACAATGGCGGGATGTTTTGGGTGTCATTAAAGTCCAACAATCGAAGTTAGATTTCAACTATCTCAGACAATGGGCAGAGAAATTAGACATCGTTACATATCTCGATCGAGCGTTCACTGCATCAGGAATATAACTTTTGTATTTCACGAGAACAGGAAACAGGAACCGATATACTATCTAATCTAAGTTAATTTGAGGTTTTAAAATGGTTGCGATCGAGGATAATTCTCGACGATTCACTCCTGAAGAATATTTTGCTTGGGAGGAACAACAATTAGAGCGCCATGAATATATCGATGGTGAAGTTTATGCCATGAGTGGTGGCACAATTAATCATGGTGCTATTGCGCTGAACTTTGGTGCTCTGCTCAAGGCTCACATGAGAGGACGTGGATGCAAAACACTGAATTCTGACTGTAGGGTTGGTATCGTAGGGTCTACAAAATTTGTCTATCCCGATCTGAGTATCACTTGCGACGATCGAGATAAAACTACCACTCAGTATATTACTTACCCCTGTTTAATTGTCGAAGTTTTATCTCCTGGTACTGAAGCTTATGACCGAGGTAATAAATTTAAAATGTACCGCCGGAATCCTAGCTTGCAAGAATATGTATTAGTCAGTGCGGATACGATAGAGATCGAACTATTTCGCAGAACTGATGGGGATAACTGGCAAATTATTAATTATCAGTCGGGAGATACGATTGAGCTAAAAAGTATCGATTTGTCAATTTCGATCGAACAGATTTATGAGGATATTGAATTTGAGTGAGATGATAGGTCAGATTGAAATACGCTCTAAGACACAATTTTATTGGTAATTAATATCTCTAAGCTGCTCGATCGATCTTTAACTGCATCGGGAATATAAATTAGTTAGCTCGATCGAACCAATAAAAAAGTGCCAGATAAACTAATGTCTATCTGGCACTCGATCGAGTTAATAAATTATTTGAATCTACAGTTTGTTAGTAACTTTGAGTCTTTTTCTCATCCGTAGTGCGGCTGTACCACCAATCATCGTACCGACGATCGTGAAAGGTTCGGGAACTGCTGTGCTGCTTCCACCACCTGTATCCTGACGAGCAGCATAATCAAAAGAAAGATCTTCAATCAGGAAGCTATTGCCAGCGACTTTAGGTGTCAAAGCTAAAGTTGACTTAAACGCACCAGTTGTCCCGTCAAAAATCCCAACAGAAGATTCATTGAGATTTGACACATAGAAATCCTTTCCATCGTAAGCAATACCCGTCGAATAGAGTCCAACTCGATTTCGAGCTGAGGTATTAGTCAGAAAAGCTGCTTGTAAAACGTTACCGTTAAGATCGTAAACATCATAGATACCACCGCCATCTTCACGATTTCCAATTAACTTGCCATTGTAGTATTCAAGACCATCCATATATCTCGAAGCATTAGCCAAGGTAATGGTCTTGATGTTGTTACCATTGATATCGATCTGAAAAGCTCGGTTGGTTCCTGAATAATCTGCCGTCCAGAAATTGTTACCGTCCCAAGCCAGTGTTGCCATACTAGTATTACTAGTTTGGATAAAACCAAGGTTATTCCCAGTAGCGAGATCTTTTTTGTATATTTTTAGAGTCGTTAGTTACCGTATAATAAATAGTATTACCAATAGTAACTACACCTCTCCCATTTCCAGATGGCTGTCCAATATATCTGGTATTTTCTTGACCAGTGTTAGTATCGATAATAGAGATTGGGTTATTGCCAAAAGATGCTGAGTTACCATACAAATTAATTGCTTGGGATGGTGTGGCACCTAGCAAACAAAAGGAAATAGAAGTAACTGCAAACCCCACAGCTTTTGTCGAGAGGTTGCTAAAATACTTTGACAATACGACAGAAGATTTGGGATGGTTTGACAAATTAGTCATAAGATCAAGAAAAATTTAGTGGATTCTGAAACCAACAGAGTGGTGTGAAGCTCAACAGCTAAGGTGCTGATAGATAATAAATAGGTAGACACAGTTACTTTTTACAACGATTTAAACTTTGGCTATCGTAGTTTTTGCTTAGTGTAAGTATGCCTGCAAGAAATTTATTACAGGATATCAGTTTTAACCAACTTTGGATTCAGTAAAATGACTTGTTGTTCAATAACACCAAGTCATAAATCATTGTGAACCTGTACATGTATACCGAAACATCAAATTTAAGTTAAGCATAATAGCGTACTTACTTAGGTTGCGATATTCAAATTCGATCGACTATGCCGGATAGATTCGGTTAGCAAAAATTTAAAACATATCGACTTCAATAGTTAAGTAAGAAAATTTTAAATCTTTAAATTCTCGGTCGAATTAAATTCAGCAAAATGGCGTATTGATATGATATTTACAGCAGTTTACTTTAAAGTATTGAAACTTTTGGCTGAAAATATTAATAAAAGTCAGATTGAAGCAAAAAGCAAAAATGGGTTTACAGATCGCAACCAACAGTTTTATTTGTATCGATTTTTACTCAGTAACGGTCGATCGATAATTTACAAAGCTTTTTATTTCAATCGATTTTAAATATCTACAATCCCTAGCTCGAGCGAATCTATTCATTTTTCCTTAATGCTACTATGCTAATTCCTGCGCTAAAAACCCTCAAGGTTTGAAGACATAATCGAGATGTAGCGGCTATTTGGAACAAATTATCGTTAATACTTAGAGACGACACACCGCCGACAGAAGTGGAGCTGAGCACACGATTTGAGTAGCACGCATGACTCTTTCCATCTATGTAAATCAAAATGTGCAGGTAATTAAAAAATTGGTAGTAAGGATCGAATCAGTTTAGATCGGGAGAAAGTAGAAAGCCGCACCTAAGATCAGATAAGTTGCCAGTAATAATGCCCCTTCGAGCCAATTCGATCGACCGTCCAAGCTGATTAAATTAGCAACGATGACCGATACTGCTACTGCAACGATTTCAAAGGGATTGAAATTGAGATCCATCGGTTGACCGATCGCGTATCCCACCAAAACTAGTAGGGGTGCCATGAGTAGCGCGACGAGCAAGCTCGAACCCATCGCTACCGAGACAGAAAGATCCATGTTATTTTTCATCGCTACCCCTACTGCTGTGACATATTCTGCCGCGCCACCGACAAGCGGTAATAAAATGACTCCGGTAAAGAGTGGAGTCAAACCAAGTCCTTTGGTTGCTGACTCCACCACACTAACAAACATTTCTGACTCATAGGCAACTGCCAGGGTAGACACGACCAAAATCGATAACCACAGGCGCAAATCCGGTCGGTGGCGGGTGGTTTCGACTTCTAAATCTACCAAACTGACATCGTATAGATAACTGTGCGTCTTGAGCGAAAATAGCAAGGTCAAGGCATAGACGATAATTAAGATGATAGCGACCGCGATCGAGAGTTTTTCGATCGCAAATGCATCAGATTTATTCGCTGCATAAAAAGCCATCGTCGGTAATAAAATCGCAATTACCGCTAAGGTCATCGAAGAACCGCTCACTTGCGCCACGATCGGTTTGAATTCTTGTTCTTTATACTTCAATCCGCCCAAAAACATCGACAGCCCCATCGCCAAGAGGAGGTTGCTGATAATCGTGCCAGTGATACTCGCCTTGACAATATCGATCAAGCCAGCTTTGAGTGCTACCAAGCCGATGATTAATTCGGTGGCATTGCCAAACACGGCATTTAACAGCCCGCCGACCGCCGATCCTGTCACGACAGCTACTTCTTCTGTTGCGGTACTCAACCATATCGCCAAAGGCACGATCGCTAGCGCTGAGGTAATAAAAACAGCTAGATCCCCCCACTGTAAATATTTAGCAGCAATCGAGATGGGTACGAAGATGAGGAGACCGATCGAGAGTTGTTTTTTGATAGACATGGGAATCCAGTGAACAGTGAACAGTGAGCAGTGAATAGTAGATAGTCGGCTCTCCCTAGAAGAGCGATTATCGCTCCGAGAGGCTTCGCCAACGGATTGAAGTAGCGGCAGTGCTGGAAATGGAGTCAACCAAAAATCGATCGCCACTATTCACTGTCCACTATTCACTAAATCCAGTACCAAACTTCGACATAATATGCCAAAATTTGTAACAGTATGTTAATAATCAGTCAATATTAAAATCACATTATGAGCGATCTAGAGCAAGATCGTCCCAGTAGTCCAGCAGATCTGGCACCGACTGAGGATAAAAAGCCAAACCAGGTAGAGATAGCGGATGACGACCAATTTGAGTGTCGCGCATGTGGTTATGTCTATAACCCCAATAAAGGCGATCCAAAAAACGGCATCATTGCTGGTACACCTTTTACAGTATTACCTGCTACCTGGAAATGTCCGACTTGTGGTGCCAAAAAAGTTGCCTTTACAAATATCGGGACATTGGGCAAGGCTTCTGGGTTTAAAGAAAACCAGGGTTATGGATTTGGGGTCAACACCATGACTGCCGAACAAAAAAGCTTATTAATTTTTGGTTCCCTGGGAATCGGAGCTTTAATACTGATTAGCTTATATACATTAAATTAAACTAAATATCATCCCGACCAATGAATCTGCTCAAACGAATTCTCAGACAAACTTTCACCCTCGTCGCGATCGGGATATTCTGTGTCAGTTGTAGCCATATCACCCCGTTAGCTAATAGCCCCTGGCAACCGATTCAGCTACCCACCGAATCGAATATCCAAGATCTGACCTTTACTGGAGATGCTCGACATGGTTGGGCGATCGGCAGTGGTGCGGCATTATTGGAAACTAGCGATGGTGGCAAAACTTGGGAAAATCGCAAACTCGAATTAGATAGCGATAAATATCGCTTTACTTCAATTAGTTTTAAAGGTGATGAAGGCTGGATCGTGGGCGAGCCTTCGATTTTGCTGCATACTAATGATGCTGGTAAATCTTGGGAACGGATTGCCCTCAGTGCTAAATTACCTGGCACCCCAACAACGATCGTGGCTTTGGGTAAAAATTCTGCGGAAATGACTACCGATATCGGGGCAATTTATGCTACCCAAGATCTTGGTAAAAACTGGAAATCGCTAGTCAGTGGAGCCGTCGGTGTCTTTCGGACGATCGCGCGATCGCCAGAAGGGAAATACGTCGCGGTATCTGCCAAAGGTAATTTCTATTCTACTTGGGCACCTGGACAAGATACCTGGGAACCACACAATCGGAACAGTTCGCGCCGAGTTTCGAGTATGGGCTTTGCCAACGACGGTCGGCTGTGGATGCTCGCACGGGGCGGACAACTGCAATTTAGCAGTCCCGATAAACCTGACACTTGGGATGAAGAAGTATTCCCCGGCCAAAAAACTAATCTCGGCTTACTCGATCTTGCCTACCGCACGCCTGGAGAAGTTTGGGTATCTGGCGGGAGTGGCGATTTACTCGTGAGCAACGATGCTGGTAAAACCTGGCTCAAGGATGAGAATGTCGAAACTGTACCATCGAACTTATACAAGATTTTGTTCTTCGCACCCGATCGCGGTTTTATCATCGGTCAGCGGGGGATCATTCTTAAGTATCAGCCAGCGGCTAGTGCTTAGGAATTAGTGGCTAGTAACTAATTCCTAAAATTTCTCTCATCTACCCATCACATTTCTTCAAGATAATGAGATAAACTGGATTCGAGTAAGGATATTTAATATTAAGGAGCGATCGATATGGCAGGCGGCTCAACCGGAGAACGTCCATTTTCTGACATTGTGACCAGTATTCGCTACTGGATCATTCACAGCCTCACGATTCCAGCATTGTTTATCGCTGGCTGGTTGTTTGTGAGCACTGGCTTGGCTTACGATACTTTTGGTACACCTCGTCCTGATGAGTACTTTACCCAGACTCGTCAAGAACTACCGATCGTCTCCGATCGCTTTGAATCAAAAGACCAACTCGATAAATTTGTTCAAAAGAAATAGTTATATTTATTGGTAAGTTTATCGCCAGTTCTGGCTTAATGTTATTGCTTCGCTATTATTTAATTAGCAAAATTTAACAATCGGTCAGTCACAAATAAATATAAACTTTAAATCAACTTTAGTGTTAGGAGCAAAATCCATGACTAGCGGCGGCGGAAATCAGCCCATTTCATATCCCATTTTCACAGTCAGATGGTTGGCAGTTCACACTTTGGGTGTACCAACTGTATTTTTCATTGGCGCGATCGCAGCCATGCAATTCATTCAAAGATAGGATTTAAAATCAAACTATGGAACGCACTCCAAATCCAAATAATCAGCCTGTAGAACTCAACCGGGGTTCGCTATTTTTAGGGCTGTTACTAGTATTTACTACTGGAATTTTGTTTACTAGTTATTTCTTTAACTAATTCGATCGATTTGCGCTATTGTTGGGATATTTAAGGAGGAAAAGATCGTGTCTGAACCAGGAAGAATTCCCTTGTGGCTGGTAGCAACTGTTGCTGGTATGGGTGTAATCGTCGTTATTAGCTTATTCTTCTATGGCTCTTATGCCGGAATTGGCTCTTCGATGTAATTGAGATGGCGGGAACAGACAGCATTCAGCGACCTATTACCGCCGATCGAATAAAAAGCCGGACGTTCGCACGTCCGGCTTTTTGCTAGGAAATCGGTACTCGCGCTGGCGATTCCCGATTTCGGTAATTATTACGTCAGCAATGAGCAGTAACCTAAATTACTAGATCGCATCGCGTTCGATATACAAGAATAAAAATGCCATCGCTACCGCTGGAAATACTAAGCCAACAGTAGGGACGAGAATGGAAGGTAAGAAAGAAGCTGCCATGATTAAAAATCCTTATGTATATTTGGATCGTACTCCCGATTTTACCTGAATTAGTCAGCTAAAAAGGCTCACAAAAATTTGATAAAAATTTATAAAACTTAAGCTAGCGTGAGTTCGGGTTAAGGCTATTGGCTCCGCTCTAGCACCGCACTCGATTGAAATCGGTGCTAGTAGTACAAAGTCCGCCTACGCGGACTAAATAATCAGTCCGCATAGGCGGACTTTGGATCGCTAGCGGGGGTTTCCAACCCCACAGCAGTGTCGAAAAGAAGCTGGCTGGGAATAGCTAATCATCGATGACGATTTCCCAAGTATCGTAATCTTGCACACGATCGGAACCATCGACGGTAGGCTGGACAAAACCGATCTCCAGATCGCCAGTTACATCAGCGACTACCGGACGATTGGCATTCTGAAGCTCGGCAGGTCTTGAAGTAGCTGGATTTCGGCTATTTTCGGTTCGTAATGCCACAGGCAAGGCTTCGCCAACGCTTAGCGGTTGCCTTGACACACCAGCTTTATCACCATCAGCAACGATTTCCGGTTGTGGTTTAAAGCTCGGTTCCCGCTTGTATGCCAGCGGCACAGCAGGATATTGGCTGGGAGTTAAGGGTGGAATGTGAGTTGGCGGATTAGTATGGGACTCGCGAAGATCTGTACCCGCTCCTTGGGGCGTAAATGTTTCCATTTGCAACTCGCGATCGAGTCGAGCGCGCAGATTTTCGGGAAAACTTCTAGAATGCGCCGCTCCGGTAATCGGTGACGTATCGAACAAGGATAATAGAGAGCGATCTGACTCCGCGATCGGATTGAGATCGACTGTAACAGTAAAGCTCCTCGATCCCAGTTGAATATTATGCCGATCGTAAAGATTGACTTCGCCACGTAAGAGGGTAATTCCTAGCTCGCTCGGTAAATCTACTCGACCGCTAAAGGTAAAAGCGCTCAGATCTGCTGGTAAAGCGCGTTCGATCGCCACGATCTGTTCGGAAGTTTGGGGATGGCGCAAACAGATCGACAATCGATCGATCTTGACTGCGCGGGCGAGATTGGGACTGAGTAATTGTAAATTGCAAGCACCACTAATCGCCAACCGATCGCCGAGAAGCGTGCCAGCAAAGATCGTACGATCTAATTCGATCGGTTGTGAAGGTGGTGGATCGATTTCCATGAGCTGAATGGGATCGTCATCCCAAGTAGTTGTTTTCTTAGCCGCCGCTACCACAGTGGCTTCGCCAACCCCAGATCTAGCACTCGTGACAAGTTGTTGTTGCGGCTGTAATGATTCGCGCTCGATTTGCGCTAACAATCGCTCTAATCCCTCCGCCCAAGTTTCCGGCACTTCGTCTATGGCACCAGCAACTACTGGCTGCGTCGGTGTCGGCACAGCTTCGATCTCTTCAACGCTAGAGAACGTCACAACTTTTACTGGAGCGGCATGAGTAAGATCGGGACTCTCGATCGACGACACGGCAAGATCTGGTTCTGAAGCTGAAGCGGTACGAGTCGAACCAGGCTGTCGATCGAGCGGCGAACGCGGTAAAACTCTGAGTTTGAGAACTTTATGCCATGTCGTCTGGGCCGTAGTGGTGCCAGTGCATACAAATTGCCAAATGCCGGAATGCAATTGGGTATAAGGGATAATCAAGAGCGTACCCTTTGCATTGCTTACCCGATCGCGTACCAGCGATCGGCGTTGTGGTAGCGTTGCACCCAATAATTGGTGAGTGATGCGCAGCTGTACGGGTGCGTTGAGGAGGTTACTATTGGCAACGATGCGGTAATTACCTTCCATCAGTTGCAAATTACCTGTTTTAATCGAGCGCCAGCCACGATCGCCCTCACGCTGAATTAGAAACTCCCAATATTCCATCAGTTACCTCTAGACGCATTGTTTGCTTAGTATTTTAGTGGATAGTGGATAGTCTTTTAGTGGATAGTATATTAGTTACTAGTGACTAGTGGCTGGTCACTAGTAATTAACCCAAGTTGCTACTTAGGAGCGCCTACGATTGAAATCGTGGCTAATAATGCAAAGTCCGCCTTCGCGGACTGGTTTATTAGTCCGCGAAGGCGGACTTTGCAACCCGAGGAGCGGTTTCTAACCGCTTTGGTTATAGGTAGCAACTTAGGTTAATTAAGAGTGAGTTGGCTGATGATGGCGATCCATCATATTTTCTCAACACTCGATAATTTTTACTGTTTATTGGTCACTGGTCACTAGTCACTAGTCACTATCCACGAACTAATGCAAACTGGAACTATTGTAGCGATCGCGACGGCTGTTGTCCCTCAGCAAGGAAGCGTAGGGATCGTACGGCTATCGGGGGTGGATGCAGTCGCGATCGCCCGGCAGATTTTTCGGACTCCTGGCAAGCAAGAGTGGGAAAGTCATCGAATTTTATACGGGTACGTGCGGCATCCCCATACAGATGCGACGATCGATGAAGCATTGTTACTGATCATGCGATCGCCGCGTTCGTATACCCGGGAGGATGTGGTCGAGATTCACAGCCACGGGGGGATTATCCTCGTCCAACAGATCCTTCAGCTATGTGTTGAGTGCGGCGCAAAAGTTGCCGAACCTGGAGAATTTACACTCCGGGCATTTTTGAATGGACGGATCGATCTGACTCAGGCCGAAAGTATCAGCGATCTAGTTGGTGCGCTATCTCCAGCCGCCGCCCAAACGGCGATCGCGGGATTGCAAGGTAAATTGCGCCAACCGATCGGGCAATTGCGATCGCAAGCTTTAGATTTACTCGCCGAGATCGAGGCGAGAATCGATTTTGAGGAGGATTTACCACCATTGGATCTAGGGGATGTCACCGTAAAAATCACGGCATTGGCAGGGCAAATCGGGCAGATTGTGGCGACAGCCGATCGGGGGGAGCTACTGCGCAGCGGTCTCAAGGTGGCAATTCTCGGACAGCCAAATGTTGGGAAGTCGAGCTTGCTGAATGCATGGAGTCGGAGCGATCGGGCGATCGTGACGGATCTGCCAGGGACGACGCGGGATGTCGTCGAATCACAGTTGATCGTTGGTGGAGTTCCGATCCAGGTTTTGGATACAGCGGGAATTCGCGATACCAGTGATGTGGTGGAACAAATCGGGGTCGCGCGTTCCCGTGCGGCGGCGCAATCTGCCGATTTAATCTTGCTGACGATCGACGCTCAAATCGGTTGGACGACTGCTGAGGCGGAAATTTATGCCGAAATTAGTTCGATTCCGACGATCGTAGTAGTTAATAAAGTCGATTTAGTCACCGTCTCCCCCCAGCTAGATTTACCAGCAGGGATTGGTACGGTAGTCGAAACTGCCGCAGCCATCGATTTAGGGATCGATCGATTAGAAGCAGCGATCCTAGCATCGATCTCTGACGGAAAACTTCATGCGGCGAATATCGATATCGCCATCAATCAACGTCAAGCGGCGGCACTTATCCACGCCCAAACTGCCCTACAACAGGTGCTAACCACCATACGCGATCGATTGCCACTCGACTTCTGGACGATCGACCTACGCGACGCGATTCGGGCATTGGGGGAAGTGACAGGAGAAGAGGTCACCGAGTCGGTACTCGATCGGATCTTCAGTCGCTTTTGTATTGGCAAATAAATTACCCAAGACTCGCGCTAATAACTCGTTCCTTGGCTAGCCAGCGGGAGCGTCAGCAGCTGTGGCATTTACCACAATATCTAATAACCCTGGAAATAGCCGCTCTAAATCGTCCCGCCGCAATGAATTGAGCAATTGAGTTCCATCCTTGCGGGTGAAAATTACCCCAGCAGCGCGGAGAATCCGAAAGTGGTGAGACATGGTAGACTTGGCAATTTTCGCGTCTACCCCCGCACACAGACAAGCACAGGGCCGTTCGCCATCGATCGCCAGTCGGCGGACTATCTCTAGTCGCACGGGGTCGCCCAATGCATACAGTACATCTGAGAGCGAGATTTGTTCGGGGTTGGGATGTTGAATTAATCGCATACTTGCATTATCCCATAAAATTCGATATAATTCTATTATTCGAGATAATCGAATTTTAGAAATAAATAGGCGGTTTAACTCATGGTAGACATCATTCATGTCAACGATGCCAACTTTACAGCCGAAGTCCTCAGTAGCGATGTCCCAGTACTTGTAGACTTTTGGGCACCTTGGTGCGGCCCTTGTCGGATGGTAACTCCGGTTGTCGATGCCCTAGCCGCAGAGTATGCTGGCGAGGTAAAGGTCGTTAAATTAAACACAGACGATAACCCTACTACTGCTGGAAAATATGGTATTCGCAGCATTCCAACGCTAATGGTATTTAATCATGGCGAACGAGTCGATACAGTGTTGGGTGCGGTGCCCAAGCAAACTTTAGTAACTGCGATCGAAAAGCAGTTACCAGCTAGAACATAAATTTAGCAATCTTTCTCCCTCGCCTCAATCTCAGCCGCAATGCCAACTAAATATTGGAAGGAAAGGGTTGGGCGAGGGGTATCCACAACTACACAGGATTAATTTGATGCCAACAACTACTAATATGCTCGCGACTCCGCAATCGGTACTAGAACAACTCAACTGGCGGTATGCTACAAAGAAATTCGATTCGACTAAGCAGATTCCTGGTGAGACTTGGCAAGCCTTAGAACAAAGCATGGTGCTAGCACCATCTTCCTTTGGCTTGCAACCGTGGAAATTCTTCATTATTCGCAATCCCGATCTGCGTCAGCAACTCGTCGAGCATTCTTGGGGACAAAAACAAGTCGCTGAAGCATCGCAACTAGTGGTCTTTGCCGTTAAGAAAAATCTGGATGCAGCATATGTCGATCGCTATGTGGCGCGGATGGCCGAAGTGCAACAGATACCAGTAGAGTCACTACAGGGCTTTAAGAATGTTGTCAACGGTGCTATCGACAAGATGCCATCTCAAGTAGAGATCGATGTGTGGTCTACTCGCCAAGTTTATATTGCCTTGGGACAGTTTATGACCACAGCAGCGATGTTGGAAGTGGATACCTGCCCGATCGAGGGATTCATCCCTGCCAAGTATGATGAAGCACTGGGATTGACGGATTACGCTTCAGTAGTTGTCTGTGCGGCTGGCTATCGGGCTGCGGACGATAAAAGTGCCGCCCGACCAAAAATCCGCTTTGAAACTCGAGATGTGGTGGAATACGTCGATTAACGTCAGTTCGGGTTGAGAGGAGCCTAGAGACTGAAGTCTCGGCTCATGATGCAAAGTCCGCCTTCGCGGACTAAGATATATAGTCCGCGAAGGCGGACTTTATGCCACTAGCCTCGATTTGCGGAAAGTGCGGTCTTGGGGTTTCCCCAAGTAGAGCACCTTTTCAAGACACAATCGAAGGCGATGCCCGAGCGGAGCCAATATCCTTAACCCGGATTGACGCTAAGATATTGTCGTTGAATGCGGTTTAGGCATAGGCAATGGTAAATTCCCCCCAAACCAAGTTTTTTAGAGGGTTTGAGGTGATTTCAAAATGAAGCCTATTCGCGTTCCCCGCCGATCGACCTCATGTTTATACAGTTGCGATCGCAAGATAGTCGGTGTAGCCTTTTGCACCCGAAGTATAAAACGTACTAGGATCTGGCGGATTCAACTCTGCACCAGTTTTGAACCGTTTGACTAAATCCGGATTGGCAATAAATGGCACTCCAAAAGCGACCAAATCTGCCTCCCCATCCGCGATCGCGGCTGCACCGAGTTCGGCTGTGTAGCCACCATTGACCATAAATACACCATTAAAGATCGATCGCATATCCGACGAGCAGCGCACGCCTTCAGCCGCTAACATATGCCCTGGTAGAGCTTCAAGGACGTGTAAATAAGCCAAATCGAACGCATTTAATAATTCTGCTGCATAACTAAACGTGGCGAGCGGATCGCTATCGCTCATATCATTAAATGGCCCCATCGGTGAAAGTCTAACTCCGACTTTATCCCCACTCCAGGCATTTACCACCGCAGCCGTAACTTCATCCAACAACCGCAGGCGATTTGGGATGCTCCCACCATAGGCATCAGTGCGATGATTGACACGATCGCGGATAAATTGGTCGATTAGGTAGCCATTGGCGGCGTGGATTTCCACGCCATCGAAACCCGCATCGCGCGCGCGCTTCGTCGCATCGACGTACTGTTGGATAACTCCGGGGATTTCATCGGTTTCGAGCGCGCGTGGAGTCACATAAGGCTTTTTACCCAGGGGTGTATGGGCAAAACCTTCGATCGCGATCGCCGAAGATGATACAGGCAGCGCGCCTCCAGGCTGAAAATCGGGATGTGAAGCGCGTCCCATATGCCATAGTTGCAGGAAGATCCGACCGCCGTTACGATGTACGGCTGCTGTCACTTTTTGCCAACCTTTAACCTGGGCATCGGTGTGGATCCCTGGTGCATCCACCCAGCCAGCACCCTGTGGCGAAATATCTGTAGCTTCAGTAATAATCAGTCCAGCATCGGCGCGCTGTGCATAATATTCGACCATCAGGTCATTGGGCGTGCGTTCCGAGCCAGCACGTCCCCGCGTCAGCGGAGCCATCACAATGCGATTGGGAAGTTCGAGACTGCCAACTTTGAGTGGAGCGAAAAGTCGATCGAGAGTCATAGTTAGTTCCAAGCTCGCTGGTATTTCGATAGTTCGATATTGACGAACTACCTAGAATGCTAACGTCGATCGGCTAGTCCTGTCAAGGATGATAATTTCATTGGCACTACTCGATTTTAACCTCAGCCACCAAAATTCCGGTGTGTTGAAAAGAGACAGTTTTAAGGTTTACAGTAGTGGTAACCCGATCGCCTGGACTAGTTCCAGCTTGGATGAATTAATCATGGCTAGCATCGTTGTCGATCGTCTGAGCAAAGTTTATCCCGTTGCCATCAAACAACCAGGCTTCAAGGGTACGATCGATCATTTCTTCCAACGTACCTATCGCGAAATTAAAGCAGTTCGAGATGTATCATTCTCGATCGAGGCAGGTGAAATCGTCGGCTTTTTGGGTGGGAATGGTGCGGGTAAAACTACTACGCTGAAAATGCTGGCGGGATTGATTTATCCCTCCACCGGACTGGTGACAGTTTCGGGACACGTCCCCTTCAAGCGCGAAGCAGCTTTTCTCAAGAAAATCACACTCGTGATGGGACAAAAGCAGCAATTGATTTGGGACTTGCCAGCCTTAGATTCGTTGAAAATCAACGCCGCAGTCTATGGATTGAGCGATCGTACTGCCGATTTTCGCATTAACGAACTGAGTGAAATGCTCTCCCTCCAAGGCAAACTCACCCAACCGATGCGGAAGCTCTCGCTCGGCGAACGGATGAAAGCCGAATTGCTAGCCGCCTTGATCCACGAGCCGCAAGTATTATTTCTCGACGAACCGACACTTGGATTGGATGTAAATGCCCAAGTAGCCGTGCGGCAATTTTTGCAGGAATACAACCGCAAATATAATGCGACGATCTTGCTGACTAGTCATTACATGGCGGACATTACCGCACTGTGCGATCGCGTGTTGGTCATCCATCAAGGACAATTAATCTACGACGGTAGCCTCGACGGTTTAGTCAGTAAATTTTCCCCCTGTCGGGAAGTCCAAGTAGAATTTGCCCATGTTTATCCCCCTGGAAAATTGGCAGCGTACGCAGATGTAAAAGAAATCGAGGGTGCGTCAGTCAGATTTTTAGTACCGCAGGAAATCCTTACCAAGACAGTTTCGCAGATCCTGGCAGAATTGGAGGTAGTCGATCTCAGTATTACCGATCCGCCGATCGAAGATGTCATCGGGCAGATCTTTCAATCCGGAAGTGCGGAGGCGGCGCTCGCATGAACCGATTATTTCGAGTTTCTAAATCGCTGTTGCTAACGAACTACGCCTACATGCTGGAGTATCGATCGGAACTTCTGCTCTGGGCGCTATCTGGCTCGTTACCATTTATCCTCATGGGTGTCTGGACTCAAGCCGCACAACAAGGTAACTTTGGATTATCTTCGGTAGAATTTGCGCGTTATTTCCTCGCAGTTTATCTAGTCAGGCAACTCACGGTAGTCTGGGTAATTTGGGATTTCGAGCGTGAGATCGTCGATGGCAAATTGTCGTTTCGACTGCTGCAACCTTTAGATCCAGTATGGCATCATATTTGGTCGCATATCGGCGAACGTTTTGCCCGATTGCCATTTATTTTCGCTTTAATCGCGTTATTTTTCTTCCTGTATCCAAGTGCATTTTGGATACCTAATTTAGGTAGTTTGGGTTTATTTGCGATCGCGATTAGCTGTGCATTTGCCTTGCAATTTTTGATGCAATATACGCTAGCAATGTTTGCCTTCTGGACGGAGAAAGCTAGTGCGATTCAGGAAGTCTGGTTTTTAGTTTATCTATTTCTATCGGGGGCAATAGCGCCGTTAGAACTATTTCCGCCAGCCGTGAGATCGCTCGCCTTATGGACACCATTCCCTTATATTCTTAATTTCCCTGCGAGTATTTTGACGGGATTGAAAGTTGATTTTGGGCGGAGTTTGGGGGTAATGATACTATGGTTTGCGCTCTTCTGGATGCTAAATCGGTGGCTCTGGAAAAAGGGTTTACGTCAATACTCTGGGATGGGTGCTTGAAATCGATGCAAAGATATTTAAACTTAATTCAGATTTTTTGGAAAACTGCGATCGCCGCAGAATTAGAATATCGCCTCAATTTCATTTTTGCCGCGTTGAGTAGTCTGGGTGGATTGGCGGGTAGTATTTTTAGTTTATTCCTGTTCTATCGGAAGGACTATAATTTCCAGGGCTGGCGATGGGAAGAGGCATTGATTGTCGTTGGGATCTTCACCTTCTTAGAGGGATTTGCTAACGCATTTTTAGCCACCAATCTCAATCGAATTGTCAAGCACGTTCAGGATGGCACGCTAGATTTCGTGTTGCTCAAGCCGATTAGTTCGCAGTTTTGGCTCTCGTTCCATAGCTTCTCTTTATGGGGATTGCCGGATCTGTTATTTGGATTGGGAATTATTTTCTATGCTGGCAATCTGCTCGGTGTGGGTGTAAGTGCTTATTTGCTCGGTGCGATTCCACTGATTTTTGGGATGGTAATTCTCTATAGTTTGTGGTTTATCCTCGGAGCGACGAGTATTTGGTTTACCAAGATTTACAACATTACTGAGGTGCTGAAGGGTTTGCTGGCTGCCGGACGCTTTCCAATGGCGGCTTATCCTGCTGCCTACCGCTTCTTTTTTACTTTTGTGATTCCGGTGGCATTTTTAACCACGGTACCCGCTCAGACACTGCTAGGACGCGGAAATCCAGTGTGGATTGCTGGTGGTGGATGTTTGGCGGTGGTGCTGCTGATATTGTCGAATCGTTTTTGGTGGTTTGCGTTGCGGTTTTATACTAGTGCTTCGAGTTAGGAACACGATCGACTTATTGCTGGTGATGAGGGCGGAGATTTGCAGTGGGGCGAATTGGATGAAAGCGAAGTAAAATAGATGGAAATTATTCATAGCTTATTAACACATACTAGCTTGCTCTTGATATTGCTGTTTTCAGCAATGGGTGCTAATTATTTACTACTGAATTCAACTCAAGGATTAATAGGTATGCACTCATTATCTTTTGATGCAATTAAGAACATGATTACAAATGTAGATCTTGTTTTTTGCTTGTTTATGATAGCTTTGATAGGAATCCCAGCTTCTTGCTTGACTTTAATTAGTTGGATTGGTAGTGAAGTAATTTATATATTAAATCATCGATTTAATATATTAGACATGTTTTCTATTTCCATCTGCTTCTTTTGGTGTGTATTTTCATTCATAGCGTTCTATACCTTGGGTCTTGTTCATTCTAATGGTGAGGACGGAGAATATTATTACCCATTTTCATTAGGTGGCTTAAATTTATCATTCACACCCACAATTGTCATTACATCATTTATCATTCTAGGTATGTTTTTTACTTATTATCATCACATTAGCGAAGGTTTGTGATTGTGATTAGTTGGCGATAACATGCGATCGATTATTGGTGGGTAAGGGCGGGTTTGAATGAAAATTTTTAGGTTCTACCGAACTTACTATGCTAAATCAAGGATTGAAATGCCATGCTAGCAAACTTCTGATCTGAAAATTCTCAAAATTTCTAAACCCATATCCCATTCTTTTTATTAGCTTGAGTTTATTGTTAATTCCTTCGACGACTCCTTGAGTTGTTCTATTATCAAAATAGGCAATTATTTCACCAATCCATCTTTTAATAGTTCCACAACTCTTGGGGAATTTCCCACAAGCATTCTTGAGCCAGTCACACAAGCTTATTAGCCCATTTCCCCAATCTGTTTTTGATTCAAATATATCTCTAAATAACTCTTTTGTTTTGTGCATTGCTGCTAATTCTGGAAAAACGTCTCCAATCTCTTTCAACTTCTCTTTTTGCAATTCATTCAAATCCGCTTCGTTTTTGAGTATTGCATATTTACTGTGAGTTAATGCTGCTAATTTCTTGTTCTTTTCATCTTTGTTCTTCACCCTCTCAGCCTCTCTTTTGATTTTAATTCTCTCTCGATCTAACTCTTCATTTATCTGTTTCATTACATGAAATCTGTCTCCAACCACTTCAGCATTTGGTATCAATTCATTTACCAGACTTTTGTATGATGAAAATAGATCGATACTTACTTCTGTAATTTGGTTCAAAACCTCCGAACCCCAAGACTTCAAGCACTCACCAATACATTCTTGAGTCCTTTTTGGTAAGATGGCTATTAACTCTCTTTTTTCTAGATCTACTAACACCGCACAATAGTTTTTTTGCCCTTTAACAAAGGCAATTTCATCAATTCCTAGTCTGGTTAAATTCTCTGGCTTTTTTTGCACTAGATTTACCCCAGCTTTTTTGATTATTGTCTCCACTTCTTGCTCACTTAATCCATTTCTTTTGGCAACACTTTTAATATCACTAGCTAGACTCTCTTCGACAATCTTCTGCTTCATTCGCTCGGTGAAATGACTTCTCTTTTTGATGAAATTTAATTCCTCACTGAATTTTCGACCACAACTCATACACTTGAATTGACGACGATTAATTTTAAGGTAAACATCATGTTCACCGAATGGTAGATCTCTCACTGTTAATTGGTGATTCTCATGAAGTTTATTACTTTCAGTTCCACAATGAGGACACACTGCTTTTAATTGCTGATTTTCTAGATAAATAAAATAACCGATTTCATCTAAGATCTTATAAGCAGTGACGGTCATTCCGTCGATATTAAGAATTTCATTAATGGTTTTTAGTTGCGATTTGGATGACATAATGCAATTCAAGCTTATTTGTTGCCAGAAATCAAGATCTTACTATTCTATAATAAAATCTGTCATTTATGCTGCACCAAGCTTCCATAACTCAAAATTATCAATTTTGTCAATTAAACTTGATTCTTATCCACTACTTAGCATAGCAAGTTCGGTAGAGCCAATTTTTAGTGCAGACGATATGGATAGTATAAACCCGCATCTACAGATCTTGGATGATTTTTATCGATTCAAATCTAATTTAGATAATGATAATTTATTTTGGTTTTAGTCGATCGAGTTAAATTCGATCGGTTGTGGATTATCGGTGCGATCGACATCCGCGCTGAAATGGAATTTCGCGCTCATAGCACAAGTTATCTGAAGATAACTAAAGATGGATATTAGTTCGTGAAACGAACTTACGCTCTTAGCCCCAAATTCATTTGAGGGCTACAACCGACAACTAAATTCCAGAAATCTCGAGCAAATTCGCCCAGCCCCACCAGCATTCACAAAGAAATATTGAATGCTGGTAATTGAGATTTACAAGGGTAGATTTATATTAATAATCTCTGCTGTCATTAACAACTATCGAACAAAACCCGCCCTAACCACACTGGCATTTACGACGATTTAAGCGCTGATAAATTCAGAGATTCCTGAGTTTGGAAAAAAGCCAATAATCGATCGAGAATCAGCTTAACTCCACCTTGGACATTAGACTCGATATTTAGTGGAATCACTGGATCGTGCAGGGATAAGCGCAAGAGCAACCAGCCATCTTCACTCGCAGATGGGCAAGAAATGCGGATTCCTTCATAGTTGTTTGGTACAATTTTCCAATCCGATTGACTCGCGGCAAATGCTTGAAGTCGATCGATAATCAGATTACCATGTGCTTTGAAATCTTCTGCGCCAATCCCGATCCGATATTCTTCACTTTCGACTGGCTCTTTTAAATTAACAATCAGATCGGTTAAAGACTTGCCCGCTAACTTTGCCTTGGCTAGCTCGATTAAGAGTTTGCTGACTAGATAAGCACCATCATCGAGGAAATGATTTTCTTTCATCGCACCATGCCCCGAAGTTTCGATCGCGAGCCAAGATTCTTGCCCGCATTGGTTCAGTCGGAGCGATTCATTGATGACATTTTTATAACCACGTTTAAATCGATGGTGAACTCCTTTTAAATCCTGTTCGATAAATTGTGTCAAGCCATCAGATGTAATCGAATCGGTTACGATCGTTGAATGTGGATGTTCCTGCAATACAATTGCCGAAATTAGCGCGATTAAGCGATTGCGATTGAGTTCTTTGCTTGTGGCATCTACCGCCGCACTGCGATCGACATCCGTATCGAAAATAATCCCAAAGTCCGCCTGAGAATCGATCGTTGCTTGACAAATCGAAGCTATTGCCGCCTTATCTTCAGGATTGGGAACGTGATTGGGGAAGGTGCCATCTGGTTCGAGAAACTGGCTCCCAGTAATATCTGCACCGAGCGGTTGCAATACTCGATCGGCATAAAACCCCCCTGCACCATTCCCGGCATCGACGATAATTTTCAATCCCTGTAACGGTCGATCGAAATGTTCGGGATGGTTGACAGCTTGCCGAATTTGTTCGACAAATTGGTTGGCATATACTGAGATAAAATCATGCTCGATCGTACTTCCTTTAACGGCGGCAATCTCAAATTTATTAGTTGCAGCTAAAGCTAATATTGCCGAAATATCTTGCTTTTCTAAACCACCTTTAACCGTGAAAAATTTTAAACCATTGCGATTGAATGGTAAATGGCTGGCGGTAAGCATAATTGCCCCATCGCACTCAAATCCGGCGGTAATGGTACTCACGAACATCGCAGGTGTCGAAGCCATTGCAAAATCATATACCCGACATCCCACCGAATTAATCCCTTCCGTTACTGCCTGCATCAATGCTGGGCCGGATAAGCGACTATCGCGTCCTACGGAAATTGTGAGTTCGGAAGTAGATTTATCGACCGTTTGCGCTAGCCAAACAGCGAAAGCTTGCCCTAAAATGCGCGCAACTGCGGGTGTCAAATTAACTTGCTCGTTCGGCACCCCCTCGAGCGCGATCCCGCGAATATCTGAGCCATTTTGCAGCTTATTCCAGTTAAAATCGGTGGTCATTTGAATTTTGGATTTTGGATTTTGGATTTTGGATTATTCTCGCAGATAAATCTGTTCGAGGTAACTTAGATCGTAGCTCGATTGGAGTATCGATCGATCCGAGATAGGATATATCACTTGGATCTAACGATCCGATTGCTGTCACAGTTCATGATATCCAAATACCACTAAGTTTGAAAGGAATATTAAGATTAGTGGTTTAATGTATCAGTCTATACTTTAAGATGGCAGCAATTAGCTCACTAGATCGAGCCACGATCGCGGCTGCTGAAAATGCACATTATGACTACAATTAGGTACGATATTTACAGTGAGATAATTACAAACTCGATCGAGAGATTGCGCGATCGAGACAAATTTAGGATCGTCTTCACCGACAATTAATAAGATCGGTCGATCGTGAGCTTTTAATCTTTCGAGTAAATATGGTTGTCGTCCCAATCCAGCATATTTTAATGACTTAGCTAATTTATGCGGATCGTTGGTAAGTCGTCGCTGCATCAGTGCTGGAAAATCTGGGTGTTTGTCGATACCGATAAAGATCGGCTGTTGATACCACCTATCGGCAAAAGCTTGAAAATCGGTTGTTTCTAGTCGAGCGATAATCCGATCGTCGCTAACGATTCTAGCCTCTCGTTCGGCTATAGTTGATAAACCTGGAGATGTAGATTCGAGTATAACTCGCTCGAATCGATCGAGAAATTCTAGGGCGAGATACAATGCCAATCTACCGCCGAAAGAATATCCTGCGATCGCACATCGATCGATCTTTAAACTATCTAATAATTCAACTATTCCTGTAGCAGTAGCAATAAAATTATAGCCAGGATCGTTACCAATAACTTCAGTTTGACCGTGACCGGGTAAATCGATCGCGATACAATAAAAATGCGATCGTAATGATGAAATTACCTCAGTATAATCGTCACTACTCCCCATCCATCCATGTAAAAGTAACAATGGCGGTAAGGATCGATCGCCTGTTAAAGTATAGTGCCAGTCATACATAAATCAAAAATTTAACTTAGATTGATAATAGATCTCGATCGCAGCTTTATTATCACAAACTTGGGTAAGCTAAAGAATAGACAGCTCTCGATCGAATTATCTCAGCTACATTTACAAATTTTATCTATGAAAGTCTATATCCGTCAAAACGCCAATCGCGAATTTATTACTACTAATGGTGCTGTGGCTTATGATGGCTTTCGCAAACTAGGATGGGAAATCATTCCTTTCTATTCCAATGATGAGCTAAACGATCTTCAGCCAGATGAAGTCGTAGTCGGGTGTATCGACCACGTTCAGCAAGCTTTACTAAAATTGGGTATTACGCCACCAGAGGAGGTTAATTATCCCGCAGAATTACAACAGTTTCTCGGTCGGAAGATCTGGAAATCGCAGATTAATTATATTGCCAAGCATCCCGAACTTTGGAATGTGTTTGTCAAACCATCGAAAGAAACCAAGAAATTTACAGGGCGAGTAATTAAAAGCCCTAAAGACTTAATTAGCTGTGGTGATGAACTTATAGACACAGAAATATGGTGTTCGGAGCCAGTTAAATTCCTGGCAGAATGGCGATGTTTTGTGAGGTATAATGAAATTCTAGATATGCGTTTGTATCGGGGTGATTGGGCGGTACATTTCGATCCACAAATTATTAAAGATGCCGTTGCTGCTTACAAATCTGCACCTGCAAGTTATGCGATCGATTTTGGCTTAACTGATACTGGTAAAACTTTAATGGTAGAGGTAAATGAGGGCTATTCGATCGGTTGTTATGGATTATTTTCGACCGAATACGCTCGGTTCCTATCTGCACGCTGGGCAGAGATTACCCACAGTAGAGATTATTGTCAATTTTAGGTTACTTGCTAGTAAACCATTTATCATAAATTTCCTGATAAGTACCTTTCTCTTGAAGTGAAAGGAGGGCATTATTGATTTGCTTGCGATAAGGCGTACCATTTGGTAAGGCGATCGCATAACTTTCTTTGCGGAAAATATTGCCAACCACTTGGACTTTTCCTTTACCATCATGAGCTGCATAATATAGTAAAATCGGTGCATCATAAACGATCGCATCGATTTCGCTATTATTTAAAGCATCATAAGCTTCATTTATTTGCTTGAATTCTTTCGCGTCTAATTTTTGTTGGCTGAGATAATTTGCCGAAGTACTACCGACGATCGTTGCTACTTTTTTGCCAGGTAAATCGCCAGGGCCTTTAATATTACTCTGAAGTTGGTCGACAGTGAGTGATGCCGTAACTGTCGCTGTAAAGTAGGCGATAAATACCACACTGATAAACATCCAAATTACTGCCATAATCCGACCCCAGGCACTTTTAGGCATTTCCTCTGCTTGAGTAGCTAGGGTCGCCGCCGCCCACCAACAAGCTTTAAAAATACCTGGGAAGTAAGCACTATTTTCTAAAAATCCACCCTTGTGATTGCGTTCTACCAGCCAGATGATATGTGCGGGAATTAAGACAATTAGTGCCATGATGCCTAATAATTGAAATAACGTTGGTGTAAATAGCGAATTTACCAATCTACCGATCGCGCTTTGTGACCCTTGACTGCGAACTAAAATTTGCAATCCCGAATCAAAAATTGGTTGTGAGAAATCAAAAGACTGTTCGCGTTGCGAGGTGACTGAAATTGCTGAAATTGCTAAATCCGCCTGTTTTGATTTAACGGCATTCAAGAGATCTGTGACATTCGCATATTTCTGAAAAGTTGATTCGATCTTTAACTCGCGCGCGATATTCTGCCACAGCTCGATACTAAAGCCCCCGAGTTCACCATTCTGTTCAACTACAAAAGGTGAAATCAGCCTAGTGGCAACCTTAATCGTTTTTCCATTAATCGTTGGTGTAGGCGTAGCAATTGGTGTCGGAGTTGCTAACGGTTTCGGTTGAGACTGGGCATTGACGCTAGATCGATCGAGTGGATGAGTTACCATTACAATTACCAGTATCGCGATCGAAATCGTGATAACCGAGATTGTTTTCTTTGACCATCTTCGGGCAGAAACCAAAACAGATCGATTAATTTTCATCAGCCAACCAATAACTTACATCTGAGCATCACATTTTACCCGATCCCTAATCCCACTCAAACAAGCCTCCTCGTTCGTGTTGTGATAAATTTGTGGGTAATTACGAGTAAATGCAGTAAGACACAAGTGCAAGATCGATGCCAGCTCGGTTTGCGCGAAGCTCAATCTCGTCGATAATATTTATACAACCCTACTTAGTGAATTATGGTTAGTGGCTGGTGAATAATAGTAACTAGTGACAGGTGGTGTTTTCCAATTACAAGCCGCAAATCATAAACTACTAATTACTTATTACGTACACGCCGCTAGCTCCATGAAAAATATTCAGATTTCCCTGTGGGACGATAGTAGGAGTCAGACCATCCAGCAGTGGGAATTTGTACCGCCAGCACCGATTCGGATCGGTCGATCGCCAGATAATGAGGTAGTAGTCGATCGACCATCGATTTCGCGGCTGCATGCGACGATCGAATATACCAGCTTGTCTCAAGGCGGTGGCTACTGGCAGATTTTCAATCGCGGTGCTAACGGTACCTTTGTAAACGATCTGTCGATCGATCGCGTTCTCGTTACAAATAACGATCGAATTCAATTATCACAGGGCGGCGCGTTATTAACGATTCAACTCGATGTGGCACCAGTCAAACCGAGCGTGCCAGTTGTGCCTGTGGTGAGCTGTACCCACCTAGATAACCCCTCTGGTACCCTATTTTGTATCCACTGCGGACAGCCGATTATTGTCAGTCACCAGATTCGTAATTATCAGATCCTGAAGATCTTGGGACAAGGCGGGATGGGGACGACTTATTTAGCTTGGGATCTGCATAAATTGTTAGTACTCAAAGAAATGAATGCGGATATGGCTGAAATTGCCAAAGCGCAGGAATTATTCGAGCGCGAAGCCAAAATCCTCCAAAGCCTGCATCATCCCGGCATTCCCGAGTATTATGATTTCTTTGTCGAGCACCAACGTAAATATTTAGCAATGGAACTGATTCATGGGCAAGACTTGGAGCGGTATGTATTCGATCGTGGTGCGGTAACCTTAGCGCGAGCAATCGATTGGACGATCCAATTGTGCGATATTCTGGGTTATATTCATGCTGCCCAGCCGCCGCTGATCCATCGCGATATTAAACCAGCTAATTTATTAGTGCGGACGATCGATAAACGCATCTTCTTGCTCGATTTCGGTGCGGTTAAAGAAATCGGTACTTTAGGCGGGACGAAGATTGGGGCACCAGATTATATGGCACCAGAGCAAAATAACGGTAAACCCTGTACTCAGTCAGACTTATATGCAATCGGCCCGACGATAATTTTTCTAATTACCGGGCGCAATCCGGCTGATTTTTTGGAGTTGCAACCGGATGGGTACCGCTTTAATATCACCCAAGTTCCCAACGTACCAACTGCGTTACAATCACTAATCGATAAAGTCACGCAACGGCGACCGCGCGAGCGCTATCAAACCGCCCAAGAGTTGGTGCAAGCTTTACAGCAGTTGAAGTCTTCCCTTTAATCGACGTGGGTAACTCGTCTCCTGATTGGGAATACTGAAACTAAGATGATGCTGACAAATCAGTATTTTCAGGATCGATAGACATCAACTCTATGTCAGAATGCAATATAGTCGCACCAGGGAGCAAAAGTTGAGTAATTCAGATCGGTCTAGACCAGCAAATAACTCGGCTAATCTAGGTAAAGCCGAAGACATTCCCGCAGCCTTGCGCGATGGTCGAAGCGCCAGATTGCAAACTCCCTCAAGTAGTGTAGCCCCTAAAAAACAACTACCGATCGGGATGATTGCGATCGGGTTGGGAGTATTACTACTTGCTGGCGGCACTGCTTTTGTCTTTGCCACCATGTCACATAATGCGCCTGCGACCTCAAATTCTAATCCTGCACCAGCTACCGTAGCTAGTACGACAACGGCCTCTAGTCAGTCCCCTGATGCAGATAACGTCTTAAACCACCTATCGTATACTGAGGCTCCAGAAGCCGAATTAGTCGCCATCGGTGGCGGTTATCGGTTGCGCAAAGCCGCTGCGGCTAAATTTCAAGCAATGGTCACCGATGCGCGATCTCAGGGGATAAATATCACCACGATTTCGGCATTTCGATCGGTTGAAGATCAAAAACGGCTGTTTTTTGGCGTAGGAGCCGAACGCGGCCAACAGCCGACCAAACGCGCCGAAGTCAGCGCACCGCCGAAGTATAGCGAGCATCATACTGGTTATGCAGTCGATGTTGGTGACAGTGGAGTTGCTGCGACTAATTTAAATCAAAACTTTGACACTACGCCTGCCTATAAATGGCTTAAAGCAAATGCGGCAAAGTACAGTTTCGAGCTATCTTTTCCTAAAGGAAATATTCAGAAAGTTAGTTACGAACCCTGGCATTGGCGCTTTGTCGGCGATATTAATAGTCTAGAAACTTTTTATCGGGCACACAATTTAAATAAATAACCGTTCGTCGATCGCTAATAACTAATAACCAACAACCAGCTTGCTACTTCAACTCGATCGAATTAGTTATACGCCAGCAAATTTTACCCAACCGCTGCTCACCGATATTTCATTGAGTCTAGCGGCAGGAGAATGCATCGCCGTAACCGGACTGACAGGAGCTGGCAAAAGTACGCTCCTTCGACTGATAAATCGACTCAGCGAGCCGACAGCTGGGGAGATATCTCTAGCGGGAATCGACTATTGCACCATACCCCCAGTCGCCTTACGGCGGCGGATTATGCTAGTCGGTCAAGAGCCTAAATTATTGGGGATGAAAGTGCGGGAGGCGCTGGCTTATCCATTGCAATTACAATCACTAGATTCAGCCGAAATCAAACAGCGAATCGTGAATATTACCGAACGCTTGCAGATCCCGACCGAATGGTTCGATCGCCTTGAATCACAACTTTCTACCGGACAAAAACAACTAGTCTCGATCGCCAGAGGATTGATTACTCAACCGCAAATATTATTACTCGACGAACCGATCGCTAACTTAGATTTTACTACCGCCGAACGCATCTTAGAGTTTATTTATAATCTTTGTAAATCTCAAAATATGGGAGCGATAATTGTCAATCATCAATTGGAGTTAGCGGTAAAATTTAGCGATCGATCGCTCTATCTCCAAGATGGAAAATTAGCATTCGATCGACCGAGCAGTACAGTCGATTGGCAAAGTCTCCAACAGGAAATTCGCGACTTGGAAGATCGATCGAATGCCGAATGGACGTAAGCACATTTCACTGTAATGCTTCAATCGCGATCGTAAATTGAGAATCTGTGGGGATAGGTTTATGCAAGTATCCTCAGAGCCTGACTATCGATCTCGAACAAAACCTACCCTCCTCAATATAGTTCCGCGAATGGAATACTCCAATCAAGCATTATTTAACGTGAGTTCGGGATAAGGAAAATCGATCTGCTCCGTTCAAGCACCGCCCTGAACTATAAGTTCGGGCTAATAGCAAAAGTTCTCTGAAGAGAACTGCCCAATTGATTAGTTCGTTGAAACGAACTTTTGCTATGAGCAACTAATTCATTTGAGGGCGGTTCAGAAACGAAGCTAGGAGTCATTAAGTGGACATCTTTAACCCGAACTCACGTTATTTAGGCACAACCTGTTCTGATTGCATTCTTCTCAACCGAATTTCTTGCTCTGTTACTTGCTGTTTGAGGAGTTGCAGTTGGGTTTGAGTGGCGTTTCTTTGGGATTCGAGTAGTTGAGTTTCTGATTTCAATTTGGCCATGCGCGCATTGTGATCGTCAGTGCGTCCCGGCTGATAAGTGATTCCGAGGAAGACAGTTACATTTCTACCATCCAATGTGTTGATCGCTCCGCCGAGATTGATCCCCAGATCGTTTTCAGTATTGACAGGGCTTTGAAAGATCGGATTGATCGGGATGTTGGGATAGATGACTTGCTGACTATTCGTTTGACCGGTGGAGTTACTTTGACTGGTTTGTGCATTACCTTGGTTGACGGCATTACCATTTGCCTGTCCGCCATTGGAGCCGTCGATAATGGGAGTCTGGTTAGAATTTGACTGTGCCACAACGCTGCTAGCGCCGATCGATAATGATGCCAGAATTAAGGTGGCTGTAGATAAATATTTCATCATAGTATTTCTGATTAAGATCCTGGATATATCAAGTATGCCCAATCCTAAGTTATACCGATCGGTGAAACTTATGCTACAGATCTTAATTGTTGTTATCTAACATCAATTTGACCAGCCAACAGGATGCGATCGCAGTTACGCTCGCATCCTGTTGAATTGATTAACTCACATCTTGCCGCAATACATAAGGACTAGCAAAAGCTGAGATCTGAGGGTACCCGCAAGGGGCACCCCGACACAATTAACCTGTAGGGGTGCCCCTTGTGGATACCCTGGATCTACATTAATATTATTAGCCGATCGCGCGCTCGATCCGAGGTACGGCTAACTGATGTTGATGGAGTAACAGCAAAGATTGCATCAGATCCGGCCCGTGAACCTCACCAGTGAGCGCAGCACGCAGACTTTGCATGGTGACACCCTTTTTGACATTTTGCTCTTTTGTCACCGCCTTAATGAGTTCCTGTGCCTCGCTCTCTGTCAAATCTGGCTGAGCTTTTAAGGCTGCGCCTAAGCTGGTTAAAACTTCCTTCGCTCCTGGCTGGCTGAGTTTAGCAGTTGCTTCCTCATTGGGAGTAGCAGTGTCGGTAAAAAATGTCCGACTGATTTCGACGCATTCGTCCAGGCGTGCTAAACTCGCACCAATCAGATTAGTAAGGGCGAGCAACCACGATCGATCTTTCTCGAGATCGAATTCAAATCCCGCATCCTGCCAATAGGGAATTAATAGCTCGACCAGTTGTTCTGCGGGCATTGGATGGATATACTGACTGTTAATCCAGTTGAGTTTATCCCAGTCGAACTTAGCACCAGCTTTATTCACGCGATCGAAATCAAACTGTTTCGCTGCTTCGTCAAGTGTAAATAACTCCTCGGCATCAGGAGCCGACCAGCCCAGTAGCGTCATATAATTGACCAAAGCTGGGGCGAGATAGCCCATTTGCTTGAAATCATCGATCGAGGTTACACCATCGCGTTTCGATAGTTTCTTGCCGGTTACGCTCAAAATTAAGGGCGTATGGGCGAATGTTGGTACCTTCACGCCCAAACCTTCATACAACAAGATTTGCTTGGCAGTATTGGCAATATGATCCTCACCGCGAATGACATGGGTGATATTCATATCGATATCATCAACGACCACCGCCAGATTGTATAGCGGTTGTCCGACATCATTTTCATCGGCGGCGCGGGAGATGACCATATCCCCACCTAAATCGCTACCTTTCCAGGAGACATTATCTCTAACTAAATCTTGCCAATGAATTTCGCGATCGTCTTCAATCTTAAACCGAATCACTGGACGACGACCTTCGGCGATAAATGCTGCTTCTTGTTCGGGAGTGAGATTGCGGTGGCGATTGTCGTAGCGTGGCGCTTGGTTGTTGGCTTCCTGTGCGGCGCGAAGTTCATCGAGTTCTTCAGTGCTGGTGTAGCAGCAATAAGCACTACCGTTATCTAATAATTTCTGAATCGACTGGCGATATAATTCCAGGCGTTGGGATTGAAATAATGGCCCCTCATCCCAATTTAAGCCCAACCACTTCATGCCGTCGAGGATATTTTGGGTATATTCGGGTTTCGATCGTTCGGTATCGGTATCTTCAATCCGGAGAATGAATGTACCACTTAGATGGCGGGCAAATAACCAGTTGAAGACAGCGGTGCGGGCTGTCCCGATGTGTAAGTTACCTGTGGGGCTAGGTGCAATGCGAACTCTGACTGTCATTCGATTTTGGATTTTGGATTTTGGATTTTGGATTACAGCAAAACTTTGCATTTGTGACCGTTCACAAGGGCGGCTTGGAACTTGTTTGCTTCGCTCGCGGCTAATTATTCTCGATTTGGTATCCTTAATATGATTGTAAATGCTTGCGCCCGATCTGCGGTGCGATGCCCAGGACAAAGATGCGATCGAGTCGTCTGTCGCGGGATTATTGCATGTGAGATAATCTAACTTGTTAACTTGTTTCTCAAGTTACTTATTCGATACAGCGCTTCCGGCTGTCATGAGGCACACTCTTTTCTATCCTTAGATTGCTCTCTGACTAACTTTCAGGACTTGTACTGTACCTGATAGCTGTCGGAAGTGCTGTACTATATTCTTGAGCCATCGATATATCTCTGGCGATGTTACGGATCTAGGCTTTCACGATCGCCTTACAAGTTAACAGCTCCAGACGAAGCTGTCAGCATGAGATCTTCTTTCTGTTGCAGTTGCGGTTGATGAATGGCAAGATCGAACCAGAACGTAGTCCCGACACCAACGGCACTAGTGATGTGAACTTGACTGTGATGTTTTTCGATGATATTTTGAACGATCGAGAGTCCTAAGCCAGTTCCTTCTAGAGTGTGAACGCGGTTTTCGACGCGGAAGAATCGATCGAAGATCGCGCGTTGATCTTCAGGATCGATGCCGATCCCAGTATCGATAATTTCGACCCTGACGACAGCAGAAGTGCTGCCTTCTCCGGGTTCTGCGGTCAATGGTACCCGCCGAGCGCGGATTGTGACTTTCCCACCCGATTTAGTGAATTTGAGGGCATTCCCGACTAGATTCGCGAGGATCTGGAGGATCAGATCGTAATTACCCAAGACTGCTGGCAGTTCGGGTTCGATATCTTGACAGAGTTCGATTTCCTTGTCTTTGGCGTTGAGTTGATACGTCCGTAAAGTTTGTTCGATCGATCGATCCAATTCGACGGCATCGAATTGATATGTGTGCGAGGATTCGAGCTTGGATAAATCTAGAACATCGTTTACCAATCGCGTCAAGCGATCTGTTTCGCGATTGGCGGTATCGAGGAATTCACTACGTTCGGCTTCGCTGAGTTCGTCCCCATAATCATGCAGCGTTTCGATGAATGATTTGATATTAAATAGTGGCGTTCTCAGTTCGTGCGAAACGTTACTGATAAATTGACTTTTTGCTTCGTTTAATTCAACTTCGCGGGTGATATCTTGCACCGTCATGGCGATCGCACGGACGTTTTCTTTCGCAGTATCGAGAACGCTAGTAATTAAGATCCTAACGGTACGCTGGATCGGTTGTGTTAGGGTAATCCGAAACTCTTCGCCTTCTTGTTTGCCTGCGGCAACTTGATACAGCGGACGAGTGAGTTCGGCGGAAACGCTGCCAGGTAGAACGTGCAGGATATTTGTGCCATTTAGATCGAGCGTATCCCAAGCAAAAAAGCGGCGCGCGTTGGGATTGACTAAGACGATATGTAAATCGTTATCGATCAGGATCGCACC
Organism: Chamaesiphon sp.; assembly: GCA_965246715.1. Classification (GTDB taxonomy): domain Bacteria; phylum Cyanobacteriota; class Cyanobacteriia; order Cyanobacteriales; family Chamaesiphonaceae; genus Chamaesiphon. Next base: position 125,389 of record CBDFFH010000047.1, on the reverse strand, counting down.
ATCAGCGATCGTGGTAACTAGCGTTTCTAGTTTAGCTTTTTCGGCAGTTAATTCGTCGATATTTTGCTCTTCAAATATTTCCAGCTTTTCGGCCATTTCATTAAAGCTATCGATCAATTCACCTAGCTCGCCACCGAGCGGTAAATCGATCCGTTGTTTGAAGTTACCAGAGGCAATATTTTTAACCCCCGAAAGTAATTCTTTAATCGGCTTAGTGATTTGTAGGGCGTTAAATACCGCACCTAATAATACCATCACCCAAATCGAGACGAATACCGCGATCGTCACATCTCTAGTCAGTCCAGTTGACGCAACTACGGTAGGATTGGGATTGATGCCGATCGCTAGTGTCCCGATAAATTTGCCTTCATGCTCGATCGGTACGAATACATCTGTAACGACACCTTCGGGAGTCTGATGTTGGCGAACTAATGGTAGATCTTTATTGTGTGCGCTGCTTTCTGGTAAATGTATCCGCCGCTCGATCATCAGCGAGTTTTGCACTTCTGACTCAGAAAAGGGAATCCCCAACCGGATATTACCCAGATCGTCAGCATACAGGATGTAGCGCAGACTCGAAGTACTATGATAGAACCGATTAGAAAACCGCGCTACCGTAGTTAGATCGTTTTCTGCTAATTGCGGGGCGATATTCGCCGCTAAAAGTAGCCCTAAATCCCGTCCAAAGCGCGTATCGTTGATCCGCGCATCTGCTTGAATGGTATTGACAGCCCAAAAGGTTAAGCCACTCACAATCAGCGACACCACTAAAGTAGCTGCTCCCATCAGTTTTGTCTGGAGGGTAAACTCCATCCACCAATGGCGAATGATGTCGCGGAGGTTGTCGAACATGGCGGGGAAATTATGAATTATTAGTGATAAATCATGAAAAGTTTTTGCGTAAGCTTTTCGGTAGTCTTCTTGTTAGTTGGCCGATTTAAACAATAGTATGCCAGTCCGCTCGGCAGATTTTCTAGGTGCGCAGCTCGACCTTAGCATCTATCTTCTTATATATATATCAATCGCACTCATTTCCTACTATAGCAGCGATCGCAAAGTCAGACAGGTATATTTGCCGCTTTCAGGTATAATCGTTATGCTGATTTTGATATGGCTTGACATAACTGGCGAAAATCATCGCCGCGCGCTTCAAAACTGCTGTACTGGTCGAAACTCGCACAGGCGGGGGATAGTAATACAACTTTTGCCTGATGTGTGCGCGCTAGTTCGATCGATCGAGTGACCGCATTTGCCATTATTTCGACGATTTCAAAATTATGATAGCCCACAAATTGCAATCGATCGGCAAATTGGTTGGCAGCAGCTCCAATTAATAATACTGCTGCCGCTTTTTGTTTAATGGTTTCCAACCAAGCCAGATCGTCACCTTCTTTAGCTTCGCCACCAGCAATCAAAATTACAGGTGCTTTTACTGCCGTTAAGCCGACATCTGCGGCATCATAATTTGTGGCTTTACTATCGTTGATATAATCCACTCCTTCATAGGTGCAAATATATTCTAAGCGGTGGGTGACACCAGGGAAACTTGCGACGGCACTCGCGATCGCACTATTCTCAATCCCCGCTAATTTTGCTACAGCTACAGCTAATAATAGATTTTGGAGGTTGTGATCTCCAGGCATTTTGAGCGAATCTGCTGGCAAGATGCGATCGCCTCTAAATATCACCCAATTATCTTCGATCCAAATCCCGAGTTCGGGATTGCCATTGAGATCTTGCTTGCCTTTTACGCTCGTCCAACATGCCGTTTGCCAATCAGACTTACCTAAATTATCTAAATATGGATCGTCACCATTCATGATTTGATGGTGAGAGCTGCGCAGTAATTTAGCTTTAATTGCGGCATAATTATCGACATTCTTATGCCGAGACAAGTGGTCGGGAGTCAATGTCGTCCAGACACCGATCTGTGGTGCTAATGATTGTGATGACTCAATTTGATAGCTGCTTAGTTCGGCAATAATCCAAGCTGGCTTTGAATCTAACAAAGCTAATTCACAAGCAGCAAAACCGATATTTCCACACGCGATCGTGTTTAATCCCGCAGCCTGAAAAATCGCATTGACGATCGCAGTAGTAGTGGTTTTTCCATTAGTTCCCGTAATTGCTACCCAGGGAATATCTTGAAGATATCGCCATGCTAATTCCATTTCACCGATCGTATCGATCCCCATTTCTCTCGCTTTGACTAGTGGGGTGATATCCCAAGGTACGCCGGGACTAACGACGAGCAGATCGAGATCTTCTGTAGGGGTAAATCGATCGCCTAATTTAACATTAATCCCAATTTTCGCTAATTCTTGCTGTTGAGCTTCGAGACTGGGATTGGTATTACTATCGCTGAGAGTGACAGCATAACCATGCTTCAGTAATAGTTTGGAGGCGGCAATACCCGATCGACCCAACCCAATAACAGTGGCTTTTTTCATGAGAAAATGGATAATAATTAAAAATTCTGACTTTATTTATCTAGCCGAGCTTTTTGATTCCGGCGATCGCAGCTTTGCCGCAGTCCGTAAAATTTGACCAGCTAATATTGCCGCACCGAAACCATTATCGATATTCACGACTCCAACACCAGCCGCACAAGAATTGAGCATCGTTAGTAACGGCGCAATCCCGCCAAAACTAGCGCCATAGCCGATACTCGTAGGCACAGCAATTACCGGACAATCGGCTAAGCCAGCGACGACGCTGGGTAATGCGCCTTCCATCCCCGCGACGACAATTAGTACGTCTGCATTATCAATGACATGGCGATTGGCGAGGAGGCGGTGGATCCCAGCAACGCCCACATCCCATAATTTTTCGACCTCAAATCCACATAGAATCGCAGTCCGAGCTGCTTCCTCAGCGACAGGTAAATCGGCAGTTCCGGCGGTGAGAATCGTAATTCTGCCGCTCTGCTTAGGAATGGGATTCTCAGGCGTTAGAGCGCAGATCTGCGCCATCTCATAATAGATTAAATCGGGAATGTCTCGATGCAATTCGGTGTAGACTGCAGGGGTAATCCTTGTTGCCATCACTACCGATTGGTGTTGGCGCATCGCTTGAATGATGTTGACAATCTGTGATGGGGTTTTGCCTAAACCCCAAATTACTTCGGGAAAACCCGTGCGGAGTTGGCGCGATCGATCGATCTTGGCAAATTCACCGATCGATTCGTACTCTAGAGACTTAATTTTTGATAAGGCTAGATCGGGTGTAATCTCTCCAGTAGCTACGGCTGCAAGTAAGGTTTGAAGCGAGTCTGACACGATCTAAGATTAATAATTGGCTGAGGATACTATTCTAGTTTAGACGATCTGTTCTGCATCTCATTAGCGACAGCATAAAGATCTTGGGGGAAACCCTTATCTGTACCTTAAGTTAAAAGCAATTTATCCAATGTTGATGTAAGTAAGTTCGGTTTAAGGATATTGGCTCCGCTCAGGCACCGCCTTCGATTGAAATCGAGGCTAGTGGAACAAAGTCCGCCTTCGCGGACTAAGATATATAGTCCGCGAAGGCGGACTTTGCATCATAAGCAGAGACTTCAGTCTCTAGGCTACTCTTGTCCCGAACTCACGTTGATGTAAGTAGATCGGCGCAAATATTTGTAACATCAGCAAATCCTGAAACCTAGATGGCGAACATTGCCCACCCTACATGTTATTTTATATTTAATTACGCCCAGCTACTTAGATTGGTTCAAATCGGTTGACAGGATTTTGCCACATTTGGCTTGTTGGGAATCTTGGCTTTCCAGACACGATCGCCTTTTTTAATCGTACTCGCGATCGTCATTGCTGATTGGGGACTAGATCCAGCAGTCTTGACACCTTGAATTTCCAGGAGATCGCCGACTCGGACTTGGAGATGATTCTTATCTAGATACCAACTCGATCCTACGTAGACGGGCACCTGTTCGCCTGTAGCCGTTTTTAATTGCAGCCACATCACCATGTTTTTGACAGCTACTCGTTGCTGTTTGCCATATTCCATACTGATGACGCGACCTTTAACCGTAGTCTGCTGGGGTGGATCGATCGGGCGCATCACGATGTTTCTAGACGAACACGAACTCGGTACCATCGGCGCTTCGGCGCGCACTCCCACTGGCACCAATGCAGCAATTGCGGCAATAAATATCGTTGTCAAGTTAATTTGGTTCATACTTACTGCTCGCCCGATCGATTGATAAGTGTTGGATATATCTACTATAAGCGAAGAATATAACCCATACATTTATTAGAACAGGGAATTGTGAGCAACTTGTGAGGATCGCAGAATATTAAGCCCTAATTCCTAACACCATCCCCAGCAGTAATCCAAACCCAATCCAGACATTTTCCCGAAACATCTGCGGATAAAAAGCAGGTGGGATCGTCGGACGATTGAGCCGGAGGTATTGCCACAACCAACAGCCAGCAGCTAGTGCCAACGTTACCCAAAAAATCGGTTGGAGCGCCATCACCTTACCCACCGCGCCTAACAAAACCACTGTCAGGGTAAAAAAGAAGGCGATCGCTTCTGCTACGTATCTACCAAAGAACAAGGCACTAGACTTAACCCCGATCCGCCGATCGTCATCGCGATCGGACATCGCGTAAACAGTATCGAATCCCAACGTCCAAAAGATCGTCGCTCCCCACAAATACCAAGTCGGGGTAACCAGACTCGCAGTTACCATCGACCAACTAATCAACACGGCAAATCCCCACGCGATCGACAACACCAATTGCGGTACTGGAAAGACGCGTTTCGCACCGGGATACAATAAAATTACTGGCACCGCCGCTACGCATAACCAAAACGTGAGCGGATTGAGGTAGAAGGCGAGAATTGCCGCACAAATCAGCGAAACGACGAGCACGCCAATCCCCGTTGCAACAGACAATGACTTCGCCGCCAGCGGCCGATTTTTTGTCCGCGCCACTTGCGGATCGATATCTCGATCCCATAAATCGTTAACCACACATCCCGCCGCACTAGTTGCCAAAGTCCCTAAAATAATTACACCCACCAACGGTAATGGTGGATTGCCCCGCGCAGCCAGACACAAACCCCACAGTGCTGGAATCATCAAGATCAATCTCCCCGCAGGTTTGTCCCAGCGCAGCAGGCGGATGACAGTCAGCCAAGTCGGTTCTGTAGAAGAAGTCATAGAAATTATGAATGATGAATTAAATTACGAATTAGCCGCCACTATCCCTAGTCACTATCCACTATCCCCTATTCATTAGCCACTAGTCACTGGTCACTAGCCACTAGCCACTAGCCACTAGCTAAAATTGCGAAATATCAAAAAAAACTCGCGACACTTCATCCAGTTGCGTATAATCTTTACAGAAAGCTTTTTTTTGCTAAACTTTTTAAAAAAACTTTTTAAATATTCACACTAGATTACTCGCACATGCCCCGAATACTAGTCATTGATGACGATGCAGCGATCGCTGAAATAGTCTGTATTAACCTCGAAATGGCTGGATACGAGGTAAACCAATCACCTGACGGCATTCAAGGTCAGGCAATGGCGATCCAAATCCAGCCAGATTTGATCGTGCTGGATTTAATGCTGCCTAAAGTTGACGGATACACGATCTGTCAGCGATTGCGGCGGGAAGAGCGCACGTCGGATATTCCCGTGTTGATGCTTACCGCGCTGAGTCAAACGCAAAATAAGGTCGAAGGTTTTAATGCTGGTGCGGATGACTATCTGACTAAGCCATTTGAGATCGAAGAATTACTCGCTCGCGTCCGCGCGTTGCTCCGGCGAACGGATCGGATTCCGCAAGCCGCCAAACATAGCGAAATTCTCAACTACGGCTCGCTTACACTAGTACCAGAGCGGTTTGAGGCAATTTGGCGCGGCGCGACAATCAAGCTCACACACCTCGAATTCGAGCTATTGCACTGCTTGCTCCAACGCCACGGACAAACGGTGTCGCCAAGCGATATTCTCCGCGAAGTCTGGGGATACGATCCCGATGACGATATCGAGACGATTCGCGTGCATATCCGGCACCTCCGCACCAAAATGGAACCCGATCCGCGTCGGCCAAAATACATCAAAACAGTCTATGGCGCTGGTTATTGTTTAGAACTGCACAACGAGCGCGAGGAAGAAAAGAGCTAGAGGATCGAGTTAGCGTTGATGTTGCCCGAATTGTAGCTCGTAAACTTCATCTTCTTTTTCGGTAACGATTTTCAGATTCGATCGCGGGTAGGCAACACAAAGTAGCGCATATCCTTTGGCTTGCAGATCGTTACTCACACCCATCCCATCTCCTTGCTCGACTTTGCCCTCTAGTACCTGAGCGGCACAAGTCGTACAAACTCCGGAATTGCAAGAGGTAGGTAAATACAAGCCAGCAGCGCCAGCAGCGCGTAAAATCTGCTTGTCTTCGGGAACCTCGATCGTGTAAGTTTCTCCTTGATGTTGGATCTCAACCGTGTAAGTTTTCGTCATAGATTGCTTGAGGATGCCAAAATATTTGCATGAATATGCTCCACTTTAGCAAGTTCTGGTGCCAGCAGCTCGCGTCAGGCACACTGGTTTGGATGTCGAGCGTTCGCCACCCGAGTCGAGTCAGTCTAGCATTGAGATCGCTTCAGCTTGCCGGTACTGGACTAGTACTAGCGATCGGGACGAGCGGGTATTTACCCAATGCTAGTGTCAATGCGGCAATTTTCGATCGAACTGGGCGCAAACTACCCGATCGTGAGGTAAATTCCGATCGGGTTAATTGGCAAATGCTTTCCGCTGCCACCGGACGTCAATACAACGGGATCGGTTCGATCGATGTAGATTATGGCGTGTGTACGGGGTTTTTTATCTCTACTGGCAATCACCCTACCGCACCAGCATACGTGCTGACGAATGGGCATTGTCAGGGGACGATAAGCGACTTACCGAAAGAATCGGAAATCATGGTCGATCGACCGAGTAAAACTAATTTTATCGTCAATTATTTTCATGATTTCAAGGCGGAACGACTGACTATTCCCGTCAAACGGATGGTGTATGGCACGATGAAAAATAATGATATTGCCATCTTAGAGTTAACCAAAACTCAACAAGAATTAATTAATGCTGGCATTACACCATTAACGATATCCGATCGACCAGCACAAGTGGGAGAGCCAACTTTGGTCGTTGGTATTCCTGCTGCTGGCGTGAAAGAAAAGCTAAGTTTTCTACATGCCGCTACCTGTCAAACTGGCGAATTAGTCAATCTGAAGGAAGATGTTTATAACTGGAAAAATTCGATCCGCCATCACTGCAGTATCGTCGGTGGGATGTCTGGTTCGCCGATGATTTCGCTGAAGACAAATCGCGTAGTCGGGATTATCAATACTGGAGTCAATGATAATGCTGCAAAACAACCCCAATGCAGTCTCAACCGCCCTTGTGAAGTGGGTGCGAATGGCATGGTTCAAACATTCGAGCGCGAAAATTACGGTCAATTAGTCGATCGCATCCCCACTTGTTTCGATCGAAATGGCAGATTTAATCTGCGGCAGTCTCAGTGTCAATTAGAGCGTCCGTAGTTAGTGGCTAGTGGCTAATGACTAGTGGATGTAGATCTTTCAAGTGACGGTAAATAGTTTTTTGAAGATCGTCCATTTTGCTGCAATAATCGTCATCGCAAATATCCTCGAACTCTAGTCTATTTTAGCAAGTGAGCGATCTATATTGGTACGCAGGGCAACGAATTGTCGCTCGAACGATCGAGTTAAATATTGACGATCCAGGGTTATTATATGGAGCGACCGTTTTTACTACCTTTAGAACTAACAAGTTTTCTCCAGCAATTTACAATTTACATTGCCAGAGATTGCAATTGAGTATCAGAGAGTTAGGCTGGTGCGAACCAGATTGGCAAAGGTTACAACAAGGATTGGAATCTCTAACGTCAGAGTTTCCAGTATTACGAATTACGTTATTTCCTGACGGACGAGAATTGATTACGGGGCGAGAGTTACCACTACAATTGGCTAATTGGCAAAGGGACGGTGTAACGGTAATAATTGCCGACCGACAATATACTCGATCGCTACCCCAACACAAAACAGGTAACTATCTCGCTCCCTGGTTAGCGCTTCAACAAGCACGAAATCGGGATATCCAAGAAGCAATCCTGACAAACGATCGCGGTGACTGGCTGGAAACTACAACCGGGAACCTCTGGGGATATGGTGATGGTTGCTGGTATACGCCACCTGTAAATGCGGGAATTTTACCGGGAATTATGCGATCGCAAATTCTGACACGACTCCAACAGGAAAATAGAGCGGTTGTAGAAATTGAGTGGGATGTAGAATTGGTCATGGGGTTAGAGGGGATCGGTTATAGTAACTCGGTCATTTGTTTCATCCCCATCCATACTGTCATCACTTCTATGGGTACTCTAAGTTATACAGCTCAACATCCAGCGATATTGGAAGTGAGGTAGTGCAGCGATCGATCGAAGATTGAATGTATTTCCCCGAGCGAGCTGCATCAAGTTTGTGTCTCAATTTAGCAACATTCGATCGGATTTATCGCTCTAAGCCTCTATTGCACCAGCTTTTACACTGGCATACAACTGTTTAAACAACCGTTGTTGCTCATTGTGATCGACAATCGGTTGTGGATAGGCCAGCCGTTGGCGAATGAGGGGGAGAATCTTACCGCTGAGGAGATCGCTGGTATTTTCAGACTTTAACTCCGGTACCCACTGACGGATATAGTCGCCCTCTGGATCGAATTTTTGGGCTTGGGTATAAGGATTGAAAATGCGTAACGGCTTTGGATCCATGCCGCTCGATGCGCTCCATTGCCATCCACCATTATTGGCAGATAAGTCGCCATCGGTCAGGTGCTGCATAAAGTATTTTTCGCCCCACCGCCAATCGATAATCAAATCCTTGGTTAGGAAACTGGCGACGATCATCCGACAGCGGTTATGCATCCAGCCAGCTTCATTGAGTTGGCGCATCGCCGCATCAACGATCGGATAGCCCGTTTTGCCCTGACACCAGGCAGAAAAGAGTTTTTCATCATTTTGCCACGGAAAGTTTTTTAACTGCGCTCGGTAAGGCCCTTCGGCCAGACTGGGGAAGTGGTACATCGCCTGTTGATAAAATTCTCGCCATGCGAGTTCTTGTTGCCAGACAGTAATTGCCGCGCGCGCTTCATCGCTTCTCGCTTCAGCCTTCGCCGCCGCTGTCGCCGCCCAAACAGTGCGAATGCCAATCGTCCCAAATTTGAGTGCCGCACTCAGTCTGGAGGTACCAGCAACACCGGGATAATTGCGTTGTTCGTCGTATTCCGAGATCGCTCGATCGCAAAACTCTGCTAACCGTTGCTCTGCTGCGCTCGTACCTGGCTCTAGAATTAGCGGCTTATCCCAAATAAAACCTAAATCTTTGGCCGTTGGTAGCTCGATTACGGGGAGTTGAGTTAAAGCTTGTTGCTCGGTGGGAGTCAGTTCTGCCGATCGCAGTTTAACTGCTGCAGGGACTGGTTTCGATCGACCGATCCAGTTGCGCCAGTATGGAGTATAAACGCTGTATGGTTGGTTATTGCCAGTTTTAATCTGGGTAGGATCGTGCAACACCCGATCCCACTCTGGCTGAGCGGCGATGCCGTGCTGCTTGAGTGCCTCAGTGACGCGAGCATCGCGAATTTGCGAGTAGGGTTCTACATCCAGATGCCAATAAACAGTTTTAACTTGCAATCGGCTGGCTAACTGTGGAATGCCAACTGTCGGATCTTGATGCAGGATGAGTAATTGACTACCCGATCGACGATAATCCTCAGCCAAACAGTTCAAGCTGCCGATTAAAAATTCCATCCTAGCAGGCGCGACATCATCGCGATCGATAATTGCCGGATCGAGACAAAATACACCGATGATTCTGGCATCTGTCTGGCTGGCTCGTGCCAAACCAGTACTATCGGAGATGCGGAGATCGTTACGATGCCAAAATACAACTAAATCTGACATTCACTCTAAACAGGTATTCGAACATATAAAATTAATTGTAACTAGCTCCTCCAAATAGGTGGGGAACCGTAGCGATTGCCATGGCTCCCCAAATGAATTTCAATTCGATCGGATCGACTGCTATTTACCGTTATTACTCAACGAACTAAGGAGAGAATTAATCCCCGTCGTTGAGAGATTGCCAATTGCTTTAGGGACGCTTTCTGCTAAAGCACCGATGGCGACATTAAATAATTTAGCGGGTTGCAGTTCGTCCTTGACTAAATTCCATAAATGTTGAACTTCAGCTACATGCAAGCGATTGTCTTCTGTAAGTGCCAAGACTAGCTGATTGCGTAGTGATTGTCCTTCAGCAGACATCAAAAATTGGAATCCTAGTTGTGCTGTTGGGAGCAGATCGAAATTCCCTTCAGTCCGGGCGATCCCGATCAAGTTTTCTAGCCGTTTCCATTGAACCTTGCCATCTTTAACGATGACTTCGAGCAGCCGGCGACGCATTTCTGGAGTTTCACCATTGAGCAATCTTTGGGCGACATAAGGATAGCCGATTTCGACAATCTTGAAGTTGGGATTGAGACTCAGTGCCACACCTTCTTGAGTAACAAGCGATCGGATGATGAGCGAAAATTGTGCCGGAATCCGGAAGGGATATAAGAACATCAATTCCGAAAATTCATCGGTAATCGTCTTGAAGTTAAAGTTTCCGACACTTTCACCGATCGCGTTACCTAAGACTCGCTCTAATGCTGGAATAATTGGCGCGATATCGACATCCGAAGTCAAAAAACCGAGCTGGACGAAATCATCAGTTAGGGAAAGATAATCTTTATTAATTAAATGAACGACCGAGCCAGCGATCGTTTCTTTGGTATGTTGGGTGAGTTGATCCATCATCCCAAAATCGATAAATGCCATCCGTCCGTCAGCGAGCGCAAACAGATTACCAGGGTGCGGATCGGCATGAAAGAAACCAAACTCTAATAATTGTCGCAATCCCGACTTGACCCCGATCTTAATCAAATTATCGCGATCGAGTCCCGCTTTTCTCACTGCGTCTAAATCGGTGAGTTTGATCCCATTAATCCATTCTAAAGTTAGGACTGTATGCGTGCTATATCGCCAGTAAATCGATGGCACTTTGACTGTGGGATCGTCATGGAAATTAGCCGCAAATTTCTCGGCATTCCGCCCTTCATGTTGATAGTCAATTTCTTCAAATAACTTAGTCCCAAACTCATCGACAACTATTTGTAAATTGTTGCCTAAATTCAATGGTAGAAACGGCTCGATCCAAGTTGAAGCCCACCGCAGGAGATATAAATCGCGGGTAATAATCGGCATCAAATTTGGTCGTTGAACCTTGACGGCTACTTCTTCGCCGCTATACAATCTTGCTTTGTAAACTTGACCCAAACTAGCTGCGGCAACCGGACGCGGCGATATTTCTTTATAGAGTTCGTCAACCGATCTTTTGAGTTGAGTTTCGATAATTTGCATTGCCAACTCATTATCGAATGGTGGGAGTTGGTCTTGTAATTTAATTAATTCGTCTAAAAAGCTTTGGGTAATCAGATCGGGTCGAGTAGAGAGTGACTGTCCGACTTTAATATAAGTAGGCCCCAGTCGTGTTATTATCTCGCGCAGTTGATTGGCCCGCTGCTCCTGATTGGCTTGGGTGTAACCCATCGATCGATCGATTAATAATCCAATTAGGAAACCTGAGAACAGCCAAACAACAGTTATTGCTCTCCAAATGACCAGCCACGGACGTTTGTTGTAGTAGTCAGCGATGGCTTGTGGATCGTAACGTCGCAGTTGAGAAAGTTGTTGCTGGCTCACGTTCTGAAGTTTGCTCCTAACCGATCGAGTAATATTGAGAAAATTAATGACGATAGAGTTAACTTTCGTTGCGCTATCTTCCGCCATCTTAGCTTTGATGACCCCTGGAGATAAATTCTCCTTAATATTAGTATACAAAAATACAAAGTTGCGCGGGTTAGGGCGATTACCGAACTAGGGGATAGTGAGCAGTGAGCAGTAAGCGGGGATCGGGATTAGGGGATAGTGGCTAGTGGCTAGTGAATATTGGAGCGGGGTTAGGGGATAGGGGATATAAAGATAGCTGTGAGTACTCAGATAAACACGAAATCGGCAGGTCGTCTTTCGATCTCTCATTCATTTCAAGAGCAGGTTGAATGAGATACTTCTTCTACCACCCACTGTTCACTGTTCACTGTTCACTATCCCCTATCCCTTATCCCCTAACGACTGTTATGCCGATCGAGACTTGGTTTCCACTCGCAATTTATTATGAAGATTTAGTAGATGCCCCCCAACATCAGCAAGATCTGGTGGCTGCGGTACTGCAATTAGAGCGGGATGGTGCCGAACGCCGGAACTATCCAGAGATGGCTTGGACTGGCGATTTGCATGGCGTAGAGCAAATCCATACCAATCCGCGTTTTAGTTGGATTGTGAGGCAGGTAGAGTTGCATACAGCGCTCTATCTGCAAGAGTTGGGAGTAGATCTAAGTAAAGTAGACCTATATATCCAGCGTGCTTGGCCGATTGTCTCGCGGAGGGAACAAGAGATCGGTTCGCATTGCCACAATACAGCGCATATCAGTGCGGTTTATTATCTTCAAGTACCCACGGCGGAGACTTACGATCCGGGGCGATTAGTATTTTTTGATGATGCTCGCGTTAATGAGGTGAGTCCGGGTTTGGGCAGCGAAAATACGGATATCGTAGCTGAAGATAACTATTTCAATCAGTTGCAGATTGCCTATCCGCCTGTAGCGGGGCGGTTATTACTGTTTCCAGCCAAACAACGTCACGCGGTAACGATGAATGAGACGGAGGAATTGAGAGTATCGCTCTCATTCGATATCGTGCTGACAGCGACTAGATCCGCAGCGGGTGCTTACGAATTTTTAACACCGCCACCCGGTCAGTGGCAAAGGTTTAACTCTAAATTATAAGCTTCAGTAGCAACGATCGCAGCTCGAGGTGGGAACACTAACTATACTAAGTTTAGTCAACTAGTATAGAGATTGATTTCTGAAACTTACCGAGCGCAATAAACACCAGAAATAGCGCGATCGGATCTCGATCTCCCACATAACAGTTGACTAACCCATCATCGATCGGTTAGTCTTCTGGTTTGAGTAACTTATATCTTTAAGATAAATTAATTTATGAAAAGATTTTTACTGTTGTTTCTGTCGGCACCCACCGTACTGAGTACGATCTTACCGATCGTCTCGGCAACCTCACCAGCGATGGCTGCTGGAGTCACCAAGACTCAAGATGGTAAATTTTGTATCGATGCTCACGCTCGACTCGTTTGTGTCAAATCTTCACAAATAGCTAGCAATATCCCAAAAGCTTCGCTCATCGCCAAAGCCCAGGCTGAAGCCAAAAACCCCGATGCTTTCATCAACTTTACCGACGAAGAGAGCGATGGCGCGATCGCAATTTTCGGTTGCGATTGCCCCGCATGTATTCGATCCCTCCGTCAGCTTCGGATCATGTCTCAGGTTAGCTAACCAGCATTCGATTGTTTAACCCCGCAATCTGCGATAACGGCAGCGCAATACATACAGTAGTGTCGTAGCAATCTGCTAAGCTCGCAACTGTAGAAATTGTAAAGCTTCCATCATAGATATCAATTATTTTCTTAACTATTTTTAGCCCTAGTCCTAATTCTCGGTCTTCACTCGAAACTATTTCAGTCTCAGTTAAACTGGCATGAGTATAAACTATGGATAAAGTGTATGTTTTCTTGATGACTCGACCGCCAATTTTTATTGAGTTTCCAGGATGAGAAGAATGGAGAGCATAATACAATAATTCTTTAACTATCCACTCACAATGTTGATTCGTTACAGCAATCTCTGCAAGCTCTAGATCGATATTCAAATCGTCTTCTCGATGCAATAGTCGAGCTTGAATAGTTGCGACTTGTTTGATTGTCTTATCGAATTTAGAAGTTTCATCATTGTGAAATTGTTTTTTTTCTAAGGCAAGTTCTAAATAAATCCAGAATTTATTAGTTAGTTGCTCTAATTCAGCAGCCGATCGATTGGCTTTATTTACCAGCTCTAAAATTTTCGACCGATCCATCCGCTCGATCTTCTGGCTTACAGATGTTAGTGCTTTCATAATTAGACCAAGCGGAGTATTTAGTTCATTTGCAAAACCTACTGCTAAATCGCAGCCTAATTCACCGAGATCGTTTTCTAATAAAGTAATATTTTTTTGTTGGAGCTTGGTTAAAGATTCGATGCGATCGAATTGTTTTTTGATTCGCAGCATCGATTTAATTCTGGCGCGAAGTTCGACCTTATCGACTGGTTTGCTAATAAAATCATCTGCGCCTGCTTCCAAGCAGCTAGAGAGAATTGCTTTACTAGAAGAAGCCGTCACCATGATAATTGGCAATGATTTCCATTTCCGCATCAATCTTAGCCGCTCGCATACTTCCAATCCATCCATTTTAGGCATGGTTAAATCCAGCAAAATTACATCCGGATTAAATGTGCTAATGTCCGTAAGTGCTTCTTCACCACTATTAGCATAATAAAGATCGTAATTATCGCCAGCTAGCAATGTCTCAATTACCTCAAAATTATTGGGTTCATCATCAACGATTAAAATTGAAGTATTTTTCATAAAATCTAGTAATTATTAATTAGTTATTTGCGCCTAAATGCTGTTGAATAGTAGTCGACAGCTGCTTGAGTCTGACTGGCTTAGTCAGATAATCAGTCGCTCCAGCATTAAGGCATTTTTCGCGATCGCCATTCATGGCCAAGGCAGTGATGGCAACAATCGGGACATCTTGCAGTTGCGGACGCTCTCGAATATGGCGGATCGCCTCTAGCCCATCCATTTTGGGCATTTGAATATCCATTAAAATTAAATCTGGTAACTGGGATTGGGCGAGATTTAAAGCTTCCAATCCATTTCTTGCCAAAATCGTCTGATATCCTTTGGCTTTGAGAAAGCTAGAAATACTACTAATGTTTGCTTCATTATCTTCCGCCAGCAATATTTTCCAAGCGCGCCCTGCTAAAGAACTATCGTTTAAGCTAGCTAATTTTTCGCCAATAGGTTGTGAAAACTCTAAAGATGGCGAGAGCAGATTACCGTTAGGATCGCGTTCTGCCTGTGGAATTGGTAGATCGACAATAAACTGACTGCCAACACCAACTTCACTCCGTACTAGCACGCTACCACCATGCATTTCGACAATTCCTTTGACTAAAGCTAGTCCTAATCCCGCACCATTATATTGTCGATTTAAAGCAGTATCGACCTGCGTAAAGGGCTGGAATAATTTGTGCAAATCGGCATGATTAATCCCAATTCCGGTATCGATGACGGTCAAGCGAATAAAGCTCGTAGTTGTGTTGTCTGATTCGATCGTTACATTGAGGGCGATATGCCCGCCAACTGGTGTAAATTTGACCGCATTGTTGAGTAAATTAATTAAGACTTGACGAATGCGACGTTCATCGATCGAGATATTGGGAATTTGCGGGGGCAGTTGAATTTGTAAGCGAATCTGTTTAGAGATGGCTTGGTGCTTGACAAAAGCCAAACTGGAATAGCAAAGTTCGCAGATATCAGTTGGCTGACATTCGAGGTCGATTCGATTCGCCCCAATCTTCGCCAAATCTAAGATATCATCGATTAAAGCTAAGAGGTGGTTGCTGCTATGTTCGATCGTTTTAACTGCTTGGATTTGGGCTGGATTAACTATACCGAAAATACCTTCTTGCAAGCCCTCAGACATGCCTAAAATCGCATTGAGCGGCGTTCGCAACTCGTGACTCATATTGGTCAGAAATTCATCTTTGAGTTGGGTCGCACGGCTGAGTTCTTCGTTAGTCATCGCAAGTTGTTGATGTTGTTGCGCTAACTGCGCTAGCTCGATCTGATGAGCGGCGAGTTCTTTTTGGAGTGTAGATACATGTTCTCGCCACAATTCGTTGGGATGGCATTTTTGTTGTAAGCTTTCGCGTGTTAGCATTCCAATCGGACAGCCATGCCGATCGAGTAAGGGTAAATGGCGAATTTGATGTTGGCAGAGGAGATCGATCGCAACAGCTAAATCGGTGAATTCATCTCGATCGAGCGTAACGACTGGATGAGTCATCACATCCCGAATGAGTACATTTTCAAGGTCAACAGTTCGGGCAATCAGCCGCACGACATCTCGATCTGTGAGAATTCCCAGCACCCGATCGTGCTCGACAATCAGTACATAACTTGTTGGCAGCCGATCGCCCGCCGTCGAGCGAGATGGTAAATCGATATTGTCGAGTTGTTGGCTCCGCTGCTGGAAGAGCGCATCGCCGCCATTCATGTGGTGTACTGCTTCCTTGACAGTAGTATCGGGACTGACTGTGAGTGGGCGATCGACGATCGCCGATTGCAACTGAAATGCGATAAGTGCCGATGGATGCATTGTTATTTCGATCTATCTGAGCCAACTATCTCTAGAATGCCCGGAAAAAATCTCGATCGATACTCGAGATGTTGAATGTTGGATCGACCGTCCCGCCAACCCATCCAGACCCATTCCCGAGATCGGATGTTATAAGCGATTACAATTTGGGCATGCTGAGACTATTCAGACATCCAGATTCTCGGAGCTACCCGATGCCGTTCCCGTCCGATCCGCACTCACAGAGCGTGAATGAATTGAATGTGCCAATTTTGCATCAGCAATTGCTGAGTCGGATTACCACTGAGATTAATCGCTCGCTGGAGTTAGCCGAAATCTTGACGACGACTGTGGCTGAAGTGCGCGATTTTTTGGCCACCGATCGCGTGAAAATATATGAGTTTCAGCCCGATGGACATGGTTTGGTAATTGCTGAAGCGCTCGATCGAGATCGCCTCCCGTCGCTGCTGGATCTACATTTTCCCGCTGATGATATTCCCGTTTATGCTCGCGAGCTATATTTAAGAACGCGAATTCGGACAGTAGTAGATTTAGAGACTCAAACTATCGATATCGTCCCGATCGATCCCGCTCAGACAGACGATCCCAGTCAGCGCGCGCTCGATCCTTGTCATGTCGAATATCTGAGGGCGATGGGAGTCAAATCCTCGATCGTCGTGCCGATCGTCATTGAAAGCACATCACCTAAACCCGATCGCCGACTCTCCTCACTCCCCTCAGACCGACGAGATCTGTGGGGATTATTAGTTTGCCATCATAGTGAGCCACGGGTGGTTAACCAATCCGATCTCGCATTGCTCCAATTCGTGGTCGATCGATTATCGATCTCCATTACCCAATCGCGGCTACTCCAACAGGTGCGGGAGCAAGCCAAGCAAGAAGCTGCCCTCAATCGGATCGTCAGTTTACTTTATGCGACTTCGACTGTAGAGCTACAAGCAGCTCTCGATGCCACGATCGAGATTTTTCAAGGCGTGGGCGGACGATTATACCTGCCCCAACATCGCACGATCGATCGACCCATCCAAAATAGCAAACAATGTGCGGTGTTATATAGTTCTGGCACTCAACCCAGTCCCCCAGACGAGCGGTATCTGGAAGAAAATCTCCTCTGGCAAAAATATTTGATGTCTGTATGTTCCCAGCCGACCGAAACCGAACAGGAGTATCAACCTAGAGCTTGGTCGGTAGAATGGATGCGAGCTACATATGCCCTGTCAGAACTACCAACTGAAGCCGAGATCGATGGTAATGTCTGGGCGGTAGCGGATATTTATCGCGAACCGCTATTTCGCGCGCTCGCGCCAGCCTTTGGGGGCACTAATATCCGTGGTGTCTTAATCGTTCCGCTCCAATTAGGACAGGAATCGATCGGGTGTTTGACAATCTTTCGGGGCGACATCGATCGAGAATTAGTCTGGGCAGGTAGCTGCGATCCCGATCGTCGCCAGATGGCCCCGCGTCAATCCTTTGAGGCTTGGCGGCAAATTAAAACCGGACATGCCCAACCATGGATCGAAGCTGATGTCCGGCTGGCTCAAGCGCTAAGCGAGCGATTTGCGGCTGCGGTCAAACAACACCGTCTCTACGAACAGGTGCAAATTCTCAATACCAACCTCAACCAACAGATCCAAATCCGTACCGCCGAATTGGAACATGCGAAGACAATCGGCAAGCAGCAAAGCGCCCTCGCCAGCGTCCTGAGTACATTACAAAAAGCCTGGGATGTAAAAACCACGATGCGCACGGCCACTCAGGAAGTGCGGCAATTATTAGAGATCGATCGGGTGGCGATTTATCGCTTTAATGAAGATTGGGGTGGTAGTTTTATTCCCGATTATGAGTCGATCTCTCCAGGCTGGGAGAGAATTATTCTCGCTACAGATTCAAGTTGGAATGATAGTTATCTCCAGCAAACTCAGGGCGGGCGATATCAAAATCATGAAGTCACAGTCGTCGATGATATTTATACTGCGAATCTCTCCCGCTGTCATATTGAAGTCTTAGAATATTACTCGATTCGCGCTTTCTTAGTGCTGCCATTGTTTGTCGGGCGGCAACTGTGGGGGCTAATCGGTTTGTACCACCATGCCAATCCTCGCGCCTGGAGCGAGTCAGAAGTATCTTTTGTGACGCAAATTGGTGCCCATCTAGGAGCCGCACTGCAACAGGCGGAATTAATCGAAATTGCCCAGCGGAAAGCTAATCGTTTGCCCGTGATGGAAGAACAACAGCAAACGCTGGCAGGGATGATTAGTAAAATTCGGGAGTCTCTGGATTTAACCCGGATTTTTACCGCTACAACCCAAGAGGTGCGTAAGTTTCTCGCGGCCGATCGCGTGGGCATTTTTCGCTTCGATCCCGATTCCAATTTTAATTTGGGAGAATTTGTCTCTGAAGATGTCAATTCAGATTATCCCTCAGCGCTAGCCCAGAAAATTGAAGACCATTGTTTTGGCGATCGATTTGCCATCCATTACAATGCCGGACAAATACAGGCAGTTGCCGATATTTATCATGCGGGACTATCTCAATGTCACATTGATATCCTCGAACGGTTTGATGTTCGCGCCAACCTGATTGTCCCCTTGCGCCTGAAAGACAGTTTATGGGGGCTATTGTGCATCCATCAATGCGCTCGTCCTCGACAGTGGCAAGAGAGTGAGATTGATTTTGTCAAACAACTAGCCAATCATATTGGGGTCGCACTCTACCAAGCACAGTTACTCGAAAATGCCCGAGCAGCCGAACGATTTGCCGATCGAGCAAATCAGGCCAAAAGTGAATTTTTAGCGGTGATGAGTCACGAGCTACGCACGCCGCTCAATGCAATTTTGGGCTTATCAGAAGGCTTACAAGAGCGGATTTATGGCGAGTTAAATGCGTTGCAAGAATCGTCGATTGCCACGATCGAGCAGAGCGGACAACATCTGCTGGATTTAATTACCGAAATCTTGGATCTAGCCAAAATCGAGTCCGGGCAATTAGAGTTAAATCCTGTCCCGACATCAGTTGAAAGTATCTGTAATGCTAGTTTGAAATTTGTCAGTCAGTTGGCACAGGCGAAAAATATTCAAATTGAGACCCAAATTCCCCTAGACGAAGGACAAATTTCGATCGACGACCTCCGCGTGCGGCAGATATTGATCAATCTGCTCAATAATGCAGTTAAATTTACGCCTGTTGATGGTCGTGTCACACTAGTCGTCGCCAGAGATCCCGATCGATCGGTCATTCAATTTAAAGTCATCGATACTGGGATTGGCATCGCTCAGGAAAATATGCCGAAACTGTTCCAATCCTTCGTCCAAATCGATAGTAGCCTCAGTCGTCAATACAATGGCACTGGACTGGGTTTAGCATTAGTCAAGCGGCTGGTAGAAGCCCAAAATGGCGACATTCAGGTAACCAGCACGCCAGGACAAGGTAGCTGCTTTAGCATTACGTTGCCATATGCTACTTGCTCTTTCCGATCGAGTTCGGTTGCGGAAAATCCTCGTCCGGATTTAATTGCGACCATGCCTCTCCAGAATTACAATCCGATCGTTGTTGAGTCCTGGGATCTCGACAGCAATCGACGGGTACCGATCGCAGTTGCCGAACTTTTGCCGCTTACCGCAGATCGATCGTCACCAGAGATTGCGAACTTAGCGGAGCTAGAACCGCCCAAACTTCCTGCTTCAGCTGCACATCAACACCCCCCGCTCTTACTGGCGGAAGCTAACCAAACTAACGCGGAGCTAGAACCGGAGAAAGATACTGCTTCAGCCCCACGTCAACACCCCCTAATCTTACTAGCGGAAGACAACAAAACCAACATCGAAACTTTCATGTTGTATTTAACTCATTCAGGTTATGAGATTGTTGTTGCCAACGATGGGATCGAAGCGATTAGCCTCGCCCACTCCCTGCTGCCCGACCTGATTTTAATGGATATTCAGATGCCTGGAATGGATGGATTGGAATCGATTGCCAAAATTCGCCAGCTCCCCGAACTGATGCATATCCCGATTAT
Organism: Chamaesiphon sp.; assembly: GCA_965246715.1. Lineage (GTDB taxonomy): Bacteria > Cyanobacteriota > Cyanobacteriia > Cyanobacteriales > Chamaesiphonaceae > Chamaesiphon. The sequence continues at coordinate 104,904 of CBDFFH010000047.1, read as the reverse complement.
CGCGCTCACGGCTTTAGCAATGCCAGGAGATCGCCTAAAATGTCTGGAGCGAGGAGCAGATCGCTATTTATCCAAACCAACCAAATTAAAAGAATTGCGCCAAACGATCTCCGAATTGATTGGTAGTGCTAAATAGCTCAATCGTCTGGATTTTGGATTTTGGATTTTGGATTGCGGATTGCGGATCGACCATCTACTATTCCCTATTCCCTATTCCCTATCCCCTAATTCCTCTGTTTCAACTCTTTTAATATCATCTGCAATCGATCGAGTTGCTGGGGTTCCTGGCCATAACGCCAGGCAGTATAAGCTTGAGAGAGTTCGCTCACTAAATTACTCAGCACCGCCGATCGAGTATCGCGCACGATTTGGGCATATTCTAATGGAGTTTGAGCGGGATGCTTGTGACTGTCCAGCCCATGCAATCGTGCTAACATCTGCTGATAGATCCGCTCTACTGGTGGTAACTTTTGCAACCATTGTCGATGTTGCCAGTTACGCCATTGTTGCCAGCCCCACCACCCGCAGAAACTAATCGCGATCGCGATTGCCATACCAGCAAATACGCCCAGCCAACCCCGACCGAATAAACTCAAGAACCAGCTCACCCCAACTATCAGCCAGCCGAGGGTCAGCGACCAAATTTGCGCCAACCAAGCAGTCACTGGTGATGGCAACCAGCCAGCTACCCAATTCCAGAGTTGCTGGACGGTACTAAAAGTCTGGTCTTCCTCAACACCTGGAGGAGTCAGCGGATGCCCAGGAATCGGATCGAAGCTAAACCAGCCATAATCGGGGAAATATACCTCTGTGAGGGCATGTGCGTCGGTATTCGAGACTTCATAATAGCCTGTAAACGGATTGAAGCGACCGGGATCGAAGCCGACAGCCAGCCGAGCGGGAATCCCGATCGAGCGGAGCATCATCGTATAAGTAGTCGCAAAATGGTCGGCATAACCGCCAGCCTCGCAACTAGTCGATTTGCCCTCACAACGAAATAGAAACCAGCTTGCTAAATCTTCACGATCGGGGACGCGAGAGAGTCCTAGCGGATCTTGCGGAAGATGATAGTGCTGTTTGAGATATTGGGCGAGATACAGTGCCTTGGCATAGTTAGATGCTAGCGGCTGACTATCTTTACCGACTTGTTGTTGTGGGGCGCTAGCAACTAAATCTTGGGTAAACTTCTGTAATTTGGGCGCAATACTGGGTGGGATTTGGAGATAATATTTACTAATATTTGGTCGATAATCGGTCTTGGCGGCATCGAGCAAGGAGCGATTGCGGAATGGTACCTGAGAGATCGCCGTATAAGTCAAGCCTTTGAGCAAGCCAACTGGCGATCGCAAACTACCTTCTCGATCGATCGCAATTTCTGGTGTGGGAAAATATAGCTCGCTAACTGATGACATCCCCGGAATGATGTTTGGTAGTTCTTCTAGCGTGGTATAACTTTGAATCACCTGCTTGGTCGCGATTTTTGTCAGCGGATAAGCGAACGAAAATTTAGCTTCCCAGTTAGAGCGCGCAACTTTTTGGGTATCGGTATTTCGCGAAATTTCCCAGCCTTGTCCGGTATAGCGATCGAATGCCAATGCTCGCCAAAAGCCAGGGGCTTGGGAACGCACCCGCATCACTAATTTGGGCTTCATCACCCCACGTAGATTTTGGTCGATTTTGGAATTAAATCCGTAATAAAAATTCTCATCGAGAGTGCCATCGCCCTTCCCGCTACCCTTACCATCGATCGATGGCGAACCTGCGCCTCCGCCAGCTTTACCTTGACGCTGGTAGCCAGGATTATTAATCCCTTTAGCATCAAAATTCTTTGGCTCATACTGAATCGGCGCACTCATCGGTAACGAACCCTGATAGCCCGCAAAACGCGGCATCACCGCAAAAATAACCAAGCCGATCGCCAGTACTACCGCTAATAATCGACCCAAGCGTCGCCAAGGCAAACCGATCTGTCGAATCTCGCGCGGAGTGGCAATACTCAACGGTGCGAGCTGAAGCCGCGATCGATAATCGAGAAATAATATCGGGATTGCCAGTGTCAGAAACAGTAATAATAATGGCGCAAATGCGAGTGTTTGACTGAGAGTACCAGCAACACTAATTAAGATTAACCCGATCGTCATCGAGTAGCCCAAATCTTTCCGGCGGGGCAGATCGAAGGTATGAATCGTCTGCACCTGGACTAATAATTCTGCCAAAACTAGGCGCGTATCGTTGGCGCTGCCGAGTAGATGCACGACAAAATAACCTAATGCCCCAACCATCGCAAATGCCAGGCCAAACTTAACGCCGATATTGCGATCGCGACGATGATACCAACTCCAGGTAGCACCAGCAAGACTCAGCGGTATCGCCCACAAACTCAACTGAGTTTCCGCTGCCACATCCGTCGCCATAATACCTATCGACACCATCGACTGGACTAATATTCGCAGTAGTAGTGAGTCCTCTGGTGGTATGCGCGGCATCGCTGCCATCTGCTGCTGAAGGTTGGTGAGAATGGACTTGGACGACATATGGTGTGGAGGAGTGGGCTGTACGAGTGGGTAAGAGTAGAGGAGTGGGGGAGTGAATTATTAGTGAGATGCGGAGATCTTACCCACCCCGTCGCAAAGCGACACCCCTCTCTTGAAAAGGTGCTCCACTTGGGGAAACCCCAAGACTGCACTTTTCGCTCCTCGGAGGGGAATTTATTGACTAGCCACTATTCACTATTCACTTCACCTTCAGGCAAAGTGGGTGGGTGAATAAGCTTAGAATGCCCAAATTCTGACTCGGTTGGCTCATAGTCATCGAATTCTGTTTCCCACGGAAAGAGTGGCGGATGTTTTTGGATTTCCGCTTCGAGACGTTTTTGGATTAATAGGGGTAATCGATCTTCCACTGTTGGCATTTACTTTCGAGTTTGTATAAACATTTGTCGATGGTAGATAATCGGCGATGCTGTTAGTTTCGATCGAGAATATGGGTACGATCTCAATGTCAGGATGTCAGGAGCCGATCGTCAATGCACCAGAGACGATCGCGATTTGAATAGTATTACTGGAGCTAGCAATGGCTGATGCGATGTTGGAGTCGATCTGTTGACATAGCACTCCTGAAAGATTTGGCTCGATTTATTTTTTTAATGACGAGTCAATAAGTCGAAGTCATGCACGATTGAGTAGATCCTGGCCTTCTTTTGAATATACAGTCGGGGAATAACTAGATCGGGACGATCTCGATCGCGAAGCTTCGTAAATTCATCCTGTTTTGGCAGTCGAGCTGATGTTAGAAACGATGCGATCGAGCATGTTTCCCGATCGTCGCGCTACCATCTCAAAATTTCTCACGATATCTTGAGCCATAAAATCGGAATGTGGGATACTCTGTCTGGGGTAGCCAAAAACATTGGTAGATACTGTCTTGAGAGTCAAGAGAGAAGAGAAAGAAAATTCGGGTCAAAAGGTTGTTGAGATTTCAGCACACCAAAGACCTGGCGCAGAAGTTTGTGCATAGCAGCACCAATCATCGCCATTTTCGACTTACCTTTAGCCAACAGACGGTCGCAAAAAACCTGAATCAAGGGATGATCGCGACGAGCAACAATCGCAGGCAGATAGAGAGCCTTTCTCAAACGAGCGTTACCGATCTTAGACAAACGGGGTTTGCCATGAACAGAGGAACCAGAAGAAAACTCATGCGGGGTCAAACCCGCAAAAGCAGCAAGCTGGTCGGCACTGTCAAAGGTAGCCACATCGCGAATTTCGGCTAGTATTACCGTTGCAGTAGCGGCGGCAATACCTGGCATCGAAATCAGTAAATCTCGTTGAGCTTTAAGAGTGGGGGATCGATCGAAATGGTCGCGAATCAGTTGTTGAGTCGCAGCAACTTGTTGCTTGAGGAAGTCAATATGTGCGGCGATCGCCTCGACTAAAATTGGGTCAACCGTTTCGAGTCGATTCTGCTCTTGTTGCTGCATGGCAGTCAAACTATCCCAGCGATGAACCAAAGCTTGAAGTTGTTCGACTTCGATCGCTGGAGGAGTCCAGGGTGCTGGGCGTAATGCCGCGCCAAATCTGGCAATCACTTTTGCATCCGCACGATCGGTTTTCGTCCGACTTAATTCACTTCGTCCAAATGCTTTTGGACGGGATGGATTAACGATACTTACGATGTATCCTGCTGCAACTAGAAATCTGGCTAGGGCATTTCCGTAAATGCTAGTTGCTTCCATGCAGCCATGTAGTTTGGTTACTCCTTGGCTGTTTAGCCACTCCTGTAATTGCTCAAACCCTTCTGGGGTATTCGCAAATACCTTGCTTTTGATTTTGTCTTTGCCGTTGTTTTTGAGTAAGGCTACGTCAAATTTGGCTTTGCTGATGTCGATACCGAGTATGTCTAACTCTTCGTTTGAATTACTCATGGCCAGTTCCTATCTGCTAATGGACTGCTTCAACAGCAATTAGTGGCGATAAACTATCCTTGTAAATGCAGGTTTACCCGTTTGGGACGACCTCTGATACTGTCCAGCTTTGACTGGTTCCACTGTTTAGGTTAAGGTAATTCGATCTACTTAACGGGCTTGGTGTCCCTAGGGGCAATCCGAATTTCCCTTTCCCTTTTGCTGTTGATGCTCGGTCTTACGATTTTACTCTTTGACCTTCCTTTAGGATCCAAGGGGCAATTCATGAATTGCCCCTACCAATGTTTTCATACCTTAATTAACGTCAGTTCGGGATAAGAATAGCCTGGAGACTGAAGTCTCGGCTCATGATGCAAAGTCCGCCTGTCTTGACGCGCTAAACCCTCGGGGAACCCGAGGAGCGCGCGTCGCTGTCTTGAAAAGGTGCTCTACTTGGGGAAACCCCAAGACCGCACTTTTCGCTTCGCGGACTAATTATCTAGTCCGCGAAGGCAGGCTTTTGCCGCTCGCGGCAACAACCGGACTTTGCACTATTAGCACCGATTTGCGGCGCGCGCTCCTCGGCTTTGCCGAGGGTTTAGCGCGACAAGACACAATCGAGTGCGGTGCTTGAACGAAGCAAATATCCTTAACCCGAACTCACGTTAATTAGTATTCTTCACGGGGTAGACGGCCGCAATACCATTTGTAATGACGACCCTCTAGCTGTTACGTGCGATGTTCTTGACTTTGCCAAAATTGTTCGGCAAAGGCGACAGTCGGGTGCATGGGAGCCTTTGGCTTGGTTTTCAGCGACATTGCTGTGTCGCTAAGGTATTTGTCACCCTTCTTATGATTGCAGGTTTCACAGGCGATCGCGACGTTATCCCAGGTATGGGTACCACCCTTGGAACGGGGAATGACGTGATCGATCGTTAGCGATCTAGTGCTCCCACAGTACTGACACCGATGTCCGTCCCGCCTAAGCAGTTCGCGCCGACTGACGCTCGGCATCTTCCACAGCCGTTCGGCGGTGGAGATTTTCAACCGGATATGGTGTGGTACTTCGATCGTGACTGAGGGAGAGTGCAATTCCCATACGAGTTTGGTTTCTTGGAGGTCTAGCGGTTCGGCTCTGCCACTGATGAGTAACGTGATGGCACGACGGATATTAATTCGTGCCATGGGTAAGTAGTTAGTCGAAAATACGACTACAGAGTTATTTAGTACGGATGGAATGGTGAACCTATGTTCGATCGTGGCAGGTTGCATGATATTTAGCCTCCTAACAAACAACCCCCGTTGTCTGCGAGAGACAAGCGGGGGTTACAAGAAGATGTGAATATGTTTTCTTGTTATTTTTTCAACTATGTAACGTCCAGAATGGAGTTACAACAGTTTCTTTCCCGCAATGGTGGAATGGTAGTAGATGCTGTGGTTTGAGATCCGCAGTCGCAATACTCGATATCCCGCGACGATCGCCGCAATTACTATCTGCGATAGCAATTCGTTTGGCGTTGTCTAGTTGCCACAAAGCGCTTCCACCGCGCATTAGCACGATGAAATTATTTTGGCTGACTGAGGCGATCGCGAGATTAAACACTGATTGGTTACGGGCTAATATTGAAGTTCGGGGTAGCTGAAACTTGAAATTTATCTGGTTAGCGCTAAAATACTAACTAACCCCTAATCATACAATAATCTTTACTTACATGTCTAGTAGGTCGAGCCTAAATTCGTACATCATTCTTGCTAATATATAAATAGGCTAGCTAAGCAAGCTGCGTAAAAAGTATCACATCTTCGGGTGGAATCGCAGTGGGATAATTAACGGAGTAAACGATCCCGTTCTAGTAAGACTACGCCAACGCTGAAGATTAACTCCTCATCATACTTCAGGAAAAATTATCATGGATGGAAATTCGGTATTTTTTGCTGCACCAGCAGACGATAGCCGTGCGGCTGCAGCCGCACGAGTAGAACCAACAGACTCGATCGATGCCTCAGAGCAAAGGCTAAACCAACGCGTGACATTAGCTGACTATATTTATCCAGCCATCCAAAAACAATATATTGCGATCCTGACGCATGAGTCAGATGTGCTCGCTACTGGCGATCTCGAAGCCGTACATCAAATGCGGGTGAGTCTGCGTCGCCTGCGATCGATCCTGCAAGCATTTGCGCCGATTATCGATATTCCCAAGGTCATGGGCAATAAACCGATCGGCAAAATTGCTAAAATTCTCGGGAAAGTTCGCGATTTGGATGTGCTACAACAAACATGTAAAGACGATCGAGATGGCTTGCCAGATTCAGAGCGAGAGCATTTAGAAGAAGTGCGTTCTAAGCTCATCAAACGCCGTCGCAAAGCAGTTGATAAGGCTCAGACGATGCTGGTCGATCGCGAGTATCAATATTTTAAATTGGCACTGAATAATTGGCTGAACGAGCCTCAATATACGCCAGTAATTAACGTCCCGATCGAGTCGATCTTGCCAGATTTATTACTGTCGGTTGTGGGTCAACTATTTCTCAATCCAGCTTGGTGGGTCGGGATCGATTTAGCCGCAGCCACCGATCCAGAAGCCGCAGTTGGTAACTTATTAAAGGCTCGCGGTTCGGTATTTCATGGCCTCCGCAAGCAAGTGAAGGCAACTCGCTATCTGATGGAATTATTTCCCGATCGATACAATCCGCTCTACAATGATTATCTCAAAGACTTTAAACAAATCCATCAATTACTAGGTAGTATTCAAGATAGTGTAGTTCTCGAAGATTTTATCCAGCGAATTTTGGGCAAGCGAGCCGTTACCAAGCTACCTGAAATGTACGCCCAAATCGCTCGGGATAATTATCTCACTTGGCAAAATTGGCAACCAATTCAACACCGCTACCAACAATTATCCACAAAACAAGACCTTCAGTTATTATTGATGCAGGTTACGATTCATAATTCCTGATTTTATGCCCTTAGATAGTACCGATACATTTCTCGATTACTCAAGTTTGGAGTGGCTGGCACTGCCACCACTCGATAACGATACGATCTGGGCGATTCTCAACGAATCGATAACCGATCTGCAAGTAAATCAGATCTTGTGGCACTATTTGGGTTATCGATACGATCGAGTGGGGAATACTTGGGATGTGAGCGAAGTTGCACCAGACTGGGTGGAGGCTTATCCCACACCTCCAGATTTTATCGCCAGTCGTCCGGCAACGGTCAAACTCACTCGATCGATCCCTGCCGAGCAGAAGCAACTACTCAAGGAGCAGCTTGGTTTTAAAGGTTATAAAATCGGTGAGTTTGGCCCTCGTCAAACCAGACGGGCAACGGCGGCAAGCTGGTTACTGGCATATATGGCAACAAATTCGGAACCCACCCCGCCCTATCGGGCACCCCTCCTAGGAGGGGAATAAACAGAGGGAGGTCACGAACAAGTTAGTTTAATTAGGGGGCACATATGGCACGGGTAATGATCGTTGGAGCGGGTGGAGTCGGTAATGTCGTCGCACATAAGTGCGCCGCGCAAGCCGAGTTTACAGATATTTTGCTGGCAAGTAGGAGCGTGGATAAATGTGATCGTATTGCTGAGCGAATTGGCTCGCCAAAAGTCACAACAGCTTCACTAGATGCTGATGTTGTGGCAAATACCGTCAAACTGATTAAAGAATTTCAGCCCGATATTCTGATCAACGTGGCACTACCTTATCAAGATTTAGTGCTGATGGATGCGTGTTTGGAAACGGGCGTACACTATTTGGATACTGCCAATTATGAGCCACTGGATGAGGCAAAATTTGAATATAGTTGGCAGTGGAAATATCACGATCGATTTAAAGCGGCAGGATTGACAGCAATCCTCGGCTGTGGCTTCGATCCTGGCGTGACGGGCGTTTTTAGTGCCTATGCCTTGAAACATTATTTCGATGAAATTCACTATCTCGATATTATCGATTGCAACGATGGCAATCACGGCAAAGCATTTGCTACCAATTTCAATCCCGAAATTAATATCCGTGAAATCACCGCACCAGGGCAATATTTTGACAACGGTAAATGGGTGGAAATCCCCGCACTCTCGATTCATCGCCCGATTCCTTATCCCGAAATCGGCGATCGCGAGTCGTATTTGCTCTATCATGAAGAGCTAGAATCGTTGGTGAAAAACATCCCAACCATCAAGCGCGCGCGGTTTTGGATGACATTTTCTGAGAGTTATATCACCCACCTAAAAGTATTAGAAAATATCGGTATGACGCGAATCGATCCGATCGATTATGAAGGACAACAAATCATCCCGCTGAAGTTCCTTAAAGCACTCCTCCCCGAACCGTCATCCCTGGCGACAAATTACACCGGACAAACCTCAATTGGTTGTCACATTCAAGGGATCAAAGATGGTGTCGAGCGGAAATATTACGTCTACAATAACTGTCAACATGCCGCCGCATATGCAGAAGTCGGTTCGCAAGGTATCTCTTATACAACTGGCGTACCTGCGGTCATCGGCGCACTGATGGTAGTTAACGGTACCTGGAAACAACCAGGAGTATTTAATGTCGAACAACTCGATCCCGATCCATTCATGCAATTATTAGGGTCATTAGGCTTGCCGTGGCATGAAGTTATCGATGGTGTTTCACCATTTGAAGATACATAAACTCACATCTTGCACCAATATATAAGGACTAGTAAAAGCGGAGATTCTGAGGGTACCAACAAGGGGCACCCCTACACAATTAACCTGTAACAGGGTGGTTTCATACACCGGAAGAAAAATCTCTTAGTTCACTGAAGTGAACTTTCGCTATTAGCCCCGAATTCATTCGAGGGTGGTTGAAGACTAAGCTCCAAGGTTTGTGAATTTTCTTTTCTTGTCTGAAACCACCCTGCTACACAATTAACCTGTAGGGGTGCCCCTTGTAGGTACCCTGGATCTACTAAGCAATAGTCTATTTAAACTGTCTTGTCTTGCTTCCACGATCGGAGTTCCCTACTAGAACAAGCCGCTGGTTCAAGATGTGAGTAGATTCTCTAATGCCCCTCACACTCACTCGACATGACACAACTCAATCACGAAGTTTTTAAAAATATTCCGTCGCCCTGCTTTGTATTAGAAGAAGCATTACTCGATCGCAATCTCGCGATCTTCGCTAGAGTACAGAAAGAAGCCCCAATCCGTATCATGTTGGCACTCAAGGGATACTCGCTCTTTCATAGCTTTCCGCAGATTCGTACCACCCTTCAAGGTGCATCAGCTAGTTCGCTGTGGGAAGCCAGACTCGCCGCTGAAGAATTTAGTAGCGAAGTGCATGTTTATTCACCCGCATATCGCGATGAGGACATGCCAGAAATTCTCCCATTAGCAGCGCACCTTACCTTCAACTCGGTTTCACAGTGGGAACACTTTCGATCGCAAGTTACCGCTTACACGCCAAATAAACCCTCAGTCGGACTGCGAATAAATCCCCAATATTCTCCAGTTCAAACTGCTCTTTACAATCCTTGTCAGCCATCAACACGATTGGGAATTTCGCCATCACACCTTGGCGATACACTACCAGAGGGAATAGATGGCTTTTTATCGCATAATCTTTGCGAAAGTGACTCCTATGCACTTGAAAAAACTCTCGCGAATATCGAACATTATTTCGGGCAATATTTACCTCAACTCAAGTGGTTGAATTTAGGCGGCGGTCATCTCATGACGCGCAAAGATTATAATGTCGAACATGCGATCGAGGTCTTAAATGCCTTCCATTCGCGCCATCCCCAGCTATCAGTCTGGATGGAACCAGGTTCGGCAATTGTTTGGGAAACCGGATTTTTGATGGGTACGGTACTCGATCTGATTCCGGCTGACGATCTAACAAATGTGATGTTGGATCTATCTTTTACCGCCCATATGCCCGACTGCCTCGAAATGCCTTACAAGCCAGCGATTCGTGGTGCGCGAGATCCGCAAGTAGGCGATAAAGTCTATCGGATGGGCGGCTCTAGTTGCTTGGCGGGTGATTTTTTGGGAGATTATGCGTTCGACAGCGATTTAGCGATCGGCGATCGATTGATTTTTGAAGATATGATGCACTATACGATGGTTAAAACTTCGATGTTTAATGGAGTCGTACATCCATCGATCGGCGCAATTGAAAAAGATGGTAATTTCAAGCTGTGGCGTAAGTTTGAATATGAAGACTATCGATCGCGACTCGGATAAGAGCTGTTAAATAACATCAACGATTGAAATCGTTGGTGGTGCAAGAACGGAGCAAATATCCTCAACCCGAATTCACGTAAAATTTATTCACAGTCAAGTGGATAGTGGGAACCTCCACATCGATCGATCCTGTCACTAACAGTAAATACCTCTCGATCGCTTTTTACCCATCTATGCAACTCCCTCGCATTCTCTCGATCCTAGCGACGACACTTTTAGTCCAGACGAGCCAACTTGCCCCCAGTCGATCTGCCGAACCAACATTCATCAATAACACATTTGCCGCCAAACAATTGCTCGGCGAGCATAAGATTAATCTTCAGTGGCTCGGTTGGGATAATTGGCGGGAATTTGGCGATTTACAAGTTGTCAATCGTCAAGGTACGTTATATCTGAAAGGGCGACAAACCAAAGGCGATGATTATCTTGAAATCGATGGTGAGGTAGTCAGTATTAAGGCAAGAGAGTTTGTTTTTCAAGGCTCTATCGTTACGCGCGTCAGTCATAACAACAACGGTAAACCCTGCGAACGTTATGGCAAAATGCTCTTTAAAATTACTCAAAACCGCAAATATTGGCGATTGCAGGAAATGCAAAGTCCTTGTGGTATCGAAACCGATTATGTTGATATTTTCATGCGTTGATATAGCTTCAGGTACTTTGCAATAACCAAATCCCGCTGTCAGTTATCCCAGAATCATCAGGCGTAACTAACAGAAAATGCAAGCCATGCACGAGTTTTTTTCGTGCTTCATAAAGTCTGGCAGCTTGGCTGACTTCAGCATCATTAAATGTTAACATCACCCACCGATCGGCTAAACTAGCATCCAATACTAACCCACCCGGATCGTCACCGAGATAATTGAGGCTGACAGGTTCCGTTTCGGCGATCCACCGCGCCAAGCGCATCGATTGCTTGCCCCCATAAATGATGACTCCAGGGATAGCGACATTTCCACCTAGCCCCCAATGCGGTGGCAATAAGTAGTCCGGCATCGAGTAGATTGGAATCGGTCGATCGGTAAAATCGGTGACTAATTCTTTGGCTGGGAGCGTAACAAATTGCCACTTATCACCTATTAAGATGTCGGGAATAGGTAATGGTGGTGGCGACTCGATTGTTAATGGTTGATAATTAGGAATACCATAACTTTGAGCCTGTTGTTGTAATAGTTTTTTGAGAGCGATCGTGCGACGAGTCGCCACAACTTCAATGCCCAATTTTTGCCCAGCCGCTCGCACCAAACCTAAACTCTGAGGTCGAAAAACTTGAATTTCTTGAGGTAATTTATCGCCTGCGGCTAACTGGATCTGCATTGCAATCCAGTCGGAATTCACCTGCTGTTGCGGACAAATTGCCGTGTGGTACCATCCGCCTTCAGCAGCACAGATAACTAGTTCCCATAAAGTTTCTCCTCGATCGGTATGTTGGGGACGGCTATAGATATCTGCTTGCCAAATAGTCATAAATTTAGTTAAAGCAATTGTAAAATTTACACTAGAACCGATATATTTAATCTATTAAAAAAGATCGATCGGTAATCGACAAGATAGCGTTAGTATGGCCGACTGGGAAAGATCTCATGATTGGGTTCTAATAAAATACAATCGCAATTACACTAGAATTATCATCCATTTTCAGCAAGATAAACCATCGATCGGTGAATTACTAGCGGTACGAAGATGCTTGCCACAATTTAGTCATGATTCACCTGCAAAAATACGAACATTAATTATTGAAGCAGGAGGTTTATTTCTAGATGAGATGCTTAGTTCTGATGCTGTGCGAGTAATGGAAGGCATTAAAGGTCAAGGATTAAATATTTCAGTAGAAAGCAGATCTTTCGCTAGCTATTTACCAATCGATCGAACGACTGGTAGTGCATTATTAATTGAAGATGAATTTAAAAAATGTAGAGTTGTAGAAGAGATGATTGCGGCTGGAGTGCCGATCGAAAATAATGAATAATAAGAAATAAATTGATAAGGTGGGCATTGCCCACCCTACAAAAATTTTGAATTGAGTTTTACTTGGATTTAGATTTTACTCATTCCCACTCGATCGTTCCAGGTGGCTTAGAAGTGATATCATAAACCACGCGATTTACACCTTTGACTTCATTTACGATCCGATTGGAAACTATCTCTAGAAACTCATACGGTACCCGCGACCAATCAGCGGTCATGCCATCTTCACTGGATACGCACCGCAAGACGATCGGATGAGCATAAGTACGTTGGTCGCCCATCACACCTACACTATTTACATCGGCTAATAGCACGGCAAATGCTTGCCAAAGCTTATGATAAAGTCCCTGTTTATTAACTTCTTGACGCACGATCAGATCGGCATCGCGGAGGATATTTAAGCGTTCGGCAGTGACTTCACCAATGATCCGAATTGCTAAGCCAGGGCCTGGAAAAGGTTGACGGGTAACGATTTCTTCGGGTAGCCCGATCGAACGTCCTACTTTTCGCACTTCATCTTTAAATAATTTGCGGAGGGGTTCGACGAGTTTAAATTGAAGATCTTTTGGCAAACCACCGACATTATGATGGCTTTTAATCTTAACCGCTACTCGTTCGCCACTTTGTGGATCGACATTAGTATCTGCTGACTCGATTACGTCGGGATATAAAGTACCTTGAGCGAGATAATCGAATGGCCCCAAGCGTTTTGATTCTGATTCAAATACCCGAATAAATTCAGTACCGATAATTTTCCGTTTGGTTTCAGGATCTGTCACTCCAGCAACGGCATTGATAAACCGTTCCCGCGCCATCACATATTCAACCTTGATGTGGAATTGGTCTTTAAATAGTGCGACGAGACGTTCGGGTTCGAGCTTCCGCATGAACCCTTGATCGATGAACATACATGTCAACTGGTCGCCGATCGCGCGATGCAATAGAAATGCTAAAGTCGAAGAATCGACACCACCAGATAATGCTAACAAGACGCGTTTATCGCCAACTCTAGCACGAATATTCCGGATGGCTTCTTCTACAAATGCTTCTGTCGTCCACGTTGGCTGACAGGCGCAAATATGATAGACAAAGTTGCGAATTAACGCAATCCCACCGATCGAATGCACGACTTCGGGGTGAAACTGCACGCCATAAAGTTTGCGCTGATGGTCGGCGATCGCCGCACATGGAGTATTCTCAGTATGCGCGATTAGCGCAAATCCCGTCGGGAGTTTTTCGCAGGAGTCGCCATGACTCATCCACATTGTCGATCCGGTTTCGACATTGGTGAGGAGATCGATCGGATCGTCAATCAGGATTTCAGCTTTACCATACTCGGCTTTTTTCGCCTTGACGACATCGCCGCCGAGTTGTTGTACCATCAATTGCATTCCGTAACAAACACCCAATACCGGAATCCCTAGATTCCAGATTTCCGGGTCGCATTTTGGTGCGCGCTCGTCGTACACTGAACTCGGGCCACCAGAGAGGATAATTCCCTTGGGATTTAATAGTTTCAGTTGTGCGGCAGTAGTACGATAAGAGATGACTTCAGAATAAACTTGGGTTTCACGAATTCGACGGGCGATCAGTTCGGAATACTGGGAGCCGAAGTCCAGAATGACGACCATTTGATGATTTAATTTTGCATCCCCTAATGGATTTTCTGTAGGGTGTAGAGCTGTTGCAGCGATGTCTGTTTGCGTTGTCACGACGGACTCCCAGTAAGGTAATATAGTTGATGACGAATTTTCCCACTAACTTTAGAAAAGTGGGTAACTCCTCGAATTTTAAAGAGTCATCTCAAAAACAACAAATAGGAAGCTAATTAAAATTATTTATATTCGATCTAGCCTAGCATAATTGCCCCACAAATGTTGCCCCCGTGGGACTAGATCCAATGATTTCACGGGATCGATCGAATACTAGCGAACCAACACTTACCTGCTGTTGTGTCTGATTATAAATATATTCCGCCGCTCGTTCGTCGATCCGAGCTGTCAGATATCCATAAATCTGATTCACCCAGTCGCTCCCGTCACTGAGATCGATCGATCTGAGATATTTCAATACATCCTCCGCTGTCTGACAATCGAATAAACCAGCCAAGAGTTCCGCTGGCAAACCCATCCGCGCCGCTGCTGCTACTAAAATTTCCAATCTCCCATCGGCTAAATGATGATGGGTATGAAATATTCCCCCCGCCAACTTAATCAGTTTGCCATGATAGCCAAATAGTAACAATTTCGGCACACCCAACACCCCTGCCTCAGCCAGTAATGGCCCCAACCAATTCGCTGTCTTAATAATTCGATCGCGCCCAATCCCCATTTTCTGCGCCAAGTCCAACCCATTTTCCCCAATGCAAAAAACTAATGGAGATCTCTCCACCACCGCCTGTGGCTCTGGTGCCACCACGAACAAAGGGGTTCGCTCATCACTAGTATCCAAATCCCCTCCTGGGAGGGGTGCCCGCAGGGTGGGGTGGGTTCCGGATTCCCCAACCCTAGCGCGCAATTCCGTCAAACAAACCTCCAATTGTCCCGGCGCACTCAAAGGTTGCGAAATACCTGAAGTACCTAATAAAGACAACCCTTCTACTACCCCAAACGCAGCATTCGACGTGCGCGTCGCCAATTTCCTCCCTTCTGGTAACACGATCGTGACCCTAATCTTTTCTCCGGCTCCCAACAACGGGGCTAAATTAGCCTGTAATAGCTGCTGGGCATAACTATAGATTGCAGGTGCATCATCCAAATTTGACTGCTTGCCGACCCCTTCACCCCCCAGGATAACGATCGATTCTACCTGAGTGGGATCTGCCCACTCTACTACCGTCCAAACTGGAGTATCGCGTGTTAAATCCAGGTTATCACCAGGGTCGCTATGAGTAATCCCCAGGGCCATCTCCGATCGAATTAAAGCAACACTATCGATCGAGATCTCTATCCGCTCGGGTGGGTTAATTAAGTCTAGGTTGACGAGAGACTTATCTCGCTGCGATTTTTGTAGACATTGTAATGCCGCGATCGCACTGGCAGTCGCAAAGACAGGGAGGGTATAACCAGAGCGCATGGTTGGAAAATGTTTAAAAACCTAAAAAACTGACTTTAGAGGGTGTCTGAAAAGCTGATAGCGGTTAAAACCGCCGCTATCGCTGCAAAGTCTGCCTGTCTTGGCACGCTAAACCTGGAGGAAACCTCCAGAGCGCTCGCCGCTCCGTAGACTAAGGTTTTCAGCAACCTGCGGAGGCAGGTTTTGTACATGTAGCCGCGATTTCAATCGCTAGGCTACCAAATCTGGGACTTTTCAGACACCCTCTTACTATCTAACTGGAGTTTAGACTAAAAAAGAGACAAAGGCAGCCACAGAAGAACTGAGGCTGCCGAAGCGGGACACAATGAGTGTGAAAAACACAACTCATCCAATCCTTGAAATGATTTGTCTCGATCGTTTTTAGTCCAAACACCAATCGCTGCTAGTGTCGCAGATATGAGTTTACTGAGGATTTCCTAAGACTTCTGCTTTGACTCGATCGAACTTTTCAGCCAGTTTGTGACGGTCTTGCTCGCGAAGCAAGTAATCCCAAATAAATTTCACCACATATACCAAACCAACAATTTCGAGCAACGGTGCAACTAATGGCAGATCGTCGATCGCATCGAGTCCGGCAAACAGCAGTTTAGCAGCTACAAGAGCGAGGAAAAATACACCTAAATTGATTAATAATTGGCGATTATTTTGGAAGAATGCTGGAATAGCTGATAATATTTCGTCAAATACTCCCGGTGCTTTAGCTTGAACTGTCTCCCAAGTTTCTTGGGCAGCATCAATTGTTGAGTCAACTGTATTCATCACAGCTTCTTTAGTAGAGTCAGTTGTTGACTCAACCGCTTTCATCACATCATCCGTCGCAGGCAGATCTTCTGGATCCGTGAGCGATTGACCAGGATCGATCGATGGCTCGGTAATAGCGATATCGACTGATTTGGTGGCAGCTTCCTCGTCGATCTTCATCTCAGGCTCATCAGCCATAGCTGGTGGTTCGTCATAATTGATGACTGTTTCCGATGGAATATCGATCGAGCTGACTGATTCATGCATCGCAGGCGCGTCTTTCAAGGAGGTGCCTACCGATTCGCTATCTTTAACTACCGACTGACTAAGGGTGGAGTTGGCTTCCGCTTCCGCTTTGGCTTCTTCTTGCGCATACTCGTCGAGGCGCATGATTTCGTGTAACGCAATATCAGATTTCATTGTAGGAACCCCAATTTTAAAAATAAAGAATAAAAGTTGAATCGATCGAAGATTTATTCACTTTGAAATAGATTTTCATTGTGGACGAACCCAAATTTCATCAGTATTCTGTTGTCTACAAGCTATTAGCTCAGTGTGATTAGACCTTCACCTTTCTAGCTACATACTTTACATATTAAAAATCCAGCTACGTTGCAGCATCATTCAATCGACCGATCTATTCACCATCATTAGATAGAGAAAAAATTATTCGCTTCAGACTAGCCACAGCCAAATAAATTCCTGGCTTCTAGATGAAGCCAGGAATCTTAATGTTCGGCGCAACTAAACAGGTTTAGTTGCACGTGTTGTGCCGATCGGGTTGCGAGTCGCGTGTTTAGAGCGAGAATTAGCCACCCGTAGAGGCAGCTAGCTCGGCTAAACGCTCCTGTTGGTCTTGAGAGATGCAACTTTGGATTACGTCCTCCAGATCGCCAGTTAGCACCTTCTCCAAGCCAAAATTCTGCCCCAAGCGGTGGTCGGTGGCGCGGTTATCTTTATAGTTATAAGTACGGATTTTTTCCGATCGCGAGCCAATTCCAACTTGCGATCGCCGCATGGAAGTTACTTCTTCCTGTTGTTCGCGCAATTTGATATCGTACAACTTTGCTCGCAAGATTTGCATCGCGCGTTCTTTATTCTGATGTTGATTTCGTTCTTCACAACAGAAAATGCTGATGCCTGTCGGCTTATGATACAGATCGCAACCATCTATCTCACGCGGTCTTGGATGTCCCCGAAATCCATAATTAAAATGACGAATCTCTAGATCCTGTGCAGGGGGATAAAACTCTGCTTCATTTACGTCTGACATCACTAGGATAGCTGCGTTTGAAGTAAAAATATTTTTATCTGTCAATTCTGTTAGCGGAAGACGTTGCACTTCATGAATGCCAGATTCAAACTTTAGTTGACTGTATACTCGCTTGCCAGTTATTTCTAAAATAGCTACTTTAAAGCCTCTTTCGCCCCTACTGTATACAAGTTTGACCTTCCAGCCTTGACTCTCAGCGTAGCGGGTATATATTCGCACTAAATCTCCCGCCCATATTTCAGCTTCATCACCATTATCAATTGCCTGGACTTCCAAAATGACATTTCGATTGTCATGAGGATCTTTGGGTAGCAGCAGAATTTTAAGTTCGCGTTCGCATTCTAGGCTCTTTTGATGGAGGTTCAAAACTTCAATATTTGCAAGGTCTTGAAGTTCTCGGTCGGTTTCTGAATCTCGAAAAATTTCTTCTATTTCGATCGAATCTAATTGAAGTTTATTCCAGATCCTAAATTTAGTTACGGTTTCTTCAATACTGGTAATAGCTTGATATCTTCGTAGAAGATCTTCATGACTGAGATCGATCGGCGACTGGAGTTTGGCTATAAGCTCATCATAGTTTTGCTCGAGCGATGTAAGTTGTTGTAATAAATATGGATCTAACATATTTCATAATGCGATCGAGAGACATACTTTTTCTTTTTAGTCCGCGCAGGCGGACTTTGCATCACTAGCTACGGTTTCAACCGCTGGCTAACCAGCAGTTATGAACCAAGAAGTACGATCGAATTTTCGCTTAGTTACTACCTGTAGAGGCGGCTAGCTCGGCTAAACGCTCCTGTTGATCTTGTGAGATACAACTTTGGATTACGTCCTCCAGATCGCCAGTTAGCACCTTCTCCAAACCAAAATTTTGCCCCAAGCGATGGTCGGTGGCGCGGTTGTCTTTATAGTTATAGGTGCGGATTTTTTCCGATCGCGAGCCAGTGCCGACTTGAGAACGCCGCATGGAAGTTACTTCTTCTTGTTGTTCGCGCAACTTGATATCGTACAACTTCGCCCGCAAGATTTGCATCGCGCGTTCTTTATTCTGCCGTTGAGAACGTTCTTCCGTACAGAAAATCCGAATTCCCGTTGGCTTGTGGAATAAATCCGCTGCGGTTTCTACTTTGTTGACGTTTTGTCCGCCAGCACCACCCGATCGAGCGGTACTCATTTCGATATCCTTCGGATCGATAAAGATCTCGACTTCATCGACTTCGGGCATAATTGCCACGGTAGCTGTAGAAGTATGCACTCGTCCGCCAGATTCAGTTAAGGGTACTCGTTGCACGCGATGGACACCAGCCTCAAACTTGAGTTGACTGTACACTCGATCGCCAGTAATCTCTAGTACAGCTTCTTTAAATCCACCCATTTCTGCGAGCGATTCACTCACGAGAAAGACTTTCCATTTCTGGGTTTCTGCATAGCGGGAATACATCCTCACCAAGTCGCCTGCCCATATTCCGGCTTCATCACCACCAGTACCCGCCCGAATTTCCAACATGATGTTGCGCTCATCATTCGGATCTTTCGGTAATAATAAAACTTTCAATTTCTTTTCGAGTTCGTCGCTTTTGGCTTCGAGTTCGCCAGCTTCGATCGTGGCCATTTCTTGCAGTTCCAGATCGTTTCCGGAATCTTTCACCAGCTGGCGAGTAGTGGTGATATCTTCTTGGACTTGTTTCCAGGTATCAAAGGTTTCGACAACTTCTTCGAGTGCGGCGCGAGCTTTCCCGATCCGCTGCATCTCGCTCGGATCTCTGGCGATGTCCGGATCGCCTAATTTTCGGGTAAGTTCGTGAAATGTCTGTTCGACGGATCTTAATTTATCGAGTAAGTAACTTTCTGCCATGACTTTTATAGAGAATAGGGGGTTGTACTAATTGAGTGGATAGATTGCCCCCGAGACTCTAACCCACCCCTACCCCTCTCTGGAGGGGAATGAAGAAAAAATGCGGAAAAACCTAGAGACACGAAATTGATGTTCGCACCTCTAGGTTTTTTAAATTAGGTTCGCTATTTCTGTTCTTCGACGGGTGCGGTAGTTTCAGCAGGAGCAGTAGTATCCAACATCCCGTATTTTTTGAGGAAGCGATCGACGCGACCTTCGGTATCGATGATTTTTTGGGTCCCAGTATAAAAGGGATGGTTGCCAGACCACACGTCAACGCGTAGTTCGGGCTTTGTCGAACCAACAGTCATCACAACTTCACCGTTGCAATAAACTTTGGCTTCTGGGTACCAAGTAGGATGAATATCAGCTTTTGCCATGACTTTAGTTTAGGATTTATTTTAGCAATTTCAACTAATTCCCCTCCTGGGAAGGGTGCCCCTTGTGGGCGAGGTGGGTCACGGGTTAGATGTGCCCTTAGAAGATCCTGATGGCTCTAAGCTGAAATAGTACTTGAAGCTCGATTGAACGTTAACCAAGCATCAATTACCAATAGCCAATAACCGAAAATCGACTTAACGTTTCGAGTACTGAGGAGCCTTCCGTGCTTTGTGTAAACCGTACTTCTTCCGTTCCACACAACGTGGGTCGCGAGTGAGATAACCTTCGACTTTGAGCGGTTTGCGGTTGTTGGGGTCGAGTTCGATCAACGCGCGTGCTACACCCAATTTAACAGCATCCGATTGTCCAGTCAAACCGCCACCATGAGCGTTAACGAGGATATCGTACTCAGCTTCTAAACCTAAAGTTTCGAGCGGAGATCTCGCTGCGGAGACATAACCACTCTGATAATTGAAGTAGTCTTCGCCAGTTCTGCCGTTAACTACTAGTTTACCAGTACCAGGAACGAGACGAACCCGGGCGATCGAGCATTTCCGGCGACCCGTGCCCCAGTAAACTGCTTTTTTACTTGCTTCTGCCATAATGATTATTTAGTTCTTAGGAATAGTATCGATGACTAAAACTTCCGGTTTTTGCGCTGCATGAGGATGCTCTGCACCTGCGTAGACATTCATCTTGGTAAATAGGTGTCTGCCCATCGAGTTTTTGGGTAACATCCCTTTAACTGCGACTTCGATAATCCGCTCTGGGATCCGAACTTGCAATTTGGCGAAAACTTCCGTTTTCATCCCACCAGGACGACCAGAGTGTCTGCGATAGATCTTCTGAGAGCTTTTTTTGCCGGTTACTTGTACTTTCTCAGCATTGATCACGATGACGAAATCGCCAGTATCGATGTGAGGAGTAAAAGTAGGTTTGTTTTTGCCACGCAAAATCATGGCAATTTGACTGGCTAAACGGCCCAGTCGTTGGTCGGCAGCATCAACGACATACCACTTGGCATCGTTGTTATTTGCTGTAGGTAAGTGTGTTTTTTCCACGGTTTTAGATCGGTTAACAGTTAACAATTACCAGTTAGCAGTTATTTGTTATTTGCTTCTAGTTATTTGCTGATAGTCATTTAACTATCCACTCTTTAACTAGCCACTAGTCACTAGCCACTAACTATTTGGTAATAAAAATTGAGGTTGGGTATCGTACCAGATCGACTTATCGAAGGGGAAATCTGGATAGCCGACGCGGAGTAAGCATAACCCTTTAGCTGGAGCAGAATGCCTAACGCGATCGCGTTGTTCGGTTTGCCAGATGTCGGTGAATTGGGCAACTGTGAGATCGCCGTTTCCTACCTGTACTAGCATTCCCACTAGCAGTCGTACCATCCCGTAGAGAAAGCCATTGGCTTGGATTTCAATCTGGATAAATTCGCCTGACTGATGACAGCCGACATCTTGAACGTCAACCCAGGAATGCGATCGACCGGAATCCGATCGATGGAATGCAGCGAGATGATGCTTACCTAATAAAGGGGCTACAGCTGCTTGCATTCGGGCTAATTCGAGCGGCTCGTGATAGTAATGCCAGCAATAAGGGCGGACGAACAGATTCGGTCGTTTCGCCGTATAGATGGTGTACCGATACCGTCGATAGATAGCTGAAAATCTTGCGTGCCAGCGTTCTGGAACTTCAGCAGAGGCGCGGATGAGGATATCATCCGGCAACCGTGAGTTGAGAATCGCTGCCCACCTTTCGGCAGGAATCACGCTAGGATTATCGAAGTGAGCGACCTGTGCTGCGGCATGAACGCCGCTATCGGTACGTCCCGCGCCGTAAATGACAACGGGGTGACCGATGACCTGCGCGATCGCGCTTTCGATCTCTGATTGCACTGTGCGCCCGCGACTCTGCCGTTGCCAGCCGTAAAGGTGAGTACCTGCATACTGCACGACAAGAGCTATTCGTTGCGGCGGGTTGTTAGTTATGAGTTTGTGGTTTTTAGTCGCCATTCCTACACAAATAACAGTTCGCAGGTTGCGAATCGATGCCTACATCAGCTCGATAATTGCCATTTCCGCATTGTCGCCCCGACGGGGTACAGTACGGACGACCCGAGTATAACCACCTTGACGAGTGGCGTAGCGTTGGGGCGCTTGCTCGAATAACAGGTGGACTAAATCTTTATCGTAGATATAGCCCATTGCTAGGCGGCGATCGGACAGGGTGCCAGATTTAGCCAATGTAACCATTTTCTCAACTACTGGGCGCATCGCTTTCGCTTTGACCAGAGTTGTTGTAATGCGACCGTGGCGGATCAGTTCGGTAGTTAAAGACCGTAACAGAGCTTTGCGTTGGTCGGCTGGCCTGCCCAGCATGGGCACGCGACAGCGGTGGCGCATGATATTTCTCCTATTGTATTAATTCGGTATGGACGGGTTGAGTTTCAGAATCAAACTTTCACGGATTTATCGTGGGGGAGTTTGATTCCGAGTCGCTTTTCCAGCGCTTCAATTACTTCCTCCGCCGATTTGAGTCCAAAGTTCTTGATTTCCAAGAGATCTTCTTGGGTATAACCCATTAGATCGGAGACGGAATTGATTTGCGCCCGTTTCAAGCAGTTGTATGCACGAACGGAGAGGTTCAATTCCTCGATCGGAATTTGATTGGACGGATCTTCTTCATCTGGATAATCTGGTTGGAAAGATTCCAAGCTGATGTCCTTGAGTGGATTGAGCAGATCGACCAACATTTTGGCAGAATCGCTTAATGCCTCTTGGGGAGTCAGACTACCATTCGTCCAGATTTCGAGGATCAGGCGATCTTTTTCGACTGCGCCATCGATCCGCACATCTTCGACAGTGTAATTAACCAGTGTAACTGGCATAAATACCGCGTCGATCTGTAACAGATCCATTGCCAGTCCTTGTTCGCGGAATTTATCGACCGATCGATAGCCCTTGCCACGCTCGATTCTAAATTCCATTTCCAATTTGCCACCTTCAGCGACTGTGGCGACATATTGGCCGGGATCGACGACTTCAACTTCGGAAGGTAGCTCGAAATCAGCGGTTGTGACTTCAGCTGGCCCGACGACATTCAAGCGGCCGATCTGGGGTTGCGACGTGTAACTTTTGAGTTTGACCTCTTTCATGTTGAGCAGAAGTTCTAACACATCCTGCCGCACGCCGACTAAGGTAGCAAACTCATGGTTGACGGTACCGGGTCTAACCCCAGTTTTTTCGTCTCTAATCAACCCAGCGACCCGTACCGCAGTGATTGCTGTCCCTTCTAAGTTGGACAACAGTACCCGCCGTAAAGCGTTACCGATGGTCGTACCTTGGCCTCGATCGAGGGCTTCTAGTACGAATTTGCTATATTGACTTTGATTTGACTCGGTCTTGGACTCTACACACTCGATCTGAAACTGCGCCACAGAGTGACCTCCCTACCCAGTTTGTACTTGCATTTAAATTTTGGATTGCAGCCTTACAGCTGTTCATCCCTGTCAGCGTAACTACCCAACCACCAAAACTCAAATTGGGAATTTGAAGTTTGAAGTTTGAATTATTCTAGACTCTGCGTCTTTTTGGCGGACGACAGCCATTGTGGGGAATCGGCGTAACATCGCGAATGAGGGTAATTTCTAACCCTGCACCTTGAAGCGCGCGAATTGCTGTTTCCCGTCCCGCACCGGGGCCGCTGACCATGACTTCAAGTTGGCGCATTCCCTGATCCATTGCCCGTTTTCCGGCACTTTCAGCTGCGGTTTGCGCTGCAAAGGGAGTACCTTTTTTCGCGCCCTTGAAGCCACTAGATCCACTAGATGCCCAGGAGATCGTATCGCCATTGGTATCGGAAATGGTGACGATCGTATTATTGAATGTGGACTGGATATACGCTACACCGCTAGGGACGTTGCGCTTCTGCTTTTTAGGGCCAGTCTTTTTACTAGGTTGTCGAGCCATGTCGGTCTAAGTTTGAAAATTATACAAGAGGTGATCGATTTCAACATCCACTGCGGTCGGGTTCGATTATCGGCGATCGCTTGATGAGATTAAACCGGATGAACGGTACCGGAGCTTCAATCTTCAAGCAGCGATCGGTAGTTGTGACTTTAGTTTCAGACACACTAATTGGCGAGGAGTAACATCGACCTGCTGGACTACCGAATTTGGGTAGCGCGGAGACAAGCATAGAGCTACTAATCGCCAATTGGCTATTTTCAGGTTGCCACAACCATCGAACCATGTTATTTCTTGCCGGGAGCTTTCTTCTTCCCAGCGACGGTAGCGCGACGACCGCGACGGGTACGTGCGTTAGTCCGCGTCCGTTGTCCGCGTACTGGCAGACCCATCCGGTGTCTCCGGCCACGATACGAACCGATGTCTACCAATCGCTTGATATTCATCGATTCCCAGCGCCGCAAGTCACCTTCAATTTGATAGTCGCCTTCTACGCGTTCGCGTAACAGCGCCACATCTGCTTCCGAAAGATCTTTGACGCGCGTATCGGGGTTTACACCCGTTTTTGCTAATACTTCTTTGGATCGGGTTAAGCCGATACCGAAGATGTATGTCAGACCGATTTCCACTCGCTTGTCGCGGGGGAGGTCTACACCTGCTATCCGTGCCACACTTGTTTCTCCACTATACTTTGCTCTTTTCGGTGCGACGATTGCGAAGGAAAAGGTTCGGTCTGGGACTGAAGCAACTCGCCCGCTCGATCTTTTCGCATTCGATCGTCATTCCATGTACGAAGGGTTGATGACTAACTAGCAACCTGGACTAGCCATCTAACCTTGACGTTGTTTATGTTTGGGGATGACACAAATCACCATCACCCTGCCGCGACGACGAATCACGCGACACTTTTCACAAATCTTTTTGACAGACGCTCGGACTTTCATGCCAATTTTGTCAACACTGCAAGCTTAATATTATAACATTTTTCAACTATTTGTTAGCCGTAATTTCACGGCAATTTCACTGGGGGACGATCCGCCAGTGGGAGAATCACTAAAATTAGGGCTAGATTTGGGGTAATCTAGTTATTTTTTATTCCGCAGACGGTAGGTAATCCGCCCTTTGCTGAGATCGTAAGGGGTGAGTTCGACCTTGACTCGATCGCCAGGAAGAATTTTAATATAGTTACGCCGAATTTTACCAGAGATATGGGCTAAAACGTTAAACCCATTATCCAGATCTACTCGGAACATCGCGTTAGGCAAGGATTCTGTGACCGTGCCTTCCATTTCAATCAAATCTTGCTTAGACAAGTATTATTTACCTCAAATTGGGATGATGGACGAATTAACGATCTCGTTGGACTAAAGTGCGCTCGGATCGAAAACATGGCAAATGCCAGGAATTTATCTATAATTACAAGATCTATTCTTATTTTAACAGGGGGTAGAGAATCGGTGCGAATGGTTTGGAAGTTACAAATCTGCCGAATATCATTAGCACGTTACCTATTTAGTTGACGATCGCTTCTAAATCTTTGGTGACTGCACTCAACTCACGATCGCCATCAACCGAGCGAAACACACCTTTTTGCTGATAGTAATCGATCAGTGGTGCCGTTTGGTCGTCATATACCACCAATCGTCGTCTGATGACCTCTTCGGTGTCATCGGGGCGATTTTGAATGTTGGCACGCTCCAACAGCCGTGCAACTAGAACTTCTTGGGGAACATTGAGATCGATCGCAAAATCGTAATTTTGCCCGATCTCGGCCAGTAATTTATCTAAGAATTCAGCTTGACTGACATTACGCGGAAATCCATCTAAAATCCAACCTGTATTGGTATCTGACTGAGCTAATCGCCCGCGAATCATATCTAAAATCAGCGAGTCAGGTACCAACTCACCTTTGTTCATAAAAGATTTCGCTTGCAGACCCAACTCAGTCGCGTCTTTAACTTCAGCCCGTAAAATATCGCCAGTAGAAATATGCGGAATCCCGCAAGATTTCGCCAAAATCTGCGCTTGTGTGCCTTTACCTGCACCAGGGGCACCGAGAAAAATTAGTCTAGTCATAGCGGTGGATATGTGGATGAATAAATAATTAACAGCTAAGTCAGTGGAAGGGGATTTTGAATTACCCTAGTCACTAACTACTAGCCACTAGCCAATATTCACTATCCACTGTCCACTGTTCGATACCTAGTCTTTGCTATTGACCATGCCTTCGTAACGTTGCGAAATTACGAGGGTTTGAATTTGCTTGGCGGTATCGATCGCAACACTCACTAAAATTAAGAGTGAAGTCGCTCCAAAACCTCGAAAGGTGGTCACGTTCAACGCACTTTCGATCGCGGTTGGTACCGTAGCGACGACTCCTAAAAAGATCGCTCCTAGTAAAGTGAGTCGAGTGAGGATCCCTTCGATGTATTTACTCGTAGCTACCCCTGGGCGAATGCCAGGAATACTCGCACCCATTTTCTTGAGATTTTGCGCCATATCGACGGGGTTCACGACCAGAGAACTGTAGAAATAGCTAAAGAAAACAATCAAGATCACATAGAAAGCGATGTGTCCAGGGGTTTGTGGTGCGAGAAAGCTATTAATCTGATTGACAATATTACCGACTGGACCTTTACCCAGAGAGGTAGCCAGGAAATTGGGCAGAATTAATACCGAAGATGCAAAAATAATCGGCATTACGCCACCTTGGTTGAGCCGAAGTGGGAGGTAGCTAGTCCGTTCGCGTTGGATTCTCCGACCGACTTGACGACGAGCTGAGATGATCGGAATCCGGCGCGTGCCTTCTTGAACAAAGACGATACCCACAGTCATCACTACAAACACTGCTAGCAATGCTACTGTCTTGGTAAGTACCGAACTATCGTTTTGTGCGAGGTCGAAGGTATTTTGTAATGATTTGGGGAAAACAGCAACGATGTTGAGGAAAATTAGTAATGAAGCACCGTTACCAATCCCCCGTTCGGTGATTAGTTCTGATATCCACATCACAAACATCGAGCCAGCTGCCAAAGCCAAAATGGTACTCGCGACAAAGAATGGCCCTGCATGACCGGGAAGTGCATACTTTTGGAGCCAAAGGGCAATCCCGACACTATAAGCAATCGACCAACCACCAGCAATATACCGGGTGATTTGAGAAATCTTCCGTCGTCCAGCCTCACCTTCTTCTTTTTGCAGTTTTTCGAGTGAAGGGAGCGCAGTTGTCAGCAACTGAATAATAATCGAAGCGTTGATATAGGGAATGATCCCCAGCGCAAAGATCCCAACTGTGGATAAAGCACCCCCAGAGAAGATATCTAGAAAGCCCGTAGCTGGACTATTTGCGAGATCTTTACCGAAAGCCACGCGATCGATCCCCGGTACGGGCACGAATGTCCCCAAGCGTGCCAAAATCAGCAAGCCGAGCGTTACTAAAATTCTCCCCCTCAAACCAGCCGCCTGAGCCATCTGTACGAATGTCTCTTGAGCGGATGGCGCTTTTTCTCTACTAGCGTCCATCTAAAATCACCTCGACAAATTTATTTAATCTCAACGCTGAAATATAAAGAACTATTACTCTTATGAGTTTAAGTATACAAGTTTACTGTCGCTCGTGGTATTGATGAAAAACACTCCAGCACTGTCGATCGCGCGATCGGCAATACTGGAGTAGTTCCAATTTTTTGATTGGTGATTATTGTTCTGGGATTCAGACATCCTAGATAATTTCACAAGTACCGCCAGCGGCTTCAATCTTGGTTTTTGCTCCAGTTGTAAATGCCGCAGCCTTACAATTGAGTGCAACTGCGAGTTCACCGTCACCTAATAGTTTCAACGGCCCATCATTGGTAGTAACAATGCCTGCTGCCATCAATGTTTGAAGGGTAACTTCGCTATTTGCTGGCAATTCAGCCAAGCAGCGAACGTTAATTACGGTATAAACTTTTTGGTTGATTAGTGGGAAATGCTTGAGTTTGGGTAACCGCCGATAGAGGGGCATTTGACCGCCTTCAAACCCAGGACGGGTCGGGCTACCAGAACGGGATTTTTGACCCCGCATCCCAAAACCGCCACTCGCACCTTGTCCAGCAGCGATACCTCGACCGACGCGGCGTTTGCGGTGTTTAGAACCCGCTTTGGGTTTTAGATCTGTTAATCTCATGTTTAGTGAATAGTAAATAGTGGATGGTGGATAGTGGCTGTAGGGGTGCCCCTTGTGAGTACCCTAGGGGGTTTGACACTAAGCAGAGATTAACCCCACAGCCAGCGTTAGACCCACCCCACTGGGCGGGTCACCCGACCAGCAGCCCTATCGGGCACCCCTCCGTGGAGGGGAATTTTTAGGCGAAGAGACTTGCAACGGTTACGCCGCGATCTTCGGCGACTTGGCTGAAGCTCCGGAGAGTTTTGAGCGCGTTGACTGCGGCACGGGCATTATTGAGCGGGTTGCCAGAACCGAGTTGTTTTGCCAGGATATTTTTGACTCCAGCGAGTTCTAATACCGTACGCACAGCACCACCAGCAATTACTCCAGTACCAGGAGCTGCGGGACGCATCATCACGTTAGCACCACCGCCACCACCGACGATCGGATGCGGAATGGTATTAGATTTAGTTAAAGGGATAGTGATTAGGTGTTTTTTACCATCGGCTACGCCTTTACGGACTGCGCCGATTACGTCGCTGGCTTTACCAACACCTACACCGACTTCACCTTTCTCGTTACCGATGACAACGATGGCGCGGAAGCTGAGTTTTTTACCACCCTTAACTACCTTGCTGACCCGACGGATTTGAATTACGCGTTCTTGGTAAGCGCTATCCTTATCTTTGTCTCTATCTTTACCGCCTTTACCGCCTTTACCGCCTTTATTACCACCGTCACGACCGCCATCGCGGCCACCGTCACGACCACCGCTACCGCTAGCACCGCCACGACGCTGTTGTTGTTCTTTTTCCATAATCTTGTATTTGTGAGTTAGTAGCTAGAGCACGGGCGCGAACGATAGTTTAATTATCGCTCACTAATTGTCGATCGCCAGCCACTGATTTACTATTAGAAATTCAAGCCAGCTTCGCGAGCAGCGTCAGCCAATGCTTGGACGCGACCGTGATACAGGTTGCCACCGCGATCGAATACGACAGTTTCGATACCTTTGGCTTTAGCACGTTCGGCAACTAGTTTCCCGACTTCGACGGCTGCAGCAGCGTTACCACCACTAGTCAACCGAGATTTGAGTTCTGGTTCGAGACTGGATGCCGCAACGATCGTATGTTGCTCGACATCATCGATCACTTGAGCGTAGAT
Organism: Chamaesiphon sp.; assembly: GCA_965246715.1. Taxonomy (GTDB): domain Bacteria; phylum Cyanobacteriota; class Cyanobacteriia; order Cyanobacteriales; family Chamaesiphonaceae; genus Chamaesiphon. Next base: position 75,640 of record CBDFFH010000047.1, on the reverse strand, counting down.
GTGTTGGTGGGATCTAAATACTGCCAACCGAGGACGTGCGGTCGAACCGTTGACATCTTTCCGCACGCGACGATGGCGGCGGTGGAGAGATTCTTTACGAGTTAGTTTCATTTTATATTCTATTTCTTACCAGATTTACCAGCTTTACGACGGACGACTTCACCTTCGTAACGAATACCTTTACCTTTGTATACTTCCGGCGGGCGCACGTCGCGGATCTTAGCAGCAGTGTTGCCAACTAATTCTTTATCGATCCCACTGATGATTACACTAGTATTTTTTTCCTTGGGAACTTCGACAGTAATTCCCGCAGGAGGCGTAATTTTGACTGGGAGACTGTAGCCCACGTTGAGAGTGAGTACGTTACTGTCAACGGCGGCCCGATAACCGACACCTTGGATGTCGAGTCGTTTCTGGAAACCAGTCGAGACACCTTCAACCATATTGGCAACTAACGTCCGACACAAGCCATGACGTTGACGGGCGGGACGGGACTCATTCGCCCGATTGACGACGATAGTTTCGCCTTCCATCAAGATAACTACTTCTGGGGGCAGAACTCTAGAAAGTTCGCCTTTAGGGCCTTTAACTACTACCGACTGACCGTCGAGGGTGACGGTAACTTTGGCAGGTAAAGGAATTGGACGCTTACCAATTCTGGACATAATTAATATTTACTCCTTGTCAATTAAATCGCGATGTTCGGATGCGTTCAGGCTACGAACGGTTGAGCCAGGGGAGTACGATCTAGCAGGGTTAAAATTACTAAACTTAGTGAAATCACAGGTGGACTTCAACTTACTACCGGACAGAAAACTGTTACCAGACGTAACAGAGAACTTCACCACCCAAACCTTGTTTGCGGGCTTCACGATCGGTCATAATCCCACTAGAAGTAGAAATCACGGCAATCCCGATCCCACCCAAAACTTTAGGTAAGTCTTTGTGGTTGGAGTAAACGCGCAAGCCTGGCTTGCTCACCCGTTTGAGGGCGGTAATAATCGGTTGACGATTTTTACCTTTGTATTTGAGCGTCAGAACCAATTTTTTGTCGATGCCTTCGCCCACTTCTTCATACTCGCCGACATAACCTTCGGTTCTGAGCACCGTAGCGATGCTACGGGTCAGTTTTGTGGCTGGTAGATTGGTGGTTTGATGTTTGACGATGCTCGCATTCCGAATGCGAGTCAGCATGTCTGAGATAGTATCGTGTGCCGCCATTTGTTCTTGAGGATAATTGTGGTTAGTGGCTAGTGATTGGTATTGAGTGGCTAGTGGCTAGTGGCTAGTGGCTAGCGATGCGCGCTCCTCGGGTTCCCCGAGGGTTTAGCGAAAAGTGCGTTCTTGGGCTTTGCCCAAGTGAAGCACCTTTTCAAGACAGCGCATCAAGACAGTGGCTAGTGTTAACCACCAGATCCATCAGCTTCATGTTGCCGTTACTGCCGCTGCAACCTTAATCTAGCGAACAGTTATCGATCTCACGATCTGCTCTAACTGTTAACTGATGACGATTAGCTGTCGCGGAAAGGCATCCCCATTGCTTTGAGTAATGCACGTCCGGATTCATCGTTATCGGCTGTGGTAATAATCGAGATGTCCATCCCCCGAATTTGATCGATTTGATCGTATTCGATTTCAGGGAAAATCAATTGTTCGCGAATCCCGATACTGTAGTTACCGCGACCATCGAAGCTTTTGGGGCTGATGCCTCGGAAGTCCCGAATTCGGGGCAGTGTCAAGTTGATAAATCTGTCCAAGAACGCATACATCCGATCGCCGCGTAGCGTAACCATGACACCGACGGGCATTCCCGCACGAATTTTAAAACCAGCGATCGCTTTTTTAGCGCGAGTCACGACTGGCTTTTGTCCAGTGATTTTAGCGATTTCAGCGATCGAAGATTCGAGGGCTTTAGCATTAGTTGCTGCTTCACCCAAACCGCGATTGATCGTTACCTTGATCGGCTTGGGGACTTGATGGACGTTGGTATAACCAAATTGCTCCATCAATTTGGGAACGATCTGCTCTTGGTACTTAGTCTTGAGTTGTTGGGCCATGATAGTTGATTTATGTAAGTTCCTGGGCTTGGTCAGGAAAATTATTAGATATTAGAAGAGGACGCTCGATTAGTCGATAATCTCGCCAGTTTTTTTCAGTACTCGTACTTTCTTGCCTTCAGCAGTCTCGGTGTAACCGATCCGACTGGCGACGCTCGATTTGGTTGAATAAACCATTACTTTCGAGCTATGAATCGGCACTTCTGCCACATCGATGCGTCCGGATTCGCCTTCTTGAGCAGGTTTGATGTGCTTGGTGCGGATATTTACGCCTTTGACTAGCACTTTGCTTAATTCAGGGAAAGACTGAAGAATCTCGCCGATCTTACCTTTATCTTTACCAGAGATAATTTGCACGGTGTCGCCTTTTTTGACGTGCATCCGCTGCGAAACTTTCGGTTTTTGTCTTGACATTTAGAGCACCTCCGGAGCCAGCGAGACGATTTTGGTGAAGCTTTTATCGCGGAGTTCGCGAGCGACTGGGCCGAAAACGCGCGTACCTCTGGGATTACCTTCGGCATTGACGAGGACGGCAGCATTGTCGTCGAACCGGATACTCATACCACTATCGCGGCGCATTGTGTGTCTGGTGCGAACGATGACTGCCCGAACTACTTCGGACTTTTTGACTGCCATATTGGGAGTGGCATCTTTGACAACAGCGATAATCGTGTCGCCGACACCGCCATAAGTACGGTTGCCCGCACCGAGGACGCGGATGCACATAATTTTACGGGCACCGCTGTTGTCCGCGACGGTTAGATAACTTTCTTGTTGGATCATGGTTGGTTGTTCCTGAAGTGATGAGAGAGGGCGAAATGGGAGATTGTAGGTAATTAGTTATTCGGTTGCTAGTTATTAATCAAACAACTATCCCCTATTCCCTATTCCCTATCCCCTATCCCCCACTAACTAATTAAGCTTTAGTACTAAGTATCTCAGCGAGCGTCCAACGTTTGGTGCGGCTGAGGGGACGGGTTTCGAGAATCCGGACTCTATCGCCTTCTTTACATTGGTTTTCTTCGTCGTGAACTTTATATTTTTTAGTTCTGACGACGACTTTTCCGTATTTGGGGTGAGCGGAACGGTTTTCGATCGCAACTACTACAGTTTTCTGCATTTTGTTGCTAACGACGATCCCGACTCGTTCTTTGACTGCCATGCGTGTTTGCTACCTGTGGCTGAATGTGTGTACCGATCTAACTCTGAGGAGTTTTGCGCTGGTGCTCGACAGTGAGTAACTGCGCGAGTTTGTGGCGATTATGTTTGAATTCGTGCGTTTTGTCTAACCGACGGGTGGCTTGTCTGAGGCGGAGATCGAATAGATTCCGCTTGACAGCTACGATCTCGCTTGCGAGTTCTTCGTCGGTTAGGCTACGTGCATCGGCGATTTTAGGTAAAGCCATGAGCCTAATCTGTTTCGTCTTCTAAGTGTGCTTTGACAATAAACTTGGTCTTAATCGGCAGTTTGTGAGTGGCAAGGCGCATCGATTCGCGTGCGATTGCTTCAGGAACGCCACCGATCTCAAATAAAATCCGACCGGGTTTGACGACTGCTACCCAATATTCGGGCGAACCTTTACCGGAACCCATCCGCGTTTCTGCTGGGCGCATGGTGACTGGTTTGTCAGGGAAGACCCGAATCCAGATTTTCCCACCACGCTTGAGGTAACGGTTCATCGCTCGCCGACAAGCTTCGATCTGTCTGGAGGTGATCCAGGATGGTTCGATCGCTTGGAGCGCAAACTGACCGAAATTGATTTCATTTCCTCTGGTTGCTAAACCAGTCATGCGTCCGCGTTGTTGTTTGCGGAATTTCGTTCTTCTCGGACTTAACATATTTCAATCCTTATCCTTCCTCAGAGCGGTCTTCAAACTGCTGGCGGCGACGTTGCTGCCCTTGCCGACGCTTGGGTTGAGCGGCTGGTGCTGCTAGATTTTCTTGTCCGGGGATGATTTCACCCAAGAATACCCATACTTTCACGCCGAGAATCCCGTAGGTAGTTTCGGCAGTTTTGGAAGCGTAATCGATATCGGCGCGGAGTGTATGCAGGGGCACGCGGCCTTCACGAGTCCACTCAGTCCGGGCGATTTCTGCACCATTGAGCCGTCCGCCAACTTGGATTTTAATCCCTTTGACTTCCGCACGTTGCGCACGTTGAATGGCTTGACGTACGACCCGACGGAAAGAAACGCGGCGAGAAAGTTGCTGCGCGATGAACTCGGCAATCAGTGCCGCATCGGCATCGACTTTGGCAATCTCGATCACATTAATCCGAATCTGACGATCGGTACCGAGTTTTTTGAGTAATGCTTGACGAATTACTTCAATACCGCTACCTTGACGACCGACGACGACACCTGGACGCGCGGTGTGGATTTCGAGTTCGATTTGGTCGGCTTTACGCTCGATCCGCACCTTTGAAATCCCTGCAGTACTGAGGGTGGGATCTTTCTCGATATGTTGGCGAATGATGTAGTCCTCTTTGAGAACTTCGGAGTATTTCCGAGTATCCGCATACCACCGCGAGCGGTGTTCTTGCGTAATCCCCAGTCTAAAACCGATCGGATGAATCTTCTGTCCCATGTTATTTCTCTATATGCTCCCTATTTCGATTCTGCCACTGCCACGGTGATATGGCATGTTGGCTTGCGGATTTTGTAAGCGCGACCTTGCGCTCTGGGACGGAAGCGTTTGAGCGCGGGGCCACCATCAGCAAAAGCCGTCGAAACGATCAAGTTAGCTGGGTTCATCCCGTTGTTGTGCTCGGCATTGGCTACAGCGGAGCGCAATACTTTGATAATCTCTTCACAAGCCTTGTAAGGCATGAATTCAAGAATAATCAATGCTTCCCGATAAGAGCGTCCCCGAATTTGGTCTAGTACGCGGCGCACTTTAAAGGGAGACATGCGAATATACTTCGCAACTGCTTTAATTTCTGTTTTGTTATCGATCGCCATAATTTTTCCTCTTTAATCCAGAGTCTAAAATCCAAAGTTAACTTTGAATTATCTGCCGGATTTTTTGTCTCCCTTAGAGTGAGAACGATAGTTCCGAGTAGGTGAGAATTCACCTAATTTGTGACCGACCATTTGCTCGGATACAAAGACGGGAACGTGTTGACGACCGTTGTGTACCGCGATCGTGTGTCCGACCATTTGGGGCAAGATCGTGGAAGCCCGCGACCAAGTTTTGATGACATCTTTGCGGCCAGATGCATTCATTTTTTCAATCTTTGTCATCAGGTGATCGGCGACAAAGGGACCTTTTTTGAGAGAACGACCCATGTTTTTTAGTGAATAGTGAATAGTGAATAGTGAATAGTGTTCTATAGGGTTCCTACAGGTTGGTGGATAGGGAATAGTAGATAGTTGTCATATTGTAAAAAACTATTCACTATCCACTTGCCACTAGCCACTGTTCTAGTTCTGACGACCGCCTTTACCACGTTTCGAGGATTTCCGGCGACGGCGGATAATGAGTTCGCTGCTAGCCTTCTTCTTCTTCCGAGTCTTGTAACCCAAGGTAGGTTTACCCCAAGGGGTTACAGGGCCGCTCCGACCGATTGGCGCGCGACCTTCACCACCACCATGTGGGTGATCGCAGGGGTTCATGACGCTACCTCTGACCTTCGGACGACGACCTTTCCAGCGATTCCGTCCGGCTTTACCCGCGCTGGTATTGCGCGCTTCGATGTTACCGACTTGACCGATGGTGGCATAGCACTCTTTCCGTACCATCCGGACTTCGCCGGAAGGCATTTTGAGCGTTACATAGTCCCCTTCTTTGGCTACTAGTTGCGCCGCCGCACCGGCAGAGCGGGCGATTTGAGCGCCTTTACCAGGAGTGAGTTCGATGCTGTGAACGGTCGTACCGAGGGGGATATTAATTAGCGGTAATGCGTTCCCGATTTCAAAGGGAGACTCAGGCCCGGTAATAATTTCCATCCCGACAGTCAAACCGACTGGATGTAGAATGTAGCGTTTTTCCCCATCTTTGTAGAATAAGAGGGCGATCCGTGCGTTGCGGTTGGGATCGTATTCAACAGTAGCCACACGAGCGGGAATGTTGATTTTGTCTTGACGGCGGAAATCGATCGTCCGGTAGAGGCGTTTGTGACCGCCACCACGCCGACGACTGGTTATAATCCCGCGATTGTTACGCCCTTTCGCTCGGTGCTTGTAATGCACCAGCGATTTTTCCGGCTGGTTACCCACGGTAATTTCAGCAAAGTCTGAAATTACGGTTTCGCGAGTACTGGGCGTATATGGCCGATAAGAGCGAGTACCCATAGTTAGTGGTTAGTGGATAGTGGATATGGAAGAGTGGCTAGCGATGCGCGCTCCTCGGGGAACCCGAGGGTTTAGCGCATCAAGACAGTGGCTAGTGGCTAGTGACTGGTGCTCGCTTACGCTTTGGCAAATATTAACTGAGTCAATAGCTACCCAACCACTGAAACTGCGATCGAAATCTTTCTAATCGCTAGTCTTTAAACTTCAGGGAAGAGCACGATCTCTTGCCCCGCAACAACCGTGACGACAGCACGTTTGTATTTAGGTTTAGCACCGAGGAACTTACCGACGCGGCGAGTTTTGCGGGGGAGGTTTTGAGTATCGACCCGTTTGACTTTGACATCAAATAAGGATTCGATCGCGGCTTTGATTTGGGGCTTCGTAGCTTGGGGAACTACGTCAAAGACGTATTTGTTCAGTTCCATCATTTGGGTCGCTTTTTCGGTGACAATCACGTTCCGAATTAAATCTGGTAAGTCACGGTCTTCAACTCTAATCGTCATTGTAAACCTCCTGGATTTTAGCGATCGCGTCGGTGGTCGCAATAATTCGATCGGCATTGAGGAGATCGAATACGTTTAGTCCCGAGGCTGAAATCATTTTGACATTAGCAACGTTGCGCGTGGATAACAACAAGTTATCTTCAACTTCAGCAACGATGACCAATACTTTACTATCTAGTTCCACATCCCAGCGTTTCAATGCTGCGATAAACTCTTTAGTTTTGGGTTGAGCGAGATTGCTAGCAAAATCCTCGACCACGAGCGTATCTGCGATCCGACTCATCAAGGCGGTTCTGAGCGCCAATCGCCGCTCTTTGCGGTTCATCTTCATGTTGTAATCTTTCGGCGATGGCCCAAAAATTACCCCACCACCCCGCCATAGTGGCGATCGAATCGAACCCGCACGGGCGCGTCCGGTACCTTTTTGTTTCCAAGGTTTGCGGCCACCACCTCGGACTTCAGCGCGAGTCTTGGCACTTGCAGTACCTTGACGGGCGTTATTTGTCTGCCGGATCAGGGCACGATGGACGATATGAGACGCATTTTCTTCTTTTGCAACAGCCAATTCGAGGGTGGCAGAGCCAGCTTCCTCACCTTGCCAGTTGCGGACGACGCAATTAGCCATAATTATTCTTTATCTCCCGTTACTACTTCTATGATTATTTACCGACTGTGACTTCTGGCACAATCCGAAGTAGCGCGCCGGGTTTGCCAGGAACGGAGCCTTCGATCAGGAGCACGTTGCGTTCGACATCGATCTGCGCGACTACCAATTTCTTAATCGTAATCCGCTTGCCACCTAGGCGTCCAGCCATTTTCTTCCCAGGATAAACACGACCGGGAGTCGTACCCGCCCCAGTCGAACCAGGCTCTCTGTGGTTCTTAGAACCGTGAGTCATCGGGCCGCGAGCGAAGTTGTGGCGTTTTTGCCAACCAGCGAAACCACGACCGATACTATCCCCTGTAACGTCGATAATCTGACCGACAGTGAAGATATCCGGTTTGATTTCTTGACCGAGCGTCCAAGCATCGGTGCTATCGACGCGAAATTCTTGCAAGTGACGCAGTGCTGGAGCCTCAGATTTCTTGAGGTGTCCGAGTTCTGGTCGGTTGAGTGCTTTTTCTTTGACTTCTTCAAAACCGAGTTGGACGGATGTGTATCCATCAGTCGCTTTTGTTTTGATCTGAGTAACAGTGCATGGGCCTGCTTGAACGACGGTGACAGGAATCGCTCTCCCTGTCTCTTTGTCGAAAATTTGGGTCATGCCGAGTTTGGTGCCGAGAATACCGATTTAGACACGGTTTAATAGTCTTCCTTATATTTTGAAACAGTAGGAACTGATGGACTTCCACCGGCAGGCGCGTCCATTTGTGGGTTTGACTTAATTTACTAGTCCAGCCGAGGATCGCATCTAAGCATTCGCGCTAGATGCGGCGGGTGCGAGGTGAAGATTTAACTTGTTGCTCGAAAGAGAAGTAAGTAACCGATTGGTTCATCGTTTTAGGTGTTGCGAGGACTGGAGTAGCGCGCTACCTAGTATCCATCTCAACCGATTTACCACAGTCGCGGCTGTTGAAAGCCGGAAGTTTTAGACCACAGCCTTTGATTATATACTAAGGGGATCGATGTTGTCTAGATTTTTGTCAATCGGATCTTTTCAGGCGAATAATGATGATGCTTCAAACTAAATGCCGAGCGTGTCGCTCCGAGTATTAATATTAGAGTCTGCTAACTTTCATAAATTCCATCACAATCATGACATCACCATTGGTGTTTAACTTAGCTAGTGGTTCGGCATCTTGTAGTTTTCCACCTACAGCAGCTAGAGATCTGCGTGCCAAGCTCGATGAGATCGTGCAAGCACTCAAAACTAAAACCGCTGAAACAGCTAGTGGGATTACAAATAAACCAAAACCCTATAAACCGATCGAATATCAATATACAGGGGATATTTTTCTTGAAGTATTTTGCAATCCCAATATTTGGGCGAACCCATTCGTTGCGAAAGTATTAATTACACTTCGCGACGATCGAATCCGGCTCACTAGTGAAGTAGAACTAACGCGGATTATCGAGGATGTCGATCGCTTTTTGGAAGGGTGAGTTCGAGCGCGATTTTTGGGTCGAGGATTAAATTATCCAGCTATTGGCGATCTAACTCTGAACGTCCCAATCCGATCGAGCGTTAAAGACGATCGAGCCGTTGCTCCAGCGGTCTAAATTGGGCTTACTTTGTATTTAATCGCGATCGCAATTTATCGGAGTGGTTGTGATACAATAAACCGCAAATAAATGTCAAATCAGCGTGCAGCTAAAATTAGAATGACCAAAAGATCGATTCTCTTTCCGTTCGCAACGCGTCTGCCTCAGTATCGAGGCTTCGCTAACGGCATAATTAGTCTGCTCGGTCTTCTGAGTATTTGGTTGTATCCACAACATCAAGCATCCGCACAAACACCCACCGTAACTCTTAGAAATAACCCGACTACTTACGAAGACGATCGCGTGAAAGTTGTCGTTCAGTCTTGCAGCCGGAAGCTACAAGACCTGATTTGCCAAGCAATCTTGACTAGCAAAAATAGCGATCGGATCGTCAATATTAATACCAACAATGTTAAATTAGTCGATTTTGAAGGTAACGAATATTACCCCAGTCTACTAAGATTGGCAAACCGCAATAGCGAAAATAACTTAATTAGGACTGAACTAATTGAAAACGTTCCGTTTAAGGCAAGTTTCGTGTTCCCCAAAATCCCCACTAGTGTGACTAAAATCGCACTACTACAAATCCAGTTTAGTGGCGGACTCGACACAAATGCAAAATTTCGCAATCTGGTAGCTAGTAAAATCGAGACGGTCAAACCAATTGTCTCGCCGATACCCGTAGTCAAAACTGCGGCGATCGCTCCCGAAGTTAGTAATGACAATAGTTCGATTTGTCCTGACAATACTAAAATTCTCTATCGAGCCACTTCCAAGCATTATGCGATCTATATCTGTGGTAATAAAAATCCGACGCATTATGTTGGACTCGCTAGAGATGGATCCCAGGGCATTACGCTCAGACTTCGCTACTACGATCGCACGCAATTTTCTGCAGACAATGGCGATACCAATTATACGGTCGCTACCGATCGATTGATTATTAGAAAAGACAACAAAGTCATCTATCGCCAAAAGATTCAAGTTTTACAAGCACTACCAGGTACGACAATTGCCGAGTCTACATTGCCAAAAACTAATCCGAAAAAAAATACTGCGACCACAAGTACTACTAATATCCAAAAACATAATTCGATCGCTCGTCCAAACGCTAAAATTAATCGACAAACTGGGAATAATGAATAAAGGAATGCCATCGACTACCAATTTCTACTCGTGATTTTTGGAATAATATACTGCTCTTGTATAACTTAATACGCGTAACAATTCGGCAGCTTGGAGCAGTGAAGATCGGTACAATCTTTGAAAAAGATCGTTATTAGCGCGATTCACTCAGTATTTTCACTGACATTGACTAGACGAGCGAATTTCGATCGAATATAGTGATAATGCGGTCAAAAATCTAAGTGTTTGTATGAACGAGGCTCAAAATTCTTCTAATCTAGTCCAATCGGCACCACAGGATCGGCGTGTCGGCAATTCTAGTAGACTAGGAACTTTGTATGATTCGCTCAGCAAACATACAGATACAGAATCTTTGTATACTAATGCCTTAGATATTTGCGAACAGCAATTTGGGGCCGCTCATCTATTTACAGCGCAAAATCTCAATAATTTAGCAGTTTTTTATGAGTCGATGGGCAAATACAAAGATGCAGAGTCTTTATACGCTCGCACTTTGTCGATTCGTGAAGAACAACTGGGGCCGAGCCATCCCTTTACCATTCAAAGCTTAAATAATCTCGGACTCTTATATGAGGCAATGGGTCGCTATACGGATGCCGAGCCATTCTACGCTCGGTCTTTATCGCTCAGAACAGAACAGTTGGGCGAGCAGCACATTCGTACCGCTCAAAGTTTATATAGTTTGGCTGCGCTATATCAGTCAATGGGACGGTATATCGAGGCGGAGCCACTATACATTCGGGCCTACGAAATCTGCGAACGTCAATTGGGTGCCGAACATTTCGATACGATTCAAAGCCTGAGTCAGCTGGCTAAGTTGTATCTGGTAATGGGACGCTATGATGAGGCCGAACAGTTATTCGTCCGCGCTCGCGACGCTTGCGAACGGCAATCTGGCAACGACCATCTCGACAATACCGAGCATTTGCACGATTTAGCTGCTTTATACATCGAGCTGGGCAGATATACAGAAGCTGAATCCCTATCGATTCGCGCGCTCAAAATTTATGAGCTACAAGTCGGTGGAGATCGGATTGAGACCACGACTGGAATCGACAATTTGGCTGAATTGTATTTAGAGATGGAACGCTATGCTGATGCGGAATCTCTGTATTTGCGGTCGCGCAAAATTTATGAACAGCAACTGGGTACCAACCATTTAGATTTAGTTCCCAGCCTGAATAAGTTGGCTAATCTTTACAAACTACTCCAGCGTTATGAAGAAGCCGAGCCACTGTATGCTGCTGCTGTAGCAATCTGCGAGCGGCAATTAACACCAGATTGTCCTTACACCGCTCATAGTCGGGATAATCTGGCAAATCTATACTATGAAATGGGCAGGTTTAGCGATGCCGAACTCCAGCTCGTCCACGCGCTTAGGAGTTACGAGCAGCAGTTGGGTGAAGATCATCCACATACAGCCCAAGGTCTAAATAACCTCGCTAGTTTATACTACCGGATTGAAAATTACGCACAAGCAGAACCACTGTATCTCAGAGCGCTGGGAATTTACGAACGGCAAATGGGTCGCGAGCATCACTATACCGCACAAGGATTAAATAATTTAGCAGTTTTATACTATAAAACTGGAGATTACCCAGCTGCGGAACCGCTATACATTCGTGCGTTAGAAATCAGGCAGCAGCAATTAGCAGCACATCATCCTTACATCGCCCAAAGCTTAAATAACCTGGCAAGCCTGTATTATAAAATGAAGCGCTATGCTGAAGCTGAACCTTTATATCTCCAGTCGCTAGCAATTAGAGAGCGACATCTGGGTGATAATCATCTTCAAACGGCTAATAGCTTGAATAATTTAGCTTTTCTCTACCGATCGATGGAACGCTATCAGGAGGCAGAGCCACTATACACCCGCTCGCTAGCAATTCGAGAGCAACATTTGGGTGCCGACCATCCCAAAACTCAAAAGGTGCGTCAGGATTTCCTTGACTTTTTACATCAAGTCGTGAATACTGAACGAGTTGAGATCCTGTCAAAATACCCGCTCACTCAAGCTTTGCTCAAAAAGATGCAGGAATAGTTTCGGTATCTGGCGGCAATTCACTCGATTTGCCAACGCTAAAGCTACACGATCGGAGTAGGGCAGTGAATCTGCTCGACATTACAGCACGAAGCCATGACTAATATGATATGATTCTTGGGCAAAGCAAGACAACCGCTATATTGATGGAGTGACAACTATCAACCGATCGAGTTTGTTCGGATTGTTGCTGCTGCTGCCAACGATCGTCCGTTAGCACTAAACAGTTCGATGTCGATCGACAGCATTAGTGAGCTTTGAAGACCAGTTAACAGATCTAGCTTTTGCTAAAAATATTTTTGCTCGAATGAGCAGCCAATCTCAGATCCAGCCGCTTTGACAATCGCGCGGCTTCAGGCTCTAGTTTGGTAATTTACAGGAGCAGACTTCGACGATCTTTAGATCTCAGTCTCTCCCTCGCAACCTTCAGTTCACTGCGATCGAGTTCAGAGAAGGAGGCCGAAGTGCAGGATAAGTGTGTCAAAAATCGAAGCAGATCGAAGCGCCGGAGTATTTACTGTCCGGTGCATGGCTGCTATCTAGACAGTAGTAGTAAAAAATACTATTTATTTGCTGATGCTCCCGATCAACTGCAAGCTCGTGGTGTCAACCGCGCAGCCGCACAAACATTAATTAGATTTCATACCACTGTGTCGATTACTGGCGAGTGGTTAGAGGCTTTTTGGTGCGATCGGTGTCAGGCTACTCAGTGGTATTACGTATGTAAGACTGGAGAGCGACTTTATGAAGTCACACCTGCCCCCAGCGAACTATGGCAGCGAGTGGCTGGAGTCGTCCATCCCAATGGAAACCCATCTGTCGGCGAATTTACCCGTAGAGAGGCTCGGATGCTGAATTATCAAGGTATCAAAGCATTTAACTCGATTCGTTGAATTAACCAAGCTATCTGTAACTTCAATTAAATATGTGACTGCGATTCGGGTGCAACATGTAATTAATTATACGCAAATATTCCTGGAATTGGATACAGTCATTTAGCCGATCTGCGCTCTATTCATTCAGATCTGGATCGACATCGCAATCAGCATCATCAGAGAAGTTATTTTAGGGGGAATCGTGTCAAACTCAAATGCGCTCGAACTTTCAGTTGTCATGCCTTGTCTTAACGAAGCAGAAACACTAGCAACTTGTATCAAAAAAGTCCAATTGTACTTCAATGAGCATGATATTGCTGGCGAAGTGATTATTGCTGATAATGGTAGTAACGATGGATCTCAAGCGATCGCCAAACAACTTAACGCTCGTGTTGTCAACGTAGAGAGCCGGGGGTATGGTAGCGCCCTTAAAGGCGGAATCGCGGCTGCGCGCGGACGTTACATCATTATGGGCGATGCTGACGATAGTTATGACTTCACCGCCTTAACGCCATTTATCGAACGGTTGCGTGAAGGTTACGAACTGGTGATGGGCAATCGATTCAAAGGTGGGATCGCTGCAGGCGCAATGCCGCCACTGCACCGATATCTTGGCAATCCAGTGCTAACTTGGATCGGGCGGCTATTTTTTGGCAGCCCTTGTACTGATTTTCACTGCGGGTTGCGCGGTTTCAGTAAAGTAGCAATCGAGCAACTCGATCTGCGGACAACAGGAATGGAATTTGCCAGTGAGATGGTAGTCAAAGCTACACTTTACAAGCTGAGGATTACGGAGGTTCCGACAACTCTATCTCCAGACGGACGCAGTCGTCCACCTCACTTGCGTAGTTGGCGAGATGGTTGGCGACACCTCCGATTTTTGCTTCTTTATAGTCCTCGCTGGCTGTTCTTATATCCTGGCGTATTGCTGATGCTTCTGGGTCTGATAACCACTCTGTGGCTTTTACCTGGACCGAGGGGCGTTTTTGATATACACACGCTACTTTATGCGGCAACGGCGATGATAATTGGGTTCCAATCAGTCACTTTTGCTGTATTCACCAAAATGTTTGCCATCACTGAGGGATTACTGCCTCAAGACCGTCGATTTAATGGGGTATTTCGTTATATCAACCTAGAGTTAGGATTGATTGTCGGATTTACGCTTTTGTTAGTCGGAACGGTTGGTTCTATCTATGCTTTTAGTGCGTGGGGAGCACATTCATTTGGTTCGCTCACCCCATCTCAGACAATGCGAGTAGTTATCCCATCTGTTACCTGCCTTGCGCTGGGGTTCCAAAGTGTTTTATCTAGTTTCTTTTTGAGCGTACTAGGCTTAAAACGGTGAAGAGCATTATTACTTATGCAATAAATAATGATGATGAAAAATTTATCTAATCTCAATACTTCTGGAATACCGTATCTAGAGCATTGGATAAGACAGCATAAAACTTACATATATATATTGCTGGTGCTTGTCTCTTTGCCAACACTTGTGATGTATTTTCTACCGCCACTGCTAAGGCAAGATGTATATGCTCACTTTGACATGCTTCAAAACATGGCTTGGTACTATAGTTTTAACGATTTAGAGCTATTTCAAAACGATCTCCTAAAAACCTACTATCTTGATTTTGCCCCTTTGGCTTACAAAGCACTAGTCGGCAGCGCATCAATGTTGTTCGATAGTCAGACTTTCTGTGAGGCGTTGTCGTTCTTCTTGACTTGTGTAACTATCTTGCTCATTTATGCAGTTGGAAAAATTTCAACAAATGGGACTCACATAGGTGGAATTGCTGGAGTCTTATTATTTTTATTTGGTACAGCACTGAAAATTGAAAACTTTATCACCCCATTTTGGGGAGGTTTACAACGTTCTTTTGCTGTTCCAATTTTACTACTAGGTATTTCAGGAATCTTACTGTATGAGTATAGATTGTTAAGTATAGCTATTGTTTTAGGTGCGTTATTTTATCCACCTACTTACATTAGTTTGGTAATGTACGCAGGACTTTTGATAGGATATCAGATAATTTATCAGCGAGTGACTATTAAAGCAGCTTCTGAAAAGCTTACTTTATTTTTAGCAGCAATAATTATCGGTTTTGTCATATTGCTATATGGCAAGCTGAATGCATCGAGAAGCTGGACGCTTTATTCGCTTAATGAAGCAATGCAAATGCAAGAGTATTATCCTAAAGGAATGTTTTCGTCTACACTCTTATTTCATAATTGGCAAGACTATACGACTCAATTTACCTCTGCTTTGAATCCGTTACTTTGTGTAGCAGTCGTTGTGTTTGTCTG
Organism: Chamaesiphon sp.; assembly: GCA_965246715.1. GTDB lineage: Bacteria > Cyanobacteriota > Cyanobacteriia > Cyanobacteriales > Chamaesiphonaceae > Chamaesiphon. The sequence continues at coordinate 60,215 of CBDFFH010000047.1, read as the reverse complement.
GAGATCGTCCCGATTTAGGGTTGAAGCTAGCATCCTCGTCGTTTCTGGTACGATCGTCTATCTAATCGCATACATATTTTTATTTAACATCTACGAACCAATTCGGTATATCCATTACCCAATGCTTGTGCTCTGGTTTGTTGTCTTCCCTTTTTGTATCTTAGAATTAGTCCATTTTTTGGAGCGAAGAAGTTTTGGCTTTGTTGTGATAAGATTCATTAGCCACAGGTTAACATCTATTACATATATAACTAAACCCCTTGCGGTTGCAACTTTGGTGTTGATTATTTGCATATCTACAGTTTCTGTAGTTCGTTCAAAAACCGTATCGCTACCAAGTAGCGGAACTGCTCCCGAGCAAGTTTATGATTTTCTAAAAATGCTGCCAAAGAACACTATGATTGCTGCTCACCCGATAGATGCAGATCATATTCCTATGCGCACTCAGCGAAGCACTTTGGTTATGCATAGGTCACTTGACGGTTATCACAAGGAGTTTTACGAGCAAATTAAGACACGTACTTCGGCAATATGGACGGCAATGTACGACTCTAACATAGAAGGCATTCTAGCATTGAAGAAACAATATGATGTTGATGTCTTTTTAGTTAACTTTAAACTGTACACACATGAGCCTATCGACAAAAAACCATATGTTGAGATTTTTAACACGATTCGCTCCAAATTAGGTAATTCACAACCATTCTTATTCAAAGTTCCTGAGAAATCTATTCTGTTTAGATATGGTGATTTTGCAGCGATCGATCTGAGGATTTTAGATACTATATACTAAATATTTTAAAGTTGAATAGACTTTGCATTCACTACCTTAATCATAAGCCTCAGACTAAATACATGGAGAATTATTGATGACTTCCAATACAACTCAAAATAGTCCTTATATTGGACCTAAGATCGGTGGTTTTGCCGTTAAACTATCTTGGTATGCTCGTAAAAAAATGTTTGAGTCACTGATGCTAGTGACGGGTGCAACACCAGAAACCACAGTGTTAGATATTGGTGTGACTTCCGATCGCCGCGAGGATTGCAATTTTTTTGAAAAGCTATATCCATATCCTCAGAAAATCGTTGCGGTCGGCACAGAAGATGCTGCTTTTTTAGAGCAAGAGTATCCAGGACTAACTTTCGTCAAAACTGATGGTTCGCAACTACCATTTCCCGATCGCAGCTTCGATTTAGTGGTGAGTTTTGCTGTCGTCGAACATGTTGGTAGTAACGAGCAACAGCGGGCTTTTGTCCGCGAACTATGCCGCGTCGGTCGCACATGTTTTATCACTACGCCCAACCGTTGGTATCCGATCGAGTTCCATACGGCATTGCCTTTCGTTCACTGGCTTCCAGCCAAATGGTTTCGTCAATTCCTCAAATCGATCGGTAAAGGGTTTTGGGCACAAGAAGAAAACTTAAACCTGCTATCCGAGCAAGAAATGCTAAGTTTTTTTCCAGCAACTACGATCGTTCACCGGAGATATTTTAGGCTGTTTGGCTTTATCTCCAACTTAGTCTACTACGTAGAAAACTAAAGCTATCAAATCTAGTTATTTAGAAGGCTGATTTATTTCATGGCTAGTGGTAGTTTGCGTAACTTTGTCCGTGCAGTAATCGGCATTGTAATTGGCGCATTTTTTCTGTGGCTAGCTCTGCGCCAAACCAGTCTAGAGCAAGTAAGGACGATCCTAACAAAATCTAATTTAGGTTGGCTGTTTATTTCGCTTGCTGTTTATGCTGCGGATCTAGCAGTTAGGGTATTGCGCTGGCGCATCTTGCTCAAGGATATAAAAATACTCTCCTTCAAATCGGTAGGGGTAGCACTATTAATCGGATATGGCGCAAACAACCTGCTCCCCGCTCGCTTGGGTGAATTATTTCGGGCGGATTTTGTCGGGCGACGCTATCGACTGTCACGTTCTGCTGTCATTGGATCGATTTTTTTAGAGCGAGTTTTAGATGGACTGATCGTAGTATTGTGCTTAGCGATCGGCCGACTATTTATTTCGCAACAAAATGCTGTACTCGCTAGTTTGACTGCCGTGAGTAGTCTGCTATTCATTGGCATTTTTTTGGGGCTGTGGTTGCTAGGGCGAAAATCTGGTCGCAATTGGATCGAGCGTTTTCCTCCGGCGATCGCTAGCCGCATCCAGAGCTTTCGCCAAGGTTCGAGCATGTTGAGTGGCTCTGACTGGCGGAAAGTTATCGGTCTTTCGCTAATTATCTGGCTCTTAGAAGATACAGTGCTATGGGCGTTATTACAGGCAGTAGATATAGCTTTAAATTTGCAGCAAATGTTATTGCTGTTAGGCGTGGTAAGTTTGAGTACCCTCATCCCTTCTGCACCTGGATTCATTGGCACTTATCAGTATGCTTATGCTTTTGCCGTGAGTTTATTTGGGTATGAATCAGCACGAGGTGTTGCTGCAGCAACCATCGCTCAGGTTGTTTTATTGGGAAGTGTGACACTAACTGGCTTTGGATTGTATATTTATCTAAATATCAAAGGAAAATTTTTGTCGAAAAATATTAATTGATAATCGTATGAAGAAATTTTCAGAGATAAGCTATACAGAACACTTGGAAAGTTGGATTAGAGAGAATTATAATCGCTTCACTGTATCGGTAGTATATATAACTATTATTTTTTTACTCGCTTACGCCCTTCCTAGCTTGCTAAGAATGGATATCTTCCCCAATGACATGCAGCAGTTTGTGTCGTGGAGTTATAGTTATCAAGATCCAGCACTATTTAACGCTCGGGATCTTATCAAAGATTATTTTTCAGCTAATTCGCCAATCGGGTACAAGCTTTTTTACAGAGCATTTGCAACATTAATCGATCCCCAAGTCTTAGGCGAACTTCTTTCCTTAGTATTGATAGGCTGCGCTGCTTTTCTTAGTTACCTTGTTGGACGACAAATAACAAATGAAAAACACTGGGGAGGACTGGCGAGTTTAGCATTATTTGTATTTAGTATCTTTCATAATAATGTGCATGTGAGAGCACTAGATTTTATTAGTTTTATGACTGGCGGATTACCGAGAAGTTTTGCGTTGCCGCTCATCCTACTGAGTATTCTGTCTCTGCTGCGACGCAACTTTTGGTTACTAGGAATTGCGATCTTATTAGCTGCTTTATTCTATCCACCTGCTTTTATTATATTAATAATGTACAGCGTACTTACTTTTGGATGGCATTTTCTGAAAGAAAGAGTCATTCATAAGTATTGGCTAAAAACAATTTTTGCTAGTGCGTTAGCTGCGTCTATTATTCTGATTTGGCGACAAACATCTGGTAGTAATGATTTTGGAGCACCCTTCTCACTTAATCAAGCTCAGCAGATGGCAGAGTTTCATGAAGGCGGAATTTTACCGCTGCTTGATTGGAAAATGTATGTTCTTGAGACATTTCAATTACTTAATATTCCTGCATTTGTTTGGTTCTCAATCGTCGTAATTACTGCGATCCTCACGGCAAAAAATAAAGATAGTGCCCCTAAATTTTTCCGCTCAGAAATAGGTTTGCTATGCTTATCGGCACTTGTTAATTATGCTTTAGCATATATCTTATTCATCAAGCTTTACGAACCAAATCGATATGTTATTTTTGTATGGCAATGCCTTTCCTTATGCATCTTTCCTTTCACATGCGAGCTAATATTAAAGTTTGTTCAGGTTAGATTCGCTAAAGCTAGTAAACCAGGCTTATTTAGTAAAGTGAAGTTGCACTGGATCGTCATCATCTTAACGATATTTGTGCTCACATACTCTTCGCTCCGTTTTGTACTTAATCGAGGTGGTAACCTTCACGCGCTGCCAACAGAAACATATCAATTTTTGAAGACTCTGCCCAAAGGTGCCCTTATTGCTGCACATCCTCGTGATGCGAGTGACATTACGATGCGTAGCCAGCGTAGCGTTTTGCTAATGGAAACAGCATTATTTCCCTACAACGTAAAATTTTATGAGGAGATGAAAGATAGACTAACCGCAATCTGGGCAACGATGTATGCAACTGACATTCAGCCGATATTAGAGCTAAAGCAAAAATACAAAGTTGATTATTTCATTTTAAATAAAAATCTTTATAAGCACGATCCTTTACCCCATCAACCTTATCTAAAGCAGTTAAAGCTGTTTGAAGCTGAGTTAGGAGATAGAGAACCTTTAATATCGATTCTTGCGAAGAAAGATGCTATAGCTTTCCACAAAGATGAATTTTATGTACTTAATTTAGAAGAACTCATCGATAATTCATTACAAAACAATAAAGCAAGATTATAATTTCATGAATTTAATCACACAATTAGCATGTCAGAACGAATAAATATTTATTATTAGCACGTATATTCAATCACTAAGGTCGATCGTTTCAAAATTTCGCTGTTAATTATTCAATCAATATGAATAAAATTTCACAAATAAGTTACACAGAGCAACTAGAAAGTTGGATTAGGGATAATTACAAACGCTTCACTGTTACGGTAACATATATAACTATTGTTTTTCTTGGTGCTTATTTCCTACCCAGCTTATTAAGGATGGATCTGTACTCCAACGACATGCAGCAGTTTGTATCGTGGAGTTATAGTTATCAAGATTCGGAGTTATTTAATAATCACGATCTCATCAAAGATTATTTCACAACTAATTCACCGATCGGCTACAAATTTTTTTTTAGAGTCTTTACAACATTAATCGATCCTCAAATTTTAGCCGAGCTGCTCGCTTTTGGAGTGGGAGTATGCAGTGCTTTTCTGAGCTACCTCATCGGTCGCAAGATAACAGATGAGCAGCACTGGGGGGGATTGGCGAGTTTAGCCTTATTTCTGTTTAGCATTTATTGCAATGATGTCTTCGCAATATCCTTTCTGCGATCGATGGCTGGTGGACTGCCGAGAAATTTTGCATTACCGATTATCCTACTGGGTGTTTTGTCTCTACTGAGGCGCGACTTTGGGCTGCTAGGAATTGCGATTGTTTTGGGTGCTCTATTCTATCCACCCACTTGCATTACCTTAATCATGTATGGTGTCGTAACCTTTACCGTGCAATTACTGCGCGAGCGAGTAATCCATCGATATTGGCTGAAGACTATTTGTGGGGGTGCGATCGCTGCTACGATCCTCATCTGGATCAAGCAGACTACGGCGAAGGATGAATTTGGAGAAGTCTACTCGCGACAACAAGCCTTGCAAATGCCGGAATTTCATAGTGGAGGATTGTTACCTCTACTTGGTGGAGACTGGAAAATGTATGTGCTTGACATCTTGCAGTTAAGTAATGTGTCGTCATTTATGTGGTTGGCGATCGTTGTAATAACTGTCTTTGCCATTGCAACTAACAAATCTAGCGATCACAAAATATTTCGATCGGAAATAGGCATACTATGTTTGTCGGCACTAATAAATTATGCTTTAGCCTATGCTGTATTTATCAGACTTTATGAGCCAAGTCGATATGTTTCCTACGTTTGGCAATGCCTTTCTTTGTGTATATTTCCGTTTACATGCGAGCTGGTATTAAAATTTATTCAAGCCAGACTAACTAAAATTAATAACCCCAACTTATTTGGGAAAATAGAGCTGCGCTGGATTGCGATCGTATTAACTATATTTGCACTGACAACTTTTTCGCTGCGGTTTACGATGAATCGCGGTGGGATCGTGGGTACGCTGCCAGCACAGACATATGAATTTTTAAAGACGCTGCCCAAAGATACAATTATTGCCGCTCATCCACGCGATGCAAGTGATATCCCAATGCGGAGCCAGCGTAGCGTCTTGATGATGTTCCCAGCATTGTACCCCTACAATGTAAAATTTTACGAGGAGATGAAGGCTAGACTACTGGCAATCTGGGCAGCAATGTATGCTATGGATATTCAGCCGATCGTAGAGCTACACCAGAAATATAAAGTTAATTATTTTATTTTAAATAAAAATCTCTATCAGAATGACTATTTCCCGTATCAACCATTTCCCAAACTACAAGCACAGTTTGAATCTAATTTGGGAGCTAAAGAGCCGTTAATATCGCGGCTATCAACAAAAGAGGCTGTGGTTTTCCAATCCGACAAAATTTATGTACTGAATCTAGAAAAACTAATTTCGATTCATAGCAAATTAACTCATTCATAATTGTTTTGCGCTCATGAACTTATCTAATCAAACTATTTTAGTAACAGGTGGAGCGGGATATATCGGATCTCATGCGGTTAGGTCGCTTCAGCAACAGGGCTTTAAAGTTATTATTTTAGATAACTTGGTTTACGGGCACGCAGATCTGGCTGAGTCTAATTTACCCGCTCAGCTAGTCGTTGGTGATATCGGAGATGCTGTTTTTCTCGATCGATTTTTCGCTACTACCAAAATTGATGCAGTCATGCATTTTGCTGCCTTTGCCTATGTTGGTGAGTCAGTTACCGATCCTGGCAAATATTATTGGAATAATGTCGTTGGGACGCTAACTTTGCTCGATGCGATGCGCGCTCATGGGATCGAGAATTTTGTATTTTCCTCAACTTGTGCCACATATGGTGTCCCACAAAACATCCCGATCTCAGAAGAGCATCCTCAACATCCGATCAACCCATACGGTGCGGGGAAATTAGCAGTCGAGCGAATTTTGCGAGACTACGATGCGGCATATGGCATGAAATCGGTAATCTTCCGTTATTTTAATGCCGCAGGTGCCGATCCTGATGGCTCGCTCGGTGAAGATCATCAACCAGAAACGCACCTAATTCCCCTCGTCCTCCAAGCGGCAGCGGGGAAGAGATCGCATGTTTCGATCTTCGGCACTGATTATGACACGTCAGATGGAACTTGTATTCGTGACTATATTCACGTCACAGACTTAGCCCAGGCTCACGTCCTCGGACTCCAGCACCTGTTGAAAAATCGAGTCAGTCAAATTTTTAATCTAGGTAATGGTAGCGGCTTTTCGGTCAAGCAAGTCATCGACACCGCCAAAGCCGTCACGGGGAGAGCAGTGCCATTTGAGGCATGTCCGCGTCGGATTGGCGATCCTGCCGTGCTGATTGGGAGTAGTGCAAAAGCGCGTCAAGTCTTGGGTTGGCAGCCACAATACGCAGACTTGAAGACGATCGTCCAACATGCTTGGAACTGGCATCAGAAACGTCATTTCTAGTAGTCTAGATTTACTCAAGTATCGATAATCAGTGTGATGAAAAGAGCAATTATTTGTGGTATTTCTGGTCAAGATGGAGCATATCTAGCTCAATTATTACTCGATCGAGGCTATGTGGTCTGCGGTACTTCTCGAGATGCTCAGATGTCTAGTTTTAGTAATCTCAGGTATTTGGGGATCGCAGAACGGGTGCAATTAGAGTCGATGGCTTTGACAGATTTTCGCAGTGTCTTGCAAGTCCTAAAAAAATTTCAACCAGACGAAGTTTATAATCTAGCAGGTCAAACTTCAGTGGGGCTATCTTTTAACCAGCCAGTAGAGACGCTAGAAAGTATTGCAACTGGTTCGCTCAATTTACTAGAAGCAATTCGCTTTCTAGGTGCGGGAATTAAGCTTTACAATGCTGGCTCCAGTGAATGTTTTGGCGATACTGGCGGAACTGCGGCTGAAGAAGAGACACCTTTTCGACCCAGAAGTCCATACGCTGTCGCAAAGGCAGCAGCTTTTTGGGAAGTAGCTAATTATCGGGAAGCCTATGGTTTGTTTGCCTGTTCGGGAATTTTGTTCAATCACGAGTCACCATTGCGTCCAGAGCGATTTGTGACACAGAAAATTGTAGCAGCTGCTTGCCGAATTTCCAGAGGCAGTGATGAAAAATTGCGTTTGGGTAACATGAAAATCCAACGAGACTGGGGCTGGGCACCTGAGTATGTAGAGGCAATGCATTTAATGTTGCAACAGTCACAAGCTAGTGATTATGTAATTGCTACGGGGGAAAGTTCTTCATTAGAAGATTTTGTGGCAACAGCCTTTTCCATAGTAAATTTGGACTGGCGCGAGTATGTAGAAACCGATGATAGTTTGCTAAGACCTACAGATTTTGCAGTAGGTAGAGGGAACCCAAGTAAGGCTAAGATACAATTAAAGTGGGAAGCTAAATATAAAATGAAGGATGTTGTCCGAATGATGGGTACAGCAAGGACAGCTTGAAATTAGTGATGTTCGTTATAGAATAAATATTTCTGTACATCTTTTCTATTTTTCAATTGTTAAGTAACGTGAGTTCGGGATAAGGAAAATCGATCTGCTCCGTTCAAGCACCGCCCTGAACTATAAGTGTTTCGTTCCGAAAGGCTACGCCAACGGGCTAATAGCAAAAGTTCGTTGAAACGAACTAATCAATTGGGCAGTTCTCTTCAGAGAACTTTTGCTATGAGCAACTAATTCATTTGAGGGCGGTTCAGAAACGAAGCTAGGAGTCATTAAGTGGACATCTTTAACCCGAACTCACGTTAAGTATTGTCTCATACCAAAACTAAGCCCTGACTGCCGACCTCATAATGTTCAAAAGCAAGCCAGATTCACTCTTAGTCGATTTCATTAAGCATCATCGTTCTCTAGCATTTACCGCGTTATTGTTTGCAAATTTATTTTCATTACTTGAAGTACTTACTAACTCATTGGCTCTGCCTCTGACTCAAATACTAGGGAATAATTCGATCTCTGTAACTAGCAAGACACCAGAATTTCTCCAGAAAATATTAAATTTTCAGTCATACTTACCTAAGCAGTCACAATTGCTAATTATTTTAGTAATGTTTTTTGGTTTGACTGTTATTAAAAATATATTCAACTACTTATCAAATGTCAGTATTTACGATTTTTCATTTAAAAGTGGCGTTTTTATTAGACAAAAATGCATCGAACGTTTCATGGAGTTGGATGTAGCATTCTATACTCAGACTAGCTTGGGGGAAATTCTCAGTTATGTTAACGAACATGCAAAAAGAACGGAGCAACTATTCTGTTATAACCTTGAGGTGGTAAAAGAAGTAATCTCAATTACTTTTTTACTATCTTTCTTAATTTTACTGTCACCATTATTAACTCTGTTGACATTATTCAGTCTGTTAATAGTTGGGTTGTTGATGCGATTGATTCTCAGATCGGTTCAGTTGCATGGAAATAAGTCGGCAAGAGCGATTGAAAACTTTGCTTCACTAATTACTGAGATTATTAGTGGCATTAGAGTTGTCAAATCATTTAATTCAGAAACAAGAGAACTAAAACGTACTCAAAAATCTCTGAGCCTCCTCCATCAGACAGAATTATTAGCTTACCGATTTAGTGCTACAGTCAATCCAATCACGGAGACAGCAGGCATTTCAGTTTTATTATTAATACTGATTGCTGGAACCACGCTGTTGTCAACTCCTGGACAGTCAACTTTGCCAATATTACTTACCTATACATTAACATTATTGAGAACTTTGCCTAGAGTCTCCCATCTCTACAGCTTGATTTCTCAACTTGCTTTGTTATCGGGTAGTTTAAAAGCGATCGAACGATTTTTAGCTGAAACTGCTAGATTAAGACTAGTAAATGGTCGGGAATCTTACCAAGGTTTAAACTCCGATCTGCTGCTTGAGAATCTAACCTTTAGTTTTCCGAATAGCTCGAAACCAGCTCTGGATAATATCAGTCTTCGTCTGCCTAAAGGAACGACAACAGCATTAGTTGGTTCATCAGGTAGTGGTAAGTCTACATTAGTCGATTTAGTAATGCGCTTTTACGATCCCGATCGGGGGAGTATTAAAGCTGACGGTATCGATCTGCGAGAATTAAATATTGGCTCTTGGCGCAGATCGATTGCTGTTGTCAGTCAAGATAACTTTCTGTTTAACGAGTCTATTCGTGAAAATATTGCTTATGGTCGTCCCGATGCAACAGACACAGAAGTTTTTGCAGCCGCCAAACAAGCTTATGCTGATGAATTTATCGAACAATTGCCGCAAGGTTTTGAGACCGTGGTTGGTAACCGTGGTACGATGCTTTCAGGTGGTCAGCGACAACGGATCGCGATCGCTAGAGCGATTTTATGTAATCCAGATCTGCTGATTTTAGATGAAGCAACTAGTGCATTGGATTCGACTTCAGAACAGATCGTGCAGCAAGCAATTGAAAAAATTAGCTATGGTCGAACGACGATTTCGATCGCTCATCGACTATCGACGATCGAACGAGCCGATTGGATAGTCGTCTTAGATCGTGGTACGATTGTCGAACAAGGAAATCACCAAGAGCTGCTGGCACTCAAGGGAAAGTATTGGACTTTATATAAATCTCAATCGTCTATCGATTAATGAGAATGATTTACCTTCCTAGTAAAGTATTTTCAGAGAATATTCTAAAATGATGCGATTTATTGCAGTTCAAACTGGAGCAAGACGAAATTATACAGTACCAGCTATTCTAGCGAAGGCTGGTATACTGGAGGCACTATACACGGACATTTGTGCTGACGCTGGTATTGGTGAAGTACTAGATAAATTTTGTCCTCAGTTTCTGAGAAAAGGTCAGCTAAACAATCTTTTGAATCGCCGCGTCCCATCTGAGCTAAAGGATAAGGTACATACCTTCGATAGCACTGCGCTCCGGTACTTGGCTCGGAACAAGTTAGCTGGAAATAATTTAATCAAGACAAATGAAGCGATCGAGCATTTTAATCATGAGTTTAGCAATGCTATGATCCGCAAAGGATTGTGTAATGCAACTCATCTTTTTTCGATGTTTGGTGAGGGAATAGATTTTATAAAATTTGCTAATGAGCGAGGTGTTAAGATAGTTACAGAAATTTATATATCTCCGATTAGCCATCGTATAATTCAAGCGGAAAGAAGTATTTATCCAGAGATAGAACCCCCATTTACTGCTGATTTTCTGGCAAAATATGAAGCATATTCACATGAGGTGTGTAAACTAACACAATTGTTTATTTCACCTTCGCAATTTGTAATCAATGGGCTACAAGAATTTGGAGTTAACATAAATCGGTGCTGTATAGTGCCATATGCGGTCGATAAGTTATGGTTAAATCTCAATAATCAACCTAAAAAGGGACGGATTCTATTCGCTGGGACAGCAGAACTAAGAAAAGGAATTCACATATTAGGCATGGCTGCTCAAAAGCTAGCCCACTGTGAATATGAGTTTAGAGTAGCAGGTACATTCTCAGAGAAAATTAGTAAACATCATCTGACTAAACAACTCAAATTCTTAGGACGAGTTCCTCGTTCAGATATTAAAAATGAATTTGTTAGTGCAGATATTTTTGTACTGCCGAGTCTTGCCGAAGGTTCGGCAGAAGTAATCTATCAAGCATTGGCAGCAGGATTGCCAGTAATAACAACCGAGGGATCGGGTTCGGTTGTTAGAGATGGCATTGAAGGATTTATCATACCCGATCGTAATGCTGATGAATTGGCAGCACGAATTGAAGAATTAGTAGAAAATAGATCTCTGCGAGATCGTATGGCTATTGCAGCAAAAGAACGTGCAAAAAACTATACGCTAGAGAAATATACAGAACGCTTATTGTCAAGTATAAATTCTTTTTAAAGCTTTTTGAAAATTACAACCACCACTAGCTTTTGAGATGTAGAATACAAATGAGAATTTTATTGGTTTCTGTACTCGATCCATTTGACAATAGTGGATTTGGCAATCTTGCTAAACGTTTATTTAATACATTACAAGCATCTGGACATCAATTAGGCTGCGTAGTTTGTGCCGATCCCGACAAAGCTGATTTATTAAATGAAAGATTCATCTCTTCTGGCTTATTTAGTTTGGGTGTTCATATAATACCAGAACAATTTTTTTATTATGCTTCTCACAAAATAAAGGCTATTGTTTCTAAACAACCTGCTAGTTTACTTGAGCAGAGTTGTAATATATTTTATGAAAACATAAAATTTATTTGTGATGAACAGAATATTGACGTAATACATTGTTTTCGCATTGAAACTGCACTCGCATTTCCGAGAAATCCTCCAGTCCCAGTTGTTTTTGACTATTTTGATTCTTCAACAAGGCATAGATTACGTGAAATCAAATATCGCCTTGCATCTCGTATTGTTGAATTCCCAAGAGCATTAATTTATCTCATTAGCACACTAAGAATCGAACAAGATTTATTAAATAAATTCGTTGCAGACGGTATATTCACGGTTATGTCTACAGGAGATGTTTCTATGCTGAATAGATTATGTCCTAATGCTAAAATTCGTCAATCACCCGCTACAATAGAGTTGGATGAAAAAACAAATGTTTCTGTATTAGACGAGGCTAATTCACAAAGCAATGTTGTTGGCTTTTATGGCTATCTAGGAGGGGCTTGGAATTTAGATGCATTAAAGATACTAATTGAAAAAGTCATGCCAGAAGTTCTCAAGAAAAAACCAGATACTGTCTTGAGAATCACAGGCATTGACATACCAGCAGAAATACTGTTATTACCTTCTAAGTATGACTGGATCGAAACAATAGAGAATGTTGATGATATTCACAATTTTCTCAAAGGAGTAAGGCTATGTTGCTTTCCCTATCGTCTTGGTAGTGGTATTAAAACTAAAGTGATTGAATGCATGGCTTGGGGAATTCCAGTTGTGACAACATCGATCGGTGCAGAAGGATTTAATGAAAAGCAAAAACAAGGTTTGTTGATTGCTGATACTCCAGTGCAAATGTCAGATATAATCATAGAGCTTTTAGATAACTATGATGAAATTTACGACCGAACTGTGATAATCAACTATGAAATTATCCAAAAAGAATTTTCTTTAGCAGCCCACGCAGAAGCATATCTTAAAGCTTATCAAGAAGCCATAGACCTTAAAGAAAATCAAGCAAATTATGTCTAATCTAAAAATGAGAGCGATCGGTTTAGTTCAAGCACTACTACCTCATGGCGTTATCAATTCTCGTAGAGCTTATAAAGACTTTTTTCGTTTGGGGATCGAAAGTAACACTGCATTAAAATATGCCTTGTCTCCAAGCAAAGTAGCAGCTTTAAGATTTTGTCATCTTCAGCATCTAGCAGGTGGTAGTATTCCCAACTTAGAGTATGTAGTCGATGTCGGCGCTCATGAAGGTAAATGGAGTTCGAGTATATTATCGCTTTGTCAGCCAAAAAAATTAGTTGTTATCGAACCATCACCAGTGCTTCAGCCACTTCTACAACAGAAGTTTTGTAATCTTTCTAATGTTCGAGTTTTGAGTGTAGCTGTCAGTGATATGAAGGGAAAGACAGAATTTAGTTTGACCTTCAACCAAGAATTCAATTCTATTTCAAAGGTAAAGGATGAGCTACAAGATAATTTTCATGGCTTGAGTAAAGTTGTTGAAACAGTGGAAGTTGATGTTGATACACTAGACAGCTTGCTTAATGAAATGCCTGAAATTTCTTTGTTAAAAATTGATGTTCAGGGTTACGAGAAAAAGGTTTTGAAGGGAGCAAAAAACACTCTCAGTAAAACAAAATATCTTATTATAGAAATTAATTTTGTTCCTTTGTATGAGGGAGAAAGTCTATTTTCAGAACTTCATGAAATGCTTGTGGATCTAGGGTTTTGCCTGAGAAACATCGTTCCTTCTTATTGTCATGATGGTCGTTCTTTGGCTGGCGATGCTATCTATGGTCGTATACAGTAGTAAGCTAAGCTCTATTAAAAAATAAAAATCGGGTGGAAAATCAGAGGCAGCTCGGTTGCACCTTTACCAACAACAAGCTCGAAAACTTATCCACTAACTCTTCCGGCTTCGAGGTAATCATTTGTGCGTGATGGCTCGTAAACCTTAGTTTGGTATCAATTCATTGATGAAATTTATTAACAGCCACTCCACTCGGTTAAAGCTCGTTGTCTTAGATGCCAATTTCTATTGGACAGAGCAACTGTTTTCTGCCTGTAGTGAATTTGCAGATGTGCTACTACTTCGACCAGTTGATTTTCGCACATTTAAAAAGCGATATGGTGGCTATTTTATCGATCTTCAGCCCCAATTAATTTCGCCAGGAGTCTGGGAACAACGGATCTGTTGTCCTCCAGGCTGGTTGTTTCATACTTGGCCTTTGACCCGTCGCTGCTTGACTTATCTAATTCGTCAGTTTCAAGGTGACGAAGATCGAGTTATTTTTGCATTCAACTATCCGTATTACTATAGTTTGGTAAATGAGCTAAAGGGTTACTCGATTTATTACAGTATGGACGACTACCGTAACTACTGGTCAGGTCGTGAATTACTAACTCAGACAACCGAAAAACTTGCTATTGCTAGTGCAGACATTACATTATGTGTTGCTGAATATCGATCGAATCTATTGAAACAAGCATATCCCGATCGACTCGATCGCATTATACATATTCCACATGGTTGTTCGCCAAATTTCATGGTCGATGCACCCCTCACGCAACCAAATCCGCTACCCGATCGACTCAAAGATTATGCTCACCCTATTATCGGATATATTGGTGCCTTAAACTATCGATTTGATTTCCGTTATTTAGTAGAAGTGGCAAATCAGTTACCAGATGTGACTATTATTTTAGGAGGACAACTTCCTCAGCCAACTGATGGCGATCGAGCATGGTGGGAGGGTGTAGAAGTAGCTCAAAATTTACCCAACATTCATTTTGTCGATTCTGTTCCCCATCACCTTGTCGGCGAGTATTTGCAATCATTCGATGTGCTTTTAATGCCATATTCTCACTGTGATTTTAATTTAAATGCTTGTCCGATGAAGCTCTGGGACTATATGAGTATATCGTTGCCGATCGTGGCTAATGATGTTGTCCCAGAAGTCAATCAATGGAGTCATTTAATTCTGATTTCCAAAGATCCTGCGGAGTTTGCTGCAAATGTGAGGTTTGCCTTAGCAAATCCGACCTGGAAATCGGATGAAAGATTAGAGGAAGCTCAGTCGCATACTTGGCAACAACAAGCTCGAAAACTTCAACAGGTGCTGGAGGAAAAAGGATGGTTAGCTCATCAAAAGATTTAAAAGTCCTCCATATTTGCCAACGAGATGATGCTGCTACAGGTGGTGCAGCTCGTGTTGCAGTTGAGTATGTAAAAAGGTTGCACGATTATGATATCGATGCCCATTGCCTGTTTCTCTACGGTCAGCCTGGATTTTTTGGGAGTGAGTTAGGAGATCGCGCTCACTATCTCAACATCGCCAACTCGCGCGACGCTTTAAATTTTGGCCGATTAGTTAGCTTTATGCACGAGTTTCAGCCCGATTTTATCCATCATCATGATGGATTGTTGTGGACTCAGTTGTTGACCTTCTTCCATCCTGGTGTTTTGAAGTTTGCTCATGCTCATCTGGATGCGACGAGTGATAATACCTGGCCTAATCGCGGAAATATTGCTGCTTGGGTTCAACTTCACTCCACTGACTTGTTAGTTTGTATAACAGAGAGTACTCGTAGCAGCTACGTTAAACAGGGTGGTTATAGCTATACCAATACAAAAGTTATCTATAATGGAGTCGATCGATCTCAGTTTTACCCTCCGTCATCAGCGGAAAAGCTTGCTGCGAGAAAGCAGTTTGGGTTGCCTGAAAATGCCTTCATTGTTGGCTATGTAGGTCGTCTTCATTGTGTCATGAAAGGAACTGATGATTTTCTGAGGGTAATTAGTCTATTGCCAGATAAGTTTTGGGCGTTGGTGGTTGGCTCTGGCCCAGACTCAGAATATTTACATAACCTAGCTACTGAATTAAATATTGCCGACCGAGTTGTTTTTGCAGGAACTGTCAATCGAACTACTAGTGCCTATCATGCGCTTGATGTTTTCTGTATGACATCTCATTACGAACCATTTGGTTTAGTTGCTGCTGAAGCGATGTCTTGTAGAGTCCCAGTTGTTGGCTTTGCTTGCACTGGTGGCGTAGGTGAGCTGCTAAATCACAGCACTGGTGCTGTAATCCAAAATAGAGATATATCTGCTATGGCTGATACAATTGTTGAATCAGTCGATCGATTGGAACAGTGGGATCGATATCATCAAAATGCACGCTCTTTGCTAGAAAGCAATCATGATTGGGATAAAAATGTTCTTAATTTAGCTAATCTATACAAAGAGACTATTTTTAGCGATCGAATATAAATAATGGCTGAAATTTACTACTACTGTTTTATTCTGATTTGCATCGGCATGTTGGGCTGGGGGCTGATTCGCTTAGAAAGGGTTTATCAATATCCTTTTTTCATGGCAGCTATTTTTGTCTCATTTATCCTACCTCAAGCTGCTACCCTAATCGAAAAACAAACTACTGTATCTAGTATTACTGAAGGGGGATTAGAAAAAGTAATGTTGTACGCATGTATGTGTGCGGCAATGTGTTGGCTCGGATATCAGCAGTACCAACCAGAAGAGAAATGGCTGTCGAAACTAGATATCGATTTGAATAAAAACAAGTTATTTCAAATTGGCTGCTTGTTGATGTCGATCGGATATACTTGCCAATTTCTACTAACAAAGATCGAAATCCAAAGATCGGCAATCAATAATAATTGGACTGGGCCAGCAACTATTCTTGTCTTTTTCAGCGGTCTTCTCTTTGTTGCACTGCCGATATTTTTATTGAGCGCATTGATTAAGCCTAATTTTAGTAATATTATTATGACAATAGTGTCTGCTATACCTATATTGCAAACAATTATTGTATCCGGACGCAGAACGCAAACGATAACATTATTAATTACTGTCGGCATTGCATATTACTTGACGAAAAAGTATATTCCTCCAAGATGGATATTTATTGCAGCTATAATTGGAGCAGTTTTTGTCATTCCATTACTAGGTGCATTAAGAGGAGATTTCTGGACTTTGCTATTTAGTGGAGATTTACAAGCATTGATAGACACTTCTCAATCGAAGTTGGCAGGAGTCAAAAAAGATGATATTTTAGAACTGAGAAATGCTGCATTAGTCATAAATGGGGTAGATCTTACTCATAATTATGGTTTAGGTACTGGCTTTTGGAATAGTATTGTTTTTCAGTATGTGCCTGGACAGCTCGTCGGATTTGATGTAAAAAAATCGCTTCAACTTGGATCGAGTGTCGATTTACAAGCACTGTATGGCTATGCAGCACCTAACGGTTCGACATATACTGGCTTAGGTGATTCATTTGCAGAATTTGGTTATTTTGGCTGCTTGATATTTTGGGGGTTGGGACGGTTTTTCAAAACACTGTGGATATCGATGTTGTCGAGACAGAGTGTTTTTAGTGCTTTATTTTATATCGGGATAGTTGGTCCAGCAATGCTCGGAATCACACATGCCATTGGGGTATTTCTCCAACAGCTTGTTTTTCAGTCTAGTGTCATGTTTCTTGTTGCTAAATATGCAGGAATTAGTCCTCGGCAGGAAAACAATTTCAAGAAAAGCCAGATCGACTAAGTATTTTATATAGCAAGAGATATTTTGTATGTCATTCAAGGTAACTAAAATTTGTACTAGTTTTGGCCCATATCATTTGGCGAGGATCGATGCCTTTGTCCGGCATTGTCAAGCTAGAAATTGGGAAGTATTTGGGATCGAACTAGCTCGTGCAGAAGAAGAATACCCGTGGCAAACGGAATCAAAATACTTCCCATGTGAAATTATCTCGGTTATCGATGATAGTACGCTAGAAAAGACTAAACTAACTCGATTGGTAGGAAATATACTAGCTACTCTCGATCGTACAAAACCAGATGCTGTGGCAATTTCTGGGTACGCACGTCCGGCGATGTTGGCAGCACTATGGTGGTGTTTGCAGCATCGCAAGCCAGCTATTCTGTTGTCAGAAACTACCGAACGCGACGAACTGCGTACTTGGTGGAAAGAACGGATCAAAAGTGCGTTGATAACCAGATTCAAATCGGCTTTGGTGGGCGGACAACCACAAAAGCGATATATCAAAAAATTGGGTTTACCGGATGAGGCAATTTTTATAGGCTATGATGTTGTCGGGAACGATCTATTTCATCCCGATCGAATTGGTACATTATCCCGTCCTTTAGAACGTCCTTTTTTTCTAGCAATCAATCGATTTGTAACCAAAAAAAATCTGCCATTCCTCATTGATGCTTTTGCTGCTTACAGGCAACAAGCAGGTATTGGGGCTTGGGATTTGGTGTTGTGTGGTGATGGCGAGATGCGCGATCGACTACAAGCTCGAATTAGCACACTTCAACTTACCGATTGCATCCATTTACCTGGATTTCTCCAACAAGATCGACTGCTACCATACTTTGCCCATGCTGGTTGTTTCGTTCATGCTAGCACTCAAGAGCAGTGGGGACTGGTAATCAATGAGGCAATGGCAGCAGGATTGCCAGTGCTAGTTTCCGATCGATGTGGATGTTTTGAAGATCTAGTGCTTGATGGCATCAATGGCTTTGGATTCGATCCCCACAACCCAGCACAACTCACCAACCTCATGCTCAAAATTAGTTCTAGTGAAGTCGATCTCCAAAAAATGGGACATGCAGCACTCACGCATATTCAGAAATTTTCGCCAGACTATTTTGCATCGGGCTTGATCCAGGCGATCGAATATGCTACTACTTAGCTCGACTTTATCCATTTTTAAACTTTCCCGATCGAGACTGCCTCCTAGACTTGCGAAATCGAACTGACTTTTCACAGATCGAGAAAAACAGGTGATATTCAAAAAGTCTGAACAGCTAGAACCGTTATGGCGAAACGCTTCGCCCTGAGGCAATCGAAAATGGATAAAGTCGAGCTTAGAGGGTGTCTCAAAAGTAAGATCGAAGCTACAAATGCCCCCTCTTTTTAAATATTGTTTTGCACACATAATCCATGAAAATTCTGATTGCGATTGCATCGATTGCACCTCTATACGGTGGAACTTCTAAAATTGCACTGGAGTGGGCACAAGAACTTGGTAATCAAGGAATTAGTGTAGATGTTGTAACAACCAATGCCAATGGCAGTGAATGTCTGGATGTACCGTTAGATAGCTGGGTCGATCGATCTAATTATCGCATCCGCTACTTTTCATGTTGGAATGTCGCTGATGCTAAATTAAGTATATCTTTTACCACATGGCTATTTTCCCATGTCCTAGACTACGACCTCGTACATACGATGGCAGTTTTTTCCTACCCAGTAACTGCCGCACACTGGGCATGTCAGTATCATCATGTACCTTATATCATGAACCCACAAGGAATGCTGGAGCCGTGGGCACTGGCGTATAAATCTCTCAAAAAGCAAATTTATATGGCAGCGATCGAGCGTTCAGCACTAAAATATGCTAGCGCGATTCAAGCTTTAAACTCATCAGAATCACACAATATTCGATCGCTGGGACTAAAAACTCCAGTAATTGTTGTCCCAAATGGCATTCACCGCCAAGATTTTGCAGAACTTCCAGATCCAGAAATCTTTTTCGATCGATTCCCTGAAACTCGTGACAAGACCAGAATCTTATTTATGGGTAGAATAGATCCCAAAAAAGGTTTGGATCTACTTGCCCCGGCTTTTGCTAAAATACGCGAACAATTTACCAATGCACACCTGATTGTTGCTGGTCCCGATAATATTGGCTTCTTACCAAGAGCTAAGGAATATTTTGTTGAGGCTGGATGCCTAGATGGAGTTACTTTCACCGGAATGCTGACTGGCAATATTAAATCAGCAGCACTTGCTGCTGCCGATATTTATGTGGCACCATCATACTCTGAAGGATTTAGCATGTCGATCCTGGAAGGAATGGCATCTGGCTTGCCCTGCACGATCACGACTGGTTGCAATTTTCCAGAAGCTGAAACTGAGAAGGTAGCTTATGTTGTAGATCCTGACGTAGATACAATAGCTAATGCCTTGATTTGCTGCTTGCAAGATCCAGCAACCGCAAAAGAAATGGGCAGTCATGCTCGTCAATTCATTCTCGAAAATTACACTTGGGATAAAATTGTTGCCGATTTAATTCAAACCTATAAATCGACAATAAAGCAACAACTACTCACATCTTAGATAAGTAAGGTTATTTTATAGAGATGCTACTTGAATCTATTACGCCATTAATTCTTACTTACAACGAAGATCCTAATATCGATCTAACTCTCCGACAGTTGACATGGGCTAAAGAGGTTATTGTTATTGACAGCTATAGTGAGGATAGTACGTTAGAAATTCTCAAGTCGTATCCTCAAATCAAAATATTTCAACGAAAATTTGATACGCACACTAATCAATGGAACTATGGTTTAGAGCAGATTCAGTCAGAATGGGTGCTATCATTAGATGCAGATTATGTACTGGCAGATTCACCGATCGAAACATTTAAATTGCTGACAGATTCAGATATTAATGGCTACTTTATTCCGTTTAAATACTGTGTGTTTGGGAAACCATTGCGAGGTACGATCTTACCGCCTCGGTTAGCTTTATTTAGAACAGCTAGTGCCACCTATATCGATGATGGTCATACCCAGTTACTCAAACTTGAAGGTCGATCGAGTCAGCTTAATTATTATATCCATCACGACGATCGCAAGCCACTGAGTCGTTGGCTATGGGCGCAAGATCGATATATGGTTATCGAAGCTAAAAAACTTTTGGAAACTGTAGATCGAGAGTTAAGTCTTGGCGATCGACTCCGCAAACGTAAAATTTTGGCACCGTTTATAATTTTAGTTTATTGTCTGATCCTCAAAGGCGGCATTCTCGATGGCTGGCGGGGATGGTATTATGCTTTTCAACGTACACTAGCTGAATTGCTGTTGTCTATTCATATTATCGAGCTTGAATACTTTCGATCGAGATAAAGGTAAAAAAATAGGTTTTGATGATTAATAAAAAACGGTTTATTGGTATAGATTCGATCAAAATATGTGCGACTTATGCAGTTGTATGGATACACTCCAATGGTGGAGAGTTTCATACAGAAGATCTACTGGCATCGGTGATAACTGCATTTTGTGCTGGATTTGCGGTACCTTTTTTCTTGGCTACATCTTTTTACCTGATCGCGCAAAGAGTTTTTTTTAGTGATAAGCAGTATGGGTTTGTGACGAGAATTAATGTATTGTTAATTCCTTACCTAGCTTGGACTTTAATTCATTCTATTTTTAGAATATTAAAATACTTACTCGCCCATAGTCCAGATAAACTCAAGGATTTTTTTGCAGATCCCGCTGCTGTTATTTTCTTGGGCGGCTCGGCAACTCAAATTTATTACATTCCCTTATTGATTTCGGGAACAATTAGTGTTTTTTTAATTCAAAAATTCATTCCGAAGTCTAAGTTGGAGATGAAGTTAGTCCTAGGCTTATTCGTTTTGAGTTCGCTGCTATACCAAACGATTATTGATTCAGGAAATAGTTTTTATCTGGGGCCGAATATCGCTTTCGCAAACATTTTAAATCTAACATCTTCTAACTTAAGTACAAATCAATTTATTAGGGTAAGTGCAGTAATAACATCATGGGCATTAAGATGTATACCTTATATTTTTGCTGCCATTATCCTAAACAATTTAATTGCCATTAGAAAAGTACTCAAATTTAATGCCGCAACTACTATTGTCTATTTTTCAATGGCTTTCGTATTTAATATTTTGACTGCTTGTAATCTAGTAGTATTTCCAGCTTTTGTAAGTGAATTGACTATTGCTTATTGCTTCTTAATGCTAGCTATTTCAATGTCAGCTCAGATCGAGGAAAACAAATTTATTACTAATCTTGGATCTTGTACATTCGGCATTTATTTAGTACACGATTTAATCGTCCAGTTTGTTAGACCTTTGGTAGCTAAATTCCAACCTTTGATGCAACCGATATTTTCGATATTTATCTGCACTACGCTTAGCTTTACAATAAGTTGGATTGTTGTTGTGTTGCTGTCAAAAAATAATTTAAGCAGAAAAATATTATTTGCTCAATGAAACTTATCCCTGAAGTAAATAATAAGTCGAGCTTGACTCGAAAATGTGTAGATAGCTAAGCGTATTCGATCGAAGCCATTGCAATCATCTTTACATAATTTTAAGTCGATCGGCTTAAAGATTTTCAAGTTGGGAATTGTGATGCTAGGATTCAAAAGATAGAACATGTCGTTCATCCTTCTGCAATTTGTCGCTGTTCGAGCGCTATTACATTATGGTTAAGATGTTAATCTCGTAATTTTTTAACGAACCAATTTTTGGGTGTCTATTGTTAATGACATGTATAGACTTTCCTTTCACTTTCAACGATTTTTCAAAAAAAATATTATTAGACCTCAGCAAAGCTTATTTGGAATTTACTCGATCCATCACTTAATTATAAATTTCGCCGAACTAATTTTATCCTCTGTTTATGTCTAGAATCTCTGTCTCTAGCCGAGCTATTACTTTCGATTCATCTGATCGAAGTCGAATATCTAAAATCAAAGTAAAATTAATGGTTGTAAAGTCTCTAATTACTTAGAGTGCTATGCTGGTTAGCGATCGATAATAATCCATCGTTGAAGTAGACTGAAAGATGTACGATTCGACTATTCTAGTCACAGGTGGGGCGGGATTTATTGGTGCTAACTTCATTTATCTCCAGCAAAATCAGCTCGAACGCCGGATTATCAATCTAGATAAACTTACCTACGCAGGTAATGTCATTACACTGACCGACTTAGCGACAAATCTCCGCCATGTGTTTGTGCGTGGTGATATCGGAGATCGCCAGTTAGTCGATCGTTTATTAGCCCATTACCAACCGCAAGCAATTATTAATTTTGCTGCCGAAACTCATGTCGATCGATCGATCGATAGTCCGGCAAACTTTATCGAAACTAATATTATTGGAACTTTTAATTTATTAGAATCAACTCGCAAATACTGGCAAGGTTTAGGACGAGTAAATCGAGAAAAATTTAGATTTTTACAAGTATCTACAGATGAAGTATTTGGCTCGTTATCACTTATAGATTTACCTGCTACTGAAACTACCTCCTATGCACCAAATAACCCTTACTCAGCATCAAAAGCCAGTGGGGATCATTTAGTTAGGTCGTATTTCTATACCTATGGACTGCCAATTTTAATTACTAATTGTTCTAATAATTACGGTTGGTATCAATTTCCGGAAAAATTAGTACCGTTGATGATTCTCAACGGGGTGTTAGGCAAACCGCTCCCAGTATATGGTGATGGGCAGAATATTCGTGATTGGTTATTTGTCGAAGATCATTGTCGCGCGATCGATTTGGTATTAACTTCGGGCAGGCCAGGCGAAACTTATAATATCGGTGGTGCTAGCGAACGTACCAATATCTGGCTGGTAACTAAATTATGCGAGCTGTTAGATGAGTTATTGCCCCAATCTCCTTACTATCCCCATCAGCAGTTAATTACTTATGTTGCAGATCGCCCCGGACACGATCGCCGTTATGCGATCGATTCTACCAAGCTGCAGCAGGAATTAGGTTGGCAACCACAAGTAGATCTCGAATCTGGACTCCGCCATACAGTTTGCTGGTACCTTGACAATCAAGTGTGGTGTCAGCAGGTCATCGCCGATAAATACAATCTCGAAAGATTAGGTAGAATTTAGTTAAATTCAGCGGTTGAGGAGTAAACTAACGTGAAAGGAATTATTCTCGCTGGTGGTTATGGCACGAAGCTTTACCCGCTGACATTGGTAATATCGAAACAGATGCTGCCTGTTTATGATAAACCGATGATTTATTATCCTTTATCGACGCTGTTACTAGCAGGAATTAAGGAGATTTTGATTATTTCTACTCCTTACGATCTACCAGGATTTAGAAAGTTACTAGGTGACGGTAGTCAATTAGGCATTAAGCTCGAATACGCAGAACAACCAATACCAAATGGTTTAGCTGAAGCTTTTATTATCGGTGAAAAGTTTATCGATAACGATCGAGTCGCCCTAATTTTAGGGGATAATATTTTCTACAGCAACGGATTGAGCAAACAGCTCCAGTCAGCAGCAGCCTTAGATACTGGAGCCGTAATTTTTGGCTATTACGTCAAAGATCCACAGCGCTATGGGGTAGTAGAGTTTGACAAGCATGGCCTGGCGATCGACATTGAAGAAAAACCCCTAGTGCCAAAGTCTAATTATGCAGTAACAGGCTTATATTTCTACGATCGCCAAGTAGTAGAAATTGCCAAGAAGATCGAGCCATCACCACGCGGAGAATTAGAGATTACCGATATCAATCGGGTCTATTTGGCACAGGGACAATTAGAAGTAAAACAATTAGGGCGAGGATTTGCTTGGTTAGATACTGGTACACCAGAGAGTTTATTGCAAGCTGCGATGTTTGTAGAAACGATCGAGCAAAGACAAGGTTTGAAAATTGCTTGCATCGAAGAAGTTGCTTATCGCATGGGATTTATTGACGAACATCAGCTGCGTAAATTAGCTAGCCCCACACTTTCCAGTAATTACAGTAAATATATATTAAGCTTGCTTTAGAGATTCGCAGATAGTACTATCATTTTGTCGTATAGATTGACACAATTGCATAATTTGTCGCACTCGATCGGGTTAAATCTTGGAGATTTTAGAATTGCCGTGCTACGATTGGGACAGATTAAACTCACTCTCGCCTGCGGCAATTTGTCGCCGTTTGATTGGCTGTGCTGGATTTCCCGCATAAATAGTCATTGCAGCTAGAGAGCGACCCGTGACACTGCCCAAGCATAACACCGCACCTCGTCCCAACGTCACGCCAGGCCCCACTGTCGCCCGTGCGGCAATCCAACATCCTGCTTCGATATGAATGGGCATGTCTTTGAGCTGGAAATCGGGATCGCACCAATCATGGTTTCCCGTGCAAAGATAAACTTCTTGAGATAAGCAAGAGTGCCTCTCAATATTTACCACAGCCACATTGTCAATCCAGCAATTCTCGCCCAGCCAGACAAAATCCCCTACCACCAGCCGCCATGGAAACTTAATCCTTACCCCATGCTTAATTCGCACGCCCTCACCCACAACTGCACCAAAGCACTTCAAGATCCAACACTTGAAGTCAGAATCAACGATCCAATAGCTACTTACCAATGGCGCTCCCAGATAATACCAAGCAATTTGCTTCCATAACGGTGCACCAGGGGAGTAAGCACCTACAGTATATCTATCTAATCGCATCTAAAACTATCCCGATTTTACAGAAAAATATCGACCGTCATCAATAGATTGTATGCGGATCTGGCATTGTGGTTGCTATGGAAGAGGCTCGGAAAAGAACAAGTTCTCAACGCCAAATCAAAACTTGCCACGAATAGAGAACTGGATATGGCAGTCGGCGGAGCGTATATCCTAGACGTGGCTGGCCAGCCAGCCACCGCAATGGCAAAATTCACCAATAGATTCGGTTGCTAGCATAAACATGATGGGTATTCTATATTATGACTCAGTAACATTTGAGCTTTAAATTCTGTTTGGCCAGTGAGTGAGCCAATCGATGGTATTTCCGATTTATCCTCATATGCAATAAGATTAACAATATAATGGCGTTCAATTCTAAGCAAAGATCGCGTCAGGCAGTCAGTGATAAATTATCCTCTCCTCCTTTTTTGGACAAACCACTTGTGGATCGTTCTTTCTCGCGCAAGCCCAGGCTCTCGACACGAAAACTCAAGCTCAAAATTGTTAATCAGTTTTTCCCGCCAGACTACGCTGCTACGGGTCAATTAATCGAAGAATTGGCCGTTCATCTCAAAGAATTTGGATCTGTTGATGTATTCACCAGTCAGCCATCGTATGCTTTCGATCGCGATGACTCACCCCGCCGCGAAATTCAAGACACACTATCGATTCGCCGCTCTGATGCCGCTCGGTTTTGTCCCGATCGCATTCGTGGCAAAGCAGTTGCTGGAGCAATTTTCTTTATCCGCACGGCAGTACATTTGCTCAGACACCCTCAGAGCCGAGAGTTAGTATTACTTACAACTGCGCCACCATTTTTACCATTACTCGGTTATCTACTCAGTCGAGTTTGTCGAATTCGTTATGTCTGCTTGTTGTATGACTTATATCCAGACATTGCGATCGAACTAGATGTAATTAAAAAACAACATTGGATTGCCAAATTGTGGGATCGGCTTAATTGCTTGACTTGGAAAAATGCGGCAGCAATTATCGTCTTGAGCGATACGATGAAAGAGCGAATTTTGGCCAAGCAACCCGGCATCGATGACAAAATTACCACGATTCCTAATTGGGCAGATCCGCATCAGATCGTCCCCATCGCTAAACAAGATAACTGGTTTGCGTGCGAGCACGATCTCGTCGAACCATTTACTGTCTTGTATTCAGGCAATATGGGGCGCTGTCACGATATGGACACGCTATTTGATGCAATTATTCTCCTGCGGGATACGCCGATCCGCTTTGTGTTTATCGGTAGTGGCGATAAACGCAAGCAGTTCATGGAACGTGTTGACGAATTAGGGATCGATAGTTGTCTATTTCTACCCTATCAAGCTCGTGAAAATTTACCCTTCTCACTCACGGCTTGCGATGTATCGATCGTCAGTATCAGTGAAGGGATGGAAGGGTTGGTTGCTCCGAGTAAGCTGTATTCGGCGCTAGCCTCTGGTCGCCCGATTGCGAGTATTTGTTCGGAACATTCATATCTAAATGAGATCTTCGCTGAAGCCAATTGTGGTGCAACAGTACGAAATGGTGATAGTGAAGGATTAGCTGCATACCTCCAGCACTTGAGTCAAAATCCGCAATTGACTAGAACATTAGGTGAATCCGGACGGCAGTATTGTCTCAAAAATTATACGGTCGAAAAAATTTCTAGAGATTATCTTAAGTTATTTCGATCGATCGAATCAGCGCAACCGCAAATTTTTAACACTCAGAACAGACAAGAATCCGATACTAACTGACCGCAATCGGCTTGGCGCTGGCTGTTTACTAGGACACCAGCGCCAAGTTAGAATGCGATCGCAAGTTACATCGATGCTAGGTCAAAGATTTTTTGCCGATTGTGGCTCAGTGTTCTACCAATCGCACAAAATTAGCAAGGATCTGTAGCCCAGTTTTAGCAGACTTTTCTGGGTGAAATTGTACTGCCATGACATTATCTCTGGCGATCGCGGCTGTGACAGTTTGCGTGCCGTGTGTGACAGTTGCGGCTGTGTCTGAGCCTAAATTTGGTTCGACATAATAAGAATGGACGAAATACACCCAAGCCGCAGGAGAGATGTTTTGCCACAATGGGCAATCAGGTTGGTTGAGGAGCAATTGGTTCCAACCCATTTGCGGAATCGTTAAATTTGGTTCTGGCTGGAATCTCCTCACCGTACCAGGGATGATTCCTAATCCGGCTTCGCGCCCTTCCTCAGAGCGATCGCATAAAATTTGCATTCCCAAGCAGATGCCGAGAAATGGCTTGCCAGCAGCGATAATATCTTGGAGGGGGCTGGCTAAATCGCGATCGCGGATTTGTTTGATAGCGGGGTCGAATGCGCCGACCCCTGGAAGGACAATGGCATCAGCAGTTGCTAATTCCGACGGCAAATCGGTAATTACTGGAATCGCGCCCGCCTCTTGTAAGCCTTTGCATACAGAGTGTAAGTTTCCCATGTCATAGTCTACAACGGCAATTTTTAGCATTGGGCAGGAGTGTGGCGATCGATAATCGGTAAATACTAAACTAATGTGGTGGCAGAATTTGCGGTAGAGTCTGTCAAACTAGGCCGAATACACAGATACAATAAGCCGCCAAATAAAGGGATAAAAGATAATAATTGAATAGCTCGCGGATTGGTAAATCTGCGTCGCGGAAGATCGTCACCGATTAGTACTGGTAATAGTAAGCTTAACAGACAAAAATCTAGACTCATTACATGAATAAACCGACTTGTGCGCCATTGTTGAACGAAGTCTACCCAATCGCCGCGACCGATCCCATAAGCTAATAATCCAATCGTCCCGATCGATAAAATTATGCCGAACCAGCGGGAGTCTAATAGTTTAATCATACCACTGCGTTGGCGAAGCCTCTCGGCAAGAGAATCGCCAATCGGGCTGGAGTTGGGTTCGCGTAATGCCAGATACGGCAAAATTGCAAACGCGCCAACGCCAAAAGATAGCGCACTAAATAAACCAGCCGGAATTCGTTGATTTTTACCATCAATGAGGATTAATGCCGCATAAATCAGCGGTAAAATACCCATTAAATTAAATAATGCGATAATTAACGGATTTATACCCGCCCATTTTCCGGTAGAGAGATCGATTATTAGTTGTAACGTATCCGATCGATCTGGTGGGGCAAGCAAAAAAGCATAGCTCACAAAGCCCAACCATAATAACCAAAATAATTTGTTATTTAGCATCTGTTACTACTAGTTATTTATGAGCGATCGCACCCGAAATATAATCTGCTGCCGAGCGAACTAAGGCGATTGCATCTTCATATAACATCCGCTTGGGGCCTAATAAACCCACGCTGCCAACTGGAATCGAATCTTGTTGATAAGTTGTCGAAATTAACGTACAAGTTTGCATTGGTTCGAGGGGATTTTCTGCACCGATTCTAATCGTAATTTTCGGTCGATCTTCGATTAAATTCGTTAGATGCGGATCGAAAATTAGCTCCCAGATCCGCTCTTGTTCTGATTCTAATAAGTGGAGTAATGTTTTGACTTGCTGCAATTGGGAAAATTCTGGCTGACACAGGACTTCCGCAATCCCCCTAATCATGATTTGGGTAGAATGAATCGGGTGGGCTTGCTGTGCCAAGTTTGCCAGTAAAGTATTAACTAGATCTACATATTGTGGCAATTCTTGTTTCTCCACAGGGTTGCTCTCTTGAACTCCCAGTAGATTGGCGGCTGAATCTAACTTACTCCAGTCTAGTGTGACAATTTCTAAGACCGATTTTCCCCTAAGTTGACTATTTAAAAAATTGGATAATCTCTGCAATTCCCGATCGAGCGCATCTTCATCGAGCGGTCGATCTTCTACTTGGGGTAAATGTACGATCGTCGACGACTGAGTTTGATAAGAATCCAATACCAGGATTAACATTACTTTGGTAGATTCGAGTCGAACCAACTGAATATGCTCGATCGTAGAATGCCGCGTTTGCGGCAGCGTAATCATGGTTACATAGCCGCTCAAAGTAGCTAATATTTCTGCTGCACCGTGTAAAACTGCTTCTAGACTCCAGCGATCCCAGTCTAATTTATCGGTAAATAATTCTTTAACTTGTCGACCGATAGTTGGCGACGGCTGCATCAAGCGATCGACATATACTCGATAACCCGAATCCGAGGGAATTCTGCCAGCAGAAGTATGCGGCTGATACAAGAAACCGGCTTTTTCTAAAGTTGCAAATCCACTCCGAATTGTCGCCGGACTGACATTTAAGTTATACCCGTCTACTAAAGTTTTGGAGCCAACAGGTTCGGCCGTAGCAATATATTGACGGATCGTTGCTCGCAAAATCTGTTGATGGCGTTGATTCAAATCGAACAGCATAAACTTACAGCAGGGGTGATGGAAACAGGGGTAGAAATCGATCGATTTGAAGTATTTGAACTTTGAGATTTAGCTTCGTAAAATTAGTTACGATCGTGTGAGTAGCTATCAACAATTGTTTCCGATCGACACCATTCAATACTGTTAAAATTTAACTCAGACAAAATCTGATCGATCGGTCATCATCTCCAGGTCGAAGCTGATATCTAGTTTTAACATTATAGCGAATGGTTTGACATCTGCGATCTTGCCGATCGGTCGTCGGTTAGTATTGTGTGAGGCTGCGATCCACCCGATTACTATAAGCATCGATCCCACCGATGACATTGCTGACGTGGGTAAAACCTTGGGCGATTAGCCATTGACACATTTGGGCAGATCGCATCCCATGATGACACAATACGATCGTTTCGACATCTTTATCCAAGCGGGTATATATTTCCGGCGACCAGTCAGCGTATTCCTGTAGTGGCAAGTTAATAAATCGCGGTAATTGAACTGTTGCCAACTCCTGCGGTTCGCGCACATCGACAAATTGACAGGGATTATCGAGATCGGCTAATTTTGCTGCTAGTTCGGTAACAGTGATTTCCGTAAAACTCATAAATTTTAAACTTTGGCTGGATCTTTGCTGGATCTACACTACTAGTAAAGATCCAAAAAAGGATAGGAAAGAAATGAATCGATCCTATCCCTTTTGATTAAATATTAGCGAACTCGCTAATTTATTTCACCAAGCTTTCTTGCGTACGAACGTTATTGACATAGTTAGCAGCAGGCAGCGATGGCGTGCGGTGATAAGGCACGACATCCATCCCGAAGTAACGGTTGTATTCGACACTGGCAACCATCGTGGTTACGGCATCAGCGAAGCCGCGCTCTGCCATGATTTGGCTGTAATCGGAGATTTCAGCTTGGTCGAGCGGTGCGCGTCCCAACAGGTGACGGAATAAAAATTCGATCGCTTTAGTATTGGGATACGGCGTGTAAAAACGTGCGATATAAGCTTCCGAGCTAGCTAGCGCAGTCACAAAATCCCGAATCGAAATTTCGCCATTGCGTAATTTACTCTCTAAGTCGTTGCGACGGAATTCGTCAGGAATTTGTCCGTTACTGAGATCCATTACCTGAATATACAGTGCTGCGATTGCCAGTGTTGCTTCGGACTGACTCATACTGCCATTCATCCGAAAAATCCGTGCGGGTTCGCTGGCAATTTGCGCTGGCGCGACCGGACTAATTTCCGAATTGCTATAAGTAGAGGAACGACCCAATCCGACCAGGCTAGGCTCGCTTTGACGTGCTTTGGCTGCATTATCCGCAATTGCCTTACCCGTCATCGGTAGCTTCGACATATCCATCCGTGGTTTGATGGTATCGAAGCTGGGGACGACAACTTGCTTATCTTGTTTTGTGAGCTTGTTGTAGAGGGTTTGGCTATTGGGATAGTTGGCCGCAGGGAGCGTGAGGAAGCGATTGTAAGGTACGACATCTTCGCCAAATACCTGAGAATATTCCGCACCGTTAACCATTGCACCGATGAAGGCTTTAATCCCTTGCGTCGCGAGGATTTGGTTATATTTACGGATTTCGGCTTGATCTAGGGGGGCGCGTCCGAGGAAGTGCTTGGTACCTAGTTCGATTACTTTGGTATTGGGATAAGGAGTGTAGAATTCTTTGAGGTACAACCCAGAACAGCCTAAACCCTCAATAAATTCTTTGAGGTTGATTTCGCGGTTGGCGAGTTTGCTTTCTAATGCGGTAAACTCATTAGCCACGATATAGGGTTCGATGTCTCGCTCGAACACCTGACGGTAAGCCGCACCGATGACAGTATTAAGCTGCGTGCGATTTCCGGCTTGAGTGAGCTTGAAGACTTTGGTTTGTTCGCGCTTCTTGGTGACACCTTGATTGATGCGATATTCGATATCCGGTAGCGATCGATCGCCGCTAGTAGTACCGAGTTCGACAAACCGTGGCGTAGCTTCGGATTGTGCTTGCGTAACGATGCCGACACCAGTGTCGCCGATACTGCCGACACGCAACTGCCGCATACTCACACCCGCTGGCGTGAGATAGCGTTCGTAGGGCACCATATCTTCATTGAAGCTTTCGCTATACTCCAAGGAGTCGAGCATCGCATCGACGATCGCGTAGAATCCTTTTTTGGAAGCGAGATCGAAGTATTGATTCATCTCCTGACGACCGTAAGTCGGGCGACCGAGCAGACGGCGATGGATGATTTCGATCGCTTTACATACATAGAGTTTCGTCCAGTAAGTATTGCGGAAGAGATCGGATTTAGCTAAAGCGCGGACGAAATCGCGAACGGTAATATCGCCATTTTCAAGCTTGATTTCTTCAACTTTCAGGCGTTGACCTTCATAGACATCCCGACCCATTACTTGCAGATAAATTGCTTTAATTACTGCTTGAGTAGAGGTTTCACCAAAGGAAGTACTCTGACCGCGATTGGATTTGGGTCGTTTACCGGTGCCTGTATAGCTAGGTAGCTGATCCAACTTAAAGGTTTTAGCACCCAAGCTACCAGGGACGACACCGCGTGCTGCTGGATTGCTCAATTGGTTGTTAATACCAGGGCCTTGAGCGATCAAGATCCGACGCGTATCTTTACCAAATGGCGCAGGCGAGCTGCTGGGATTACGCGTTTCTTTCGGGAAGATCGCCCCAAACTGAATTTCCAGCGGATCGTTGCCCGAACCGTAGACGTGTTGGTCTGCCAGGGGTCGATTGTAAGCTGCAAAAGTAGTAATGAATTGCGGGATCTTGCGGAACGGCGCGCTGTAATTGAATAAGTCCTGTTGAGGACCCCAATTGCGACACTCTTGCGCTTCTTGACCCAAGCCGCGCAAGTAAGGCACTGTTTCTTCACCAAAGTAGTCAGCATACTCATTTGAGTCTACCAACGCGTCTACCAGCCCATTTAAGCCCTTAGTCGAGACGATCGAGAAGTACTTCTGGACTTCTTCGCGTGAGGATGGCCCACGACCGAGGATGTGTCGGAAGGCGAGTTCCAATGCGCGACTATTGATATAGGGTTGGAAAAAGTTTTTCCGGTAGAGTGGCGATTTTGCCAACCGACGCACGAATTCCTTCATCGAAATTTCGCCGTTTTTGACTTTCGATTCTAGATCGGAAACCGATAAGCTATAGGCACGAGTGATGTCTCGCTCGAAGATTTGGCGATAAGCCGCTTTGATGACATCATTTTTCTCAACTGCGCCCAAACCCGGTTTCATCGCATATTTAGGACGACGTTCGGCTGCTGCGAAATAGATTTGGGGTAATTCTAACCCTTGTCGATCGTCAGCATTCGTCCGGCGAATTTTATTCTCTGGCGCAGAAGCTTTGAACTCAGTAATCATCACATCGAAGTACTGCTTGATGATGTCTTGAGCTTCGGTATCTTTGCTAAAGTAGCCTAGCGAACCACCGCGCATCTCTTGAAGTGCAACGATCGTGGCCGGAATCGAGCAAGCATTTTGAATGATTTCTCTGAGTCCTCGCACGTTCACCGTAATGATATTCGGATCGCCAGCGACGATCGAGTAAGTCAGATAGCGGAGGAACCAGCTCATATCCCGTAAGGACTTCTGCATATTTGCAGGGCCGTAACGTGCGATATTAATCGGCTGGAAGCCAGCAGGAATCGGGCCTGCCGAGCCTGTGGCGCTAAATAACGAACCAATGCCACTAAAGAAGCCACCTTTAGCTTCTACATAGGTTACAGTTCCCAACGTAGATTCGCTTTTTTGGGTGCCACTGGCAAAAGTTGTTGCTAGTAATTTTTTCTTCTCGACTACGGCTGGCTTTTCCAAGAATGACATCGGCGAACCGCCGACGAAAATCCGGTTAGCTGCCCGCGAGACGATCAGCTCGGAGTTATCACTGATAATTTTAGCGATCTCAATCCGCTTGGCACCAGATTTAAAGTAGCTGCTCAGTTCGCTCAGTTCGCCGATTGCGGGGAACCGATCTTGCTGCTCGGCTTGCGAAATAGTCGCAACTGGTAATGTTTGATATAAATTTGGACGGGATAGAGAGCCGCCACCACTTGCCTTAACACTCATTAGATCTTAAATCTCCCAACCGAAATATTTTACTGTGTTAAGCCTAGTCGAGTATGTATAGACATTAAGCCTACTCGTGAGGGAGCAACAACGGGGATCGACTGCTAATCCTAGGATTTTTAGCCAAATTTAATTGCCGTTGGTGCCGCGATAACTCACCACTGACTCGATCGAAGTTTAAATAATCGGGTCGATCGAGATGTCTAGTCTCGTTCTTGCCGTGAGATGAAAATTGCCGCTAGTAAAACCAGGACAGCTTTTAGATTAAAACGTTTCGTTGGTCTATAGCTTGTTTATGAAGAAGTATGTAGAAATGGAATTTACATGATTCTGAATACAGATCGTAGAGGACTACGGGGCAAATATTAGAAAAAAGATAATTTTTGTTACAAGGACTGTGGTGCTACCGCTCTTCCGTATCACGCTAGAGCGAACTGGGTCGCTAAAAATTGGCTCCCAGCAAAGAAGCGTTCGATCGAGCGATAGCTTTGCCTCGATCCCGACACCGAAATTCGGATCGGTCAGCAATCTCTGACGGCGAGCGCTCGACAATCCTGAGCAACGGAGTCGATCCTTAAAATTAAATATTAACTGGATTTAAACTAACTCGCTAGCTCGATCCGATATCGATAGTCGCTCATACCCAGCATCAGCAGGCGATACCACAGAAATAAATACTAATGCTTCATCGCTGTGATTGAAAACTCCGTGAACGCATCCAGTTGGGGCGATAACCACATCACCAGCCACGATCGATGTTGTAGCGCCCGATCGCTCGAGATAATATTCGCCAGTGCCAGATAAAATCGTCCAGGTATCTTGCCCGTGGGGATGTATGTGTGCCGCAATTTCTTGCCCTGGTTGGATATACCACGCCACCACTGTAGCATCTGGAGATTCGGTAATGACCGATCGGAGGGGTTCGCCAGTCTCAGTCGGCTGAAAAAACTTGGAACTATTGAAGATTCTAGGCGTATTCATCACAACCTGTTTGCTAGCGATAGAGTTAATGATGTGACCGAGCGGCGAGCGAATACTGTTACTTTAACTACTAAATCTAATCGGTGAATGGGTCGATCGCTAATTCAAAATTGGGCAAGACATCTTCCCCAGACAAAACTGTAGGTAAAATGCGAGTTTCAACATCTCCACCAGCACGATAGATTTCCACCCTTTGACTTTTGGGATCGATTAACCAACCCAGTCGCACGCCACAGTTGATGTACTCCCGCATCTTCGCTTGGAGTAACAGCAGGCTATCGGTGCGCGAACGTAATTCTAGAATGAAATCGGGGGCGATCGGTGGAAATTTAGCGCGTTGTTCTGGAGTAAGTGCTTCCCAGCGAGAAAGTTCGATCCAAGCAGCATCGGGCGAACGATCTCCTCCACCAGGGAGCTTAAATATTGTCGAGGAACTAAAGACTTTACCTAATCTCGTTCTACGATTCCAAATCAAAAGATCTCCGCCTAATTCCATTTCGCGATTGCCACTATCTCCGCCGACTGGGGGCATAACGATTAAGACTCCTTCTTTGGTGCGTTCTAATGGTAGATCGGGATTAGTAATACAAAGTTGATAAAATTGGTCGTCAGTGAGATGGAGCGTACTGAGATCGATCGAGAGTGGTTCGTTAAGAGCGTTCATGCGGTTGGCTCCGTCTGCTTTGGGCAACATTATCATTCTAATTCATCGAAAAAACGATCCATACTTAGTAAGGAACTATTGAAAAAATCGATACATAGCGTAAATATGGATATCAAAGCGATCGCGACCCCGCGTCTGGATTGGACTGGAGATCTTCTGGCAATTGGTTTTTATGAAGATGCTGTCGAACTCAGTGGCGATCTTGGGGAACTAAATACCAAGCTAGGAGGTGTCATTGCTGCACTGATCGCCGAAACTGAATTTAAAGGAGCTAAGTCCAGCAGTGCGGTGACTCGCGTTGGGGTAAATACTCCCGTTAAGAAAATTATGCTGGTAGGCTTGGGTAAAGCTGATGGAGCTAAGCTCGATACTCTCCGCAAAGCTGGTGCGACGATCGGGCGTACAGCAAAACGCGAGAAAGCTGTAACATTAGGCATTAGTCTTCCGAGCTGGAATAGTGATGCGGCGACAACCACTCAAGTAATCGCTGAAGGAATCCTGCTAGCGCTCCATCAAGATAATCGCTTCAAGTCGGAAGTAGAAGATAAGAATAAGCTCTTACTCACTGAAGTCCAGCTGTTAAACTCAGCGGGAAACGATGCTGCTATTGCTAAAGCACGAGCGATTTGTGAGGGGGTAATTTTGGCACGGGAATTAGTCGCCGCACCGGCGAATATCGTGACCCCAATGAGTATGGCAGCAACCGCTGAAGAACTTGCTAAAGATTATGGGTTGACGCTGAAGATTCTCGAACAGGCTGAGTGTGAAGCCTTGGGTATGGGGGCATTTCTGGGGGTAGCGCAAGCTTCGGAAATGCCCCCGAAATTTATCCATCTGACTTATACCCCAACGGGCACACCTCGCCGCAAACTCGCGATCGTCGGTAAAGGCTTGACTTTCGATTCGGGTGGCTTGAACATCAAAGGTGCGGGGAGTGGCATCGAAACGATGAAGATGGACATGGGTGGTGCAGCGGCTACCTTTGGCGCGGCAAAAGCGATCGGACAACTCAAGCCAGATGTTGAAGTCCACTTTATTAGTGCAGTGACCGAAAACATGATTAGCGGACGTGCAATGCACCCTGGGGATATCTTGACCGCCTCGAATGGCAAAACGATCGAAATCAACAATACCGATGCCGAAGGGCGGTTAACGCTGGCAGATGCGTTAGTTTATACTGACAAACTGGGTGTCGATGCGATCGTCGATCTGGCTACCCTTACAGGCGCATGTATTGTTGCCTTGGGAGATGATATTTCAGGGTTATGGAGTCCCGAACAGTCGCTCGCCGATAGTATTTTGGCAGCGGCAGAGTTAGCGGGCGAAAATTTCTGGCAGATGCCGCTCGCCGAAAAGTATTTCGATGGCATTAAATCACCGATCGCCGATCTCAAGAATACTGGCCCGCGTGGCGGTGGTTCGATTACGGCGGCTCTATTCCTCAAACAGTTCGTTAAAGACACGCCCTGGGCGCATTTAGATGTAGCTGGGCCAGTTTGGAGCGATAAGGAACATGGTGTAAATAATTCCGGCGCGACTGGTCATCCAGTCAGAACTCTAGTTAACTGGGTGTTGAGTTAATTAACGTCAGTTCGGGATAAGAATCGATCGGTGAGAAGTGCAAATGTTATTGTGAGACGCAAAAACCCGAATCTGGGGGTCGGTACCCCCAGACCCCCCGTTGAGGAGCGACCCAAATCGCGCTGAGGTCTCCGTCTGGCGACACGTCTCGCTTCGCTCGCCTACAGCGTGCGTTTGGGTCAAGACAGCGGGGTGCCGCCCCTCAAACTCCCCTGTCTTGACTCGCTAAACCGTCGGGAAACCCGACGAGCGCGAGTCGCTGCACAAGGGTTGGTTTGTTGGCAGCGATTAGCGCTTCGCATTAGCTTCGCAATGGGAATCGATCTGTGGGTTGGGGTCGATCTGTTGGGGACAGTTCCGAAACGAGGGCAGGAATCATTAATCGGTAATCCTTAACCCGAACTGACGTTAATTAGGCTCCTTCCGTGACGGGGTAAAATTTTGGGTACCCTGAAGCTAACGATCGACAAGTTACCATCAATCGACAATCTGGAGACATCGGGGTGAGTTCGCTCGATCTTGCGATAATATAAATAGTCCGCCGCTGGGCACTCACCCAAGTTCTTATGACCCAACTCACAGCAAACTTAATTGAAATTTTCTCGGCGATTCAAGGTGAGGGGATTAATGTCGGGACGCGACAGATCTTTGTGCGGTTTGGCGGCTGCGACTTGCGCTGTCACTACTGCGATAGTCAGCATACATGGCAAAAACAACCAACTTGTGAAATCGAGCAGACCCCAGGGCAACGAGATTTTCAGACTTATGATAACCCGATCGAGCTACCACAATTACTTGCTTGGGTCGATCGCCAAAATCTACCGCATCTCCACGATAGTATCAGCATTACTGGTGGCGAACCGTTACTGCATGCACCATTTTTAGCCCAATTTTTGCCCCAAGTAAAGGAATTAACCCGCCTACCGATTTATCTCGAAACTGGCGGACATCGCCCCCAACAATTGGCAACAGTATTACCCTATCTAGATCTGGTGGGAATGGATATCAAGTTACCGAGCGTGAGTGGTGAAACTCATTGGGAACAACATCGAGAATTTCTACACATGTGTCATGCTGCGGGGGTGGAGGTATTTGTGAAAATTATTATTTCGCAAACAACCGCGCCGACAGAACTCCAACAAGCAGCGCGCTTGGTTGCCGATATCGATAACCAGAGCGTTATATTTTTACAACCGATGACGGCACTGGCGCAACCGCATACCAATGCCGCGCTAACTGCACCGACACCCGATCGCGTCTTAGCGTGGCAAGCTGTAATGAAGGAGTATCTACCGCACGTTCGGGTCGTTCCACAGACGCATAAAATGATGAATCAGTTGTAACTGGAGCACTAATAACCAGCGGATCGGGGCATCATTTATAATCGATCGAGTGCGGCAATTACTTCAGAAATCGACGCGATCGTCAAATGTGGGTGATAATCTAGCCCTGGCGGGGTCAAATGACCGTATTCAGAATCGGTTCGCCTCACCTGAATCGTCTGCATTCCTAGCTGACGAGCACCATAAAAATCTTTGCGTGGGTTGTCACCGATATACACGCTAAATTCTGGCTCTATTCCTAACTTTTCCAAAACTAGCTCGAATGGAGCCGTACTCGGTTTCCAGTTTGCTCTTCCCAATAAATCGGAGAAAACTACTGCATCAAAAAAATCATCTAATCCTAATGCTGTCCATTTACCTTGCTGAACTGCTAAATAACCATCACTTACCAGACCGATTTTATAAAATCCAATTAGAGATTTGAGTAGATCGATCGTCTCGGGAAATGGAGCGATCTGAGGGAGATGCTGACGATAAACATCGACAAACTTAGTAGTTAGTTCGGGTCGATCGAGGTTATGAATAGTCAACCAGCGATCGAAAGTATCATATCTGACTCCCTGACGATACAAGTCGAATAATGTTGCGTATCCCCGCTCTGCTTCGATGCCTAAATTTTCTGCCGACCAATCGGCAACTGCCCGAAACCCACTCAGCACAAAATCTCTCTCTGAATAGAGTGTATCATCTAAATCGAAGACGAGCGCCTTGATTTTAGGCATAAGTTTTTATTAGAAAATTAATATCAGCATGTAACAGTAAGATCGAGCGAATCCTTCCAAAAATGTTGGCTCGAAAGCGAACAAGAATTTCAATACTATCGTCGAATATTATGCGAATACATTTGCATAGCTATTATTTTTTGCGGACGACAGCACGTTCCGGTTTCGCTTTAATATCCCAACGTTGGAGGTCGAAATTACTAGATTGAATCTCATTATTTTTGACGAAGATCGCATCATCATAGCGCAGCATCACTAAGTTGTCTTCCCACTCATCGATCGCAATCTGCGGACGTTCGCCATTGAATAACTGCACGATCCAACTCGGAAAATCTGCTCCTGCTTGATAGGCTAATGGATAGCCACCGCCAAATCTCGGATTAATTTCGATAAAGAAAATATCACCGTTTGACTGTAAAAAGCATTGGATAGTAATACAGCCGATCGCACCTGGCAATGATTCCGCAACTTGTTTTGCCGCAGCAATCAATGCGGGATTTTTGACAGTCGTTCCTTTGCTGACTTCCCCCGCTCTAGTTTCCATTCTTAACCTGGGGACGATCGAGATTGCCTTACCTTCAAAGTCGAGTAAGACATCAATCGTATACTCGTTACCAATAATTAGATCTTGAACGATCGCATTTTCGATATAGCTGCTAAAAAATTCTAATTCTTGACGATTTGCAACCCGATGAACACCAACACTAGAGCTACCATTGGCTGGTTTAACTATCAATGGAAAATTACGATCTTCAACTTCAGCTAATTCATATAG
Organism: Chamaesiphon sp.; assembly: GCA_965246715.1. Classification (GTDB taxonomy): domain Bacteria; phylum Cyanobacteriota; class Cyanobacteriia; order Cyanobacteriales; family Chamaesiphonaceae; genus Chamaesiphon. The sequence continues at coordinate 20,581 of CBDFFH010000047.1, read as the reverse complement.
CTTGGGTGTTTTGACACCGATTGCCTCAAAGAATTCACTTGTTTTCTGTTTGTCAAAACATATTTCATTGGTAGCGGTTGATGATACTAATAGCTTGACCCCAAGATCGCTAAATTTTTGACGATGTTGTGATAGAAGTAAAAGTTCGGTATCGATCAGCGGAATCAACAAATTTATTTTATATCGACTGCAGATATCGAGCAAACTATCGATATAGTGTGGATCGTCGATGCGGGGGACGAGTTCGGAGGCATCAGCGAGAAAGGCTGCTGGTGCAGTGGTTTTGAGATCGGTAGCGACGATCTTCCCAGTGATATTCGATTGCCGCATCGATTGCCGAAATTCTTTCAGTAATGCAACTCTTCTACCAACACTCGTGAGTAAAATATTCATAAATCTATTTGCACCTAATAGAACTTGATTCTGAACTACATAGCGAGCGACTTATCTCCGCTCTAAAAAATTACGAGGTTGGGTATAAAGCAATAAGCTAACAACCAAACTATCGAATTGTATATCTATCGAAGTGGGTAAATCTTAACGTTGGTATCTCATCCCTGGTAACTGGGTAACCAACCCCAGTAGCTCTAATTGAAGTAGAGCGCCAGAGACAGTTGCAACTGGTAGCTGCGATCGGATGACGATCGCATCAAAATTACATAGCTCATCAGTCACCGTTAGCCAGACTTTGTGAAGGTCTGGCTCGAGATCCGGTGGCGGTGAAAGCACAGCCTTTTCCAGCATGGACTGAGGTGTTTGCTTCACGGCGGCACTTGGCACTGGTGGAGCAAAGAGTTGTAATTGTTGAGAACGATCCAGTTGGGGGATAGTAGCGAGTAGTTCGAGGAGATGATCTAGACTGAAAATGGGCTGTGCGCCACGACTGAGTAGTCCTAAACAGCCGATCGCATTGGGATTATCGATTGACCCTGGCAGGACGTAGACATCGCGTCCGTAGTCATTAGCTTGATGAGCCGTAATCAGAGCACCAGATTTAATCGGCGCTTCAATGACGATGGTAACGCGGCTCAAGCCAGCAATAATTCGATTGCGGGCGGGGAAATGGGTGCGATCGGGTGATGTGTTGGCTACATATTCGCTGACCATTAAGCCATGCTGGTGAATATCTGCGGCGAGGGTATCATTGCGGGGTGGGTAGACGATATTGACTCCCGTACCAACTACTGCAATAGTCCTTCCCCCAGCCTCCAGACAAGCACGATGAGCTTCAGTATCTACACCCAGTGCCATCCCTGAGACGATTATAAACCCTTTGCTCGCAAGTAGGGTGCTAATTTTTCTCGCCCAGCGTTTGCCATACTCTGTCGGACTACGCGTACCGACGATCGCGATCGCAGGAATTTCACCGCGATTTTCAGCCAAAACTGGTTGCCCACGATAGTATAAAACCGCTGGAGCTGAGGGAATTTCGCGCAATAAACGGGGGTAATCGGGATCGATGCGCGTCCACCACAGCGGATTGTCAGCGAGATGTCGATCGAATAGTGCCTCCGGCTCGATTTTGGCGCGGGAGCTAACCAGTTTTTCAACCGATTGTACGCCTAATCCTTCGATCGCGAGTAATTCTTGACGATCGGCAGTCCAAGCAGCAGCCAGACTATCGAAGTGTTGCGCCAATCGATCGATTAAAATTGGCCCGACACCATACACTTGCGACCAAGCCAACCAATAGATCCGTTCTTGCGACATCAATATCTACTCCAGTGTTCGATCGAGTTACCATAATTGCTGTTTGGGTCTTTCGCTACGTCTAAAAATCGAGCAACCACAGCCAGCAAACATCTCATGCTCTGAATATTTCCGATACGTTATCTGGAATGACGCTGCAGTGGCGATATTAGTTTCGAGTGGGGTTAATTCGAGCGACTTCTACAGTTTTAGGGCGATCGATAAACCGTCGCCGATCGGTAAAACACTGACTCTAACTCGATTATCGGCAGCTAATTCGCGGTTAAAGAGATCGATGCCGGATGTAAACTCATCATTATAAGCATTGGGATTGAGCACGCGGCCTTGCCACAAGACATCTGTGGCCAATAGCAATCCTTGAGGGCGCAACAACTCGATCGCGCGTTGATAATATGTCGGGTATTGATGTTTGAGTCCACAAATGACGATCGCATCAAAGGTCGCTAGTGGTTGACTAGCCAATAATCGATCTAGTAATTCTAATCCACTGCAAATTTGGAGATCGATCTTCTCGGCTACCCCCGCACGATCCCAATATCCACGGGCAACATCCACATGTGCGCCAGCAACACCGCAGGTGACGATCTGGCCTTGTTGCGGCAACTCCAGCGCCATCGCCACCGTCGTATAACCGCTAAAAATACCGACTTCTAAGATCCTACTAGCCCCGATCGATCGAACTGATAAAGCGATCTGCTGCGCTTGTGCTAACGAAGGCTGCATCTGTGCGAGGGGCAGATCGGCGATATCTCGTTGTAAATCGAGCAACAGGTCTACAGCGGGAGTAGAGATCGATCGAATATACTCCTGAATTCTGTCCTCTACACCCGTACTACTCTGCTGCTGAAGATGCGGACTTTGATTTTCGACAAACTGACGAGCGCAATCTTTACATTGATAGCGTTGTTTGCCTCGATAAAAGCCATGCTTGCGAGTTTTCGTCGATTGACAATTGGGACATTTCATCAAATCTGCTCTAATTTTTAACTCCTACTGGATGGTGTTGTGACTCAAATTGAGGTGCATAAGTTTGGAGCAGTGCGGTAACTTGCGTGACGACTTCAGTTCCGGCTGGTTTGGCGATTGCTTGACGTTCGGGGAAAAATTCGGGACGATCGAGATTCTGGGCAATTGCCGATTCTACCTGTTTGGTAATCAGATCTTGGAGTTCTTTTTTTGCTCTTTCGCGTTGATAGCTAGCACCTTCTTCGGTCGTAGCATACAGCGGTGGTAACCTATTGAGAGCATATGCCGCGATATCGCCAACATCCAGCTGCACATCGTTATTAACTTCAACTGCAGTAATTTGAGCGATCGTTTCGGTGAGTACCAGTTCTTCCATCACGTTGATAAACTGTTTGCGGGGAACTGTCACCACTTCTCCCGCTAATAGCGCACCCATCAGATGATCGAGTGCCATATACTCCTCTACAGATAGCTCTGCTGCACTATCACAAATCCGTCCTACCTCCGCTTCCATCGTGGGGGTAAGATAGCCTTCATCCAGAGCGTGTTCGACGATCGCTTGTATATTCATCATTCGGAAACAGTTTAAGAATAATCTGGTAAGTTCGAGTGCTAACTGAGGTTGAGTTACCAGTTGAATATATTATGCCCGCAGCACGAACGAGATAAACACTCTCCACTATCGCCTAATCGATCGCACTCGACCGCCACTGCACGGGATCGACAGAAACACTATTGACATAGAGACCCCAATGTAAGTGTGGCCCAGTCGAGGAGCCAGTACTACCGATCGCACCGATTTGGTCGCCAGGATTGACAGCATCGCCTTCTGTGACGGTAATTTTGCTCATATGCATGAAAATACTCACCACTCCTTGGCCGTGATCCACGCCGACGACATTACCATGCACGCGGAAGCCATCTTTCTCATAACCTACTAATGCGATCTTGCCGCCAGCGGGGGCAACTACCGCCGAACCGTACCCGCCAGCATAATCTAACCCGCGATGGTAATAGTCGTTAGCAAATACCCCGTTGTAATAACGTTTGACTCCATACGGAGAGCTAGTCTTACCTTGATTTGGCGCGATGAATTGGCCACTCCAAAGTTTCTCGGGACTAACAGTGGCTTTAAATGCGGACACTTGCTTGAGTTCTTTTTCGGTAGCTTCTAAGCCAGATTTTCCTGGCGATAAATTAATCCGTTGGATCGGAAATTTTCGATCGGTGACCGGAATTTTGAGTGTTGTGGTACCAACACTATCGGTAACTGTGACGGTGCGAGTGCCAGGTTTCTCTAATGGGGTAGTCGGAATCATCGCCCTAAATCGATCGACTCCCTGGGGAAATGCTGGATAAGTTTTGTTGCCAACCTTGACAACGGGTGTTGCTGGCTTACTCGATGGCGCACCTGGCTTGGCTGTCGGTGGTGGCGACTTACTCGGATCTGCGGAAATATTAATGACGATCGTTTCGCCCAAGCGGGGACTCTCTGGGGCAAACTTAGCTCCGAGTGCCAATCCTGGTAGCTCGAGGGCCGACCACAACACGAGCGCAAACACGATCGCACCAAGTAATGCATACCGCCATTTAGAGGATGAGAATAAATAGTGATGTGTGGGAAACTGTTCTAGGGACTGTGATTCGATCGGCGCTAACATAAGAATTAAAAATATAGGTGAATCGTTAGGAGAGCGACTGTAACAACAGACTCGACTAGCGTACTTGATTACCAAGTAGTAAGTCATCCACTCCCTGTTCCCACAGCACCCACAAAACTCGGTATCCTAGAAGTTAACTTACATGAAGCTAAGTTAAAAATTTTCTCATAATAATAAAATTTAGTGTTAGAAGATTTTCGCCTCATCGTCGATCTAGTTTCCGTCTTGGCCGCAGCTGCGGCTGGCGGCATCATTGCTGGACTTGCCGGACAACCTGCCTTACTAGGTTATATCGTGGGTGGGGCGATCGTCGGGCCGACCGGACTGGGTTTGATTAAAGAATTAGTCCAGGTAGAGACTCTCGCTCAGTTCGGGGCGGCTTTTTTGCTATTTGCTTTGGGTGTGGAGTTCTCATTTTCCGAACTCAAAAAAGTTCAGAAAATCAGTTTGGGTGGTGGTGGATTGCAGATCCTCATCACCATTGTCGTGACTGCGTTCATCTCTGTCAGCGTCGGCTGGGTCACGACACCGCAACAAGGTGTATTTTTAGGGGCGATCTTGTCGCTATCTTCAACAGCAGTAGTGTTGAAGTCATTGATGGAGTCAAATGAGACCGGGACGGTTCACGGACAAGTGATGCTAGGGATTTTGGTGGTACAGGATTTGGCATTGGGATTTATGCTGGCCGTGTTACCCGCATTAGATCGACCGCCAGCAGAGATTGGAGCGGCGGTCACTCAAGCAGCGATTAAAATTGGTTTGTTTGCCGCTGCCTCGGTAATTATCGGGATTTGGGTGGTACCCCGCTTATTGCGGTTGTTGGCGAGTACCGAGAGCCGGGAATTATTTTTATTAGGAACGGTGACGCTATGCTTGGGAATCGCACTGGTCACCGAACATTTAGGTCTATCGATCGAAATGGGCGCATTCGTCGCGGGATTGATGATTTCTGAGGTGGAGTATGCCGACCAGACTTTAGCTTACGTAGAACCGATTCGAGATGTCTTTGCGGCGTTATTTTTTGCGGCGATCGGCATGCTGATCGATCCGCTGTTTTTGTGGAATAATCTCGACTTGATTTTGGGCTTAGTCTCGATCGTGTTTGTCGGTAAATTTCTGATTATCACACCGTTAGTCAAACTCTTCGGCTATTCACTCAAAACTGCGCTGATTGCTGGATTGGGTTTAGCCCAAATCGGTGAATTTTCGTTTGTACTGGCGAGTGAAGGGCGCAGCTTGGGACTGGTCTCGCAACGGGTATATCTGTTGCTATTGGGGACTACTGCGGTGACGTTGGTAGTAACACCATTTATCCTCAGATTGATTCCCAGTCTATTTAACTGGATCGAAACCGTCCCTGTCCTCGATCGGTGGTTCAAACCCACCGAGCAGCCCCAAGAAGTGTCGGAAAATACGGCAAACGAACATCCGATCGTCATTTGCGGTTATGGGCGGATGGGGCAAAGTCTGGTGACATTACTTGCCGAGCAGAATATCCCTGTCGTCGTGATCGAAGAGTCAGAAGCCGCGATTCAAAAATTGCGGGATGCCGGAATTCCCTATGTCTATGGGAATGCCGTAAGTATTCCCGTACTGACCAAAGCCGGAATCGATCGCGCGCAAGCGATGGCGATTGCCCTACCCGATGCGATGAGTACGCGGATGTGTCTCAAACACGCACTCGAAATTTCTCCCGATCTAGATATCGTCGTGCGGGCAGATCGGTATAAAGATATCGAATTACTCTATCAACTAGGTAGTCGCGAAGTCGTGCAACCAGAATTTGAAGCTAGCTTGGAGATGGCCTCTCACCTATTGGTAAAAGTCGGATTGTCTGCAACCCAAATCGAGCGACAATTTAAAACAATTCGCAATTCTCACTATCTAGAATTACGCCCAGAAATTACCCCAGGAGAAATGTCTAGAAGTATCCAGGCTGCGACATTGGGAATGAATCGCCGCTGGTATCGACTCTCCCTGACTTCGCCGCTGATCGGTAATTCGATCGCCAGTGCGAGCGTGCGTCCGCTCACAGGAGCTACAATTGTGGCCATTCAACGGGAGGATGGTAGGCAAATCAATTATCCCAATGGTGGTACGACTTTTCAGATCGGTGATAGCTGCTTGGTAATCGGCTCGAGTGAAGAACAAACCGCATTCGATCGCATCGCCAAAGGCGAAATCGAGATTCCGATCCTCCAAGTGCCGCTCCTTCAGCCCATCAAGCAAGTAATCAGCGATCGATCTGAATAAATTTCCGGATTAAGTGTCTCGTCTGCTGAAGTAATTGAGATAGCAGCTCGCCAAAATCAGCCCATCGGCTTGATATAAGCGACCGCATGACGAGAAATTAAGATTTTTTGGTCGTTAGCATCGGCGAAGAAGAAATAATCAGAATCTTGCCAAACAATTTTGCCGCTGAAGACATCATTAGTGATCAACTTAATTTCTACACCAATTTTGTCCTTGATCAAGCCTTGGGTTTGTCGAGTGCTGGGTAAGTTGACATCGAGTTCAGGCATATTCCAATGTAGGTAGAGAGCTAGCAGTAGTTGTAAGCTATAAAAAGATGGTTGGTGCCGTCGCTACGCGATCGACACTCTCACTCTATCTATTATTCCCCCAGATCGCCCAGATAGTGCCAGCCGACATTCTAGATTTAGCTCAACCGCATGATAAAGAGTGTATGAATTGCATCCAGTTAGATTCATTCCGTCAGCTCCGGCAAATTTCGATCGTTGCTGTAAGCCTATGTTTAAGTTGGCTTGTAACCGATCTCGCAGGGGCGAATACACCGACTAAAGTAGCATTGCCACCTCCAGCCGCTACCGCACCAAAAATCTCCCCACTCGATACCACAATCGTTCCTGGCAAACGAGTCGGCCCAATTACACAAGATACGACATATGCTGAGTTGGTGAAACTCTTCGGCAAACAGCGGTTGACTGCCAAAAAAGTTTATGGTGCCGAAGGACAAGTTGAATTTCCCGGTACGGCGATCTCTTTGGGGAAAAATCGATCTATTACAGTAGCATGGCGAAATGCCAAAAAACTCCGCCCCTTCCAAGTAATTATTAACGATCCCACTTGGAAAACCGTCGAGGGCATCGGCATCGGGACGAGTTTGGCAACACTGCGTCAGGTGTTAGGTGAGTTTAAAATTACGGGTTTGTATTGGGATTATGGCAATCAAGTCATCGATCTTCCCCCTAAAATACAAGCTCGTTATACTGGACTGAGTATTAGTGTCGATGCCGATTACACCGCAGGTAGAAGCTTTCCGGCAGACTTAAAAGCTGTTACTGGAGATCGGGTGGCATTACCTGCGAGCAATCCTCACTGGAAACCTCTCAAGATGCACGTTTCGGCGCTGAGTATTTATTTCCCCGAAACATCAGCGCCGAATCCCAAAAAATAATCTTTAGTTAGCACCTCAATAGCTCGCGAACAATCTATCAGTTAAAATCGGATGATGACAGCAGAAATTATCGATCGATTGAAACAAGCTACTGCAGATTTAGTGTGGACGAGTGAGTCGGATTATCCATTTGAAGTTATTACCTGGAGTAAAGGCACCGAACTAACACCATCAGCTTTGTTTAAAGATTTGACCACAGATAAGTCGATCGAAACGATCGCACTCAAAGATTTTTTTGCCCCAGCACTGGAAACTGAAAACTGGTATGGTGCAGAAGAATTGGCAAGTGTCGATCGCTATCAAAAATTAGTTAGCACGATCGAAGCTAATTTATCAGAAGTTCAAGTTTTTCGCGTCGGAGAAGTCGAGATCGAGGTGTATATCGTCGGTAAAACTGCCGCTGGCGATTTGGTAGGATTGAAAACTCAGGCTGTGGAAACCTAAACAAACGGTCGGAAATACCCTAGTGCTACGATATCCCCGACTTCTTCAGAGAAGTCGGGGATATGTCCTAACCAACAGTTAATTTAAAACTAAAGGCCGAGACTTAAATCTAGTCTTGCTTGTGCGTTTTTCAGGGCTTCTTGTGGAGATTTTTTATTCAGTAATACAGACTCGATCGCGCGGCCTAAATTTTCTGATATCTGACTGTAACCAGGAGCGATCGGACGGGGTCTACCATATTTAGCTTGGTCTAAAAACACTTGAGTTGCAGGTGTTTTGTTAATATATTCCTGGTAAATAGACTGCTGACGAGATTTAAGGTTTACAGGTAAATATCCAGTGCCTAATGCCCATTCAGTTTGAAACTCTTGACTTAATACATATTCCATAAACTGCCAAGCAGCCTGCTGATGTTTGGGATGACCTTTCATCATAAATAAATTTTCTCCACCGACACTAGTTGCCGCGAGATCGCGAACAGGAATCGGCATTACTCCATAGTCAACATCTTTGCAACCTGCCAATTGTCCCAATGTCCAGGGGCCAGTTAATTGCATCGCTACTTTACCAGCCATGAAATTATCGAGTTCGTAACCGCGTTCGGGTGAGGATAAAATCGCACTGCCATCTTGGATGAGATTATGCCATAAATCTAAAGCCGCGATCGAGCCAGGATTATCGATTTTGGTAGTCGAATTTGCATTACTAACTTGAATCTCGCCGCCAGCGCTCCACATAAATGGCAACCAGGTAAATACCGTCCATTCGCCTTTACCTAATGGGAGTAACATCCCATATTTATCGACTTTACCATCACCATTGGTATCGCGTGTAAGCTGTTTGGCAGTCGCTCGCAATTCTGTCCAATTAGTTGGGACATGTTGAATTCCAGCAGCTTTGAATAAGCTCGGACGATAAAAGATTCCGACATTATTTGTGCCAAAAGGTACCGACCACAGCTGTCGCTCGTACTCCATCGATTCGCGTAAAGCCGGATCGATTTGCTTACTTACTGGCGAACCATTCCAGAATTTATCTAAAGGCTCGATCGCATCTAGTTCGACCAATTGTCCGGTTAACATCGATCCAAACCATAATAAATCTGGGGCAGCATCACCGACTACTGCTGCCAGGATTTTAGGTAATTGTTGATCTGCTTGTCCGACATACAAAGACTCGACTTGAATGTCTGGATGTTGTTGATTAAATTTAGTTACTAATTTCTGAAATACATCCCGATTTGGGGGTGGATTGATGCCCTGCCATAGTGTCAGATGGGTCACCCCCGTCGTATCTCGCTGGACTGGCGTACATCCCACCAAGATTACGAGTAAAATTAGAGCAATCCAGATTCCAATTTTAGAAGCAAATCGATCGATATGGCAGGTCATAGTAAATGGGCAACTATTAAGCGACAAAAAGCGCGAGTCGATGCGGTACGCGGGAAAACATTTACCCAATTATCGCGGGCAATTATCGTCGCCACCCGCAATGGTATCCCCGATCCCGATGGTAATTTCCAGCTGCGAACAGCGATCGATAAAGCCAAAGCCGCAGGTATTCCCAACGATAACATCGATCGGGCGATCGCAAAGGGTGCGGGAAAATCAGACAATAATGCCGAGCTGGAAGAAATCCGCTATGAAGGTTATGGTGCTGGAGGAGTAGCAATTATCGTCGAGGCGCTGACAGACAATCGCAACCGCACGGCGGCAGATCTACGATCGGCATTTACCAAACGCGGTGGTAATCTGGGGGAAATGGGCTGTGTGGGGTGGATGTTCGACCTCAAGGGGGTTTGTTCGATCGAGGGTGAAGTCGATGAGGATACACTCTTGGAAGCGGCTTTAGCTGGGGGTGCGGATGTTTATGAGTTGCTAGACGATGTGGAAAATCCTGGTGCGGAAGTATTTACTGAAGTAGCTAATCTCGAACATTTGAGTACAGCATTGACTACTCAGGGGTTTACTGTTAGCGATGCCGAATCGCGATGGATTCCTCAAACGATGGTGGTGGTGACGGATGCGGAGCAGGGGAAGCAATTGCTTAAGCTGGTAGAGGTGCTTGAAGCTTTGGATGACGTTCAGGCGGTGACGGCGAATTTCGAGCTAGCGGATGAGCTGTGTGAGTAGGGGGAACCCCGGAACCCACCCTGCCCTATCGGGCACCCCTCCTGGGAGGGGAATTACAACAAATAACTAATCACAAATATATGGAACGTAGTTTAATGTGGCTCCCTTTGTTGGGAATGTTTATCTGGCTGGCAAAGGCGGGTTATGACGAATATCATAAACTCGAAGCTTATCAACGTTGGGCGGTGGGATTCGATCGAGCTAAATATGATATCTATGCGGTGATGGGGATGAAAGATCGCGAGATTAGTTGGGGTAAGCCGACAAAAGCCGAACCTAAAGATCTGCAAACTTTTAGTCTCGATCGAGTAGATGCGATCCGATTGGTGGTAGATAATTTGCCAGTAGATTTAGATAAATTACCCAATAAAGGTAAAAAAATTAATCTGCAATTTCAACTGCAAGATGGTGAGGAGATCGATATTCCGTTTACAGAAGTACCGTTGGCTGCTGAATGGACGAGGTTTTTACAAAATGCAATCGATCGATCTGGACAGAGTGTATCTAATTAGTAGAATTGACAGTAGCAAATCTCGTCGATCGAATGTGCTAATTCCCAGTTTGCTAAAATGAACCCAATCACTACCGATAATTTGCCGTGCCCTGGTTTTGCCCCAACTTGACAACTCGCGGTTCGAGCGGCTGCCGCATTTGGCATTGTGGCGTTCGCATTTTCCTCATGTACTGGATCTGTCTCCTGCTGTGGATACCGCCGAGTTGGGCGCAGACAACAGGATCGGGCACCGAGATCGATCGACAAGTAGCACCGCTCGTCGAATTGCTCAGCAATCGGAGCGTCCGGCTTCAACGTGCCGCGATCGATAGTTTGGTCAAAATTGGTGCTCCGGCTATCCCTGCCTTGATTACCGCCATCCAGAACGATAACCAGATCCTGCGGTTGAATGTAACTGCGGTCTTAAGCGAGTTGGGTGTAGAAGCTGGAGCTGCCGTACCCGCTTTAATTAATGCCTTGCACGATCCGGACGAGCAGGTGCGCTTGTATGCGACGTTGGCATTGGGGAATATCGGCGTTGGTGCCAGAGCGGCGGAACCAGATTTGATTCGATCGCTGCAAGACCGCAGTTCGTATGTGCGGATCTATGCTTCGTATGCATTGCGGCAAATTGGGGTAGATGTAAAAGTTACCATACCTGCATTAGTCAAAGCCTTGAGCGATATCGATCCACAAGTACAAGCGAATGCCGCAAATGCGCTGGGGGCAATGGGTATTGATGGGGTAGTTGCCATCCCTGAGTTGATTAACTTGGCAGAAGTTGCGGTACCCGAACTGACTAAATTATTGAACGTGCCGGAGAAATACGTCGAATTTGCTGCAGTTAGAGCATTAGGCAATATCGGTGGGGGATTTCAGGATCGCGAACGCAAACTCTCCTGGGCGCAATTAGATAGCGCGATCGAGACATTTACACCAGCAGTAAAATTATTAGAAGAACGTCACGATCTCTACGCCGAATCGGGCATCGCCAGCATCCGCCGTCCGCTCTCGGCACTTCAGGCCGAAAAAGAAACCCGGTGGTTGGATAAATCGATCGCCTGGCTCCTAGAGCATAAGATCGTCATGGGGATTGCGGCCTATCTTACAGTGGTACCATTGCTATCGTTCTCAATCCTGCAAATAGCCCCATTATGGATCCTCAAAATCAATAATGCGCTCAAACCCTATACTGACTTTTCGATCCCGTTAATCGGCATTAACGTCCCGCTGAGATATGTTTTATGCGTCGGCTGGTGGCATTATCATCCGCGCGTATTGGATGCCTGGGTGGCCAAATATCTGCCAACGGCGAGGGCACAATTCGTGCAACGGGAGACAGTCGCTCAGCGCAGTTGTCATCTGCCCATTCCTGTAGTCGTCAACGGCGATACTCAACCGCAACTTACGCCCGATAATCTCCGGAGTACCTTTAGCAAACAGCGTAATCGATTGTTGATTTGGGGTGAAGGTGGGGCGGGCAAAACTAGTTTAGCCTGTCAAATCGCGCAGTGGGGTATGGCTGAAGCTGAGTCAGAGCGGCTGTGCGAGCATGTGATGTTACCCGTTTTATTAGAAGAAGACTTTCGCACCGTTGAGGGCAAATCCCCGCTCATCGAAGCTATTAGCGGTCAATTACAGTTACTCATCGACGAGCCGGAACCGCTGTGTTTGGAATTATTGAATAAACTGCTGCGCCAGCGGCGAATTTTAGTCATCATCGATCGATTCTCCGAACTCAACCCTACTACCCGCGATTCGATTCAACCGGAATCGCCAGACTTTGCCGTCAATGCGCTGATCGTCACTTCCCGCATTGAGGAAAAATTAGGTAGGGTCAATAAAACGATCGTCAAACCCCTGCGGTTAGAAAAAAACAAACTATCCTCCTTTATGGAAGCTTATTTCATGCAACGCGGTTATCGCGATAAATTTACCGACCCCGAATTTTTTAACATTTGTACCCGACTCTCGCAAATGGTCGGACAAGGACAAACTACCGTCCTCCTGGCAAAATTATATGCCGAACAGATGATGTCCCAACCTGGCAATATTCCGGCTACCGTGCCAGGTTTGATGCTGGGTTATCTCAACGAACTCAACCGCGATATCACGATCGATCGCTTACCCGATCGCGTAGTCCATCAAGTAGCTAAAATAGTCGCATGGCAATGTCTGCATCCGACATATCAGCCCCATTTAGTCCTGCGGGAAGATCTAGTTCGCGAGTTGGCTAATGCTGGCATCACCGAACCCGAAACATCCCTAGACTACCTCGAACACCGCCTCTATCTAATTCAACCCGTCGGCACCTCCCAGCAACAATTCCGCTTTTGTCTCGACCCCCTCGCCGAGTATTTAGCAGCTCTTTACCTGATAGAGTTTTACGGTACGGATGGATCTCAGTGGCATTCGTTTTTAAAAACCGCTGCAAATATTCACACCCCGATTCAAGGTTTTCTCTGCGCCCTCAGCGATTGCTACCTCACCGAATTGCCCAGCCCATCTTCAGATTTTGTTTGCCAAGAGTTAACGCGATTGGCTCGATTACAGCCAGTCATGTCATCGGGTGTGATGTAGCTGGGCGTTTGGGGGAATGCTAGACGCAGCATTCACATTCATCAGCAAGATAAAGCATGATTAATACGAGTTCCAATTTCGATCCCGCAATCTTATCGACGGGTACTGGATTGCATACGAATATTCTGCTCCGATTGCGGGCGGATCTGCCAGAAGCGCCGCGCCGCAACCTCAATTTGTCACTCGCGATCGATCGTTCCGGTTCGATGGCCGGTGCGCCGCTACATCACGCACTTCAGGCGGCGGAATCGGTAGTAGAGCAATTGACCGCTAACGATACTTTCTCGATCGTTGTCTATGATGATGCGGTAGATACCGTCGTACCCCCTCAAGCCGTAACTGATAAAAGTGCGCTTAGAAAAGCAATCCAGCGAGTACGTGCGGGTGGACTGACCAATTTATCTGGCGGATGGCTCAAGGGTTGCGATTATGTCAAAACCAACCTCGACCCGCAACGCATCAACCGCGTCCTACTCTTGACCGACGGTTATGCGAATATGGGAATTTCCGATCCCACCGTGCTCGCGACCACATCGGGGCAAAAAGCGGAGCAAGGGATTACCACGACAACTTTGGGCTTCGGTCAAAGTTTTAATGAAGACTTGTTAATTGGCATGGCTCGCGCAGCCAATGGTAATTTCTACTTCATCCAAAGTATCGATGATGCCAGCGAAGTTTTTAGTATCGAATTGGACAGTTTGCGTGCTGTCGTCGGTCAAAATTTGGTAGTGACGATCGAATTAGCTCCAGGTGTCAGCTTGGTAGATACGTTGAGTTTGGCGCAAGTCAGCCAAACCCCCACAGGTGCGACAGTATTGACGTTGGGCGATCTGTATGAAGGTGAAGATAAGCTGTTGGGCTTGAAACTCGCGATCGCGAATGCACCAGTCGGTCGATTGGCAGTGATGAAACTACATTACACAGCTGACATCGTGCAAAATGGTGCGATCCAAAGCGTCTCGGGTAGCACGGAAATTTTCGCTACGGTGGGTTCGATCGAGGAATCTGCAAATTCGGCATCGAGTGATGTCATGCTGGAATTGAGCCATCTGACGATCGCCAAAGCCAAAGAAACCGCCCTCACCCTCGCCGAGCAAGGCAATCGCCCAGAAGCGGAACGAGTGCTGCGGGCGCTAATCCTCGACCTTCAAAGTCGCGGACTCAACGAGAACTTTGAAATTGCTGAAGAAATCGAGCAGCTTGAGTATTTCGCGGGTCAGATCGCCCAAGGAGCATTAGGCAATGCCGGACGAAAGGAACTGCGAGATCAGAGCTATCAAACACTCAGCCGCAATCGCAGCGATCTAGCAGGGCGGGGTGTTACAGCAGGCGACGAAGTTTTTGCCTTGCCCAAGACTAGTGAAGTCGGTACGGGTGTCGAGCTGCAATGTGTGCGCGAAGGTGGCAAATTGCGGGTCAAGGCCATCTCCGACGGTTACGATTCTACAAAGAACGTGCAGTTTCCCCGCGCGATTCGGGCGGAAGGGGCGCGCTATACAGCCGAGAAATTGGAACTTACTGCTGGTGGTTTTTATCGAGTTCAAGGCCAGATTTCGCGGTTGATTAAGCCAGGTGAGGTAGATACTTTTGCCTCTGGTAGTCATACCGTTCGATCGCGTGTTAGTACGGGCAAGGCTGCTAAAGGGGCACCAACGGCTGCGGATCTGCCGACGACTGACTCGGTGGGCGATGGCGTATTGGTGCAGTGTGTGAAGGATGGTAGTAAGCTGCGGGCGCGGGTAGTGGCTGATGGTTACGAACCAGATTGGAATATGCGCTTTCCGCGATCGGTTCGGGAGGAAGGGATGCTATATGTAGTGGATGAGATTAAAACGGGGCCTGATGGCAAGTCTTATATTGCTTGTGGGGAGGTGAAGCGGTTCGTTCAGCCAGTTATGGCTTCGTAAGTGGCGATTGACGATCGCCTGCGATTGAAATTGTGGCTCATGGTGCAAAGTCCGCCTACCATCATGTTGCGTCGTTTCGCAATAACGATATTGGTTTACGTTTTGTCTGTAGTCGGGTACTTCTTAGCCCTTTGCTCTTTTCCCTTCTTTCTTTTTGTAATACTGCTTTGCGGCGGTTGAAACTACCTCTCAGAATGCAAAACACGTCTGTGCGGGTTCGGGATTGGTCTGCGTATTTTCGATAGAATGTAGGTCAATCCTGTTGCTCGAATAATGACGAAAAAAGAGAAACTTTTACAAAAAGCTAGGGAAAATCCAGACAATTTGACTTTTGATGAATTTGAAACCCTCCTAAGTCAGAATGGCTGGGAGTTTAGCCGTCAGAGGGGAAGTCATCGCTTATGGTGTTCGCCTACGGGTCAACCTTTACCCATTCAACCGCGTAGGGATGGCAAAGCAAAACTATATCAAATACAACAATTCTTAGACTATATAGAGGCAGAAGAATTATGACTATCGATCGATATGATTTTAATGGGTTCACGATTAATTTATATCTCGATGAACAGGAAGATTGGCTCGCACATCTGCAAGAACTTCCTAATATTTCAGCTTTTGGCGATACACCTCAAGCAGCAATCGAGGAACTAAAACTAGCTTGGGAGTTAGTGAAAGAAGATTATCAGGAAAAGGGTCAAGAAATTCCTACCGCTCCTGCGCGTCAAAAAACTAGAGTTTAAGCGAGTTACGATCTCGACCGTCAAAACTTGTGTGAAAGTATCAAACCCGAATTAGTCGATCGAGATTTGGGTGAATTTATTGTCATCGATTTAATCTTCCCTCAGCACTATTTTTGGTCTAGTCAATCTAGCAATAGATTCTAGCCAGCGATCGAATCGCAACCACATGCGCTGGAAGTAGATAAAGAACGATCGGATCGAGTAGTTCGAGACTGGCAATCTCTCAGTGAATCATCGCTAGCAGAAATATGGCTTAATGAGGAGGAAGATAAAGCTTAGCAAGATCTCTAGAAACTCTTCAGCAAGGCTCTTAATAGGGATAATATTATTAGGAAAATTGCGCTGTTAAATCGGGAGAAGATTGATGAGGTTCTCGATCGAATAATTACGATCCTTCAGAAACCTTTGGAATGAACGATCCATCTATCTCTTATAAGTCGAAACTACGCCTCGATCGCAGGCAGATAGTCATCGGGATTGTCAAATCCGCCGATCCAAGCTGCGGATTGATGACAGGTTCGCATGTAAGGTGGGACGCGGAGGACGTGAATGTGTCCCGTTGAGGGACAAATTACCTTCAGGAGCATTAACGGCTCGTCATCGTCAAAGGCGATGCAAATCAGTTGACGTTCGCCACCTGCATCGGTGTCGCGATCGTGAATCACGCCACCGACTTGTTGTAAAAATGTATCATAGCCCAACCGCTCGATCGAGATGCGGCGAATCTCAACATTATCGATTCTCAGGATCTCTTGTCCAGTCAGGGAGTCAGCAAAGGCAATGCGATCGCTAACATGTACGCCGCGCCAGCGCAGGAAGAAGCCATGTCCCGCTGGGAGATTGGCAATCCCACTCCCAGCTAATTCGATCCAGTGGGTGACGTGCAAACCTTTCGGCAGGTTTGTAATATTCGGACAGTCGCTAATATCTAAGCTTTCACAGGTCAGATTTTCGGGAAGCTGGTAAATATCTGCTGCTCCCCGCAGATTTAAATGACCCAAAACCCGCATTCCAGCTTGGGCGCGATGTGCCAAAATTAGGGTGCGGGCACGATCTCCAGAAATTGGCTCTTGGATGACGTTCGAGGGTAGTGGAGCCGATCTTTTTGGGACTCGTCCATTAGACATCAATCTCCGCATCAGTCCTCAACCTCCACGAAGGCATCTGGTCTATATTCGCGCTGTTTCCAAAAGCGGTAAACCCCTTGCGGAATATCGATGCGTTGGTGTTCTTCGTGGATTAATGCGGCGCTGGACGCTTTGACTTCTAGAAATCGATCGTTACCGCGTTCCCACAGTTGAACTGTCTCAGGCTGTGCGAAGCGATGGCTGTGCCCGGTAACTTCCCCATGTGCGAGCGTCGCACCAACTCGTTGCTGTACGTGCAGCGGCAATCGATCGATCCGTTGGATCATCACGTCTCCATGTCGATACTGCGTTCCCAGTCGCTGATTTGGAATGTTGGTGTGATGGCTTAGCATAGTCTAGCTCCCGATCGAATACGGTAGTTATATTGTACCATAATGCTTTGTGGCAAGGCTATGATATTCGTCACAGGTCTGGCACAGAGTCTGCTTTTTAACACAACTATCCGCAAGTTCTGCAAAGGACGCAAAATCAAGCAATCACTCAGCAGCTACTCTCAACTCATACAAATTCCAAAATGCACCTTTAACACCATTGCTTGGTGAATAATTAATTCCCTTAATTCGGTCTTTAATTGCAGATAATGACAACGGATTGACTAAATAAATAAAAGGTAGATTCTGTTGAGTAATGATTTGGGATTCAACGTATAACTTGCGACGTTTCTCCTCATTTAATTCTTGTGCCGCTTGAATATATATTTCGTCGATCTTTTTCTCCCAATCAGCAACTTGATGATTGGTAATCAGATTGCCCTTTTGAGGATTGAGATTGAAGACATGCGAAGAACCATTAATCGACCACAGATTAGCACCATCATTCGGTTCGATACCACCGGTAAAGCTCATAATAATCGCATCCCAATTGAGCGAGTTATCGAGCTTATCAACGATCAAACTCCACGCAACAGGTGTAAAATCAACTTCTACCCCGATCGCACCTAGATCTTGCTTGATTTGCGTACCAACAGCTTCTCCAGATTTACTGCCAGCACCGACTAATAGTGTAAATCGTACTCGATTGCCATCTTCATCGATCGCTTGACCTTGTTCGTTATATTTAAAGCCGGCTGCTAATAGTAACTCTTTAGCTTTTTTGGGATTATAATCATAAGAAGGCAATCCCTGTGCGCGTGATAGATAATAGGGACTCGATACCGAAATCGGTGAATCTTGTGGCGAACCCAATCCTCGATAGATATTAGTAATCATTCGTTGGCGATTGAGTCCATAAGCGATCGCCTGACGAAATTTAACATTATTAAACAAGCGCGATTTGACTGGATCGAGTAGAGGTTTACCATCACGTTCGCCTTGATTTAGGTTGAAAAACATAAATGTGGTTGACGAAGATGGGCCACCATTGTATACTTTGTACCCGCCTTGTTTCTCACCTTTTTTAATTAAAGAAAAGAAGCTGGGCGAGACCCCAAATGCGTCTAAATCTCCCGATCGAAACTGTACTAATGACGTATCTGGAGATTCGACAATTTGCCAGACGACGCGATCGATATATGGTTGTTGTTTTCCTCGATCGTCTTTACGCCAATAATAAGGATTTTTCTTAAATACCAATCTTTCTCCTGGTGTGTACGAATCCAATACGAACATCCCACAAGCAACTAAATCTTTAGGGTTGGTATTAATCCCCCAAGTACTCAAAAATTCTGGCTTTCCAGCACTATCCTTTTGCGTAATCGTCTTGGATAATTTGTGTGCTGGCATGATACCCACACCAAGCGAGCGCAAAAAGGGTGCAAATGGCTCTGGAGTGGTAAATTCAATACGATCGGCAGCTATTTTTTTAACTGTAGGTAACTTGCGCTCTTTCCCAATTCTGAGACCATCCTGAGTATCGGTAGGAATAGTTTTACTTAAGTAAATATCATTGAATGTAAATAAAACATCATCAACTGTTAATGGAACTCCATCCGACCATTTGAGATTCTTTCTAAGTTTGAAAGTAATCGATTTACCGTCAGGAGATCCCTGCCAGGATTCTGCTAACGCTGGCTCGATCTCACCTTTAGAGTTTTCTGAGATCAATCCTTCATCTACATAATCAAATATTCTTGGCAATGAATTACTTAATGCTGAGTTAAATGTCTTTGGATCGCTACCAATTGTAAAAACTAGCCGATTGGTATTCTCAGCAGAAGTAGCATTAATTAATTGCCGACAACTACTTAAGGCGATCGCAATGATAATTACGAAGATCGACAACCGTTGCCAGATAGATTTCAACATATGATTTTCTTTTAACCGCAGAGGCGCAGAGGGCGCAGAGAAAATATTAGGATTATTGCTTGATTAACAAGACGACAGCGTATGCACAGATGCCTTCTTCGCGTCCGGTAGCATCTAATTTTTCATTAGTTGTAGCCTTGACACCAACTTGGTCTGGTTCTAATTGTAAGGCTTGTGCCAAGCGATCGCGCATGGCATGGATGTGTGGTTTGAGTTTCGGGCGTTCGGCGACGACTACAGTATCGAGATTACCAATTTGCCAACCGCGATCGCGTATTAATTTGTCTACTTGTTTTAAGAGTTCGATACTATCTGCACCCTTCCACTTATCGTCGGTGGGGGGGAAATAATGCCCGATATCGCCTAAACTCAATGCGCCCAACATCGCATCCATAATCGCATGTGTCAACGCATCAGAATCGCTATGTCCCAAAAGCCCTAGTTCGTGTTCGATTTTAACACCACCGAGAATTAATGGTCGATCGGGCACTAACCGATGGATGTCATAACCGTTACCAATTCTGATATTCATGGAATCTGAAGGGGGATGTGTCAAAATATTGGGTATCGATCGTATTGTACGCTAGCGTACTCACTTGGCAATCGATCGATATACTCACATCTTGCACCAGAATATAAGTACTAGATTTAGATCGAGACTAATTCCAAGGCAAGACCCTGCGAGAGCAGAAAGTCTCGCTTCCGATCGATTTCTACTAAAAGTAAACTCACTGCGATCTGTGGCATTAACTGTTGAAGTGCCAGCTCAGATTCCTGTCTCCACTCAGGCGGAAGGCTT
Organism: Chamaesiphon sp.; assembly: GCA_965246715.1. Lineage (GTDB taxonomy): Bacteria > Cyanobacteriota > Cyanobacteriia > Cyanobacteriales > Chamaesiphonaceae > Chamaesiphon. The sequence continues at coordinate 340 of CBDFFH010000047.1, read as the reverse complement.
ACGTTTGAGGATAAATAGACCCAGTGGGTGAGTACAAAACTAATAAAGCTCAGAAGCAGCCAACGGTATACACCTAAAAGTGTTTGTTGACCGAAGCTAGCCAGCCCAAATCGATATTTAGCAGTCTTGAAAAATCCTTCAATTGCCCATCGACGACTGCCCCACCAAGCAATCGTACTGCCTTTAAGAGCGCGGGTCGAAATCACAAATCTTTTCTCCAACTTACCATCCCGTTTTAAGTAGAACCAGGAAGCCGTAACCACGCCCTCTAAACCTGATAGCTTAACTTGTTGACCCTTCTTGCCTAGCATCTTCATCTGTCTCCCATCTGCCAGTTTCC